>CAZXIJ010000025.1:4029-59530 GCA_964640725.1 uncultured Pseudomonadales bacterium | reverse complement strand
CCTGGAAGACGTTGTCGCCGAACTCCTTCAGCATCTGAGCCTGGGTGGCGTGGACTACATCGCGGAAGTCCATGTGATCCTGCAGGGTGCCTTTGAAGGTCACTTTGACGGACTCCGGGATCGGCATGGTTGCTTCGCCAGTCGCCAGCGCCAGAGCGACGGTGCCCGAATCGGCCCCGAAAGCAACGCCCTTGGACATGCGCGTGTGTGAGTCGCCGCCGATGATGACGGACCAGTCATCGACGGTCAGATCGTTGAGGACCTTGTGGATCACGTCGGTCATGGGATGGTATTCGCCGTCGGGGTCCCTCGCGGTAACCAGGCCGAAGCGGTTCATAAAGCTCATGAGCTTGGGAATGTTGGCCTGGGCTTTTTTGTCCCAAACGGACGCGGTGTGGCAGCCGGACTGGTACGCACCGTCCACCGTGGGCGAGATAATCGTCGCGGCCATGGCCTCGAGTTCCTGGGCGGTCATCAGCCCCGTCGTGTCCTGGGAGCCGACGATGTTGACCTTGACTCGCACGTCGGAGCCGGCGTGCAGCACGGCGCCCGGCGTTACGCCCACCGCATTGGCGTTGAAGATCCGTTCGACGGCGGTCAGGCCCTCACCGTCGCGCGTCACCTCTTTGGACGGCGCGAACACTGTCGGAGTCTCGATACCGAGGGTGGTGGCGGCGAAGCTCTGCAGCTTCTTGCCAAAGACCACCGCATAGGATCCGCCGGCGCGGATGAACTCGACTTTCTGCGGTGTCAGAGCGGCCGCGATATCGACCAGCTCTTTGCTTCCGGATTCGTCGCAGAGCTTTTGAGTCCTGGTATTGATGGTCAGAACCGTGCCCGTGTCGACCGAGAACACCTGCTCCAGAACGGGGTCGCCGCTTTCGTCGACCACGGTGTTGCCCTGCGCGTCTTTCTTCTTGACCCAGTTCTTGAGGTCGATGCCGATGCCGCCGGTGACGCCAACGGTCGTCAGGAAGATCGGCGAGATACCGTTGGTGCCGGCGACGATCGGGGCAATGTTGATGAACGGCACATAGGGGCTGGCCTGCTTGCCCGTCCAGAGCGCAACGTTGTTGACGCCAGACATGCGCGAGGAGCCGACGCCCATGGTGCCTTTCTCGGCAATCAGCATGACCCGTGCGTCCGGGTGCTTGGCCTGGAGCGCCTGAATCTCCTCCTGCGCTTCCGGCGAGATCATGCATTTGCCGTGCAGTTCTCGGTCGGAGCGGGAGTGCGCCTGGTTGCCCGGAGACAGCAGGTCGGTAGAAACGTCGCCCTCTGCGCAGACGTAGGTGACGACTTTGATCTGTTCGTCGATGTCCGGCAGCTCGGTAAAGAACTCGGCGTTTGCGTAGCTGTGCAGCAGGGCCGTGGCGATGGCATTGCCGCTGGCGTGCGCCGCAGCGAGGCGATCAGTGTCGGCCTCGTAGAGAAACACCTGGGTCTTGAGCACGTCGGCAGCCTGCTGGGCAGTCGCTGCGTTGTCACCCAGAGCCAGGTCGAGCAGCACTTCGACGGACGTGCCGCCTTTCATGTGCGACAGGAGCTCGAAGGCGAAGTCCGGGGTGATTTCTGCAACGACCTCGTCGCCCTGGATAACGCGCTTCAGAAACTTCGCCTTGGCGCCAGCAGCGCTGGTCGTGCCCGGGATCGTGTTGTAGATCAGATACTTCAGCGAGTCCTCGCGCTGCGGGTTGGCCGGATCCTTGATGTTGGCGATGAGCTCGTCGACGAGCGCGCTGTCCTCAATGGGTTTGGGGCTCAGACCCTGGGTTTGCCGGGTGAGAATGTCGTTCAGGTAGTCGGTGTATGCGCTCATGCTCGTCTGATCAGGTGGTTGAGGGGGGGCTGGCGCCTGGGACAACGATGGTTGTCCGGGCCTTTTGCCGATCCTCTAGTTTAGCCGAGATTGACTGGCAAGTCGTTTCTCCCGGGCGCTGGGCCCTTTCGGTCTGACCGCTGTGCGGTCTGACGTCCAGGTGCCGCCACCGGGCCTAGCGAGCGGCCAATCGAATGCCCTCTTCGAGCGCGATCCCCGGGTAGATCACGAACCGTTCGCCCTCTGCCAGGCCAGATTCAATCTGGGCCTCGTCCTCGTTCATGGCCCCAACCTTGACGGCCCGCTTGACCGCTCGTCCCTGCTCCTCGATGAACAGCGCCCAGTCGCCGTCGTCTTGAAACAGCGCTGTCAGTGGGACCTTCACCGTGCGGTCGGCGCGCCACAGGACGATGCGCACGTCGACCTGATAGCCGTGGCCGAGGGCCTGCCACTGATCCCGGGGGCTGACGAGATCGAGGACCACGTTCACCCGCTTCTCGTCAATGCCAAGGGCCGATGTCTTGGTGAAGCCGAAGGGCTCGATGCGCCGGACGCGGGCGGCGAGAGACGTCCCCCCGCCCCAGTTCTCGATGATCGCCTCGTCCCCGGGGGAGACCTTAACGGCCTCCGTTGACAGCAGATCGACCATGATCTCCAGGCGCTCGGGGTTGCCAATCTCGATCAGGCTGTCGCCGGCGCGCACGAACCCTTCGGACTCGCGGAGTACGCGCAGCACCTGTCCGTCCACCGGCGAGCTGATCATGATGCACACGCAGTTCTCACGCTGCGTAGCCATCTCGTCCGGCGACATCAGCCTGGATTGCACGCGCTGAAGCTCGAAGCGGCGAACCTGCATGTTCGCCTGGGTGACGCCGAGGCTCGCGCGCGTGGTTTCGAAGGCGCGTTCGGCGGCCTCCAGCTCGCGCTTGGGGATCGTGCCCTGCAGGGCCAGTTCCCGGGCGCGCTCCAGCTCCGACTGCGCGAACTTCAGCTCAGCTTCCACCTTGGTCAGCTCTGCCTCGGCCAGCGATGCCGACGAGACGGCGGCACTGAGCTGAGCCTGAGCTTCCGCTTCCGAGCGGGGGTCGAGGAGCTGTGACTCCGTGGGCTCCAGCTCGGCGACGACGCTGCTGCCGGCGAACACCGCGTCCCCGGGTTCTGCTTCGATACGCCGCAGGCGTCCGGATACCGGCGCTGACACGGTAAAGACGTCGACCACGCGCGTCTCGCCTTCATCGTTCACGGTCATTGCCATCGGTCCGGCGCTGACGGTCCCCAGGTCTACTGCCAGGGCGCGAGGCCAGAACGCAAAGGCCAGACCGGCAATAAGGGCCAGCACGATGATGGTCCAGGTCGCGAGTCTTCGGTGATTGGTTTTTGCCATGACTACTCCCGTGTTTTCAGTACGGCGATCAGATCCAGCTGGTACACCAGCCGTCTCATGGCCAGACCGGAGGCAAGGCTCGCGGCCAGCAATACGACGATGGCGGTGCCAAAGGTGGCGGGCTCGATGAACAGGGGCAGCCGCATCAGCTCTGTCTGAAAGCCCCCGGCATTGATAAAGACTGCGGTGAGCGCCCAGCCCAGCAGGCAGCCCAGAGGGATGGCTGCGGCGACCAGCAGCAACACTTCACCAAGCAGCATGTACAGCGCTTCGCGCTGCGAGAAACCCAGGACTCGCATTGTGGCCAGCTCCCGCCCTCGCTCCGACAGCGCGATGCGCTGCGTGTTGTAAGTCACCCCGAAACCCAGAGCGAAGGAGAAGGCACTGAAGAAGCCGACGAAGATCATCAGCGTGTCGGCAATTGTCTGGTTGAAGTTTTGTAGAGCTGATGATCGGAACGCGACTGTCGAGACGGCGGGCAGGTTCTTCAGCGCTTGCAGCAGCGGCGCTTGCTGGGTCTCGTCAACGAGCGTGTTGACGTACTGCGTCACGGGCCGGTCCCGCAGCAGCGCGTTCAGATAGTGCAAGTTGACATAGGCCTGCAGGCCGACGTGCGACTCGTAGGTGTCGATCACAGTGAGCCGATCAACAGGGCGACGCCCTTCAAGCACGCGTATCTCGACAGTGTCACCGACGGCCAAACCCAGCTTTTCGGCCAACCGGGCCGACAGCACGACACCGTGGTCGGGCACGGTCAGCGGACCCCGCTTCAGGTCATAGATGCGAGTCAGCGCGGCGTCGCTGAGCAGGCCGGATACCGCGCCTCGATGTTCCCGGTGCCCGGCGACCAGGTCGGCCGGAACAATGCGCATGGGTTCTGCCTTGATCACCCCAGGCAGCCGCAGCACGTCCTGAATCACGACCGAGGACCGGGCGTCGATGAACCCCAGTGCCAGGTCCTCACGCTGCACCTCGTTAAAGTGAGTCCGCAGAATTTCATCGATGGCATCTGTGAAGTACAGCGACAGGATCATCATCGCGATTGCCCCGGCGAAACCGGCCGCGGTCGTGAGCGACCGCAGCGGCCAGCGAGTGATCTGCCGGGCGATGATCCGCGTCGGCTCGTCCAGCTTTGCCAGCAGGCTGCGGGCTATGGGGCTGCCCCGGCTGTAGCTGGGCGGCTCTGGCGGGTTCATAGCGACGCTGGGCGCAAGCTTTGCAGCCCGGTTGACCGCGCGGAAGGTGGCCGCGAGCGCAACACCGATGCTGACCATGGCACCGATCAGGAATGCCATGGGGCTCGGCCGATAGATCAGCAGGGGCAGATTGAGGTTGCGGGCGTAGCTGTCGGTACTGATCTGGCCCAACATGGCACCGAGGGCCGAGCCGAGCAGAATCCCGATCGTCGCCACGGCGATCACGAATTTCGCGTAGTGCCAGCCGACTTCTCGGTTGCTGTAGCCAAAGGCCTTCATCAACCCAATTTCTCTGCGCTCCGTTGCGATCAGACGCGACAGCACCGTGTTGGTCAGGAACGCGGCGACCAGCAGGAAGATCGTTGGCAGCACCCGGGCCGAGGCCTGGTTCTGAGCCAGCTCGTTCTGGACAAACCAGTCAGAGACATGGTCTTTGCGGTCGATCGCGCCGACACCGCCGTACGGTGCCAGGAGCGTGTCCAGCTCGGCGATCGTTTGCCGGGTGTCGGTGCCCCGCAACACCGTCAGCGACAGATCGTTGAAGGCCCCGTCGTAGTCGTAGGCCGCCTCCAGCGCTTGTTCACCCATCCACAGAATGCCGTAGCGCTTTTTGCCGTTGATGATCGCGCCCAACGGGTCTCCGGCGCTCAGGCCGTGCGCTGTGGCGAACTCGACGTTAATGACCACCTCATCCGGGTGGTCTGGCGCGACCAGGCGCCCGCTGCTCAGGACCAGTCGGTTGAGTTTCGGTTGCCGCCCCTCCGGCACAGAGGTCAGGCGACCCATGAGGGGCTCTTCGAAGCCGTCAACATCCAGGATCGCGGGCTGAGAAATGCGCAAAGCGATGGTCTGGACCCCCGTTACCGACCTGAGGCGGCTTTCGATATGCCGGGGCGCTCGCTTCACCGTGGCGAACACGTCGGCAAACCGATAGCGGTCGTAGTAGGCGTCGGTGGTCGCCCGCAGGGCCTCGTAGGTTGACAGTGCCATGACCAGCAGCGCGACGCCCGAGCCGATCACCAGCGCGATGGACAGGACCTGCGCTTTCAGATGCCAGATGTCGCGCAGCAGTTTGATGTCGAGGGCAGAGATGTTTGCGCTCGCCACGGCGCTCACCAGCTGAGGTCTCGAGCAGCGCGGCGGTGCTCGTTGCGGTCGATGCGGGTGGTCCGTCACCGGATCCAGCGCGTCCTGGGCGATATCGGTCACCAGCGCGACGTTTTCCCGGGCCGTGAGGCTGGAGATCAGGTTGTAAAACTGAAAGACGAAGCCAACGTAGTCGCGGCGGTAGCGCGTCAGCGCTCGCTCGCTCGTTGCGGTGATGTTCTGGTCATGAAAGAAGACTTCGCCGCGCGTTGGCGCATCAAGTCCGCCCAGGATGTTCAGCAGCGTTGACTTGCCACTCCCGGAGGCGCCGAGCAGCACCACCATCTCGCCTGCGTACAGGTCCAGATCGATGCCATCGAGCGCAGCGATCTCGACCTCGCCGCTCTGATAGATCTTCGTCAGGCCCCGTGCGCTGAGGGTGACCGTGTTTTCCTGTCCCGCCTGCGCTGCAACGTCCATGGTCTGCCTGCTGTCTGCGCTCACGCCGGAGCGCTGGCCTGGTTTCGTTGGAGGAGGCTAGCCAGCGATTGCCTGCGGCAGTATTCGTGATAACCGAGGGCTCCATTACGGCCTACGCAGATTTCCCGATACCCGCGGATGCGAGGCTGGTGCAGTGTTTTGGCTTTGGCGCCTGAAGGGCCTGTAACAAGACAGGGTGCTGGCTATGAACGTTGTTTTGCTTGTGAGTCTGGGGCAGCGTCTGGTTGATCAGGCCGTCCCGCATGGTTTCTGTTTAGAAATTCTGCAACCTGCATGGAGGTACGCGTGATGAGTATGCAGCACCTGGGAGAAGACAGCTGGCCAGTCGCTGCCCTGTCGAAAGGTTGGCATCGCCTCAGAGAGACCGCTCAGCATGCTCTGACGCGGTTCAGGCAAGCCGATGACGAGGAAACGTCGCCAGCCACAGAATCCGTGCCGCGCTGGGGTGTTCTCGCGGCCGACTTGATTGAACATGAGGACGAGCTTTTGCTGCGCATGGAAGTGCCGGGCATGGCGCCGAAAGATCTTCAGGTAGAAGCGCTGGATCGGACTCTGCGAGTCAGCGGTCAGCGCAAAACAGAGTCTAATCGCCGGCAAGGCACGGCAATCATCACGGAACGGGCATACGGAGAATTCCGACGGGTCTTTTCGCTTCCTGCCGGTATTGATGTCGATGCCGTAAAGGCCAAATATCGGAAAGGTGTGCTGCTCAGCTCGGTGATCTGCCTCGCGCGAGGGTGAGCTCGAACCCGCTACGCGCGCCAAACGCGTTTGTTCACCGACCCGAACATCTCGGACAGCTCCACCCGGGTGGGAGTGATCTTGATGGGCAGAAAGTTGTCGTCCTCCGGTCCGGCGGACCCGAAGGCGGTCAGATCGTAGTCAATCGCGTCCCAGGCGTGTCGCTTTGTTGCCGGGTCCGAGATCAGCTCGGCGGCTCCTCGCACCATGACGTGGATGAACTCCGGCGGCGCGACCTGATACTGAATGTCGATGGCGGGGTTGGCCCGTAGCTGTTTCGCTTTGGGGGACGTCGGGGCGGTTGCGAACCAGAGCACGTCGCCGTCCCAGGTGGGGTGCACGATGCGCACCCTGGGTTCGTTGTTGTGCACGGTGGCCACGGCGCACCAGACGGCGGCTTTGCAGGCCTCGTCGACAGCTTTGAAGAAGGCGTCTTTTTCGGAAGCGGAGACGGTCGACATGGGGCACCTCGCGGTTTGGCTGTCGGCCTGACCATAGCACGGCGCGGGGCGGCGCCCGCCCGATGAGCCGCGCTGAACTGGCCGCTCTGTAGGTCTTGTCGTCAACACGCCGCTGGGCGGCGCCAGGGCGAAATCAACGTTGCGCAGGGCTGCCGGTGCGCAAGCGAGGGCCTGGCCGTTGCATCATCCGCTGCAGCTGTAAGTGCCGTCGCCGCCGTCTACAAATATGTTGGGGCGGTCAACGTTGTCGTAGGCGTAAGTTCGGTCCTGCCGTGTTGCGTTGAGAGCGCGCTCTCCGGCGTCGAGGCTCACCATTTCGTCGCTGCGGCGAGCAAAGGTTTGCATGCGCACCATGCTGGTCGCCGTGACTGGCATCCGGTTGTTGGCCAGCATATCGCGCTCGAAGCTGCCGTCCGGATAGAGCCCGCGCATGATCAGCGCGAACAGATCAGAGATGACCGGCATGTTCAGCGGTACACCGTAGGTGAACTCGACCTTGAGCAGGTTGGCATCTTGAATGTTGACTCCGCTTGAGCCGCCCTGGGTGGTGGGTCGCTGGTCCAGGTCGACGTTTGGCAGTTCTTCTGCACGCCCGTCCCGGTCAACATCCTCAGCGAAGTCATTGAACACCTCTGCCGTGGGATTGAGGATGCGCAGCCGTGTGAAAGCATTGGCTTCGGTCAGGGTTGTGCCTGTGATGACCTGGGCCCGATCGGCGTCGCTGCGTGACGCCGGAGCGAAGAACGGGGCCAGCGCTTCTGCGAAGGCCAACCGCATTGCTGCCGGGTCTGCGTTCGTCATTGCGCCCCGTCGGGCTGCGACGAAGGCGGCATGACTGGCATTGGCCTTGGCTTCGTACAGCACGCCCCACTGGAACCCGCCCAGGCCAAGGGTCAGGAAAATGCCCAGACCAACCAGCAACTCGACGCTGGCGGCGCCGCGAGCGAAGCCTTGCTTGCCAGCACTCACTCTGACCCTTTGTCTGCTTTTTCCTGCCATTTCTGTACGACTCACGGTTTCAAGGTGCCTGCTCGGCGGGTTCAAATCGGAACTGATCGCCCACGCAGATGGGCCAGGTGGCGATGGCGCCGAGGGGCAGCTCCAGGCAATCGACTGCGTCTTGAGGGCCGACCGACAGCTGCCAGGGCCTAAGCTTAGCGCGCAGCCCGACAACGTTCCCAGTAGACGAAAGATATACCACGTCGATGGCATAAAGCATCCCTATTCCGTGGACCGAACGGCAGCGCCGCAGCAGTAAGCCCTGCCGAGGGCAGGTGCGTGTGCCCAGCAGACCGCGCGCTCGGCGCCACCAGCTGTCGGCCTGTTGCGGTGCGAGGCGATGGTCCATGGGAGCTACTGAGCCGAGCGCACGGGCGGCCGCTCGCCCGGGGCACCGTCGATGCGACGATTGCCCGACACCTGGCCGAGCAACGCCGTCAGTTCCCGGTAGTAGAGCATCGTGGAGGGCAGGACCGGGTGGTCCTCCGGCAGCAGGGTCCGCAACTGCTGCAGGCGTCGCCGAGCACGGATGCCATCGGCGACTGCGGCGTTGTAGAGCGCATTCAAGTGTTGCGGGTCCAGTTCGAGGCAGCGCTCGTAAGCTTCGATGGCCTGCGCCAGTTGCATCCGCCGGATATAGATATTGCCGAGGTAGTAGTAGGCCTCCGAAAACCTGGGCTGGGCCTCAGTGACGGCCAGGAGCTGCCCTTCGGCCTGTGTCAGCTCGCCCCGCTGATAGGCATCGCGGCCGGCCACGAAGGTGCTCATGGCGTCAGCGTTTTGGCGTTCTGCAACCGGCGACGCGCTGCAGCCGGCGCAGGCGAGGATCAGAGTGGCGAAAAAGGGGCGTAGGCGAAAGATCATAAGATCGTCTTTATCCTTAAAAAACATTTGCTTATAGCTTAGTCTGTTAGTAACACGCGATATTGTTTTACAAATAATTCACATCCGGCCCCTAGTCTTCGCAGCTCCTCCCTTGAGGCGAGGCGTCAGAAGAACGTCAACCGATACCGAATGCTTTTTATCGCGCGGCTCTCGTGACGCGCGTGCAACCAACGGATGGAGTCACACCCAATCATGATGAAACTCAACAAACCCAAAGGCCAGGGCCTTTCCGAATACATCATCATCGTCGCTCTGATCGCAATTGCTGCGATCGGTGTGGTCGGTATGTTCGGAGATACGGTCAGCAACCAGGTCGCCGCCATGGCGCAGGAACTCTCCGGTAACGCCGGTGACGCTGCTCGCACCCAGGCCGCAAACCAGGGCACCGCTGCAGAAACCCAGGCGACCACCAACAACAACCTGGCGAACTACACGGACTCCAACAACAACTAGAGTCTTATGCCTGGCAGGGTCGCGGCTTCGGCCGCGGCGCCTGCCTCAGTTTTAGGGGAATGGGTCGTCCTGGGATGCGTGGGCGACCAGCAAACGGATTTGCCACCTCCCGCTTCCAGTCCATCGCCTCTTCGATGGCTCGCTGGCACTCGCTGAACACGTTTCGCCACAGCACCAGGAACACGGAGATCGCCGTTGTACGCGCGAATGTACCGGACACAGATTGATCGCTATCGCAGCGCCCGGCAGTGCCGAGGCCAGGCGTCCGTTATGGGTATTGCCCTGGCGCTCATGCTCATGGCCGGCCTGTTTGCGCTTTACAACGTCGGGCAAACCACGACGGAGAAGACGCGGCTCGTCAATGCGACCGACGCCGCGGCCTACTCGTCAGGTGTGCAGCTTGCTCGTAATCTGAATTTTCTCGCTTATTCCAATCGCGCCATGATCGCGAATCACATGGCGGTGGGGCACGCGACCAGTTACGTCTCCTGGGTGAACTACCTCGACGAAGTGGTCGACGATCTCAACAGCTGGCTGTTCTGGGTGCCCTATGTCGGGCAAGTGACGAATGCCGCGAATCAGTTTCTGTCGACCTACCAACCGATCAACGAGACCGTGGGCCAGGCGATTGCCGTGGGTAGCCAAGGTCTGAACGCGGCGATCTACGCCGGTCAGCTCGACGCCCAGGCGGCGATGTCGTTGTCAGCGCTGAATCGTCTGCAAGACGAAATTTTACTGAGCTACGGTCCGAACGTTCGCCGCGTGCCGCTCGGCGCCGGGACGATGGCCGGCTCGGCAACCTTCATGCAGGCGCGCGCGCGTCAGTTCTCGGAGAACGCCGAGATGCTCGGCTACCTGAACTTCGCCGGTGTCGCGCCCGGCAACGATGGCGGTGTCATGCAGGAAATGGTGGCGCGATCAACGGATTACGTTACAACGCAGCGACCCACGCGTTGGCAGCGCCCCGATACGGCCCGCAACTGGCGTTTCACGCTGTGGCCTTTCCGCGTCATCAAGGACGGGTTTGCGCGACCTACCCTGAACGGCAACCGAATGGGTTGGGACGCAGAAGACCGATTGCGCTTCCAGGTTTGGGGCTGTCGCTGGTTTAGCTGTCGCTACCGGACCCGGGGCGAAGCCGTGGGTACCGCCGATACGGCCGACTGGGGCTACGACGGCATTTTCCGATACGTAGGCACCCGGAACAACGCGCCGACCCGCAACGAAGCGCACTCGGCAACAGTGATTGCTGAGCTGGACTTGGGCCAGGCCAGCCTGATGCGTTCCGGGCCCGGTGCACACGACCAGGCCAGCGAGGCGCTGGTGGCGGTGTCCTGCGCCGAAGTTCACTTTCACCGGCCTGACGGCTTCGCCGCATTTGGTTCGAATCAGATCGAGTACGCGAACGTTTTTAACCCGTTCTGGAAAGTGCGCCTGCGCCGCCTGAATGATTGCGGGAACGAGAGCGGATGATGGCCTTGGCCCGCCAGGCGGGACAGCCGATACGCAGTGTTCGCGCCGCATGGTCCAGCTGCGGGCTGCTGCTCGCAGGCGCGCTCGGTGTCTCCTCATCAGCGCTGGCAGGCTCCGGTGTGCTGCGCCTGAACTTCGAGCACGAACGCCTGCCCACCGCCCCATCGATCCAGGACTGGCGCACCCGGGTCGATATTCGAGACACGACTGTTCGCGTTGAAGCACGCATGCTGACGCTGGTCTCCGCTGCCCAGCCGCCCTTGCTGCGCCATACGATCCGTGTCGCAGCGCCGGAGTACAGCGAGGTTTACGACGTTGGTGCCGGGCGGATGACTGCAAAGCGCAGCAGTGCCGCGGTGACGGGTTTCGGTGCGCCGCCGGCCGTCGCCCCTGGCGGTCACTTCTTTGGCAACGAGCTGACCAAGCGTTACGCCCAGTGGCGCGTACGCGGCCCTCGGGCCGGACTGGCGCTGCCCTGCGAGGAGCGCGAAGACGTGGTCAGCGGCAGCCGCGTTTGCCTCGGCACCGTGGGCCAGATGCCGGTGGTGGTGCGCCTGCGCGCGCCGCTGGGCCAGTACCAGCGGCTGACCCGGCTCGTCAGCGTCGAGCAGCTCGAAGCGGTGCCCGGCGGGCACTTTACAAGGCCCTCGGAACGCACCCCGGAGCCGCAGCTGAGTGCCCGCAATGCGCCCGAGGCGCCCGCACCGGGGGAAACCGACAATGGTTGATTCGATGACCAATCGCCAGCGCCCGCGACGGCGGTTGGCGGCCCATACTCGGCAAAACGGCCAGGCCCTGACTGAAGCCATCATCTGGTCTACCGCGTTAGTGGCTTTCTTTTTTAGCCTGCCGCTGCTGGGCAAATTTTTCGATATCAAGCACAAGACTCTTGAGGCTTCGCGATACGCGGTGTGGGAGCGCACGCTCTGGTCCGCCCCCGGCGACGGCGACGTGGCCAAGAGCGACGCGCAGATTCGCGGAGAAATCGATGATCGCAGCCTCGGGCATCCTTCGCAGCTGCTCACCAGTGACACCTTCGATAACCCGGACTGGTACTCGCAGGACCGGCGCATGGTCCGCAATATTGGCGGCAACGGAGACGTCAGCGACGCGGTCTATGCCTATGAGGAAAACCCGGTAGAGGATACCTACGGTTCCCTGACCGCACGCTTCGCCCACCGGGGCGTTGGCGGTGCCTTTGGCGCCGCCCTCAGCGTTTTGAACAGTGGCCTGAGTCTTGTGGGCTGCGATACAGGTTTGAATTTGAATTCCGGGCTCGGGCTGCGCGGTGATGGGCTCGCGCGCATTGCGGTCACCACGCCCATCTACGATCGCTTTGCCGACGAAAATCGCTATGAAGGGGATGAGGGCGGCGGGTTCGTCAACATGGTGGTGCCAGGGGCCATTCTCACCGACAGCTGGACCACAGACTCCGAAGGGGACTACGACGTGCGCGTCGATGGCCTCGTGGCTCGCGAGGCGGTTGAGTGTATGGCCACCCCTGGAGCGCTGCTCGCGCGGTTCGGTTCCCTGGGCGAGAATGCTCCGGTGATCGGCGAGGCGCGGCGCGCTGATACGGTGCCGCTGGCGAACGAGTCGACCATCATTCTCGATCCCTTCGTGCAGCCGCGATGATCAGCGCAGACCGCGCACAAGGCCCGGCAATGAGTGCTGCCTGCGCGCTGCTGACGGTGGCGTTGTTGAGCCAGGCCGTTCAGGCAGAGACGCCCGATTGGCGGGATCCAGCGACCTTGCCGGCGATGCGCGGTATGGCCGTCGATTGGGTGTCGCGCAAAATGCGCTACAACAGCGTGCCGATGAATATGCGGCTGTTCAGCTCCGATCGCTCCTTGACCGAGGTGCGGGCGCACTACGAAGACTGGTTTCGTAACCGGGGAACCGGCGACTTCGTTGTCACCAAGGGCGACGACGAACTGATCCTTGGCGCGTCGATCCATGGCACCTACCACACCGTTAAGTTAAAGACAGTGGATGGCAAGACCGTGGGCAGCCTCCTCTCCAGTAGCGACCCAAAACGCGTAAACGGCCGGCAGGTGGACCGGCAACCGATGTTCGCCCACAGCAACCAGCTGGAGCTCATTAACCGGGTGGAATCGCTGGACGACGGCACTTACTCGGACGTGTCCACTTTCATGTTCTCGGCGTCAACGGACTCGGCGTCGCGCTGGCTTGATGAGGAGCTGGCTCAGAATGGCTGGCGGTCTGATGGCAGCCTTGGATCCAGTAGCACGAACCAGTATCAGAAAGACCGCGAGCAGGTTCAGGTGTCTGTCGTCTCGCACCCGTCAGGCCGGCACGACCGCAGCCTGGTGACGGTGATCTGGGTCATCCGCTCGTGATGGCCGCTCGGTCGAGGCAGCAGGGCTCCGCGGTGGCGGAGATGCTTGTGGTGCTGGTGTTTCTGATGATCGTCTTTTACCTGACGGTGGTGAACGTGGTGGTTCCGGCGATCGAGGAGCATGAGCGCCGCTATGTGGAGTCGATTACCGTGCCGATCGACTGAGCAGGCACCGAAGCCCGCCAGAGCGTTGCTCGTCGGGCCCTGATAAGAACAACGATTACCGATAAAGCAGTAACGGGGGAAACTATGAACAACAGGACCATTATCTTGGTGGTTGTCGCGCTGATGTGTGGCGCTGGCGCGCTGTACCTGGTGAATCGCTATGTAAACGACGAGATCACCGAGTACCGTCAGTCCGTTGATGCTCGTTACGAGCCGGTTCAGGTGGTTGTTGCCGCGAACGATCTCTCTCGCGGCGAGACGCTGAACAGTTCAAACCTGCAGGTCCGCGAGGTGCCCAAGTCGTTTGTGCACCGCGATGCCGTGCGGCCCAGCGAGGTCGATAGCGTGATGGGCGCGAACCTGGTTTACGCCCTGGGCTCCGGTGAGCCGCTGCTGGCGACGCATATCCAGCACAGCAACGTTGATTCGTTCTCCAATCTGATCGAGGTTGGCAAGCGCGCGATGACATTTCCTGTAGACACCCTGTCCTCCATCTCCGGCATGATCTCTCCCGGCGATATCATCGATATCTTCGGCACGCTCAAGAACGGCGAAGTGGAAAACACCGTGCCGCTGCTGCAGAACATCCGGGTCATGGCAACGGGCGAAACGGTGCGCGAGAACGAACAGGCTGTGCGCAACAGTAACCAGCTTCGCTACCAGACAATTACTTTGCATGTGGAGCCTGAGATTGCCGCCAGAATTGCGCATGCGCGATCTGTCGGCACGCTGAGTGTTGCCCTGCGCTCGCGCATCGACCAGCTCCCTATGGAGTTTGAGCCGGTGACGACGCGTACGCTGCTTGGCAAGGCGGCCTACCGCCAGATTCCCATTATTCGCGGCGGCAGCTAGCCGTGGCGGCTCGAATCCGGACCCGCCTGGCGCGGGCGTCCGTCGCCTTTGGTCTGCTGTTTGCGACGCTGGCCGCAAGCGCCCATGAAATACAGCTGGCAGCCGGCCGGACATCGATCTTGAAGCTCGGCGACGTTCAGCGGGTGTCGATCGGCAACGCCGAGCTGCTCGATGCGACGGTGATCAACGAGACTCAAGAGCTGCTGCTCATTGCGAAGCAGCCCGGCGTGACCGATGTGCGTGTCTGGCTGGACGGCAAGAAGCCGCGCCTGTTGACGATCGTGATCCACGACCCCGCGATCGAATCGCTGCGCTACGCCATGCAGCAGCACGCCCGGGATATGCCCGGGGTGGAAGCCCGCATTATCGGTGATCGTGTGGTGTTCGAAGGGAGCGTTGAAAGCGCCCAGGACGCCTCGCGTATCGAGGAGATCGCCAAAGCCTATGAAGCGGTCGACGCGTTTATCAGCAAGGACCCCTTCGATCTGCAGCAGATGATCTACATGCAGGTTCGATTCCTGGAGGTGCGCAAGAACGTACTCAAGGAGATTGGCGTTGACTGGCAGGACGTGGCCGACGGCTTCAGCTTTGGCGCGATTCGCGACTTCGTCAGCAATGATCTCTATCGCAACACGCAGATCCCCGGCGGTGGCGGTTTCCCAGCCCGGGCGCGGGTCGGGCCGGAGGGTTTTTTCGGCTACTCCACGCGGCTCGACTCGGTGTTCCGTTTGCTCGATGAGAACGGGCTGGCGCGACTGCTGGCGGAGCCCCAGCTTGGCGCGCTCAACGGCGGGGAAGCCAAATTCCTGGCCGGCGGTGAGGTGCCGATCCCGGTGATCAACCAGCAGGGCGCGGTGAACGTTCTGTACAAGGAGTACGGCGTGATTCTGGATATTGCACCTTTGGCCGATCGCCGAGGCAATGTTCGCACCGACATCAAGGTTGAAGTCAGCTCGATCGATAACACCGTGGACGTGCTGGGCATTCCGGGTTTCCTGGTGCGTCGCTCTACCTCGCAGATCAACTTGAAGGCCGACCAGACCCTGATTCTGGCGGGGCTCGTCAACAGCAGTCAGGCCAAAGACGTCGACCGGCTTCCAGGCCTTGGCAACATCCCGATTCTCGGGGAGCTCTTCAAGTCTCGGGCGTTCATCAACGAAGAGACGGATCTGATTGTGCTGGTGACACCGGTGCTGGAAGACGGTCGGGTCTCTAAAAAGGCCAGCGACCGCTACGACGAGCTCAACAGCGGGGCCGACGAAACCCTCAAGTTCAGCATCTGGGACTGAGCGAGGCGCAACGATGTATCTGATTGAAGCGATCGATCGAAACAACAACGTCAAGCAGTTCCCGCTGAGCGCGGGCAAACACATGATTGGCGCTGCCCGCGGCAGCGCGGTGCGGGTGCCCGGAGCTGCGCTCGACCGGCATCATGCGGAGCTGGAGATCGAGCCCGGCGGCAAGGTGTACATCACTGACCGCAGCCGGAGCGGCAAGGGCGTGTATCTGAATGGCGAGCAACTTCGTCCTGGTTCCTGCTACGAGGTGCGCAGCAATCTCTACTACGCACTGGGAGAGATCCGGCTGGCAGTGCGCTCCCAGGAGTCTGCGGAAGCGGAGTTGAAGCCGACGCCCAAGGCCAAGGACGCGCCGTTGCTTGACCCACTGCGGGCCGCCGTCGCTGAAACCGGGGTCACGCGCCTGGCGGCTGTCCCGGGCGCCGCGGATGTGAGTACCCAGCATGTGCCGGAGGAGCGCCTCTCCAATCCGGACGTCGTGTCTTTCATGATCGACGTGCATGACCGCACCCTTGAGTATCTGGAGCTGCACAAGCGGGCCAAGCTGCACGCGCTGTCCCAGGAAGACCTTCGAACAGAAGCGGAGACCGCGGTCCGCGCGGTCATCAAGGAGCGGCCCGATCCGCAGCTCGGGATTTCTGTTGAGGCCCTGGTGACGCCCATCGTCTCCGAGGCCGTTGGGCTGGGACCCCTCGAACCGCTGCTGGCCGATGAGTCCATCACAGAGATCATGTGCAACGGCCACGACCAGATCTACGTAGAGCGGGCCGGCAAGATCGAGAAAATCACCACGCGCTTCAGCAGTGCTGACTCCCTGCGCAGCATCATTGAGCGCATCGTCGCGCCTTTGGGGCGCAGAATCGACGAAGGCGTTCCCATGGTTGACGCCCGGCTGCCGGACGGCTCGCGCGTCAACGCGGTGATCCCGCCGATCGCCTTGCACGGCTCCACGCTCACCATTCGGAAGTTCTCCAAGCAGCGGCTGACCATGCAGGACCTGCTCGAGAAGCAGACGCTGTCGGAGCCCATGGCGCGCCTGCTGACGACGGCGGTGCGCAACCGCTGCAACATCATCGTCTCTGGCGGTACCGGCAGCGGCAAGACCACCACCCTGAACGTGTTGTCGAACGATATTCCGGAGCGGGAGCGGATCATCACGATCGAGGATTCTGCGGAACTGCAGCTCAACCAGCAGCACGTGCTGTCCCTTGAAAGCCGCCCAGCCAATGTTGAGGGCAAGGGTGAGGTGACGATTCGCGATCTGGTCAAGAACTGTCTGCGGATGCGGCCTGACCGCATTGTCGTCGGCGAGTGTCGCAGCGGCGAAGCGCTGGACATGCTGCAGGCGATGAATACCGGTCACGATGGCTCCCTGACCACCGGCCATGCCAACTCCGCTCGAGATCTGCTGTCCCGCCTGGAAGTCATGGTGCTCATGTCTGGCGTAGATCTTCCGGTCCGTGCAATTCGCGAACAGATCGCCTCGGCGGTGGACATCATTCTGCAGCAGACGCGCTTCTCGGACGGTACCCGACGGATCACCAGCATCGCCGCAGTGGACGGCATGGAAGGTGACGTGATTCTGCTGCAGAAGCTGTTTGAGTTTCAGCAGCAGGGCATTGATGCAGAAGGCCGGATTCAAGGTCGCTATGTGGCAACCGGCGAGATCCCGGCGTTCTTTGCGAGGCTGAAGGACGCCGGTATGGAGGTGGACTACGACATCTTCGAGACCGGCGCCAGGGCTCACAGCCAGGAGGACAGCGCATGGAACTGATTCTGCTGCAGGTGTTGGTGGTTGCTACCGCGATCCTGCTATATCTGGGTCTGCACGGCTATCTCGTTGCGGGTTACGACAACTATGAGCGCCGCTTCATAGGACGGCTGAGCCGTGGCCTCGCTGATAACTTCCTGTTTCTGGAGCCGCGGATCATTTTTTTCGGCACGTTGGGGCTGGTCTTCGTTGGCGGTGCGGTGAGCTATTCGCTGTTCGGGTTGACCGTCGCTCTGGTCTTCATGGCGGTTGCGGCCCTGGCACCGCTGCTGGTGCTGTTTCAGCTCAAGCGCAAACGGAACCAGCAGTTCGTTTACCAGCTGCCCGATTGCCTCAGCACGATTCAGATGTCTCTGCGGGCCGGCAGTAACTTTGCGCGGGCCGTGCAGATGGTGGTCGAGCAGCAGCCGGCACCCATCTCGCAGGAGCTGTCCCTGGTCGTGTCCGAGGCCAAGCTCGGGCGCAACATCGACGATGCGCTGAACTCCCTGTACCGCCGAGTCAACACGCCAGAGGTTGAACTGTTCGTCTCTGCGGTCGCGATCTCCAGGACCGTCGGCGGCAATCTGGCCGATACCCTGGAGTCGCTGGCCGATACGATCCGCGAGCGCCTGCAGGTCGAAGGCAAGATCAAAGCGCTCACTGCCATGGGGCGAGCCCAGGGATGGGTCGTTGGCCTGGTCCCGATCGGCGTCACCTACATGCTCTATCGCCGGGAACCGGAATCGGTCGCGGCCCTGGTAAACGAGCCCATTGGCTGGGTTGTGAGTGGCGCGCTGGTGCTGCTGGGCATTCTTGCGGCATATCTGATCTACCGGATCGTGAACATCGATGTGTAAGTTCTGTTCAAGCTTGGAGGCTGCAGCATGACCTTGACGCTCATCCTGGTGCTCTGTTCGGTTCCGGTGCTGGTGGCTGTCTACCTGCTGGGCGATGCCTGGTTTAACCGCGCGACCACCGGCACTGAGGCCTGGCGCGACCGGGCGCCGGCGTGGATGCAGGTGCTGCGTCCCTTTGTGAATATGTTGCTGAACCCCATGCGGGAGCGTCGTGCCGCGCAGCCTGTGGTGGAGGACAACGCGAAGCACAGCAACCTGCACCAGCGACTGTTGAGCGCGGGCTACGGTTACGCGATACGCCCGGACGAGTTCATCTGCGCGCGCTGGATTCTGCTGATCATCATGAGCTTGGTGTTCGTTTTTACCTACTTTCGCCTGCCCGACCTCGGCAATGGCTGGCTTGTGCTGATTGCTCTGACGATTCCGCTGGCCTACATCTACCCGGATATCTGGCTGAGCGACATGACCAAGCGCCGCAAGAAAAAGATCGCCCGGGACTTTCCCTTCTTCCTCGATCTGCTGGTGCTGTCCATGCGCGCCGGCCTGAACTTTTCCAGCGCCATCGCGCACGGCGCCGACAAGATGCGCGCCGGGCCGCTGCGAGAAGAGCTGCAGTCCCTGATCCGAGCCATCCGCACGGGCAAGAGCCGGCGGGAGGCGCTGGACGAGCTTGCGGTGCGGGTCGCGCTGCCGCCGGTCAGCAACTTCGTGGCGGCAGTGAATCAGGCAGAAGAAGTTGGCGGCGAGCTTGGCGAGCTCTTGTCCAAGCAGGCTGCCCAGCGTCGCAAGGAGCGGTTCCTGCGAGCAGAAGAAGAGGCGAACAAAGCGCCGGTGAAGATGCTCCTGCCGCTGATCGGAATTCTGTTTCCCATGACGTTCGTCATCATCGGCTTCACGCTGTTTATCAAAGCCCGTGATTCCGGGGTGCTGGACTTCATGAACTAGCAGTACCGTGAGTACGAGGAGGTTTCCCGTGGCTGGGTTACGTCGAAAGCTCGTCCTTTTGGTCGGGCTCACATTGGCCGTCAGCGCCTGCGGCGGCGGGAGCAGCTCCCGTCCCGTCAATGCATTTGCCGGCAACGGTTGCCTGAACAACTGTGCCGGTGGGGGTGGCAACAGCGGGCAGGGGACGTTGCTGCCTCAGATCACGCCATCGCCGCCGGAGGTGATTCAGGGGACCGCCACGGTCGTGCCTTTCCGATCCGATGGCCGTTATCGCAGCGCGCTGCAGCCCTGCACCTACGGCAGGGAGGCGACGGAGGTGTGCACGCTTGCGCGCCTGCCTTTCCTCGGGCAGGAGTTCGCGCAGCCCACCATCGATCAGGTCATGAGTCGGGTGCTCGTCTCCCATGACTGGATGGGGCAAAACCTGGCCGCGCTGCTCCGGCTGCTGCCGCAGGATCTGCTGGCGATGTTTCGCAGCGTCACGGCCATCGTCATTGCCGAGGATATTCGCCCGGCGTTTTACGCACCGCGCTACGGTGCGATCTATCTGGACCCGGGATTTTTGTGGCTGACCCCCGCGCAGCAGGCGGATATCTCGGATGAACCGGATTTCCGTTCGGACTTTGGCGCGGAACTGGATGCGCAGGTGCCCTGGCGCTATGTCGCCAGCGAGCGGCGGCTGGCCGTGGTTCAGGATGCCCAGGGCAACCGCGACGCAGCCTCGCTGGCGCCGATCCTCGCGCTGCTGCTCTATCACGAGCTCGCCCACGCCATGGACTTTATGGCAGCGTCAAAGCTGGATGGCCTGTCCGTCGACAGCAGCGCCACGGTCGAGGAGGCCATTCTTTCCGGACCCATCCAGAGCGACTCGTGGTTTGCGTCTTATCCCCTGGACTCCCAGCGGCTGGCTGACTTCGCCGAAGTGGTCTTTGCGGGCACGGAGGCCTCGCCGCAGATTTTGCGGCTGCAGCCTGACGACCTGGTCGATGAGTTTGCCAACACCGGCGCGGTTCAGCTCTACGGGCATTTCAACCAGTTTGAAGACCTGGCGACCACCTTCGAGTCGGTGATGATGCACTTTCACTTTGGCGCCGAGAAAGATGTCGCTGTGACGAACGTGCCCAGCAATGGCGACACGGGACAAGCGTTGGTGTTCTGGGGCCAGCGCGGCCGCCTCGGTGATCAGTCGGTCTATCAGCGGGCCCGGGACAGCGTCGGGCGTCTTTACCCGCTGCCTGCGGATGCGGTGTTCGGTTTCCTGGACGGTCTGCCCGCCCCGGAAGCGCTGGTGGTAGGCCGGAGCTGGGACCAGAACCTGCCGCTGCGGGCGCCGGGCGCGCCCGCTACAGACGCTTCGCAGGATCCCGGTGCCGAAGACTTGCTGGGGCAGAGAACATTCTATTAGGAACCCGTCGGCGCGAGGCCGACACGACCGGTACTTGGCCATGCAGCGACGCTTGAATCCTGAATACATCAAAGCGCTGACTCTTCCTCGGCTGGCCGCCTCGCTGGTCTGCCTGGTCCTGGTGCTCGCCGCTGCCGGAGCCCGGGCGGCTGATGCAGGCTTCTGCCCGCTGCCAGATCCCTATCCGCCCACTGATCCGGGAGCGCCGGGGCCCGGCCCTGGAGATGGCGATACCTGTCCGGCGAATACCAGCTGCGTCGCCGACCCCGTTGACCCGGGCACCGGCGACCCCGCCACCTGCAGCGCACCGAGCACCGGCTCGGTGGCCGATCCGCGACCGGCTACCGGTACCAACAACCCGATCAACCTGATCAGCGGCAACAAGTACAAGCGCCAGGCAGATATTGAGCCGCTGCCCGGCGCCCTTGCCGTGGAATTCGTGCGCCACTACAACAGCAATCTGCGGCAAAACCGCGGTCTGGGGGTTGGCTGGACCCACAGCTATGACCTGCAGGTGACAGGTGTTGCGAAGCTGCCACCTGCGGAGCAGGAATGGGTGGTGTTGGTGCAGGCGGACGGCAGGTTGGTAGAGTTTTCGCGAAGCCCCGCGGCCCGGGCTGCCGGCGAACCGCTGCGACCCGTGTATGGCAGCGATGGCGTGCTTCACGCGCTGGCGAGCGGCTACCGCTGGGACTGGCATAGCGGCAGGGCGCTGCACTTCGACGAGCAAGGACTGCTGCGCAGGATCGAACAGGGCGCCCGGAAGATCTACCTCAAGCGCGGTGCCGACGGACGACTGCTGAGCGCCGCCGACGACCAGGACCGTGCGGTGAGCTTGCGCTACACGGACGGCTACCTGGCCGCGGTGAGCGGGCCGGACGGCGCGCAAACCGAGTATCGCTATACGCGGGAAGGCCAACTGCTCGAGGTGCACCGGCCGGATGGGCGCGTGCGTCGATACCAGTACCGAAACCCCCACGGTACGGCTCTGCTGACCGGGATTGTGGACGAGAGCGGCAAGACCATCGGTCGCTACGACTACGATAAGCAGGGGCGCGCCATCGCCTCCAGCAAAGGCGACGGCGTTGAGGCGGTCACCGTGCGCTACGAAGCCCCGGACGACAGCGGACACCGCCGGACAACGGTCACGGATGCCGACGGGCTCGAGACGCATTACCGGATCGCGCCAGTGCCAGGGCGTAACGGGCAGCGCCGGTCCATGGTACTGGCGGTCAGTGGTGCGGGCTGCAATGCCTGCGGCGTGACTGCGGCCCAGTACGACTATAACGACCGGCTGCAGGTGAGCGCGCAGACAGACGCAAACGGCGTCACAACCAGCTATGAGTACGACGCGCAGGGCAGGGTCACGCACGCCTATCGCCAGCAAGCCGATGGCCAGCGTGAGCTCCTGCGAGCGTTTCGCTACGATGGCGATAGCCGGCAGCCGAGCCAGATCGATCGACCCTCCCTGGTCGCCCCGGGGCAGGTGCATGGTCTGCAGATCGAGTACAGCCCAACGGGTCGTGTTGCGCGCCTGATCGAGCGGGGCTTCAAGCCGGCGACACCTTTGGATTCCGACGCGGCGGCTGGCGATACCGGTGCCGCGCTGCCGATTGAGCGTACGCTCAGCTTTGCCTACGACCGCGCGGACAATCTCACCGAGATCGACGGCTATCGGACAGATGTCGACGATCGAGTGCGGCTGGAATACAACCCGCGCAATCAGCTGGTCGCCGTGCGTCGACCTTCCGGAGAAACGATCAGCGTGCTCGCGCATGACGCCGCCGGGCGGCCGCTGGAGATTGCCCGCGGTGACGCGGATCCGGTCCGGTTCCTCTATCGCAGCGACGGTCAGCCGGTGGAGATCAGCCAGGGCGCGCTCACGCTGCGCTACGAATACGATGATGCGGACAATCTTGTTGCGATGGTGGATGCGAACGGCATCCGCACGGCCATCAGCTACGATGCCGCAGACCGTCCCGTCACCTTCGAGCGCCAGCACGGGGCCAGGGCGCGCCTGACTTACGACGCGCAGAATCGCCTGGTGGCTGACACGGTTACGGACCGTCGCGGCGCTGTCATCCGCAGCCTGCGCTATATCTACGATGCCGAACGACGGCTGGCGGCCATTGATGGCGGTGCCGGGGAAGTGCCGCTGGCGCTGGGAGACGGCAGCAATCCCGACGATGCGTTGCTGCACCTGGCGCAGGTTGAAGCGCAGCTGCGGATCACGCGGGCGGACGGCTCGCAGGTGGCGCTGGCAAAGGACGCGCGCGGCAATCGCGTCGCCGTGACGGATCCTAACGGCAACCGCACGGAGCGGACCCTGGACGACTTCGGGCACACCATCATTCACGCGAGCCCAGCGACCGGCACCCGCTACTACGCAAGGGACGCGGCAGGCAACGCGATTGCCCAGCTGCTCCCCGGTGGCTTGCGTCGGGATGCCAGCTTTGATGCGGACAACCGGCTGCTTACGCGCTCGAACGGCAGCGATACGCTCACCTATGAGTACGATCCCGTCACCGGGCAGGTGGCTCGCGTGAGCTCGAAGGAGGGGCACGAGACCTTTCGCTACGATCGGAACGCACGGCTGATTGCGCACGAACGGGTTTTCGGTGGAGTCTCGCTCGTGACCGGCTATCGCTATGACGCCCGCGGCCGTCTGGAAGAGAAGACCCTTCCAGACGGACAGGGCCTGCGTTTTCGCTACTACGAAGACGGCGAGAACGCGGGTCAGCTTCGAGCCGTTAGCCAGTTGAACTGGTTCGGCCTGAGTGAGACGTCGCTCGTTGGCGAGCTGGACCGCAATGCCTGGGATGGTCGCCAGTCCATGACCTACGGTAACGGTGTGTCGCGGGTAACCACGCATGATCAGCGGGGCCAGATCGAGGCCATTGAGCTGGCCGGGGCCATGAAGCTGAGCTATCGCTACGATGAGCAGGGCTACATCGTCGGCCTGGCGCACGATGACACCCGCGCGCAGTACGCCTACAGCGCCGCCGGCCGCCTCTCCCAGGCTCGGATCAGTCAAGCTGGCGACAGCGCGCCCACCGTTCACAGCTACCGCTATGACCCGGCTGGAAACCGGCTCGAAGCGACGCGCGAGCGCGCGGGTGACGTTGCTCGCACCCGCTATAGCTACGCCGGCGCCGGCAATCGGCTGACGGCGATCGATGGCCAGCCGGTGACCTATAACGAGCAGGGCAGTCCTGTGGCGCAGGCCAGCAGTCGCGGCACTCTGCGGTATGAGTACGATGCCAACCAGCGCCCGATCCGCCTGTTTGTTAACGACAGGCTGACCGCAGAGTACGGCTACAACGCCTTTGGTGAGAGGGTCCGCAAGACCCTGCACGGGACGGGCGGCGAAGTGCAAACCGTTTACTACCTCTATGAAGGCACCCAGCTGACCGCTGAGGTGGCGGCGAGCGGTACGGTGCTGCGCCAGTATGTTTATGTTGACGCGCATCCGGTGGCGGCGCTCATCGATGGCGAGACCTATTTCCTGCATACGGATCAAGCGGGCACGCCTTACCTCGCAACAGACGACCGCCAGCAGGTGGTTTGGCGCGCCAGCTACGATCCCTTCGGTGCAGCCACCGTAGAAGCCGCGGCGATCGAGCTGAACCTGCGACTGCCTGGTCAGTTCGAAGATCAGGAGTCCGGCACCCACTACAACTATTTTCGAGACTACAATCCGGCCACCGGGCGTTACCAGACCTCTGACCCGACGGGGCTGCGCGGCGGTCTCAACACCTACGCATACGCGTTCAACGATCCCATCGCACTGAACGACCCCCTGGGTCTGTCTCCCTTTGGTAGTCCTGGCGGTGCCGGGCAACCGGGCAAGCCGGCGCCGACTCTGACGCCGTCGGTGGATGCGTCAATCGCCCAGGACCTGGGGCTCCCCACCCTGTTGCGCTACGGCGATACAGTGATTGAGGACTTTGCGGCGACCGGCCCGCGGGTCAACTGCTCCGACCAGGAGCGCCTGATGTTCGAGATCGGCCTGTCTTTGCTCTCCAACAACTCGGGCCGGCCGGCCATCGTCTACGGCGATACCGCCGACGAGATCCTGAACCGCTACGATGCCACCATCGGCGGTGACCGTTACTGGGGCCGCCTTGGCAGCTGGGTCCGTAACCGGGACGAGCTGCAGTACCTGTATCCGGATCTGAATGACGAGATGGTGCAGGAGCTTGCGCTGGCCATCCGCCGTCTGCCCGGCGCCGACGACGATCGGATCATGCTGGCGATTCCCCGCGGCGCCACCGACGCAGAGATTGCTGCCGAGCTGCGCGGCGCCCTCGGCGACCTGATTACTGACGAAGATATCGCCGCGTTCATTGACGGCCTGCCGAGCCGAGCTGGGGGGCCGCTGCTGGTCGATATTCGCGACCTGTACGAAGAGGTGCTGACCCGCTTTCAAACCCGGCTCCATGACGATGAACGGGTCTGGGCCATCGAGAGCCGCTTGAACCAGGTCGCCGAGGAGTTGGCGCGCAACGAGGCAGACTACGGCAGCTGTGCCGGCACCTTTGTGCCGACCCTGGCTGGCCCGGTCCTGGTTCCGAACAACGATCCGCACTGCGAAGCCCGCCGCGAGTTCCGTAGCGACATGGAATCAACGCTGGAGGAGTACTACGGCGTGCTGGCGGAGGTGCACGAGGAGCTGACGGACGACGGTCTGCTGCCGCTGATGGACCAGTACCGCAATCGCCAGAACCAGGCGCGGGACCAGGCCGCTGCGATCACCATTGCCACCATCGGGATCTTTGTGCCGCTCAGCCTGCAGGATGCGGCCGTCGACGCCGCCACCGCCGGGCTGGGCCGGCTCGCCCGGGTTGGCCGGGCGGCGGCGCGTATTATGGAAGGCGCTCGCGGGGTGTCTCGCGGCCTGATCCGGCAGATGACGGATGCTGGCCGGGCAGCTGCGGAACGGGTCGGGCTCCGGCGAGCGGACATTCGCGAGCGGCTGCTCGTGAATGGCGAAGTGCCGAGCGTGCGCAATGGCGCGTTTAACGAGTGGTTTGACAACCTCTCGCCCCGCGATCTGGACCAGCTCTGGGGCGACGAGCAGATCAGGGCAACCATTGGGCGTCGGATTCGACAGCCTGGAGAGTTGCACGAGTGGTGCATGGTTTGCCGCACGCCCACTTTCAAGCGCTGGGGTGTCTCCATGGATGAGCTCAAGCGCTTCCGAACCGGTACTGAAGAGTTGGTCTGGACACACCCCGTGACCGGTGTCCCCGGCGGACACCGAATCGGCGAAGGTTCCGGCGATTTCCACAACGAGCTGAAGGCGATCATTGATAACAGCCAGTCGCTGGAGCAGTTCAATCGCGGGGTGACCGATCTCGTGCAGCGATGGCAGATCGACCCGTCGTTGCTCCCGCCGTTGATTACGAGGTAGGAGATGCGGGAACTGGTCACAGATTGGATCGCATTCCAGGATCGGCCTGAGGCGTTCGACAGCAGCCACTTCTATACGCTGCTGATCCCTGATCCGGCTCCGCTCACGCCGCAGGAGCAGGACGCGGTCTTCGGGGCCTTTCCCCAGCACGGGGAAGCGCTGCGAAAGCGATACCTGACCTATCTCGAGGACCGCGCGCGAGTGTACGAGAACACGGCTGGCGACGACGTACCGGTCGCCGCAATTATAGAGTTGGCGCAGGCGGATCTGTCGGTGCGCCGTGAGGTCTGCGCTGCGCAGAGCGACGATGAGCTGTGCGGCATCATTGATCGGGCGATGCCCCGAGTCGCTGACCGCGATGAGGTCAAAGCGATCCAGCGCGCCGATGGGCCGCATCAATGGCTCGGCGAGCTCATCGGAGATGCGGCTGGAAAAGGCGTCGACTACGACAATGCGCTGGTCGTGGCGCTGCGGGAATCATGCTACGGGCTGACGACCAACCTGGATCTGCAGAACTATCTGACCGAGCCCCTGCTGACGACCACGCTCAGCTTCCAGACCTACTACGATTTTTGGCGAACCGGGGCCCGTTACGCCCTGTCGCCCACAGAGTTGCTGATTGCTCTGCCAGGTTGATTGCGGCAAACACGAGGACTTCAGGCATGCGCCTTTTTGCTAGACACGAGCTTCTGTCCCAGCACCACCGCTGGCTCCCGGCGCTGGTGCTGGCAGCCTGTCTGTTTGCGGCGGGACCTGGCAACGCGGCGGATGCCGGTTTCTGCCCGCTGCCGGATCCGTTCCCGCCCACCGATCCTACGGACCCTCTGGATCCCGGCGGCCCGGGCGGCGATGGGCCCGGCGGCGGCGATCCAGGCACCGGTGATCCGACGACCTGCAGCAGCGGCGGTTCGGGTATGTCAATCATCAACAACGCACCGGCGACCGGTACCGGTAACCCGATCAACCTGATCAGCGGCAACAAGTACAGCGCGCAGACAGACCTGCCGCCGTTGCCCGGGCAGCTGGGCCTCGAGTTCGTCCGCCATTACAACAGCAGCCTGCGGCGCAATTTTGGCCTCGGTGTGGGCTGGACCCACAGCTACGCAACCTCAGTGCAGTTCAACGCCAGTATTCCCATGGCAGACCTAAAGGCACTTGCGGTGCTGCAGGCGGACGGCAGCGTGTTGCGCTTTGAAGGAGCGCAATTTCAGGATGGCAAGGTAACGTATCGCGGTGTGCGGCCCCTCGACGGTGCGCTCATTCGGACTGCAACGGGCTTCGAGTGGCAATGGCCGACCGGTCGGCACTTCCTGTTTGATGCAGGTGGGCATTTGCGACAGGTCCAGCAAGGGCGGCGGTCGCTGTTTCTCAAGCGTGATGCCGGTGGTCAGCTGCTGAGCGTGACAGACCATCAGAATCGCAGGCTCAGCTTTGCCTGGGAGCAGGGCTATCTGGCCGCCGTCACCGCGCCCGGGGGGCAGAAGATCGAGTACCGCTACACGCGAGAAGGGCAGCTGATGCGTGCCCTGGGCGGGGTCGCCGGCGCACGACACTATCGCTACATGAACCCGACCAGCAGCGCGCTGGTGACACACATTGCTGACGATCAAGGTAACGTGCTTCAAAGCATGCGCTACGATGCCGACGGCCGAGCAGTCTACTCGGCGCGCGCGGATGGTGTTGACGCCGTGTCGGTCGTCTACGGCGACGCAGACGGCGACTCGCGTACCGTCGACGTGACCAATGCCTTGGGCGAAGTGAGTCAGTACCGCATCGCACAGTTTGCTGGCTTCGAGCGGGTTGTGGAAGTCCGCGGCCCCGGGTGCACGGCCTGCAGCGCGGGCGACATGCGCTACGAGTACAGTGAGCGTGGTCAGGTGCGCGTCGCGACCGATAAGCATGGTCGGACCCTGCGCTTTGAGTATGACGAGCTGGGCCGGGAACTCGCCCGCTACGCTGCGGATCCCGACCAGCCAGAAGTCCTGCTGGGCCGGAGCCGCTATGAGGGTGCCAGCAACCGTCCCGTAGAGATCAGCCGTCCCAGTATCGCACCCGGCCAGATGCAAACCTACCGAATCGAGTACGACGAAGCCGGCCAGGCGGTCCGTACAACGGAATCAGGCTTTGCACCGCGGACGCCGCTCAACGACGCCGAGGGCAGCAGCCCCGGCGCCGGCTTTGTGCCGATTAGCCGCAGCACGCAGTATCAGTACGATGCCTCCGGCAACGTCGTGCTCGTCGATGGGCCCCGGGCCGATGTGGCTGACACGATTCAGCTGAGCTATGACAGCGATAACCGGCTCCGGAGCATCATCGGGCCCGATGGTGTGCCTCAGAACATCCTTGCCTATGACGATCAGGGGCGCCCCACGCGAACGCAGGTGGGCAGTCAGACGCCGACGGAAGTCGTGTATCACGCGTCCGGCAAGCCAGCACAGATTCGCCGCGGTGCGCTGGAAGTGCGCTACGGCTATGACCGTCGGGGCAACTTGACCGAGGTGACTGACCCGCTGGGCCGGACCAGCCAGGTGCGCTACGACAACGCCGATCGAGCCACGGCCATCGAGATGGGCGCAGGCCGCCAGACGGAGCTGGACTACGACCTGGACAGCCGCGTGGTCGAAAAGCGCATTCTGGATCATCAGGGACAGGTCCTGGATCAGGCACGGTACCTCTACGATGCCCAGCGCCGGCTCACGGCCATCAGTAACGATGAAGACACGCTGGCGGAGCTGACTGATGAGCCGGCTGGTGTGACCGTTGCGGCCGGCGGTCAGGTGGCTCGCATCCTGGGCGGTTTTTCTCCGGTGGATCCGGAGGCCCTGGACGACGGGCAGGTCACCGCGCAGTCGATTGCACAGGTGTCCCAGGCGATGCGCAGCTTTCGCGATGCGCGAGGCAACGTTACGGAGTACCTGACCGATGACTTTGGCCGGATTGTTGCGATCAACAGCCCCGAGAGCGGCCGCACGCTTTACCATCACGACCCTGCGGGCAACGTGGTGGCTTATGCCATGCCGGGCAAGGACGGTGCTGGCTGGCAAATCACCCAGCGGCGCTACGACGGCGCAAACCGGCTGCTCTCCAGCACCCAGGGAACGAGCGTTACCCGGTTCAGGTACGATCCGGAAACAGCGCGCCTGGCGCTGGCGGAGCATGACGCGGCCATAGAGCGCTTTGAACACGACGCCGAGGGTCGGCTTGTGGCTCATCATCGGCAGCTGGATGGCCATCGCTTTACCACGCGTTATCGTTACAACGAACACTCGCAGCTGGAAGTCAAAGAACTGCCCGGCGGCGATGTGTTGCGTTACCACTACTACGACAGCGATCATTCTGCGGGCCGAACGCTGCGCGCGGTGACGCAGGAGACCCTGTTCGGCTTTGGTCAGGAGACGCTGATCGGCGAAGTCGATGACCGGAACGTTGATGGCGAAACCTCGCTGCGCTTTGGCAACGGTATGGCCGTCCGCAGAGTCTACGATCGACAGGGCCGGATCACGCGGATCGAAACCTCAGCCGGTCTCGCGCTGCAGTACAGCTACGACCGGAACGGCAATATCGCTCAGACCCTGCGTCGTGCAGGGACGCAATCCGATGAGCAGTACGTGGCGTACGACGGCTTTGGTCGTGTTGCGCAAATCCTCGCCAGCGTGACCAGCGACAACACACCGCTGCAGGCAAGCCGCGGGTTTACCTTTGACCATAGCGGCAACCGCCTCTCTGCGCCAGCAGCGCAGAGCGCGGTCGGCGTGGCCAGCGACAGCAACCGCCTGACGCACTTTAACGGCGCGCCGGTGCTCTACGACGAGCGGGGCAACACCCTGGAACGAACCGGACGCAAAGGTACGCTGCGCTACGAGTACAACGACAGCAACCGGCCTGTCGCGCTCCGGATCGATGATGCGCTGGTGGCGACCTACGCCTACAACGCTTTTGGCGAACGCATCCGCAAGACCCGCTATGCCGATGGCGAGATCGTCGAGGTCCGCTACTTCCTGTACGACGGACATCAGCTCGCGGCAGAAGCCGACGGGCGTGGCAAGGTGCTGCGCCAGTATGTCTATCACGAGCAGGCACCGGTTGCGATGCTCGCCGATGGCGAGCGCTACTTTGTGCATGGGGATGCCCTGGGTACTCCGCAGATGGTGACCGATGCCGACGGCAGGGTTCGTTGGCGGGCACGCTATGACACCTTTGGCGCGGCACGAGTCGAGCAAGCCGACATCGAGTTCAAGCTGCGCTTTCCCGGTCAGTATGAAGACGCGGAGTCTGGCACGCACTACAACTACTACCGGGATTACGATCCGGAAACGGGCCGCTACCTGACGCCGGATCCGATTGGCCTCGCCGGCGGCACCAACGTCTATGCCTACGCCAACGGGAACCCGCTGCGCTATGCGGACCCGCTGGGGCTTGATACTGCGGACGACTTTGTCGCGAATCTCGAAGAGATTTACGGCCACGCGATCGACAACCCGGACAAACCGACCCTTGCAGATTTCTATCGCCAGCTCAGCGATCGCGCGGTCGCCCTGAATACAGCGGTCAACGAGATCAGCAACGAGGCCAGCGCCGAAGCGCTGTACCAGTCCTTGCTGGCCCAGGGTCGCAGCCACCCTCGAGGAGATCTGCTCTACGAAGCGGCAGCTCGGGCTGACGATGCCGCCGACTTTGCGCGCTGGGTTAGCGCGCAGCGCATCTTCACGAACGAAGTGCTCGGCTTTCTCTATAGCGGCGCGAGCACCTACGAAGATGCGACCTTCGAGTCGACCGCGTTCAATCGCAGTGTCCTGAACAGGCTGCCGCGCTGGATCCGGGATCGGCTGCCGGACTGGTGTCTCGGCAGCGCCGCTTCCATTGGCTCGGATACGCTGCTAGCGCTCGGGCTTCGGGATCCCATGCTGCTGTCTGGGTTGGACGGTATCGCCGAGTACCGGGACCTGCTCGTTGGCCTTGGCCTGGACGTGAACGCGTACCTGCGCGACGACCTCCGCGCCATTGCCGAAGAAGGCGCAGCAGACGTACTTGGCAGCATACCGCTGGTCGGCGCACTGATTGCCGGCGGCAATGTCGCCGGAGCGATCGATGCGTTGCTTCGGGAGGCTGACGCCTCAGCGCCCTTTGATTCCAACCTCGCTCCGCTGGCTCGCGCGATCAACGCAGCGGTCACTGCCGGAGAAGCGCTCGAGCGGCTTGTCACCAAGCGCATCCGGCGCGTTGGCGTGGGGCGGCGGTCGATCCTGAATCATGGCGATGTGGGCGAGGCAGCAGTGGAAGCCGTGTTTGCCGCCGCACAGGCGGCTGGCTTGATCCAGGACTCGCTTGCGATCCAGAATGCCTCGGATCAGGGAATCGACCTGATGGTCCAGCTCAACACTGGCGAATGGGTAGCGATCGAGGTCAAAACCAGCCGCCGCAGCACGATGGGCCGGCTGGACAATCGCGCTCGACGGCCGAATCAGCGCTCGGGCGCCAACGCCTTTACCCGCAGCCGGCTTGAACGCGCGCGGGATCAGGAAGGCCAGTGGCGGAACCTGGACGATGCGACCTCGGATCGCGCGGAGGAGATTCTCGATGAGATTGATGCCCGGGGCGGTCGGGTCAGAGGCTTTGTGATCCACATTACCTCCTTCCACAAGCGTGGCCAGGCGGTTGAGTTCCGGGAGTGGGTGTCCGGCAACGCTCGGGGTCGAGCCATTCCCGGTGCCCGGGCGCCTTGAGGAATGATCTTGAAAGAACTGCCAATCGACGCCAAAGCCCGGCGCAAACTCTGGGCCAAACATCGCAAGCATCTCGCCGTTCGAGAGGGGGCTGAGCAGCGGGTCATGGGCAAGCTCGAAAAGGCGGCGGTGCTCCTCGAGGAGACCAATGGCCACTTTCTTGAGGCGCGCCCACCAGGGGCAGCCAGCGCCGTTGATGTGATGCCGCTGATCAAGGTCCGCTCAGCGGTGGTCCGTCTCGCCGCGCACTATCAGGTAAAGGCTGCAGCGCTCTGCTTTGACGATGATGCCGGCGGCGATCGCGTACCGGAGGCCGCGGAGGCCGTGTCCTTGCTGTGGTGGCTGCAGCATGACTGTCAGCAACTGCAGCTCGCTGCCGAGGTCGTTCGCGGGGAACCGAACGACTCTACCTGGTGGGCCAACCATGACCAGTTTCGCATGGCGCAGTCCTGGGTTTTCAGCACTGTTGCCCTTGGGCGGCAGCAAGCCGGGATAGCGCCCTTGCTCTTCGCGAAACAAAGGCGCTATCAAACCGCAGGAAAGCTTCCAGATCTCATGCTGGACCACGCCCTCTTCGAACTGGGGGTTTGGGCCTGGATTGGGCCGGATGAAGCTGAGTCGCCCCGGGGTCAGCTGTTGACCCAGGTGCTGAAAAGCTGGGACGACCAGGCGGCCTTCGAAGCCGTGCTGTGCGAGGTTTTGGATCTTCATCTGCTTTGTCAGGACGGGCACCCGGCCTTTGCTGCCTACTCAGCCCAGGAAGAATTGAAGCTGAGCGTCGCGAGCGGGAATTTTGCGGGGCTGTGGCTCGAACATGAGCCCCTCGCCGTGGAGGCGCTGTGTCTTGCCCGGCTGCGAGTTGAGCAAGGCTATCCATGGCCATCGCTGGATCATCCGCTCTGGCCTGATGGTCTGGAGATGATCTATCGTCTTGCGGCGGAGCGGTCCGGGCGCCCTGCTTCGCCTGCGCTCTCGACGCTGGATACCGCCATGGCGATGCTGCCTGTGCAGGCCAGGCTCGAAGCGCACCTGGCGTAATGGCTGGCAGGCTGACAAACGCTGCTGACCCGCACCTACAGCGCTGGTTTGTTGGCGGGCTATGCTGTTGTGCGACGCAATCAGAAGGGGTGTCCCCGTGAAGTGCTTGGTCTGGCTTACTTTTGTTCTCGGCCTGCTCGCGGCCGCCGTCGGCCAGGCCGCCTCGACCGCGGATCGCTCTGATGCCTATCAGCTCGGCGTTCAGCGGTTTGATGCCGGCGATCTCGCGGGCGCTGTGTCGGCGTTTCAGGAAGGGAGCGATGCCGGCGATCCCGAATCGCAGTTTGCGCTCGGTTCCATGTACTACTTTGGCGACGGCGTCGAGCGCAACTATGCCAGCGCCCGCGAGCGGTTCGAAGCTGCGGCTGCAGCCCGACATGCGGGCGCTATCGCGTTGCTGGGGCAGATGTGGCGCGATGGTCTTGGTGTGACGGCAGATCATGTCAAGGCGGCCCGGTTGCTGGAACAGGCTGCGACGGCCTGCGAACCCGCCGCTCAGCTTTGGCTTGCAGAGCTGCAGTGGCGGCAGCAGGACCAGACACAGGAGAACGGCATTCGTGCGTTCGTCTGGTCCTACTTTGCCTACCGCGCGGGTGAAGATCAGGCGGCGGATATCATGAGTCGCACCTACGACGCGCTGGATGAAGCGCAACGGACCCTTGCCGATGCCATGATCGTCCGTATCCAGGACCGGCACGGCTGCGGCGCCTGAATCCTTGAGTCATCTCAGCTATTGCATCAGCTGTCCCGGCCCTGGTTTTTTGGCGCCCCTGCTCGACGCCAAGGCAATCGAAAGCGTCGCACAGCAGATGCTGCCTTGGTGGGATCAGGGGCATGACAGCCTCGCGAACACGCTGCAGCGTCTGACATCGCCGGCACCCTATGTCGATTGTGACGCTGGTACCGCCGAGCAACTGGACGAGTGCATGGTGCTGCTGCTGACAGAGAACGAACTGACGCAAGCGCTGGGGTTGATGCCGGTCGGCGAGCCTATCGATGCGGGGCTGGTTTTTGAGTTGGCTGCGGCAGCGCAGGAACGTTGCAATGACGCCGCGCCGCTCTGGACTGCTGCTGCAGCGGGGCGGCGCCTGGGTCAGGTGACCGTGGATCAGCCCTGCGGTTACGCGCTGTTCTCCGCGCTTGAAACCCGTGCGCTGGCGACCTCGATATCAGCACTGCTTCAAGCGCACCCCGCGCTCGAGACCTCTTTCCTGAAGCCTGTCGCGACCGTCGCCCAGGCAGGGTGCATGCTGGCCATCGCCTCCCAATAGGGCGGGTGTCCGGCCGCTTTTTGGCTCGCTTGCAATACAGTAGCGGGCTGTACTTAAAATACAGGACTCTTCAGAGCTCAGGTGGACCCCGATGGCGGAAATCAAGCTGCTCAACGAACTCGACGCCTGGCCCGATCAGGAGACTCGCGGCCACACGATTCCAGGCGATCGCTACACATCTCGAGCGTTCTTCGAGAAAGAATGGGAAGGCATGTGGACCAAAACCTGGCTCCTGCTGGGCCGGGAAGCCCAGATCCCGAATGCCAACGACTGGCAGATGGAGCCCGTCGGCCCGGAAGAGGTGCTCATGGTTCGCCAGGCCGATGGCGGCGTAAAGGCGTTTTACAACGTCTGTCAGCACCGGGCCAACCCGCTGGTTAGCGAGTCTCGCGGTCACGTCCGCAGTCGCTTTGTCTGTAAATACCACAGCTGGGCTTTCACGCCCGACGGCGAGCTCAATTTCGCGCCGGATCGGGACGATTTTCCGCAGGGGAACCCCTGCGGCAAGGTGCGGTTGGTCGAGCTTGCCTGCGAAACCTTCGCCGGCTTTGTCTGGGTCAATATGGACCCGGAGGCGAAGCCGCTGAAGGAATACCTGGGCCCGATCTGGGACGAGTGGAACGCCCGGGAGGTGCACACGTGGAAGCGCACCATGGCGCACTCCATGTGGCTACCCTGCAACTGGAAGGTGGTGCTCGACAACTTTAACGAGTCCTATCACGTGCCGACGGTACACATGGGGGCAACGCCCAGCACGGATCGCAAGGCGATCCGCGGCAATATCAACACCTACTACAAAGAGACGCGCTTCGACCTGGCGAACGAGGGCCATAACCGCATGGTCATGAAGGGCGGCTACGGGGCGGGCCAGACCGATGCGGACGGCAATATCATCGAGCCGCTGGCAGGCCTGCTGCAGTACTGGGGTATCGATCCAGCGGCGTACAAGGGCCGGCCGGAAGACACGCGCGAAGCGCTGCAGGAAGCGAAGCGCACGCTGGGTCCCGAGCGCGGCTACACGCACTACGGCAAAGTGCCGGCGGAGCAGCTGACCGACGCCTTTCACTACACGCTGTTCCCGAATTTCGCGGTGTCGCTGTGGGCCGATGGCTTTCATTTTCTGCGGGCCCGACCGCACCCGGACGATCCGGGGCAGTGCCTGTTCGACAACTGGTGGTACTCCAGTCCAGCATCGCTGGATGCGCCCCTGACCAACCGGGCCGGCATGGAAGGCAGCCTGGACGACGCAAACCCCGATACCGGTGAGGTCGACGTTAAGCTGCTGTCGTACCCTGAGGACTCCATCGGTCCCGCGATTGAAGAAGACGTCGCGGTGTTCGTGACGCAGCAGCGGGGATTCCGTTCCCGCGGGTTTAAAGGCGTCTACCTGGCCAATCAGGAAAAGCGCATTCGGCGCTATCACGAATTGATCGATGACTACATTGAGGGTCGACTGCCGGGTTAGGGGCGCCACCCTGAACCGAAACTGAACATGGCAGGGCATACCGACGAGGTCGACAGGCGACTCGCCAGTCTGTGCCGAATCGCCGCAATTTTTGCGAACGCTGCACCGGCGAAGCGAAGGTGCAGGAAGAGCTCTACACGCTGGCCCGCAACAACGCTGCCGGCCTGGGGGCAACGAACCTGGTCCAGCACGGCCGGCCGAAGGACGGCGAGCAGAGCTTCACCGCCTACCGCTGCGCTGACCTGGGCTAGCAAGCCCGCCCGGGTACCCCGCATGGCCGGCCCATGCAAAGACCACCGCAACGGCGGCAAGACACCGGGCGATTGTGCCCGAGCAATGACGGAAGGCGATCGGCGTTTTGCCGAAAGCGATGCGTACCCCTTGCCCTAGGACCCTCAGCCAGTCTTGCTCTGTGCGAGGGGAAGTATCGAGTCACTGACTGTCACCCCAGTACCTGGAGCAGCATCGCGGTCGCCGCGCGCTGCCAGGAGATGACGCGCAAGGGCCGCAGCGCGTCGGCGGCCCGCGGTCTCAAGGCACGCAGCTCCTGCAGGCAGCGCTCCGTCAGCGCTGCGTCCGATAGCCGATCAGCAGCAAGCGCGTCGGCGCCCATCATCCAGAAGGCGGCGGAGGTAATCTCGCCGTTTGCGCCAAAGGGATAGGCGCACAGCTGGCCGAAACCCCGATCGGTCCACATGGAGGGCGGCAGGCCGTCCTGTTCCCAGTAGGGCGCCTCGACAGCGCAGAGCACCTGCGTTGTGGTGCTGTACGTCAGGTTGGCAATGGCCTCGCTCTGACGTTCAGGCAGGGGCGGTTCGTTAAATCCGTTTCGCGGCTTTCACAGCCAGCGCTGAACCGCGACCGACCAGCCACTGCCAGCCGCGCAGCACGCGGCCCGGCGCGCCTGCCCGGCTGACCGCATCCACTCGATGGTCGTCCTCCTCGGACTGAAAGTGTGCCAGCTGCGCCAGCAGGGTTTGACGACCGATGCTGCTGCGATCGAAGCCGTTGAGCTGCGCCTGGTAGTGCTGCACGACAAAGGTCTCGACCGCGTCGATGGTCGCGAACACCCAGCGCGGGCCCAGCAGCGCCGGCAGGGCCCCCAGCAACCAGCCGGAAAGTCGCCAGATCGGCAGCAGCCGGCTGCGCTCCGCCGCCGGGAGCCAGCGCTCAAAGAACGCCAGATGCGCGCGTTCGGTGTGCAGGTGGGCGAGCGCAAAGCGTCGGACCTCCGGTTGCAGGGTGACGCGCAGGATCCCCTCGTAGATGGCGACGGCCCCCGCTTCCCCGGCATGGTCGGAGCGCAGCTCAGCGCGCTCGCTCCGGGACAGGCCGAGGTCGGTGAAGGGCGGCAGGGTGCCTGCCGGAGTTGTCGGGATGGATGTGTTCATCCGCGCATGGTCCGGTAGCCTGAGTCATTCAGGCATCAAGGCCGCGGTCAGGCCTCGGGGATCCGCACGATCATGGACTGGCTGGCCGTGGCCAGCAGCGTTCGATCCTGGCTCCACAGGTGAATGGTGCCGTAGCCGAAGCCGTTGCCGACGTACTCCATGCGGTTGTCACAGAGCACCCAGTCCGTGTCGACCAGCTCGCCGTAGCGGATCGTGTTGTCGAGGCTGGTGCAGAACATCGGGCGGCCGAGGGCGTTGCCCAGCACCGAGGGGCCAAAGTCGGCAATCACCGCCAGGGCGCCGTCATCCTGCTTCATGTTCAGCATCCGCGCCCAGAGCAGCGAGCGGCCGCTTTCCGTATTGGGTTTCCCCTGACCCGAAAAGCCGAACATGCCCCGGGCCAGACGGATTTCGCTGTGGCGGTGCAGGCTGTCGCCGCTGTCCCCGGGCCGGTCAACAGGATCGCAATCTTCCGGCGGCGGCACGTCCCGGGGATGGTCGACCCAGGTTCCGCCCACCGGCTGCGGCTTGGCGCCAAGCGCACCAATGACCGTGATCACTTCGCGCTCGCCCACATGGCCGACCACTCGCCCCTGGGTGACCGTGCGGCCCACGGCGGGCAGCTGGACGTCCAGGTCGATCACCTCGCCGGTTTGCGTGAGCGACAAATAGTGGCCGGTGGCCCAGATCACAGGCTTGTCGGCGGCTCGGGCCATGGCGTCTATGCCTGCCGCCAGCCCGACGCCGCCAAAGAGCGAGCCGCGGCCCCCGGTAAAGCGCGGCGCGAGGGGCAGCTGCCAGCTTCTGCCTGCGGCGCCGGGGCCAGGCTGCAGGTCGAGATAGTCACGGGAGGAGGGCACGGCGGTTCCTTGTTGGGCGCTCTGGCATTATAGGCCAGAGCACCGCGCTGACCCATTGCGCGGCGCGAATGCTAGCGCCGTAAAAGGACTTTTCATGCCGCAAAGAGAGCAGCTGCGTCGCCGTCGCCGGGAACGCATCCGCGCGCGTCGCCTTGGCGTTACGCAACACCGGCACGCATTCGATGCGATTGCTCGATCCGAAGATCGCCTGAACTGGGTGGTCGAGGGCGACTCCTGGTTCGCCTACCCCAGGGAGTGGCTCCTGTTCGGACCCAACGCCAATCTGGTCGATCAGCTGTTTGCACACTGGGTGGGTACCGGCAAGGTCAACGCGCTCTGCATGGCCGCGAACGGCGATACCGCGCAAGACATGTTTGGCGGCTCGCAGCTGGCGCGGCTGGAAAGCGTGCTGGACGAGCACGGCGCGGCGGTCAGCGCGGTGCTGTTGTCGGCAGGCGGGAACGATCTGCTCGGAAAGAAGATTTTCAAGACGCTGATCAAAGCAAATCCTGCGCCGCAGAGCATTGAAGGCTATCTGCATCTCGACCTGCTCGAGGCCTTGCTCACCGATGTGGCGCAGGCCTTCGAGCGCGTGTGCGCGGCGATTGCGCTGCGGGCGCCGAACGCAACCGTCTACGTCCACACGTACGATATCGCCAGGCCGGCCGATCGACCGGCCACCTTTTTCGGGGGTATCGAATTTACCGGGCCCTGGATGTTTCCGGCGTTGGCCGATGCTGCCGTGCCCGAAGATCAGTGGGCACCGATCGTCGCCTACCTGATCGAGCAGTTTGTGCAGCGACTGCATCGCCTGCAGTCGAGCGCTGACCTGCCCGTCAAGATCATCGAGCTGCGCGGACAGCTGACGCCTGGGAGCGAAGCCGACTGGGCGGACGAAATTCATCCGTCGCCAGCGGGCTTCAAGAAGCTTGCCGACGTGGTGCTGGGGCAGCTACGCGCTGATTTTCCGGGGCTGAGCTGACGATTGCGGCGACCACTCTGTGAGTTTTTTTGCTCACCGATGTTGCGCGTGCAACCCCTGACTGACTGGTCCACACTGCAGGCATGACGATGCACCGATTGCAGTACGGCGTGCTTCTGATCCTGGCTTTGCAGGCGCTGAGCGGTTGCGGTGGTGGGGGAAGTTCCTCCGCCCCGGCGCAAGCCGTTGCGCCACCGCCCGCCGTTGCGCCACCCGCGGGCGCAACTGTGGGGCTGGCAGCGCGACCCGACAATGCCAGCTGTGTGGCGCCTGCCCGTCCTCTCACCGCCACGTCCCTTGCGCTGACGGACGCCTTTCCTGACCTGCCGGACCTGCCCGCACCGATGAAGTTGGTGCAGGCCGCGGGCGAGCCCGGTCAGTGGTACGCGGTGCTCCGGGAGGGCGGCCTGCAACGTTTTGCTGACCGCGCGGATGTCGCGAGCAGCGAGCGCTACCTCGACCTGACGGTCACGGCCAGCGGCGAAGGCGGGTTCCTGGCGGCCGCGCTGGACCCTGATTGGCCAGCGACCCGGGAGCTTTACGTTTCTTACACCGTGGAGGACGGTGGCTTCGAAAGCCGGCTGTCCCGGCTGGTGATCACCGACGACAGCAGCTTGCCTGCCCGCTTCACAGAAGAGATTCTGCTCCGGGTGGCGCAGCCCTTTTCCAATCACAACGGCGGCGACCTGGGCTTTGGGCCGGACGGCGCGCTCTACTGGAGCCTGGGTGACGGCGGCAGTGGCGGCGATCCCTTTGATTACAGCCAGAACACCAGGCGGTTGCTTGGCAGTGTTTTGCGTCTGAATGTGCGCGGCATCGCGTTTCCCAGTCCCGGATACAGGATCCCGGCAGGCAACCCTTTTGCGGGAAACGCGCAGTGTGGGCCGGAAGACAACGCGGCGGACTGTCCGGAGATCTATGCCTACGGCCTGCGTAACCCCTGGCGCATGAGCTTCGACAGCGACACCGGCGCGCTCTATGTGGGCGATGTCGGTCAGGGAGCCCGGGAAGAAATCAATCTGATCGAGCAGGGCGGCAACTATGGCTGGCGCTGCCGGGAAGGCACTCAGCCCTTCGACGACACCGGCTGCGCGGGCAAGACCTTCGTCGAGCCGATTCACGACTACGATCGCAGCGCCGGCGACCGCTCGGTCACGGGCGGCTACGTGTATCGGGGTACCGCGGTGCCCGACCTCGTCGGCCGCTACCTGTTTGGCGACTTTGTCAGCGGCCGGGTGTGGTCCCTCACCCGCAACGGCACCGGCTACGAGCGGGCCGAGCTTGCCGACCTGGACACGAACGTTGCTGGCTTCTCGCAGGGGCGCGACGGCGAGGTGTATGTGCTCACGATTGCCGAGGGGCGCATCCTGCGGTTCAGTGCCGACGGCGGTATCCGTCAGGACTCGGTGCCAGACGATCTGTCCCAGACCGGCTGCTTTGATGCCGCGGACCCTGCGATACCGTCCCCCGGCGCGCTGCCCTACCAGCCCAACGCACCGTTCTGGGCCGACGGCGCCGACAAGGCGCGTTGGCTGGCCTTGCCGAACGGTGCGCAAATCGATACTGCCGATAATCGCGCCTGGACCTATCCAACCGGCAGCGTCTTCCTCAAGCACTTTCGATTGAGCGGCCAGCTGGTGGAAACACGGCTCTTTATGCGGCACCCGGACGGCGCCTGGGCTGGCTACAGTTACGAGTGGGATGACGCCGAGCAGGGCGCGACCCGCGTCCGCGGCGGCAAAGTTCGGGACGTCGGCGGCACGCAATGGATCTATCCCAGCGAGAGCGAGTGCCTGGACTGCCATACCGAGGCCGCTGGTTTCGTGCTCGGTGCCGAGGCAGCACAGCTGAATGGCGATTTGACCTATCCGAGTACCGGCACAACCGCAAACCAGCTGGAGACGCTGAGCGGGATTGGTTTCTTGCGGCCGGCGCTCGGGGTCGATGCAGATACCCTCGCCGCACTGGCGGATCCTGCCGACGGGAGCGCTTCCCTGACGGATCGAGCGCGGGCCTATCTGCACGTTAACTGTGCCTCCTGCCACCAACCCGGCGGGCCCACGGGCGCTGATTTGGACCTGCGCTACGACACGGCGCTGAATGCCACCGGTAGCTGTGAGACGGTGCCGCAGAACGGTGATCTGGGCATCGCGAACGCCCGCGTCGTTGCGCCCGGCGCGCCAGATCGCTCCACGCTGCTCGCGCGCATGAACCGGCGCGACGCGGATGCCATGCCGCCGATTGGCTCGTCGCAGGTCGACACGGACGGCGTCGCCCTGATCCGGGACTGGATCTCAGGGCTTGGCGGTTGTCCTTGAGTGGCTGAAACCGTATGCGCGACAGACCGTTTCAGTATCATAGCGGGATGTCTGATCTGACCCTGACGCACCGCATCGCGGGCCCAGAGGATATCCCTGCGATCATCGCCCTCATGCAGGCCGCGATCGAAGAGAACATGAAAGCCTTCCTGTCCCCGGCGCAGATCGAGGCTGCGAAAGAATCGATGGGGGTGGATCGTACCCTGATCGATGATGGCACCTACTTTCTGATCGAAGTGCAGCAGCCCGGCGAGCGGGTGCTCGTGGGCTGTGGCGGCTGGGGCAGGCGACGCACGCTGTACGGCGGCGACCATACAGCGGGGCGCGACGATGCGCTCAGCGACCCGGCGACCGAGCCCGCGCGGATCCGGGCGATGTACACGCACCCTGACTGGACACGCCGCGGGATCGGCACGTTGCTGCTAGATCTGGGGGAGCAGGCTGCACGAGCAGCGGGGTTCAGGACGATTCAGCTGGGCTCCACGGTTCCTGGCGAGCCGCTTTACCGGGCTCGCGGCTATGTCGAGCTCAGCCGCATCGAAGCTGTGGGCGACAACGGCGAGGCAAGCCTGGTCATCAAGATGGAAAAGCCGCTGTAGACGACGCGCTCAGGCGCGCGCGTTGTGCTGAGCCGGCCGATGCGGAACACTCCAGGCAACGGTTCAGGAACACGACAATGCCATCACCAACCATCAAATCCGCCCTGGGCGCCGTCGCGCTCTGCTTCGCAGCCGGAGGCGCTCAGGGCGCCGAGCCGGTCGCCGCTGACTACGGCGAGCAGGCCGTCGAGCGGCTGTCCCGTTACGTGCAAATTGACACCGTGAACCCGCCGGGCAACGAGGTCCGCGGCGCGAAGTTCCTGGGCGAGTTGCTGGAAGATGCGGGCATTCCCTTCGAGACAGCGGAATCAGCGCCCGGGCGCGGCAATATCTGGGCGCGTCTCAAGGGCGGCAGGAAACCGGGGCTGGTGCTGCTGCATCACATTGACGTGGTGCCCGCCAACCGCAAGTTCTGGGACTTCGAGCCGTTGTCCGGCGACGTGGCTGACGGCTTCGTCTACGGCCGCGGCGCCATCGATACCAAGGGCCTCGGCATGGTGCACCTGCAGGCCTTTCTCGCCCTGAAGGAGAGCGGCGCGCGCCTGAACCGTGATGTCTGGTTCGTCGCGACCGCAGACGAAGAAGCGGGCGGCATGTTCGGGGCCGGCTGGCTGGTCGAGGAACGGCCGGAGCTGTTCAAGAAAGTCGGGTACGTGCTGAACGAGGGCGGGTCTGGTCGTCGCTTTGGCGAGCAAACTGCTGTCATGGTCGAAGTCACGCAGAAGGTCCCCCTGTGGCTGCGGCTGACCGCGTACGGGCGACCTGGTCACGGCTCCGCGCCGCAGGTCGAAACGGCGGTGACGCGCCTGGTCCGGGCCACGCATCGCATCGCCCAGACCAACTTCAAGCCGCGGCTGGTGCCACCGGTCAAGACCATGCTCGAAGACATGGTGCCTTACCGTGACGAAGACGCGCAGGGCATGATGGCGAACCCCGAGGCCGCGATCAGCGACAGCGATTTTATGCTGTCGCTGCAAATGGAAGATCCCTGGACCCACGCGCTGCTGCGGAACACCTGCTCGATTACCCGCATGCAGGGCAGCAGCAAGATCAACGTCGTGCCGGCAGAAGTCTTTGCCGAGCTCGATTGCCGCCTCTTGCCGGACCAGAACCCTGATGAGTTTCTGGCGCAGCTCAAGACCATCGTCAATGACGACAACATCGAGTTTACGAAGCTGATGGGCTTCTCCCCTGCAGTGAGCCGCGCCGATACGGAAGTGTTTCGCGCCATCGAGGCGGTGAGCGAGAACGCCTTCGGCGCCCGCGTGGTGCCCACCGTTGCCGGCGGCTTTACGGACAGCCACTTTTTTCGCGATCTGGGCATCGTCAGCTACGGCTACTCGCCCTTTGTCTTCGGCCCGGACGAGTTCCGCGGCGTGCACGGCAACAACGAGCGGGTCTCTGTGCAGAACGTGCGCAAGGGAACGGAAGTCATGATCGATCTGCTGCGGCGCATCGCGGTCGACTGACTGCGTGGGCGCCGGCCGACCGGGCGCGGCCCATGGCGAGCCGCGGTGATCGTCATTTTTCCAGGTTTTGACAAAGTGTCGCTGGGTCGTGCGCTATCATCGGGCACTCGCGGCGGAGTGCGCCGATCCCTACCCGAACAGGAGAATGATGAGATGGATCTGAAAAGCATGGCGATCTCGATGCTGAAGGACAAGATGGGCGGCGGCGACGAGGGCTCCATTGGCGATGCGCTCGGATCTCTCATGGGCGGTGGTCAGGACGGTGATCTCGACCTGGGCGGTCTGGTCGGCAAGTTTGCCGGTGGCGACATGGGCGGAGCGCTCCAGTCCTGGCTGGGTGACGGCGACAACGAAGCCGTCTCTGCGGAGCAGGTCAGCAGTGCATTGGGCGCAGACAAGGTGGCAGATTTTGCCCAGAAGCTGGGAATCGGCACGGATGAGGCCGGCGGTGCGCTCTCTGACCTGCTGCCCAGCCTGATCGATCAGAACTCCAGTGGTGGCGACCTGATGGGTGGTCTGGCCGGCCTTGCTGGCAAATTATTCAAGTAGCACGCCAATCGATTGACGCTCTGAGCGTTTTGCTGCCGCCCTTTTCACGGCGAGTCCGCCAATCTGCGCGCCCGTTCGGCCTGGCACCACTTTTTGCGAATTTCGCGCACTGCAACCTGGCTTGCCGTCGCGTGGTCGCTTAGGGTGCCTGCCGTTTTCACGAGCAGTAGGAATCACCATGTCCAGCGAAGCGACCCCCCTGTCCCCCAGCGAGCAGGCCGACCAGGCCGCTAACAAGAAAATTATGCGCGAGATTGGTCTGGCCATCGGCGGCATGGTGATCGTGGCGATCCTGATTGGCGTGGCGGCGAACACCATCGCCTGATTGCACCCTCGGGCGAGTTCCCCCCGCTCGCTCAGTAAGCGGTCGTGGGCCCCCGCAATGCGGGCCCGCGACCGGCGCCTCCTGGCGCAAAGCCCTGGCGCCTCCTGGCGCAAAGCCCTGGCGCCTCCCGGCGCAAAGTCCCTGCGAAAACCCCGTGTCATGTGCCTTGACGCCCGACTTTCCCGTTTGCGGACCTGTTCTAAGCGAGGCTCTACAACAAGGATACGCACGCTATAGGCCCTTTTTAGCGGTGCATGGCGAGAAATTGCCGTTTCGATCTGTTAAGGTGCGCCCCGAACAGCCGGTCCGTAATGGGCTGGCGCAGGCTGGGCGGCCCTCGCAGGGCCTTCCAGCCCTCAAACAGCGGCGCATCCTACGGCCTCGAGAGAAGGCCAGCCGCGCTGTCGAGCAGCGAACCCGCAGGTCTTGGCAGAACTTTTCGAACCAAGGGGAATTAGTTTGAAATTTAAACGCCGGAAGATCAGCCAGGGCGTGATGGCGGCTATGGCGACGACCGGCATGGCCACTGCGGCCGCCGAAAGCAGCTACGCCATCGAAGAAATCGTCGTGACTGCAACCAAGCGCAGCGCGTCCATGCAGGATGTGCCTGTATCCGTGCAGGCGCTCACCGAAGATGCGTTGGACGATTTCGGCATTGCCAACTTCGAGGACTACCTGATCCAGCTGCCCGGCATCACTGCCGGTGGCAGCGGCCCGGGTCAAAACACGATTTACATTCGTGGTCTGGCCTCGACCACACCAAACCTGACCACTGCCGGCGTTGCCGGGCTGGCGCCCAATGTGGCGTTCTATCTGGACGAGCAGCCGCTGTCGCAGCCTGGGCGCAACCTGGACGTGTACGCCGCTGATCTGGCGCGGATCGAGGTTCTCTCCGGCCCGCAGGGCACGCTGTTCGGTGCCAGTTCCCAGGCGGGGAATGTCCGGTTGATCACCAACCAACCGGACACATCGGAAAGCTACGGCAAGATCAGCCTTGGCACAGCCTTTACGGAGGATGGTGATCCCGGTTCGAATCTTGAAGCCATGTTCAACCTGGCCGTCAACGATCGTTTAGCGGTCCGGGTGGTGGGCTATCGCGATCGCCGCGGCGGCTACATCGACCAGGTGCCTGGCACCATCGACGTCTCTTCCAGCGCACGTTTCCGGGGCGCCGGCACTCTGCGGGCCAATGGCGAGCCCGTCTCGGCCAACCGCGCGGGCTTTCAGGCCGGGGCGGACCTCAGCGGGGTGACCTTTCAGTCGGCGAACGCCCGGGTTCAGGACAACGTCAACGATGCGACCTACGAAGGTGCGCGCGCCAGCTTGCTCTTTGACGTGAACGAAGACTGGACTTTCAGGGCCTCGGTCATGCAGCAGACGCTGGAGACTGACGGCGTGTTTTTTGCGGATCCGGAGCTGGACGACTTCGAGATCCAGCGCTACTCCGACGACACGATGGAAGATGAGTTCGTTAACAGCAGCTGGACCCTTGAGGGGCGCATCGGCGCGCTGGAAGTGCTGTACACCGGTGCCTTTACGGACCGCGAGACCGATCAGCGAGTGGACTACACGGACTATCTGTTTGTCGGCCAGTATCTGCCTTACTACATCTGTGACGGGTCCGTCAGCTACCCCGGCGCCGCGGCGCCCAGCGGCGTCTGCCAGGCCCCGGACCTGTTTGTGGAATCCCGCACGGATACGGAAGTGTGGTCGCACGAATTTCGCGTCACCACGCCAGCAGAGCATGCCGTGCGGTTCACCGGTGGCGTGTTCTACAGCGACCTGGAACTGACCGAGCTGAACGACTTCACCTATCCCGGTTCTGTCGCGGCAGCGCCCTTCGGGCCCTTTGCCCCCAACTTTCCGTTCACTACCGGCTATCGCTCCGACGACGGGCCGTTCCCGGCAGGCGTGATCTTCCGCAACGACGTCCGCCGCACCGATGAGCAGCTGGGGGCGTTCGGCGAGGTCAGCTGGGACCTGAACGAATCCTGGTCTCTGACCGCGGGCGCGCGCTGGTACGACATCGAAGTCGACTTCGAGGGCAGTGCCAACAGTTCCTTCTGCAACTCGGGCGGCACCGACGTCAACGCCTTCGGAACCGACATCAGCGACCTGTACAACGGCGACGGCCAGATTACCTTCCGGGGCAGCTGCGATCCTGCTGCCCAGCAGACCTTTACCCTTGCCGACATCGACGATCCGGCGACGCCGGCAGCAGTGGCCGGGGCGCTGCGCGCGCCGGAATCGGCAGAGACTGACGGTGTGATCGGCAAGCTCAGCGTCAGCTATCGCCCGACCGACAGCGCGATGTTGTTCGCCACCTGGTCCCAGGGCTTTCGTCCTGGCCTGCTGAACCGGCCTGGCGGCGCCCAGGGGCCAAACGGCTTTACGGTGCCCTTCGATCTGGATTCGGACGAGGTGGTGAACTGGGAGGCAGGCTGGAAACTCGATCTGCTGGACCGCACGCTGCGCTTTAACGGCAGCATCTTCTATGTCGAGATCGAAGACCTGCAAACCACCATCTTTGACCCGAGCATCACCAACCTGTTCTTTTCTGACAACGCGGCCGACGCGGAAATCCTCGGGATCGAAGGCGATGTGACCTGGAACGCGTCCGAGAACCTGACCATCAGCGGCGCGTTCTCGATGCTCGACACGGAGATCACCCGGGTCCTGACGCCCACGAATGACGTCCGCAAGGGCGATGAGCTGGCCTTTGCGCCCAGCTTTCAGGGCAATCTGAGCGCTCGCTATACCTGGTTCCTGAACGGCGGCCGTACGGTTCACGTCATGCCGCACCTGTCTTACTCGTCGTCGGCGCAGAGCGATGTCGTGACCATCAACAACTCCGAGATGGATAGCTGGCTGCTGGCCGGCGCGACCTTCGGCATCAGCAACGAGCAGTGGTCGGCGGAGTTCTTCGTCGACAACCTGTTCGATGAGCAGGCGGAGCTTGCACGGAACTTTGTGTTTGATCGGGAGCGCGTCACTTACGCTCGCCCACGGACCTTTGGCCTGCGTGCACGCTTCGAGTTCTAACCCCGCCCCGCCCTGGCGCGACTGACCGGGCGCTGACGTGAGAGAACAGGAAGCCCAGGCTCGGCTGGCAGAGGCCCAGGGCCTGCTCGGGGAAGGCGAGTTGCCGGCCGCGGAGCGATTGCTGCGCGAGCTGCTTGCGGCGCAGCCGGACCATCCCGAGGCGCTGTATACGCTGGCGGTGGTGCACCGCTACGGGGGCGCGCTGCAGGCCGCGATCGATACATTGCACCAGGTCATTGCGATCGTTCCTTACCACGCCCGTGCCCATCAGGAACTCGGCCATCTGTATCGAGCGGGCGGCCATGACGGCCGGGCCCGGGACGCCTACGCCCGGGCGCTGCATGGCAATCCGGCGCTGCAGGCTTCTGCCAAAGGCCTGCTCGCTATTGCCGAGACGCAGGGCAACGCCTCGGAAGCTGCGCGACTGCGTGCTCAGCTGGATTGGCTGGCGCGATTGCCCCGGCCGTTGATCGGCACCATGGAGCTGATTGCGCAAAACCGCCTGGTCAAGGCGGAGCACCTGTGCCGGTCCTACCTTCAGTCCCGCCCCAAAGACGTCGAAGCCATGCGCTTGCTGGCTGACATCGGTCTGCGTATGGGCGTGCTGGACGATGCCGAGTTCCTGCTGGAAAGCGCCGTCGAGTTCGCCCCGGACGATGTGCGTGTGCGCATGGACTACGTTGCAGTGCTCCGCAAACGGCAAAAATTTGCTGCGGCGCTGGCGCAGGCCGAAGCGTTGCTCGCCCGGGACCCCGAGAATCCGCAGTTCCGCTCTCTGTGCGCGATCGAGCGCATGCAAACGGGCGACTACGCCTCAGCGCTGACGCTGCTGGATCAGGTTTTACAGCAGGTGCCCGGCGATCCGACGACTCTGACCACCCGGGGGCACGCGCTGAAGACCGCTGGCGATACGACGGCCGCGATCGAAGCATACCGGGCTGCCATCGATGGGCATCCGGGCTACGGGGAGGCTTACTACTCGCTCGCGAACCTCAAGACCTACCGCTTCGATGATCAGGACCTGCAGGCGATGCAGCGCCAGCTGGGTGCGGCGGGGGCGGACCCCGGTCACCGCACCTATCTGCACTTCGCCGTGGCCAAAGCGTTGGAAGATCGCGGCGCCTATGCGCAGTCCTTTGAATCCTATCGTCAGGGCAACGCGATCAAACGCGCCCAGAGCCGGTACGACGCTGACCAGATGCGAGATGAGTTTCGGGCCACTGCCGCTGTTTGCACGGCCGAGCTGTTTGACCGCATGCGCGGCTCTGGCAATCCGGCCCCCGACCCGATCTTTATCGTGGGGCTGCCCCGGGCCGGGTCGACGCTGTTAGAGCAGGTGCTGGCCTCTCACAGCCAGGTGGACGGCACGCTGGAGCTGCCGAACGTGCTGTCGCTGTCGCAGCGGTTGCGCCGACGCTCCGCCGGTTACCCGGACGGGCTCGCGCAGCTGGATCTCGAAACGCTGCAGGGCTATGGAGCCCAGTATCTGGCGGAGACGCGCATTCACCGGCAGGGCGCACCGCACTTTGTCGACAAGATGCCCAACAACTTTCGGCACATCGGCCTGATCCGTTTGATGCTGCCGAACGCGAAGATCATCGATGCCCGGCGCGAGCCGATGGCGTGCTGTTTTAGCGGCTACAAACAGCTGTTCGCCGAAGGGCAGGACTTCAGCTACGACCTGACCGATGTGGGCCGCTACTACCGCGATTACGTCGCGCTGATGGACCACTGGGACCAGGTCCTGCCGGGCTTTGTGCTGCGCATGCAGCACGAAGACGTGGTCGAAGATCTTGAGACGCAGGTGCGTCGACTGCTCGACTTTTGCGGGCTGCCTTTCGAAGATGCCTGCCTGCGGTACTACGAGACGCAGCGGAGTGTTCGAACGCCATCATCGGAACAGGTGCGGCAGCCAATTTTTACCGATGGTCTCGATCAGTGGCGACACTTTGAGCCCTGGCTGGAACCGCTGGTCCAGGCTCTGGGAGACGCGGCACCGGCGTTGCGACGCTAGCCCAGCAGCGTTGTCGTCAGGTATTGCTCGAACGCCGCCTGATCTTTCCAGCCTACCGCGCAGTTGACCCGGTGCCCGTGTTCGCGGTCGATGACCGTGTAGCCGTCGTCCGTCACCCGGATTGGCAGTTCTTCCATGACCAGCAGGTCGTCCCGGGCCGCCAGGTACACCGCGACCGAATCGAACAGCGTCGTGCTGATGCGGGTCGTGTCCTGATTGGGGTCGACGAACGGCGCGCCGGGGAGCCAGGCGCGGTAGTTGGCCATGAGCGCCCGCAGCCAGGGGTCATCGCTGTCGTGCAGGCGGCGGTAGTTGGCACCATCCAGGACGATCTGGCCGCAGGTGTCGAGCGGTGTGATGGTGCACTCCCAGGGCGCGGCGAAAGCGGCCTGCAGAGAAGCCGGGTCGACCTTGACGTTGTACTCCGCTGCGGGCACCGGGCTGTTCAGATAGCCCTTGTAGATCGATCCGTACATGCCCACGAACCGCGCGTTGCCGGCGATCGCGGGGTCTCGCCGCAGCGCCTGCGCAATGTTCGGCACCGGGCCCAGGCAGAGCAGTGTCACTGGCGTCGGAGACTGGTGAATCGTGTCGATGATGGCCTGCACGCCGTCGTCGATCACCCGGCCCGGATAGTCGGCAAGCTGATAGTCCCCGAGCCAGCTGCTCTGCTGCCCGCGATTGTCGGTGCGCCCCAGACCGATGCCTACCGGCACGTCCGTGCGGCCGGTTACCTCGAGCAGCTTCGCCAGCAGCCGCGCGCGGTACAGCGCGTTGCCAAAGTCACCGACCGCCAGCTTCAGGTCCAGCTCCGGCATGCGCAGCAGCATCATTAGAGCCCAGGTGTCGTCGATGTCGTCGCCGATATCGGTGTCCAGGATGACCGGGGCGGGCGCGGCTGATTGGCCGACAGTGCCGGGCTGGGCGCAGGCCGCGAGCGCCGCCGAGGTGGCCATCAGGAAACCGCGCCGGGACAGCGCGTCAGCGCGTAGCGGGTGTGAACGGCTCACCAGCAGTACGCGCCTTCGGCGGGGCGTCGGGGCACCGGCAGGCCGGTCTTGTAGGCTCGGCCGGTCGCCGTCAGCTCCGCCGAGCGCCTTGCCGTGCGGGCGCGCAGGTCCCGCAGCACGGCAGCGTGCGCGGTGACCTTCGCCAGGTTCCGGCGCTCGCCCGGGTCATCCGGCAGATAGAACAGCTGCTCGAAGAGCGGTGCCTGCCCGGCGAAGTCCAGATGGGCCTCCCGGTACGGACAACCTTTAGGCTTCATGTAGCGCACGTACTTCCAGTCCCGGGTGCGGGTCGCCTCGATGAAAGGGTTGCCTTCGGCAACGGTCAGGCTCTCCAGAAAAACATCCCGCCGGGGCGTGCGGCCGTCTCCCAGGGCCTGGCCCTGCATGCGCGCTGGGGGCTCGATGCCCGCAAGGGACAGAATCGTGGCAGGCACATCGATCGACAGCACCAGATCGTCGCTCTCACGCCTCTCGCTCTGCGCCGAGCGCCGTCGCGGGTCATAAACGATGAGCGGCACCTTGGCGACCAGATCGTACAGCAGCGCCTTGCCGCCGGTCCCGTACTCGCCGTTCAGCAGCCCGTGATCGCTGGAGTAGATGATGATGGTGTTGTCTGCCAGTTCCAGGCGTTCCAGCTGGGCCACCAGGTCGCCGACAACCCGGTCGATGCCGGTGACGGTCTGGTGGTAGCGCACCAGGTGTTCCGGCTGCAGCGCCCGATCATAGTTGTAGGCGTACCACTGGTGTCGCGCTTCGTGGTCGATCACGCCCCTGGGAATAAAGCGGTAGGGGTCGCGCCCCGTATCGGCGGCGATGGCCGGTGGGCGATCGCGATACAGGCTGCCGTACACCGGGTGGTCAGCCAGCCGCGGGTTGCCGTTGGCGGGATAGCCCATGACCCTGCACGCGTAGCTGTCGCAGTCCGGCGCGGCGCCTTCGGGATGCATGGACGACACGATGGAGTTGTGCGGCGCAGAAAAACTGACCGACAGATTGAAGGGCGCATTGGGCGGGCGCCCGTCCAGGAACTCGGCGATGTACTCGCCCATGATCTCCGTGACGATGTCCTTGCGAGCGCCGCGGTAGATTGCTGTCGCCGGGTTGCTCTCAAGCTCCTTGGGAAAGAACGGCAGCCAGCCGTCGTGGGCACGCCAGTAGTCAAAGCGCTCGGCGCCGCCGCCGGGCAGGTCGTAGTACTGCACGCCGAACTTGCCGATAAATCCGGTGTGGTAGCCGGCATCCCGCAGCAGGGCCGGGTAGGTGTGCGCCCACTGGTCCTGGGAGACCTGGTAGGGCGAGTTGAAGCCCAGACCGCTGGTACGCTCGTACTGTCCTGACAGCAGCGCGAAGCGGCTGGGCGCGCAGATCGGCTGTACCGTGAAGGCATTGCGGTAGCGCACTCCGGCCTGCGCGAGACGGTCGATGTTCGGCGTCTGAATGTGCGGGTTGCCGGCGATGGACAGGGTGTCGGCGCGCTGGTCGTCGGCCAGCAGAAAGATGATGTTCGGGCGGCGGTCCGCGGACGCGGTCGCTTGCGGGGCAGTGGTCGGGTCGGGCGCAAGGCTGCAGGACGTTCCTGCAGCCAGCAGGATCAGGACGCTGGCACCGCGCAGAACACGCCGTGCCAGCGACTCGGCGCCGGTGCTAGAACCGGTAAGAGCCTTCGACGCCCCAGACGCGGGGCTGATTGACGTAGCCGGTGTTGTTCGCAAAGTCGATACCGCCGAGCAGATTTTCTTCGTCGGTAATATTGCGCCCGAAGAAGCCGATCTGGAAGTTATCTTCGTTGCTGCGGTAGCCCAACTTCACGCCGCCCTCAAACTGGGTGTCGGTGGTGTACTCGATGCTCTCGTACAGGAAGTCGTTAGTCTCGCCCTTGAAGCGCCAGTCCGTGAAGAAATACAGCTCCGAGCGCCCACCGTCCAGCGGGTAGGTGTAGTCCAGCTCGATGTTGGCCGTCCACTCCGGCGCGTGCTGGAAGGGGTTGCCGTCGATCAGAGCGAGGCCGTTGGCATTCAGAGGGTCCTGCACCGTGCACAGGCCGGAACCGCAGGGCGCAACCGCCAGGGTCGAATCGTTGATCTCGGTCTTGTTGTAGCCGTAGCCCGCAGAGACGACGAGGTTATCGGTCAGCACGTAGTCGAACTCAAACTCGACGCCATAGCCCGTGCCCTCGTCGGCGTTCAGCAGGCTGGTGGAGTTGCTGGCGCCGCCGACCGCGGTCAGCTGAATGTCGTCGATGGTGTAGTAAAACGCCGCAACGTTCAGACGCATCTTGCTAAACAGGGCCTTGTAGCCGATCTCGTAAGACAGAATCGTTTCCGAGTCTGCGGTAGTGACCTCCGGGTCATCTTCCAGCCGGTCCTGAATCGTGGGGGCACGGAAGCCGGACGCAGCGCGGCCGTACAGTTGGCCCTGCTCGTTGAGCGCGTAGGAGAAGGAGACATCCCAGCTGATATTGTCGTCGCCCAGGCTGATGTCGGGCAGCACCTGCGGGCCTGTGGCAGTAAAGCGAACGTTGGTGGCGTCCTTGTCGTCGTCCGTGTAGCGAATGCCCGCGGTAAGCGTCAGCTTGTCGTTGACGTCATAGCTCCCCTGGCCAAAGAACGCGTAGGTGGTGTTTTCGATGTCCGAGGTAGAGCCCGGGCTGAACGTCGTGGCACCGGCGCTCTGATTGCTGGCGACCCCAAAGAAGTCATCCTTGAAGTAGAACGCACCCACCTGAAAGTTCATGGGGCCGGAAAAGTTGCTCGCCAGGCGAATTTCCTGGGTGAACTGCTCGAGGTCGATGTCGCCACCGGTGTCGACGTTCACGACGAAGGGCGATGCGAAGGGGCTGAACGGCGTGCTGGCCGGGCCCGCGGGGCCGGTGCAGGTGAACAGGCAACCAAAGCCGCCGTCGATGTCGCCCCGGCCGAACCGGTCGGTAATGTCCTGGTAGGACGTGATGGACGTCAGGGTGTACTCCCCCATTTCGAAATCGAGCTTCAGCGTCGTGCCGTTGGACTTCATGTTGCCGTTGTTGCCGGCGCCGCCATCGTAGAACACGGTGTCGCGATCGAAGTTGCTGTTCAGGTTGTTGCTGCCCTGGCTCAGCACGTTCGCCCGGAACAGGCTGGTGGTGCTGTCCTGGTCCTGCCGCTGGTGCATCAGCCAGGCGGTAAAGCGGTCGCTCGGGGTCCATTCCAGCTGCACGCGCATGGCGGCAACGTCATAGCCGCCCAGGGCGTCGTCTTCGCCGGTGAAGCCGTTGTCGACCCAATCCGAACGATTTTGCGACAGCAGCGAAACGCGCCCGGTGAGCTTGTCCTTGACGATGGTGCCGCCCAGAGCGCCCTCGGCGTTAAAGACCCCGAGGTTGCCGCCGGAGACGTTGATATAGCCTTCGGTTTCCTCCGTTGGGCGCTTGCTGTCGACCTTGACGATGCCGGCCGTGGTGTTGCGGCCAAAGAGCGTGCCCTGCGGGCCGCGAATGACCTCGATGTCGGCCATGTCAAAGAGCGGGAAGGCCTTCAGCGCTGACTTCTCCATGGGCACTTCGTCCAGCACCAGGGATACGGGCTGCGATGCTGCGGCAGTAAAGTCAGCGTTGCCCAGGCCGCGCAGGTAGAAGCGCGGGGCCAGCCGGCCGTTGGACGTTTCGATGTACAGCCCGGGCGCCGCAGCGGACAGGGCCAGCACGTCCTCGCCCCCGGAAAAGCGGGCGTTGAGCCGGTCACCGGTGAGGTTGGTGATCGAAATCGGCGTTTCCTGGATGTTCGACTCGCGGCGCTGCGCGGTGACGACAATCTCTTCCAGCACGGCGGGGGCGGCGTGCAGCGGCGAGCTGAGCGCGGTGCCCATGATTGCGGTTGCTGTCAGCGCAACGGATAGTTTGAGAGCGGATCGGTGTGGCATGGATTCCTCGGGGTGGGTCGCGACGACGATTGCCGACTGCGGCGACTATACAGAGGCTGCGGGGCCTGTGTCTGCGGGGCGAGGAGGTGTATCCCGGGTTCGGAACGGCCAACCGGGACTCGCCCCGGCTGGCCTGTGCCGCTGCTCGCTCGCTAGTACAAGGTCGCCAGGGCTTTGGCGTCGTAGTCTTCCAGCTCGTCCGTTCGGCCCTCGCGGATTTTCTGCGCCCACAGGGGGTCCTGCAGCAGCGCGCGGCCGATGGCGAGCATGTCGAACTCGCCTTTCGCGAGCCGTTCCACGGCCAGGGAAATCGGCTGTGTCTTGGAGTCCTCTCCCTTCACCAGCGCCCCGATGAAGTCAGAAGACAGGCCGACGGAGCCGACGGTGATCGAGGGCAGGCCGGTGAGCTTTTTGCACCAGCCGGCGAGGTTCAGTCCCTCATCGCCGTCTACCTCGGGAAACTCTGCTTCCCACCAGCGCCGCTGGCTGGCGTGCAGGATATCGACGCCGGCGTCGACGAAGACCTTCAGGAACGCTTCGAGCGCTTGCGGCGTTTCCGCCAGCCGCGCGGTGTAGTCCTGCTGTTTCCACTGCGACCAGCGCAGAATGATGGGTGTGTCGTTGCCGACCTGCTTGCGACACTCCGCGATGGCCTCGCCGGCAAAGCGGGCCCGGCCCACCAGATCGCCTCCGTATTTGCCGGAGCGAGTGTTCATGACGCCCCAGAAAAACTCGTCGATCAGGTAGCCGTGCGCCCCGTGCAGCTCGATGGCGTCAAAGCCCAACTTCACGGCCTCGCCAGCGGCGTTGGCGTACGCCATGACCATGTCAGCCACTTCGCTGTCGGTCGGCTCGTCCTGGATCTGCTTGCCCGTGTGGATTCGGCCCGAGGGGCTGTCTGAGAGCGCGTCGGGATCCGGGCCGGTACCCGGTTTGCGCATCATGCCCACGTGCCACAGCTGCGGCGCGATCTTGGCCGGGGTGCTGTGGACGGCTTCGGTAACGGCCTGCCAGCCTGCCAGCGCTTCCGGCGTGTGGAAGTTCGGCACACGCGGATCGTTCGAAGCCCCGCCCCGGGCGATGGTCGTGCCCTCGGTCACGATCAGGCCGACGTCGGCCGCGCCGCGGCGCGCGTAGTAGGCGGCGACGTCTTCTCCGGGCACGCCGTCCGGCGAAAAGGATCGGGTCATGGGCGCCATGACGATGCGGTTCGGCAGGGTCATGCCGCGGACGGTCAGGGGTTCGAATAGCGGCGAGATATCGGCCATGAGGGGGTGCTCCAAAAAGTTGAGGGCGCAGCATGGAGGGTGCGACCCGGCCAGGCAACGGGCGGTCCGGGCAGCCCTGGGGCGCCTTGTCTGCTTTTGGCGACAGCTGCGCCCAGCCCCGGCGCGGCATCGGCGCTTTGCGGCTTGCGCAGTCGCCAGTGGCCGACAGTTTTCGGCCCCGGCAAGCCGCTGGCCAGCCGCGAGGGCCGGCCCGCAGGGGCTTGCTGCAGTTGGC
>CAZXIJ010000025.1:0-3929 GCA_964640725.1 uncultured Pseudomonadales bacterium | reverse complement strand
GGCAAGCCGCTGGCCAGCCGCGAGGGCCGGCCCGCAGGGGCTTGCTGCAGTTGGCACAGCGATTGCTCTACGAGTATTCAAGCGTCGCCGCCTTGGCGTCGCAGGTGCCCAGGCCAGGGAACGGTCCGGGCGCAAACCACTGAAGGAGTCAATGATGAATACACGCTATGCACTGATGATCGCTCTGCTCGCCGCTGGCCCGGCCTGTGCCGAGGAACCCGCCTCGGAATTCTCGCGCATGGATCAGGACGGCAACGGCATGCTGGATCGGCAGGAAGCTCAGGTGGACCCGAATCTTCAGGTCTACTTTGGCCGCGCGGATACCGATGCTGACGGCGGCATCTCTTCGACGGAGTACCAGATCTTCGTCGCTGACCTGGCACGCGCCCAGGGTCAGGACGAGGTGCCGGCAGAGTAGCCCGCCCCGGCGCTGCCGGCGCGTGGTCAGAGGCAGGCGCCAACCCGTGAACGCCTGTCCTGACCGCCGGTGCGCCCGGCGACACGGAGCCTGATTGCGCCGGCGACCAGGGCCGGCGGGGTCGAACCGTGTGACAGCCAGGAGAGACTGGCACTGGATTTGACGGCTGCGGGGCCCCCACCCACGGCTTTTGGCGCAGCAAACTCCTGGGCGCGGTTGCTGTCCAACTTGCCGGGCATCACCGATGCAGGCGAGGGAGGTGCAGTACCTTGACGGTGACATGGACGACCCAGGGCGCGAGCTTCAGGCAACGCTGTGGCCGGCTCGTTCGGCGCAGCCGCTCTTTGACGACGCTGGTTGCGCTGGCGCTGGTCGTGGTGACGCTGCCCATGCTCGGCGCCGTGATCGCCAGCATCTGGCAGGCCGAGCGCCAGCATGCCGAAACCCGCGCTCTCGTAGATCGCGCTGTGCGTCTCACCGCGCTCGGCGAGGCGGTGGACGACCAGGTGGGCCTGCTGGCCCGAACCGCCAAACGCTTTACCGAGAACGGCAAAGCTGCTGAGCAGGCGCGCTACGAGGCGCGGCAGGATCGGCTGTTGAGCGCGCTGGACGACGTGACCGCCCAGCAGCCCGCGGCGAAGCCGCGGCGGATCGTGCGCCAGCTCAAGAACCTGGCCAGTGCGCCGTTGCCGGACGGATCAGCGCCGGCGGATGGGGTGCAGGCGGCCCAGGAGCAGACCTTTGTCGAGATGCGCGAGCTCGCGGACAGTATGCAGACCGCCAATCGCCGGGCGCTCTCCGACCGGCTGGGCCAGCTCGCCCGCCAGAACCGCTCCAATCGGCGCGGCCTGATCGTTGGCAGCCTGATGATGCTCAGCATGGCGGTGGTGCTGATGGTTCTGATGGCGCGGCTCATCAGCCGACCTCTGCAGCAGCTGGTGGGCGGAATCCGACGGCTCGGGCGTAGTGATCTGAGCCAGCCGATTGCGGTGTCCGGCAGTGCCGAGCTGCGGGCGCTGGGCCAGGAACTGGACTGGCTCCGCGAACGGCTGCGGGCTGTCGAAGAAGACAAGCACATGTTTCTGCGCCAGGTCGCTCACGACCTGAAGACACCGTTGACCAACATTAAGGAAGGCGGCGCGCTGCTGTTTGACGGGGTCGCAAGCCCGACCCGGAGCAACGACATCGTGCAGATCATTCATCGCAACGCGACCCGGCTGGAGAGCCTGTTGCTGCGTCTGTTCGAGTTCACCCAGTCCCGGGACAACCTGCCAGCCCCGCGCTTCGAGTCCTGCGATCTGGCGGCGATCATCTGCCGCAGCCTGCTCGAGCAGGAGCTGCAGCTCAAAGCGGCGCGGCTGACGGTGGACAGCGATCTGGCCCCCGGGCTGGTGTTGCGCGGCGATCCCGAGCGGCTCGCCACCCTGCTTGATAACCTGCTGTCGAACGCGATCAAGTTCTCGCCAGCGGGCAGCACGCTGTCCTTGCGGGCCTGGGCCGAGCGCGCTGCGCTGATCGTCGTTCTGGGGGATGGCGGCCCGGGCTTCTCCGCCGAGGAGCGGGTGCGGGCCTTCGATCCTTTTTTTCGCGGCGCGCGCGCGGTGCGGGAGGACATTCCCGGCACGGGCATCGGCCTGTCCGTGGCGCAGCAGTGCGCCCGGCTGCATGGCGGCGGCATTGAGATTCTGGGCGGTCGGGACGGTGCCCGGCTGCGCGTCACGCTGCTGAAACAACCCAAGGAGGTCCGGCATGACAGCCAGGGACAGTCTGCTGCTGGTCGATGACGACGAGGACCTGCTGGCGCTCCTGCGCATACGCCTCGAAGACGCCGGCTATCGCGTCCTGACGACCACCGATCCGAAACGCGCCGATGCGCTGATCCTCGACGAACATCCGGGCATGGTCATCACCGACCTGCGCATGCCCGGCGTTGACGGCCTGACACTGCTCAATCGGCTGCGGGCGCGCTATCCCTCTTTGCCCGTGGTGTTGATGACTGCGCACGGCACCATACCGGACGCGGTGCAGGCGACCAGAGAAGGCGCCTTCGCCTTTGTCACCAAGCCCATCGACACTCGCGCGCTGCTGGACACCATCAGCCAGGCCATGGCCAGCAGCTGCGCGACGCCGCTGGCGGCTGAGGCGAGTGCGAGCGATGTGCCGCTCGTCGCGCAGGCGCCGGCCATGCAGCGGTTGCTGGCTCGAGTGCGCAAAGTTGCGCCGTCAGCGGCGACGGTGATGGTGCGTGGCCCGACGGGGACCGGCAAGGATCGGATCGCGCAGCTGCTGCATCATCTGGGCGCGTGTCCCGATGGGCCCTTCGTGCCCGTGAACTGCGGCGCGATACCGGAATCGCTGTTTGAGGCGGAGCTGTTCGGGCACGCTCGGGGCGCCTTTACGAACGCCGGTCAGGCTCGGGCCGGGCTGATGGCTGCGGCCCATGGCGGAACGCTGTTCCTGGACGAGATCGGTGACCTGCCTCTGTCCATGCAGGTCAAACTGCTGCGGGCGCTGGAGACCGGAGAAGTACGGCCGGTTGGCAGTGACCGGTCCCAGGCGGTGGATTTGCGCCTGGTCGCGGCAACCAACGTCGATCTGTGCCAGGCGGTGGCAGACGGCCGCTTTCGCGAAGACTTGTTCTATCGCCTCAACGTGGTGACGCTCGAGCTGCCGCCCCTCAAAGATCGGCCGGAGGACATCCCGCCTCTGGTCGCACAGTTTCTCGGTGAGCTGTCAGATGATGCCGACAAGGCGCGGGTCTACGCGCCGGAAGCCATGGCCCTGCTGGTGGCAGCGCCATGGCCGGGCAACGTGCGGCAGCTGCGCAATGTCGTGGTGCAGAACGTTGCCTTGTCCGCTGCGCCGGTGATAACCGCTGCAGAAGTTCGCTACGCGCTGGGGGAGCAGACGCCTGCGCCCCCAAAGCCCTTCGACGAAGCGCGGGACGACTTTACCCGGGACTACCTGCTGGCGCTGTTGCGCATGACCGGCGGCAATGTCAGCCGGGCGGCACGGCTGGCGCGTCGCAATCGTACCGACTTCTACAAACTGCTGGGTCGAAGCGGAATCGAGCTGCCGTCCCGCGCCTAGGTGTGCACTGGTAGCAGCGCTAAGAGCAGCGCTAAGAGCGGCGCTAAACCGGTTTGAATACCGGTTTGCCCCGGTAGATGCTCACGCAGCGCTGACCGTCGACAACGTCGCCAATCCTGACGTTTTTGTGCGGCACTGACGACGCACGTGCAGGCGGTGCCGCTTTCGCAGGCGCGGGTTGCTCGGGCTTTGCCGTCTCGCCGTTGAGCGCAGTGAAGATCTCGAACAGCTCCTCGCCCTCGGATTCCAGAGCGTACTCATAGAGCTTGTCCATGACTTTGGGGGCCTGCAGCTTCAGGTCGGCCTGAAACTCGTCCTTGACCAGTTTTTTGGCTCTGCGCAGCTGCTTGAACTGCTCGCGCGTGATTGCCTGGAAGGATGTCTGCAACATGGTGGTAACCGAAAGTTGAGAGCGGGCGCC
>CAZXIJ010000024.1:25713-64973 GCA_964640725.1 uncultured Pseudomonadales bacterium | reverse complement strand
AGTATCTGCAGACCCGGGAGGACGTCGGCTACGTCGTGATCGACATCGACAGCGACCATTCCGAGCGCGGGCTGGAAGCCCTGCAGCAGATCGACGGCACGATTCGCGCACGGGTCCTGTTTTAGCGCCGGCCAGGGGCACAGCGCGTCATCAGCGGGCCCGATCCATGCGGTGCCAGGTAAAGCTGCCGGCGGTCATCGTCGTCCACAGCGACCGTGTAGATGCGCTGGCGGTAGGGGTTATCGCCAAAGGTCAGCTCTTCCAGATACAGCACCCGATCGCCAAACGCCGGCAGGTCCACCGGGCGGTAAAACGAACGGACCGGGAGATGGCCGCCAAAGGTCTGGGTCTCGCCCTCTTCGGCTTCCTGCCAGATCGGCGCGCCGTCGGCCCGCAGGGCCTCGATCTGGGCATCGTTGTTAAAGTCGCCCTGCCACCACTGCAGTACGGCATCGGCCTGCGCCGCGCCAGAGGCCAGCCCCGGCGCAGGCGCGGGCGTCTGCGAGGCTGGCGCCGCGCTGCAGGCGGCAAGCAGGAGGGTAGCCAACCCCGTGAGACACCGCGAAGCCCTTCGACGCAGGTTGACGATCATGGTGATTCCCCTTGTAGTTGCAGTAAGCAGCGATCGAGAACGCCCGGCCGCGCTGTCGGAATGCGGTCGCAGCACGTTCTCATACATGTAATTATTATACATATCTGTGATCGAACAGTTGCCTGGACCCGTGCAGCCCCCATGAACCGACGCCAGTTTCTCGCCCGCAGCGTTGCCGCCGCAAGCGCCGCCCTCGCCCGCCCCCTGACTGCCGCCACAGCCCCCCGCCGCTCGGCCTTCGGCGACCTGGATGTGATCGTGCTCGGCGCCGGCCTTGCGGGGCTCAATGCCACCCTGCTGCTGGAAGAGATCGGCCTGAAGACGCTGCTGATCGAGGGCCGGGACCGGGTCGGCGGGCGGCTCTACACCCTGGACGACGTGCCCGGCGCGCCCGAGGCGGGCGGCAGCGGCATTGGCAGCATGTACGGGCGGCTGCTGGATGCGGCCAAGCGCTACGAGGTTCCCCTGGGACCGGAACGGCGCCGCACGGTGCCGGTGCGGGAAATCTCGATGATGAACATCCGGGGCCAGAACATCCGTTTCGATGACTGGGCCAGGCATGCGCTGAACCCGCTGCCCGAGGCCTACCGGGAACAGCTGCCCTGGTACGTGCCCTACAGCCTGTACGCCGAAGACAACCCGCTGACCGCGACCGTGCAAGTCACCGACCCGAAGTTCGCCCCGCACGATCGCTCGGTGTACGAGTATCTGACCAGTCGCGGCTTTAACGAAGAAGCCATTCGCCTCGCCGCGGGCACCAACATGAGCTACGGCGATCATGAAGGCCCGCACGGGCTGTCGGCGCTGATGATGTACCACATCCTCGCCTTCGGCGGCATGAGCAACAGCAACATCAAAGGCAGCCCGTTTGCCGGCCAGGGCGGTAACCAGCGGATTCCCGAAGGGATGGCGCGCGCTGTCAAACACGATCTGCAGCTGGGCCTGCGCGCGGTGGGCATTCGCGATGGCCGGGATCGTGCAGAAGTTCAGCTGGAAGACGGCCGGGTGGTCCGCGCCAAGCGCATCATCGTGACCGCGCCCTTTTCTGCCCTGCGCCTGTGCGCTCTCGATGCGCCCCTGCACCCGCTGCAGCGGCAAGCGATTTATCGCCTCGGCTACACGAACGTCACGCAGCTGCACTTTGAGCCGACCCGCAAATTCTGGGAAGAGGACGGCTTGCCGCCTTCCATGTGGACGGACAGCCCCGCCGCGCGCTTCATGGCGCTGCGCAACGATCCCGCGAACCCGAAGGACATCACCAGCTTTATCGCCTTCGCCAATGATCGCGTCGCCAACCAGCTCGACCGGCTCGGCGCGCAGGGGTCCAGCGACTACGTGCTCGGCCACCTGGCCCAGCTGCGACCCAGCACGAAAGGCGCGCTGCGCTTCGTCAAGTTCTGGTCCTGGCAGCTGGACCCGTTCGCCGGCGGCGCCTATGCCGCCTGGCGACCGGGGCAGCTCAGCACCATGGCGCGGTCCGTGGCTCAGCCCGCCGGGCGCATCCACTTCGCCGGCGAGCACACGGCCTTCGCCAACCGCGGCATGGAAGCCGCGATGGAATCCGGCGAGCGCGCTGCGCTCGAAGTCGCCACCCTGGGATAACCGACCATGTTCGCTCCGCGATCCGCCCTGCGCCGCCCGATCCCCTCGCTCCTGTTCTGGACGCTCGCTGTCGCCTTGCTGGCGGGCTGTCAGGGCCTGCCGGCGGCGGCGCCCTGCGCGGCGCCGGCCAGCGCAGACTGCGCCATTGCCCGGGCCGAAGCGGCCCTTGCCACAACCGAAGATGCCTTTAGCGCCGCCAGCGGCGGCGCCGAGTTGGCCCTGGCCCTGGATGCTGCGGGCCGGCCTGAGCGAGCCCGCGCGCAGCTGGTCCAGGCCATCGCGGAAGCGTCGCGCATCGACAGCGCCAAAGCGCGCGGCAATGCGCGAGTCGAGATCATGACGGCGCTCGGCAAACTGCAGCGCCAGCCAGCGGCGACCCGGCTGCGCGATGCGCTGCTGGCGGACGCCGCAAACGACGACGACGCCGTGCTGGCCAAGCTCCGGGCCAGCGCAACGGGGGTCACTGCACGCCACGACAGTGCGGCGTTAGGCCTGGAACAGGCCCTGGCCCTGCCGCAGGACACCGACGCGACAGCGAACGCCAAAGCCATCGCGCTGCGCAGCATCGCCCAGGCCCTTGCCGCGGCGGGCGACTTCGCCCGGGCTCGTACCGCCATCAGCGCGATCACCATGAACATCAGCTACTACCAGGCCATGGCACGCACCGACGTCGCGCTGCACGCAGTCCAGGCCGGCAAGGCGGCACTCGCAGAGTCCCTGCTGGACGAGGCCGACACCATCGGCCGGGCTCAGGACAACGGCTACTTTATTGGCGCTGTGCTGCGGGACATCGCGTTCGTCCGGCACCACCAGGGCGAAGCGGCCGTAGCGATGCTGCTATTCGAAGACGCGGCGATGGCCGCTCGTCAGGCCCCCAAGGCCAACGAGCGAGCCCGGGCCACCAGCCGCATCGCGACCCGGCTGGCGGACGCCGGGCTGCTCGAAGAAACAGACCCGCTGCTGGAGTTCGCGCTGGAAGACGCTGCGGCGGTGGCCGCTGGCCCGATGCAAAGCTACACCCGCTTCGAGATCGCTGGCGCCGCGGCGTTCAGCGGCGACTTCGCTCTGGCCCGAAACCTGGCGGCAACGTTGCCAGACGAGCCTTTCGGTGCCGCCAGCTCGGTCGCCAGCGCCGCCCAGCGGGACCTGGCCTGGGGCCTGGCCCGGTTTGGCCGGGTCGAAGAGGCCCTGGCCACCTGCAGCAGGATCACCCCGGTCCGGGAGCAGGTGCAGGCTTACAGTCGAGTGGCAAGAATATTGATCAATCCTGGTGCGCGCGCCCATCCCCGCTATCTCTGACGCGCCACGTATCGTCCGTGCATCGTTTACGGCGCTACGATAGATTTACAATCCCAGACCTTTGCAGCCATCAATCGTCACAGGCTGAGCGCGCCAGGCGTTCATACTGATCTTTTCGCAATCGTCGCATGTGCTCGCGCATCGGCAGGAAAACAGGGATGACCAGGATGACCAGGATGACAGCAGCGATCCCGTCCCGGTGGCTATCGGAAGATGCGCCCCAGGTCTCTGACGGTGCCATGGAACCCGGCGAAACTCATCGGTCATCGAAAACCCGACCACCGCAGCCGTCTGTGAAAGCCAGAATCGTCATCGCCCGCCCGCAGGAATTACCGGAAGTGTTTCGCTTCCGCTACCGCGTGTACGTGAAAGAAATGCAGCGCCAGCAACGCTACGCGAACCACGCGCTGCAGCAGACCACCGATGAACTGGACGCCCACGGCGTGAACCTGATGGCCGTGCTGAACGGATCCATCGTCGGCACCGCACGCGTCAACTTCCTTGAAGACGGCCGGGTCGGCAGCTACGAAGACTTTTACGAACTCGACAAGCTCAGCCCCGCCGAGCGCCACCAGACATCAATCACCACCTCGCTGATTGTGGACCAGTCGCTGCGCAGCTCGAGCCTGCCGCTCATGCTCGTGCGCGCCTGCTACCGCACGCTCATCGAGCGCGACAGCCAGCTGAACCTGATCGACTGCAACGACCATCTGGTGCCGTTCTTTCGCCGGCTCGGCTATCAGTCGCTGGGGCAGAAGACGCACTACGACTACGGCCGGGTCAACCGCATGTCCCTGGAACTGCAGAACGAAGCGCAGCTGGCCCAGGCACGGTCACCGTTCCTGCGGATGCTTCGCAGCCACCGCGCCGCGCAGGCGCGGGACTGCCGCAAGGCGCTCTAGGCGCCGATCTTTGGCGACGGCTCGGCCACGGTCGGCCAGGGCACCCGCTCGTCCAGCCAGGCCCACATCTGCGCGCGCAGCGCCGCCGATTCGTTCGGCAGGTGATGTCGCCCGCCTTCGAGCCACAGCACCGGCAGCTCCGCTGGCGCGACCAGACGCTGCAGCACTTTCAGGTTGTAGCGGCCCGCCACCGTGCCGTCGGTGTCGCCCTGCAGGACGAAGGGTACCTGCGGCAGTCGCTCGTTCGCTTCAAAGGCGTGCATCCAGTCCACCATGGCGGTCACCCACTGCACGGGCAATCGCGTTGGCGCCAGGGGATCGTTGCGCTGCAGATGCATAAACTCGGGGTTCTCGGCATTTTCCGTGACCGCGCGCGGCCGATCTTTGACCGTACGCTTCGCCACCTGGTACACCAGCCGGTTCACTCCCCAGTGGGCGGGCCGCACGAGCGGCGCAAACAGGATCAGCTCGTCAAAGGTCACGCCGTGCTGCAGGGCATGCTCCATAAGCACCGCGCAGCCCGTGCTCTGGCCCACGCCGTAACAAGGCGCCGGCAACAGGCCCGCAGCGACGGCGCGCACGCGCTCCAGGGCCGCCACGTAGCGATCGAAGCTGTCAATCGTTGCGCGCTCGCCGGAAGACAAACCGTGCCCGATCTGGTCGAAGGCAAGCACTGCCAGCTGCTTGCCGAGCAGGTAGCGCAGCAAGTGCTCGAACAGCCCCACATGATCGAAGTAGCCGTGGCAGAACACCACGCTGCCGCGCGGGGCCTGCGGCACGAACAGCTGCACGGCGAGCCGCTCGCCATCACAGTCGAGCCAGCCCATGTGGTGCGCAAGCCCCGGGCTCGCAGCCTCGAAGTCGAACTGGTAGAACCGCCGGTAGTCGACGGTCAGCGCTGACGCAATGGGCGCGCCCAGCTCGGAGAAGGTGCCGAGCTGGTCCTTCAGCGCCTGCGGATCAAAGATGCCCTGAGCGCGCACGCGCCTGGGAGCAGCTAGTTGACGACCGGCGTCAGCTTGCCAGCGCCGTAGAGCTCGAACATGTCTTCCAGCGACAGCGCCTTGATCTTCGAAGCATTGCCTGCCGTTGCGAAGGCTTCGTAGCGCTCGATCACTACCAGCTTCATCGCTTTTTGGCTGTCTGCCAGGTACTTGCGCGGGTCGAACTCGGCCTTGTTGGTGGCCATGTGCTTGCGAATCGCTGCCGTCGAGGCCAGCCGCAGATCCGTGTCGATATTGACCTTGCGCACGCCGTGCTTGATGCCCTGCTGAATTTCCTCCAGCGGCACCCCGTAGGTTTCCGGAATCTCGCCGCCGTACTGATTGATTTCCTGCAGCAGGTCCTGGGGCACGGAGGAGCTGCCGTGCATCACCAGGTGCGTGCCGGGAATGCGCTCGTGAATCTGCCGGATGCGATCGATCGCCAGGATATCGCCCGTCGGCGGGCGGCTGAACTTGTAGGCGCCGTGCGAGGTGCCGATGGCAATGGCCAGGGCGTCGACATGGGTCTTCTTGACGAAGTCCGCGGCTTCGTCCGGATCCGTCAGCATCATGTCCATGGTGAGTTTGCCCACGGCACCGACGCCGTCTTCCTCGCCGGCTTCGCCGGTTTCCAGGGAGCCGAGGCAGCCGAGCTCGCCTTCTACCGAGACGCCGCAGGCGTGCGCCATCTCGACCGTGCGCCGGGTGACCTCGACGTTGTACTCGTAGTCCGCCGGGGTCTTCTGATCTTCCAGCAGCGAGCCATCCATCATGACGGACGAAAACCCGAGCTGGATCGAGCGCTGGCAGACCGCGGGCGATGCGCCGTGATCCTGGTGCATGACCACCGGAATGTGCGGGAACTCTTCCGTCGCAGCCAGAATCAGATGGCGCAGAAAGTTCGGGCCTGCGTATTTGCGGGCACCTGCCGAGGCCTGGACGATGACCGGGCTATCGGTTTCGTCGGCGCCTTCCATGATGGCGCGCATCTGCTCCAGGTTGTTGACGTTAAAAGCGGGCACGCCGTAGTCGTGTTCGGCGGCGTGATCCAGAAGTTGGCGCATGCTGATGAGCGGCATTGCAGAGTCCTGTCGTTACGATTGTCTTTAAAGCTATGGGGCACGGCGGGCCCTTGCAGGCCCCGCCGGCAGGCGGCGCGATCAGCTGAAACGGGACTCCAGCATCGCCACCGCGGGCAGGGTCTTGCCCTCGACAAACTCGAGGAAAGCACCGCCACCGGTCGAGATATAGGATACACCGTCGGCCACGCCGTACTTGTCAATCGCGGCGAGGGTGTCGCCGCCACCGGCGATGGAAAACGCGCTGCTTTCGGCGATGGCTTCCGCCAGCATCCGGGTCCCCTGACCGAACTGGTCAAACTCGAAGACCCCGACCGGACCGTTCCAGAGCACCGTGCCGGCGCCCTTCAGCTGCTCGGCAAGCTGCCGGGCGGACTCGGGGCCGATGTCCAGGATCATGTCGTCGTCGGCCACATCAGCGACGGATTTGAGGATCGCCGGCTCGGTTTCGGAAAAGGCTTTGCCAACCATCACGTCCACCGGCAGCGGAATGTTGACCTTGGCCGCGATCCGCCGCGCGGCGTCGAGCAGGTCGGCCTCGTGCAGGGACTGGCCAACCGGGTGCCCGGCCGCAGCCAGGAAGGTGTTGGCAATACCGCCACCGACAATAATCTGGTCAGCGACAGTGGCGAGGCTGTCCAGGACTTCGAGTTTGGTCGAAACCTTGGAACCGCCAACGATGGCGATCATGGGCTTGGCTGGCGCGTGCAGGGCCTGACCGAGCGCCGTCAGCTCGCCGGCCAGCAGCGGTCCCGCACAGGCGACCGGCGCGTGCCGGGCGACGCCGTGGGTCGAGGCCTGGGCACGGTGCGCAGTCCCGAAGGCATCCATCACGAACACGTCGCAGAGGTTGGCAAGGCGCCGGGCCAAGGCGTCGTCATCGGCTTTCTCGCCGGGCGCGAAGCGCACGTTTTCGAGCATCACGAGCTGCCCCGGTGCCACCGCGAGCGCATCGAGATCGGCCACCAGCGGCACCGCTTGCCCCAGCAGGGACGACAGGTGCGCCGCAACGGGCGCCAGGGAAAACTTCTGTTCAGGCTGGCCCTCGGTCGGGCGCCCGAGGTGCGACATGACCATCACCGCAGCGCCTTTTTCCAGCGCCAGCTTGATCGTCGGCAATGCCGCCCGAATCCGGGCATCGCTGGTGACGACGCCGTCTTTCACCGGCACGTTCAGATCCTCGCGGATCAGCACGCGCCGGTCTTTCAGGTCCATGTCTGCCATGACCTGCATCTTGAGTGTCACGAGAAAGCCTCCTGCTTAACGCGCGAGCACTTCCCGGCCCGCAGCGACAACCGCCTCCGCGGTCATTCCAAGGGCCTGCATCGCCTGTCCGCCCGGCGCCGAAACGCCGAAGCGGTCGATACCGACCACCGTGCCGTCAAGACCCACCCAGCGATACCAGCTTTCCGGATGGCCGGCCTCGACCGCCACGCGGGCGCGCAGGGCGGGCGGCAGCACAGCATCGCGGTAGGCGGCATCTTGCCGGGCGAAGGTGTCAACGCTGGGCATGGAGACTACCCGGACACCGCGGCCGGCGTCCGTGAGCGTACTCGCAGCTTCGACTGCCAGCGCCACTTCGCTGCCGGTGGCAATGAGAATGAGCTCAAGCTCGCCCTGCTCCGGCACCAGCACGTAGCCACCTCGCGCGATCTCGGCCAGCACCGCCGCCGAGCGCGGCTGCGTCACGGTTTTCTGCCGGGTCAGGATCAGGGCGGTGGGGCCGTCATGGCGCGCAACGGCGCACTCCCAGGCCACGGCACACTCGACCGTATCGCAGGGTCGCCAGGTGGACAGGTTCGGGGTGCTGCGCAAATTGACAAGTTGCTCAACAGGCTGGTGGGTCGGGCCGTCCTCGCCCACCGCCACCGAGTCGTGAGAGTAGACAAAAATATTGCGCAGCTCCATGAGCGCTGCCAACCGCACTGCGTTCCGGGCGTATTCCATGAACACCAGGAAGGTCCCCGTAAAGGGAATCAACCCGCCGTGCAGCGCCATGCCGTTGGCCATGGCAGACATGCCGAACTCCCGCACGCCGTAATTCATGTAGTTGTCCTCCGTGGCGGCGCTCCAGCGCGTGCCGTTGGAGCCGGACAGGTCCGCAGACCCGCCAAAAAGCTCCGGCAGGCGCTCGGCCACAGCGCCGATGCAGCGCTGCGACGCCTTGCGGGTTTCCAGCGGCTCGAGCGAGGCCTGCGCGTCGACGGCGACGGCGCGCAGGGCGCTGTGCCAGCCCTCCGGCAACTCGCCCCGCATGCGGCGTTCGTACTCCGCTGCCAGCGCCGGATGCGCCGCACGATAGCCTGCGAACAGCTCGGTCCACGCCGCCTGCGCCGCAGCGCCCTTGGCCTTGCCGTCCCAGGCGGTGTACAGGTGCTCAGGCACCTCGAAGGGCGCATGGCCCCAATTCAGGGCCAGCCGCGTGGCCGCAATCTCGTCTGCGCCCAGGGCCGCACCGTGCGCGGCAGCGGTCCCGGCCTTGGCCGGCGAGCCGAAGCCAATCGTCGTCTTGCAGCACACCAGCACCGGTTTGCTGCCCGTGCCGTCGAGAGTCGCGAGCGCTGCGCTGACCGCATCGCCATCATGGCCGTCGACGTCGCGAATCACCTGCCAGCCGTAGGCTTCAAAGCGGGCCGGCACATCCTCGGCAAACCAGCCGTCCACTTCGCCGTCGATAGAAATGCCGTTGTCGTCATACAGGCAAACCAGCTTGCCCAGGCCCAGGGTGCCTGCCAGGGAGGCCGCCTCGTGGCTGATGCCTTCCATCAGGCAGCCGTCGCCGACAACGACCCAGGTGCGGTGATCAACCACCGCAAAGCCGTCGCGGTTAAAGGTCTGCGCCAGCCGCTGCTCGGCCAGCGCCATGCCCACGGCGTTCGCCAGGCCCTGGCCCAGAGGGCCGGTGGTCGTTTCGACCCCCACACACTCGCCGCGCTCCGGGTGCCCGGCGGTGGGTGACCCGAGCTGGCGGAAGTTGCGGATATCGTCCATGGACAGGTCGTAACCGGTCAGGTGCAGCAGGCTGTAAAGCAGCATGGAACCGTGACCGTTGGAGAGCACAAACCGGTCCCGATCCGCCCACTGCGGATCCGCCGGGTTGTGTTTGAGGTGATCGCACCACAGCGCTTCCGCCACGTCTGCCAACCCCATGGGCGCACCGGGATGTCCCGATTTCGCCTGCTCTACGGCATCCATGGCCAGCGCCCGTATGGCGTTTGCCTTGTCCTGCCGAGCATCCTGCCGAGCGTTCTGCGACGCTGCCATATAGCCCCCAAATCTAGCCCCGTTTCAGCGCGGGCCATTGTGAGGATCGCCCAGCAGCGGCGCAACGCGTTCTGCGCGTTTCTCTGCACCGCGAGCGCCGGTCAGGACCCGGCACCAGCCCCGTCCGCCCAGACCATCGGTTACACTCGCGCCACCTCAACCGCTGAGCAAGGCCCTTCGCCCATGCCTGAATACTCCGTCTTCACCTCTGAATCCGTTTCCGAAGGTCATCCCGACAAGATGGCGGACCAGATTTCCGACGCGATCCTCGACGCCATGCTGGCCCAGGACCCGGAATCGCGCGTGGCCTGCGAGACCCTCATCAAGACCGGCGTGGTTGTGGTCGCTGGCGAGATCCGCACCGGCGCCGACGTGGACGTCGACAAGCTGGTTCGCGGGGTCATCGCTGATATCGGCTACGACCAGGCCGATACGGGCTTCGATCTGGAATCCTGCACGGTCATCAACGCGCTGGGCATGCAGTCTGCAGACATTGCCATGGGCGTCGACGAAGCGAGTGACCATGAGCAGGGCGCGGGCGACCAGGGGCTGATGTTCGGCTACGCCAGCAACGACACTGATGTGCTGATGCCAGCCCCCATTACCTACGCGCACCGCCTGGTAAAGCAGCAGGCCGACAAGCGTCGCTCGAATCTGTCGTGGCTGCGCCCGGACGCCAAAAGCCAGCTGAGCTTCCGCTACGACAGCGACGGCAAGCCGATCGCGATCGACGCTGTGGTCCTGTCAACGCAGCACAGCGCCGAGATCTCCCAGAAAGATCTGCGCGAAGCGGTGATGGAAGAAATCATCAAACCGACGCTGCCTGCGAACTGGCTGTCGGCAGACACCCAGTACCACATCAACCCGACGGGCCAGTTCATTATCGGTGGCCCGGTGGGGGACTGCGGGCTCACGGGGCGCAAGATCATTGTCGATACCTACGGCGGCATGGCCCGGCACGGCGGCGGCGCGTTCTCCGGCAAGGACCCGTCCAAGGTTGACCGTTCCGCAGCCTACGCGACCCGCTATGTCGCCAAGAACATCGTTGCTGCGGGCCTCGCCGAGCGCTGCGAGATCCAGGTCAGCTACGCGATCGGGGTCGCCGAGCCGACGTCGATCAGCCTCAACACCTTCGGCACGGGCAAGCTGTCAGACGAGAAGATCATTCACCTGGTGCGTGAGCATTTCGATTTGCGGCCCCGGGGCCTGATTGCCATGCTTGATCTGAAGCGTCCGATCTACCGCAACACCGCAGCCTACGGCCACCTGGGCCGCACGGAGCCGGAGTTTTCGTGGGAGCGGACCGACAAGGCCGAAGCCCTGAAGGCCGCCCTGTAGCACCGCCCGGCGGTGCCACCGACGGAGACCGCGCCCATGCGTCTGAGCTTTGAGTTCTTTCCGCCCCGAACCGAGGCGGGCCAGGACAGCCTGATCAAGGTGGCCGATACCCTGGACACCTTCGCGCCCGACTTCTACTCGGTCACCTACGGCGCCGGCGGCTCGACCCGGGACGGCACCCGGGACACGGTCCGCCTGCTGCAGCGCGGCGGCCGTACGGCGGCCCCGCACCTGTCCATCGGCGAAGACGATGCGAAAACGGTCCGGCACATGCTGTCGGGGTATCAGGAAGACGGGATCCAGCGCATTGTCGCGCTGCGCGGCGACGTGCCCTCCGGGGTCGGCGGCCGCAGTGCGCGCAAACACAACGCCGAGGAGCTGGTCCGCTGGATTCGCGACCATTCCGACCGGCACTTCCATGTCGAAGTTGCGGCCTATCCAGAGGTTCACCCGGACGCCACGGACCCGATGCAGGACCTGGACTTCTTTGTCCGCAAGGTCGATGCCGGTGCTGACAGCGCGATCACCCAGTACTTCTACAACGTCGACAGCTACCGGCATTTTGTCGATCGCTGCGCGAGAGCTGGTGTCGAGATCCCGATCTATCCCGGCATCATGCCGCTGACCAGCTACGAAGGCATCGTGCGCTTCAGCAACAGCTGCGGCGCCGAGATTCCGCGCTGGCTGCTCAAGAGCCTGGAACTGTACAAGGACGACGAGAAGTCGCTGAAAGCCTTTGGCGTGGACGTCGTCACCCGCCTGTGCGAAGACCTGCTGGCGCAGGGCGCGCCCGGCCTGCACTTCTACACGCTCAATCGCTGGGGCGCGTCCCGCGCCATCTGCAGCAACCTGAAGCTCGACGAGGCTCGCGGCAGCGCCGCCCAGGCATCCTGAGCGCGGCCGCGCTGGTGAGCAAACGGCTCTACCTGCCGGGACCCTACACGCGAGGTCCTGCGGCCCTGGATCCGTCCCGCACCCACTACCTGAAGTCCGTGCTGCGCCTGCGCGACGGCGCCGCGGTGTTGCTGTTCGACGGTGCCGGACAGACGGCGAGCGCCACGGCCCGCCACAGCGGCCGGGATCTGATGCTGGAGATCGAGGCCGTCCACCCCCCCGAGGCAGCACCAGCGCCCCGCATCCATTTGGCCTGGGGCCTGCTCAAAAGCAAAGCCCAGGAGCAGCTGCTGCGCAAGGCAACGGAGCTGGGCGCGACGGATCTGTGGCCGGTCTATACGGACCACACCCACGAACCGCGCAAGGCGCTGCCAGCGGCGAACGACGCTCGCGCGCACGCCGTGATCGCCAGCGCCGCAGAGCAATGCGGCCAGAACTGGCTGCCTGCGCTGCACCCTGGCCGTGACCTGAGGGACTTGCTCGCAGCGCTGCCGGCAACCGCCCGTCTGGCGATGGATCAGCACGGCAGCGACTGGCCGCACGCCTTGCCGCAGACAGACACGCTGTTGCTGGTTGGGCCGGAAGGGGGTTGGAGCGATGCGGAGCGCGCCGCCTTTGATGCCGCAGACGTTGGCCGCGTGCAGCTGGGACCGCTGGTACTGCGCGCCGAGACGGCGCCGTTGGTGGCCCTGAGCCACCTGCGGGCCTGGTGGTCCTTTCGGAGCTAGCTGGTTCAGGCCCGAGCCTGACCCATGAACCGGCGACTCAGTCGCCCAGGCTCAGCATCTTGATTTGCCGCTCGACCGCTTCCAGATTCGGAATGATCACGGTTTCGGTCCCGAGCTTCACGTCGCTCGCGCTGTAGGGGCCGGCAACATCAGCACCGGGCGTCAGATCTTCCGCCGCGACCTGAACCAGCCGCGGCAGGCCTTCGGCCACTATCGCGTAGAACGACGGGCCACGCTTTAAGCCAGCGCGGTTCATGATCACCAGGCAACGGCCGTTGGCGATGCGGGCTTCCGGGTGCTCGTTGAGCATCTCGAAATTCACCACAGGCAGCGTCTCGCCGCGCCAGCCGAGCAGACCGATCAGCCAGTCGGGAACGCTCTGCAGCGCCTTGACCCGCCGCCAGGGCAAGATCTCGGCAATACACACGTTCGGCAGCAGCACGCTGGAATTCAGCAGCGGGATGACCACGCACTGGACTTCTTCCAGCTGCGCTTCCGGCAGCGGGCCGTTCAGCTCCTTTTGCGCAGACATCAAGTCGACTCCACCAGTTGATCAATGGTTTCCAGCAGCTCGCTCTCCTGAAAGGGCTTGCCGAGGAAGCGGTTCACCCCGAGATCCGTCGCACGTTCCTGATGCTTCTCGCCCGTGCGCGAGCTGATCATGACGATGGGCAGGCCTTCGAGCTGATCGTCGTGCCGCACCTGGCGCGCAACCTCGAAGCCGTCCATGCGCGGCATCTCGATGTCGAGCAGCAGGATGTCCGGCCGGCGCTCCTGTAACAGAGCGACGGCCTCAACACCGTCCTTGGCCGTCAGCACATCCATCCCCTGCCGCTCGAGCAGACGGGAGGTCACCTTGCGCACCGTCACCGAATCATCGACGACCATGACGCAGCGTGTCTTGTTGTCCAGCGCGACCGGTCTGCGCGATGGCGTGCGCGGCTGATCGCTGCGGCTGCGAATCAGCGCCAGCAGATCAAGAATCACAACCACGCTGCCGTCACCGAGTATGGTGGCGCCAGAGACACCGCCAACGCCGGCGAACTGCGGGCCGAGGCTTTTCACCACGATCTCGCGGCTGCCCTGAACGCTGTCGACGTGCACCGCAATCGCCTGATCGCCGGATCGCACAAGCACTACCGGCGCGCTGTTGCCGCTGGTGTTGCCGCGGAAGTCGCGGCCCAGGAAGTGACCGAGATAGCGGACCTGATAGTCGACTCCGGCGTACTCGAAGGGGCCCGAGTCAGCGGCGTAGAGCTGTTCGAGTTCCTTCGGGCCGAGCAGCACGATGCCTTCGATGGTGTTCAGCGGGATCGCATACAGATCGTCGCCCACGGACACCATGAGCGCCCGGTTGACCGATACCGTGAAGGGCACCCGCAAACTGAAGCGCGCGCCTTCACCAGGCTTGGAGGCAATGCTGATGCTGCCACCGAGCTGTTTGACCTCGCTGTGCACGACGTCCATGCCGACACCGCGTCCGGAAATCTGCGTGACCGACTTGGCGGTCGAGAAACCGGGCGCCAGCACGAACTGCAGAATTTCGTCGTCCCGCAGGTCGGCGTCCGGTGCCATGAGCCCGCGTTCGATCGCTTTCTCGCGCACGCTCTCACAGTCGATACCGGCGCCGTCGTCGCTGATCTCGATCAGTACGTCACCGCCTTCGCGACCCAGGCGCAGCTCGATCTGTCCGGTCGGGCGCTTGCTGTAGTTGCGGCGCTCGCTGGGCGCTTCGATACCGTGGTCGACGGCATTGCGCAGCATGTGTTCCAGAGGCGGGATCATTCGATCGAGCAGGTTGCGGTCGAGCTCGCCTTCGGCGTTGTAGGCGTTGAACTCCACCTCCTTGCCAAGCTCTCCGGACACCTGTCGCACCGTACGGCGCAGCCGCGGCAGCAGCCTGCTGAAGGGCACCATGCGAGTCCGCATGAGGCCTTCCTGAAGCTCGGTGTTGATGCGCGCCTGCTGCAGCAGCAAGGTTTCCGATTCCCGGGCCTTGAACAGCAGGGTTTCCTTCAGGTCCAGCATGTCTGAGGCGCTTTCCGAGAGGGAGCGAGACAGTTGCTGAAGCTGCGAGTAGCGGTCCATTTCCAGCGGGTCGAAGTCTTCCTGCGACGGCTCGTCAAAGCGCTCCTGCCGGAACAGGACCTGCGCTTCCGTTTCGATCTCCAGACGGCGCAGCTGCTCGCGAACCCGGCCGATGGTGGTTTCCATCTCGTCCAGGGCCACGGTGAAATCACCAAGCCCCTGCTCTATGCGGCCGCGCATGATGCTGCTCTCGCCCGCGAGGTTAACCAGCTCTTCGAGCAGCCCGGCGCCGACCCGCACCATTTCCTGGCTGCCCGTATCCGGTACAGCCCGGGTCTGGGCTGGCGCTTGGGGCTGCGCCGACGGCGGCTTGAGCTTGGGCCCGCCCGCGACCTGCATCAGCGGCACCACATTGTCAGCCTCTGCTTCCAGCTCGAGATCGGCAAGATCCGTCATGGACTCGTTGGCGGCATCCGCCGTCAGCAATTCTTCTTCCGCGGCCGCGGCAATCTCGGCCGCGACTTCTGTCGCAAGCTCGCTTTCGGCGACGTCTTCGACCGCAACGGCCTGCTCGACGCTGTCGGCATCGCGCGCAGCATCCAGACCGACAACCGCAACACAGGTCGCCATTCCGGCACAGCCTGCCTCAAGGTGCGTCTTGACGCTCGCCGCCATGGTCAGCAGAGCATCGTGGCGCTGGTGCAGCAGCGCGATAAAGGCATCGTCTGCGGCGCCGTCGGCGGCCTGCTGCCCCAGCACTTCGGACTCAAACTCGTGAGTCAGATCGCCCAGGGCAGTCATAGTCGCGAGACGGGCTCCGCCTTTCATGGTGTGCAGATCGCGCAACAGATTCTCGATGTGCAGGTGGTTATCCCGCTCCTGCTCCATCGCGTGAATGGTTTCGTCCATGCCTTCGAGCAGCTCGTCGGCTTCTTCGACGAAGATTTCGAGGATCTCCGCATCGAACTGCGCGTCTTCCGCCGACAGCGTGAGCGCTGTCGCCGCTGCCGTGGTCGGGGTCGCGGCAATCGGGTCCGATGACAGTTCGGGCTTGGGCAGATCGCTCGTAGAACGTTCTTCTTCTGCCACCTCGTCCTGCGTCAGGGTCGTCAGGTCGTAGCTGTCATCTTCTTCGACCTCGCCCGCATCTGCGGTCTGAGCCACCAGCGCATCGACGGCCTGGCGATGTTCGTCCAGCGCCGCTGGCACCTGTCCGGCCACCAGCGCGTCCAGCTGCGCCAGCAACGCTTCGTGGGCGTCGCGCAGCACCTGCGCCGACGCTTCGACGGGATGCGCGTCGGCGAGCCGATCATGAGCTGACGCCAGCGCATCGGCAAAATTTGCCAGCGCGTTCTCGTCGAGGCTGCGCGCCTCCGAGGCCAGCCGGCCCAAGGTGTCCTGCAGCGGCTTCGCGGCTTCGGCCGCAACCGTTCCGGCCAGCCAGCCATCAATGTAGCTGCCCGCATCGAACAGCGCGTCCATACCTTCTATCGCCAGCAGCTGCTGGCTGGCATCGTCGCTCCCGAGCTCGTCCAGCAGCGCATCTGCGTGGCTGCCCAGCGTCGCGTCCATGGTGGCCGCTGCACCGCTGGCCATGGCATCCAGGCAAGGTCCCAACGCGTCCGCGTAGGCGGCCATAAAGGTCCCGGCCTGATCGGCCTGGGCCTCGGAAACTTTCCCGTTGCCCTGCAGCGCCTGGGCCAGCTCGTAGGCCGGCCGAGCCACCGCGGTCAGCTCATCGGCATCCGCCATGGCGGCGCTGCCGGCCAGGGTGTGGAGCGCGCGCACGGCAGCTTCGTCGGCGACAAAGCGTCCGTTCTGCAGACTCGCGCGCAGCACCCCCAGGTGCTCGCGAGCTTCGTCCACGAAAATTTGCAGGGACTCGTCTTCCGGGCTCGCTGCGACGTCGTCCGCCGTGACATCGTCCGCGGCCTCGTCCGCGGGCGCAGGCGCTGCGCTGCCGGCGAGAAGATCGCCGCTCAGCTCGCCGCCGCTCGACAGCAGATCAGATGCCTCGATGAGGGCGCCGACCGGCTCCAGATCGGGCGCCTGCTTGCGCTCGAAATCTGTCAGCAGGGAAGGCACCAGCTCCCGGGCCTGACGGCTCAGAGCAACAAACTGCCCGGTTGCCTGCACGGTTCCGTCCAGCACCCGGTTGAGCATGTTCTCGACGGACCAGGCCAGCTCGCCAACCACGTTGGCGCCAACCATCCGGCCACTGCCCTTGAGGGTGTGGAACGCCCGCCGCAGTTCCGTGAGCGCTTCTTCGGACGTCAGGGACTGCTGCCACTCCGGCAGCCAGTGATCGACCTGGTCGAGCACTTCGCCGGCTTCCTCGAGGAAGATCTCGGCAATCTCATCGTCTTCCTGATGATCGTCCGCAATGCCCGAGATCGCGGTACCCGCCGCCGCAGCGGCGATGGCAGAAACAGCCATATCGCGCACGGGGTTGGACCCAGGCTCATCAGCGGCGTGGACCGCCTCTTCGCCCTCGATATCGAGCAGGTCAAATTCATCGGCGCTCAGATCAAAATCATCATCGACGCCTGCTTCCGCTGCCTGGGCAGCAAAGGCGGCTTCCACATCGACCAGCTCGTAGTCCCCGGGCGCGGCCTGGCCGTCCAAGGGCACCAGCTCTGCATCGCTCGCCGAGCTGGCTGCCATGGCCGGCGCTTCGGCTTCGGTTTCGGCTTCGCTTTCCGCTTCCGCTTTGGTTTCGGTTTCGGCTTCGGTTTCGACCGACGCATCAGCGCGGTCTTGCGTCTCTTGCGCTTCCGGTGCTTCCGGCGCTTCGGCGGCGGCGGCTTTGCCGGACATCAGCACGGCCTGGGTCGGCGTTGCGCGCACGATGAGCGGTTCCTGCTCGGCGCCGTCGTCGGCCTCCGGCTCGGCGGCAGCCTCAGCTGCGGACGCCTCATCGGCCAGCGCGGCCCCCGAGTGGAGTGCGGTCAGGCTGCGATCGACCAGGTCCAGCACGTTCTCGGCGCTGGCACCGTTTTCTTCGATTGTCCGTTCCAGGTAGTAGTCGACGCCGCTGATGGCATCGGCCAGCTGGTCCAGGGTTTCCCAATCGGGATGCTGCTCCGACAGCACATCGGCGATGTAGTGTCGGCAATCAGACAGCTGCCGGGCCGGCCGGGCCAGGGGGATCATGTCCAGGGCGCCACAGGCTTCGTCGATAACGCCCGGAGCGTCTTTCAGGTTGCTGTAGTCCCAGCCAGAGGACACGTAGGCAACGATCGCGCCCTTGACCGTGTCCAGCGCTTCCCGGGCTTCCCGGGCAACAGCGCGCTGGGCTTCGCTGGTAATTCTCTCGACTTCGCCCTTGCCACGCAGCCCCTGGGTCGCGCTGGCCAGATTCTCGTCGACCTTGATGAGCGCTTCGGCCACATCGGCCAGCGTCGACACCTCGAACTCCTGGCTGAGCAGGCAATCGTTGATCGCCTCGACCTGATCGAAGATCGTTGAGTGCGAGCTTTGAAAACCGAGCAGCGACAGCGTGTTGCCGATCTGGCCCAGGGCACCGACCAGACTTGAGAAGCTGTCCCGGTCCGTCGTTTCGCCGCGAACGTCCAGATCGATCTGGTCCTGCAGCTTGGACACATCTTCCCGCAACGCCAGCGCGGCGCTGGCGAGCGCCTGCCGGCCAGAGATCACCAGGCTGTCGACCGGCACGCCTTCATCGACCGCTTCGCGCAGCCCGCTCAGGCGTTCGCTGCGATGCTCCCGCTCTTCGGCCTGGGACAGCAGCGCTTCGACCAGCTCGCGGTTAACGGGCTGCTGCAGCGCGCCGGCACCCTGGGTCGACAGCGAGCGCAGCTCGGCATCGATGCGGCGCAGGAGTTTGATCGCGTCGGCATCCAGCGGGCCGCTCTGCAGCCCGAGGCTTTCGACAAATTCCGCGAACGCTTGCCACTGCCCTTCGTGGGGCGTGTCGTCGCAGATGCGAATCAGGCCCTGGGAGACCTTGCGCAGGGTGTTGACGGCTTCCGCTCGGTCTTCGCCCTTGAGAATGGACAGCAACACCTGCTGATAGGCGCTGCGAATCTTGCGTACCTTGGCGTGGCCGTTGATATCGGCAAAGCGCTCGACCGCCGCGTCTGACGCGTAGCCGGACAGCACGTTGACCGCCGGCAGCTCAAGGGGCGCCTGCGCCAGATGCGATCGCAAGTCGTTAATCAGGGGAATGACAGGCCGGGCCGAGTCGCCCTGGCCGGCGGCAATCGCCTCCAGATAGCTCGGCAGCTCCAGCACGCCCTGCATGAGGTGCGCGATGGCTTCCAGGGGCCGGTCAACGACGTCGTTGAGCAAGCCCTGGGCCAGCTGCTCCATGTGGTCGGCCAACAGGCCGATCCCCGGCAGCTCCAGCATCACCAGCGTGCCGTGCACCTGATGGAGCGCCGTGACGCATGCGCGCAGCAGCGTCTCGTCACCGTCGGACTCGCTGTACGACTCCAGCGAAGCCCGGGCGCTGTCCAGTGTCTCGAGCAGATCGCCCTTGATCCAGTCGAGCGCGAAGTGTTCCTGATCCTGACTCATAGTCTGTCCTGGCGGTCCTGCAAGGTCCTGGTGCGGGGATTGCTCAAGCGTGCTCAGGCAGCTTGAAGCCCTCTACGGACTCGCGCATCTCGTTCGCCATGGAGGCGAGCTTGCCGATGGAGCTCGACGTGTCTTCCGTGCTCGATACGGTCTGCCCGGTGATCTGCTGGATCACGTTCATCGTGTTGGACACGTGACCGGCTGACACCGCCTGCTGCCGGGCCGCGTTGCTGATGTTCTGGATCAGCTCGGCCAGCGTCGTCGAGACGCTTTCGATCTCGCCCAGCGCGACACCGGCGTCCTGGGCACGCTTGGCGCCGCCCACGACCTCGGAGGTGGTCTGCTCCATGGAGATGACGGCTTCGTTGGTGTCCGTCTGGATCGTCTTGACCAGCGCAGCAATCTGCTTGGTCGCCGCACTGGAACGTTCCGCCAGCCGCTGGACTTCGTCCGCGACTACCGCGAAGCCGCGACCTGCGTCGCCAGCCATCGAGGCCTGAATGGCCGCGTTCAGCGACAGGATGTTGGTCTGGTCAGCAATGTCGTTGATGAGCGAAACGATGTCACCGATTTCCTGGCTGGACTCGCCAAGACGCTTGATGCGCTTGGAAGTTTCCTGGATCTGACCGCGGATGGTGTCCATGCCGTGGATCGTGGCCTGCACCACTTCGCTGCCCTTGCCGGCAATACCGACCGCACGCTCGGCAACCGCTGCGGATTCCGCTGCGTTGGACGATACCTGGTCAATGGAGACGGCCATCTCGTTGATTGCCTGGGACGCCGCGCCAATCTCCTTGGCCTGATTCTCCGCCGCCGAAGACATGGTGCCCGCCGTCGACTGGGTGTTGGTCGCCGCTTTGGCAACCTGCACCGACAGGTGGTTGATCTTCGACACCAGCTGTCGCATCTGGTCGATCGCGAAGTTGATTGAGTCAGCGATGGCGCCCGTGAAGTTTTCTGTGACCGAGGCATGAACCGTCAGGTCGCCTTCGGCAAGGTCTGCAAGCTCGTCAAGGAGCTGCAGAATCGCGGCCTGGTTGCGCTCGTTCTGCGAGGCCTGTTCAGCCAGCTGCGCGCGCGTCTCGCGAATCATCGTCATGGCAATCACCGCCACGAGCACGATGCCCGCAACCGCACAGGCCAGCATCAGACTGTTCGTCTGCGTCGCTTCCTGGGTGATAAACACATAGACCATGCCAGCCATGGTGCCCGCAAGCAGCAGCATCAGGCCGACCAGCACAGGGGATAGCTTTCCGGTTTTCATTTCCAATACTCGTCCTATTTAGTATTTTCTGCGACGTCGAAAAACTGCTCATCACGCAGAATGCTTCGAAGGTCGATCTGGTAGTACATTCGCCCACTTTGGCGAAACGCACCGTTCACATGCTGACCGAGGCCAGCGAGTTCGTTGGTTTCCACTGCCTCGAAGCCATCTTCGAGAAAGTGCTGGATGCCCAGGGACTGCTCCACGAGCAGGCCCGCGGCCAGTTCCTGGTCTTCGACGATCAGCACGCGCCACTGCGCCTGCTGGACCGTCGGAACGGCATCAAAATATTCGTGCAGATCAATGATCGGGATCAGCCGGCCGCGCACGTTGGCGATACCGAGCATCCAGGGCTTGACCACGGGCAAGGCCGCCAGCCGCGGCATTTTCAAAATTTCGCTTACTTCGCCGATGGGCGAGACCAGGCGGACGCCGCCGACCTGGAACCCGACGCCCTGCCAGACGGCCTGCGTGTCTTCCTTCGACGGCAAGGGCGCGGCATGGTCGAAGGTGGCCTTCCGAATGTCCTTCAGAAGATCCAGGGCTACTGCGCTGTTCGATGTATTCGCCATGAGTTACTGCACGTCATCCAGAACTGTGTTGATGGTCTTGAGCAGGGTCCGGTCATCAACCGGCTTGGTCAGGTAGCCCTTGGCGCCCTGTCGCTCGCCCCAGACCCGATCGGCCTGCTGGTTCTTGGTGGTGATGATGATCACCGGAATGTGGCCCGTATGGTCGCTGCGGGTCAGCTGGCGGGTGGCCTGAAAACCGTTCATGCCCGGCATGACCACGTCCATCAGGATCACGTCCGGCTGCTCCGCCGATGCCAGCTCGATCCCGCTGTTGCCGCTCTGCGCGGTCAACACCTCGTGCCCCTGACGCGCCAGCGTCGAGACGAACCGGTGGGTCTCGCTCGGAGAGTCATCGACGACCAGGATCCTTGCCATGCGCGCTGCCGCCCCTTCTAGTGAACGAGGGTGCGGATGGTGCCAAGCAGCTCATCTTTGCTGAACGGCTTGGTGATGTACTGGTCAGAGCCCACGATCCGGCCTTTGGCCTTGTCGAAGAGCCCGTCCTTGCTGGACAGCATGACCACGGGAATGGTCTTGAATTCCGTGTTGTTCTTGATCAGCGCGCAGGTCTGATACCCGTCCAGCCGCGGCATCATGATGTCGACGAAGATGATCTTCGGACGGGAATCAGCGATCTTGGCCAAGGCGTCAAAACCGTCCGTTGCGGTGATGACATCGTAGCCCTCCTTGCTAAGCAGGTTTTCTGCGCTTCGACGTATCGTTTTGCTGTCGTCGATGACCAGAACTTTCACGCCCTGAAGCTCCTCTTCCATCCCTACTGATCCTTCATGTCGGTCGAAGCGGGTTGTATCACGATTCCTTTCGCCACCACCACGAAGCACGGACTGTATGCGGGACCAGTTCTCACTCACCTTGCTCGCCAGTGCCCAACTTAGTAGTTTGGCGGTCTACCGACACAGACGAGCAAGAAAATTGATGGTGTCATCTGCGCCTGCGCCCCGGGTTCTGTTTCTCATGGACCCGCTGGAGAGCCTGTCTCTCAAAAAGGACAGCACCCTGGCGATGATTCGGGCAGCGACCCGCAAAGGCTGGGCCGTGAGCTACTGCGACCAGGCCGACCTGATGCTCAAGGACCGCAAGGAGCAGGTCACCACGCGCGCCCTGACCCTGCCGCTCCCCTTTGGCGAGAGCCTGAGCCTCGAGGGGCACGACGGCCCCTGGTACACCCTCGGGGAGCCGGCGACAGAGCCGCTCACCGCCTTCAACGTCATCATGAACCGCAAGGACCCGCCTTTCGACATGGAGTACATCTACCTGACGTACTTCCTGGAGCGGGCCCAGGACGCCGGGGTGCTGGTGGTCAACAACCCGCGCAGCGTGCGGGACTGCAACGAAAAGTTCTTCGCGACGGCGTTCCCGGACTGCTGCCCGCCGCTGATTGTCTCGCGCCGGATGGAGGCGCTGATGGCGTTCCAGAAAGAGCAGCAGAATGTCGTGTTCAAGAAGCTGGACGGCATGGGCGGCAAATCCATCTTCCGCGTTCTGGAAGGCGATACCAATCTGAAGGTGATCCTCGAGACCCTGACCGAGGGCGAGGCCCAGCAGATCATGGGCCAGCGCTACCTGCCGGAGATTGCCGACGGCGACAAGCGCATCCTGCTGATCGACGGCGAGCCGGTGCCCTATGCGCTGGCCCGGGTGCCTATGGCCGGCGAATCCCGGGGCAACCTGGCCGCGGGCGGCACCGGCGAGGGCCGGCCGCTCACCGATCGCGATCGCTACATTGCCGAGCAGGTGGGGCCGGAGCTGAAGCGCCGGGGGCTGCTGTTTGTGGGGATCGACGTGATCGGCGACTACCTGACCGAGGTCAATGTCACCTGCCCAACCTGCATTCGGGAACTGGACGCACAGTTTTCCCTGGATATCGCCGGTACCCTTTTCGATCGGATCGAAGCACGACTGTAACTATGGCCACGATGACCATTACCCCCCGAGACCGGCTCGGCTTCACGCTGTTCGCTGCGGCGTCGCTGCACGCGGCACTGATTCTGGGGGTCACTTTCCAGGACCGGCTGGCGCAGGCGCCCAGCCCCACGATCGAGGTCACCCTCGCCACCCACAACGACCAGGTGGCCAACGAGGATGCCGATTTCGTCGCCGAGGCCAGCCAGCTGGGCAGCGGCAGCGAGGCCGAGGCGCTCGAAAAAACCACCACCCAGGAATCGGAGGTGTTCGCCAACGAGGTGAACGACGTCATTGCCGAGGCGCGGACGGCGGTGGAGGAGACGCGGGTCGAAGAGAAGATCTTGCTGGCGACGGAAGTTGCGCGGGAAGACCAGGTGACGGACGAGGCCGTCGAAGAGACGGAGCAGAACGAAGCGGCGGTGCTGACGGCCAGCGAGACGATGGAGACCCTGGCCCAGGAGATCGCGAGCCTCGAGGCGCGCATCGCGGCAGAAGAGCAGGCGCTGGCCAAGGGGCCCCGGGTCAAGCGCCTGTCGAGCGTCTCCACCAAGTCCGCTGCCGAGGCCGCCTATCTGAACATGTGGCGGCAAAAGGTCGAACGCATCGGCAACGCCAACTACCCCCGGGGCGCTTTCGGCTCCCTGCGCATGCTGGTGGTGATTCGCGAAAACGGCGTGCTCGAAGAGGTTCGGCTGCTGGACTCCTCCGGCAACAAGGAGCTCGATCAAGCCGCGCTACGCATCGTCCGGCTCGCTGCGCCCTATCCGGACTTTTCCGTCGAGATGCGAAAGGACTACGATGTGCTGGAGATCATCCGCACCTGGCAATTCAGCCGGGGCGGGCGCCTGGACAGCTGATCAACACACCCGCCTCACAGCTCGCTCACAGCTTTCTGCTCGCCATGCCGAACCAGGCGGGCTCCTACTTTGCCGACACGGTGACCTACCTGTGCCGGCACGATGACGAAGGCGCCTTCGGCCTGATTCTGAACCGCCCCATGGACCTTGCCTTCGGCACCCTGATGGCGCAGGCCGGCATTCCCGTGCCCGAGGAGGACGAAGCCGCTCGGCTCTACCGCTCGATCAGCGTCCGCAGCGGCGGACCGGTGCATCCGGAGCAGGGCATCGTCCTGCACAGCCTGGATGTGGCCTTGCCGGAGACGGAAGATCTGGGCCAGGGACTCGGGCTGAGCTTTTCCCGGGACATGCTCGAGGCCATCGCCGAGGGTCGCGGCCCCGGCGCTGTGCTCTTCGCTCTGGGCTACGCGGGCTGGGGCGCCGGGCAGCTGGAAGCGGAACTTGCTCAGGACGCCTGGCTGGTCATCGGCACCCCGGACAGCCAGGGCAGCATTCCCGCAGCCAGTCACCGAACGCTGTTCGAGACCGACGCTACACGCTCCCTGGACGCCGTCGCTGCCATGACCGGCGCCGACTTGACCCTGCTCAGCGGTCGCTTTGGCCATGCCTGAGGCAAACAGCCCGCAACGCAGAGGCCCGGTACGGCCAGAGACGCTGCTGGCCTTCGACTACGGCCGCAAACATATCGGTGTCGCCGTCGGGCAGTCCGTCACGGGCACAGCGCGCCCGCTGACGGAGCTGGCCGCACGCGCCGGCAAAATTGATCGCCCCGCCCTGGAGGCTTTGCTGCAGGCATGGCAACCGGGCCGGCTGGTGGTCGGACTGCCGCTGAATATGGACGGCTCGGAGTCCGAGCTGTCCGCGGAGGCGCGCGCCTTCGCGCAGCGGCTGGCCCGGCAGACGCAGCTGCCGGTCACCATGACCGACGAGCGGCTCACAACGCGAGAAGCCCGGACCCAGGCCGCCGAGCGCGGATCTCGCGACAGCGAGCACGCCATCGCCGCGTCGCTGATCGCCGAGAGCTATCTGGCCGGCAACGCGCAGGAGATTGGGAACCCGACCCCGTAGCCGCGGGGGCGCGCGCTGCGCGGCTCCGTCACCTTCTAGCCCATTTTCATTTCGTAAAAGCACAGCTTGTTGCCGTCCGGGTCGCGCACGTAGGCGCCGTAGAACACCGGCATGCGCTCGCCCGGTTCGCCCTCGTCCGTCGCGCCCAGCTCCATGGCCTTCGCGTAGAGCTTGTCGACGGTTGCGCGATCGCCGCCATCGATGGCGATCATGTTGCCGTTGCCGCAGTGCTGCGCTTGCTCGTTGTAAGGCACGCAAAGCGCCAGCATGGCGCCCTGGCCGTTGCCGTAAAACTTGATGCGGTCCATGCCCATCATCTGCTTGGCGCCGACGATCCCGAGCAGGTTGCCGTAGAACGCCTCCGCGCGTGCCATATCGTTCACACCAATCGTTGCGTAGCCGAGCATGACTTGTCTCCCAAAGTAAATTTGAGCCGGAGGCTAGCACGAAGCCTGGCACCCCTTCGACCGCCGCTTCGATCTGTCTGATCCGGACTACGTGAACGAAGAGAACCGTTTCGGCTGGATCGTCGAGATTGATCCCATGGACGCCGCTCAGGTGCCGGTCAAGCGCACCGCGCTCGGCCGCGTCAAGCACGAAGGTATCGCCCTTACCGTCGGCAAGGGCGGCCGGGTAGTCGGCTATATGGGTGACGACCAGCGGTTCGACTACATCTACCGGTTTGTCTCCGATCGTAACTGGCGCACAATGCGCGAAGAGGGCGTCAGCCCTCTCGACGAAGGCAAGCTCTACGTCGCGCGCTTCAACGAAAACGGCACGGGCGACTGGCTTGAGCTCACGATAGAAAACCCCGCGCTGGCAGAGCGCTTCTCAAGCCAGGCCGAGGTGCTGGTCTACACTCGTCTGGCAGCAGACATCCTCGGAGCCACCCCCATGGATCGTCCCGAGTGGACCACAGTGGCGCCGAACCAGGACGTTTACTGCACTCTCACGAACAATAGCCGCCGCACGGAAGCAGACGCTGCCAACCCGCTGGCACCGAATGCGGACGGACACATCATCCGCTGGCGAGACACCGCCTTCCATACAGGGCTTCGCTTTACCTGGGACATCTTCGTCATCGCGGAAACGACCCACGGCACCGAGCAGAGCTTTTCGGACCCGGACGGCCTGTGGGCAGACCCCGACGGCCGGCTGTTCATTCAGACGGACGGCGGACAGACGGACGGCCTGAACAACCAGCTCTTGGTTGCCGACACGGTCACCGGCGAGCTCCGCCGCCTGCTCACAGGCGTCACCGGAGACGAGGTAACAGGCATCACAACGACCCCCGATCGCCGCACGCTGTTCGTCAACCTGCAGCACCCGGGCAACGGCGACCCGACCGCGACGACTTTCCCTGCCAATGACGAGGTGAGCGTGCCCCGGGATGCCACTTTGGTCATCAGGCGCAAAGACGGCGGGATCATCGGCTCCTAGAAAGCAAAAAGCCGGCGACCGCCGGCTTTCACTCAGGTTCTTTCTGCGCCGTGCAAAGCGCTACGCCTGAGGCTGGCCCCGGCGGCCGCCGTCTTCGATAAGCTTGCGACGCCACACCAAAGCAGCCACCCCAAGGATCAGCAGGGCATAAACGCCGGGTTCCGGAACATCTGCAACCACGGTCCCGGTGGTAGATGCGGTGATGACGCGAATCCAGTCGCCGGGCGCCGACACACGCAGGTCGACCAGTAGCTGATTGCCATTTACTGCATAGCTGTCCCGGTCTTCGATACCACGGCCACCAAAAGCGCCGGGATAGCTGCTCGAGGGCGCGCCCAGGTAATCGGAGGCAAGCAGGCTGCGACCGTCAAAGCCGCTGATCACACCGAGAACGCGCTCCGCGAAGGTCCACAGCACGTTGCGATGGATCGCGAACTGACTGCTGCGCGTGTTCAGCAAGATCATGTGGCTGTTCACCGTCGTGCCGACATCGATACTGCCCGCATCGGTGATCAGAGTGCGATCAAGGGTGACGCCCTGGCGCTCATTAAAGCCCTGCTGGCCCATATTTCTATGGCCGGCGTCGCTGAGGTCTGCCGGCGCATCGATAATCTCAGCAAGCGCACCTAGGTTGCTGGTGCCGCCGAGCACATCAATGATGGAGGCCGAGGCGGCAAGAGGCGACAGCAGCAAGAGTAAGGCAACAAAGGTCGAAAGTTTTTTCACGGAATCGGTTTCCTGTTTTACTGACCACGCCGGGATTGCCCCCGGTGTGTACTACGGAAACCAGCATACCCAAGCGCCCCTGGCAGCATGTGTTGTCCAGGTGACAGGGTGTAAGAAGTTCGTGAGCGCCGCGGGGGCGCTCGGGGTTAGTTCCGGAAGGCGATTGCCGACGGGTCCTGGTCTTCCTCAAGCTCCAAACCGTCTACAGCCGCCATGGGGTTGGGGTTGGCGTCCGCCCCCAGCTTGATCATGAGCCGCAGGTCATTGGGGGAATCGGCGTGCCCGAGCGCTGCGTCGTAGCTGATCTCGCCTTCTGTATAAAGTTTGTAAAGCGCCTGATCGAAGGTCTGCATGCCCTGCTCAGTCGATTTGCTCATCAGCTCCTTGAGCAGATGCACTTCGGACTTGCGAATATGGTCGCTAACCAGGGGGGTATTGATCAGCACTTCGATCGCCGCCCGGCGGCCCTGCCCGTCAACGGTGGGAATCAGCTGCTGGGCGACCATGGCCTTCATGTTCAGGGACAGGTCCATCCAGACCTGCGTGTGCCGATCAGCAGGGAAGAAGTGAATGATTCGGTCCAGCGCCTGGTTGGCGTTGTTCGCGTGCAGCGTCGCCAGACACAGGTGCCCGGTTTCGGCAAAGGTCAGGGCGTGCTCCATGGTTTCCCGGGAGCGGATCTCGCCGATCATGATCACGTCCGGCGCCTGGCGCAGGGTGTTCTTGAGCGCGACCTCGAAGCTTTCGGTGTCCACGCCCACCTCGCGCTGCGTGATGATGCAGCCGCGATGCTGGTGAATGAATTCGATCGGGTCTTCGATACTGATGATATGGCCCGAGGAATGCTCGTTGCGGTGCCCGATCATGGACGCCAGGGACGTCGACTTGCCGGTGCCGGTGGCGCCGACAAAGATAATCAGCCCGCGCTTGGTCATGGCCAGGTCTTCGATAACCGGCGGCAACCCCAGGTCCGAAACCAGCGGAATATTGACCTCAATGCGTCGCAGCACCATGCCGATCAGGTTGCGCTGATAAAAGGCGCTCACCCGAAAACGGCCCAGACCCCGCGTGTTGATCGCGAAGTTGCACTCGTGCTCTTCTTCGAACTGCCGGCGCTGGTCCTTGTTCATCACACCGAGCACGATGTCGCGGCTTTGCTCCGGCGACAGCGAGGTCTTGCCGGCGGCAAAGAGTTTGCCATTGATTTTGAGCATGGCCGGCTTGCCGGCCGTAATAAAGAGGTCAGAGGCCCCTTTCTCAACCACCAGCTTGAGCAGCTTGTCGAATTCCATGAATGCTTCCGAGGCGCTCGCGCGCAGTTAAAAGTTGTCGGGCATCTTGGCCTTTTCGCGGGCCACATCGCGGGTAATGGTGCGCTTGGCCACGAGTTCGGTCAGGCACTGATCCAGCGTCTGCATGCCCGTGGAGCTGCCGGTCTGAATGGCAGAGTACATCTGCGCCACCTTGTCCTCGCGGATCAGGTTCCGGATGGCCGGCGTGCCGATCATGATCTCGTGCGCCGCGACTCGACCACCGGTGGCCCGCTTCAGCAGGCTCTGGGAAACGACGGACTGCAGCGATTCCGAAAGCATGGAACGCACCATGTCTTTCTCTTCCGCCGGGAACACGTCGATTACCCGGTCAATGGTCTTGGCAGCACTGGTGGTGTGCAGGGTGCCGAACACCAGGTGACCGGTCTCCGCTGCTGTCAGCGCCAGGCGAATGGTTTCGAGGTCGCGCAGCTCGCCCACCAGAATGATATCGGGGTCTTCCCGCAGCGCTGAGCGCAACGCCTCGTTGAAGCCGTGGGTATCCCGATGCACTTCGCGCTGGTTGACGAGGCATTTCTTGCTCTCGTGCACAAATTCGATCGGGTCTTCGATGGTCAGGATGTGGTCGTAGCGGTTGTCGTTCACGTAGTCGATCATGGCCGCCAGGGTCGTGCTTTTGCCGGAACCGGTGGGCCCGGTCACGAGCACCAGACCGCGGGGCACCATGGAGATGTCCTTGAACACCTGGCCCATGCCCAGGTCTTCCATGGTCAGCACCTTCGAGGGAATGGTCCGGAACACGGCGCCGGCGCCGCGGTTCTGGTTAAACGCGTTGACGCGAAAGCGCGCCACACCCGGCACTTCGAAGGAAAAGTCCGTTTCCAGAAACTCTTCGAAGTCCTTGCGCTGCTTGTCGTTCATGATCTCGTAGATCAGGGAGTGCACTTCCTGATGTTCCAGCGGTGGCAGGTTGATGCGGCGCACATCGCCGTCAACTCGGATCATCGGCGGCAGACCGGCTGACAGGTGCAGGTCCGAGGCGCCTTGCTTGGCGCTGAAGGCCAGGAGTTCCGTGATATCCATCTGCTGTCCCTTTCCGTGGTGTGGGCCCGCGGGAGGCCCGAATTTGCAGGCTTCGTATAGTATTATCAGCCCCTCCCCGGCACCATGCGGAACCGCTCAGCAACGCGGACGCCTTCCAAAACTGAGAATCCGTTTGCAAAGCGATGTTGAGCGCCATCCCCGAAAACCTTCGAACTGTGCAGGCACAGTTGCGCGAGGCGGCGATCGCCGCCGGCCGCGAGCCGCAGGACATCACCCTGATCGCCGTGTCCAAGACCCAGCCGGCCAGCGCCGTTCGCGCCGCTCACAACGCGGGTGTCCGACACTTCGGCGAGAACTACCTGCAGGATGCCGCAGACAAAGTCAGCGCACTTGCTGATCTGGACCTTTGCTGGCACTTCATCGGGCAGCTGCAGAGCAACAAGACACGGACCGTCGCCGATCTGTTTGACTGGGTCCACACCATCGACCGGTTGAAGATCGCCCGCCGTCTGAGCGACGCGCGCCAGGCGCGGATCGAGCGGCAGGCCGGCACAGGGTCGCCGGTCGCCGCCCTGAACGTGTGCATCCAGGTCAACATCGATGGGGACGACGACAAGGGCGGCATCGCCCCCGCCGAGCTCCCGGCCCTGGCCGAAGCCGTAGCGGCGCTGCCAGCGCTGGCCTTGCGAGGCCTGATGACGATTCTGCACCCCGACAGCGATCCGCTGCGCAGCTATCGGGCGCTGGCCGAGCTGGCCCGGGCGCGCCGCTTCGACACCCTGTCCATGGGCATGAGCGGCGATTACCCGGCCGCCATCGCGGGCGGCAGTACCATGGTTCGGGTCGGCACCGCGATCTTCGGGCCGCGCGTCAGCCACAAAGCAGGAGTGCCCGCATGACCACAGTCACCTTCGTTGGGGGCGGCAACATGGCCCGCGCCCTGGCCTCCGGGCTGCGCGAGGACCCGGCCATGACGCTGCGGGCGGGGGATCCGGATGCCGCCCAGCGCGAGGCGCTGACAGCGCTCGGGGTGACGACCTGCACCAGCAACGACGAGGCTGTCGCCGGCGCTGATGCCATCGTGCTCGCCGTAAAGCCCCAGATCCTGCTGCCCGTGATTCGCGATCTGGCCGCGGTGCGCCCGCAGCAGCTGGTGATCTCCATTGCCGCCGGCGTCCCGGTGGCCGCGATTCGCGCCGGCTTCGAAGGCACCGGCGAGCGCGCCGAGGCGCCGCCGATCGTGCGCGCCATGCCCAATACGCCAGCGCTGCTGCGCCAGGGCATCACCGGGCTCTACGCAAGCCGTGCGGTGAGCCCGGCGCAGCACGATCTTGCAGCGGCCGTGCTGGGGGCCGTCGGCAAGGTGCACTGGGTGCAGGAAGAATCGCTGCTGGACGCGGTCACGGCGGTGTCGGGCAGCGGCCCGGCATATTTCTTTTACCTGCTGGAAGCTATGATTAGCACAGGCATTGAGCTCGGACTCGAGCCGGCGCTGGCGCACGACCTCGCTACAGAGACAGCTCTGGGCGCTGCGCGCATGGCGCGCGAAGCGGGCGAGGACCCAGGCACCCTGCGCCGCAACGTCACGTCGCCGGGCGGCACGACCGAAGCGGCAATCAATACCATGGACCAGGGCAAGGTCGCCCAGGTGATGCACCAGGCCCTGGCCAGCGCGGCCGCTCGGGCCCAGGAAATGGCAAAGGAATTCTCCTAGATGAACGAAGCGCTCTACTACGTGATCGACCTGATGCTCGGGCTGGCAGCGCTGCTGTTCCTGATGCGCTTTCTGCTCCAGGCGTTTCGCGCCGACTTCTACAACCCCATCAGCCAGGCCATCGTCAAAATCACCGATCCGGTGCTCAAGCCTCTGCGCCTGGCCATTCCCAGCTACAAGAACCTGGATTGCGCCGCGTTTCTGATGGCGCTGGTAGTGAAGTGCCTGTTCATTTACGCCGCCAGCGCCATCGGCGGTAGCTATCCGGGCAACGTTGTTCAGATATTCGCGAACGGGCTGCTGCTGACCTTCATGCTGCTGTTCCAGATCTTTTTCTGGTCGATCCTGATCTCGATCATCGCAAGCTTTGTGGCGCCACAGAACGGCCACCCGCTGCTGCTGCTGGTGCATCAGATCACCGAGCCGCTGCTGGCGCCGGCGCGCAAGCTGCTGCCGCCGCTGGGCGGGCTCGATTTCTCGCCGATCATCGTGATCATGCTGCTGGGCGTGATCGAGCGCTTGCTGCCGTCACTGTTCGACAGCCTGTTCTTCTAACCAAACGGCAGCAGTGCGATCTTGACGGGCCCGGCCGCAGCCAGCGCCAACAGCGAACCGCCCACCACGAGCCGCGAGCTTGGCATCGTGACGGCGCAGCGGTTCGAGAGCACGACGCCCTTCGATCTGCAGAGCGGCGATACGCTGCCTGGCTTCGAGCTGGTGTACGAGTGCTACGGCACCCTGAATGCAGCGCACAGCAACGCCATCCTCGTTTGCCATGCGTTGTCCGGGCACCATCACGCCGCCGGCCGCCACAGCGCCGACGACGAAAAGCCCGGCTGGTGGGACAGCTGCATCGGTCCCGGCAAACCCATCGATACCGATCGCTTCTTCGTGGTCAGCGCCAACAATCTGGGGGGCTGTCACGGCTCGACCGGGCCGCTGGCCCTCAATCCGGCGACGGGCAAGGCCTGGGGTCCGGACTTTCCGGTCGTCACCGTCAAGGATTGGGTCCGGTCCCAGGCGCTGCTCGCCCACCACCTGGGCATCGACCGCTTCGTGGCCGTCATCGGCGGCAGCCTCGGCGGTATGCAGGCCATGCAGTGGGCGATCGACTACCCGGCCCGCACCGCAGCGGTCATCAGCATCGCCAGCGCCGCCCGCCTGTCAGCGCAAAACATCGCCTTCAACGAAATCGCCCGGCAGGCCATCATCAGCGATCCGGACTTTCGCGGGGGCCGCTACGCCGAGCAAGGCAGCGTGCCGGTGCAGGGCCTGCGCCTCGCCAGGATGGTCGGCCACGTCACCTACCTGTCCGATGACGGCATGCGCCGCAAGTTCGGCCGGGAGCTGCGCTCCGGCGACCTGGGCGTCTTCAAGGACGTCGAGTTTCAGGTCGAAAGCTACCTGCGGCACCAGGGCCGCAGCTTTTCCCGGCGCTTCGACGCCAACAGCTACATCCTCATGACGCACGCGCTGGACTACTTTGATCCCGCGGCCGACAGCGGCGACGATCTGAGCCAGGCGCTCGCCCACTGCAGCAGCCGGTTTCTGGTGCTGTCGTTCTCGACGGACTGGCGCTTTTCGAAGGAGCGATCCGACGAGGTGGCGAACGCCCTGGTCGCCGCGGGCAAGGACGTCGTCAGCGCCAACATTGCCTCGGAACACGGGCACGACAGCTTTCTGCTCCCGATCCCCCGCTACTTCGCCCTGCTGCGCCGCTACCTGGACCGGCTGCACGCCGACTTTGTCGATGCGGGCTGACCTGAGCATCATCAGCGATCTGGTGAACCCGGGCGCGCGGGTGCTGGACCTGGGCTGCGGCGACGGCGAGCTGCTGTCCCGTCTGGCCGACGCCAAAGCGGTGAACGGCTACGGCCTGGAAATCGATCCGGATAACATCAACCGCTGCGTGGAGCGCGGCGTGAACGTTCTGGAACAAAATCTGGACGAAGGCCTCGGCAACTTTGCCGACCGGAGCTTCGACATGGTTGTCATGACCGACACGCTGCAGGCGATCAAGGACCCGGTCACCCTGCTGACGGAGATGCTGCGGATCGGTGACGAGTGCATCGTGACTTTTCCGAACTTCGGCTACTGGCGCTGCCGGCTCGACCTCGCGATCCACGGAGCCATGCCGATTGCCAATCATTTGCCCTTCGACTGGTACGATACGCCCAACATTCGACTGTGCACTTTCAAGGACTTCGAACGGCTGTGTCGCGAACAGGGTTTTCAGATTATCGAGCGATTCGTCACCGACGCGGGCTACGCCGAGCGGCAGCTCATGCGACGCTGGCCCAATTTCTTCGGCGTCATCGCGTTCTACCGGCTGGGCCGAGCGCGCCGTTGAAGGCGCGCCGGCATGCCAGGGCGGCAACGCTGCTGCTGGCCCTCAGCCTGCTCGCGGCGCTGCCCGCCCGCGCGGAGCAGATGCTGGCTTTTGATGGCTTCGAGCTGCACTACGCGGTCATCCCCACCAACTTCCTGACCGCAGACGTCGCCAGGCGCTACGGGCTGGTGCGCGGCGAAGGCCGGGCCATCGTCAGCCTGTCGCTGCTGCGCGACGGCCAGGGGCTGCTGGCCGACACGCTGACGGGCGAGGTCAAGAACCTGCTGAGCCAGGTGCAGCCTCTGGACTTTCAAACGGTGACGGAAGGCGACGCCGTGTACTACCTGGCGCCGCTGCGCCATTCCGATCGCGACACGCTGCGCTTTACCGTCCAGCTGGCACCGCCCGGTGGCGAGCCGCGCACGCTCAGGTTCCAGCAGAAGCTCTACACCGACGGCACCGAACTCAAGCAGGCAGGCCCCTGATGCAGGTTGTGCTGGCCAGCGGCAACCAGGGCAAGCTGACAGAGCTCGAAACGCTGCTCGCGCCCCTGTCGCTGACCCTCGTGAGCCAGGGCGCGCTGGGCATCGACGCGCCGCCGGAACCCTTTGGCACCTTTGTCGAGAACGCGCTGGTGAAAGCGCGGCACGCCAGCCGCGCCAGCGGTCTGCCGGCCATCGCCGACGATTCGGGGCTGGCCGTTGATGCGCTCGCCGGGGCCCCGGGCGTGCACTCCGCGCGCTACGCCGGCGCTCAAGCGAGCGACGCGGACAACAACCGCAAGCTGATCGGGGCCCTGAACAACATCGAGCAGCGCAGCGCTGCTTTTCACAGCGTGCTGGTCTTTATCGAGCACCCCGAAGATCCCTGCCCCACGATTGCCGCAGGCCGCTGGCCGGGACGCATTCAGGACGCGCCGGAGGGCGACGGCGGCTTCGGCTACGACCCGCACTTCTTCGTGCCCAGCGAAGGCACCACGGCAGCGGCGCTCCCCACCGGGCGCAAGAACCTGCTCAGCCACCGGGGCAAGGCTGCCGCCGCCCTGCTGGCAGCGCTGACGGAACGCTTCGCAGCGCAACCGTGACCAGCAACGAGCCGGGGCCGCTCGGCCTGTACGTGCACTTTCCCTGGTGCGTCGCGAAGTGTCCGTACTGCGACTTCAATTCGCATCCGCTGCGCGGCAGCCTGGACGAAGACGGGTATCGGCGAGCGCTGCTCGAAGACCTGCAGGCAACCCTGGACAGCTACGATGACCAGCGATCCGGCAGTGCCGCCGGGCCGCAGATCAGCAGTGTGTTTTTCGGCGGCGGCACCCCAAGCCTGTTCTCGCCGGCGACCTTTGGCGCGCTCCTGGACGCGCTGGCGCCGCGCCTGGCCCCAGAGGCAGAAGTGACCATGGAGGCAAATCCGGGCAGCACCGAGTACCACGACTTTCGCGGTTACCGCAGCGCCGGGGTCAATCGCCTGTCGCTGGGGGCGCAGTCCTTCGACGATGCCGCGCTGAAGCGGCTCGGGCGCATTCACGGTGCCGCGGAGACAGGTCGCGCCTACGAGCGCGCCGCCAGCGCCGGCTTTGACCGCATCAATCTGGACCTGATGTACGGCCTGCCGGAACAAACCGAAGCCGGGGCCCTGGAGGATCTGGCCCAGGCCTTCGCGCTGGGGCCCGAACACCTCAGCTGGTACCAGCTGACGCTGGAGCCGCGAACGGAATTCTACGGCCGGCCCCCGCCCCTGCCGGGCGATGATCGCCTGGCGGCCATGGACGAAGCCGGGCGAGCGGCGCTGACGAGCGCAGGCTATGCGCGCTACGAGGTCTCGGCGTTCGCGCGGCGGGGCGCAATGAGCCAGCACAACCTGACCTATTGGACCTTTGGCGACTATCTGGGCGTCGGCGCCGGGGCGCACGGCAAGTGGCGTGTCGGGAGCGGCGAGACCGTGCGTACCCACAAACCGAAGCCGCCCCGGCTGTACCTGCAGGCGCCAGCCGCCCAGACCCGCGAGACAGTCGCCGCCGAGGCGCTGCCGGCCGAGTTCGCGATGAACGCCCTGCGTCTGGTCGACGGCGTGCCCAGCGAGACCTGGACCGCTCGCACCGGTCTGCCCGCTGCGGTGCTGGCCCCGGCCTGGGATCGCCTGGCGGCCATGGGACTGATGAGGCGCGACCGCTTCGCCGCCACGGACCGGGGCTACGAATTGCTGGACAGCCTGATCGCGGAGTTTCTCTAGCTCGCCGCCCGCTGGTAGTCGAAGTCCCAGGTCTCGTGCCCGAGGCGCTCGCCGCGGGCTTCAAAACGTGTGGTGCCGCGCTGGGCAAACCGCGGCGCAATGCCGTCGGGGCCGCCGCAGTTCACCAGCCCCGGCGCCGCCGCCAGGGTTTCGTTGATGTGTTCTGCGTAGGGCGCCCAGTCCGTCGCCACGCGCAGCCGGCCGCCGGGCTTGAGCTGCGGGGTCAGCAGCGCCAGAAAGCCCGGTTGAATGAGCCGGCGTTTGTGGTGGCGCTTTTTGGGCCAGGGGTCGGGAAAGAAGATGCGCACCTCGTCCAGCCAGGGATCGCCGGCGGCGCTCGCCTCCAGCAACGCGACGGCATCGCCTTCGATAATCCGCAGGTTGTCGAGTTCGCGTTCCTGGGCCATGAGCAGCAGCGAGCCAATGCCCGGCTGGTAAACCTCCATGCCGACCAGCAGCGTGTCCGGTGCCTGCGCCGCCCACTCGGCCAGCGCCTGGCCCATGCCAAAGCCGATCTCCAGGCCGATTGCCGGCGGCGGGGCCGCCCGCAGCCCGAGCCAGCCTGCGGTATCCAGGCGCCGCAGCGCGTCGCCGGCCGCGAGGACCCGAGCCTGTCCGGCCGTCATGCGGCCCCGGCGGCGCACATAGACACCATCAAAGCGTTCGCCGCGCTCCGGCGAGTCAGCGTCACTCACGAGGCCCGACGCCCAACGCCGAGCCCGGCCAGCAGCACGAGGGCCCAGCCGGCGATCAGGAACAGGCCGCCGAGCGGCGTGATCGGCCCAAAGAGGCCGCCCGCGCCGAGCGCCAGCAGATACAGGGAGCCCGAGAACAGCAACACGCCTAGCACCAAACACAGGCCGGCCCAGCGCAGCAGCGCCGGCGCTGGTGCCGACGCCCGGGCAGCGAGCGCGATGGCAAGGACCGCGGGCGCGTGAATCAGGTGGTAGAGCACAGCGGTTTGCCAGGTCCCCAGGGCAGCCGGGGTCAGGTCACCGCGGAGCGCATGCGCGCCCAGGGCGCCAAGGACGACGCCGGTGATCCCCAGCAGGGCAGCGGCAATCAGCAAAGGTTGGAATGCCGCCTGATGACCGGCCGATTGCCGGTCGCCCACCGGGGTCAAGCCACCATGACCGCTCGAAGCTTCTTCATGGCGTTCTTTTCGAGCTGTCGGATGCGCTCGGCGGAAACCCCGTACTCGGCAGCCAGCTCGTGCAGCGTCGACTTGTCATCGGTCAGCCAGCGCCGCTGGACGATGTCCCGGCTGCGGTCGTCCAGCCCCGCCATCGCGTCTGTGAGCGCAGCGGCTGCGGTTTCCTCAGCATGCTGCGCAGCCACCAGATCTTCCGGGTTCTGCTCCGGAGCTTCCAGAAAATACGCCGGGGCGGCGGGCCCCTCGTCGTCGCTGCCGTAGCCGTCAAAGGCCATGTCGCTGGCCGCCATGCGGCCTTCCATGCGCGTGACCTCGGCTTCGGAGACGCCCAGATCTTTCGCCATGGCCCGGGTTTCTTCGGCCGTGAGCCAGGCCAGGCGCTTTTTGTTGCTGCGCAGGTTGAAGAACAGTTTGCGCTGCGCCTTGGTCGTGGCCACTTTGACAATGCGCCAGTTCTTCAGAATGAACTCGTGCATCTCGGCCTTGATCCAGTGCACGGCAAAGGACACCAGCCGCACGCCGACTTCCGGGTCGAACCGCTTCACGGCCTTCATGAGCCCGACGTTGCCTTCCTGAATCAGGTCCGCCTGCGAGAGCCCGTAGCCCTGGTAGCTGCGCGCCAGGTGCACCACGAAGCGCAGGTGCGACAACACGAGCTCCCGGGCGGCGTTCAGGTCGCCATCGTAAAAGTAGCTGCGCGCCAGCGTCTGCTCGCGCTCAACGGTCAGGATCGGCAGGCTGCCGACGGTGTTCAGATAGCTGTCCAGATCGGCGCCAGGCGCCAGGCTCGGGAGCTGCACCGGGCTGAGCTTGGGGCTCATTTCGCCAGATTCTGGTAAGTTTTTTGCTCTGTTTTTCGCAATCGTTGTCGTCATATGTGATACCTCCGGTAACACCTATGGGCAGATTTTAGCACTCTCATACTGAGACTGCTAAGTCAGCGCAAGGTTCACCGCGAAAACGCGGCTCGGCCCACAGTTTGCCCGCTGTGCTAAGCCTAGCTCAGGAGACGTCGAGGCTGCGCAATCGCGCCCGGGAAGCAAGCCGGGCACCCATCATGCCGAGCAGCAATCCGACCGCCAGCAGGGCTCCGAGGAACATGGGATCGAACCCCTCGGTTTTCAACACCGCGTCGTAGCTCGCCGTCAGCCTTGTGAGGGGCGGCTCAATGACCAGCAGCGCCAGGCTCAGCAGCATGGCCGCCACCACCGCCCCGCCAAAGCCATAGAACGCTCCGAAGTAGAGAAACGGCCGCCGAATCTGCGATTCCGTGGCGCCGACCAGCTTGAGGACGCGAACCTCCTCCAGCCGGGACTCGATGGCCAGGCGCACAGACGTTGCCGTGATCAGAATCGCACCAAGCCCAAACAGGCCCCCCAGCACCAACGCCAGCCGGGTCACCAGGTCAGACAGGTCCAGGAGGCGCTCCAGCCAGGTCTGCTCGACCACCACGTCGGCCACCTGGTCAGCCTTGCGCGCCAGGCGCGCGGCGGCCTCCAGATCTTTCAGGGCGGCGTCGGGCTCAAGCACCGCGCGCACAGAGGCGGGCAGGGGGTTGCTGCCGATAATCTCCAGAGCTTCGGCAACACCGGCAAAGGCCTGAAAATCTGCCAGGGCCTGATCCGGGGTCACGCGGTCGACCCGGGCAATGCTCGACAGCTGATCGAGCTGTTTGGCCAGCGCGTCGACGCTGGCGGCGCTGGCGCCCGTCTCGAAGTACACCGACAGTCCTGGCCGGCCATCCCAGTGCTCCCCAAGGCTGACCAGGTTCTCCCGCGCCAGAAACAACCCGGCAGGCAGCGCCAGGGCAATGCCCACCAGAGTCCAGACCAGCAGGCTGGTGCCGAAGCGCCGGGTCACAAAGCCCAGGGTCTCGCCGGCAATGCGCCGGTGATCGCGCGCCCAGGCCCCGAGCCGGCGCCGCGGGCGCGGCCAGGGATCCCGGGGCTTGCGAGCACCGAAGACGGCCATCAGCCCGCTCGCTCCGGAGCGCCGCCGTCGGCCTCGTCAGCCGTCGGAACATGTGCGACACCGCCGCTGGGGTCGTCGTCGCGCACCACCGCGCCGTCTTCCAGCTCGATGACCCGCTCTCCCATGCTCTCGATCAGTTCGTGGTCATGGCTGGCGACGATGACCGTGGTGCCGACCTGATTGAACTGCCGGAACAGATACATGATGTCCCGGGACAGCTTCGGGTCGAGGTTGCCGGTCGGCTCGTCTGCCAGCAGGATCTTGGGGCGGCAGGCAACGGCCCGGGCAATGCCCACCCGCTGCTGCTCGCCGGTCGAGAGGCTGGCCGGCCGTTGCCGCTCCTTGCTGAGCAGTTCCACGCGCGTCAGCGCAGCCCGGACGCGACGCCCGATGTCCCGCTCGGGCATGCCGCTCACCCGCAGGGGAATGGCGACGTTGTCGAAGACCG
>CAZXIJ010000024.1:0-25613 GCA_964640725.1 uncultured Pseudomonadales bacterium | reverse complement strand
GTCGTTGACCAGAATCTGGCCCCGGGTTGGACGCTCCAGGCACAGCAGCAGCCGCAGAAAGGTGCTCTTGCCAGCGCCCGAGTGCCCGGTCAGGAAAGTCATGGAGCCGGCGGCAAAGTTCAGGGACACGGAACGCAGCCCTTCCTGCCCGTTACCGAACCGCTTGCTGACCTGCTGAAACTGGATATGCCCCACGGCGCCTCCGCGCTAGCTGTCTGCTTCGTCCCGCGCCAGCAGCGCATCCACGAAGGCCGCTGCATAAAAGGGTTGCAGGTCGTCTTCGCCCTCGCCCATGCCCAGATAGTAAACGGGCTTGGGCAGCTCCCGGGCAATCGCAAAGAGCACGCCCGCCTTGGCGCTGCCGTCGAGCTTGGTGATCACGTAGCCTGTGACGCCAACGGCCGCATCAAACTCCCGCGCCTGGCTGATGGCGTTCTGGCCGATGCCGGCATCGAGCACCAGGATGACTTCCTGCGGCGCGCTCTCGTCAAAACGCTGCACCACCCGCTTGACCTTCGACAGCTCCTCCATGAGGTTGCTCTTGGCCTGCAAGCGCCCGGCCGTATCCGCCAGCACGATATCGATGCCCCGGGCCCGCGCCGCTTCGACGGCGTCGTAAACCACCGAGGCGCTGTCGCTGCCCTGCGCCTGGCTGATGACCGGGATGTCGTTGCGGGCCCCCCAGCTCTTGAGCTGCTCGACCGCCGCCGCGCGAAAGGTATCGCCGGCGGCCAGGGTCAGGGAAAAGCGGTAGTCCTTGAGGCGCTTGGCCAGCTTGCCGAGCGTGGTGGTTTTGCCGGCGCCGTTCACGCCCACGAAAAACACGACATAGGGTCGCTGCTTGCCGATGTCGAAGGGCGACTGCAGCGGTTTCAGCAGGTCCTTGAGCAACTCCGACAACGCTTCGTGCAGCGCCGCGGTGTTCGCGAGCTCCTTGCGGGAGACCCGGGAGCGCAGCTGATCCATGATTTCCGTGGTGGTCTCGATCCCGACATCGGTCTGAATCAGAGCGGTTTCCAGGTCCTCGAGCACTGACTCGTCGATCTCGCGCTCGCCAAGCACCAGGTTGCCGACCCCGGTGGCCAGCTGGGAGCGGGTTTTGTTCAGGCCGCGCCGGAACCGGCGCCACAGTCCGCCTTCGGCGTCCTTGTCGCTGTCTGCCATGTATGGGGTGCTCGCTGATGCTTTACCGGACGCCGCAGCCGTTGCAGCATGGCGCTCCCTCGGAGGCCCCCGGTATCGTTGTCATGTGTTCGAAAATCTGTGCCTAGGCGCCGGGCCGAACCTTCGTCGGCCGCGCGGTCGGTGCGCATTATCGGCGGTAAGTACCGCGGGCGAAAGCTCGAGTTCCCGGATCGCGAGGGACTGCGGCCCACCCTTGGCCGAACCCGGGAAACCCTGTTCAACTGGCTGCTGCCCACATTGCCCGGCGCGCGGTGCCTGGACCTGTTCGCCGGCACCGGCGCGCTCGGCCTGGAAGCCCTGTCCCGGGGCGCTGCGCACGTGACCTTCGTCGAGCAGGACCGGCCGGCGGCAGCCGCTCTCGGCCGAACCCTGGCACAGTTCGAAGTCCCCGCCGAACAGTGGCAGCTGAGCGTCACCGATGCCGGCACGTTGCGCCCGCCGGACGCCGGGCCCTATGACCTGATTTTCGTCGACCCGCCCTTTGGCGACGACGCCCTGACGCCCTGGCTGGCCCGGCTGGCCAGCCCGGACTGGCTCAGTGCCGAAGGAATGATCTACTTCGAGCTGGGTCGCGGCACCGCCTTCGACCCCGCGCCGTTCGCGTTGCACCGGCACAAAACCGCTGGGGCCTACCAGTACGGGCTGCTGGCGAGCACCAGGCAGGAACGCTAGTATCGCCGGCCGGGGAGGGATTTCATGACTACAGTTGTTTATCCGGGATCGTTTAATCCCATCACCAACGGGCACACGGATCTGGTGCGACGGGCACTCAGCCTGTTCGACCACGTGGTGCTCGCAATCGGCACCAGCGCGCAGAAAGATCCGGCCACCTATCTGGCATCGCGCATCGCGCTGTGCGAGGAAGTGCTTTCGGAATACGGCGACCAGGTCACCGTCGAGGGCTTCAACTCGCTGCTCGTGGACTACGTCAAAAGCAAAGGCACGCGTTTCATTCTGCGCGGCCTGCGCACCGTGACGGACTTCGACTACGAGTTTCAGATGGCGGAAATGAACCAGTCTCTGGATCCGGAGATCGAGTACGTGTTCCTGCCCACGTCAAAGGAATGCTCATACATCTCGTCGACGCTGGTGCGAGAAATTGCCGCGCTGGATGGCGACATCTCGCAGTTCGTGCACCCGGCGGTGGTCCGGGCGCTGAACGCCGACGGCTAGAGGCCGCTACCTGGCGCTGTCGGCCTTGTGGTAACGACCGGCGTTAATGCAGCCCAGGCAACGCACGAAGGTTTCCCGAGCCGGGCCGACCACCAGGGTCTCTGCCGCCTGATTCAGGTTGCCGCCAGCGGCGCTGAAGGGCAGCGTCAGCACAAAGAACGCGCTGCCCAGCACCGTGACCACGGCCCCGGCCGGGCGCGCAAAGAGCAGGTCCGCCGCCATGTCGGACGCTGTCGGGTCATCCTCTGGCACCGCAAATGCCTGCGGCGCCTGCGTCATCAACAGTGCACCAGACAGCACCACGCTGCTCATTGTGCGCTTCATGGAACGCAGCTTTTGACCGTTCATCCTGGGAGATCCTCCGCTGTTGCAGTACCGGTCCTCGTTCCTGAGAACCCGATGACGCGGGTCACCGACCCACGTAATGCAGCGAAGCCTAGCACTCTGGCTGACGGAAACTTTGGGCACGTTGGCAATTTGGGCAGTACACCGATGCGCGCTGCCCGATTCTGACAGGCTTCAGGACAGTGTCGCAGACGCGACAGGGCAGGCCATCGCGGCCGTACACGTTGAGCTGCTGCTTGAAGTAGCCGGGCTCGCCCTGCGTGCCGACAAAATCGCGGAGGGTGGTACCGCCCATCTCGATGGCGGCAGAAAGGACCTGCTTGATGGCGGCCGCCAGCGCCTCGTAGGCAGCCAGGGTCACCCGTCGCGCCTGCACGGTCGGCCGGACCCCGGCAAGAAACAGGGCCTCGTTGGCGTAGATGTTGCCAACGCCCACCACCACGCGGCCATCCATGAGGAAGTTCTTGACCGCCTGGCGCCGGCCGCGGGCCCGGGCCTTCAGGTAAGCGCCGTCAAAGGACGGCGCCAGCGGCTCGGGACCCAGCCGCCGCAGCAACCAGTGCGGGCCGTCCGTTGCCTGCGCGGCATGGCTATGCCAGTGCAGACTGCCAAAGCGTCGGGGATCGTTGTAGCGCAGCATCTGCCCGCTGCTCAGCAGCAAATCCAGGTGATCGTGTTTTCGCACCGTCTCGCCATGCGGCACGATCCGCAGCGAGCCGGACATGCCCAGATGCAGGATGAGCTGGCCGCGCTCCAGCTCCAGGAGCAGGTATTTGGCGCTCCGGCGCGCATCGACGAACCGTTGGCCCGTCAGATCCGCGGGCAGTTCGACCGGCCAGCGAAGCCGGGGCTCGCGCAGATCGACCCGCTCCAGGCGATGGCCGACAACATGGGGCCGCACGCCGCGGAGCGTGGTTTCAACTTCCGGGAGTTCAGGCACGGGTTACAAGCGGTCAGAGATAGCGCCAGGGGCGCTGCAGACAGGCGGCCGGGGGCCGGGAACCGGAGGGTGCGCGGCGGCGACTGGGCGACCGCGCCACGGAGACTACTTGATCTTCGCTTCCGTGTAGGTCACGTGCTTGCGAACCACCGGGTCAAACTTCTTGAGCTCCAGCTTGTCGGGCATGGTGCGCTTGTTCTTGGTGGTGGTGTAGTAGTGGCCGGTGCCGGCACTGGAAACGAGTTTGATCTTGTCACGCACAGCAAATACTCCTAAATCTTGAGGCCACGGCCCCGCATGTCCGACAGGACCGCGTCGATGCCGTTTTTGTCGATGATGCGCATGCCCTTGGCAGACACGCGGAGCTTCACGAAGCGCTTCTCGCTCTCGACCCAGAACCGATGCTGGTGCAGGTTCGGGAGGAAACGGCGGCGGGTGCGGTTCCGGGCATGACTGACGTTGTTGCCGGACATGGGTCGCTTGCCGGTGACTTGGCAGACCTGAGACATGGTGGATAACGCCTGCGGGCAAAAATGAGCCGCGCTTTATACACCAGTCGCCCCTTTGGCTCAACGGTCAGCGAGCAATCCGCGGGCCGCAAAGCTGGTTCCAGAGCCGCCAGAGACCACCAGATGGTCGAGCAAGCGTATGTCCAGAAGCTTGAGCAACGTCGACAGCTCGTGGGTCAGCCGAATGTCTGCCGTGCTGGGCTCGCATACACCGGAGGGGTGGTTGTGCGCCAGAATCACCGCAGCAGCATTGTAAGTAAGGACTCGCTTTACTAATTCCCGAGGGTACACGTGGGCCCGGTCAATCGAGCCTTCAAACAAGACCTCAAAGCCGAGGGGCCGGTGCCGGCTATCCAGAAACAGGCAGGCGAAACGTTCCCGGGGCGCATCGCCGATTTCGCCCTGCACAAACGCCATGGCGAGGGCGGTGCTGCAGATCGGGCGCTCCTCCAGCAGCGCCGGGCGGCGGGCCCGGCGGCCCAGCTCCAGCGCCGCCAGCACGGTTGCCGCTTTGGCCGGGCCCAACCCGGGCACTGACAGCAAGCGGCTGGCGGGCGTGGACGCCAGCGCCGCCAGTCCACCCAAGCCAGCAAGCAGGTTGCTCGACAGCTGTTGCGCGCCAACGCCGGGCGCGCCGGTGCGCAGACACAGGCTCAGCAGCTCTGCGGCGGTGAGTGCCTCAGCCCCTCGCGCCAGCAGCCGCTCTCTGGGGGACTCGGGGCCGGGGTCGCTGCCGGGGGCCGCAAAAGCCCAGATTTCGGGCCTCGCTGCTCGCTGGTTCGGCGTGCTGGTCGGCACAGAAGGCGAAAAACCCTGTGCTAAGGTGGCGCCGCGCTCGGGTAGGGTCATGCTGGACACCGATCATGCAAGGTCGACACATCTTATTAGGCATCACTGGCGGCATCGCCGCGTACAAGACGCCCGCGCTCGTGCGCGAATTGCGCGCAGCCGGTGCAGACGTACAGGTCGTGATGACCCGGGCCGCGAGTGCCTTCGTCACCGCGACCAGCCTGCAGGCCGTCAGCGGCGAGCGCGTGCGCCAGGATCTGTGGGACCCCGAGGCTGAGGCCGCCATGGGCCACATCGAGCTGGCCCGCTGGGCCGATCTGCTGCTGATCGCCCCGGCCACCGCCAACTGCATGGCCAGCCTGGCCCAGGGCCAGGCCAACGACCTGCTGAGCACGCTATACCTCGCGACCGACGCGCCGGTGGCGCTGGCACCGGCCATGAACCAGGCCATGTGGCGCCACCCGGCGACCGCGCGCAATCGCGCCACGCTGGCCGCAGACGGGGTCAGCTTCTTCGGCCCAGGCAGTGGCGATCAGGCCTGCGGCGACGTCGGCCCCGGGCGCATGCTGGAGCCAGCGGACCTCGCCGAGCGCGCCGCAGCGCTGCTGCTGGACAGCGCCGGCGATGAGCGCCTTGCCGGCCGCAAATTTCTGATCACGGCCGGCCCGACCCGGGAGGCGCTTGATCCAGTACGGTTCCTGAGCAATCACAGCTCCGGCAAGCAGGGCTACGCCCTGGCCGCAGAGGCCGCTCGCAGCGGCGCCGAAGTCACGCTGATCAGCGGCCCCGTGAGCCTGCCAACGCCGGCCGGGGTGACGCGCGTCGATGTCGACAGCGCCCGGGCCATGCACGAGGCCGTCATGAGCCGCGCAGCAGCGCAGGACGTGGTCATCGGCGTGGCCGCGGTCGCCGACTACCGCCCGGCGACCGTCGCCGACCGCAAGATCAAAAAAGAACGCGGCAACGGCGCGCCAGCCGCGGGGCAGATGACGGTCGAGCTGGTCGAAAACCCGGACATCATCGCCAGCGTTGGCGCGCTGCCAGCCGGGCCGCTGGTGGTCGGCTTCGCCGCAGAAACCCACGACGCCCTGCAACACGCGCGGGCCAAACGGGAACGCAAAGGGCTGGATCTGATCGTGGTCAACGACGTGTCCCGCTCCGATATCGGATTCGGCACCGACCACAACGCCGCCACGCTGATCACCGCCGACTGGGAACGGGCTCTGGACCGGCAGCCGAAGGCTGAGCTGGCCCGCAACATCCTGGCCGCGATCGCCGACCTGCTGCCAACTGTGACTTGCCCCACGAACTGAGGATGCCGTCCCCGATTGGTGCGAGCCTTTGTGGACAAACACTCGCTGTAGGGGTCAGTTTCTATGGCCAGCACGGTTAGCGCCCATTAACATTCGGTGGGGTTCAGGGAAGGGAACGAGATCGCCCATGGCAAAGCGGAAAAGCCCGTCGGGAGCACGGGGCAACAAGGTCGTCACCGGCATCTGGCGCCATGCCCTGGTCGCCATCGCCGTTGCCCTGCTCGGCATCATCTGCGCCTTCGGCGTGCTCGGCTGGAACTTCATTGGCGAGCAGGACCAGGCCCGGCAGAGCAGCCAGCAAAGCCAGGCCAGCGCGCTCAGCCGCTTCCTGAACAGCCGGGTGACCGAAATCAAACGCTCCCTGCAGTCCGCCGGCAGCAGCCGCTTCGCCAGCGACAGCGTGCTGCAGCCCGAACCCGCGCGCACCGAGGCCGCCGAAGAGCTGCGCCGCCTGATTCCCTACGCCCAGCGCGTTGATCTGGTGCCCCGGGGCGAGGGCGAGGTCGACCTGAACGCCGATACCCCCATCACTTTCGCCGCCCTGGATGTCATCAAGCGCGCAGAAACCGCCGAGTTTGTGGGCCCGGAAGCCAGCATCAGCCAGCGCAACATGCTCTACGCCGCCGTGCCGGTGACCCGGGACGGCATCGTCGTTGGCGTGCTGTTCGCCGTGCTGTCAAACAACGCGCTGCTGGAACCCCTCTCCGTTGCCTTCGACAGCGACCTCGGCAACCTGGCGTTGCTCCAGCAGTTCGAGGGCTCGCCGGCAACACCGGTCATGGCCTGGGGCTCCGGGGCCGAGGAAGATGCCCTGGCGAGTTCCGCCCAGCTTGGCGTTCCGCACTGGACCCTGAACTTCACCGCCGCGCCGCCAGTGAACGACAGCAGCGCCTGGACCTCCATTCTGACGCCCCTCGGTCTGGCCATCGGCCTCACGCTGGGCGGCATTGGCCTGGGCTTCAGCCGGCTGTCGAAAAATCTGCTCAGCGACGCCAAACAGCTCAAGGACTACGGCACTCGTCTGGTTCGCGGTGCCAACCCGCAGCTCAAGCCCTACAGCACGGCAACGTTTCAGGACATCGCCAACGATCTCGCCGGCGCAGCGCGGGAACGCGACGGCATAGCGCCGGAACCGGGCAGCGCGCCAGCACCGACCAAACCTTCCAAACCTTCCAAACCTTCCATACCCGCAACCAGCCTGGCTGCAGACAGCGACGAAGACGAAATATCGGCGCTGCTCGATGACGATGCCCTTGAAGTAAGAGATCAGAAAATGCCCGACAAGAAGCCGCCGAAGCACACCGGCAAGGCCAAGCCCGACGACAACTACGGCGTGACGGTCACGGAGGACGAGGCCAGCCCCCTGGACCAGGGCCTGGAGCTGGATCCGGAAATCTTCCGGGCCTACGACATTCGCGGCATCACTACCTCGAACCTGACGGAAGAGGTGGTCTACTGGATTGGGCGCGCCTTCGCCGGCGAGTGCGCAGAGCACAAGCAGACGCGCGTTGCGATTGGCCGGGACGGCCGGCTGTCGAGCCCGGGGCTGGCCGCATCCCTCGGCCGCGGCCTGACAGAAGGCGGCATGGACGTGATCGACATCGGCGAGGTGCCCACGCCCTTGCTGTACTTCGCAACGCATGCGCTCGACACGGGCACCGGCATCATGATCACCGGCAGCCACAACCCGCCGGAGTACAACGGCCTGAAGATGATGATCGGCGGCGTCACGCTCGCAGAAACGCGCATCACCCGGCTGCAGCAACGCATTACCAACAACGAGCTCGGCAGCGGCGAAGGCGACTTCGAAGAAATTGATATCGTGCCCGCCTACATGGAGCGCGTGCTCGACAACGTCGCCCTGGCGCAGCCCATGAAGGTCGTTGTCGACTGCGGCAACGGCGTCGCCGGCGGCATTGCGCCGCAGCTGCTCGAAGAGCTGGGCTGCGAAGTTGTGCCGCTGTACTGCGAAGTCGACGGCACCTTCCCGAACCACCACCCGGACCCGGCAGAGCCAGAGAACCTGGAAGACCTGATGACCGTCGTCGCGGCAGAAGATGCCGACCTGGGCCTCGCCTTTGACGGCGACGGCGACCGGCTCGGGGTCATTACGCGCAGCGGCGAAATCGTCTGGCCCGACAAGCTGATGATGCTGTTCAGCCAGGACATCGTCAGCCGCAACCCGGGCGCTGACATCATCTTTGACGTCAAGTGCTCCAGGCACTTGAACAACGCGATCAGCGAGTACGGCGGCCGGCCCATCATGTGGAAGACCGGCCACTCCCACATCAAGGCCAAAATGAAAGAAACCGGCGCGCTCCTGGGCGGCGAGTTCTCGGGCCACATCTGCTTTGGCGAGCGCTGGTACGGCTTTGACGATGCGCTCTACTCCGCGGCGCGGCTGCTGGAAATCCTGGCGGCGCAAACGGCCACCGCCGACGAAGTTTTCGCGCAGTTCCCGCAAACCGTTGCGACCCCGGAGCTGAAGATCAAAACCACGGAACGCGAAAAGTTCGAGATCATGGCCAAGCTCGAGCAGAGCGCCGACTTTGGCGAAGGCACGATCACGAGCATTGACGGCATCCGCGTCGACTTTGACGACGGCTGGGGCCTGGTGCGGCCGTCGAACACGTCGCCGGTGCTATCGTTGCGGTTCGAAGCGGACAGCACGGAAGCTCTGGAGCGCGTCAAGGCGCAGTTCCAGGAACAGCTGCTCGCCATCAGCCCGGCGCTGACCTTCGGCTAGCGCCGAGACCACCCGGACCGCCCCCAAGCCAGGAGACCGCGCAGCGACGCACCGCGCCATGGACGAGCAACAGGCCGACAACATCGCCAGCGTGCTGACCGAAGCGCTGCCCTACATCCGCAAATTCCACGGCAGCACCGTGGTGGTCAAGTACGGCGGCAACGCCATGGTCGACGCGCAGCTGAAGGAAACCTTTGCCCGCGATATCGTGCTGCTGAAGCTGGTGGGCATGAACCCCGTGGTCGTGCACGGCGGCGGCCCGCAGATCGGCTCGCTGCTCGACAAGCTCAATATCCCGACGCGCTTCGTGGGCGGCATGCGTGTCACGGACGCCGCAACCATGGACGTGGTCGAGATGGTGCTGGGCGGGCTGGTCAACCAGGACATCGTGTCGCAGATCAATCGCCAGGGCGGCCATGCGGTGGGCATCACCGGCAAGGACGGAGAGCTGATCCAGGCCCGGAAGCTGCAGCTCGCCGACCAGGAAGTGCCGGACGGCGGCCACGAGATTATCGACATCGGGCATGTGGGCGAGGTCGAACGCATCAACATCGAAGTGCTGACCACATTGACCCAGTCGCACTTCGTGCCGGTGATCGCGCCGATCGGCGTGGGGCCGAACGGCGAGTCCTACAACATCAACGCCGACGTCGTGGCCGGCAAGATCGCCGAGGCGCTGGTGGCAGAAAAACTGGTCCTGCTGACCAACCGGCCCGGCGTGCTCGACAGCGCAGAGCAACGCTTGCCGACCCTGACCGCCGCCCAGGTGCGCGAGCTTGTTGCAGCGGGCACTATTAATGAAGGCATGCTGCCGAAGACGGCCTGCGCCCTGGAGGCCCTGGCTGCCGGTGTCAAAGCGGTGCAGATCATCGACGGCACCGCACCGCATTCTCTGCTGCTAGAAGTGTTCACTGACGCCGGCATCGGCACGCAGATCACGAGTCACTGACCGATGCCCAAGAGTTCGCGCAAAGAAGAAATTCTCAGAGCCCTGGCGCTGATGCTGGAGACCCGTCACGGCTCCCGGATCACCACCGCGGCGCTGGCCCGGGAAGTCGGCGTCACCGAGGCCGCGCTGTACCGGCATTTTCCCAGCAAGGCGAAGATGCTCGAGGGCCTGATCGACTACACCGAAGAAGCGCTGTTCCCGCGCATTGCCCGGCTGCTGAAAGATACGGACGACGTCGAGGTTCGCTGCCGGGAGATCCTGCTGCTGCTGCTGCGCTTTGCCGAGCGCAATCCAGGGCTGGCCCGGCTGCTGGTCGGCGAGCCCCTGCAGGGCGAGAACGCGCGGCTGCACCACCGGCTGCGCCAGCTCTACGACCGGCTGCAGACGCAGCTGCGGCAACTGCTGCGCGACTGGTCGCTCACGCAACCGGTGGCGCCGCAAACGCCGGCCAGTGCTGCCGCTGCCCTGCTGCTGGCTTTCGCTGAGGGGCGCATTCAGCAGTTCGTGCGCAGCGAGTATCGCGACCCGCCAACGGCGCACTGGGACGAAGTGTGGAGCGCGCTCTCGCGCAGCCTGTTCGCTTAGGCACCGGGAACGGCGCCCGTGCCCGCGGCGGGCGCGCGTGCCTGCGGCGGGCGGGCGTGCCCGGAACGAGCTTGGGCTCAGCCGTTGTTGGCGAGCTGCGGATCTTCCAGATCAAACACCGCGTGGACCGCTGCCGCTTCGCAGTCTTCGACCGCGAAGATCTGGCGGTCGAGGGCATAGCCGGCCTGTGTTTCTTCCTGCTCGGCGGTGCGATGGGCAATCTCTTTCTCGAGATTTGCGATCTGGTTGTTGGCCCGCTCCAGGTTTCCCATCAGCGCCGGCGTGACGCCGTTGCCGCTGCGCTCCATCCGTGCCGCCTGGTCTTCAAAGTTGGACCGCTGGTTCTTCAGGTGCGTGAGGTTGGCCTGGGCGTTGACGATGCGCGTTTCCAGCGACTGCAGAGCCTTGGTCTCGGCGCTATCGATGTCTTCGTTCGACTCGTACATCGTCTGAACCCGGCGCAGGGCGATCTGGCAGACCCCCACGCGCCGCTCGAACTCGGCTTTGGCGGCTGCTTCTTCAGCGCTGATTTGCGGCGCGACGGTGCGCAGCACGCGGCCCGAGTAGCCGTCGATCACCTCGTAACCCTCGGTCACCCGTTCGTTCGGGATGCTCGACGACAGGACCAGCCCGCCGCTGGCGCTCTTGAAGCGGTAGAGCTCCCCGGCCTGAACCGGGCCGGCCAGCGAGCTGGCCGTCAAAGCGGCCACCAGCCAGCCCACCGCGCGGCTGCGGGGCCGTGAATCGGAACTGGGGATGCGGGTGTGCGGTCGGAACTTCATAGCGAAACGATACAGTGCTCGGATTGATATTCCACCATACGGCTTCTCAAGTCTGCGTCACCGGCGAGCCCGGAATCGAGGACTCCGTCACTCTCTTCGACAGTTGCGTCAAGGTAACGAACAAGATCCGTCAAGGTGATCAGGCTTTCGACAGGCGCAGCAAGCTCAGCCGCCAAAACCTCGACAGCGCTGTCGCTGGCGGCGAGCGCCGCATCGGGCGCCCGTTCCTGCCGATCCATGGCGATCAGCACGCCGACCACGGTACCGCCCGCGGCCTGAATCAGACCGACCGCTTCGCGCATGGCCGTTCCGGCCGTAAGGACATCGTCCAGGATCAGAACCCGAGCACCTTCGAGGGACGCGCCGACCAGCGCCCCGCCTTCTCCGTGCGCCTTGCGCTCCTTGCGGTTAAAGGTGATGCCGAGGTCGCGGCCCCGACGCGCCAGCGCCGTGCCCACGGCAGCGGCCAGGGGAATGCCCTTATAGGCCGGGCCAAACAGCACGGTAGGCTGCGCCGTGCTGGCCTCGACCCGGTCGGCATAGGCTTCGGCCAACTGCGCCAGGGCAGCGCCGGAGCAGAGGGCGCCGAGGTTAAAGAAGTAGGGGCTGCGGCGGCCCGACTTGAGCGTGAAGTCGCCAAAGCGAAGCACCTGCTCATCCACAAACAGGCGAATGAGCTGTGATTGAGTGTCGGTCATCGGCTGATCCTCCCGTGATGGATTGCGTGGTCGTCTCGCCCGCGGCGCTGCACGGGTTACAGGTCCGGGTGCAGGCCGCGCTGCGTTGCTAACAGCTCGCCAATCCCTTTGCGGGCCAGGGCCAGCATCGATGCCAGCTCTGCGTCGTCGAAGGCCGAACCTTCGGCGGTGCCCTGGATCTCGATAAAGCCGCCGCTTTCCAGCATCACGACATTCATGTCGGTCTCGGCGCGGCTGTCTTCGGCGTAGTCCAGATCCAGAACGGGGCCGCTCTTCGTGACCCCTACGGATATAGATGCCACAAACTCTCTGAATGCGCCCTGAATCCCCGCGGTCTGGAGCGCATCGGCAAGGGCCAGGGAGGCCCCGGTGATGGACGCGGTGCGCGTGCCGCCGTCGGCCTGCAGCACATCGCAGTCAATGCGGACCGTGCGTTCCCCGAGGGCGGTCAGATCCACCGCGGCCCGCAGCGAGCGGCCGATCAGGCGCTGGATTTCGATGGTGCGGCCCGACTGCTTGCCGCGAGCGGCCTCGCGGTCGGCGCGGGTATGGGTCGCGCCCGGCAGCATGCCGTACTCGGCAGTGAGCCAGCCGGTGCCCTTGCCGCGCAGAAAGCCCGGCACCCCCTTGTCGATAGACACGGTGCACAGCACCCGGGTGTCGCCAAAGCTGACCAGCACGGAGCCGGGGGCGTGGCGAGTGAAGGACTGCTCGAAGGTAACGATGCGCTTTTCGTCGAGGGCACGGCCGCTCGGGCGCGCAGCGCTGGCGGCAACAGAAGTCGATGACACGATGGAGATCCTCAAGGCGTGGTGCGCACGGGGCGCGTGCCGCCAGTATACTAGGCGCGCGTCATTTTCAGCGGCGAAACCTGCGCCGCGCAACGGGACAGCCATGGCTCACAGCATGACCGCCTTCGCCCGGCGTCAGAACTCCGTCCGCGGCCGCACGCTCACCTGGGAGCTGCGCAGCGTCAATCACCGGTTTCTGGACGGTCAGATCCGGTTGCCCGACGCCCTGCGGCAGATGGAGCACCCCCTGCGGGAGGTGCTGCGCAAACACCTGCAGCGCGGCAAGGTCGATTGCACGCTGCGCATCGAGATGACCAACATCGCCTCCGAGGTCGCCCTGAACCGGCCTTTGCTGCTCAACCTGCTGGCGGTGCTGGAGCAGGTGCGCCGGGACGCGCCGGAAATCGGCCCGCCAAACCCCATCGAGCTGCTGCGCTGGCCGGGCATCATTGGCGACCAGTCTGAGGTCGAGCAAGAGGTGCTGGGCAGCAGCGTGACCGACCTGTTCGAACAAACCCTGACGGAGCTGATCGCGTACCGGGCCCGGGAAGGCGCGGCCCTGGCCGACACGATTGCCGAGCGCCTGAGCGAGATCGAGCGTATCGTCGCCGAGGTCACCGCCATGACCCAGGGTCTGACGGACCAGATCCATGCCCGGCTGCAGACCCGGCTGCAGGATCTGACGGTTACCGTAGACGCTGGCCGCCTGGAGCAGGAGATCGCCCTGCTGGCCCAGCGCGCCGACGTCGCCGAAGAGCTCGACCGGCTCAACATTCACGTCGAAGAGGCCCGCAGCAGCCTCCGTGGCCCCGGCCCACACGGCCGCCGGCTGGACTTTCTGACCCAGGAACTGAACCGCGAAGCCAATACCCTGGCCTCCAAATCGGTGCTGGCAGAGACCTCGCAGCGCGCGGTCGACCTGAAGGTCGTGGTCGAGCAGATCCGGGAACAGGTGCAGAACGTGGAATGACCGGCGCAACGAACAGCTCCGGGAAGGCCGCCGGCGTTCAGGACGCTGGACTGCTGCTCGTGGTCGCCGCGCCCTCCGGCGCCGGCAAAACCAGCCTGGTTCGCGCTCTGCTGGAGGCCGACGACCGGGTCCAGGTCGCGGTGTCCCACACCACCCGCCCCCAGCGACCGGGGGAAACAGACGGCATCAACTACCACTTTGTTGATCTGCCCGCTTTCCAGGCGCTCATTGACGATGACGGCTTCGTCGAGCACGCCGAGGTGTTCGGCAACCGCTACGGCACCAGCAAGGCGGCGCTGCGCGCCTGCCTGGCCGCGGGCAAGGACGTGGTGCTCGAGATCGACTGGCAGGGGGCCCGCCAGGTTCGCGCCGCATTCCCGGACGCCGTCGCCAGCATCTTCATCCTGCCGCCGTCTCTCAAGACCCTGAAAGAGCGCCTGACCGGGCGCGGGCAGGACGCCGCAGACGTGATCGAGGCCCGCATGGCCAAGGCGGTCGCCGAGATGTCTCACTATCAGGACTTCGACTATCTGATCGTCAACGACCGCTTCGAGGTGGCCGCATCAGAGTTAAGCAGCGTCGTGCATGCTGAGCGGCTGCGCCGGCCCCGGCAAAGCAGCCGGCACGAGGACCTGCTGGGCAGCCTGCTGGGCAGCGCGCTGGAGACCGGCCCCACAGCCTGAGCCGGCCGCCTTGATCCGACATTCCCGCCCCGATACACTCCGCGGCCCTTTCCGTAGCCACAGGTCCCGCCATGGCCCGCATCACCGTTGAAGATTGCCTGGAAAATGTCGACAACCGGTTCGAGCTGGTCATGCTCGCCACCCGTCGAGCCCGGCATCTGCGCGACTACGGCCTGGACCCGATGGTGCCTCCGGAGAATGACAAGCACACGGTCATCGCTCTCCGAGAGATTGCTGAGGGCATGATTTCCAACGAAATGCTTGACGAGCAGGAAGCCTCTCACGAGGATGAGCCTATTAGTCTGACTTTCGGTCTGGGAGATGTCCCCCCCGCCCCCGAGCCCACAAACGAATTCTGAGTCCTTCTTCGTCGAGAAGCTGGCTGAATACGGCCGGCGCCCCGAGATTGCGGTTCCGGTCACGCCGGAAGAGTTTCTAGCCAAGCTTCAGGATTATCTGTCTCCCGCCCACGTCGCCGTGGTGCGCAAGGCCTATCGCTATGCCTCGGCGGCCCACGAAGGCGCGACCCGGCGCACGGGGCACGCCTACATCACCCATCCCCTTGCGGTCGCCAACATCCTGGCTGACATGCGCATGGACCACGAGACCCTGAGCGCCGCGCTGCTGCACGATGTGCTCGAAGACACGCAGATCGCCAAGGACACCCTTGGCGCCGAGTTCGGCATGGAAGTGGCAGAGCTGGTCGACGGCGTCTCGAAGCTGACCAAGATGTTCCACTCCCGGGCCGAGGCCCAGGCCGAGAACTTTCAGAAGATGGCCATGGCCATGGCCAAGGACATCCGCGTCATCATCGTGAAACTGGCCGACCGGCTGCACAATATGCGCACCATCGGCGTCATGAGCCGGGAACAGCGCAAGCGCATCGCCCGGGAAACCCTGGACTACTACGCCCCCATCGCGAACCGGCTGGGCATCCACAGCATCAAGCAGGAGTTCGAGTCCCTGGGCTTCAAGGCTCTGTACCCGCTGCGCGCCGACCGGATCGAGCGTGCTGTGGTGGCGGCCAAGGGCAACCGCAGCGCGCTGATGGACGAGATCCAGAAGACCATCAAACAGGCGCTGAAACGCGAAAAGATCCGGGCCCGGGTCGAAGCCCGGGAGAAGCACCCCTACTCCATCTATCAAAAGATGCGCAGCCAGAAGAAGCCCTTCGAGCAGATCATGGACGTGTTCGGCTTTCGTATCGTCGTCAGCCGGGTCGACGACTGCTACCGGGCCCTGGGCATCGTGCACAATCTGTACAAGCCGGTCATTGGCCGCTTCAAGGACTACATCGCGATCCCCAAGGTGAACGGCTACCAGTCCTTGCACACATCGCTGTTCGGGCGCCGCGGCGTGCCGATCGAAGTGCAGATCCGCACAGAGCACATGGAGCAGGTCGCCGAGAGCGGCATCGCCGGCCACTGGCGCTACAAGGGCGACCAGGAACAGTTCCAACCCGCCCAGAATCGCGCCCGGCAGTGGGTGAGCAACGTGCTCGACCTGCAGGCCCAGGCTGGCAACCCGATGGAGTTCATCGAGAGCCTCAAGATCGACCTGTTCCCGGACGAGGTTTACGTATTCACCCCGCAGGGCGAAATCCTCGAGCTGCCCCGGGGCGCTTGCCCGGTGGACTTTGCCTATGCGGTGCACACGCAGATTGGCAACCGCTGCATTGCTTCCAAAGTAGACCGGCAGCTCGCGCCCCTGTCACAGCAACTGCAAAGCGGCCAGAGCGTCGAGATCATCACCTCGGACAGCGCAACCCCAAGCCCGGACTGGCTGACCTTCGTGGTCTCCGGCAAGGCCCGTTCCGGAATCCGGCAAGCGCTCAAGGCGCAGCAGCAAAGCGACAGCATTGCCTTCGGCCGCCGGCTGCTGAACCGCTCCCTGTCTGCAGAAAACAAGTCCCTGAACGACCTCGATTTCCGCCGGCTGCGGCGCGTGTTCAAGGAGTTCGGCGTGCGCAAGCTCGACGAGCTGCTGGCCCGGATCGGCAACGGCGAGCTCATGAGCTACGTGGTGGCGCAAAAGCTGCTGGCCGCCGACAACCCGGAGTACCGCGGGCTGATCGTCGAAGACGACGGGCCCGTCGCGATTCGCGGCGGCGAGGGGCTGGTCATCAACTACGCCCGCTGCTGCGGGCCGGTTCCCGGCGATCAGATCGTTGGCCGCATGACCCCCGGCAAAGGCTTTGTGGTGCACATGGAAACCTGCAGCAACATGGCGGAGATCCGGCGGCGCAGCCCCCAGGAAATCATCCCGGCCAACTGGGCCGACGCCGTCGAAGGCGAATACCTGACGACGCTACGCGTCGACGCCGAGGGCAAGAAGGGGCTCATCGCGGAGATCGCGGGCGCCATTGCGGCCACGGACGCCGGCCTCGACAACATCAATGTCGAGGAACGCGACGCCGTGCTGTCGAGCATCTCCATCCGCCTGTCGGTGCACGATCTGGCGCACCTGGAACGGGCCATGCGGCGTCTGCGCGCGCTGACCCAGGTCAAGAACATCAGCCGCGTCAGCGGCTAACCGCGCTCGCAGCCGCGAGCACGCACGGCTAGGAACTGTCATGCCCCAGGAAAGAACCACGCTTGCCACGGACCTCGCCCCTGCGGCCATCGGCACCTACTCGCAGGCGGTGCGCGTCGATCGCACGGTCTACATCTCTGGCCAGATTCCCCTGGTGCCAGACACCATGGAAATGGTGTCCGATGACTTTGCCGAGCAGGCCGAGCAGGTGTTCGCCAATTTGCGCGGCGTGTGCGAAGCCGCCGGTGGCAGCCTCGGGGGCTGCGTGAAGCTGAATCTGTATCTGACCGACCTGGCCAACTTTCAGACCGTCAACGAAACCATGGCGCGACACTTCAGCGAGCCCTATCCCGCTCGAGCCGCGGTGCAGGTCGCAGCGCTGCCGAAGGGCGCGCAGTTTGAGGCCGACGCTGTGCTGGTCCTGCCGGACTGAGCCCGCCGGCTGCCGCCACCGTGTCTTCCGGCTCCCCCGTCGGTCCCGATGCGCCAGTCACGGTGCTCAAAGGCGTCGGGCCGAGCCTGGCCGAGAAACTCAAGGGCCTGGGCATCGCCCGGGTCGGCGACCTGCTGCTGCATTTGCCCCTGCGCTACGAAGACCGCTCCCGCGTCACGCCGCTTAACCAGGTTCGGGCCGGCGACGAGGTCCTGATTCAGGGCCAGGTCATCGACTCAAAGGTGACCTACGGGCGCCGGCGCAGCTGGGCCGTCACCGTTGACGACAGCCACGGGTTTCTGAACCTGAGGTTTTTTCACTTCAGCAAACAGCAGCAGGGCGCGCTGCAAACCGGCATGTACGTGCAGGCCTTCGGTACGGCCCGCTTTGGCGGCGGCGGGCTGGAGCTGACGCACCCGGAATACCGCGGCAGCCCCACGCCCTTCGGGCCCCCGGAGCCGGAGCTGACCCCGGTGTACGCCATCACCAAAGGACTCGGACAGCTGCGGCTGCGCCAGCTGAGCCAGACCGCGCTGGCCACCCTCAACCACGAGGGGGCGGTGCAAGGCGGCTGGCCCATGGCCGCCATCGCCTACCTGCATCAGCCCCCGGCAACAGCGCGCTTCGAAGAGATCGAGGCGCAGCAAACGCAGATCGCCATCGACGAGCTGACGGCCTACTACCTGATCATGCGCCACCAACAGCGGGACCGGCAGCAAGAGCGAACCCTCGCCTTGCCTCCGGCCAACCAGCTCGGGCGAGCGCTCGCCCAGCACCTGGGCTTCACCCTGACCGGCGCGCAAAAGCGGGCATTGACGGACGTCCTGAACGACCTGGGCAAGGCCGCACCGATGCTGCGGCTGATCCAGGGGGACGTGGGCTCAGGCAAAACCGTGGTGGCGGCCTTCGCTGCCATTCGCGCCGCTGAGCACAGCGCGCAAACCGCGCTGATGGCGCCAACGGAAATTCTGGCAGAGCAGCACTACCTGAACTTCTCGGCCTGGCTCACTCCCCTGGGGATCGACGTGGTGCTGCTCACCGGGTCCCTGGGCGCGCGGGAGCGTCGCGCCCGGGAAGCAGCGGTTGCCAGCGGCAGCGCCCTGGTGGTGATTGGCACGCACGCCCTGTTCCAGCGCAGCGTCGAGTTCGCCAACCTCGGCCTGACGGTGATCGACGAGCAGCATCGCTTTGGCGTGCACCAACGCATGGCCTTGCGCGACAAGGGCCGCCTGCCGCACCAGCTCATCATGACCGCGACGCCAATCCCGCGAACCCTGACCATGGCGCTGTACGCGGACATGGACGTCTCGCTCATCGACGAGTTGCCCCAGGGCCGGCAACCGATCCAGACCGTGGCGGTCAGCGACGACCGCCGCGGCGAGGTCATCGACCGGCTGACTGCCGTCTTTGCCCGCGGCCAGCAGGCCTACTGGGTCTGCACCCTCATCGAGCCCTCAGAGCAGTTGGACGCCGCCGCTGCCGAAACCGTGTTTGAAGAACTCCGCCAGCGCTTTGGCAAGCACCAGGTCGGGTTGCTGCACGGCCGCATGAGCGCCGCCGACAAGGCGCAGGTCATGGCCAGCTTCAAGGCTGGCGAGCGGGCGCTGCTGGTCACCACGACGGTGGTGGAAGTCGGAGTCGATGTGCCCAACGCCACGCTCATGGTCATCGAGGACCCGAACCGGCTGGGCCTGTCCCAGCTGCACCAGCTGCGCGGGCGCGTGGGTCGCGGCGCGCAGGCATCGCACTGTGTGCTCCTGTACAAAACACCGCTGGGAAAAATCGCCCGGGAACGGCTGAGCGTCATTCGCGACAGCCAGGACGGTTTCTACATTGCCGAGCAGGACCTGAAGCTGCGCGGCCCGGGAGAGCTGCTCGGCGCGCGCCAGACCGGGGAGCAGCAGTTCCGCATTGCGGACCTGCGCCGGGACGCCGCGCGCATTCCCGAGGTCATCGAGCTGGGCGATGCACTGCTCGAGACAGATCCGGAACGCGCCGCAGCGCTGCTGCGGGTCTGGGCACCGGCAGACACCGGGGCCATCAACGTCTAGCGCGGGCCTAGGGAATCGCGATGTACGGGTAGTACTCCGGCACGTAAACGCTGTACTGGCCCTGCAGAAAGGTCGTCAAATCCACCAGCTCCTGCACGGTCATGCGGGCGTTGAAGTCAGGCATCTTCGACCCCCCTGCTTCGTCCAGGAGCTGCGGCGAGTGACCCCGGGCGAGGGACTTTTGCGGATGGATAATCGCTGTGACCAGTTCGCCGTAGGTCTTGACGCGGCTCACGGTCCCGCCAAGGCGGACGGTCACTTCCGGATAGGGACTGTCTGCGGCCTTGGCCACCTGTTCTGTCACCACGTGACAGTGATGGCACCCCAGCTCCGCAAACACCGCCTGCCCGCGCTCGCTATCGCCGGGCGGCAAGGCAAAACCCCGACTCTGCCGATCACAGCCAGCGAGCAGGGCGGCAGCCAGCACGGCAACCGCGAAAGACAGAGAACGGTGGCTAGTCTTCATGGTCAATCCTGATAACGAGTACGTCGCAGCCAACGCCGTGCAGAACCGCGTTCGCCGTTGAGCCCAGCAGTCGGCCGAGACCGTGCCGGCCGTGGGTGCCGATCACAATGAGGCCGACGTCCAGATCCTGCGCCAGACGGCGGATCTCGAACGCCGGGCTGCCCAGCAGCACGAACTGCTCTGCCGGATCGATGTCGTAGCCCGTGCAGAGGGCTGCGAGCTTGTCGCGCGCCTGCGCAATGGCTTCCTGCTCAAAGGCCAGGGTTCGCTGGGCAACGACCGCCATGTCCACCCCGCCGTACACGCCAGCCAGGGGCCGGATGACAGAGACACAGGACAGCTTGCCGTCGCAACGCTGCGCGGTCTGCTGCGCCGCGGCCAGCACCTGGTCCGCTTCCTGGGTCAGGTCAACGGCAACAAGAATGTTGTTGTAGCTCATGGGCAGTTCCTTGGGCGGCCAGCGGCCAGGCACCGCCAATCTACGGCCGGAGCCGGTGCGCGCCCATTCGCAATCGCCGCAGCCAACTGCGGATATCCCGTAGCTGGCAGCGCGCCGTCGCGGGCGCTCACACCCGGGAAAACCCCTATAGCGTGCGCCGCGGTCCGCCCCGTAGGCTCGGCGGCACTGTTCAGATCAGGCTCTGCCACCGCGCTATCGGGAGAAAGATCGTGACCGACCACCCTGCATCCGGCTCGCCCGGCCCTCGCAAGCACCGCAGGCTCTGGGCCTGCGCCCTCATCGCCGCAACCGCCGCCCTGGCGGCCTGCGAAAGTCCGGGCATGCGGCCGGACCCTCTGGATCGCGGCGCTTACCTGGTCGGCCTGCTCGGCTGCGGCCAGTGCCATACGGACGGCGCGCTGCTCGGCAAACCACAGGGTTCTCCCCTTGCAGGATCCCGCATCGGCATCGCCGTGAGCGAATGGGTCGACGGGCAATCGCCGGCTGTGGTGTTTCCCGGCAACCTGACCCCGGATGTCGAGACCGGCATCGGCGGCTGGTCGCGGGACGCTCTGGTCGACGCGTTGCGTCACGGCCGCGCCAAGGACTGGCGGCCCTTGAACCCGGTCATGCCCTGGCTGGCCTATGGCAACCTCATGACGGAGGACCTGTATCTGATTGCAGACTACCTGCTGTCGCAGCGCCCGGTCCGCCGCAAGGTCCCGGCCGCCGTCGCGCCGGGCACGGCCACGGCGTCGCCTTACGTGCGCATCGGTGTCTACCTGTTCGATCAGAGCAACCAGCCCGAGGGGGTGTACCGGCCGGCGGAGCGCCCCGGAGCGAATCAACCTTGAGCAGCTCTGCCAAGGCGCCGGTCGCCAACCCCAGCTTCGAAGCCAGCTATGAGCGGCTGTTTGGCACCGGCATCCCCATCGGCCCTGAGGCGGCTCTTTTTTTTGACGACTTTTACCAGCGCTTTCTGAAAGATCCGGACATCGCCCGGCTCTTTGCCGGTACAGACATCCCGCAGCAATCGCGCATGATGCGTATGTCCCTGTATCAGCTGGTGGCGTTCTATCTGCTGGACGAGCCCAACGCCGAGCTGGAGCGGCTGGCGGAGCGGCATCGCCAGGTGGGCGCCAGCGACGCGATGTTCGAGCGGTGGCTGCAGGCGCTGATCGACACCGTCGCTGCCCACGATCCGGCCTTTAACGCCGGGGTTGAGCAGGGTTGGCGGCAGGCCCTGGGGCCGGGCATGACCTACTTCCGGCGCCAGCTGCGTTGCTGACAGCCAACCTTGCGACCCGCGTTTAAGCGAGCCCTGAAAAACCTTCAGGCCCAGCTATTCCGGCGGAAAGTGCGGGTAGTAGTGCGGCGCCCAGACGCCGTAGGTGCTGCGCAGAAAGGTGGTGATGTCGACCAGCTCGCGCACGCTCAACTGCTCGTTAAAGTCCGGCATGGCAACCGCCGCTGCATCGGTGGACTCGCTCGGATGGATGATGGCCGTCACCAGCTCGCCGTAGGTTCGCACCCGGCTGCCCGGACCGCCCAAACGAATCGCGCTTTCCTCAGAGCCTGTGGTCGGCAGCGGCATCTGGCCGCTATCGACAAAGTGGCACTGCAGGCAGCCATTGGCCACTAACGCGTCGCGCCCGGCGGCAACGTCGCCAGGGGGCAGCACAAAGCCCCGGGATTCCGAACCGCAGCCTGCCAACAGCAGGGGCAGCAAAAGAACTGCACGGACCGGCACCGCGACGGCTCCGGCTAGCTTTCGTCAGTGATGCGCACCACCAGCACGTCGCAGGCTACGCCGTTCAGCACTGCGTTGGCCGTGGAGCCCAGCAGCAGCCCCAGACCCTGCCGGCCATGGGTACCGATCACGATCAGGTCGGCACCAACTTCCGTCGCCATCTGGCGAATCTCGTGCGCAGGACCGCCAACAATGACGTGCTGATCGGCTTTCTCGATGCCGTAGATCCCGCCAAAGGCCTCGAGCTTCTCCCGGGCCTGGTCCTGTGCCGCCTGCTCAAAGGGCACGGTGCCCTGGCTGACCGGCGCCATGTCAAAACCGTAGACGCCAGACAGAGGCCGTACGACAGAAATCGCCGACAGCTGGCTGCCGAAACGATCGGCTGCTTGCCTGGCAGCCGTCAGCACTTCGTCGGCTTCGTCGGTCATATCGATCGCGACCAGTACGTGGTGATAGGGCACGGTGGACTCCCTTGGTTGGTTGACTCAACAGCCATCAGCGTAGGGGCTGCCGCCAAAGGCCGGTATACGCGCTTGCAGAAGCCGTATCAGGGGAAACCCCTAGCCTTTCCGGGGCCGGTGCTTTGAGCTTTCATGCTATGTTTGCGCCGCACGCTCTTCCGAAAGGAACCGCATTCCATGCCGCCCAGCGATGGCAGCAGATGGCTGCAGGAAAACGCCCTAGAGATTCTCGACGCCGCCGTCGATGCCATCATCATCATCGACGTGCAGGGCTTCATTCACTCCGTCAACGAGGCGACGACGCGCCTGTTTGGTTATGACAGCAGCGCTCTGCTCGGGCAACCCGTTGGCATGCTGATGCCCGAGCCGCACCGCTCGAGCCACCAGAACTTTATCCGCCACTACATCAGTACCGGCGAGGCCAAAATCATCGGCATCGGCCGCGAGCTGACCGCGCAAAAGATCGACGGCACGGTGTTTCCAATCTCGCTCGCCATCAACGAGATTCACGGCGGCGACGCGCACTTTTTCGCTGGCGTGGTGCGCGACCTGACCGAGCAGAAAGCGGCCATGGCGCGCATTGCCGAGCAGCGCGAGCGGCTCGCCCAGGTTGGCCGGCTGAGCACCATGGGAGAGATGACGGCCAGCATCGCCCACGAGATCAACCAGCCTCTGACCGCCATTGCCATGTACGCCCAATCTTGCCAGCGGTTGCTCGACCAGCCGCAGCTGAAGCGCGACAAGCTGTCGGCGGCCCTCACCAAGCTCAACCAGCAAGCCCTGCGCGCCGGCGCCGTCATCGAGCGCATTCAACGCTTTGTGCGCAATGAGGACGGGCAGCGGGAGTTCACGGACCTTGGCACCCTGCTGCGCGAGCTGTCCCAGCTGGCCGCGCCAGACGCCAAGCTGCACAGCATCGAACTCGTGTTCAGCTGGCCAGAACCCGTGCACTGCCACTGCGACCCGGTGCAGATTCAGCAGGTGATCATCAACCTGATCCGCAACGCCATCGATGCCATGTACGATGACGGCCTGAAGAACGGTGCGCTGGTCTACATCGATCTGATCAGGGAACAGGAGGAAGCTGTCGTTCGCGTCAGGGACAGCGGTCCAGGCATCCCGACCGAGCACACCGAATCCGTGTTCGAGGCGTTTCACAGCACCAAAAGTCAGGGCATGGGCATGGGCCTATCCATCTGTCGCTCCATCGCCGAGGCCCATCGCGGCACCCTGGAATTCAGCAACAATCCGGGTCCTGGCTGCACCTTTGAGCTGCGCCTGCCGCTGGAGGAAACCGATGAGTGATGCTCAACTGGTCTACGTCGTCGACGACGACGAGCCCGTGCGGGACGCCATAGGCATGCTGCTGGATTCCGTGGACATTCCCTTCGAAGCCTATGACAGCGCCACCGCGTTCCTGGATGCCCGGGCCGATGCCGCTCACGGCGTGCTGGTGCTGGATATCCGCATGCCGGGCATGAGCGGTCTCGACCTGCAGCGCGCCCTGGACGAACGGAACTCGCCGCTGCCCATCATCTTTATTACCGGCCACGGCGACGTGCCCATGGCGGTCGAGGCCATGCGTCGCGGGGCCATCGATTTCATTCGCAAGCCGTTCCGGGACCAGGAGCTGCTGGATCGGATTAACGAAGCGCTGGTGGTCGACAACGCCCAGCAGCGCCGCACGGCCGAGCAGGCCAACACCCGGGAACGCATCGGCGCGCTGACCCCCCGGGAACAGCAGGTGTTCGAGCGCGTCGCCGCCGGGCAAGCCAACAAGGTCATCGCCCTGGACCTGGAGATCAGCGAGCGCACCGTCGAAATTCATCGCAGCCAGGTCATGCGCAAGACACAATCGAAAACCCTCGCCGATCTGGTGCGCCTGAAGCTGGCGCTGGAGAACAGCGAGGATTGATCGGCCCGCCCTGCCTGCCGGGTAAGGGAATCCACGCATAGCTCGCGGCGGCCAGCTGTCCCTAAGCTGAGCCCCATGAGCACCGGTTCCCAGCTGTCCCCGTCTCCCAGGGTTTACGTCATCGATCCCGACCCCGCAATCCGGGACAGCCTGGGCGGTCTGCTGGGGCTGATGGACCTTCCTGTTCTCGGTCTCGACGGCGCGCAGAGCTTTCGCCGGCACTGGCCGGTCACGCCCCCCTTCGCTGTGCTCTGTGCCGGCGCTCTGCGGGATGGTCGCGGCGTTGCCCTGTACGAGTGGATCCAGAGCCGCAGCCCGGGCTGCGCCTTTGCGCTGACGCTGTCGCGGCACGAGCACCAGCTGCAGCGGGAAGCGAACCGCGCCGGCATCGAGCACATCTTTTTCAAACCCTTGCTGCAGACCGGCGCTATTGAGCAATTCGTCGAGGCCAGCCTCGCACACCAGGAGCTTCCCCAAAAATGAAACGCATCTTCACGATTCTCGACAAGCCCAAGCACCCGCAGAGCGCGCTGGAACTGTCCCTGCGTCTCGCAGCGGCCGAGGACCGCGCGCTGACCCTGGCGAGCTTTTGCTGGGACCCGATCGCGGATCATCGAGACGTCGACAAGCAAACCCGAGCGATGCTGAAAAAGGCCATGCTGGACGATCGCAAAATCTGGCTGCGCGCGCTGCTGCAGGACGACGATCGTCTGAATGACCGGGTCTTCAACCACCCGGTTCGCCAGCGGGTCGTCTGGACCAACGCCATCGATGACTGGGTCGCCAAGCATGTGACCCGGGACAGCGCCGATCTGATCGTCAAGACGTCCCACCCGGCAAACGGACGGTTTCTGCACACGCCCCTGGATTGGGGGCTGCTGGAACAGGCGCAGGTGCCGATCTGGTTCGCGCAAAGCAAACCGCCTCGCAAACGGCGCGGCAAGATCGGGCCGGTGCTGGCGACCATTGACCTGCGCAAGGACGATGCCCAGCACGAGCGCCTGAACCGGGCCGTGCTGGCTGCTGCCGCCAGCGCCGCGGCAACGCTCGATACGAAAGTCCACGCGGTCTGCGTGGTGGAAAGCTCCAAGGTGCTGCGGGACCTGGA
>CAZXIJ010000023.1:41811-69831 GCA_964640725.1 uncultured Pseudomonadales bacterium | reverse complement strand
GAGGTCGGGCGAGAGATCGGCGACTGGTGGCAGGCAAACGCTGCCCGAGGCCAGACCAGCGTGCTGTTCTGCTACGCGCTGGGCAAAGCCCAACGGCTGCTTGCCGAACTGGCTGCGAACACGGCGATCGACCAGCGTTCCCGCATCGCGCTGCACGGCGCGATGGAAGCGATGATTCAACTCTACCGCGACCAGGGCATCCCCATGGCCGACACCACGCCGCTCAGCCAGTGGCCGGAGGACGAAGACCTTGCCCAGGCTCTGGTGCTGGCGCCGCCGTCGGCGGCGGGCTCGAGCTGGATGCGACGATTCCCAAAGCACAGCACCGGCTTTGTTTCCGGGTGGATGCGCGTCCGCGGCAATCGCCGAAGGCGAGGCTACGACCGCGGCTTCGTCCTGTCGGACCACGCCGACTGGCCCGGCCTGCTGCGCACGATTGCAGACAGCGGCGCGCGCCGGGTGCTGGCGACCCATGGCAAAACCGACGTGTTGGTGCGCTACCTGCGCGAACGGGGGCTGGACGCCGCCGAGCTGCAAACGCGCTACGGCGAAGACGACGGCGACGGGCTGTAGCCATGCAGGACTTCACCGCGCTCTACGTGCGATTGGATCAGAGCAACGCGACCAACGACAAGATGACTGCGATGGTCGACTACCTGGCAAGCGCGGATCCGGCGGATGCCGCCTGGGCCATGTGGTTTCTGTCCGGGCGGCGCCTGAAGCGGCTCGTCAAGCGCGCCGCGCTGAAAGCCTGGGTGCTCGAAGCGACGGGCTATCCGGAGTGGATCCTGGATGAAACCTACCAGAGCGTCGGCGATATGGCCGAGACCATCGCCCTGCTGCTCCCGGAGCCCACGCACGATGCCCTGGCTCCGCTCGCCCTGCACCGCTGGGTCACCGAGCGGCTGCGGCCCCTGGGCAAACTCGACGAAGCGCAGCAGGGCCAGGCGGTGCAGGCCTGGTGGGCAGCCATGACCGGCAATGACCGCTTCGTTCTGAACAAGCTGCTCACCGGCGCATTGCGCGTTGGGGTCTCGCAAAAGCTGGTGACCCGAGCCTTGGCAGAGCACCTCGCGCTGGAGCCAGCCCTGATCGCGCACCGCATGATGGGCGACTGGCAGCCGAGCGCCGAGTTTATGGCGTACCTGGCTACCGGCGAAGGCGATTTTGACGACAGCGCACTGCCCTACCCGTTCTTTCTGGCGGCGCCGCTCACGGAAGCACCCGCGGCGCTGGGCGATGCAGCGAGCTGGATTGCGGAATGGAAGTGGGACGGCATTCGCGCGCAGCTCCTGCACCGCAGCGGCAACATCTACATCTGGTCCCGGGGCGAGGAACGCATGGACGGGCGCTTTCCGGAACTCGAGCGCGCCGCCCGAGCACTGCCGGAGGGCACGGTGCTGGACGGCGAGGTGCTGGCGAGAAACACTGACGGCCGGGTGTCCTTTGCCGCGCTCCAGCGACGCATCGGCCGGCTGAAACCCGGCCCGAAACTCCTTGCCGAGGTGCCGGTTTTCTTCATGGCGTACGACCTGCTGGAAACCGATGGCGCGGACATACGCCACACCCCTCTTGCGGCGCGACGGGCCTTACTCGAAAGGTTGCTCGCGCCCGTTGCCGACAGCGACCCGATACTGCGCGTGTCCCCTTCGGCCGGGGGCAACAGCTGGGGGGAACGCGCGGCGCTCCGGGAGGAAAGCCGGGCTCGGGATGTCGAGGGGCTGATGCTCAAGCACCAGGACAGCGTCTATGGCACCGGGCGCCAGCGCGGGAGCTGGTGGAAGTGGAAGGTCGACCCTTACACGATTGACGCCGTGCTGATCTACGCGCAACCCGGTTCCGGGCGCCGCAGCAACTTGCTCACGGACTACACCTTCGCCGCGTGGCGTGGCGACGAGCTGGTACCCGTGTGCAAGGCCTATTCCGGGCTCAGCAACGAAGAGATCGGCCGCGTCGACAAGTGGATTCGGGCCAACACCACAGAGCGCTTTGGCCCGGTGCGTGCAGTAACGCCAACGCTGGTGTTCGAAATCGCCTTTGAAGGCATCAACCTGTCGCGCCGGCACAAGTCCGGCATCGCGTTCCGCTTTCCGCGCATCAGCCGCTGGCGCGAGGACCTGGGCATCAAGGACGCCGAAACCCTCGACCAGATCAAGGCGTTGATCGCACCCGCATCACAGCCTGTCTGACCGCGTCTCGCAGTTCAGCAGCGATTCAGTTGCGCGGGCTTTAATCCCCCTCTGCCCGCCCGTTCTGATTGATGCAAGGACCCGCCCACCGTGACCTCTTTTCGTGCTGCGTTCTGGCCTGTCATGCTGCTTTTCATGGTCCTGCTCTGCAGCGGCTGCAACGATAGGAACTTGCCCATCACCCGCGCCGGCAACGTTGACAAGGCAGCAGACACAACCCGCGCCGGTATCAGCCTGTCGGCCTCCAGCATCCGCGTGCCCCGGGGCGAGACGGTGACGCTGATGTGGCATAGCAGCGCCGTGCGCGACTGCAAGGCCACCGGCGACTGGCAGGGCCAGCTGCCGACCCGCGGCACCCGCCGGGTGATGCCCCGGGGCCAGCGCTCCACCTACGGGGTGCACTGCCGCGCCGGCCGACGGACCTACACCGATTCCCTGACCGTCGCGCCCGTAGACGGCGACGCCGTCGCGGTATCGCTGACCGCCGAGCCGGAGCAGGTCGACGCCGGCGAACCGGTCACGCTGCGCTGGTCGTCGGAGCTTGCCATGCAGTGCACGGCCGGGGGCGACTGGCTCGGCGATCAGCCTCTGGCCGGCGCCCTCACCCTGCCCGCGCTGATGCAAACCAGCCACTTCTCGCTGACCTGCCAGACGGGCAATCGGCAGGTCATCGCGTCGGTGACAGTCCCGGTCGATACCAGCAACACGCTGCGCTGGAAAGCGCCGACCCGACACACGGACGGTCGCGATCTGACCACGCTGAGCGGCTATCGCATCGTTTGGGGCGAGCGCTCCGGCGAGTACACGCAATCGATCACCATTGACGACCCGAACGCGACCCAGTGGCAGATTGCCGCGCCCCCGGGGCGCTACTTCTTCGCCATGACCGCGCTGGACAAAGACCGCAGCGAAAGCGGCTACTCCAACGAGGTCGCGAAGACGGTCATCGCACAGCCGCCTGCACAGCGCGCGGCTGTGGCAGAATCGCCCGCCATTGCCCGCCAGCGACACCGCCCCCCGAATGGCCCCACGCCGCCGACAATCACAACCGGGTAGACGCCCGACCCGGCTCGCCCTGCTGCTGCTGGCGATCGCCGGCGCTGCCGGCGCCTGGGTCCTGCACAGCTACGGCTGGGAGCGCGTGGCCTACACGCTGCTCGGGATCTGCGCGGGGGTGCTGTTGCTGCGCGTCCTGCTCGGCACCGCCAGCGAGTACCGCCTGCTGCGACGCCGGGAACGGCTGCTGGAACGCTACGGCAACGAAGACCTGGTAGATGACCTGCTGAACCAGGTGCTCTGGGAGGGTGAAACGGCCCAGCAGGTTCGCGATTCCCTCGGCGAGCCGCAGGAAGTGGACGCGCTGCCCCGGCAAACCAAGAAGAAAGAGATCTGGAAGTACGGCCACGAGGGCGGCAACCGCTACCGGCTGCGCATCACCCTGGACGACGATGTGGTGACCAGCTGGACCCTGCGCGGCTAACGTTTGCGGACGACCAGCGAGCCAATGGAGTAGCCCGCTCCAAAGGAACAAATCACGCCGTGGTCGCCGCTGGCCAGATCGTCCAGATGGCTGGCAAAGGCAATAATCGAACCGGCGGACGCCGTGTTCGCGTACTCGTTTAACACGATCGGCGCTTCGTCCGTCGTTGCGTCCCGGCCCAGCAGGCGCCGCACGATCAGCTGGTTCATGTTGAGGTTCGCCTGATGCAGCCACCAGCGACGCACGCCCGCAACCTCGATGCCCGCGGCCTGCACCTGCTGCTCCAGATGCTCTGCCGCCATAGGACAGACTTCCTTGAAAACCTTGCGACCGTTCTGGTGGAACAGCTTGTCAGCCGCGTACGGATCCGAGTCATCGGCATAGGACAGGTAGCCGAAGTTCGAGCGAATGTTGTTGGAATACAGCGTGCGTGCTTTGGTACCCAGGATATCGAACACCGGGCCCCGGGATGCATCGGCGTCCGCTGCGGGCTCCAGCACCACCGCGGTGCTGACGTCGCCGAAGATAAAGTGGCTGTCCCGATCGCGGTAGTTCACCTGCGGCGAGGTCAGCTCCGGGTTGATCACCAGCACGCAGCGCGCACTGCCGGCGGCGATGGCATCGGCAGCCCGGTGCAGCGCAAAGGTCGCCGCCGAGCAAGCGACCAGCATGTCGAAGCCAAAGCCTTCGCTGCCCAGGGCTTCCTGCACCTCAATGGCAATGGCCGGGTAAGAGCGCTGCGTGTAGGCACAGGACACAATCACCATGTCGACGTCGCGTCCTTCCCGGCCCGCGGCCGCCAGGGCCGGGCGCGCGGCGTTCAGCGCGATTTCGGCCTGGTGGGACAGGGCTTCGTCGGGCCGCACGGGAATCTGCGGCCGCATGCGGGTCGGGTCCAGAATGCCGTCTTTGACGTAGGCGTAGCGGCGCTCGATGCCCGAGGCCTTGAGGATGAACTCGGCACTCGAGGGCGCTTTGGCCTCGACCTCGCCGGCGGCGATGGCGGCGGCGTGCTCGGCGTTGTGCAGCTCGACGTAGGCGTTGTAGGCGGTCACCAGCTCTTCGTTGGTGACGACGTGCTCGGGCTTCCAGAGCCCGACGCCAGTAATGGCGACGGCCGGAGATGAGGCCAATGTTGAGGCCATAGGAAGTCCCGCTATCCGCGATCAGGGCGCGGGAGCATAGCCTCCATCAACCCCTTTCGTGAAGACGCCGACGGCATCGTGGGCGTGCAGGCTTTCGTGGTGCTCGATGCGCATCCAGAAATCGTCGAAGCGGTTGTCCTGGGCCAGCAGGCCCTTGAGCTTGCGCCCGGCGTCTTCGATAAACATCAGGTTCTGCCCGTTCAGCCGGGCGAACTCCTGCTCGTCCTCGCGCTTGACCGCGGTCTGCACCGGGGTCTTGAGCGTGCCTTCCAGATCGTTGATCAGGTTGGAGATGGGGAAGTCTTCCAGCTCGTCCTTCAGCTTCACCAGCACCCGGCCCGTGCTGCGCTGGCTGTGCGGTGTCGCGACGATGCCCTGATCTGTGCCGAGCCAGGCGTGCACGTCGGCGGCGCTGACCTGGCCGCCAGTGCCGAAGTCGGAGGCAAACTGTTCCTGAATCAGCTGCCGAGCGAGCGCCGCCGACGCCGGGCAGGTTGACGAGTACTGCACAGCAAGCTTCAGCTCCAGGGCCATCTCGCCGTCGACCAGGCTGCCGGTGATCTCTACCGGGTAGGCGTTCCAGCCGGAATGCTCGCTCACGAGCGCCGGCCGTCGCAGGTAGTAGTCGAAGGAGAAGCGCACGAAGGCGCGGGTCGACAGGCCCCGGTGGGATTCGAGCATGGCGCGGAGCAGCAGCTTTAAACCGGGCACGCTGAGCGGCCGGGTATCGGAATGCTCGTCCAGAATCAGGTACAGGCGCGACATGTGGATGCCCTTGGCCCGGGGATCGCCCAGATCCACGTACACCTGCACTTTGGACTGCACTGTCGCGGTGCTGCCGCTGTCGCGAATCTGCAGCGGCTGGTGGATATCGCTCATGCCGACCCAATCCAGCTGCACGCCCAGCTGCGCAAGCTGCGCGCTCTGCATGTCTGGCATATCTCGAAAGTTGGGCTGATTCATGGCAAGCGAACGGTCACTACATGCGGCCGCGCATTGTAGCGGCTGGCAATGGCTGCGAGCGGGACCGGGTGCAACCCCAAGTTATTAGTATATTCCGTTATGGAATATAAAGGCAGGCACCCGGAACCCGATCAGTCCCGCAGCTGCTCCAGCTCTTCTGGCGACAAGGTGCGGGCTTCTTCTTCCAGCATGACCGGAATGTCGTCGCGAATGGGGTAGGCGAGACCGCTGGCGCGACACCAGAGCTCGCCCTCCGTCCGGCGCAGCACCAGCGATGCCTTGGAGACGGGGCAAACGAGCAGTTCCAGCAACTTGGAGTCCATGGGCAGCCTCAGCCTTCGAAGGGGTGGCGCAGCACGATCGTATCGGCTCGGTCCGGGCCGGTCGAGATGATGTCGATGGGGCAACCCACGACTTCTTCGAGGTGCTTCAGGTAGGTCTTGGCGGCGGCCGGCAGCGCATCGTAGCTGCGCACGCCAACGGTGGATTCGGTCCAGCCCGGCAGCTCCTCGTAAACGGGCTCCAGGTCTTCGTAGTACTCGCTGCCGAGCCGGGTGCTGGCGGCTTCGCTGTCGCCGTGCCGGTAGTCCACACACAGGCGAATGGTGGGCATGCCGTCGAGCACGTCCAGCTTGGTCACGCACAGCCCGGACAGGGAGTTGACCTGCACGGCGCGGCGCAGCGCCACGGCGTCGAACCAGCCGCAGCGCCGGGGCCGGCCGGTGGTGGCACCGAACTCGTTGCCGCGCTCCGCCAAACGTTTGCCGACATCATCAAAAAGCTCCGTCGGGAACGGCCCGGAGCCCACCCGCGTTGCATAGGCCTTGGTGATGCCGAGCACGTAACTCAGGTTCAGCGGGCCAAAGCCGGTGCCGACGCCAGTGCCGCCGGCGGTGGTGTTGGAGGACGTAACGTAGGGATAGGTGCCCAGGTCAACATCCAGCAAGGCGCCCTGAGCCCCTTCAAAGAGCAGGCTGGAGCCGGCCGTGTGCAGCTCGTGCAGCACCGGCACCACATCGCGCACCATAGGCCGCAATTCCTCAACCACGCTTGCGCACTGATCGAGCACGTCGTTCAGGTCAACCGGGTCCGCCTTGTAGTACTGCGTCAGCATGAAATTCTGGTATTCGGTGACCTCGGCGAGCTGCGCGGCAAAACGCTGCCAGTCAAACAGATCGCCGACCCGCAATCCGCGCCGGGCCGCTTTGTCTTCGTAGGCCGGTCCGATGCCGCGCCCTGTAGTGCCGATCTTTTGCTGGCCCCGGGCCTTTTCTCGCGCCACGTCGAGCGCGACGTGGTAGGGCAGGATCAGCGGACAGGCCGGGGAGATCATCAGCCGATCACGCACGCTCACGCCAGCCTGCTCGAGCCCGCGCACTTCCTTCAGCAGCGCGTGCGGCTCCAGCACCACGCCGTTGCCGATCAGGCAACGTACGTCCGGTCGCAGAATGCCGGAGGGAATCAGGTGCAGCACGGTCTTTTCGCCGTTGATCACCAGGGTGTGCCCGGCATTGTGGCCGCCCTGAAACCGCACCACGGCGGCTGCCTGTTCAGTCAGCAGATCGACAATCTTGCCTTTGCCTTCGTCGCCCCATTGGGTTCCGATGACGACGACGTTTCTTCCCACGGTAGTTTTGCCTGTCAGTCGAAGCGTTGAGAAATTCAGATCAAGCGGTGAGCGGCGCTGTGTGCCACGCATCGTTCTGCCATACGGCGTGACGGTCGCAATCCGCCGTTGGCGTCTCGCCGGGCTGCAGCGCCACGAGCACCCGCTGCTGGTCCTGGCGCTGCGCGCGCACCCAGGCCCACAGCGCTCGGCGCTGATCGTCGCCGCCGCCGTTGGCGCTGGCATGGCTAACCCAGATGCAGCTGGCCGGTACGAACGACTGCTGGGTGGCCAGCAGCGGTTTCAGGCTCACATCAAAGCCGGTGGCGCTGCGGCGCTTGCCGTACAGCCGGCCAAGGCCATCGTAGCGGCCGCCGCGCGCCAGGGCGCGCCCCAGCTCCGCATGATACGCCGAATAGATCGGTCCATTGTGGTAGCCAAATCCGGCCAGCTCGGACAGGTCGACCCGCAGGTCGAAGCCGCCGCTGCGCTCGCTCACGCGCTCGGCGAGCCCCGCCAGCGCATCGATGGCCGCGCCCACGGCGGCGCCGCACTCCTTGAAGGCAGTCCGGGCTTCGTCGAGCACGCTGGCCCGCCCCATGAGCGTCGGCAAACGGACCAGCGCATCGCGCAGCACGCCGGCCGGCAGCAGCTGGGCAATGTCTGTTTCAGATTTGATCTGCACCGCCTGGAACAGCTGCGCGGCAACGGTTGCATCGAGGCCGGCATCGGCGATGAGCGCGTTGAACACGCCCATGTGCCCGAGTACCAGCACTGGCTGCTCGATCCCGCCGTGCGCCAATACATCCAGCATGAGCGCGATCGCCTCGGCATCGGCACTGTCATCGGGGGCGCCAAAGATTTCGGCGCCGGCCTTGATGGGCACTCGGGTCTCGTGCACGCCCTGCGGGTTGGCATGGACCACCACGCCGCTGTAGCACAGCCGGCTGACCGCACCGTCGTCCCGATCCAGGGCCCGGCGCGCGTCAATGCGGACCGCCTGGCTGGTCATGTCAGCGCGCACGCCAAGGAGGCGACCGCTCCGCTGGTCCGTGACCTTCAAGGTTTGCAGGTCGAGATCGCCGTCAGAGCCAGCGAGCAGCGCGTCCAGATACTCGATCACCGGCGGGTCGATCAGGTCGAAGCCCCAGCGATGAAAGACGTCGAGCACCTGGCGCCGCAAATGTTCCAGCTGCCGCGCACGCGGTGGAAGCAGCTCGTCCACCCCGTCAGGAAGTTGCCAGCGAAGGTCGGTCACGGTGTTGGTTCCGAAAGGTAAGGCGCGCCCGGTGCAAGCGCGCCAGGGGCGGCCTAGGCGCCGCCGCCGTCGCTCTTGAGATACTTGAAGAACTCGCTGGTCGGATCAAGGATCAGCATGTCGTTTTTGCTGTCGAACACAGCGCCGTAGGCATTGATGCTGCGATAAAACTCGTAGAACTCCGGGTCCCGCTCGAAGGCGCCAGCATAGGTCGCCGCCGACTTGGCATCGCCATCGCCGCGAATCTGCTCGGACTGATTGTAGGCGTCGGCCTTGATGACGACGGTCTGGCGATCGGCGTCGGCACGAATACCCAGGGCAAGCTCCCGGCCCTGCGCGCGGTACTGCTCGGCTTCGATCTTCCGCTCAGAATTCATGCGGTCGTACACGGAGTTGGATACATCTGACGGCAGGTCGATACGCTTGACCCGCACGTCGACCACGCGCACGCCGACGTTGGAGCGCATGACCTGATCCAGATCGTCGGTGAGCTCCTGCATGAGCTCGTCCCGGGAACCGGAGATCACTTCGTGCATGTCGCGCCGGCTGATCTGGTTGCGCAGCCCTTCGTTGACCCGCTCCTGCAGCAGCTGCTGGGCGCGGCGCTCGTCGCCAGAGGTTGCCCGGTAGTAAGACGGCACGTCCATGACCTGCCACTTCACAAAGGAGTCGACGATGAGCGGCTTTTTCTCGAGCGTGTAGTAGGTTTCCGGCGCGGAGTCGAGGGTCAGCACGCGCGCATCGAAACGCTTGACGGACTCGGCAATCGGCATCTTGAAGTGCAGGCCCGGCTGCACGTCGGTCTCTTTGACGGCGCCAAAGCGAAGCACGATGGCCCGCTCGGTCTCGCGCACCGTGTACACGCTGGAGGTTACCAGCAGCACAGTCAGGAGCACTGTGATCATCAATACCATGTTACGCATGCGGGGTTCTCCTAGCGCGTATCGCGGCGGCGGTTGCTGGCCGCTCGCTCGCTCAGGTCACGGACGGTGGCGTCGACAATGCTGCGCACCGACTCCGGATTGAGGCCTTCGGCCTCGAGGCTGCGGCTCTGGGTCATGCGATCCAGCGGCAGGTAGAGCATGTTATTGCCGCCCTCGACATCGATCAGCACCTTGGAGCTTTGCGACAGGACGCGCTCCATGGCGTCGATGTGCAGGCGGTCACGGGTCACGCGTTTGGCCTGGGTGTATTCCGTCAGCAGTTTGGTAAAGCGATCGGCTTCACCTTCAGCGCGCGCAATGACCTGGTCACGATAGGCGCCGGCCTCTTCGATCTGTTTTTGCGCGTCGCCCCGGGCCTCGGGAATCACCCGCTCGGCGTAGGCGTTGGCGTCGTTCTTGAAACGCTGCTCGTCTTCCTTGGCCTTCTGCACATCGTTGAACGCTTCCTGCACCTGCTGCGGCGGCGCGCTCTCGTCGATGTTGACCTTGCTGACCCGGTAACCGGTGGTGTAGCGATCCAGATAGGTCTGCAGCCGTTCCTGCACTTCGACACCGATGCTGGCCCGGCCGTCGGTAATGACAGCGTCCATCTCGCTGCTGCCGACCACATGGCGCAGCGCGCTCTCGGTCGCGTGGTCGAGGCTGCGCTCGGGGTCGCGAACGTTGACCAGATAGTCGACCGGATCGTTGACCACGTACTGCACCGTGAGCTTCACGTCGACGATGTTCTCGTCCTCGGTCAGCATCAGAGCCTGGTGGGTGTGGCTGTTGACCCGGGTAACGTTGACCTTCTCGACCCGGTCAACGATGGGCGGGTTCCAGTGCAGGCCGGGCAGCACGACATTTTCCTGGGCCTGGCCGAAGCGGAACACCACGCCGCGCTCCTGTTCGTCGATCGTGTACAGGCCAAACACGCCGTAAGCGATACCCGCAAGCAGCAGCAGGCCCCCCAGGGCGCCCGCGGTGATCCCGCCACCGCCGCTGGCATTGCCGCCGCCACCACCGCCAAAGATTCCGGACAGCTGGTTCTGCAGCTTGCGGAACGCCTCGTCCAGATCGGGCGGGCCCTGATCGCCCCGGTTGCCCCAGGGATCTTTGTCGTTGCCGCCTGGCTCATTCCAAGCCATTCATATGCTCCATTGTGGCGGGGCCGCTGCACCTGCAGCGCGCTGATCCCGCGCCGGCCCTAATTAGGAAGGGCCGCGATTCTAGGGTCGCCCTCTACGGCGCGCAACACGAGGTCTGAGCGGCGAGCAAGGGCTTCGAGCAAGGCGTCGTCCGCCTTGAGGTCCAGCAGCAGTTTACCATCCGGGCTGATGGTCTCGGCGACTACCGCGCCCTGCCGGTACAGCCAGGCCCGGGTTTTGCCATCTCCCGGGTGCAATTCTACCTGCGCAGCGCTCGCGCCGGCCGACAACTCTGCGGTGATGGCCGTGCGCAGGGCGTCAAGGCCGGCCCCGGTCACGGCGCTTACGGCACAGCGCTGCACCTCGGGGGCCAGGCTGCCCAGGGGCGGCTGTTCGCCCCCTTCGGGTGCCGGTGCTGAAAGGTCGTCGGGCACCGCGCTGGCCGCGCTGTCGAGCAGCAGCAGCCGGTCCCGAAAGGCCTCGCCGGGCTCACCGGCAGCGCTCTCTTCTTTCGACAGCGCGGTGTCAATCTTGTTCAGCACCAGCAGCCGCGGCACGTCGCCGGCGCCAATGTTGGCCAGCACCGCGTTCACTTCCATGATCTGCTCGAGCATGTCGTCGGCGGCCGCATCGACCACGTGCAGCAGCAGGTCGGCGTGCACCGCCTCTTCGAGGGTGCTGTGGAACGCATTGACCAGCGCGTGGGGCAGGTGGCTGATAAAGCCGACGGTATCGCTGAGCACCACATCGCCGAGCCCGGGCAGCGGCAACCGCCGCAGCGTCGGGTCCAGGGTCGCGAAGAGCCGGTCTTCGGCCAGCACCTCGGCCGTGGTGAGGGCATTGAACAACGTCGATTTGCCCGCGTTCGTGTAGCCCACGAGGGCCACCGACAGGGCGCGCTGCCGCGTTCGCCGCTTGCGGCTGCGGGCACGCCGGGCGGCCACCGTTTCGAGTTTGGCGCTGGTGATCTTGATGCGCTCGCCGAGCATCCGCTGGTCCAGCTCGATCTGCGTCTCGCCAGCGCCGCGCAGGCCGATGCCGCCCTTCTGCCGGTCCAGGTGCGTCCAGCCGCGCACCAGGCGGCTCTGGGCATGCCGCAGCTGCGCCAGCTCCACCTGCATCTGGCCTTCGTGGCTGCGCGCCCGATCGGCAAAGATATGCAGGATCAACTCTGTGCGCGGCATGACCCGGGCATTAAGGGCCTGCTCGAGGTTGCGCTGCTGGTTGGGGGCGATGTCGTGGTTGAGGAGCAGCAGGTCGGCCTGTTCGTGGCGCATGACCTGCTTGAGCTCGTCGAGCTTGCCGCTGCCGACAAACTGGCGCGGATGCGGCGTGCGCCGCCGGCCCTCGACGATGGCCACCACGTCCATGCCGGCGCCCTCCGCCAGCTCACGCGTTTCCTGCGGGTGCGGGGCAGAAGACAGGGCCCGGCCATCGCCGTCGCTGCGCGGGCTGTCGAAGTGGATGTGCAGCAGGACCGCCTGGCGGCCGAGCTCCGGTCGTTCAAAAAACAATAGGGTCCCGCGTGTTTGCCGATGGCAGCGCCGGTCAGGCGTCCGCCGATTCCTCTGATGTGGGGGCACCGGTGCTCATTTTCACCGGCTTGGAGGGCACCACGGTCGAAATGGCGTGCTTGTAGACCATCTGGCTCACGGAGTTGCGCAGCAGCACGACAAACTGGTCGAAGGACTCGATCTGGCCCTGCAGCTTGATGCCGTTGACCAGGTAGATGGATACCGGGATCCGCTCTTTGCGCAGCGCGTTCAGGTATGGGTCCTGCAACGAATGCCCCTTGGACATGGTCTCCTCCTAAGGTGTCGCAGGCCTGGTCGTTTGGTCCCCGGCGGCGCGGCCTGCGCCCGTGTTGCTACTTATACTTGTTATTGCTCAACCGCATCAGGGCCGGGCCTGGCGCGGATTTCACTATGGCCAGCCACCCCATGCTTTGCAAGACGCGGACCCAGCACCGCCAGCAGGTCCTGGATCGCGCGCTCAAGGGCCTGCTGCCGGGCCAAATCAGAGGTCGCGGCGAGCAGCGCATCGGCTGGCAAGGTCAGCAAATCCGGCCAGCCGCGCAGCCAGGTCAGCTGCCGCTTCGCCAGTTGCCGGGTCGCCGCTGCCCCCTGCTCGAGCAGCTGCGCGCGGTCGATGTCCCCAGCCAGCAGGGCCCAGGTCTGCCGGTAGCCGACCGCCCGGATCGCCGGTAAGGAGGGCGCGAGGTCGCCGCGCGCGCGCAGCCGGGCCACCTCGTCAATCAGGCCGGCCTGCAGCATGGTTTCAAAGCGCGCAGCCAGTGCCCGATGCAGCAGCGCCCGGTCTTCCGGCACCAGCGCAGCCTGCACCAGGGACACGCCCAGGCGCTGTGCGGCCGGCACCGCCTGGCCGTCGGCCCAGTGCTCGGAGAGCGGCTTGCCGGTCACCGCAAGCACCTCCAGCGCCCGCTGCAGGCGCTGGATGTTGTTGGGGTGGATGCCCGCGGCGGCGCTCGGGTCACGCTCGGCGAGCTCTGCATGCAGTGCCGGCCAGCCTTCCGCTACAGCGCGCGCCTCAATGGCCGCCCGAACGTCCGGTTGGGCCTCTGGCAAGGCGTCCAGGCCGTCGCGGAAGGCCCGGGCGTAAAGCATCGTGCCGCCGACCAGCACCGGTAGCCGGCCCGCCGCCAGCGCGCGCCGCACCTCACCGTCCGCATCGGCCACAAAGCGCGCCGCTGAATAGGGGTCGGCCGGGTCACAGCAGTCGATCAGGGCATGCGGGTAGCGGGCCAGGGTCGCGGCGTCCGGCTTGGCACTGCCCACGTCCAATCCCCGATACACCTGAGCCGAGTCCATGCTGATCAGGTGAACGGGCAACCGGTCCGCCAGGGCCATGGCCAGCGCCGTCTTGCCGCAGCCAGTCGGCCCCATCAACAGCAGCACCGGCGGCAGCTGGGCCTCGGTCACAGCTACTGCCCGCGCAGGAATGCGCCGTCGAGCGCCTTCATGTCGTAGACCACGAAAGTCGGCCGGCCGTGATTGCACTGGCCAGCGTTCTCGGTCACCTCCATCTGCCGGAGCAGCGCGTTCATCTCGGCAACGGTGAGCGCGCGATGAGCCCGCACGGACCCGTGGCAGGCCATGCTGGCCAGCAGATCGTGCTGGGCATGGGTCAGGCGGCGCGCATCGCCCAGGGTCGCAAGGTCCGCGAGCAGGTCGCGGGCCAGGGCCACAGCATCGCCGCCAGCCAGGGCGGCGGGCACCTCGCGCACGGTCACGGCCTGCACGCCGGTGCGTTCCAGCACCAGCCCGAGATCCGGCAAGGCGGCTCCGTGACGCTCCACGGCATCCGCCTCGGCCTCGGTAACATCCAGGGCTTCGGGCACCAGCAACCGTTGCCGGGCGATACCCGTAGCAGCCAGCTGGGTCTTCATCTGCTCGTACACGACGCGCTCGTGGGCCGCGTGCATGTCGACGATCACCAGCCCCTGATCGTTCTGCGCCAGGATGTAGATACCGTGCAGCTGCCCCAGGGCATAGCCCAGCGGCGGGGCCTGTCCGACAGGCGCCGGTGGCACCTCGGAGGCTGGCGCGGCGGCTGACAGGAGGGCGTCGAGGCGCGGGCCATCGGCGACCATGGGCGTGGCCGCAAGGGCCCCGGTGGCTGCAGCGGTAACAGGCTCCGCGGCGCCAGCCGCAAAAGCCTCGGCGGCGCTGCGGTAGGGGGCGGGCCCCGGCGCGCTGGCGGCAGGCAGCCCGAGCCCGGGCTGCGTCTGCAGGGACGCGCCGGCGCGGCTGGCCGGCACCATGGTGGCGACCGAGCCATGGTCCGCCGGCCGCTGATCGCGCAGCACCCGGTGCAGCATGCCGAAGATGAAATCGTGCACGGTGCGCGCGTCGCGAAAGCGGACCTCGTGCTTGGTCGGGTGCACGTTCACGTCCACCGCGGCGGGATCGATCTCCAGGTACAGCACAAAGACCGGATGCCGACCGCCAAAGAGCACGTCGCGATAGGCCTGGCGGATCGCGTGAGCGACCAGCTTGTCCCGGATCACCCGACCGTTCACAAAGAAGTACTGCTGATCGGCCTGGGACCGGGAATGCGTGGGCCGGGCCACCCAGCCATGCAGGCGCAGCCGGCCCGCGGCCGTGTCGTCGCGCTGCTCGTCGATGACGATGGCCTGCTCGGCGAAACCGCTGGTCAGCAGCCGGGACAGCCGCTCGGGGGTCGCGTTGGCCGGCAGGCGAAGGTTAACCCGGCCATTGACCTTTAGCTCGAAGGCGATCTCCGGGTGCGCGAGCGCCTGCCGCCGCACCACCTGGTCGATCTGGCCCTGCTCGGTGCGCTCGGTCTTGAGGAACTTGCGCCGGGCGGGCGTGTTGAAGAACAGATCGCTGACGGTGACCGTGGTGCCCACGGGATGCGCCGCCGGTCCATCCCCCAGCAGCTCACCGCCGCGCACCCGCAGTTCCTGGGCTGCGGACGCATCCGCGGTCCGGGACGTGATCGTCAGCGCCGAAACGGAAGCCACGGACGCCAGCGCCTCACCGCGAAACCCAAGGGAGGCGATACCGTCCAGGTCGGCGGTCTGCTCGATCTTGCTGGTGGCGTGGCGGGCCAGCGCCAGCGGCAGCTCCGCCGCGGGAATACCGTGCCCGTCATCGGTGACCTGAATGCGCTTGAGGCCGCCGCCGTCGATGGTGACCGAAACCAGGGTGGCGCCGGCATCGATGGCATTTTCAACCAGCTCTTTGACGATCGAAGCCGGCCGCTCCACCACCTCGCCGGCGGCGATCTGGTTCGCCACCACGGCGCTCAGGCGCCCGATCGGGCGGCGCGAGACCCCTTCGGCAGCCATCAGCCGGCCGGGATGATCAGCAGCTGCCCGATCCGGATCGAGTCGCTGCGCAGGCCGTTGGCCTCGCGAATCCGGCCGGCGGCGATGCCGTAGCGCACCGCCAGGCCCGACAGGGTCTCGCCGCGCTGAATCTTGTGGCGCTTGCTCGGCGGCGGCTGCTGCGATGCGAGCAGCGTGCCCGGCGGCGCCGCTTCGCGCAGATAGCGGGTCACGCCCCGGGCGATCGCGTCGGAAAGTTTCTTCTGGTACCGGGCGCTGGCCAGCTTGCGGGCCTCTGCGGGGTTGGAGATATAGCCGGTCTCCACCAGGATCGAGGGCACGTCCGGGGCCTTCAGCACGATAAAGGCAGCCTTGCCCAGATGGTTTTTGTGCAGGGTCGCGAAGCTGCCGAGCTCGCGCAGCACCTCGACCCCGGCCTTGAAGCTGCCGGAGCGGGTGCCCTGGGTGGACATGTCGAGCAGCACGGTCGTGAGCACCTTGTCTTTGCCGTTCAGCACCACGTCGCCGGCACCGCCGATCAGGTCCGACTCTTTTTCTTTCTGCTCGAGCCAGCGGGCCATCTCGCTGGTGGCGCCGTCTGCCGACAGCATGTAGACGGACGCGCCGTTGACGCTGCGGTCGTGGAACGCGTCGGCGTGCACGGACACGAACAGATCTGCGCGGCGCGCCCGAGCGATGCGCACCCGCTGGCGCAGGCCAACCTGCTCGTCCCGGTCCCGAATGAGCATGGCATCGAAGCCTGGCTGCGCCTTGAGCGTTGCCACCAGACGCCGGGCAATGGCCAGGGTGACGTCCTTCTCGCGAATCTTGCGGTTCTTGCTGATGGCCCCGGGGTCCTTGCCGCCGTGGCCGGGATCCACGGCGACCAGCACGTCGCGTAGCGGTAGCGGTTTGGGGGCGGGTTTGGGCACAGGCCGGGGCGCGGGCCGGGACGGTGCTGGCGAGCTCGCAGCAACCTGTCCCGGGCTGGCCTGGCCGCTGGCGCTCGGTGTCACCAGCACCACCGGGCCGCTGTTGGCATTGGCCGGCAGACGCTCGACGCGCTCGTACAGATCGATGACCAGTCGATGGCCGGCGGAGCTGGAGGGGCCAAGGGCAAAGGTGTTTGGGTACATGGGCCGATTCAGATCCAGCACCAGCCGCTGGCCGCCTTCCCGGGGCGCCACCCGCAGCCCGCGCAGGCGCTGCAGGCCGGCCGGCAGGGTGTTGCGAAAGCTGTCGGCCAGCCGCAGCCCGGCCAGATCCAGGAACACCCGGTCGGGCGCTTTAAGGGTCGACAGGGTGCCGGTGACTTTGCCGGTCAGGTCGAGCACAACGCGGGTGTAGCCGGGGGCCTCATTGACCCGCACGCCCACGAGCGTTGTCGCGTGCGCGGCCGACAGGGCCAGGCAACCCAGCAGCGCCGCAAGCATGAACCGCAGCGCCATCACCGGGGCTGCGCCTGAGCAGGACGGAAATCGACACGCGCTTCCCGCGCCATCTGGCCCGCAGGGGTTCGCGCATCGCGCAGGTGAATCTCGACATCCGGCATGGGCAAACGTTCAGCTGCTTGTTGCGGCCACTCGATCAGTTTGAGTCCAGGTCCTGCGAGCACTTCTGCAACCCCGATGAATTCCAGTTCCTGGGGATCGGCAATGCGATAGAAATCGAAGTGAAACACCGCACCGCTGGCCATCTCGTAGGGCTCCAGCAGCGTGTAGGTCGGGCTTTTGACCGCGCCGCTGAAGCCCCGGCCGTGCAGTATGCCGCGCACCAGCGTGGTCTTGCCAGCGCCAAGGTCACCGTGCAGAAAGACGACCGCGGGCTCCGGCAAGCGTTTGGCGAGCGCCGCGCCGAGGGCAAGGGTCGCCGCTTCGTCCGACAAAAACTGCCAGCCGTCACGCACGGGGATCGCCCTGCGCTTCAGCAAGCTCAATCGCAGCTGGCAGCCAGCCCAGCAGCCCGGTGGCCGTGAGGGACCGAACGCGGCCCGCCGCTCCGGCCATGCCGGCCGCGCCGCCGTGCAGGGTGACCGCAACCTCGGCGGCGCGTTGCGCGCTGTTTAGATCTGCGCTGTCAGAGCCAACCCCCAAAGGTCCCCAGACCCCGGCAATGAGCCCAGCCAGCACGTCGCCCATGCCGGCGGTGGCCATGCCGGGCTGGCCTTCAAGGCTGGCCGCGAGCGCGCCGCCGGGCCCGGCAATGAGCGAGCCTGGCCCTTTCAATACCACCGTTCCTTGGTACCGCGTGGCCAGCGCGCGCGCGGCCGCCCGGCGATCGGCCTGCACCAGCGCGGCATCGTCGCCCAGCAACCGGGCGGCTTCGCCGCCGTGCGGCGTCAGGATGGCGCCGGGCACCGCCTGCGGCGCTGCTGCCAGCAGGTTCAGGGCATCGGCATCGAACACGCGCCGGCCGGGGGCCTGCAGCACACGCTCAAAGAGCATCCGGCCCCAGGCGCCCTGGCCGAGCCCGGGCCCGCAAACCACCACCCCCGCCTGCGCAATCAGCTGCTCCACCTGCGGCCAGCGATCGGTGCCCAGCACCATCAGCGCCGGGTTGCGCGCGAGCGCCGCCGACACATTTTCCGGTCGGGTCACCAGGGTGACCATGCCGGCACCGCTGGCCAGCGCGGCATCCGCGGTGAGAAGGGCCGCGCCGCCCATGCCGAGGTCGCCACCCACCACCACCACGCGTCCGAGCCGGTGCTTGTAGACGTCCACGGGCAACGGCGGCCAACACAGGTCGGCCAGCCGCAGCGCCGGGAACCCCGCCGCCTCGGCAGATTCATCGGCTGCCTGACGGGCCCGCGCCGGGATGCCCAGCGTGTGGACGCTGACCGCGCCGGCGAGCGCCGCGCCGGCACCGGTGCGCAAGGCCAGCTTGTCGACCAGAAACGTGGCCGTGGCCGCGGCGCGAATGGCGACGCCGGGCGCGCAGGCGCGATCGGCATCGAGACCGGAAGGCACATCGAGCGCCAGCACCGGCAGGCCGCTGGCGTTCACGGCGTCCATGAGCGCCGCGAACAAGGGCCGCGGCGCGCTGCCCAGGCCGATGCCGAGCAACGCATCGACCACCAGATCTGCCGCGACCAGCGCGGCGGCGGCGGCAGCCCAGGGGCCGTCTGGCGCCTCGGGCAGGTCTTCGGTCCCAAGATCAAGGCACGCCACCGTCGCCGGCAGCGCCTGCTGGGCCAGGCCCGCAGCGCCGACAAGACGGCGCCCTTCCAGCTGGATGACGGTGACCTCGAGCTGCGCGCGAGCGGCGAGCGCCGCCAGCCGGTAACCGTCGCCGGCGTTGTTGCCCACGCCGGCGCACACCACCAGCCGCCGCGCCTTCGGCCAGCGCTCGAGCAGCACCGCGAACGCCGCGGCGGCGGCCTGCTGCATCAGCGTGTCGCTGCTGGCACCAAAGTCACGCTGCACGCGCGCATCGATCGCGGCGCACTCGCTGCCCAGGTACAGGCGCGGGCTGTTGCGGAAAAAAGGCTGGGCAGGCAAAGATCAGGCACCGAAGTCAGGGAGCCTCATTATACTGCGCTCCATGACAAACCCTGGCCCACCCCCGCTGTCCGCGGCGCCCAGCGACGCCCTGGCCGCACTGCGCAAGGACATCGACGGCTGGGCGCGGGACGCCGGCTTCGATGAGCTGCGCGTCACGGACGTTGACCTGACGCGCTACAGCGACGACGTGCGCGCCTGGCTGGGCAAGGGCTTTCACGGCGAGATGGGCTACCTGGCCGCCAACCTGGACAAGCGTCTGGACCCTGCCCGGCTGGTGCCGGACACGGTGCGCGTGCTGTGCGCGCGCATGAACTACCGCCCCCAGGGCGCTGAGCCGCTGCAGGTGCTGGCCGACAGCGAAGCCGCCTACATCGCGCGCTACGCCATGGGCCGGGACTACCACAAGGTGCTGCGCCGACGCCTGGCGCGCCTGGGCGCGCGCATTGCCGAAGCCGCCGCAGACCTTGCCCCCAGCTACCGGGCGTTCACCGACTCGGCGCCGGTGCTGGAAAAAGCGCTCGGCGAGAAAGCCGGGCTGGGCTGGATCGGCAAGCACAGCCTGCTGCTGAACAGCACCGCAGGGTCCTGGTTTTTTCTGGGCGAGATCTATACCAACCTGCCCTTCGCCGCCGACCCGCCGCGCTACGAGCCCCGGCAGTTTGGCGAGTGCGGCAATTGCCGTGCCTGCATGACCGTCTGCCCCACAGACGCCATCGTCGCGCCGGGACAGCTCGACGCGCGCCGCTGCATCGCCTACCTGACCATCGAGCACAAGGGCACGATCCCGGAGCCCCTGCGGGCGCCGATGGGCAACCGCGTCTTTGGCTGCGACGACTGCCAGCTGTACTGCCCCTGGAACCGGCAGGCGCCGGCCACCGCCGAGGCGGACTTCGACGTTCGCCACGGGCTGGATCAGCCGCGGCTGCTGGCGCTGTTCCAGCTGAGCGAGGCAGAGTTTCTGGCCACGACGGAAGGCATGGCGATTCGCCGGGTCAGCTACGAGCAGTGGCAGCGCAACCTGGCGATCGGTCTCGGCAACGGGCCGGCCACGGCTGCCGTGCGCAAAGCGTTGCAGGCGCGGCGCGAGACCGCCAGCGAGCTGGTGCGCGAGCACATCGACTGGGCCCTTTCGCAGCTGGCGAGCCGCAGCGAGCCAGCAGGCTAGCCGCTACTCCGAGCGCAGAAAGGTATCCCGGTAGTGCGCCAGCTCGCCGATGGATTCGCGAATGTCGGCCAGCGCCGTGTGGGCGCTCTCTTTCTGAAAGCCGGCGTAGGCCGTCGGCGCCCAGCGCCGCGCCAGCTCCTTGATCGTGCTCACGTCCACCAGCCGGTAGTGCAGGTACTGCTCGAGATCCGGCATGTAGCGCGCCAGAAAACGGCGATCCTGCCAGATGCTGTTGCCGCACAGCGGCGCCGTGTTCGCAGGCACGTGCTCGGCAATAAAGGCGAGCGTCGTCGCCTCGGCTTCGGCCACGGAGATGGTCGATGCCCGCACCCGCTCCGTGAGCCCGGACTCGCCGTGCGTGCGCACGTTCCAGTCATCCATCAGGGCGATGGTGGCCTCGTCCTGATGCACCGCAATCACCGGGCCTTCGGCGATGATCGTCAGCGCACTGTCGGTGATCAACGTGGCCATCTCGATGATGGCATCGCGCTCCGGGTCGAGCCCGGTCATTTCCAGATCCATCCAGACGAGCGGGGTATCGCTCAAGATCGTTCTCCCTCATGGTCACGGCCCGGCCAGGCGCCGGCGCGTGCGTTGCAATGCGTGAATGGCAAGTATAGCGGTCCGCAGGGAGTGCCCCTAAGATGGCGGCCCTCGCCAGTAAGACTGTCGCGCCAGCAGGACTGCCCAAGATCGACGTTCAACTCTTCGAGCCCGAAGCCCTGGCCCAGGCCGCCGCGCAGGATCCGCGCCTGCTGCTCGTCCAGGTCACCAGCGCCGATGTGTTTGCGCAAGCGCACCCGGCCGGCGCCGTGCTGGTGGAGCCAGCGGAGCTGGTCGCTGGCGTGCCGCCGGCCACCGGCAAGCTGCCCGATGCGCCGCGCATCGAAGCGCTGCTCACGCGGATCGGCTACAGCCCGGACCGCTACATCGTCGCCCTGGACGACGAGGGCGGCGGCTGGGCCGGGCGCCTGCTGTGGACCCTGGACTGCATCGGCCGGCGGGACTGGGGCTATCTGAACGGCGGGCTGCACGCCTGGCACGGTGCCGGTTTGCCCCTGGAACAGGGCCCGACCGCCGCCCCGTCGAACACCCACCCGGTCACCGTCACTCTGGACCGGTCGCCCATCGCCGAGCAGGCCGATGTGCTGGCAGCCATTGACAATGACGATGTGCAGATCTGGGACGTCCGCTCGGCCGCCGAGTACGCCGGGCTGCGGCGCGCCGCCGCGCGGGTCGGCCACATTCCCGGCGCGCTGAACACGGACTGGCTGCAGCTGCAGGACCCGGAGCGCCAGTTTCGCCTGATCGAAGACCTGCCGGCGTTCCTCGCACAGGCCGGTCTCGAAGGAGACCGCAAGCAGATCATCACCCACTGCCAGACCCATCACCGCTCGAGCCTGAGCTATCTGGTGGGCCGGCTGCTGGGCTTTCGCTCGATCCGCGCCTATCACGGCTCCTGGTCGGAGTGGGGCAACGACCCGACCACCCCGATCACCAACCCGGCGGCGGAGGCGTGAGCCCGGAGGCCTTTGCGGCGCTGCAGCGCGCCCTGCCGCAGCACGCGCTGACCCGGCTGGTGGGCTGGCTGGCGAAATCCGAGCTGCCGTTCGTCAAAGACACCTTCATTCGCGGCTTCGCCCGGGCCTACAACATCTCGCTGGCGGAAGCGCAGATCGAGAGCCTGGCCGGCTTTCCGAGCTTCAACGATTTCTTTACCCGGGCGTTGAAACCCGACGCGCGTCCCCTGGCCGCAGACCCGCTGGCTTTTGCCTGCCCGGCAGACGGCGCGATCAGCCAGTGCGGCACGATCGAAGACGGCACCCTGCTGCAGGCCAAGGGCACCCGCTACCGGCTCGACAGCCTGGCCGACGCGCCGGTCAGCCAGCGCTATCGCGGCGGGCACTTCGCGACCGTGTACCTTGCGCCCAACAACTACCATCGCTACCACCTGCCGACCGCGGCGCGGCTGACGAGCGCTCGCGGCGTGCCCGGCGCGCTGTTTTCCGTAAACGCCAGCACCGAGGCGGCCATCAGCGACCTGTTCTGCCGCAACGAGCGGCTGGTGTGCGAGTTCGAGACCGAACAGGGACCGATGCTGATGGTGCTGGTCGGCGCGCTGATCGTGGGCGCGATCGAGACCCGCTTCGGCAGCCCGCCTTCGCCCTACACGCAGCGCTTCGAGCAGGCCCAGGATCGCCCCTTCGAGCGCGGCGAAGAGCTTGGCCAGTTCCTGCTCGGCTCCACCGTGATCGTTTGCACCGGGCCCGGCATGGTGCAGTGGCGCGACGGGCTGGCCGCCGGCACGGCGGTGCGCATGGGCGAGACCATCGGCAGACTGCGCAGCGCTGCGGCGGCGCTCTGAGGGCTACAGCTCGTCGGCAAAGGCCATGACGTCGCTCAGCCGGCCGGCGCCAAAGGCCAGCAGCAACAACCGGTCGACGCCCAGCGCGACCCCGGCGCAGTCCGGCATCCCCGCGGCCATGGCCGCCAGAAAGCGTTCGTCCAGGGCCTGTTCCGCCTTGCCCAGCCGGCGGCGCTCGCGGTTGTCGGCCGCAAAACGCGCGCGCAGCTCGGCCGCATCGCCCAGCTCGTAGTAGCCGTTGGCCAGCTCCACGCCGTTCACCACCAGCTCAAAGCGGGCAGCCGTGGCCGGATCGTCCGGATGCAGCCGCGCGAGCGCTGCCTGCGCGGCGGGGTAGTGGGTGACGAATACCCGGGCCTCGCCGAGCGCTTCGATGGCGGCATTCAGGCGCAGGTCCTGGTCTTCCGCTGCGGGCAGCGGTGACGCCGCGAGCAACGCCTCGTAGCGCAGGGCGCGATAGCTGGCCGGGCCGAGAAAAACATCGACGAGCGCGGCGACCTCGTCCATCAGCGCGCGATCGTCAAAGCCCAGCCGGTACCACTCCAGCAGCGTGAACTCGGGGCTGTGCAGGCGCCCGGACTCGCCGGCCCGGAACGCCGGGCCCAGCTGGTAGATGGACGGCGCGCCGGCAGCCAGCAGACGCTTCATGGCGTACTCCGGAGAGGTCTGCAGAAAGCCGTCGCCGGCGGGGAGCGCGTCGACATGCGGATCGGTCACCGTGGCGGCACCGAGCACCGGCGTCTGCACTTCCAGCACGTCGCGCTCGGCAAAAAAAGCGCGGATGCGCGCCAGGGCCGCGGCGCGCTGCCGCAGCAACGCGATGCTGGCCGCGGGCTGCCAGTGCGTGAGGGTCAGCCTTTGCTCCGGCTCACGTAATCGCCGGTGCGCGTGTCGATGCGCAGCACGTCGCCGATGTTCACGAACAGCGGCACCTTGATGGTGGCGCCGGTGGTCAACGTCGCGGGCTTGGTACCGCCCTGGGCCGTATCGCCCTTGAGCCCGGGGTCGGTCTCGGTGACTTCCAGCTCGACGAAGTTCGGCGGCGTTACGGCAATCGGGTCGTCGTTCCAGAGCGTGACCTGACAGACCTCCTGCTCTTTGAGCCAGTCCTTCGCGTCGCCCACCACGGCAATGGTGGCCGCGACCTGCTCGTAGCTGTCATCGGTTTTCATGAAATGGAAGAACTCGCCGTCGGCGTACAGATACTCCATGTCAAGATCCATGACATCGGCCGCTTCGAGGGATTCGCCGGACTTGAAGGTGCGGTCCCAGACCCGGCCCGTGCGCAGGTTGCGGAAGCGCACGCGATTGAAGGCCTGGCCTTTGCCGGGCTTGACGAACTCGTTTTCGAGGATCGAACAGGGATCCCCTTCGAGCATGACCTTCAGGCCTGACTTGAACTCGTTGGTGGCAAAGCTGGCCATGGCGGTCCCTGGACTCTGTAAGAAGGCGCGCATGATACCTGCCGGCGTGCCTTTTGGCAGATGTGTGTCGCGCTCGCCAAAGTAGCTGTGACCAACTTGCGTATAATTCCGGGCCCGCTCAGCTACGGTCGAAGCTGCGCCAGCACCAGGCAATCGTATGGATACATCGCCGAAGATCCGACTTCTCGTTCCCCGCCCGAGCCTCGAGGCTCTGACGTTTTGCGAGACCACGGCCAGCGCCCTGGCGGACTGGGTCGCGGGCTTGCCCATGGCCAATACCCGCAGCGCCGCGGCACAGGTTCGAGCCGGCGTGACCGAAGTGGCCGCCCTGCACACCACGGCCGGCTCCCGGCTGGAGCTGCTGGAAGTGCTGCGCCCACCCGTGCATTACCTGACCACGCGCCTGGACCGGGCGGCCCTGAGCCAGGGGCAAGACGCTGAGGCCCTGGGCACCACCGCGCAATCCCTGCAGGCTGTGCTGTGCACGGGCTACAAGGCCGTGGTGCGCGATGCGCTGGAAGAGATGGCCACCTCCCGCACGGTACTGCGGGACACGCTGCCCCGGGCTATTCACCGGGCGATTTCCGATCTGTCCCGCCAGCACCTGCGCACGCTGCAGCTGTACGTCGCGCCGCCGGCGCAGACCTGGCTGGAGCCCAACCAGCTGTATCTTCTGGCCGAAAACCTGGAGCTCGCCCAGTACCAGACCAAAGATGCCGAGAACCACCACGATCTGGCGCTGTCGATCAGCGATGTGTACCTGCGGCTGGCGCTCCTGAGCTGCTGCAAGCCCAACCAGCTGCGCCACCGGCACTTGAGCCGCATCTTCAACGCGCTGGAAGAGTGGGCCTGCCGGGCGATCATCGACCCAACGCCCGAGGGCACCCAGTTCGCCGTCGACCTGGCCGCCGACCAGGGCCCGGTTTACGCCGCGCTGGGCCAGAACATGGCGCAGCCCCGCGGCATCCGCACAGACGTGCTGGTGTACGAGATCGAGGCGTATCTGAACGACATCGACACCAGCATCCCGGTGCCGGACTTTATCGATCCGAATCTGCTGAGCCAGCTGGCGGGTGCCTGGGGCAAAATCAGCCCGCGCAGCCAGCGTCGGCTGCCGACAGAAGAGCCGCTCATGGTCTGCGTCGGCCTGCGCGGTACGCACTACTTTCTGTCGGGCGGCGTCGAGTTTTCCGAGCAGGTCTTTGACACCAACCGATTGATGCAATCGGAGCTGAACCCCTTTATGAGCGAACAGATCGCGCAGCGCGACCCCGACAAACGCGATGTCTGGGACGATGCCTTCGATCTGGGCGCAAAGATTCCGCTGAACCCGAACATCAGCAACCCGGAGAACCTGCTCCGGGCGCCCCGCAAAGCCGACGGCAGCGCCGACTCGCTACCTTCGGGCATGCGCTTCTATCAGGCCCTGGCCCAGGACACGAGCCCGAGCGGCTATCGCATGGCTTGGCCGGAGTCCGTGCCCGCTAACCTGCAAGCCGGCGAGCTGCTGGCGGTGCGCGAAGCCAGCGACCCGCGCTGGTGTGTGGCCGTGCTGCGCTGGATCCGCCAGGAAGAATCCGGCACCACCACCGGTGTAGAGCTGCTGGCCCCGCGGGCTATTCCCCTGGCCATACGGGTGGTGCAGAAAAAAGGTGGACCCACGGACTACGCCCGCGGGCTATTGCTGCCCGAGATCAAGCCGATTGGCCAACCTGCGACGCTGATCACACCGCGGGTCCCCTTCGTTGGGGGCCAGAAAGTGCACGTGCATCGCCAGGGCGTGCAGACCACCGCGCAGTTGCGGGAGCTCGTCACAGCAACAGATAGTTTTAACCAGTTCACATTCAAAATGCTGGATGGTTACTTGGAAAACGCGCAGATAGACCTCAACATCCAGACCGTGTCAGCTTCGACAGGATCTTCGGAGCAAGGCGCAACAACCAAGCAGTAACGCAGTAAGGACACTTCGGCCATCATGGACATGTCGGCGACCTCCCGCCAAACAGAACCAGTCCGATTACTGATCGCCGACCGCACCGAGAACGACGCGTACGCTGTCGACTCGCTCCTTCGCAACGCCGGTATCCCCACCCGCTTTCGCTACATCGACGACCTGTCGATGGCTGCCGACCACATTAACGACACAGATCTGGTCCTTATCAGCACCGGTGTCAACGACGCCGTGCGCGCTGTCAGCGCGCTGCACGAGCTGCGAGAGCAGCTGCCCGTCATCCTGCTGAGCGACGACGCCAGCGAACTGACCATGGACCAGGCCTACAAGGAAGGCGCCAGCGATCTGGTGCACCGAAACCACGAGACACACCTGCTGCGCTCCTGCCAGCGCGAACTCGACCAGCAGTGTCTGAGCACGAGGCTGCAGCAGAGCCGCCGCGCGCTCGCCGAAGCGGAACAGCGCTGCCAGCTGCTGCTGCAGTCTTCCCGCGCCGCCATCGCGTACGTGCACGAAGGCATGCACATCTACGCCAACGAAACCTATCTCAAGCTGTTCGGCTACGAAGACGCCGACGACTTGCTGGGCCTGCCCCTGATCGACCTGACCGAGGGCGGCAGTGTCGAGATCCTGAAGACCGAACTCAAAGCGTTCCGGCAAAGCGAAGCGGAGCGCAACTTCGGCTTTACCGGGCAAGCCAGCAACGGCGAGACCTTCAGCGCCGGCATGACCCTGGCCGGGGCCCAGTACGAAGGCGAGCACTGCATGCAGGTCACGCTGCGCACCGAGGCGGCCAACGATGCCGGCGTGGTGCCCGCAGCGTCCATGCCAATGCTCGACAACATGAACAGGCAACCCACGATCGGCGAGTTTGCGCTCGCGGCCGAGGGCGCAACCCGCAACGCCAACGCACCGAGCAAGGTGATCTTCATCGCCGAGATCGACGAGATGGACGCGCTGGAACAGGAGCACGGTCTACTGGGCGCCGAACAGATCTGCGACCGGGTCGAGCTGACCCTGCAAACGCTGAGCGAAGGCATGCCCTTCCTGCCGCTGGGCCGCCATCGGTTTGCGCTGATGCTGTCTGGCGAGACTCAGAGCAAAGTGATCGCCAAGGCCGATGGCCTGCGCCAGGGCATCGAAGAGCTGCTGCTGGAAGTCAGCGAGAAAACCGTACGACCGACGCTCAGCATGGTCGGCGTCGAGCAACTAAAAAAAGAAGGCTTCGTGGAGCAGCTGGAGCGCGCCAATCGCCTCGCTGGTGCCGAAGGCCTGCGCAAGATCAACGAGATCGTCGTCCACCAGGACACGGAGAACGCGACCGTGGACGACGAGGCCGCGCGCGTTCTGAACCTGATCAACGAGGCAATCGAGAAGCAGAAGTTCCTGCTGCTCTTCCAGCCCATCATCAGCCTGCGCGGCGACAGCGACGAGCACTACGAAGTGTTCCTGCGCATGCTGGACCGGCACGGCGAGCAGATGGTGCCGCGCCAGTTCCTGAGCACTGCCATCGCCCACAATGTGGCCGGCAAGATCGACCGCTGGGTAATCCTGCAGTCCATCAAGATGCTGTCCGTGCACCGGGGCAAGGGCCACAACACGCGGCTGACCATCAATATCACCGCCAACAGCGTATCGGACCCGGAGTTCATCCAGTGGCTGGCCGTCGCCATCAAGGCCGCGCGCCTGCCGAGCGACGCCGTGATCTTCCAGATCACCGAAGAAGACGCGCTGTCGTACCAGCGACAGACCCGCGAGTTCGCCGAAGGGCTGAAGAAGCTGCACTGCCAGGTCGCCCTGTCACGCTTTGGCCTGGTCGAAGATCCCTACGAACTGCTGAATCACATTCCAGTCAATCTGGTGAAGATCGACGGCTCTCTGGCCGCGATGGAAACCGACGCCGACCGCGAGCGCATCACCAACCTGATCCGCAAGCTGCAGTCCATCGGCAAGCTGACCCTGGTGCCCATGGTCGAGAACGCCAATATGCTCTCGACGCTGTGGCAGGCCGGTGCCAACTACATTCAGGGCCACTACCTGCAGGAGCCGATCGCCGAGATGTCCTACGACTTCTCGACGGACGAGTAAGCCTC
>CAZXIJ010000023.1:0-41711 GCA_964640725.1 uncultured Pseudomonadales bacterium | reverse complement strand
GTCGCCAGGGCCGCATTCACTGCGGCTGCTCAAGTCGATGGGCCATGGGGTGCCTCCTTCGCCTGTCTCTTCGAGTGTGCTACTTTTTTAGCATACCCTGAGGAGAAAAGCGAAAGCCTGGTCGTTAGCCCTGGCTGGGATTGAGAATCCGGACCTCGCGCTGCGGGAACGGAATCTCCATGTTGTTCGCCTTGATGGACTGCCAGAAGGAATACAGCAGGTCGGCGCCTACCCTGTTTTTGCCGTCGTCGATGCCATCCATCCAGTACTCGACCAGGATGTCGATGCCGCTCTCACCGAAGCCGGAAATCTCCGCATCGGGCTGCAGCTCTAAGGGCAGATGATCGCCACTGAGCACGAGCTCGTGCTCACGGCAGATCTGTCGCAGGTTTTCGAACAGCAGATCGAGGTCGGTGCTGTAGGCGACTTGCAGCTCAAGGCCGTAGCGCTGTCGAGGATCCTTGTGCGTCCAGTTGGTATAGGACGAGGTGATGAACTGCTCGTTCGGGATCATGACGTCCTTGCCGTCGAAGGTCTCGATGATCCCGCAGCGCATGTTCAGCTCGCGCAGCGTACCGGACCGGCCATCCTCCAGCTCGATAAAGTCGCCGATGCTGACTGAGCGGTCGAGCAGAATGATCAGGCCAGAGATGAAGTTCGCGGCGATCTGCTGCAGGCCAAAGCCAAGGCCGACACCGAGCGCGCCGCCAAAGACCGCCAGCGCCGTCAGGTTGATGCCCATGATCTGCAGCAGCAGCAGGAACATCAGCACGAACAGGCCGATCTCGAACAGCTTGGCAAAGACTTCCCGCGTGCCGATGTCGAGCGCGGTCTGGCTGCGGATGGCCTGTTTGCCGGCGTCGTTGGACAGGCGGCCGAGCCAGAACAGCACCACGCCAAAAAGCAGCGTGCGCAGCAGCGCCAGCAGCGATATCCGAATGTTGCCCGCCGACAGCGAGATGCCGTCGAGCCAGGTGGTGACCGGCTCCAGCCAGCCAAAGACCTGCAGCGTCGCCATGGGTATGCCGATCCAGATCGCAAGGCTGCGGATCAGCGCGCTGCTGATGAGCTGTCGCGCCAGGCGGTAGAGCAGCAGCACCACCGCCAGGCTCTCCGCCAGGCGCACCAGCCAGCTCTGGCCGACGGTCTGGTGAGCCACGCCGATGGCCACGCCCAGCAGCAGGATGTTGATCAGGGGAAAGACCACCGGCCCCAGGCTGTACATCAGCGAGCGCAGCCAGAACAGGCGCCCGGGGGCCGGCGCGTTGCGCAGCAGGCCAACGCGGCCCCGAACGATCCGGGCCAGCACCCAGGCGGAGGACACGGCCACGACGATGGCGGCGAGCTGCGCGTAGAACGCCGGGCTCATCGACCATTCCAGGACCGCTGCCCAGGACGTTGCGAGCCAGCTGGAGCCGAGCTCCAGCCAGCCGTTGATGCGGTCCATGTACGCTTCTTCCATGCCCTGCTTTCCTGTCCGTTGCGCGAGTCAGTCGCGCGCGAGCGCCTGCTCGATGTCCGAGTCGGTAAAGCCCACAAGATACAGCAGGCTGTCGAGCGCCATGGTGGAGATCGCGTGCTCGGCACTTTCCTTGACCAGAGGCTTGGCGTGGTAGGCAATGCCCAGGCCCGCGACGCTGAGCATGGGCAGGTCGTTGGCGCCGTCGCCAATGGCGATGGTCTGCTCCAGATCGATGCCTTCCTGGCCGGCGATCGCGCGCAGCAGCTCGGCTTTGCGCGCGGCATCGACGATCTCGCCGCGCACCTCGCCGGTCATGACGCCGTCCCGAAGCTCCAGGGTATTGGCATGCACGTAGTCCAGGCCCAGCCGCGCCTGCAGGTGGTCGCCCACGTACTGGAACCCGCCGGACAGCAACGCCACCTTGTAGCCAAAGCGCTTAAGCACGCGAATCAGGCGCTCAGCGCCCTCACTGAGCTGCACAGACTCCGCCACCGTTTGCAGCGCCGACTCCGGCAAGCCCCTGAGCAAGGCCGCGCGGGCGCGAAAGCTCTGCTGAAAATCGAGCTCGCCGCGCATGGCGCGGGCGGTAATGGCGCTGACCTGATCGCCGACCCCGTGCAGCAGGGCCAGCTGGTCAATAACTTCCTGGTCGATGAGCGTGGAGTCCATATCGAAGGCCACCAGCCGGCGATTGCGCCGGTAGACCGTGTCGCGCTGCACGCTGAAGTCGAAGTCCAGCGCCGTGCCCGCGGCCAGCAGCTCGCCCTTGAGCTGCGCTTCATGATCGGCGGTGAGGCGTCCGCGCAACAGCAGCTCGATGCTGGTTCGAGTGTTCGCTGCCGGCAGGGCAGCGAGGGAGACCCGGCCTGTCAGCCGTCGAATGGTTTGAATCGTAAGCCCGTGATCCCGGGTGATCCCGGACACCCGGGCCAGCAGCTCGGCGGAGACGCCCGCACTCATGAGCGTCAGCACGTAGCTCGGCTGCCCCTGCGCCCGCACCCAGTCCTCGTAGCGATCGCTCTCGATATCGGTGAACTGCACGGGCACGGCGACGGCGGTGAGTTGTTCGCGCAGCGCCTCGATGAGCTCCGCCTTGCGCACCGCATCGACCTGCAGCAGCAGGCCGAGCGCCAGGGTGTCGTGGATGATGGCCTGCCCGACATCCAGCACCGTTGCTTGAAAGTTCGCGGAGCATGATGTCACCATGGCCAACAGCCCCGGCTTGTCGACCCCTGTGATGTTCACCAGCACGATTTCGCTCGACACTGCCCACCTTCGTTGTGCAAACCGATTGAGTTACCGATAACTTGACGCACCCTGACCGGCGCCCGCGCTATCCCTGGCCGCAGCTGCAGGCGCCCCTCATCTGGGCCGCCAGCCTCGTTGTCATTGCCGTTGCCTTCTTTGCGCAGCAGCTGGCGCAGGATCCCGCAGCAAGCCCGCTGCACGCCCACGGCAAGCTCGCTGCGCAGACCGTGGCGGGATTATCCGCGGCCCCACTCATGACGCAAGATCGAATCGAGCTGGGGCTGATCAGCCGCCGCGCGGCAGCGCTGCCGGCCATCGCCCATGTCCGCATCGCCGGCGTCGACGGGCAGATCCTGGCCGACACCGGCGCGCTGTCCGCGACCCAGGGCGCTGGCGACGAGTTCTCTGCGCCCATCCGGATCGAAGGCGCGGCGGTCGGCACGGTGACCGTCACCACCAACCCGGCGGCCCGCCCGCGCGCGCCCGTCTGGCCCTGGCTGCTGGCCCTCGGCGTTGCGGCCCTGCTGCCCTGGCTGCTGTTCGAGGCGCAGCGGCTGCTCGCGTCCATGACCGCGATCGCCGCCCAACGCGGCCAGCCCCCGGCCGTTGCCGATGCGGAGGTGGCAGCAGCGCCGCCAGCAGATCGGGGCCAGGTGCTGGTCGTGGCCAACCTGCTGAACCAGTTCAGCATGGCGCCCGACACGCGCATCCGCCTGCTGGCCGACATGCAGGACACGATTGATCCGCACGCGGCGCGCTACGGCGCCGCTGCCGAGCCCCTGGAAACCTCCGGGCTGCTGCTGCGCTTCGCGGTCGACGAGACCGGCGCGCCGGCCCGGGTGTTCGAAGCAATTTGCGCCGCTCTGGTGCTGGCGCGCTTCCTGGCGCGGCAGGACGACGAGGGCATCTTCCGGCTGGGGCTGCACTTTCTGCCCCCAGGCACGGAGGCGGAGCCGGGCATCGCCGACACCGCCATGCTCGCCGCCACCGCGAGCGAAGGGCAGATCATGGCAAGCGCCGAGGCCCTGGCGCAGCTGGCAGGCTCAGAGCAGCTGGTCACCGAGCCCATGAATCACCCGCTGGGCGACGATCTGGCGACGACCGGCGCCACCAGCTACCGGCTCGGAGGACTGGCCGCCAGCCACGAGGCCGCGCTGGCCCAGGAGCTGGCGAGCCTCCGGGCGAGCCTGGAAACAGCCACAACGACCTCCCAGGACTCGGCGCGCGGCGAGGGGCCAGCCGTTTAGCTGTCGACAGTGAGCGTGTCGACCTTCTGAAAGCCCCGGGGCAGCTTGCGCCCGCGCCGGGCGCGCTCGCCGACGTAGTTCTCCAGATCCTTGAACTTGATGCGGTGATGGCGCTGGCCTGCGTGCACCAGCAGCTGGTCGGCAGGCGTGAGCACGGCGACCGCGACCACCCACTCTTCGCCGGCCTTGAACGCCGCTGAGGGCACGTTCAGCAGCTTGTTGCCCTTGCCCTTGGGCAGCTCCGGCACCTCGAGCAGCGGAAACACCAACAGGCGCCCCTGATTGGTCGCAACGGCCAGATGGCAGTCATCCAGGTTCCGGGTCAGCCGCTGGGGGGGCAGCGCGCTGCCGTCCTTGCCCACGCTGAGGTAGGCCTTGCCGGCCTTGTTCTTGGTCACCATGTCCGACAGGGTGCCGATAAATCCGTAGCCCGCGTTCGAGGCGAGCAGCACCTTGCCGTCCGCGGGGCCCATCAGGACGCCCACAAAGCGCGCACCGGCCGGGGGCTTGAGGCGCCCGGTGAGCGGCTCGCCCTGCCCGCGCGCGCTCGGCAGGGTGTGCGGCGCGACCGAGTAGCTGCGGCCCGTGGAGTCCATGAACACCAGAGGCTCGCTGGTCCGGCCCCGGGCCGAAGCCAGGTGCTTGTCGCCGCTGCGGTAATTCAGGTCCCGGGCGTTCACCTCATGGCCTTTGGCGCTGCGCACCCAGCCTTTTTCGGACAAAACAATGGTGACCGGGTCGTTGCTGGCCAGATCTTCGTCGGTAAAGGCCGCGGCCTCGTCCACCTGCACCAGCTCGCTGCGGCGCTCGTCGCCAAACTCTTCGGCTACGGCCAGCAGCTCTTTCTTGATGAGCGTGGTCATGCGGGCCTTGGAGCCCAGGGTCTTTTCCAGATCGGCCTTTTCGGTCTCGAGCTTGTCCTTCTCGCCCTGCAGCTTCATCTCTTCGAGCTGTGCGAGGTTTCGCAGGCGGGTGTTCAGGATCGCCTCGACCTGCAGCTCGCTGAGCTTGAACGCGCGCATCAGCTCGGCCTTGGGGTCGTCCTCGAAGCGGATGATGCGAATCACTTCATCCAGGTTCAGGTAGGCAACCAGCAAGCCGTCGAGAATGTGCAGCCGATCGTTGATCTTCTGCAGCCGGTACTCCAGGCGCCGGGTGACCGTGTCTCGGCGATAGACCAGCCACTCCTTGAGCAGCGTCAGCAGGCCCTTGACCGCCGGGCGCTGGTCGAGCCCGATCATGTTCATGTTGACCCGGTAGCTCTTTTCGAGGTCCGTGCTCGCGAACAGGTGGCTCATGAGCCGCTCCGTGTCCACGCGGTTTGACCGCGGCACCAGCACCAGCCGGGTCGGGTTCTCGTGATCGGACTCGTCCCGCAGGTCTGACAGCATGGGCAGGGTTTTGCCGTTCATCTGCGCGGCGATCTGCTCCAGGATCTTGGCCGGCGAGGCCTGGTAAGGCAGCTCCGTGACCACAATGTCGCCGTCTTCGATCACGTAGCGTGCGCGGGACTTGATGGAGCCGCGGCCGGTCTCGTAGACCGCCTCGATGTCGGCCCGGGGCGTCGTGATCAGGGCGCCGGTGGGAAAGTCCGGCGCCTGAATGTGGGTCATAAGGTCTGCAGTGGTGGCCTTGGGGCGCTCCAGCAGGTGCACGCAGGCACTGATGACCTCGTTCAGGTTGTGCGGCAGCAGATCCGTGGCCATGCCCACGGCAATACCCGTGCTGCCGTTCAGCAGCGCAAAGGGCGCCCGGGCCGGCAGCATGCGCGGCTCGTTCTTGCGGCCGTCAAAGTTCGGCACCCAGTCCACGGTGCCGAGCTTCACCTCAGACAGCAGCAGCTCAGCGTAGCGGGACAGGCGCGACTCGGTATAGCGCATGGCGGCAAAGGATTTGGGGTCGTCTGCCGCGCCCCAGTTGCCCTGCCCGTCCACCAGCGGGTAGCGGTAGGAAAAGGGCTGGGCCATGAGCACCATGGCCTCGTAGCAGGCGCTGTCCCCGTGCGGGTGGTAATTGCCCAGCACGTCGCCCACGGTGAGCGCGGACTTGGTGTACTTGGCGGTGCTCGACAGGTTGAGCTCGCTCATGGCGTACACGATGCGGCGCTGCACGGGCTTTAGGCCGTCGGCGATGTGCGGCAGCGCCCGGTCGTTAATGACGTACATCGAGTAGTCGAGGTACGAGCGCTCGGTAAATTCACTGAGCGGCAGGGACTCGTCGTCAAAGGGTTCGGTTGGCTGGTCTGACACAGTATTGCGGTTGGCTGAGACCGGCGCATCTTAAGGGATAGCGCTGGCCGGCGTCTCTGTCCTTGCGCCCGTGCCCGGCGCCATCCATTGACCCGCCCGGAACCGCTGGCGATAAGCAGGGAAACTGCGGAGCACCGCCCTCATGACCGATCGCACCCTGGCTGACCTTTCCCGCGCCCATCGGAGGGCCCGGGGCAGCAAGGTGGCCGTTCGCTACCCGGCCGACGGCCGCAGCTGGACCTACGAAGCCCTGGACCGCGAGGCCTGCCAGGTCGCCAACGCCCTCGCCACCCTGGGCGTGGGCGCGCAGGACCGGGTGGCCTATCTGTACATTCACGACCGCGTCAAAGACATGATCATCTCTGGCGGGGAAAACATATATCCGGCAGAGATCGAGAACGTGCTCATGGCCCACCCGGACATCGCCGACGCCGCCGTCATCGGCGTCCCCAGCGAGCGCTGGGGGGAAACGGTCAAAGCCGTTATCACCCGGCGTGACAATGCCCTGACCGAAGAGGCCGTGTTCGCGCACTGCCGGCAGCAGCTCGCGCGCTACAAGTGCCCGACCGGCGTGGACTGGATGGACGTCATCCCGCGCAACCCGTCCGGCAAGATCCTGAAGCGCGAGCTGCGCGCGCCCTACTGGGAAGGGCGGGAGCGGAACCTATCCCAGGTGTGATGGCGCAGAGGTGAGCTGAAGAACACGTCGGTGCCCCAATTCATGCGGCGTTCTCCGGAGATAGATGGCCGACAGCTATCTGTTTGCTAAACCGCGACATCTAACAAAGCCTGGGGATTCTGGTGTGCGATAGCAAGCAACGTTTTCGCTGGGCCAGAAGGGGCACGCCGCCCTTGCTCCCATTCTTGTAGAGTGCGCACGGATACATTCAGCAACTTGGCAAATTGCGATTGAGACAACCCGGTTTTGGCTCGAATCTCAGCAACTCCGGGGACGGTAGCAATACGTCCAGTCTTACCTGCCTTGATGTGACGAATACCATCAAGAATTTCTTTACCAATATTTCTGTCTTTCTCTTGCTTAGGCATCCTCAATCTCTTTCTTAATCCGGCGTAATACATGCGCGGGGATGCTTTCCCGCAAGTTTTTGGGGTAAAGCGTCAGCATCCACACTTCGCCTTTGGGAGAGGCGTAGTAGTAAATCACCCTCAGCCCTCCACGCTTACCTCGTCCCGATCCTGCCCAGCGCAATTTCCTGACCCCGCCCGATCCACGGATTAAAGCACCGATTTCGGGGTCTTCCGCGATAGCCGTTTGCAGCTTTCGATACTCGTCGTCATCGAGATGATCAGAGACGATGCTCGTGAACAACGGTGTTTCGATGAAGATCAGCGCATTCGTTACTATACGTCAATGACGTATAGTGTCAAGACAACAGCCCGTTCAGTCAGATACCGACCACCCCACCTCAGGCTCTGCCTGGCCGGAGGTCGGGTACCATCCCTTGACTGCTCGCCCGCCAGGAGAACTCATTGAGCTTTTACACCGACGCGCAGCGAAAGCTACAGGACCAGCACGACAGCCGCCCGCTGGCAGACACCCTGGTTCAGGCGATGGTCGAAACGTCGCTGAACGAGCAGCACACCGTCTTTATCAGCAGCCGGGACTTTTTCTTTCTGTCGACGGTGAGCGATGCCGGCGAGCCGACGGTGTCCTACAAGGGCGGCGACGTCGGCACGGTCAAGGTCGTCGACCCGCACACGCTGGCGTTCCCCGCCTATGACGGCAACGGCATGTTTCTGTCTCTGGGCAACATTACCGATACGGCGAAGATCGGCCTGCTGTTTATCGATTTCGAGACCCCCAACCGGCTGCGCGTGCAGGCAACGGCGCAGCTGGTATCGGACGATGCACTCATGGCCGAGTACCCGGGGGCGATCGGCATCGTGCGCGCAACGGTGGACAGCGTGTTCGTGAACTGCGCGCGCTACATTCACCGGCACGAACGCAAAGACCGCTCGCGCTACGTGCCCGACGCCCAGGGCGAGCAGCCCTACCCGGCCTGGAAGCGCATCGACGGCATCCAGGCCCAGCTGCCGGCCCGGGACCAGGGCAAGGCCGATGCCGCAGGTGGCGTCATCTCCGCCGAGGAATACGGCCGCCTGCTGCAGGACGGCGAGTCCTAGCACGGCAAACCCGCACAGCGGCTAAGATGGGTGCCCACGCTCACCCCGGAGTCAGCGCATGAAAAAACTTCTGATCGTGCTCGTTGCCCTGATCGTCATCGCCTACGGCGTCCTGGCCCTGGTCGGCATCGAGCCCCAGGACCGCCGCCCGGGCACCCGGCTGAGCGGCGAGCCAGCCCCGGTCCCGGCAGACCTGGCCAGCATTGCCGGCGCCGGCGAAGTGCACCTGCAGACCCACCCCTGGTTCGGAATCCCGTTCTCGGTCACCACGGTGATCGCCGAGCAGGACGGCCTGCTGGTCATCCCGTCGCTGTACGAGTCGCAGATGCCGTTCCCGGGCACCAAGTTCTGGAACAAGGTGGTCGACGCCAACCCGGCCGTCCGCCTGCGCGTGGACGGCAAGCTCTACGACATGAACATCGCCCCGATTGAAGATCCGGCGGTGTTTGCCCAGGGCTTTGCCGCGCTCGCGGCCAAATATCCCTTCTGGGCCGGCAAGGTCGAAGAAGCACAAACCGCGCCGCGCTTCGCGCTGCTGCAGCTGCAGCCCCGGTAGCGCCAGATGGCCAGCACCATGCGCGCCATCGTCTACGACCGCTATGGCCCGCCGGAGGTGCTGCGCCTGGAAGACCAGCGCCGGCCGGTCGCCGGTGATGACGATCTGCTGATTCGCGTGCGCGCGGCCGAAGCCACCAAGTCCGACTGCGAGATGCGCAGCTTTCGCTACTCCGTGAAGTGGTTTTGGCTGCCCATGCGTCTGGCCATGGGCGTCCGTCGCCCACGGCGACGCGTGCTGGGCATGTACTTTGCGGGCGAGGTGGCGGCCGTGGGCGCCAAGGTGCGCGGCTTTGCCGTCGGCGACGCCGTGTTCGGCTGCACGGGCATGGGCCGCGGGGCCTACGCCGAGTACCTGCGGGTGCCCGGCCGCGCGGCCATTGTCGCCAAACCCGAGGCGCTGACCTTTGCCGAAGCTGCGGCCGTGCCCCTGGGCGGGCTGAACGCCCTGCACTTTATGCAGCGCGGCGCGATCCAGCCGGGAGAACGCGTGCTCGTGAATGGTGCCGGCGGCAGCATCGGCGCGCACGGGGTCCAGATCGCCAAGAGCATGGGCGCTCACGTCACGGCGGTGGACTGCGCGCGCAAGGCGAAGGTCATCAGAGCCTTCGGCGCCGACCGCTTTATCGACTACGAGCGCGAAGACTTCGCCGCCAGCGGCGATCGCTACGACGTGATCTTTGACATGGTGCCGGACACCTCTGTGGGTCGCTGCATGGGGCTGCTCAATCCGGGCGGGCGCTACCTGAACGGCAACCCGCGCCTGATGACCATGCTGCGCTGCGCCTGGATCAACCGCTTTACGAAGCAGACCGCGATCTTCGCCTTCGCCCCGGAAACCCGCGACGCGCTGCGAGTGCTGGCGGCCCTGGCAGACGCCGGCGAGCTGCGCAGCATTGTCGACACGGTGTACCCCATGGCCGACGTCGTGATAGCGCACCGGCGAGTCGATGCCGAGGACCGGCTCGGCGCGATCGTCATCGAGATGAGCACTTAACCGTCGTCGGGCACAAACTCCAGCAGGTCACCGGGCTGGCACTCAAGCACCGCGCAGATGCGCTCAAGGGTCGCAAAGCGCACGCCCTTGACCTTGCCGGTGCGCAGCAGCGACAGGTTCTGCTCGGTAATGCCCACCGCCTCAGCCAGGGCCTTGCCTTTGATCCGGCGCTGCGCGAGCACCAGATCCAGATTGACGCGAATCGGCACCGCGCTACACAAACTGCCGGTTTTCGTGCTGCAGCCGCCCCCCCTCCACCAGCAGGTCGCTGAGCACCCAGAGCACCAGGCCCACGACGATGGCCTTCAGCTCGTTGCTGCCGAAGGACAGGGACAGGAACTGCTCGCCCGCCGGGTGATGGAGCGACAGCAGCAGGCTCGCCAGAGCGAAATACAGCGGCGTGGCGCAGGCCTGAATCAGCAGCAACCCGGAAAACCGCTTCAGGTCCCGGCTGTTGGCCGCGTTGAAGAGCTCGCCGGCGGCAAAGTTGGTAAAGGCGCGCTGCAGGAAATACAGCCCCACCGCGCCCAGGGACAGGTACAGGACGATCAATCCCCACAGGGCATACCACTGCGCGGTGCCGACCGTGTCCCACTGCACCGGCAGCGCCCACTGATCCCGGGCCAGACCGGCGAAGGCCTCGATATTGAGCAAACCGTAGAGCGCGGCGACAGGCAGCAGCGCGAGCAGGGCCCGGCAGCCCCAGGCAATCATCAGAGACAGGCGACGGGTCATGGCGGGCTCACGGAATCGCTATTAGAGATTCATATATTATCGTAAAACAGCAATATTTAAAGCCCTTTACCCAAGCCGCAGCTGCTCCGCCAGCGTGCGCTGATCGGCCGCGAAGCGCTGGATGCCGTCGCCCAGGCGGTCTGCGGCCATGGCGTCCGCCTTGAGGGCAACGTCAAAAGCATCGGCATCGGCGAGCACCGAGGCCGGCACCAGCGCCTCTTCCGCCGCCGACAAGGTCACCGGGCCGCGCTTGAGCGGGACGGCCAGCGCGCCGTTATCCGCCTCGAGGCCAGCCAGCAGATCGGGGCTGATCGTGAGCAGGTCGATGCCCGCGAGCGCTTCGATCTGCCCCTGGTTGCGAAAGCTCGCCCCCATGACCACGGTGTCGTAGCCGCGGGCGTTGTAGAACCGGAAGATCCGCTGCACGGACGCGACCCCGGGATCGTCCTCCGGCGCGTAGCCGTCGACGCCCTGCTCGGCCTTGTAGTAGTCGGTGATGCGGCCCACGAAGGGCGAGATCAGAAAAGCGCCCGCCTCGGCGCAGGCCAGCGCCTGCTCCAGGCTGAAGAGCAAGGTCATGTTGCACTGGATCCCGGCGCGCTCGAGCGCTTCGGCGGCGCGAATGCCTTCCCAGGTGGCGGCGATCTTGATGAGCACCCGCTCGGTGCCAATGCCGTGCGATGCATAGCGCTCGATCAGGCGGTGCGCAGCGGCGACGGTAGCGTCCGTGTCGTAGGACAGCGCGGCGCTGACCTCGGTCGAGACGCGCCCGGGAATCGCTTTCAGAATCTCGAGCCCGGCCAGCACCGACAAGGTCTCGATGACGCTGTCCATAGGGTCGATGCCGGATACCCGGGGACTCGCCAGCGCCGCGTCGATGAGTGGCCGATAGGTCTCGGAGGCCGCGGCCTTGAGCAACAGCGACGGGTTGGTGGTGGCGTCCTGGGGCTGCCAGGTCTTGATCGCGTCCAGGTCGCCGGTATCGGCAACCACGGTAGTCACGGCGCGAAGCTGGTCGAGTTTGCTGGGCATGGGCTTTAGTCCGGTGTGAAGCAGCGCAGGCGCAGAGCATAACCGCTGACGGCCCGGGGAACGGTGACTCGCTTCAACGGCTCAGGGGTGCGAGCAGAAAGTTGCCGTGCGCCGCGGCGATCGGTTTGTCGCGCCGCTCCTGCCACAGCTCGACCCGGACATTGGCGACCCGGCGCCCCTGCCGGGTGATGTCCGCGCGCCCGAACACGTCTTGCGGCAGGCCGGAGCGCAGGTAGTCGATGGACAGATCGACGGTCTTGGGCAGGCGCTCAAGCTCGCTGGCGCGCAGCAGCTGCAGCACCGCAGTCAGCTCCAGCATGGAGCCGAGCACGCCGCCGTGGATCGCCGGCAGGTCCGTGTTGCCGATCAGGTCGTCGCGAAAGGGCAGCACGGTGGTCAGCTCGTCGCCCTTGGCATCAATGCGCAGGCCCAGGAAGCGCGCGTAGGGAATGGCGTCCGCCACCGCCTGCAGGTTGTTGGCCTGGCCGCGCTGGCGCAGCTCTTCGAGAATCTTCACGCGTGCGCCCCGGTCATGCCGGCCGCTCGCTGGGCGTGCCCAGCATGAAGGCACCCACGGCGTTCGCGACCGGGCGATCCACGGTCTCGGTGTAGGCGGTCGCGCGCACGAAGGCAACGTTGCGGGTCATGCGGTAGCAGTGCGCCTGCGCGTACAGATCCTTGCCCGTCTCGGCCGGCGACATGTAGTCAATGCGCAGATCCAGGGTGGCGATGGCGCCCTCGTCGTCCCGGCCGGCGTTGACGCGCGCCATGTGCACAGCGCGGCCGCAGGCGTTGTCGAGCATGGCGGTAATCACGCCGCCGTGGATCACCCCGGCATCGGGATCCCCGACCAGGTGCTCGGCCCAGGGCGCACGCACGGTCAGCCGGCCATCGGTCTCGTCAATAAATTCGAAACCCAGCGCCTGCGCAAAGGGCGGCGTAAACGACAGCGGATCAAACGCCATGTCAGTCGAGCACGGCCTGATCGCCTTTCTTTTCCAGCCAGCTGCGGCGATCGGGGGCCCGCTTTTTGGACAGCAGCATGTCCATGGTCTCGTTGGTCTTGGACTCCGAGTCCATGGTGAGCCGCACGAGCCGACGCGTGTTCGGATCCATGGTGGTTTCCCGCAGCTGAATGGGGTTCATCTCGCCCAGGCCCTTGAAGCGCTGCACCGACGGCGTCGCGCGCTTCTTCTCGTTTTCGAGCCGGTTCAGGATCGCGGCCTTTTCGGCTTCGTCCAGGGCGTAGTATTTTTCCTTGCCGACATCGATGCGGTACAGCGGCGGCATGGCCACGTACACGTGCCCGGCCAGCACCAGCGGCCGGAAGTGCTGCACGAACAGCGCGCACAGCAGCGTCGCGATGTGCAGGCCGTCGGAGTCGGCGTCCGCCAGGATGCAGACCTTGCCGTAGCGCAGGCTGTCCAGATCGTTCGATCCCGGATCGACGCCAATCGCCAGGGCGATGTCGTGCACCTCTTGAGATGCGAGCACCTGGCTGGAGTCGACTTCCCAGGTGTTCAGAATTTTGCCGCGCAGGGGCATGACCGCCTGAAACTGCCGGTCCCGGGCCTGCTTGGCGCTGCCGCCGGCCGAGTCGCCCTCGACCAGAAACAGCTCCGAACGCTCCGAGTCCTGCCCGGAGCAGTCCGCGAGCTTGCCGGGCAGCGCCGGCCCGGCGGTGACCTTCTTGCGCGTCACCTGCTTGGCCGCGCGCACGCGTTTTTGCGCGTTGCTGATGGCGATCTCGGCGATCTTCTCGCCTTCCTGCGGGTGCTCGTTCAGCCACAGGCTGAAGGCGTCCTTGGCGACGCTGCCGATAAAGGCCACGGCCTCGCGGGACGACAGGCGCTCCTTGGTCTGCCCGGCAAAGGCCGGGTCGGCCATCTTGGCCGACAGCACGTAGGTGCACTGTGCCCACAGATCTTCGGCCGTCAGCTTGATGCCGCGCGGCATCAGGTCACGAAACTCGATGAACTCCTTGAGCGCTTCTGTCAGGCCATAGCGCAACCCGTTGACGTGGGTGCCGCCCTGCGCCGTGGGAATCAGGTTGACGTAGCTTTCCGTCAGGGCTTCGCCGCCGTCCACCACCCACTGCAGGGCCCAGTCGACCGCTTCGCCCTTGCCTTCGGCGCTGTGCATGAAGGGTTCCGCCGGGACCAGCTCGGCGCCCGCGAGCGAGGCCTGCAGGTAGCCCTTCAGGCCGTCTTCGTAAAACCAGCTTTCGGACTGATCGTCCTTGCCCTCGACGGTGAGGCTGACCCGCAGGTTCGGGCACAGCACGGCCTTGGCGCGCAGCAGGTGCTTGAGCTGCGGGATCGAGATGTTCGGGGAGTCGAAGTAGGACGCGTCGGGCTTGAAGCGCACGCAGGTGCCGGTATTGCGCTTGCCGACGGTGTCGACGGGCTTGAGCTTGCCCGCCGGCTTGCCGGCCTTGTACTTCTGGTAGTGCAGCTTGCCGTCGCGCTTGACCTCGACCTCGAGCCAGTCCGACAACGCGTTGACCACCGACACGCCAACGCCGTGCAGGCCGCCGCTGAAGGCGTAGTTGTCGTTGTCGAACTTGCCGCCAGCGTGGAGCTTGGTGAGGATCAGCTCGACGCCGCTGATCTTGTGCTGCGGGTGAATGTCGACGGGCATGCCGCGGCCGTCGTCCATGACCTCGATGACGCCGTTCTTGAGCAGCGTCACCTCGATCTCGCGCGCGTGACCCGCGAGCGCCTCGTCAACGCTGTTGTCCACCACCTCCTGCACCAGGTGATTGGGGCGCGTGGTGTCCGTGTACATGCCCGGCCGGCGCCGAACCGGTTCGAGCCCGGTCAGAACCTGCAGGGACTGCGCGGAATATTTGGCTTCTGCCATGGTGTTCCTATGTTGTGTCGCTGCGCCCGCTGCGGCGCGGCCGCCTCAGGCCGCGGGCAGCCGCACGACCTGCGTCTCAAGGGCCGCTGCGCCATCGGCCCCGGCACCGGGTTCCGCAAGGAACAGCCAGCGCCAGCCCGGCGCGCGCGCGTCGAGCGCGAAGCGCTGCGATCCGGGCGCAAATTGAAAGCAGGTCGACGGCGTGCCCAGCACGGCGCAAGGGCCTGCAGTGTCGGTTACTTGCTGGTGCACGTGGCCATAGACGATCCCGCGCACCGGCGATTGCTCAGCGAGCCATTCTAGCAGCGAAGCACCGCCCGCCGGACAGTCTTTGTCGAGCCAGGGCGTACCGACCGGCACCAGCGGATGATGCAGGGCGAGCAGGACCGGGCCGTCGGCCGCGGCCAGCTGGGCGCGCAGCGCCGCAATCGCGGCATCGCCGATGCGCGCGCCCGGAGCGTGATCTTCGTGCGAGTCCAGCCCGATGATCTGCCAGCCGGCGACGCTGGTGGCCGCCAGTTCCGGCGCCGGCACGATCATGCCGTGCGCGCCCAGGGTATCGCGCAGCGCAGCGCCAAAGTCGTGGTTGCCGGGCAAGGCCAGCACCGGGCCCGGGTAGCGCGCGCGCACGATCCGGGCGAAGCGCTCGTAGCCGGCGGCGCCGCAGTCGTGCGCCAGGTCGCCCGTGGCCAGCAACAGGTCGGGCCTGTGTTGCCGCAACGCGCAGGCCAGCACCGCGTCCAGGGTGGCAGCGGTATCCGTGTCGAGCAGGCACCCGTCAGGCTCGGCCAGCAAATGGCAATCGGTGATGTGCAGTACGGTCGGCACTGCGCGATGAGGGCGCTAGCTGTCGCTGAGCGCCAGCGGCAGCTCGACAATCTGGCCGTGGTTGAGGCAGACCGCCAGCAGCTCGCTGAGCAGCCGGTTGACCTGAGTCTTCTCGTCCGGCTGATGCATGGACGGGTTCGGGTAGTCGTACACCGCCTTGAAGTCCCGCGCATGCTGATAGGCCACCACCTCGGCGCAGCTGGCGTCGTGGTACAGGCGGATCGTGATCTGTGGTTGCTTAAGCCAGCTCGAAGCGCGGATCTCCCGCTGCGCCAGCTGGATCAGCGTCGTGTAGGGCGCGCGCTCGAGCACCGTCAGCTCGATCCGCACAGCCTCGTCGCCCAGCTCTACCGCCAGGTCGCGCCCGTCTTCCGTGCGCAGATCGGGAAACAGCTTGAGCAGGCGCACGTAGTTGGCATCGCACTCAGCCATGTGCGCGGGGAGGTTGATGCTGTAGCGCTTGTGCGGCATGTCACTCCGAAAGGTTCGATCGTGCCCGGTTCCCAGCAACGCCGGGCGGCACAATATATCAGGGTCCCCGCAATCTGGCTTGCCGGGGATCGACAGTTTCCGGCGCTGTGCCGCAAGCTGTGTGACACAGGCAGATCACGGCGACTCTGGTAGCATTCGCGTTTTCGCGTTCAGTTTTCACGCCGGGCTGACCCGCCGATGTGCGGTTGTTGCCACACAGAGCCAATGAGACTTGAAGAACGCCGTCAAAGGATTGTCGCGATGCTGCAGCTCACCCCCATATCCCAGGCGACGGCCCCCGGCCGCGCCGCGATGCCCCGTCTGAGGCGCAGCCGCGCTCTGCGTGGGCTCACCTTCGCCACGCTGGCATTCGCAGCGGCGGCCAGTCACGGCCAGACCTCGGCCGAGCAGGAGGCCGCCCAGCTGCTCGCTGCCGGCGACGGCGCAGCGACAAGCGAGACCGTCGATCTGCTCGAGGCCTATCTGGACGCCAAGAACAACGACCCGGTGCTGGGCCAGGCCGTTGCCAGCTACCAGGCGACGCGCCAGCAGGTGCCGCAAACGCGCGCCGGCCTGCTGCCGTCCATTACCGGCACCGCGCGCACCAGCTGGAACGAGCAGAGCTTTCCGCTGCCGCCGTTTCCGGACACGGACCCGAACAGCCCGACCTTCGGCCAGCTGCGCAGCATTCCGGACCAGGACTTTAACGAGCACACCTGGCAGGTGGAGCTGACGCAGCCCATCCTCAACATGGAAAGCTGGTTCACCTACACCAGCAGCAAAGCCAACCTGACCGCCGCGCAGTGGCAGCTCGCGGCCACGGAGCAGGCGCTCGTGCTGCGCGTGGTCGAAGCCTATCTGGACGTGCTCCGCATTCAGGACCTGCTGGACTCCACAATCGCCCAGGAAACTGCTGTGCAGCGTCAGCTGGAACAGGTGCAGCAACGCTTTGACGTTGGCCTGGTCGCCATTACCGACGTGCTCGAAAGCCAGGCGGTGTACGACGACGCCGTCGCGCAGCGCATTCAGGTGGTGGGCGATCACGACATCTTTTTCGAGACGCTGAACACGGTCACCACGGAACGCTACGCAGCGCTCGGGCGGCTGGAAGAAACCTTGCCGGTGGTCAATCCGGACCCGGTGAACGAGCAGGAATGGGTCGACCGCGCCCTGGGCACCAACTTCGCGATCCGCAGCGTGCAGTCGCAGCTGTCCGCTGCACGCCGCACGGTGCGAGCGCGCCGCTCAGCACACCTGCCGACCATCGACGTGGGCGCCAGCTACAGCCATTTCGTGAGCGGCGGCCAGACCGTTTTCGGCAGCGGCATCAAGATCGACACCACGGTCTACAGCGCGTCGCTGCGCATGCCGCTGTTCACCGGCGGCGCGACCCGGGCGCGCACCAAGGAAGCCACCGCGCTGGCGGAGCAGACTCGCGAATCTCTCATGGAGCAGCAGCTGACCGTTGAGCGCGATACGCGCAACCTGTTCCGCACCGTGGCCACCAACGTGGTGCGCGTCGGAGCGCGGCTCAAGGCGATCAAGTCGGCGCAGTCGGCGCTGGAAGCCACGGAGACCGGCTACGAAGTCGGCACCCGCAACATCGTCGACGTGCTGCAGGCGCAGCAACGGCTGTACGGCTCGCAGTTTGACTACGCCGACAGCCGCTACACCTACGTCACGGCACTCATGGCGCTCAAGCAGGTGGCCGGCGTGCTGACAGAAGACGACCTGAACGAGCTCAACAGCTTCGTCAACAGCGCCGACGCGGTGACCCGGGTCAAGAGCGCCAAGCTGTACGAGCTGCCGCCCAGCTCCTAGGGCGTCCCGGCGCCTTCCACGGCTTGCGGTACGTGGCGGTCGATGAGCGCCAGCAACCGCGCCTGAGCACCGCGCTGCGCGGCCACTACCGCCCGGCCGCGCTGGCCGGTCGCGCTCGCTCCCTCCACATCCTGCCGGCACTGCTGCAGGGCAGCAGCGAGGGACGAAGCATCGGTCACCGCAATCAGCGCATCGGCGGCCGCAAAGGCCGCACAGACCGCCTCGAAGTTGCGCCGCGATGGCCCCATGAGGATCGGCGCGGCGCACAGCGCCGGCTCGATCGGGTTGTGGCCGCCGTGATCGACCAGGGAACCGCCCACGAAAGCCGCTTCGCCCAGGCCGTAGAGCAGTCCGAGCTGGCCCATGGTGTCGCTAACAAGCACATCGACGGCATCGGCAAGCCCGGCGCCAGTCGCCGGCGCCAGCTCTGACTGGAGCACCGCTGTAAGCCCTTCGGCCCGGGCCAGTTCCAGCAACTCCGGGGCCCGCACCGGGTGCCGCGGCACCAGCACCAGCAACGCTTCCGGCACCGCCTCCCGCAGCCGGCACTGGGCCTTGAGCAGTGGCTGATCTTCGCCCGGGTGCGTGCTGGCACCCAGCCACAGCCAGCGCCCGCTGACGCCCAGGCTGCGGTGCAAGGCCTGCACCTGCTCGCTGTAACCGGCGGGCAGCTCGTGATCAAACTTGAGGTTGCCGGCCACCGAAACCCGGTCCGCAGGCGCGCCCAGGGCCACAAAGCGATCGCGGTGCGCCGGCTCCTGGCAGGCGATGGCGTCGAGCCGCGTCAGCATGGTCCGCACCAGCCCGCCGAGCCGGCCATAGCCCCTGGCGGAACGCTCCGAGAGCCGCGCGTTAATCAGCAGCACTGGCACCGCGCGCTCGTGTGCCTGGGCGATCAGGTTGGGCCACAGCTCCGTTTCCATCAGCACCAGCAGGGCCGGCGCCAGGGTGTCGTAGAACGCGCACACACCGTCGATAAAGTCGTAGGGGGCGTAGCAGTGATGCACGCGGTCACCCAGGCGGCTGCGGACCTGCTCAGAGCCCGTGGGCGTCATGGTGGTGACCAGCACCGGCCGGTCCGGATAGCGCGCCAGCACCGCCTCGATCAGCGGCACGGCGGCGATGGTCTCGCCGGCCGACACCGTGTGGAACCACAGGCAGCCCTTCGGGATCCCGTCCGGTACCTTGCCGAAGCGCTCTTCGACGCGCTCGCCGTAAGCCGGCTCTGTGCGCGCTCGACGGCGCAGCCGCGCCCGCACCAGGGGCGCAGCAAGCCGGAGAACCGCTGGGTAGAGCTGCTGCCACATGCGCGCAGCCTGCGGGCGCGCCGCCGGAGCGTCAACCAACGCTTGCCGTGGCCGCAGGCGGTGACTAGGGTCGCGCAATGAGCGCGCCCGATCACAGCCGGAAGGAACCGCCCCTGGCCCTCGACGCCGTCGTCGTGGGCGGCGGCATTGCCGGCCTGTGGACATTGAACCGGCTGCACAGCGCGGGCCTGGATGCGGTGCTGCTGGAAGCCGAAAGCCTCGGCCACGCCCAGACCCTCGCGTCCCAGGGCATGGTGCACGGCGGGCTCAAGTACGCGCTGCGCGGGCAGCTGACCGGCGCCTCGGAAGCGATCTCGGCCATGCCCGATCGCTGGCGGGCCTGCCTGGCCGGGCGCGGCGAGGTCGACCTGACGGGCATGACGCCGCTGTCGGAGCAGTACTACCTGTTCGCCGAAGCATCGACTCTGGGCCGGCTCACCAGCTTTTTCGCGAGCAAAACGCTGCGCGGCCGGATCGACAAGCTGGCCCCGGCGGCTTACCCGACCGCATTCCAACACCCGGACTTTCGCGGCGTGGTGTACGCGCTGAACGACTTCGTGCTGCACACGCCGGCGCTGCTGGCCCGGCTGCAGGCGCCGCACCAGGGGCGCATCTACCGGCACGCGGTGCGGGCAGACGCGGTGCGCCGCGACGGCCAGCGCGTGACGCTGCAGCTGGGCGCGACGATGCTGCAGACCCCGCGCCTGATCCTGACCGCCGGCAGCGGCACAGGCCTGCTGCTGCGGGCGCTCGACATGGACAGCCCGAAAATGCAGCTGCGTCCCCTGCACCAGATCGTGGTGCGCGCGCCAGACCTGCCGCCCCTGTTCGCCCACTGCCTGACCGCGGTGCGCAGGGCTGAGCCACGGCTCACGATCACCAGCCACCGGGAGGACGGCAGCGATCGCTGGCTGTGGTATCTGGGCGGCGCGCTGGCCACCGGCGGCATCGAGCGCAGTGACTGCGAGCAGGCAGACTTTGCCCGGGCAGAGCTTGCGGCCTGCGTGCCCTGGATCGACTGGGACACCGCGACCTTCGAGAGCCTGCGCATTGACCGCGCCGAGCCCGCGCAAACGGACGGGCAACGACCGGACGAAGCCTTTGTCGCGCACCGGGGACCCGTGACCGTCGCCTGGCCCACCAAGCTCAGCCTGGTGCCCAACCTGGGCGATCAGGTGTTGGCCGGCATTGGCCCTCCGAGCCGGAGCGAGACCATGATCGGCGACAGTCTGCCCCTGCCGCCGGCAACGGTCGGCCCGGTCCCCTGGGCATGAGCGCGCCCGACGCGCCGCTGCTGCCCCAGATCCCCCTCGGCCGCACGGGCCTGACCGTCAGCCGCATGGCCCTGGGCACGGTCAAGTTCGGGCGCACGGAAGGGGTCAAGTACCCGCAGCCCTTCGAGCTGCCGGACGACGAGGCACTGGCAAGCCTGCTGGATATCGCCGCCGAGCTCGGGGTCAACCTGCTGGACACAGCGCCGGCCTACGGCGTCAGCGAAGCGCGGCTCGGCCAGCTGCTGACCGGCCAGCGGGACCGCTGGCAGCTGTGCACCAAGGTCGGGGAGACCTTCGAAGACGGCCGCTCCAGCTACGACTTCAGCGCCAGCGCCGTGGCCCGCAGCATTACCCGCAGCCTGGAACGCCTGCGCGTCGACCGGCTGGACCTGGTCCTGATTCACTCCGATGGCGATGACCTGACGATCCTCGAAAGCCACCGGACCCTGGACGTGCTGCTGGCCCTCAAGGACGACGGCCTGATTCGCGCCGTCGGCATGTCGCACAAAACCATGGCCGGCGGGCTGCGCGCCCTCGAGCTGGGCGCCGACGTGCTCATGACCACCTACAACCGGCAGGACCAGTCCATGGCGCCGCTGCTGGATCGCTGTGCGCACACCGGCATCGGGGTCCTGATCAAGAAGGCCCTGGCCAGCGGCCACGATACGGCCAGCGGCCGTGAGACGGCCGGCGCGCTGGCCGAGGTCGCGGCGCAGCCGGGGGCGGACTGCATTGTCGTCGGGACCATCAACCCCGCGCACCTGCGCGCAAATGCGGCCATCATTGCCGACGCGAGTCGCCGTTAGGGCCGGCGGGGTTTCGCCCTAGTCCGTGCCGGCGATGCGCTCGACAATCGCCGTGGTCGAGCAGTCGTCCACCAGGCTGAGCACCTGCACGGTACCGCCGTAACCCTGCACGATGGCAGCGCCCACCACCTCGTCAGGGCCGTAATCGCCGCCCTTGACCAGGATGTCCGGCGTGAGCTGCGTCAGCAACGGTTCCGGCGTGTCTTCGCTGAAGCCGACCACCCAGTCCACCGCCGCGAGACCGGCGAGCACCTTGAGGCGCCGGTCGAGGGGGTTGACGGGCCGGCCCGGTCCCTTGAGCCGGGTCACGGAATCGTCGTCGTTGACGGCCACCAGCAGCCGGTGCCCGAGGGCCTTGGCCTCTTCGAGGTAGGCCACATGGCCGGCGTGCAGAATGTCGAAGCAGCCGTTGGTAAAGACGATGCGCTCGCCGGCCTGCCGGGCCCGCGCCACGGCGGTGGCGAGCTGCCCGCGGGACAGCACGCCGGCGCGCGAAGCGCCGCCGCCGCCCAGGGCCTGGGCCAGCTCCGGGCCGGTGATCGCCACCGTGCCCGAACGCGACACCGCGAGGCCGCTGGCGGTGTTGGCGACCTCGGCGCAGTCCGCCGGGGCCCAGCCCAGAGCCCGGGTCACCGCCAGCGCGGCAGCTGCGGTATCGCCAGCGCCAGTGACGTCGAACACGTCAACGGGCCGGGCCGGGATGTGCCGGAGCTCGCCCTCGGGGCCGATGACCGTCATGCCCTTGCCGCCCTGGGTGACCACCAGCGCCTCGAGCGCCGCGTCCCGGGCCAGCTGCTCGCCGCGCGCAATCAGGTCCGCGTGCCCCGTGGGCTGGCCGACAGCGGCGGCAAACTCGTGAATGTTGGGCTTGAGAATGGCGGCGCCGGCATAGCGATCGAGCGGTTTGTGTTTGGGGTCGACCACAACCGGCACAGCCGCCTGTGCAGCCGCCTGAATCAGCGCCTCGGGCTGCGCGATGGCGCCCTTGTCGTAATCCTGCAGCACGAGCACCTGGGCCGCTGCCAGGTGCGCGGCGAGCTTGTCCTGCAGCGCGCCGGCCAGGGTCGCCGGCAGCGGTGCCTCGAAGTCAGCGCGCAGCAGCTGTTGCTGCTGGCTGACGATGCGCAGCTTGACGATGGTGGCCCAGTCATCGGCCCGCAAAAAATCGCACTCGACGCCGGCGGCGGTGAGCCGCGCCTCCAGCGCCTGTCCGGCATCGTCGTTGCCGACCACGCCGATGAGTGTGCAGGCGGCCCCGAGGCTGACAATGTTCAGGGCGGTGTTGGCCGCGCCGCCGGGGCGATCTTCCTGGTGATCGACATCGACCACTGGCACCGGCGCTTCCTGCGAGACGCGCTGGGCATCGCCAAACCAGTAGCGGTCCAGCATGAGGTCGCCGAAAACAAGGCAGCGCACGCCTCGGAGCGAGGGCAGCTGCAACGGCGAGGCGGAAGAACGGGGGGCGTGCGGCACGGAAATACTCGGCAAAATCCAACGGAACGGGCCGCCGCACTGTAGCACAGGGTGTAGAATGCCGGCCCCATGACGGCCCCGACTCCCGACTCGACGAGCCCCCCGCAGCCGGCCGGCCAACCCGCCGGATCGCGGCGCCGCAAACGCCCGCGCAAACCGGAGCCGCACCGCTTCGCGCCGAGCCAGTGGCCCACCTGGCTCGCCATCGGCATCGCCTGGCTGGTCGCGCGGCTGCCGCTCGGGGCGCAGCGGCGTCTGGGGCTCGGCCTGGGTCGCCTGACCTGGCATCTGGCCGGCAGCCGCCGGCGCATCGCCGACCGCAACCTTGCCGTCTGTTTTCCGGAGCTGTCGACCCAAGAACGGGAGGCGCTGACCCGGGACAGTATCGCGCAGATCACCCTGGGCACCGTGGAGCTGGCCAATGCCTGGCTGAACCCCGGCCGGGACGTGCGCCCCTGGTGCACCGTGAGCGGCGCCGAGCACCTGCAGGCGGCGCAGGCACAGGGGCGCGGCGTGGTGATGATCGGCGGGCACTACGCGGTCATGGACATCATTGCCCAGACCCTGTCGGACATGGGGGGGATCGACCTCATGTACCGGCGCAACAAGCAGCCCGCCTGGGAGTGGCTGCAGATGTACGGGCGCGGGCACTACTTCGAGCACATTCACGAGCGCGAGCAGACCCGCAACATCCTGCGCGCGCTCAAGCGCGGCCGCACCATCTGGTACGCCGCCGACCAGGACTACGGGGCCAAACACTCGGTGTTTGCGCCCTTCTACGGCGTGCCCGCTGCGACCATCACCGCGACAGCGCGCTTTGCAAAGCTGAACAACTCGCCGGTCCTGCTGCTGTCACAGCACCGGCACCGGGACCGGCTCGGCTGGCACCTGCACTTCACGCCGCCGGTTGCGAACTTTCCCAGCGGCGACGACGTGGCCGATGCGACCCGCCTGAACGCGCTGCTGGAGGCCGAGATAGACAAGGATCGCGCGCAATATCTGTGGGTGCACAAACGCTTCAAAACGCGCCCGGACGGTGAGCCCCCGATCTACAAATAGCGGTATCATCGCGCTGTCTTTCATCGCCTGCCATCCGCCAACGCCGTGATCATTCTGGGACTCTCCGGGGCACTCAACCACGACCCCTCTGCTGCCCTGCTCATCGACGGCGAGATCGTCGCCGCGGCCGAGGAGGAGCGCTTTATTCGCGACAAGCACGCGAAGGACCGCATGCCTCTGGAAGCGGCGCGCTTCTGCCTGGCCGATGCCGGCGTGCAGCCCAAGGACGTTGACGTCATCGCCTTCCCCTACGCGCCCATCTCCATCCGCCGCGCGGACCGCTGGCACTACGCGCGCCGGCACTGGTACGCCCCGGACCGCGCGCTGGACGCGATCCTGAACGGCAACCGGCGCTACCGCCGCAACCGCGAGCGGGTCACCGACGCCGGCCGCGCCATTGGCATCGACTGGGACCGCACGGAGTTCGTGCCCGTCGAACATCATCTGTCTCACGCGTCCAGCGCCTATCACCTGTCCGGCTTTGCGGAAAAGACCGCCATCATGGGCGTGGACGGCAAAGGCGAGTACGCCACCACCTTCTTCGGCTACGGCGAAGCCGGGCGCATCCACAAGATCAAGGAGTTCTTCGATCCGGACTCCCTGTCCGGGGTCTACGGCGCCTTCACCGAGTACCTGGGTTTCGAGATGCTGGACGGCGAGTACAAGGTCATGGGCATGGCGCCCTACGGCGATGCCAGCAAGTACGACCTGAGCCGGCTGATCCAGCCCGACGGCGACGGCTTCAAAGTGGCCACAGAGCTGGTCAACACCGTGGGGCTGCGGCGCCACAAGACCAAAGGCATGGGCTACTACTTCAGCGACAAGCTGATCGAGTGGCTCGGGCCCATGCGCGAAGGCGACGTGGCCGACGAGCCGTACATTCACTACGCGGCCGCAATGCAGAAGCTGTTCGAAGACTGGTGCCTGGAGCTGCTCGACACCTACCTGGGCGATGTGCTGCGCGAAACCGGCAAGCTGGCCTTTGCCGGCGGCGGCGCGCTGAACGTCAAGCTGAACCAGCGCATCGTCGCCCTGCCGCACGTCAAGGAGCTGTTCGTGCAGCCGGCCGCGGGCGATTCCGGCACGGCCCTGGGCGCGGCCAGCTACGTGGCCAAGGAACGGGGCGAGACCCTGTCGCGCATGGATCACGTCTACCTCGGCCCGCGCTACAGCAACGAGCGGTGCCTGGAATCCATCGAAGGCCGGCGCGAGGCGTTGAGCTACCGGCAGCTCGACAACGTGCCGGAAGCCGTGGCCGACCTGCTGACTGCAGGGCATCCGGTCGCCTGGTTCCAGGGGCGCATGGAGTTCGGGCCCCGGGCCCTGGGGGGCCGCAGCATTCTCGGCTGCCCGGACGCCGACGGCATTGCTGACCGCATCAACGCGCAGATCAAGTTTCGGGAACGCTGGCGGCCGTTCTGCCCGAGCATCATCGACGAAGACGCTGCCGCCATCATTCAGACCGACCACCCGGCACCGTTCATGACCATTACCTTCGACGTGGCCGAAGACTGGAAGACACGCATTCCCGAGGTCGTGCACGAAGACGGCACCGCGCGCGTACAGATCGTCAGCGAAGCCGCAAATCCGCGGTACTACGCCCTGCTCCAGGCGATGAAGGCGCGAACCGGCAACGGCGTCGTGCTGAACACGTCTCTGAACCGGCGCGGCGAGCCCATGGTGTGCTCGCCGGACGACGCGCTGAACATGTTCTTCGGCTCGGACCTGCAATACCTGGTCCTGGAAGACTGGCTGGTGACCAAGGTGGGCGCCGCCGCGCCTGCCGCCGCCTGAGCGCGCCGATGACTGGCCCGGACAAAAACAGCCGAAGTGTGCCCCGGGGACTGCTGCAGATCTGCCCGAACGACAAGCCGCCGTTCCTGGCGCTGTGCCAGAGCTACGCGCAGGCCGCGGCCCTGATCGACGTGCCCTGCGAAACGCTGTTTCTGGACTCGAGCTTTGCGGCGCCGGGCGCGGTCGGCGCGCTGACCACTGCCCCGGTCACCACGGACACGGAGCGAGTGCTGGGCGTGCAGCCGCCCCGCTACCTGGACCAGCCGAGCGGCAGCCACCGGCGCGACGGTCGCCAGGTGAACGAAGCGCGCACTCTGCCCCAGCCGGCGCTCGTGCTGTGCCACCGCTACCGGGCCTACCGCGCCGCCCGGGCCGCGGGGCTGCCTGGGGAGCGCATCGTGGCCGTCGCCCATGAGTTTGGCTGGATGGATCGCTGGCAGCGCCGCGCGGAGTTCCGCATGGGCGCGAGCGGCGTGCGCTTTGCCGGCGTCTCCCCCGCCGTCGTGCAGGAGCTGGGGGCCACGACCGGCACCGCGCTGCTGCTGCCGAACCTGGTCGACTGGGCGGCCGTGGAACAGACCGCCCTGCCCCGGGAGGCCGCGCGGGCCCGGCTCGGCGTCGAGGACGATCGCTTTTGCATTGGCGTGGTCGGTCGCCTACACCCCAAGAAACGCCCGGAGCTGGCGCTGGATGCGTTCCGCGCGCTGGCCCAGGAGGGCCGCAGCGCCGAGCTGCTGTTCATCGGCGACGGCGAGCTGCGAGAGACCCTGCACAAACGCGCGACCGGTCTGGCGGCGGTGCGCTTTGCCGGTTTTCAACCCGATGCCCGCACGCTGCTGCGTGGGCTCGACTGTCTGCTCATGACATCGTCGGCGGCGGAAGCCTTTGGCATGGTCGCGCTGGAAGCACTGACCCTGGGCGTGCCGGTGGCGGCGCCGCGGGTCCCCGGTATCGAGAGCGTGCTCGGCGAGCTCGGGTTCTATGGCGACGCCGACGCGTCGCCGGCCAGCATGAGCCGCGCAATCATGCAGGCCATGATGCTGACCGGGCAGCCGAGTATCCGCAGCTTTCGCAGCGCGGCCCGGGCCCGGGTCCGGCACCAGTTTTCCATTGCCGCGGCCGCTCGCCGCCTGCGCTCGCTGCTCAATCCTCCCTGAGCTGGCTGCGCAGCCGCGCGCCTATCGCAGAGCTGGCCGGCCAGTTGGCGAGGAAACGCGCGCGGTCCTTGTGGGCACCCCGGCGCGCGACCCGCATGCTGTCGAGATCGATCAGGTACAGCCGCTCATCGCGCACCAGCAGGTTGGTCGCCTTCATGTCGCCGTGCACCAGCCGGCAATCCACCAGCGCCTGAAACAGATCGGTGATCTGCGCGAACAGCGCGTCGGTCAGCGGCTGCTCGGCGAGATGCTGGAGCAGGTCTGCGCTGCCCAGATCCTCCGTCACCAGATAGGCCACGTCGCGCAAAGCGCCGTGCCGGGTTTCGAGCAGGGCGATGGGCGCCGCCGTGGGCACTCGCAAAAACTGCAGGCGATGGCCGCTGCGCCAGGAACGTTCGGCGCGCGTACTGCTGCGCAAGGTCTGGCGCAGCCGATGCACGGGCCCCTTGATGTTGTAGCGCTTGACGATGCGCGACACGCCGTCGATGGGCACGCGCATGACCGTGGCGGTGTTGCCCGCCTTCAGCACCACCGAGTCGTCGAGCACGCGCTCGGGTGCCTCGGCAAACCGCGCCAGCTCCGGGCCCAGCGCGTCGCGCTGACAGACAAAGCGGCGGCTGTGGCCCTGGCGCGCAAAGAACGCCGTGCAGTCGCGCAGGGTCTTGCTCAGGTAGCGGTCGACCCGCTCCGTGCGCGCCCGATCAACGGCGTCGGGCAGCTGCGCCGCCAGGATCGACGCGTCCAGGCTGTCGGTGGCGATGCGGGCACTGTGGCAGTAGCGCATGAGCCGGCCCGGCAGCGCACGGTCGGCCATGGGCGGCAGCTGTGCAAAGAACACCGCCAGGTTGTCGCGGTACGCCGGTGCCACGCGGTTGCCGCCGCTGGCCGCGCGAATGCCGTCGGCGTCCACCAGCCACACGCGCTCGTCGCGGTACAGGAAGTTGCCCAGATGCATGTCGGTTTGCAGCAGGCCGGCCTCGTGCAGCTGGCCGATGCTGTCGATGGCGGCGTCGATGGCATCGGCGTCCTGCTCGGACACGGGCTCCGCATGATCGAGCCAGCGGTAGCACAGCGCCGTGTCGCTGTGGTGCAGCAGCTCCGGGGTCAGCAGCCGGGCTGCCGCCAGACGCTCGTAGCCGGCGCGCTCGCGCTGGCCGTAGCTCGCGGCCCCGGGCCCAAAGAACAGTTTGAGCAGCAGCGGCTGCGCATCGGCCGCCGGCGTATCGCCAAGCGCCGGCAGCGGCCGCGCCCGGGCCGCAAGGCGCCGCTCGGGCAGCAGGCGCAGCACCTGCTCGACGACAAAGCGCTGCACGCCCCGGCCGTCGTCAAAGTCGTGCGCAACGGCAAAGGGCGGCGTCAGCGTCCGGCCAGCACGCTGCAGATCCTCGTCGTTGTAGTACGGCAGCGGGCTCATCGGTTGGCCATGGTCCGGGCCCGGGCCTGCACCGCGCGCCACAGATCGCCTTCCTGCGCCAGAACCTCGCGCAGAGGGCGCCCGCGATAGGCGCGCAGAAAACGCAGCTGGCTGCGCAGCGGCAAGGCCAGCTGCTCGGCAAGGGCCGAGAACAGCAGGCCGCCCAGATCGCGCACCAGATAGCGCTGGGGTATGGCATCGAAGCGGCGGGCCCGATGCAGATCGATCACCGTCAACCGGGGCGTCGTGGCGAGGGTGCCGTCCTCCAGCCACAGGTGGCAGATGTAGTAGTCGCGGTGAATGAAACCGGCGCCGTGGAACGCGCGGGAAAAGGCCGCCACCGCCATGATCAATCGGCGCAGCGCCAGGGGCGACAGCGGCTCCAGGCGCACCAGATCCTCGAGGCTCGTGTGGCCCGTGATCTCGTCGGTCAGCACGAAGGACTCCAGCTGGGCCGGAGCCTGGCCGCGCTCGGCAAAGGCGGCAATCACCGGCGCGCGCAGGCCAAGCTCGGCCAGGGCCTGACAGGCTTCAAACTCGTTGCGAGCGGACACGACCGGCGGCTTGAGAGTGAGCCAGTTCTTGAGCACCTCGCCCCAACCGACCCCGCCGTGCAGCTTCAGGTAGAACGCCTTGCCGCCGAGCTCGACCCGGGTGGTGCGGCGGTTGGCCACGGCCCGGGCATCGGGCCCGGGCAGCGCCGGGAGCACCTCGAAGGGGTCTCGGCCCGCGAGGGCCGCCGCTACATCGTCGCGCAGGTAAGCGTCAGGCAAAGAACCGTTCCTCGATGCTGCCCAGAAACTGCTCCGGCATATTGAAGCGTCCGGCCTGCGCCGCAAAGTCCACACCGGCGTTGCTGTAGCGCTGGCGCAGATCGGCATCGGCCAGCAGCGCCGCCAACCGGGCGTTGAGCACCGGTTGCGCGAAGGGCTCCGGCAGCACCTCGCCGCCGCCGGCGGTGTCGACATAGTGGGCGAAGCCGCAGCTGGCCGAGGTAATGACCGGCAGCCCGGCAATGAGCGCTTCGAGCAGCACGATGCCGCCGCTTTCCAGCACCGCCGGATGCACCATCAGGTCGGCGCCCTGCAGAAAGCGCGGGATGTCGTCGCGCCCGCTGAAGATCTGCAGCCGATCGGCGACACCGGACTCATCGGCCAGGCTCTCGAACGCGCGCGGGTTGTCCTGCCCCACCACCATCAGCCGGGTGCGGTCGCGCAGCGCCCGCGGCAGGGACGCCAGCGCCAGAATTGTGCGGTCGACCCCCTTGGTCACAAAGCCCGAGCCCACCTGCAGCAGCAGCAGCGTGTCCTGGTCGTAGCCAAAGTCTTCGCGAAAGACCCGGCGCACGGTGCGCCAGTCGTCTCCGCGGCGGCGGTCGGCGCTGACGCTCGGGGGCAGCAGCCGCATGCGCTGATCGGGCGTGCCGTAGTGCGCGACGAATTCCTTGCGCTGCGTCTCGGTAATCAGATAGATCTGCGTGGTGGCCGTCGGGTCGAACACCGCGCGCTCAAAGTCCGAGAACAGCCGGTACCGGCTGGTGCGTCGGTAGTAGGCCGGGCGCAGGGTCTGCGCCTTGTGCTCAAAGCAGGAATCGGCCGCGTAGTAGGCATCGAGGCCGGGCATCTTGTTGAAGCCAATGACGCAGTCCACGGGAAACTGCGCCAGGTGCGCCGCCATGGCCCGGGCAAACTGCCGGTAGCGCACGTGGTTCAGCACCCCGGGCACGTCGATCTGCTGCAGGTGGAAGTCCGGGCTGTTCTCGAAGTCGTCCGCGAGCTCTGCTTCCCAGCTTAGCGTGTAAACGCGCACCCGATAGCCGCGGGCCAGCGCAAGCTTCGCCACCTGCATGAAGTCGCGTTGCAGGCCGCCGTAGGGAAAGTACTTGAAGAGCGCAAAGGCCAGGGTCCGGGGCCGCGCGGCAGCGAAGCCCTCGATCAGATCGGCAGCGGTGTCCGCCAGCCTAAAAATCACAGGGTCATCGGCCAGCGCTCGCCCGGCGGCCGCCCAGGCGTCGCGCTCATCGCTGGTCAGGATCTGCACGAGCAGCTCGTTAAAGTCATCCTGGCTGAAGGGATAGGACGCCAGCAGACCGGCTCCGTGATCGCTCACGTAGTGGGCGTAGCCGCAGTTGCTGGTGGTCAGCACCGGCAGCCCGGCGATCATCGCCTCGAGAATCACCATGCCGGCGTTCTCGTCGTAGGCCGGCAGCACCAGCGCGTCGGCGGCGTGCAGAAAGCGCGGCACGTCCGGGCGGCCGTCGGCAAAGAACAGCACCCGATCGGCGACCCCCAGGCGCCGGGCCATGCGCCGGAACGGCTCGGCGTTGTCACGGCCAATCACCACCAACCGCGTTTGCCGATAGATCTGTCGCGGCAGGGCATGCAGCGCGGTCAGCGCGCGATCGAGCCCCTTCTTGACAAAACCGGAGCCGACGAACAGCAACATGCGCTCGTCCTCGACCAGCCCCAGCTCCTCGCGCAGCCGCGCGCTGTCTTGCGCCTGCGCCTTGGCATCGAGGCCGCTGAGCACCCGGTCGCGCTCGATGCCCGGGGGCAGCGGGTGAAACCGCGAGGGATGCGTCTGGTAGTGCTTGCGGAAGAACGGCGTCTGCTGGTCGCTGATCGTCAGGATCTGCGTGCCGGCCGCAGGATCGAACACGGCGCGCTCGGCGCCGGCGAAGTGTCGGTACCGGGGCAGCACGCGGTAGGCGGCGCTGCGCTGCGTTTGCGCTTTTTCCTCAAAGCAGGAATCGCCGGCGTAGTACACATCGAGCCCGGGCATCTTGTTCATGCCCACGAGCAGCGCCACCGGATGGCTGCGCAGATGATCGTGCACCCACTGCGCGTAGAGCTCGTAGCGATGGTGATTGGTGACAGCCTGCACCGGCACGATCACCAGCTCGCAGTCCTCCGGCTGCGGGCCGTCCCAGGACAGGGCATAAACACGCGCCTCGTGCCCGCGGGCCACACAGGCCGCGATGATCTTGCGCAGATCGCGCTGGATGCCGCCGTAGGGAAAATACTTGTAGATGCAGAAGCCGAGCAACATCGGTCAGCCCTCGGCCAGCGCCGCCGCCGCGGTCCAGACCCGGGACGGGGTCAGGGAGCCAAAGCACGGGGGCCTCGCCACGGAACCGGCCACCCGCACCAGGGGCCCCTGGTAGCGACAGCGCCGGCTCAGGCACGGCGCGCAGGCAAAGGCGGCGCTGAGGCTCGCGGCTCGTGTGCCGCGGATACCGGTGAGGGCCGCATCCGTCGGGCCGTAGAGCCCCAGGGTGGGCAGAGACAGCGCTGCGCTCAGATGCGCGATGCCCGAGTCCACGCCGATCACCAGGGACACGCTGTTGAGCCGCGCCATGAGTTCTGCGAGGGATTCGCGCTCCCACAGGGTCACTGGCGCGACCTCGGCCAGCCGGCGCGCGCGCTCCCGCTCCTCGTCGTTGCCCCAGGTGGCGCACACCTCATAGCCGTCGGCATCGGCCAGGCGCGCCAGCGCCGCCCACTGCGCCTCGGGGTAGTGCTTGCTGTCCCAGGTGGTGCCGTGCAACAACAGGCAGCGCGGGCGCGCGCCGGGGCCGGCAGAAGCACGCAGCAGCGGCACGCCAAAGTCGAGATTGCCGGGCAGCTCGTAGCCGGCGGCCGCGGCAACAAGTTGACGCACGCGATCGACAGCGTGCTGGTCGCGCGCGACGGAATGCGTTTGGGTGTAGAAGCGTGCGGCGCCGCCTTCCCGGGCGGACTCCTGGTCGAGCCCGACCTTGCGCTCGGCCTGGGCCGCGGCCACCACCAGCGCGCTCTTGTAGAGCCCCTGGGCATCGATCACCAGATCGTAGCGCTCGCCGCGCAGCGTCTCGCGAAAATCGCCGAGCGCTTCCCGGGCCTCCTTGCCGTCGGCGTCCCAGAACCGCGGCAGCGCCTTGCGCCAGCGGCGCCAGGCAATGGGAATGACCCGCGCCACGCCCGGGTGCGCTTCGGCGATGGGGGCAAAAGCCTCTTCCACCACCCAGTCAATCTGCGCACCGGTGGCGGCCAGATCGGTGACCGCCGGCAGCGTGTGCACCACGTCGCCCAGGGACGACATCTTGACCAGCAAAACCCGCGGCGCCATCAGGCGGCTCCCAGCCCAAGGGCCCGGATCACGCGTTCCGGCGCAAGGTCGTTCAGGCAATTCATGTGTTGCAGGGGGCAGGTCCGCTCAAAGCACGGACTGCAGGGTAGCGGATGCCGCAGCACCTGTGCGCTCGGGCTGAGCGGTGGGGTGAAATCCGGCGAGGTGGAGCCGTACACGGCAATCAGGGGCAGGCCGAGCGCAGCGGCGATGTGCATCAGCCCGGAGTCGTTGCAGACCGCCGCTTCGGTGACTGCGAGCAGGTCAATGGCATCGACCAGGTTGGTGTGGCCGGCCAGGTTCACGAGCTGCTGGGGCTCGGGGTCTGTGGCCGTGGCTTCCCGGCGCAGACGCCCCGGGCCAGGACCTTCGTACCGGTCGGCCCCGGGCAGGCCGTCGCGCGCCGCGACGCTGGCCAAAATCTCGTCGCCGCTGGCGGCGTCCTTGGGGGAGCCAAACAGCCAGACATCCTGGCCCGCCTGCAGCGCGGCGCTGGCGACCGCCGCATAGTGCGCCGCCGGCCACTGCTTGGCGGGACCGAACTCCGCGCCCGGGCACAGGGCCAGCACCGGGCGCGCGGTCGTCAGGGCCAGGGCGACCAGCCGTGCCTCGGCGTTGTCGGCATCGGCGGCGAGCTGCGGCTGCGGATAGGGCGTTGCGAGCGCGGCGCCGGGCGCTTCGGCCAGGGCCAGAAAGCGCTCGATCATGAGCGGGTAGCGATCCTTGGCGAGGGGCCGGCGATCGTTCAGCAGGCCCAGGCGTAGCTCGCCGTGCCAGCCGGTGCGGCGCGGAATGCGTGCCCAGAACGGCACCAGCGCCGACTTGAAGCTGTTGGGGAGCACGATGGCCTGATCGAAGTTCAGGGCGCGCAGCGCGCGGGCCGCGGCGCGGCGCTTGCCGAGGCCGAGCTCGCCATGGGCCAGCTCGAACCGGTGCGTTTGCGCCACGCCCGGCATGCGCGCGCCCAGGGGCGCGGTCGCCGGCGGCGCCAGCAGGTGCACCTCGGTTGGTGCGTCCCCGCGCTCGGCGGCGCGCGCCTGCAGCGCCTGCACCAGCACGTGGGCCATGACCATGTCGCCGACCCAGGCCGGCGCGACGATCAGGATCTTCAAGGGCGGCTCAGGCGTCCCGCACCGGGTGCAGCCACTCCGGGAAGGCCGTGCGCTGGCCGCGCACCTGGTCGAAGTACACCGCCTGCAGCTGCTCGGTGACCGGGCCGCGCTTGCCATCGCCAATGCGGCGACCGTCCAGCTCGCGAATCGGCAGCACCTCGGCCGCCGTGCCGGTAAAGAAGGCCTCGTCGCAGATGTACACCTCGTCCCGGGTGATGCGCCGCTCAACGATCTGGAGCCCGGCTTCTTCGGCCAGGTAAAAGATGGTGTTGCGGGTAATGCCGTCCAGGCAGCTGGTCAGCTCCGGCGTGTGCAACTTGCCGTCCCGCACCAGAAAGAAATTCTCGCCGCTGCCCTCAGCCACGTAGCCTTCGTTGTCGAGCATGAGCGCCTCGTCTGCGCCGCACTCGAGCGCTTCCTGCAGCGCGAGGATGCTGTTGATGTAGTTGCCGTTGGCCTTCGCCTTACACATGGTGATGTTGACGTGGTGCCGGGTGAAGGACGAGGTGCGGACCTTGATGCCCTTCTCGCGGCTGTCTTCGTCCATGTAGTTGGGCCAGGGCCAGGCCGCAATCACCAGGTTGGTGGACAGGCCGGTGGCGCGCAGGCCCATGGCCTCGCTGCCGAAGTACACCATGGGCCGCAGGTAGCCTTCGTCCAGGCCGTTCTCGCGAAACACCGCCCGCTGCGCCTCGCTCACTTCGGCCGGCGTGAAGGGAATCTTCATGCCCAGAATGTGCGCCGACTGGAACAGGCGTTTGGTGTGCTCATTCAGGCGGAAGATGCACGGGCCCTGGGGCGTGTTGTAGGCGCGCACGCCCTCGAAGCAGCCCACGCCGTAGTGCAGCGTGTGCGTCAGCACGTGGACGGTCGCGTCGCGCCAGGGAATCAGTTCGCCGTTCTGCCAGATCCAGCCGTCGCGGTCGGCGAGGGTGCCCTGGGTTTGCGTGGTCATCGGTCAAAGCTCGCGGAACAATCGGAGCGCTATTGTCCCTGAAAACGGGGCTCGGCGTCAGGCGCTGTCGACGCTGGGGGAGACGCGCAGCACCTCGCTGATGGTGGTCAGGCCGCTGCCGACCTTGCGGGCGCCGGCCAGGCGCAGGGTGCGCATGCCGTCTTTCATGGCCGTCCGGCGCACCTCGTCAACATCGAGATCGGCGCGAATGAGGGGCTTGAGCTGATCTGACAGGGGCAGCAGCTCGTATATCCCCATGCGCCCCAGGTAGCCGGTGTCGCGGCACTCCAGGCAGCCGGTGGCGCTGTAGATGTGGCTCGGGGGCTTGGCGCGGAAGGGGTGCATGAGCAGGTTCCAGGCCTCTTCGTCTACCGCCTCTTCGGCCTTGCAGTGCGGGCACAGGGTACGCACCAGGCGCTGCGCCATGACGCCCAGCACCGTGGCCTTGATCATGTAAGCGGGCACGCCCAGGTCAAGCAGACGAGTAACCGCCGTCGGCGCGTCGTTGGTGTGCAGCGTGGAAATCACCAGGTGCCCGGTCAGGGCTGCCTGGATCGCCATCTCGGCCGTTTCGAGATCGCGGATCTCGCCGACCATGATGATGTCCGGATCCTGGCGCAGGAGCGCCCGCACGCCGGAGGCGAAGGTCACGTCGATATTGCTCTGCACCTGCATCTGGTTGAAGGCCGGCTCCACCATCTCGATGGGGTCTTCGATGGTGCAGACATTGACCTCGCTGGTGGCGAGCTGCTTGAGCGTCGAGTACAGGGTGGTGGTCTTGCCGGAACCGGTGGGGCCCGTGACCAGCACGATGCCATTGGGGGCGCCGGTCATGGCGTTCCAGCGGGCAAAGTCATCGCCCGCAAGGCCCAGCTCCGTAAAGCTGCGCAGCAGCACGTCCGGGTCGAAGATCCGCATCACCATTTTCTCGCCAAAGGCGGTGGGCAGGGTGGACAGGCGCAGCTCGATCTCGTCGCCGTCCGGGCTCTTGGTTTTGACCCGGCCGTCCTGGGGGCGACGCTTTTCGGCCACGTCCATGCGGCCCAGAATCTTCAGGCGGCTGGTGACCGCGGCGTTGACCGCCGTGGGCAGCTCGTACACGTGGTGCAGAATGCCGTCGATGCGGAAGCGGATCAGGCCCTTCTCGCGCCGCGGCTCGATGTGAATATCGCTGGCACGCTGTTGAAAGGCGTACTGCAGCAGCCAGTCGACGATGTTGACGACGTGCGCGTCGTTCGCCTCCGGTGACTTGAGCGCGCCGAGCTCGAGCATTTGCTCGAAGTTGGCGACACCGCTGACCTCGAGCCCGGACTCCTCCGCCTTGGCCACGCTGCGGGCCATGGTGTAGAACTCCAGCGCGTAGCGGCTGATGTCTTCGGGGTTGCTGACCACCCGGCGAATGCGCCGGCCGCGCAGCGTTTGCGTCAGCATCGACTCCCACTGGTGCATGAACGGCTGGGAGCTGGTGATCAGCACCTCGTCGTCGCTGACCTCCAGCGCCAGGATGTTGTGGCGCTGCGCGAAGGCGTAGCTCATGACCTCGGTGACGAGGTTGACATTGATCTTGAGCGGGTCGATGCGGTGATAGGGCTGCCGCGCCTGCTCGCACAGCCACTGGGTCAGGGTTTCGAGATCCAGCGGGTGGCCGGGCTTATTGCGGTTCTCGTACTCCCGGGCGGCCACGATCTCGATCGGGTGCTGCTGCAGCTCGCGCTTGGTGCGCGGCGAGATCAGGATGTCTTCGGCCTGGCGCTGGCTGATGTAGCCGCTGCCGACCAGTTCGTCGAGCAGGCCGGGCAGGTCGATGAGGCGTTCTTCGGACACGCCAAAGTTGGCGCGCGTGACCGTGCCGGGGGCCGCACTGCCGGCGGCACCCGGGCTGGGGCCGGCGCGCTCCGCAGCCTTAGGCGCAGCGCCAGCCTCGCCCGAGGCGGCGCCCCGGGCGGCGCCCTCGGCAGCGTCGGAAGTCGTTGATTTGTCTGGGTCAGCGGGCGGATTGCCGCCGGTTACCGTGGCCACGAAAATCCCTGGTCCGTACCGTCAAAACGAGTTAACGGCAGCCCCTGATCCTTTGCAACCAGCCACCGCTGCAATTGCCGGGAGCGCACGGCGCAAGGCCGTGAAGTCGTGAATTGGGTCTCATCGCCGCGACGCCCGCGCGCTGTGTAGAATGCGCCCCCGTTTCCGCTCACAGACCGCGCACCGAGCGCGCCGCCCCGCCCCATGGACAGCACCGCCTACGCCCAGTGGTTCCGCAGCTCGACGCCGTACATCCAGGCGCATCGGGGCCGTACCTTTGTGGTGCTGTTACCGGGGGAAGCGCTCGGCCACGGGAACCTGGTCAACATAGTTCACGACCTGGCCCTGGTGCAGGTGCTGGGGGCCCGGCTCGTGCTCGTGCACGGGGCCCGGCCGCAGATCGACGCGGCGCTGGGCAGCAGCGTCGGCGAGCGACCCCGCCGCATCACCCGCAGCGAGGATCTGGCCACCCTGCAGATGGTGCACGGCGAGCTTCGGGCCCGGCTCGAGGCGCGCTTTTCCAGCGGGCTGCCGAACACACCGCTGCACGGCACAGACATCGCCGTCGCCAGCGGCAACCTGGTCGTGGCGCAGCCCGTGGGCATTCTGGACGGGGTCGATCACCAGTTCACCGGCACCGTCCGGCGCGTGCACAAGGAGCGGCTCAACGGCCTGCTCGACAGCGGCGCCATCGTGCTGATGTCGCCGCTCGGCTACTCGCCGTCGGGGCAAACCTTTAACCTCGCGAGCGACGAGCTGGCCGCAGCCACCGCCCAGGCCATCGGCGCCGACAAGCTCATCGTGTTCGACGAGGCCCGGCAGCTGCCGGGCCCGGACGGCGCCCCGGCCAGCACCCTGGACCCGGCATCGCTGGCCCAGGCACTGGAGCGCGCCGCCCTGCCGGCGCCGACGAGCCAGCGCGCGAGTGCTCTGCTGCAGGCGGTGCGCGCCGGCGTGCCGCGCGGTCACCTGGTGTCCTATATAGAAGATGGCGCGCTGCTTACGGAGCTGTACACGGCCAGCGGCCACGGCACCCAGATCAGCGAGGACGACCCGACCCCGATCCGCCAGGCGCAGCAGGACGACATCGCCGGCATCGTGGCGCTGATCCGGCCCCTGGAACGGGCCGGGGTGCTGGTGCGCCGGTCCCGGGACCGGCTGGAAGCGGAGATCGAGCACTTTTACGTGGCGGAAGTAGACGGCATCGTCATCGGCTGCTGCGCGCTGTTCCTATATAGGGACATGGACGCCGAGACCGTGAGCGCCGAGCTGGCCTGCATCGCCGTGCACCCGAGCTACCGGGACGGGCTGGGACGCGCGTTGCTGGCGCGGGCCGAACGGGAGGCGGCGCGGGGCGGGGCAACGGCGCTGTTCGTGCTGACCACCCAAACCCAGGACTGGTTTGCGGACCGGGGCTTTGCCCCCGCGAGCCGGGAGGCGCTGCCCGCCCCCCGCCAGGCGCTCTACAACGACCAGCGCGGCAGCCTGGTGATGACGAAAAAACTCTGACGCCGCGCGCCGGCCTCGCTAGGATCGACTCATGAGCGATACAGACACCAGTAAACGCCCCTACTCCAGCATCGTCGTCGACGGCGTCGAGCAGGCTCCGAGCCGAGCCATGCTCTACCCCACCGGCTTTACGGAGGCGGACTTTGGCAAGCCGCAGATCGGCATCGCCAGCACCTGGAGCATGGTGACCCCCTGCAACATGCACATCAATGCGCTGGCGGAGGCGTCCGCCATGGGCGCCGACGAGACCGGCGGCAAGAGCGTGCTGTTCAACACCATTACCGTGAGCGACGGCATCAGCATGGGCACGCCCGGCATGCGCTACTCCCTGGTCAGCCGGGAAGTGATTGCCGACTCCATCGAGACCGTGGTCGGCGCGCAGGGCTTTGACGGCTTTGTGGCCATTGGCGGCTGCGACAAGAACATGCCGGCCTGCGCCATGGCGATCGCGCGGCTCGACCGGCCCGCGGTGTTCGTTTACGGCGGCACGATTCAGCCGGGCAAGGAACGACGGGACGTGGTCAGCGTGTTCGAGGCCGTGGGCCAGCACGCCGCGGGGCGCATCAGCGCCGCGGAGCTGAAGGAGGTCGAGAGCACCGCGATTCCCGGGCCGGGCTCCTGCGGCGGCATGTACACCGCCAACACCATGGCCAGCGCGATCGAAGCGCTCGGCCTGTCGCTGCCGAACAGCTCGGCGCAGGACGCGATCAGCGACGCCAAGCGCCAGGACAGCTACAACGCCGGCGCCGCGGTCTACCACCTGATCGATCGGGGCATGAAGCCCAGCGACATGCTGAGCCTGGAAGCCTTCGAGAACGCCATCACGCTGTGCATCGCGCTGGAAGGCTCGACCAACGCCGTGCTGCACCTGCTGGCGATTGCGCACGCTGCCAACATCCCGCTGTCGCTGGACGATTTCACCCGGGTCGGCAAGCGCGTGCCGGTGCTGGCCGATATGCGCCCGGCAGGCGTGTACGCCATGAGCGAGCTGATTCAGATCGGCGGCATCCAGCCGCTGATGAAGACCCTGCTGGACGAAGGCCTGCTGCACGGCGACTGCCTGACCGTGACCGGCAAAACCATGGCCGAGAACCTGGCGGACGTGGCGCCCTACCCGGCGGACCAGAAAATCATCCGACCGCTGTCGAACCCCATCAAGAAAGACAGCCATCTGGTGATCCTGCGCGGAAACCTGGCACCGGAAGGGGCCGTGGCCAAAATCACCGGGCACGAAGGGCTGACCTTTACCGGCAAGGCGCGCTGCTTTCACGGCGAAGAAGCGGCCATGGCCGCGATCATGGACGGCACCGTGCAAAAGGGCGACGTGGTGGTCGTGCGCTACGAAGGCCCGCGCGGCGGGCCCGGCATGCGCGAGATGCTGAGCCCCACCAGCGCGATCAACGGCCGGGGCCTGTCGCAGGACGTTGCGCTCATTACCGACGGGCGCTTCAGCGGCGGCAGCCACGGCTTCGTGATCGGCCACGTGACGCCGGAGGCTTTTGACGGCGGCCCCATCGCGCTCATCGAAGACGGCGACGAAATCACCGTGGACGCGGACGCCAACACGCTGAACCTGCACGTGGACGACGCCACCCTCGCCGCCCGCAGAGCCGCCTGGCGCGCACCGGCGCCGTACACCGAGCGCGGCACGCTCGCCAAGTACGCCAGACTGGTTTCGACGGCCAGCCACGGGGCCGTGACCGACGCGTTCTAGGGCTCGCGGCGCCGAAATTGTGAGCGGCCGTCAAGATGCCGGCGCGGACCGTGAGACTTGCCGCCCAGATCTTGCAAACGGGTTGTAAATCAGGCCACCAGCACTGATCTCTGGGCGCTGCCTTTGCGTAGGATGCGCGCATCCACAGTGAGCAGTCGTGGTTGATGACCCATGAATATTTTCAAGAAGTCCCTGACGTCCCTTGCGGGCGCGCTGGTTGGCCTGGCCGTTGCAGCAAGCGCCCAGGCCGGTCCCATTACCTTTGATTACAGCATTACCCACACGGACTACCGGGTCGACGGAACCGAGACGGCTGAGTCCCTCGTCAACGCCCACGAGTTGGGCGATCTGGTCTGCACCGGCTCTGTCGACGGTTTTGTTCGCGTCGGCCCGCGCCAGACCTGTGGCGTGTTCCAGCGCAACTACTCGCTGCTGGTCAGCACCCAGTTCAACCTGGTCGACGGCGGCAACTATCGCTTCCAGGCCGGCGTTGACTGGGGCCGGGGCGGCGGCGTGATCCTGACGGACCTGAGCAGCGGCGAACAGCTGTTGACGGATCTGGCCAGCGGCGACCTGTGGTGGAACCGCGACTGGAACGACTCGGATGTGTTCATCAGCGAGTTTGACCTGGACCCGGGCGCCTACGCGCTGACCTGGATCGGCTTTGAGGGCTGCTGCGCCGGCGAGACGACGGTGCGCTACAGCTACAACGGCGAAGCGTTCTCGAACCTGACCGGTGAGAGCTTTGGGCAGCACGCCACCGTATCGGAGCCGGGCACCCTGTTCCTGCTGGGCCTTGGCCTGGTGGGCTTCGTGATCCTGCGCCGGCGCCACGGCAGCTTTCAGGCCATGCGCGCGGAGCAAAAGACCGCGAGCGACGCGGCGCGCGGCATCGAGCCGCTGACCGTTTCTGCCTGATCCATCCATAAGCTCGACCGTCAAATCGCTGACGGTCGGCGACTCGCGAGATGACCGGCTTACATCGAGGCAGCAAGCCTCGCATCCCCTCAACGTTTCTGTGACAAGACGGCGCTAAGGATTCTACCGCTGCGCTGCTACCTTGATGGCTGATTCGCGGGCCAATGCTCGGCCCGCAAAAACGGACTTCCATTGTCACAGTTACGGCTCGTCAAGTGTTGAGCCCGCTGCGCTGCCTGTTGAGGGCGGCGCGGCTTCTTTATTCGGCGGCTGCAAACGCAAGCGGCCAAAGGGACTGGGCACCGCCTGCCCGCCCCGCCCGAGCAAGTGCGTGTAAAGCTGCGTGGTGCGCACATCGCTGTGCCCGAGCTGATCCTGAACCGTGCGAATGTCAGCCCCGGACGCGAGCAGATGGGTCGCGAAGCAGTGGCGAAAGGTGTGACAGCTGGCCCGCTTACTGATGCCGGACGCCTTGACCGCTCGGGCGACAATCTTCTGGAGCGTCTTTTCGTTGAAGTGATGACGGCGTTCAAGACCGCTGCGCGGGTCAATACTGAGGCGCCGGGCCGGAAAAACGTACTGCCACTTCCACTGCTGCGCTGCGAAGGGGTACTTGCGCGCCAGGGCCGGGGGCATCCAGACACCGGCAACGCCGGCAGCCTGGTCTCGCTCAAACTGCGCCTGTACGGCCGCAAGGTGCCGGCGAAGCGGTTCCACCAGCTCTTCGGCCAAGGTCACAACACGATCTTTGCCACCCTTGCCCGCGCGCACGGTCACTGCGATATAGGAAAAATCCAGGTCCTTCACCCGCAAGCGCACGCATTCCATCAGGCGCAGGCCAGAGCCGTACATGAGCGCGACCATGAGCCACGGCTCCCAGGCGAGCTGCGCGAGGACCTGTTCCACCTCATTTTCGGTCAGCACCGTGGGCAGATTCATGGGGCGCTTGGCGCGCACGCCCGTGTTCTTCATCTCAAGGGGTTGCTGCAGGACATAGCGGTACAGGAACACCAAGGCGTTGAGCGCCTGGTTCTGCGTGGAGGCAGCGACCTGCTGATCGACAGCGAGCCAGGTCAGAAAGCGGGCAACGTCTTCGGCGCCAAGGTGCTTGGGATGCAGCAGGTTATGAAAGCGAATGAAGCGGCGCGCCCAGTAAAGGTAGGCCTGCTCGGTACGGATTGAGTACCGCCGGACCCGGATCGCTTCGCGGAGCTGATCGAGGAGACGGGGTGGGCGGGATTTTGTAGCGTCGGGCGGTATAGCACTCTGCCGTGAGGTAAGGAGGAAGGGAAAGGCGTGGTGTTACGGGAGGTTATCGAGGGTGTGGGGGATATTGAATGGGAAGAAGTAGACACGTAGGGTGGGAGGAAGCTGAGTTAGGGGGCGGAAGATGGGAAGAGGGAGAGAAGAGAAGACGGGCGGTGTGTGGGATATTGCTGAC
>CAZXIJ010000022.1:35916-70164 GCA_964640725.1 uncultured Pseudomonadales bacterium | reverse complement strand
AAGGACGCGTAGTCTATAGCCGCCCTACTATATTGCAACCCTGGCCAACCACCCCCGCCAACCCCATCTCACCCCGCCCCAGCCCCGATCCCGCCACCCCGCGCAGGCCCAATCCCAAACCCCTCCTCCTCCCCCCTGCACCCTCTATATCCGTGTCTAGACTTCAGGAATGCACCCCGCCCTGCCCAGCCACTTCGAGCTTTCCCATGCCGCCTTCCATCGCCGGCTGGCCATGGCCGGCATCGTGGCCCTCACCCTGATTCAGCTCGCCTGGTGGGCGCGCGGCGTGCCCGAGACCTTGTGGATCACCGGCTCCCGTATGGCCTGCCTGGCCTTCCTCGTCGGCTTCTATTGCGCTACTTATCTGTCAGATCGAGTCGCCAACCGCGGGGACCTGGGCATCTACGGCGCCCTCGCCCTGCTCACCGCGCACCTGAGCGTCACCCTCTATGTCTCCAACATCGATCTAATCCACGGCTTCGCGGCCCTCACCGTCAACACGATCGCCGCCCTGGTCCTGCTGCGGGTCTGGCAGATCGTCAGCATCACCGGCCTGAGCCTGGCCACCCATTCCCTGGCCGCCCTCGCAGCGCCGGCGCCCGAGATGCCGGCGGCGGTGTTCATCATGCTCATGGTCACCTACTGCGGGTTCACCGCCGCGCTCATGAGCATCAAGCTCACGGCCTGGGACCGGCAGCAGCGCCAGCAGCAGATCCACTCGGCGCTGTTCTCCCACTCGCTGGACGGGCTCGTTTACGGCAATGCCCTCACCGCCACGGCCCATGCCGCGAACCCCAGCGCCCTGAAGATTCTGGAAACGGATGATCCGCAGGAGGCCGGCCGGCTGCTGCACGGGGCCTTCTTCGAGCACTTTGGCGACGAGGCGGAAGAGATCAATCGCAAGGCCTTTAAAGGCAACGGCTGGCGCGGCACTTTCAAGGCCCGTACCGCCAAAGGCCGGGAGTTCTGGGCCGACGTGAACTTCAGCGCCGTGCGCCTGAACAACGAACCATTGATGATGGTGCAGTTCATCGACGGCACCAAGCGCATGGCCAACGCCATCCGCCTGCAGGAGATGCAGATCCTGCTTGATCGGTCCCAGTCCATGGCCCGCGTTGGCGGTTGGCAGTACGAGCTGGAAGAGCAGCGCTGGTCCTTTACGCCATCGGCCCGCCACATCCTGCGCATGCCGGCAGACCTCGAGCGGCCCTATCGGCACTTTCTGGCCGGTAACCGCGCGGAGCGGCACGGCGCGCTCATGGCCTTTCGGTCGATCATCGTCAACGCTGAGCCCTTTGATCTGGAGCTGAACAGCGTCACGCACACCGGCCGGCCGTTGCTGCTGCGCGTGCTGGGCGAAGCGCTCACGCAGCAGGGCAAGGTCACCAAGATCGTTGGCGTGTTCAGCGACATCACCGAGCGGCAAGAGCGCGAGCAGGCCCTGCGCGCGGCCAAGGAATCGGCCGAAGAGGCCGCCAAGGCGCGCAGCCAGTTCCTGGCCAACATGAGCCACGAGATTCGCACGCCCATGAACGGCGTGATCGGCATGGCGTCGCTGCTCATGGAGTCGGACCTGGCCGACGAGCACAAGCGCCTGGTCGGCACCATCAACAGCTCCGGCGAAGCGCTGCTCACGATCATTAACGAGATCCTGGACTTCTCCAAGATCGATGCCGGCGAGATGCAGCTGGATCCGCAGCCCTTTCACCTGCCGCTGCTGTTGAACGACACCACCGCCCTCTTCAAGCCCCTGGCGGCGCGCAAAGATCTGGCTTTCGAAGCCGAGATCGATTCGCTACAAGACGCGCCGGCACTCCTTGGCGACGAGGTGCGGCTGCGCCAGATCATCAACAACCTGCTGTCGAACGCCATCAAGTTTACGGAAGAAGGTACCGTGTCCCTTAAGGCCGCGCTGACGCCCGCCGACGATGGGCAGTCCTGCCGGCTGTCCCTCGCGATCCGGGACAGCGGCATCGGCATCGACGCCCGACGCATCGAGAGCCTGTTCGAGCCCTTCGCCCAGGCCGATGCGTCCATCACCCGCCGCTACGGCGGTACGGGCCTGGGCCTGTCAATCTGCAAGCAGCTCACGGAGCTCATGGGCGGCACCCTGACGGTCGACAGCACGCCGGGCAAAGGCTCCCTGTTCAGCCTGGAGCTGACCCTGCCGCAGGCGGCCTACCGGGACATCACGGCACCGGAAGAGGCCGACCGCAGCGCCTCGCCGCAGCTGCGCGTGCTGCTGGTGGAAGACAACAAGATCAACCAGACCGTCGCTCTGCGCATGCTGACCAAGCTGGGCATTGATGCCGACCTGGCCGAGAACGGGCGCCTGGCCATCGAAGCCCTCAAGGCCAAGATCTACGATCTGGTGTTTATGGACATGCAGATGCCCGAGATCGACGGGCTCGAGGCCACCCGGCTGATCCGCATCATGGACGACCTGCACCAGCCGCAGATTGTCGCCATGACCGCGAACGCGCTGGAAGAAGACCGGCAGCAATGCCTGGACGTGGGCATGAACGACTTCATTGCCAAGCCGATCCGCCTGGACGACGTGCGCCGGGTACTCACCCAGCACGCCCCAACTTTGCGGCAACAAGCCACCGAACGGCCCGCTGGCATTTAGCGGAAGTTACGCGACGACCCCGCCGATCGCCTCCTGAAACGCCTGCACCGACGCGCTCGGGCTCACTCGCGCGAGCGTCAGCAAGACCAGCGACACCTTCAGATCGAGCGCCAGGTCAAAGGCATCCAGCCCGGGCAGCGTGGCGCTGCGCGCGATCGTCAGCGGCGCCAGCGCCACCACGTCTGTGCTCGCCACCAATTCCAAACAGGCCGCCAGGCTGGTCATGCGGTACTGGGGAAAGTGCAGCTGCCCGACCCGGGTCGCCAGCGCCTGCAACGACAGGTTGCCCTCGAAGTAGCGGCTGGGAATCGCCCAGGGGTACTCCAGCAACCCGGTCAGCGTCGGCCCCTGGGCCAGGGGATGCGCGCGCCGGTACACCGCCACCAGCGGCTCGTCGCACAGGGGCTGCATGCGCATGGACTGGGCAAAGGGCGAGGACTCGAAGTTGATACGGTCGCCCACCACCACGTCGCACTGCCCCTGCGCCAGGTCGCTGTAGACGTCGGCGCTGCCCACCACCAGCTCCACGGCAATCTGCGGATGGCTGCGATGCAGCTGCGCCAGCGCTGGCGCCACCACGCTCTCCGCCGCCAGGGCAATCGCGCCCACCCGCAGCCGCTCCGGCACCGCCTGCCGCAACGCCGCCGCGGCCTCTCGGAACCCGGAAAGGCCGTGCAGGGCAGTCTCTGCCTGGTGCGCGAGCGCCAACGCCGCGGCGGTCGGCACCACGGAACGCGTGGTGCGATCAAACAGCCGCAGCTGCAGCTCCTGCTCCAGCCGCTGCAGGCTTTTGGTCAGCGCACTCTGCGACAGGCCGAGCTGCTCCGCCGCCAGGCGAAAGCTGCGGGTCTCGAGCAACACCAGAAACTGCCGCAGCGCCCGGGGATCGGGACGATCCATGACACGGGCTCCCCGTTTGATTCCACAGAGCAAATAATAGCCCTCTTTTAGTGCATTAGACTCACTAATCTTGATCTGGTGGAACCGCCCCATGGCAGAGGACTCGACCTCAGAGCCCCGCTACCCGCGGGCCTACGCCCACAGCCCGGCCTTCGACTACCTGGTGCCCGAGGACCGCTTCCTCTCCGCCCCCATTACGCCCCGCTACCGCTTTGCCATCATCGGCTGCGGCACCATGGGCATCGAGCACGTGCGCAACACGGTGCTTGAGGGCCAGGCGGCCATCGCCGGCCTGTACGACCCCGCCCCCAGCAGCATCGCCGCCGCTGAGCAGGCCCTGTCGCGCTTTGGCGCAGCCGCGCCCCGCAGCTACCGCGACCTGGCGGAAGCCTGCGGCGACCCCGACACCGATGCGCTGTTCATCTGCACTCCGAATTTCACGCACCGGGAGGTGTTCGAGCAGGTGCTCGCGAGCGGCAAGGCGATCTTTCTGGAAAAGCCCATCGCCACCACCGTGGCGGACGCCTGGGCGGTCTGCCAGCTCGCCGCCAACCACAGCGCGCCCGTGCGCTTCGGCCTGCAGTATCGCTACAAGGCCATCTACGCCGAGGCCATTGCCGAGGTGTTGAACCGCGGCGCCGTTGGCCGGGTGCACGGCGTGTCGATCCTGGAGCACCGCTTTCCGTTCCTGGACAAGGTCGGCCAGTGGAACAAGTTTAACGACAAGACCGGCGGCACCCTGGTGGAAAAGTGCTGCCACTACTTTGACCTGATCAACCTGTTCGCCCAGGGCCGGCCCGAGCGCGTGTACGCGAGCGGCCAGCAGGCGGTGAACTTTCACGACTTCAGCTACGACAACCAGCGCGCCGACGGCCTGGACCAGGCCAGCGTCGTGATCGACTACGACAACGGCGTCATCGGCAGCTTCGAGCTGTGCATGTTTGTGCCCGGCGCCCACGAGCAGCTGATTGTGAACGGCGACCGCGGCCGGCTGCGCGCCGAAGAGAACGCCCTGCTGGGCGAGCGCAACACCAACGCCCTGGAGCTGTGGGGCGGCGAGCACGGCATCTCGCGCCGCAGCGAGCCGCGCTACCCGCGCTACATCGAAGAAGCCGGCCATCACGGCTCCACCTTTATCGAGCACGCGCGCTTTGTCGCCGATCTGGATCGCGGCCGGGTCGAAGGCCCGACCCTGGCCGACGGCTTCTGGTCCGTGGTCGTTGGCGCCGCGGCGCAGCAGTCCATTGCCACCCGCGCCGCGGTCAACGTACAAGACCTGCTGCCCGAAGATTTTGATCCGGCCCTGCTGGACCAGCCCAGCTGCGCTGCCGCACAGGAGACCCCATGACATCTCTGATTTCCTCTGAACCCCGCCCTCTGGGCGCATCGCAAGCGGTCGGCCCTTTGGGCTACGGCTGCTGGCGACTGGTCGCTATGAGCCCTGCCGAGGCCCAGGCCCGCATCGAGACCGCGCTCGATGCGGGCATGAACCTGATCGACACGGCGGACGTGTACGGCCTGGACTGGGGCGGCAACGCCTTTGGCGAGGCGGAAGCCCTGCTCGGCCAGGTCCTCGCCCAGGCGCCCGCCCTGCGCGAGCGCATGGTGCTCGCCAGCAAAGGCGGGATCATTCCCGGCGTGCCCTACGACTCGCGCAACCTGACCGCCGCCTGCGAGGCATCGCTCAAACGCCTGCAGGTGGAGCGACTGGACCTGTATCAGATCCACCGGCCGGACATGCTCGCTCACCCGGAGCAGGTGGCTGCGCAGCTCACCGCGCTGCGCAGCGCCGGCAAGATCGGCGAGGTGGGCGTCTCGAATCACCGCCCCTCGCAAACGGCTGCGCTGCAAAGCTACCTGGACTTTCCCATTGCCTCGCAGCAGCCGGAGTACTCGGCCCTGCATCTGGACCCGCTCTTTGACGGCGTCTTTGATCAGGCCATGACAGAGCAACACACGGTACTCTGCTGGAGCCCCCTGGCCGGCGGGCGCCTGGCCACGGGGCAGGACGTGCCCCCGGCGCTGCTGGCCAGGCTCGACGCGCTGGCCGAGCGGGAACAGGTCTCCCGCGCGGTCATCGCCACCGCCTTTACCCTCGCGCATCCGGCCCGCCCCGTGAGCCTGGTGGGATCCATCAACAACGACCGCATTCAGGAGGCCGCGAGCGCCCTGACGGTCACCCTCGACGCCGCCGACGTCTACGCGATCATCGAGGCATCCATGGGAGCATCCTTGCCATGAGTCTGGAAGTCAGCTGGTTCTCTGCCCTGTGCGACGACGACTACGAGTACCTGGGGGTACACGACGCGTCGCTCAAGTCCTCCTGGCCGCACTGCCGGGACATCACCCTGGCCGCGGATCGCAACGGCTACGACAACATCCTGCTCCCCAGCGGCTACAACCTGGGCATCGACTCCGTGGCCTTCGCCGCCGGCGTGGCGCCGCTCTTGGAGCAGATCCGCCTGCTGGTGGCCGTGCGCTGCGGCGAGCTGTGGGCCCCGCAGCTGGCGCGGCAGCTGGCAACGATCGATCAGATGCTGAACGGTCGCCTGACCATCAACATCATCAGCTCCGACATTCCCGGCGAGAAGATGCCGTCCGTGCCGCGCTACCAGCGCACCCGGGAGAACATGCAGGTGCTGCGCAGCCTGCTGAACGGCGAGGCCATCGACTACGACGGCGAGTTCCTGAAGCTGCAGCTCGATCCCCCCAACGCCCAGACCGTGAGCGGCCGCTGCCCGCCCTTCTACTTTGGCGGTTTGTCGGACCCGGCGCGGGACGTGGCCGCCGAGTGCGCGGACGTGTTCCTCATGTGGCCGGATACCCTGCCCGCGGTGGAGACGTTGCTGAACGACATGCGCGAGCGCGCCGCCGGCTACAACCGCACCCTCAAATTCGGCTACCGCGTGCACGTGGTGGTGCGCGAGACCGAAGGCGAGGCCGTGGATGCCGCCAACGATTTGCTCAAGTATCTAGACGCTGACGAGGGCGAAGCCATCCGCCAGCGCTCGCTGGATTCCAAGTCCGTCGGCGTCAGCCGCCAGGGCGAGCTGCGCGAGGCCGCAAGCTCCGACGGCTTTGTGGAAGACAACCTGTGGACGGGCATCGGCCGCGCGCGCAGCGGCTGCGGCGCGGCGCTGGTGGGCGATCCGGATCAGATTCTGGCCAAATTAAAAGCTTATGAAGCATTGGGTATCGAAGCGGTGATTCTTTCGGGATACCCTCACGCCCGCGAATGCGACCTGTTCGCGCGGTACGTGTTGCCACAGCTGGAGCACGCGCCGCTGACCGTCTGATGCTCGGGCCAGTGAGAGGGCCTGGACATCAGTTTTTCGCGAACCTTTTTGGGTTCGCTCGCAAAGAGGCTGACGTTGTCGTCGGCAAGTTTGCTTACTTGATAGGGGATACTATGGAGAGCTACCTAGGCACCGGCACGACGCCGGTTCGCAACGGCAGGCTGGCGATACTCGCCCTCTGCCTTACCGCGCTGCTGCCCTTCTCGGCGCCGGCGCTGGCCCAGACCACCATCGAAGAGATCGTCGTGACCGCGCAGAAGCGCGAGCAGGGCCTGGACGAAGTGCCGCTGGCGATCTCTGTGCTGCAGAGCGACACCATCGACGCCGCCTATGCCAACGGCATCGAAGAGCTGCAGGCCCTCGTGCCGTCGCTCAGCTTCCGCAAGGGCAATACCACCCGTAACTCAGCCCTGACCGTGCGCGGTATCGGCACCATCTCCTTCTCGATCGCCGCTGAGCCGAGCGTCTCGACCGTCGTCGACGGCGTGGTCATGGGTCGCTCCGGCCAGGCCTTTGCCGACCTGTACGACATCGAGCGCATCGAAGTGCTGCGCGGCCCCCAGGGCACGCTGTTCGGCAAGAATGCCTCTGCCGGCGTCGTCAATATCACCACCCGGCGCCCCACCGACGAGTTTGAAGCCTACGTCGACGGATCCTTTTTTCAGGACAACGAGTTTCGCCTCAAGGGCGGGGTTTCCGGTGCCCTGGGCGAGCGCGCCCGCGGCTCGATTACCGCCTTCCAGAGCGAGTTCGACGGCTACATCACCAACGTCTTCAACAATCAGGAAACCAACGGCTACGATCGCCACGGTTTTCGCGGCATGCTGGAATACGACATTGCCGACGACCTGTCCGTGCTGCTGATCGCCGAGCAGTACGAAGCGGACGACGACTGCTGCGCCGACCTCGAAGCCCTGCCGAGCGGCCGCAACCCGGCCTCCGAAGCGGCGCCGGACAGCCGCGGCATCGTCGGCAACAGCGCCGACATCGACCTGGACCAGCGCCGCGTCGACCACGACCTGACCACCCGCACCCTGGACGAGTCCACCTCCTTCTCGGTGCAGATCACCAAGGACTTTGGCGAGTACACGCTCACGTCCATCACCGCCAAGCGCTCCTGGGACAACACGGAGATTCGCGAAGGCGACTTCACCAGCATCGCCGGCGATTCCAACCTGCCGGTATTCGGTGTGCCCTTCCAGCTGCACGACGTGGGCAACCAGGAATGGGAGCAGTTCAGCCAGGAAATCCGCATCAGCTCCCCCGCGGATCGCGCCTTCTTCTGGCAGGCCGGCCTGTTCTACTTCGACATCGACTCCGAGCGGGACTTCACCCGCGAGGCCAGCTGCCAGAACAACGGCGGGCAGAACCAGCCGATCCTGGACGCGAACCCCGGCCTGACCTGCAACGCCAACGACATCGTCTCCGCCACCGGCTTCATGCGCACGGAGTTCGACAACTTCGCCGTATTCGGCCAGGGCGAGTACGCCATCAACGACGCCCTGAGCGTGACCTTTGGCCTGCGCTACACCGACGACGAAGTCAGCTTCAAGCACAACCGCGTCAACAACGACGCCTTCGGCCGCCAGGGCGTGGGCGTGCGACCGGCGGAGCCGAACAGCCAGTTCAGCGCGGCCTCCGGCGGCTTCAACACGGACTTTGACGGCGACACGGACGAGACCGACGTATCCGGCAAGCTGGCGGTGAACTACCGCTTTGGCGATGCGCACAGCGTGTACGGCAGCTACTCCCAGGGCTTCAAGGGCCCGGCCTTTAACGTCTTCTACAACATGGGCACCAACGACACCCTGCCCATCGGCGCCGAAGACAGCGAGTCCATCGAGATCGGCTACAAGTACACGAGCCCCAGCCTGTACCTGGGCCTGACCTGGTTCACCACCGACATCGAAGACTTCCAGGCCAACAACTTCGACAACTCCACCGGCGTCACCATCACCCGGCTCACCAACGCCGGCGACGTGACCACGGAAGGCGTCGAGCTGGACGTCATCTGGACCCCCATGGACAACCTGACCGTCAGCGGCGGCGTGTCGGTGATCGATGCGGAGATCGACAGCTTCAACTGCCCCGCAGACCCGACCACGGGCCTGATTCCGACCGGCTGCTCGGATCGCAGCGGCCTGGACGTGCCCTTCGCGCCGGACCTGAAGTACTCCGTGAACGGCAACTACCGCTGGCCCCTGGGCGAAGGCAACGAGGTGATCCTGAACGCGTCCTACGTGTACACGGATGACCAGCAGACCGTGCTGCCCAGCAACTCCGGCACCTTCTCTCCGGCCACCACCCTGCCCGACTACGGCATTCTGAATGCAAGCGTGGGCGTCGCCTTTAACGACGACCAGTTCCGCATCACGCTGATCGGCAAGAACCTGACGGACGAGAGCTTTGCCACCACCTACAGCGGTGACGGCTTCCGCTATCAGATTCCTCGCGAAGCCGATCGCTTCTGGGGATTGAACCTGCGGGCGAATCTGCGCTAGCGATTCGCCGCCAGCACAGTGCGGCGCCATTGCGGCGCCGCTGCTACTCGCCGATGCCCGTCCATCCCGACGGGCCTTCCAACCGCCCTTCGGGTATCAACAGCTTCCGCACCAGCAGCGCCATGGGCGTGCCGTCCGCGGTGAGGTGCCCGGCAATCGCCTGCAGCACATCCCCCAGGGCCGTCTGCCCAAAGATCCAGTCATTCAGCGCGTTGTGATCCGGAGACCCTGAGCCCGGCTGCGCCGCCAGCGCCTCGTGATAGTAGGTGCGCAGGTCGTCCGCCAGATGGCGCACCAGCAACGGCATTTCGAACTGCCAGGCCACATCGCTCGCCGGTGCCTGCGCAAGGTCACCGCTCTCCGCCACAGCGACCAGCGCTTGCGCCACCGCATCCACCTGATCGGGACTGGCACCCGTGACCCCGAAGAGCGTGCGGCCCCGGCGTTTGCGGGTTTCTGCAGCCCAGGGGGCAAGACGGGCGACCTCGGCGCGCAGGCGCCCGAGCAGCGACTCGTCATCGGCAATGGGAAAGCTGACCGGACACACCCAGGCCGCGGCTTCCTGCTTGTCCGGTGCCTCGAGTGGGTAGTCTTCAATGGTCGGCTCCGTGCTGGTCGCCAGCATGCCGAGCGCAGCGCGCAGCACGCCCTTCTGAAACGCCGGATCATCGGCCGTGCCCAGAGGCCGGCCCAGATCGAAGGGCACCCAGAGCGCCCGGGGCGGGCGCACGGCTTCGCTTTGCTCCCGGATGAGACTGATCGACGCGGTGGCGACGCCAGCGCGCTCGATATAGTTCGCGAGAGCGCCCACGGCGCCCGTACAGATGGGTCAGACAGGCACCATGAGCGCCACGTCCACTTCGCCCGCGGCCAGCAGGCGCCCGACTTCTTCCCCCGCCGCCGCCAGCGCTTGATGGTTGGGCTGCGCGCCCATAAAGGAGTAATGCCAGCTCGAGACGCCCGCGATCTCGCCGTCCGCTGCCATCTCGCGCAGGCGCTCCAGCGGAAACCAGACGTTGGGGTCTTGCTGATAAGCACTGCGATCGAAGTTGGTGCTGACGTGCGATGCCACGACGTCAGCAAAATCGACATCGCCCGGCAGCAAGCGATAGTCCACTGCGCCCAGGGCAAAGGGGGCGTCGGCGCGCCGGTGCAGGCCGGCGGTCGACACAATCGCAACGGTGCACTCCGCCAAAGGCTTGGGCGTGATCCAGGGCGCCGCGTCGACCGGCTGCATCTGCGCCGCTCGCTCGCGCAGAAACTCGGCCTCTTCATCGTGCAGATCGGTCAGTCGAACCATGGGATCGCTCCTTTCAGGTCAATCGGCGGCGTTCTGCGCTACTTGGTATCAAAGAGTTCGTCGTGGGCTTTGCTGCCGCCCATGCCTTCGCCGTTCATGACCGCGGCTGCGATCGGGGAGCCGAGCAAAGCGAAGACCGAGTCAAACTCTTCCTTGGAGTTGATGTGCGGGTAAGGCTCCGCGGGGACATCGACCCCAAGAAACTCACACAGCGGTGCCCAGCCCTGCTTCGCCTCGAAGGTCAGCAGCCGGTCAGGACCAAAAGCGCTTTGGACCCGCTCGATATGCGCGTGATAGGCAGCCAGCACCGCGTCTCGATCATTGATGTCGCCGCCCAGGTGCGCATCGATCGTTTCGCGCAACATGCCGCCCCATTTCGTGCCGGCGGCTATCGCCATGAGCTTCGGGCTGAAAATCGTTTCCTGCGTGGACTGAAACCACTTGTCTGCATCCCGCACGGACAGCACGATCTTGGCATCTGGATACGCGTCGGCCAGTTCCATGGTGTAGTTGGAGGCCGGAAAGTCGACGGTCGCGGCATATCGATCAAAGATCGCCGGCCAGTCGGGCTTGCCGGCGGCCGCCGCCAACCACAGATCCACGTGACCGACAGTCCCCAGCACTTCGCTCATGTGATAACAGGCGCCGCCCAGCAGCGTTTCCAGCGCGAGTTTGAGGGATGCGGTCCCCGTTCGGCCGAAGCCGGCGCCAATCACCTGCAGTGTCATCGCGTTTTCCTCCAATGCGTGTTCAAACGGCTTCCGGCGAGCGGCCCTGAACGAGGGCCAGCTGCGCGGCGTCATAGCGCCGGCGCCAGTAGCGCATGCTGATCCAGCACAGCGCAACGGTCGCCAATGCCAGCGCGCCCACCGCCGTGTAGAACGGCCCGGTCACGCCGCCCACCAGCCCGATGGGCGAAAATAGCAGGTAAAGAAAAACGATTCCTGCCGCCAGCACGATCGCCGTGGGCAGCGCGTAGCGCCAGGGCGTCATATCGACCAGCTCCTGCGGCTCATAGCGCCAGGGTACGGGCCGCGGCGCCAGCCGCCCGATCACCAGCATGATCGCGACCTCAATGGCGAACAGCACGGCGTACAGGTGAATGAAGTGGATATCGACGTCCCACACAAATCGCAGCAGGCCGTAAGCCACGACGTGAAAGCCGATGGCGACCTTCGCCGCCAGCGCCGGCACCTGCCGGGTAAACAGGCCGACCAGCACGATGGTAATCACCGGGATGTTGTAGAAGCCGGTAAAGACTCGAATGATCTGCCATAGCCCTTCCGGCGCGTACTGCAGCAGCGGCGATACCACAAAGCTGAACAGCGCGATGATCAGGCTGACGATCTTGGCCACGCGAATGAGCGCCGCGTCGTCCAGCGGCTTCTTGAGCAGCGGCTGGTGCACGTCCAGGCAGTAAAGCGTGGCCGCGCTGTTCAGCAGCGAGTTGAAGGAGCTGAACACGGCGCCCAGCAGCACCGCCAGGAAAAAGCCGGACAGGTAAAACGGCAGCACGTCCGCTACCAGCGTCGGGTAGGCCAGATCGATACTGCGCAGCTCGCCGCTGTACAGGTGATAGGCAATGAGCCCGGGCAGCATCATGAAGAACGGCACCAGCAGCTTGAAGAAGCCGGACAGCAGCACGCCCTTCTGCCCTTCTGCCAGGTTCTTCGCGCCCAGCGTTCGCTGGATCACATACTGGTTGGTGCCCCAGTAAAAGAGGTTGGCCAGGATCATGCCGGTAAAGAGCGTGGCAAAGGGGGTCGGGTCGTCGCTCGTGCCGATGGCGTTGAGCTTTTCCGTGTCCTCCGTCAGCACGATCTGCAGGCCGGCGCCGATGTCGCCCTCGCCCAGGGCCATGAGCCCGAACACCGGCACCAGGGCGCCGATGATCAAGAGCCCCACGCCGTTCAGCGTGTCAGAGATCGCGACGGCGCGCAGGCCGCCAAACACCGCGTAGATGCCGCCGACGACGCCGATCAGCAGAATCGTGATGACCAGCCCGGTCTCGTAACCCACGTTCAGCAGCGCCGGCACGTCAAACAGCCGCAGCACCGCCAGGGACCCGGAGTACAGCACCGACGGGATCGTGATCAGGCCGTAGCCGAACAGAAACAGCACCACCGTGGCCCGGCGCACGCCGGCGTCGTAGCGGCCTTCCAGAAACTGCGGCAGGGTCGAGAAGGCGCCGCCCAGATACTTCGGCAAAAAGTACAGGGCCATCACGATGATCGCGATGCCGGCAGTCACCTCCCAGGCCATGCTGCTCATGTTAAAGCCGTAGGCGCTGCCGTTCAGGCCGATGAGCTGTTCGGCAGACAGGTTGGTGAGCAGCAGGGAGCCGGCGATGAAGGTGCCGGTGAGCCCGCGGCCAGCCAGGAAGTAGCCTTCCTGGGTGTCCACTTCGCCCTTGGTCTTCTGATAGGCGACCCAGCCGACCAGCGCCATGAAGGCAACACAGGTCGCCAGCGTGTAGCCGACGTCGCTACCGGTCACCGCAGGGCCCGGTCAGGGGCGACGGGTGTAGACCCGCTGCACATCGACTTTTTGCGAGCCGGCGTCGATGCGCACCAGCACCGTCAAGGTTTCGCCGTTGCTGCTGAGCAGATAGCGCTCCACGGCCTTGGCGTCGCTCGCATCCGAGCGGATCACCAGCTCGCCAGCGTCGTCCCAGCCGGCTTGCACCGTCCACAGGCCGCGGGTGCGCTCGCCCCAGGAGACGTCGCGGTAGCGGCCACGGTCGTACTCGATGCCCATGGAATCGGGGTTCTGCTCGATGGTCATGCGCCGCGCCTTGAGCACGGGAAAGTCGTGCGCCACGAATGCCAGGCCGCCGCGGGGAGACTGCCGGCCACCGCGATTGCCGCGGCTGCTGCCCGGGATCGGCGGCGGCGGCGCTTCCAGCTGGTGCGGGCCGGGCGCTGCATCGCTCAGGTCCGCCTGCAGTACCCAGTCCCCCGCCAGGTCAAAGCCCTGGGGCGGAGACGGGTCCAGGGGCGCTGCGCTGCAGGCACCGAGCAGGAGCAACAGCAAGGCGAACCCGCCAACGGCAAGGCGCGAGGCGCGCGCGCGCTCAGGCACTGCGCTGCAGATCGATGGGGTTGGTGATGCTGTCAAACACTTCAAAGGCATTGCAGTGCGCGAGCGTCGGCTCATGGCGGACGACGTCAAAAAAAAAGTCGATCAGGGTCTGGTTCGCGACCGGTTTGCCGACGCGGTAGCGGCGCCAGAGCCGGTGCAGGGCCCGTTCTTCCTTGATGTTCATGGCTTGCGTTGCCTGATCCCCGATATGGCAGAAAGCTTAGCGAGCAGCCCGCGCGATGGCTACTAGACTTCATAGGTGAAAGCTGTTGTCGCCTTTTCGCTGATCGTTGCCGTCGCCGCGGCCCTGGAAAGCCTGACCGCAGGGCGCGGGCCAGCGCGCATCGCTGACGGCTTTGCCAGCGGCGAAGCCGCCGGCATAGCCGCACCGGCGGGGGCGATTAAAACGGCCGCGGGTGCGCTGTCCGACCGGAGCGCCGCCCTGCGGCCCGATGCCAAACCGGCCGCCTTTGAGCTGCAAAGCTCGCCACTGGCTGCGGCCGACCAGCCGCCGGTACCCCGGACCCTCGCGACCGCCAGCGAGCCCCTGGCCAGCGGGCCGCTGGAGCCGGACGTGAGCTATCAGCCCTGGCCCCTGGATCGCAGCGCCATCGACCGCCTGCGCAGCGGCGCCGCGATTGAGCTGCCCGATCCCCGGGGCGGCGCGCTGACCCTGACGCCTCGAGCCGCCGGGGCGGCCCCTCGCGCCGCCGGACGCAGCGAGCTGATTCGCTTTGACGTTGACGGCGAGCCCGGCTTGCTCACCGCGAGCGCGGCCCGCTGGTTCGGCACCCTCACCGTGGGAACAGATACATTTTTCTTTGAAAATCAGGGCACTGAATCCGTTATCGGTAACGACAGGGAGCTGTCGCGCCGTTGGATTCCGGGGCGCAGCGACATGAGGACCCCCACCGATGGCTAACTGGCGACCTGCACGGCGCGCAACGGTCGCACTCGCAACCCTCGTTCTCTGCACCGCCTGCGGTGGCGGTGGCGGCGGCAGCTCGGCGCCGGCAGCCGCGCCGCCCGTTACCGACTCGGGCAACACGCCGAGCAGCACGCCGACGGCGACACCGGCGAGCCCCCCGGAGACCCTTGCGCCGGCAACCACGATCCGGATCCTGGCGCTGTACGGCAGCGGCGTCACCGCGCGCTACGCAGACCCGGCGCTGCGGGTCGAGCACCTGATCAACGTCGCCAACGATGCGCTCAACAACAGCGGCACCGACGTGCAGCTGGAGCTGACCGGCGTCGAGGCCGTGGAGTACCCGGCTCCCGGCGATCTGAGCACCGCCCTGGACGATGTGACCTTCGGGCGCGACCCGGCGCTGGATCGCGTCTGGGTGCGTCGCAACGCCGCCGCTGCGGACCTGGTGGTGCTGTTTGTGCCCTACCCCAACGCCGGCCGCTGCGGCATTGCCTGGGTGGGCGGCGCAAGCAGCAACGGCGACCTGACCAACTCGGCGCGGTTCGGTTACTCCGTGGTCGCGCCCAGCTGCAGCGACTACGTGCTCGCGCACGAGATCGGCCATAACCTGGGCCTGGCGCACTCGCGCCGGGAGGAGCCAGATGGCGGCAGCCTGCCCTACGGCGCCGGCTACGGCGTCGACGGCGAGTTCGTCACGCTCATGGCAACGCCGGATGCGTTCTCAGCCGCGCGGCTCGCGCGCCTGTCGACGCCGGATCAGCTGTGCAACAACCGGCCCTGCGGCGTAGATGATGCCAGCGGTCCGGACGGAGCCGACGCGGTGCGCGCCGTGAACGAGGTGGCCGATCAGGTCGCGGCCTACCGCTAGGGCGTTAGCGGCACAGCGTCGCGATCAGGCGGGTATGACCGGTTTGAAGTCCACAACCTCGGCCAGCGCGGGCAGATCGCCCAGCTGCGACTCCAGATCGGAGCCTTCGACCAGGCCTTCGACAAAGGCCTGCACGGCGTCGTAGTCGTAGGCATCGCAGGCCTGCTCAAGGGTATTGAGCGCGCCGCGCAGTTCGGTCCAGGGCAGGAAGGTCTCTTCGGCGCGCATGATCTTGCGGTGATCCGTGCCGCTGACGGCATCGCCCACGAGCAGTTCTTCGTACAGCTTTTCGCCCGGCTGCAGGCCGGTGATCTGAATCTCGATCTCGCCGTTGGGGTTGTCTTCGTCGCGGATGCTGTAGCCCTTGAGGCGAATGATGCGTTTGGCCAGGTCGAGGATGCGCACGGGCTGCCCCATATCGAGCAGGAACACGTCGCCGCCCTGCGCCATGCTCGCCGCCTGCAGCACCAGCTGCGCCGCTTCGGGAATGGTCATGAAATAGCGGGTGACATCGCGGTGCGTCACCGTGACCGGGCCACCGCGCTCGATCTGCTCCAGAAACAGCGGCACCACGCTGCCCGACGAGCCCAGCACGTTGCCAAAGCGCACCATGGAAAAGCGCGTGTTGGTCGAAAGCTCCTGCAGGGCCTGCAGCACCATCTCCGCCAGCCGCTTGCTGGCACCCATGACGCTGGTGGTGCGCACGGCCTTGTCGGTGCTGATCAGAATGAAGTCTTTGACCCCGCTGTCCATGGCCGCCTGGGCGGCGTGCAGGGTGCCAAAGGTGTTGTTCTTGAGCCCCTGAATGGCGTTGCGCTCGACCAGCCCCACATGCTTGTAGGCGGCGGCGTGATACAGGGTCTCGATGCCGTGCTGTTCGAGCATGCGGCACAGGTAGGACTGGTTGCCGACGGTGCCCAGCAGCGGTGTCATGAACACTTCGTGGGCTTCGGCCTTGGCGATGTTCTTGAGTTCCTTGGCGATGCGGTACAGCCCGAACTCGGACTGGTCCAGCAGCACCAGGGTGGCCGGCTTCTGCCGCAGGATCTGTCGGCACAGCTCGGAGCCGATGGAGCCGCCGGCGCCGGTCACCATGACCCGGCGACCGCTGACGCTGCCCTTGAGCAGATGGTCCAGCGGCTCTACCTCGTCTCGCCCCAGCAGGTCGTCGAGCTGCACGTCGCGCAGGTCCTGCAGGCTTTGCCGCCCGGTGACGATATCGACCAGATCCGGAATCAGCCGTACGCGCACGCCGTAGGGCTCGAGGTATTCGATGATGCGCCGCCGGTCGTCGGCCGCCGTGGAGTTGATCGAGATAAAGACCTCGTGGCAGTCCGTGGTCTTCAGCACCTGCTCGAGCATCGCCGGGGCGTACACGTAGAGCCCGCCCACGGTCTGCCGCTGCAGCTTGGGGTTGTCGTCCACAAAGGCCACCGGCGCGTAGCTGCCCTGCTCCTTGAGCAGTCGCGCCAGCTCAACGCCCTTGCTGCCGGCGCCGAAAATGACGACCGGGGACTGGGGCGTGCTGCGGCGAAAGTGGTACTGCAGGTAGCCGCGCATGGCGTAGCGGGTGCCGCTGACGTACAGCATGATCAGCAGCCAGAAGATAATCGGCACGGACCGCGGGAAGCCCTTGAGCGGCACCATGTAGGCCACGGCCGTCACCGCAATGGCGGTGATGGAGGCGCCCTTGAACACGGCCCAGAGTGCATTGTTGCCCATGTGCCGGATCACGTGCCGGTACAGGCCAAGACCGCCAAAGACAGGGACGCACAACAGCCCGGCGACCACAAAGGCCGGCCAGAACTGGCTCAAATCAGGATTGACCTGCCCCAGGCGCAGGGCGAGCGCGCTCCACAGGGCCAGCGGGATAACCACCAGATCTGCGGCGACCGCCACGATTTGTTTTCGGCGCCGCGACCAGCGGTCCGCCCAATTGAAGCCTATGACTGCAACCCTCCATCCGTTAGATCCGGCAGTCCAGCCCGCCAACGCCGTGCCATCACAAGGACCGGCAGAAGCGCACACGCTATCGGCAGCAGGCTGAACGGAAGCTTAAGGCTTTGCGCCCAAAGTGCCAGCGGAAACAGCCAAAAAATCGCAAAGGCCCAGAGCAGCAGCGTGACGCGCGCGTGGCCAAGGCGATCTGTCAGTTTCTGATACAAATGGCTGCGGTGCGGGCTGGCAAAATCCTGACCGGTCAGCACACGCACCAGCAGCGTGTAGCTGGCATCGCCCCAGAACACCGCCAGCAAAATCAGACTCGCCGACAAAGACAGGTGCGCAGACTGCGCCAGCAGCAGCGCCACCGCCGCCAGCAGCAGGCCTAACGCTGTGCTGCCGACATCACCCATGAACATGCGCGCCGGTGCCCAGTTGTAGACCAGGAAACCAATCAGCGAGCCCGCCAGCGTGCACAGCAGATACCCGAGCCAGGCCATCATCTCCGGCGCGAGCCACAGCGCGGCCAGCACATAGATCAGGGCCTGGGACGCGGCGAGCCCATCGATCCCGTCCATGAAGTTGTAGAGGTTGATCTGCCACAGCAAGGCAAGCAACAGCAGGGGCCAGACCCACACCGCGAGACCGGGCCCGAGCACCAGCAAGCAGCCAGCACTGGCCAGCACTTGCGTGAGCAGGCGCCAGCGCCGCGACACCTCGCGCAGGTCATCGATCAGCCCAACGAGGGCGAGCAGCACGAGGGCACCGAGCAGGGCCCAGAGCGAGGGAAAGAACGGCACGACGCTGCCGAGGTACACCAGCACCGGCACCATCACGCCCAACCCGCCAATGCCGGGAGTCGGCCGGCTGTGCGAGCTGCGCTCGTTCGGCTGCGCCACCAGCTGCAGCACCATAGAGATTCGCAGCGCGAAGAAGCACACCAGCCCGGCGCCGACAAAACCCACGAACAGGACCGCTAAGGCTGACTGCGGTACCACGACACGGTCTCCTGCAGCTGGGATTCCAGGGTGTGCGGCGGGTGCCAGCCCAGGCGCGCCTCGCTGTCCGCCGTGTCCAGCTCCAGCGACTCGAACAGCCGCTGATAGACAGAGCGCCGGCCGATCAGTGTCGCAGCAACGGCCATGACGGCCGGCGGTACGCGCCACAGATAAACGCCCTGTCCGGCCGCAGCCGCCACGGCGCGCAGCAAGGCAGCAACGCCGAGCGCAGGCCCGTCGGCCACGTGATAGATGCCGGGCGGAGCCGCGGTGCTGGCCAGCACCGCGCTGCAGAGGTTGCGCACGCCGATCAGGGACCGGGGCGCCGTGGCTCGCCCAAGGGGCAGGCTGCGGCCCGCGAGGACCCAGCGCAGCAGGGTGCGGAAGTTGGCGCCAACCCCGGGCCCGTACACCAGCGGCGGGCGAATGATGGTCACGGGCAATCCGAGCTTCTGCATCGCAGCCTGCAGCTGCGTTTCGCCCTGGGCCTTGCTGTCCGGATAGGGGCTGGCCGGGGCAAGGGGCGCGCTGACGGGCAAAGGCTGGACGCTGGTCTCGCCCAGCACTTTGATGCTGCTGAGCCAGACGAAGCGGGCCGCCCCCGCCGCGGCCGCAGCGCGGTAGAGCCGTTCGGTCAGGTCCCGGTTAAACCGGTACAGCAGCTGCGGGTCGCGGCGCGCCGCTTCGGCCGCTTCGTGGGCGATGCCCGCGCAGTGCACCACCACATCGCCGGGCGCGATCGCCTGCGCAAGGGCCGCATCGCTGGCCCGCTCCAGGTCGAGGTCGGCGCGCGTCAGGGCCTGTACCGAGTGCCCGGCATCGCGGGCGGCTTGACACAGATGTCGCCCGACAAAGCCGCCAGCGCCGGTCACCGTCAACCGGGCCGTCACGGCAACAGCTCGCCGTACACCAGGAAGGTGTCGCGAACCACGTCGTCGATGTCGTACAGCCCTTCGGCCCGGGCCCGGGCGGCTTCGCCCATGCGCAGGCGCAGGCCCTCGTTCTGGCCCAGGCTGCGCATGGCCTCGGCCAGGGCATCGGCATCCCGGGCCGGCACCAGCAAGCCGTTCACGCCGTTGCGCACGACTTCGCGGCAGCCGGCGACGTCCGTCGCGACCATCGGGCGCCCACAGGCCGAGGCCTCCAGCAGCGTCTTCGGCAAGCCTTCACGATAGGACGGCAAACACACCACGTTCGCCTGCTGCAGCAGGGCCGCCACATCTTTGCGTTGACCAAGCCAGCTGACGATGCCCTCTTGCTGCCAGGCCAGCAGCGACTCACGGGTCAGGGACGTGGGGTTGCCGGGATCGACATCGCCAATCAGCTGGAATTCCCAGTCCGGAAACTCGCGTTTGAGCACGCGCGCCGCCGCCACATATTCGCCCACGCCCTTGTGTGTGAGCATGCGACCGATGAGCGCGAAGCGCAGCGCATCGGTGGGCGGAGGGTTGGCCGCAAACGCTTTCAGGTCCACCCCGGAGCCGCGAATCAACACCGCGCGCTCGCGCTGCAGAATGCCGTGGGCGATGAACCCGTGCATGTCTTCGCTGTTCTGGAAGATGACCCGCATGTTGGGGTGCTGCAAGGCGCTGCGGTAGAGCTGGTTCACGAACGCCCGGCGAATGGCTGCCAGCTGCCCCCGGCGCGTAAACACAAAGCCCATGCCCGGCACCGCATTGACCACCGCCGGCACCCCGGCGACGAGCGCTGCGCGCGTGCCGTAGATGACCGGCTTGATGGTGACGTGGTGAACAATCGTGGGCCGGAGCTTGCGATACAGGGCGCGCAAGGCCCGGTAGGTGCGCCATTCGGCAACCGGCGCAAAGCTGCTGCGCCGCAGCGGAATGGTATACACCGCAATGCCCTGTTCCCGGAGCGCCGCTTCGCCGCTGCCCTCGCCGCACACGACCGCCACCTGGTAGCCGCGCGCCTGCGCCTCTTCGACCAGCGGCAATCGGTGGGACAGCAGGAAGCGGCCTTCGTTGACCACAAAGAGTACGGACAGCGCCGAGCCGCTCGCAGTGTTGCCTGAAGCAGCGTTCCTCGTTGCCAACGGGGACTCGACCGGGCCTGTCGAAGATGAAGGGCTGCGTGACACACGGGGTGCGGGTAGCAAAGACACTGGTAGTGTAGTCGTCGCCGCCCCGTCGGACCACCGTATTGCCCCGGTTGCGGCGACGACCGCGGGGGCTAATCGCGCAGGCGAATCTGCGCCTCATTGAGCGCCACGGTGCGTTCCCCGACGCCGCGAATGGCGGTCAGCTCGTAGGCGTCCTTGAAGGCGCCGTGGGTCTCCCGATAGCTGACGATCGCCTCGGCCCGGGACAAACCGATGCCCTTGAGACTGGCCGCGATGGTTTGCGCATCGGCCGTGTTGATGTTGACGGCCGTCATGCCGTCGTCGGCAACGGCAGCCCCGGCCCCGAGCAGCGCCAGAAGGGCAACAGCGGCGAGCAATCGTTGGCGAACCGGGGGCAGCAGCGCGCGAATGAAGTCAGACATGAAGCGGTTCCTTGTGCTTGAAAGAGGAACCGTACTCTAGCGACGGCGTCGCGACCGGATCAGCAGCCAGGAGCCTTGAACCGCGTGGGCCCTTGGCCCGTCAGCGTCCCGGCTGGCGCTGCCGGTCATCGCGCACCGCGCGATGCTGGCCCCAGCGCCGGCAGCTGGGACACAGCCAGTGCCGCTGCTGCGCGCGAAAGCCGCAGCTGCTGCAGCGAAAGCCCGGTTGCTCCGCCAGAAAGGTTCGGCAGTACTGCAGGACCGCTGCCAGCTGCTCCCGCGGCAGGCCCCGCTCCTCGACCAGCTCGAGCAGCGCTACCAGCCCGGACAGGCTCGGCTGCTGTACCAACCGCTCCACCAGAAACTGCTGCGCGGCATCGGGACCGTCGTCCCGCTCGATGAACTGCGCTTGCTCGGACAGCGCCCCGACATCGACGGGCGTGTCGTCGGCGCTGACGCAGGCAACCTTCAGGAACTCCAGGTATTCGTCTTCGGCCTGTACCGCCAGGGACGCTTCGCGAAACAGCGGCAGCACTTCCCCCACCAGATCGGGATCGGCCGCAAAGGCCCGACGCAGGGCCTTGCGCGCCGCGCGGGCATCCTTGCGCGTCAGCTCTGCCCGGGCCTGCAACAGCTGCACGCGCCCCTGGGCAGCACCGATGCGGCGCGCGGTTTCCAGGGTCTTAAGGGCCCGGGCCAGCTCGCCAGCAGCCAGCTGCTCCTCGGCCAGCTCGCAGGCCACGTGCGCGGCATCGGCCCGGCCCTCCGGCCCGTCCGCCAATTCTCGCGCCAACGGCAATGCCGCCTGCCAGTCGCGCTCGCGCACATACACATCCAGCAGCAGGCGCAGCACCTGGCCGCGGCTGCGACCGCCGGCGGGCAACTCTTTCAAGTGCGCCTCGGCCCGGCCCAGCAACCCGGCGGCAAGAAAATCCCGAGCGAGCTCCAGGTTAGCCTGGTGGCGCTCCTCGGCGCCCACGCCGCTCGCGGCCAGCAGGTTCTGGTGCACGCGAATCGCTTTGTCGTGCTCGCCGCGCCGGCGCAGCATCGCGCCCAGAGCCAGATAGGTGGCCACCGTTTCCGGGCCGACTTCGAGCTGTTCAATCAGCGCGTCGACCGCCAGCTCGTCCCGCTCGTCGAGCAGGTAGTTCAGGCCCTGATAGTAGTGCTCGGGTATCGCGCTGTTGCCGCGGGCGGGCACTGCGCCGCGCGAGCGCTCGCCCGCCGCTGACGATCGCCGCTCGATGCGGCCCAGCAAAAAGCCGATGCCCAGCGCGAGCACCAGCAGCAGATATAGTGTGAGGTTTTCCGGCATGGTGCCGAGAATCAGCTTCCGGTGCTGGCCACGCTCTTGAGCGCTGCGAGTTCCTTGTCACGGCCGTCGATCTGCTTGCGCAGGCGCCGGCATTCCAGACGGTGTCGTACGCCCGACAGCATCATGCCCACCACGCCGGCCGACAGGCCCAGCGCGAAGGCTGCGAGCAGCCAGAAAAAGACGCTGATTTCCGGGGTCTGCCAGTCGAGCAGTCGCAGCGATACGACCTCCTGGTTCACGGCCAACATGCCGAACACCAGAACCACAATGAGCAGTACCGCCAGTGCCAGCCAGCGCAACGATGCCATCAGCGCTCGCCTCCCTGTGTATCGTCGGGGCCGGTCGGTTGGCTGCCGTCGGCTGCTGCCGATGCCAGGCCGTCCGTTGCAGGCTCACTGCTCATGGCAGCGCGCTCGCGTTCCAGTCCCTGATTGACTCGGTCCCGCAAAGCCTTGCCAGGCTTGAAGTGCGGAACGTATTTGCCGGACAGGCCGACGGATTCTCCGGTTTTGGGATTGCGACCAATCCGCGGCGCCCGATAGTGCAGCGAAAAGCTGCCGAAGCCACGGATCTCGATCCGGTCACCCTGCGCGAGCGTTTCCGACATCTGCTCAATCATGGTTTTGATCGCCAGCTCAACGTCTTTTGGCGACAGCTGCGACTGCAGCGCCGCGATGCGCTCGATGAGTTCGGACTTGGTCATGCTCCCTCCCCGAAAGCCGTGGCGCTGACACATCGTGCCAGCGCTCCGTAACCGCCGGTCTACTCTCCCGGCTTGTCCATCTGCGCCTTGATCAGGTCGCCAAGCGTGGTCGCGCTCGGACGTTCTGACTCGGTGTCGCGATGGTCACGGACGGCCTGACGCTCGTCCTCGATATCCTTCGACTTGACCGACAGACCAATCAGTCGATTCTTGCGATCGATGCTGATGATCTTGGTTTCGATCTCTTCGCCGACGGTCAGTACGTTGCGGGCATCTTCGACCCGATCGACGCTGATTTCCGACGCTTTAAGGATACCGATCACGTCTTCTGCAAGCTTGATCTCGGCTTCCTTCGGCTCCACCGCGATGATGGTGCCCATCACCTTGGTGCCGCGATCGTTCACCGCGGTGTAGTCGCTGAAGGGATCCTGATCCAGCTGCTTGACGCCCAGGCTGATGCGCTCCCGCTCCGGGTCCACCGACAGGATGACCGTCTCGATCTCTTCGCCCTTGGAGTAGCGACGTACCGCGGTCTCGCCCGGCTCGTTCCAGGAGATGTCGGACAGGTGGACGAGGCCGTCGATGCCGCCGTCCAGACCAATGAAGATACCGAAGTCGGTGATCGACTTGATCGTGCCGCTGACGCGATTGCCCTTGGCATTGTTGATCGCGAACTCTTCCCAGGGGTTCGGGCGGCACTGCTTGATGCCGAGGCTGATGCGGCGACGCTCTTCGTCGATATCCAGCACCATGACTTCGACTTCGTCACCCAGGGCCACAACCTTGGAGGGGTGCACGTTCTTGTTGGTCCAGTCCATCTCGGACACGTGAACGAGCCCTTCGACGCCCTCTTCGATCTCGGCAAAGCAGCCGTAGTCGGTGAGGTTGGTGACCGTGGCACGAACGCGCGCGCCTTCCGGGTAGCGGCCGGTGATGGAGACCCACGGATCGTCGCCCAGCTGCTTCATGCCGAGGCTGACGCGGTTCTTCTCGCGGTCGAACTTGAGGATCTTGACGTCGGCCTCGTCGCCCACGTTCACCATTTCCGACGGGTGGCGAATGCGCTTCCAGGCCATGTCGGTGATGTGCAGCAGGCCGTCGACGCCGCCCAGGTCTACGAACGCGCCGTAGTCCGTGAGGTTCTTCACGATGCCCTTAACGGTCTGGCCTTCCTGCAGGGACTCGAGCAGTGCTTCACGCTCGGCGCTGTTCTCTTCTTCGAGCACGGCGCGGCGCGAAACAACGACGTTGTTGCGCTTCTGGTCGAGCTTGATGACTTTGAAGTCCAGGGGCTTGCCTTCGAGGTGCGCGGTTTCGCGCAGCGGTCGCACGTCGACCAGCGATCCGGGCAGGAACGCGCGAATGTCGCTGACGTCTACCGTAAAGCCGCCTTTGACTTTGCCGCTGATGATGCCCTTGACCACTTCTTCGCCTTCGAACGCGGTTTCCAGCTGCTGCCAGGACTCGGCGCGCTTGGCTTTCTCGCGCGACAAACGGGTTTCTCCGAAACCGTCGTCAACGGTTTCCATGGCAACCTTGACCAGATCTCCGATCTGCAGGGTGCACTCACCGTTTTCGTCCAGGAATTGGCTCTTGGGGATGACCCCTTCTGATTTGAGACCTGCGTGGACGATGACCCAGTCGCTGTCCACGTCGACCACCGTGCCGGTAACGATGGCACCCGGTGCCATCTCGACGGTCGACAGACTCTCTTCAAACATGTCGGCAAATGATTCGCTCATAAATCTCGCTTCGTTGCAGCACATCCTGCGTCGCGCAGGGCCAGCTTTGGCTTGCGGGGACGACGGCCAGGCCTGCAGAAATGCAGGGCTGCGGGTTGGTTAAATTGTGGTCGAACAGCGCCCTGATTCGGGAGCTGCTTCAGGCGCAGCGCGCGGCGCTCAACGTGCGTCCAGGCCCAGTGCTTTGACTTCGCCAAGGACAACGCTCATGACCTGATCGATGTCCAGATCAGAGCTGTCGAGAACCAGCGCGTCGTCTGCAGGATGAAGCGGCGACGCGGTTCGGGTTCGGTCCCTCTCGTCACGTTCTTCGATGGCAACGAGAAGGGCGCGCAGGCTAACAGCTAAACCCTTGTTTTTCAACTGGTTATAGCGACGCTCCGCACGCACCTCGGCACTGGCCGTCAGGAAGATTTTGAGGGGCGCAGCGGGGAAGATCACCGTGCCCATATCGCGTCCGTCAGCAACCAGCCCCGGGGGCTTCGCAAAGCCGTGCTGGAGCGAAACGATGGCCTTGCGAACGGCCGGATGGGACGCAATCTGTGAGGCCGCGGTGCCCGCGTCTTCGGTCCGCAGACGGTCCGTGACCTCCTGCTCGTTGACCCAGACCCGCTCGCCGGCAAAGCGCACCGCCAGGCCCTCGGCCAGCGCTGCCACGGCCTCGCCCTGTCCCGGATCGATCTGCTGATCCATGGCGTGCAGGCCCAGAATCCGGTACAGCGCGCCGCTATCAAGCAGGTGCCAGCCCAGGTGCGTCGCCAGCAGCTGGGCGAGCGTGCCTTTGCCCGAGCCGCTCGGGCCGTCGACCGTGATCACCGGCACGCCGGCGCTGGCAGGGGCTTTCTGGCTCATGCGAAGTCAATCCTAAGCATCATCTAACAGTCTGTTTTTGCTGGCCTTTATGTACTGGACGCCGGTGTCTCAGCATCGCCCCTCACCTGCTCGAAAGCCTGTCGGCGCTGCTGCGCGGCGCCCAGCAGTGTACTCAGCGCCTGCGGATTCTGCTCGCCGATTGCTGCCTCAAACTGATCCAGCGCCGCGCGCAGCGCCGCCAGCTCGCCGAGCACGGCCCGCTGATTGAGCTGCAGGATGGGCGCCCACATGGCCGGGTCGGCCCCGGCGATCCGGGAGAAATCGCGAAAGCCACCGGCGGCATAGGCCAGCTGTTCGGGCTCGATGAGCTGCATATAGGCGAAGGCCACGAGATGCGGCAGGTGGCTGGTGCGGGCAAACAGGCGGTCGTGCGCCGCGGGCGACATGTGCTCGACCCGGGCGCCCAGCGCCTGCCACCAACCGGTCAGCAGCGCCTCGTCGGCGGCGGCACTGTCCGCCAGGGGCGTCAGCACCACCAGATGCTCGGCAAAGAGATCGGCGCGGGCTGCGCCGGGCCCGCTGCGTTCGGAGCCGGCGATGGGATGCGCGGGCAGATAGCGCGCCGGTCGAGCCGCAAGGCCATCGAGGATGCCGCCTTTGACGCTGGCAACGTCAAAGACCAGCCCCGGATGATCCTGCAGGGCCCCCAGGGCCTGCGCAACGGCATCGCTGGGCACGGCCACCAGGACCGCGTCAGCGCTCGGCGGCACGGCGCTGGCCAGCTCGTCGCAGAGCCCGGCGGCGAGCGCCTGCTCGCCGTGCACGGCGCTGGCATCGATCCCGACAATGCGATCAAAAAGGCCGGCTTGCCGGGCGCCAAGCGCGAAAGAGCCGCCAATCAGGCCAAGCCCGACAACGGCCAGGGTACCGCTCATGGTCGGCGCCCGGTGTTGCTGGCCGTCAAATGACCGCTCGCGGATAGGACCCCAGAACCCGAACCTGCAGGGCAACTTCCTGCACCTCGTCGAGCGCCAGGCGCACCGCGCTGTCACTCTCGTGCCCTTCCAGATCGATAAAGAACACGTAGGACCAGTTCACGTCCCGGGACGGGCGCGTTTCGATGCGGCTGAGGCTGATGTCGTGCTTGTGGAACGGTTCCAGCACCCGGTACAGCGCGCCGGGCTCGTCCCGGGTCGAGACCAGGATCGACGACTTGTCCGACCCGCTGCGGCCCACGGACTGATCGCCAATGACCAGGAAGCGCGTCTTGTTGTCGGGCTGATCTTCGATATGCGTGGCCAGTGCGGCCAGACCGTAGCGCTCCCCCGCCATCTCGCCGGCGATTGCGGCCGCGTCCTGCCGTTCGCGCACCTGCTTCGCCGCTTCGGCGTTGCTCGGCAACGGCGTGCGCTGCGCGTTCGGGTAGTTGGTGTCGAGCCAGGTCCGGCACTGGGCGAGAGACTGGGAGTGCGACAGGATTTCCTTGATCTGGTCGGCCTGCACCGACGCCGGGGCCAGCAAGGCGTGGTGGATGGGCAGCTCTACTTCGGCGCAGATGTTCAGCTTCGAGTCCATGAAGCAATCCAGCGTGTGGTTGACCATGCCCTCGGTGGAATTTTCTACCGGCACCACCCCGTACTGCACGGACCCGGCCTCGACCTCGCGAAACACTTCGTCGATCGCGCCCAGGGCGCGGGTCTTGGCGAAGTGGCCGAACTGCTTGATGGCCGCCGCTTCCGTATAGGTGCCCGACGGCCCGAGGTAGGCAATGGTCAGCGGCTGTTCCAGGCTCAGACAGCAGGAAATAATCTCGCGAAACAGGGTCGCGACCGCATCGTCCGGCAAGGGCCCGGTGTTGCGCGCTTTGAGCATGGTCAGAATTTGCGCTTCCCGCTCCGGACGGAAAAACACGGGCGCCTTGTCGCCGGACGCCTGCTTGATCGCGCCGACCCGCAGCGCGCAGTCGGCGCGCTCGTTCAGCAGCCGCTGCAGCTGCTCGTCGATCTCGTCTATGCGGGTCCGAAGATCGCCGAGACCTTCCGTATCGGCGCTGTCAATGCGATCACCGGTGCTCACGTTCGAAGTCCTGCATGAACTGACAAAGAGCATCGACCGATTCCTGACCGACGGCGTTGTAGAGGCTCGCCCGCATACCGCCAACGCTGCGGTGGCCCTTGAGATTCATGAGCCCGGCCGCCTCGGCGCCCGCCAGAAAGGCCGCGTCGAGTGCCTTGTCAGGCAGGGTAAAGGGCACGTTCATCTGCGACCGGGAGCCAGGCTCGACGGGGCTGTGGAAGAAGTTGCTGGCATCGATCAGCCCGTACAGTGTTTCTGCCTTGGCCCCGTTGGCCTGCGCCATGGCCGTCAGCCCGCCCTGTTCCAGCAGCCAGTCGAACACCAGCCCGGCCAGGTACCAGGCATAGGTCGGCGGCGTATTGGACATGGAGTCAGCGTCGGCCTGAACCCGGTAGCTGAGCACCGAGGGCGTGTGGGCCTGCGCCTGATCCAGCAGGTCGTCGCGCACGATCACCAGGGTCAGACCGGCGGGGCCGATGTTCTTTTGCGCGCCCGCGTAAATCAGCCCGAACTGCTCGATCGCCAGCGGCCGGGACAGGATGTCCGAGGACATATCGGCAACCAGAGGCACGCCAGGCAGGCTCAGGTCGGCCGCAAAGTCGGCGAACTGCACGCCGCCAATGGTTTCGTTGGAACAGATGTGCAGGTAGGCCGCATCGGCATCCCGCTGCCACTGCGCCGGATCTGGGACCCGGTCAAAGCTCGTGTCCTCGGCGCTGGCAATGACCCGGGCGTTGCCGTAGCGCGCCATCTCTTTGATGGCTTTGACGGACCAGGCGCCGGTGTTGACGTAGTCCGCGCTCGTCCTGGGGCCCAGCAGGTTCAGGGGCACGGCGGCGAACTGCGCTGTCGCGCCACCCTGCAGGAACAGAATGCGATAGTTGTCGGGCACCGCCAGCAGGGTCCGGCAGGCCTGCTCGGCGCGCTCGGCGATGTCGATGAAGGCCTTGCTGCGATGGCTCATCTCCATGACCGACATGCCCGTGCCCTGGTAGTCGGTCAGCTCGTCCCGGGCGCGCTCCAGCACCGCCAGGGGCAGCGCCGCCGGCCCGGCCGAGAAGTTGTGAACGCGCACTTACTCGTCCCCATCCGAATCGGGAGACGCATCAGGAGAGGAATCCGGGGTCGCATCAGGCACCGGGGCAGAGGCCGACGCATCGTCCGCAGACGCGCCGTCTGCCGCTGCATCGTCGTCGTCATCGCCCGGGGGCGGGACGATATCGGCCTCGGCAATCCGGGCAACGCCCATCAGCCGCTCGTCATCGCGCAGCTTGATCAGCCGCACGCCCTGGGTGTTGCGGCCCTGCACGGAGACGTCTTCGACGGTGGTGCGCACCAGGGTGCCCTGGTCGCTGATCAACATCAGCTCGTCGCCCTCGGCCACCTGCACCGCTCCGACCAGATCGCCGTTGCGGTCGTTGGCCTGCATGGCAATGACGCCCTGGGTGCCGCGGCCCTTGACCGGGAAATCCGTGGTGGGCGTGCGCTTGCCGTAACCGTTGGCGCTGGCGCAGAGCACGAACTCCTGTTCGTCGGGAATCATGAGCGCGATGACCTGATGCTGGCCCTGCAGCTTGATGCCCCGCACGCCGCGGGCCGTTCGGCCCATGGTCCGCACGTCGGATTCCTTGAAGCGCACCGCCTTGCCGGAGCTGGCGATCAGCAGCACGTCGCAGTGGCCGTCGGTCAGCGCGGTGCCCATGAGCGTATTGCCCTCTTCCAGCTCCAGGGCGATGAGCCCGGAGGTGCGGGGGCGGCTGAACTGCTCCAGCGGCGTCTTCTTGACCGTGCCGTTGCGCGTGGCCATGAACACGAACTTTTCTTCGGTGAAGTCCTTGATGGGCAGGATTGCGGTGACCCGCTCTTCCGCCACAAAGGGCAGCATGTTGACCAGGGGCCGGCCCTTGGCGTTGCGGCTGCCCTGGGGAATCTGGAACGCCTTGAGCCAGTAGACCTTGCCGAGGTTGGTAAAGCACAACAGCATGTCGTGACTGTTGGCGACCACAAGGTGCCGCACAAAGTCTTCGTCTTTGACCGACGTCGCCGCCCGGCCCCGGCCGCCCCGGCGCTGCGCGGCGTAAGCGTGCAGGGGCTGCGTCTTGGCGTACCCCTGATGGGAGATCGTCACCACCAGCTCTTCTTCGGTGATCAGGTCTTCGACCGTCAGGTCTTCCTGGGTGCTGAGGATCTCGGTGCGACGCTCGTCGCCGTAGGTCTCGCGAATCTCGACCAGCTCGTCGTGCAGCACCGTCTGCAGCCGTTCGCTGGAATTGAGGATGTCCTGCAGGTCGGCAATCTCGTCCAGGATCGCCTGGTAGTCCTCGATCAGCTTGTCCTGCTCCATGGCCGTCAGCCGGTGCAGGCGAATTTCGAGAATGGCCTGCGCCTGCCGCTCGGACAGGTAGTACATGCCGTCCCGGAAGCCGAACTCCGGCCCCAGGTCGTCGGGCCGGCAGGCATCGCTGCCGGCGCGCTCGAGCAGCTTCTGCACGCCTTCTGACACCCAGCCGCGCTCCATCAGCGCGGCCTTGGCCGCGGCGGCGTTGTCGGATGCCTTGATGAGCTCGACCACCGCGTCGATGTTGCTCAGGGCAACGGCCTGGCCTTCGAAGGTATGGCCGCGGGCCCGGGCCCGGCGCAGCAGGTAGACGCTGCGCCGCGTAATGACTTCGCGGCGGTGCTTGATGAAGGCCTCGAGCATTTGCTTGAGGTTGAGCACCCGCGGCTGGCCATCGACCAGCGCCACGCAGTTGATGCCGAACACCGACTGCAGCTGGGTCTGCGCGTACAGGTTATTGAGCACGACCTCGCCGCTTTCGCCCCGGCGCAGCTCGATCACGACCCGCATGCCGTCCTTGTCGGACTCGTCGCGCAGCTCCGTAATGCCTTCGATGCGCTTTTCTTTGACCAGCTCGGCGATCTTCTCAATCAGCCGGGACTTGTTGAGCTGGTAGGGAATCTCGTGAATCAGGATCGTGTCTTTGTTGGACTTGTCGTCGCTGATGACTTCGGCCCGGGCCCGCACGTAGATGCGCCCGCGGCCTGTGCGGTACGCCTGCACGATGCCGGCGCGGCCGTTGATGATGCCGGCCGTTGGAAAGTCCGGGCCGTGAATGTAGTCCATCAGCTGGTCGACGCTGAGCGCGGGATCCGCCAGCAGCGCCAGGGTGCCGTCGATCACCTCCGTGAGGTTGTGCGGCGGAATGTTGGTCGCCATGCCGACGGCGATGCCGCTGCTGCCGTTCACCAGCAGGTTGGGCACCCGGGTCGGGAGCACCGTGGGCATGCTCAGGGACTCGTCGTAGTTCAGGACCGTGTCGACGGTTTCCTTGTCGAGATCGGCCAGCAGCTCGCTCGCGAGCTTGTCCATGCGCACTTCGGTATAGCGCATGGCCGCGGCCGGGTCGCCGTCAATGGAGCCGAAATTGCCCTGGCCATCGACCAGCAGATAGCGCATGGCAAAATTCTGCGCCATGCGAACCACGGTATCGTAAATCGCCGAGTCGCCGTGCGGGTGATAGCGGCCCATGACGTCGCCCACCACGCGCGCGGACTTCATGTACGGGCGGGTGTGCGTGTTGTTGAGCTCGCTCATGGTGTAGAGCACCCGGCGATGCACGGGCTTGAGCCCGTCGCGTACGTCCGGCAAGGCCCGACCGACGATGACGCTCATGGCGTAGTCGAGGTAGGACTGGCGCAGTTCGTCTTCGATCGCGACCGGGGTGATGTCCCGATCCGGCGGCCCCGGCGGATCAGTGACGACGCCGCCGGGCGGCTGTTTCGGGGGGCTCTGATCCGACATAGATTCTAGCTTGGCTAAAACCGAAATTTTACCACGAAACCGGGAGCACAAGCGCGTTTGCGGGCCGCTTCGGAGGGTCGCTGACCGGCCTGTCAGACCACCGCTCAAAGCACGCCGGCAAACGCCGATTTGACGCATTTGCCCAGCGAGCGCGCTAGACTGCGCCGCGTGAACGTCGATCAAGCCGAACTGGCCAAATTCAATGAACTTGCAAGCCGCTGGTGGGACCCTGACGGAGACTTCAAGCCCTTGCACGACATCAATCCCCTGCGGGTGGACTTCCTGCGCTCGCGCGTCGAGGTGGCCGGCGAACCGGTGCTCGACGTCGGTTGCGGCGGCGGCATTCTGGCCGAGAGCCTGGCCGCTGCCGGCGCCCGCATGACCGCCATCGACATGGCCGAGCGGCCTCTGGCCGTGGCTCGCCTGCACGCCATGGAAGCCGGTGTCGAGGTCGACTACCAGGCCAGCACCGCCGAGGACTTCGCGGCCGCGCACCCGGAACACTTCACGGTGGTGACCTGCCTCGAGATGCTGGAGCACGTGCCGGACTACAGCTCCACCATTGCCGCCTGCGCGCAGTTGGCCAAGCCCGGCGGCCACCTGCTGTTCTCGACCATCAACCGCCACCCCAAGGCCTACCTGCTGACGATTCTGGGCGCCGAGTACGTGCTCAAGCTGCTGCCCAAGGGCACGCACGAGTACGAGAAGTTCATCAAGCCCTCGGAACTCGCCGCTGCCGCCCGGGCCGCGGGGCTGGAAGTGGAGCGGGTCGAAGGCATGCGCTACAACCCCTTTTCCCGCCAGGCCAGCCTGTCGCGGGACACCGACGCCAACTACCTGCTCTATGCCCGCAAACCTGCTTGAGCACGCGCCCGCGCTGGCCCAGGACCCGGCGCTTGCAGCCGCTGCCGGCGACTGGGCCTTGCCGCCCCCCTCAGCCTGCCTGACCGACCGCGTGATTCTGGTCACCGGGGCCGGTGACGGCATCGGCGCCACCGCGGCACGCTGTCTGGCCGCTTTCGGCGCCCACGTCGTGCTCCTGGGCCGGACCCGCAGCAAGCTGGAGACCGTCTTCGACTGGATCAGCACCCACACAGCCACGCGGCCGGTGATCGTGCCCTGCGACCTGGAGCACCTGGCCGACAGCAACGTCGATGCCCTGGGCGCCGCCATCGAAGAAGAGTTCGGCGCCCTGCATGGCCTGCTCCACAACGCCTCGCTGCTGGGGCCAAAGGTGCCTCTGGCGCACTTCCCCGCCGACGACTGGCGACGGGTGTTCGAGGTGAACGTGCACGCGCCCATGATGCTGACCCGAACCCTGCAGCCGCTGCTGACCCAGGATGAGCGCACCAGCGTCGTGTTCACCAGCTCCAGCGTTGGCCGCACCGGCCGCGCCTACTGGGGCGGCTACGCAGCGTCCAAGTTCGCGACCGAAGGCCTGATGCAGGTGTTCGCGGACGAGGTCGAGAACATCAGCAACATCTGCGCGCTGAGCCTGAACCCCGGCGGTACCCGCACCGCCATGCGAGCCGCGGCCTACCCGGCGGAGGACCCGGACACGGTCCCGACTGCCGCCAGCCTGATGGATCGCTATGTCGCCCTGTTCCGGGCCGACCTGGCCGTGCCCCGGGGCGCAGCCCTGAGCTTGCGAACGGCGGCAGACTGGGACTGGGTCAGCGCGGGCTGAGCCCCAACGGCCGGCGTCCATATGGCCGGCGTCCACCTGGTCCGCGGCCCCAGGCCGGGTGTCAAGGATTCGACGCCGGCGCTTTTCTGACGTCAAACTCGCTCCGAGGGGCGGCGATTCAGACAGCATGGCCTGCGTAAAGCGATCAAATCGCTGCAAAAACCCTGGCATGATCCTCGCATTACGGGTCCCAACAGCCGGGCGCACAGCCCGGTGCCAAAGCCCCGTCACCGTCAGGAAGTTGAGACATGACCAAAGACAGCAAATCAGGCGCCGACGCCGCCATGCGCATCCAGAACTTCGAAACTGATGCTGCCATGCAGCTGGTGCACGCGTTTCACGGCCAGCTGCACGTCGATCCGCTGCTCGGGCTGTTCTACCGCCAGGCTGCGGCGCTCGCGAACATCGCCGGGCTGACCTTCGAACGCCGGCAGGACCAGGGCCAGGCTGGCTTTAACCGGGACCTGGGCGATCGCTGCCGGCACAGCGCCCGCTACAACCTGCAGTGGCCGGAAGCCGATCTGGGCAGCCTGGTGGTGTACTTCGAGCGCCCGGCTCCCGAGCACGATCTGAGCACCGTCGAGGACCTGATCGCCCTGATGGCGGGCGCGCTGAAGAACGCCCTCTCGCTAGCGGATCGCGAGCTCACGCAGGGGCCGCGCCCGGCGCCGACGCTGCAACAAAGCAACGAACGGCAGGCCATGAACACGGCCCTGGCCACGGAAGAGAAGCGCGACAGCCTGGTGCTGATCGCGATTGACGACTTCGAGGCGCTGCGCGAGCGCTGCGGCGAAATCTGGGCCCAGACCGTGATCGACAGCACCCAGGCGATGCTGCGGGAAACCCTGCGCGACGCCGACGGCGTATTTCAGATCCGCACCGGGCTCCTCGCCGTTCTGCTGCCCCGCACCACCAGCCGCCAGGCCAGCGCGGTGGCCGAGAAAATTCGGGTGCGCATTGCGGCCATGCATCTCGCCAACAGCGATGTGCCGGACCAGCTGACCGCCTGTATGGGCATTGCCACCTCGCGCGCCGACGACAGCGCCCAGGGCGTGCTGAGCCGCGCCGAAGACGCGCTCAAACTCGCTCAGCTCAGCGGGCCCAGCAGCATCAGCAGCGGGCGCCTGAAGCTCGTCGCCAGCTAGGGGTCAAGCCGGGAGCTTAAG
>CAZXIJ010000022.1:34669-35816 GCA_964640725.1 uncultured Pseudomonadales bacterium | reverse complement strand
TCGATCAACACGCTGCGCTGCTTGCGCGCGCTGCTCTCTGCCCGCGCAGAGCGCTCGCGCGCCGGCCGCCCCACGTCCACCTGCAGCAGCTTGCCGAGGGCGGCGACATCGCTTTCGATCAGCTCGTCCCGCTGCCCCACGGGCAGCCAGGACGGCAACAGCACCGGCCCGTAGCGCACGCGCTTGAGCCGGGACACCATCAGCCCAAGGCTCTCGAACAGCCGGCGGACTTCGCGATTTTTGCCTTCCATCAACACCACGTGGTACCAGTGGTTGGTGCCCCGGCCGTTGAAGTAGCGAATATCGCTGAAGCGATGCAGCTCGCCTTCGATCATCACACCGCTCACGAGCTCCGCCAGCGCATCCTCTGACAGCTGGCCATTCACCCGCACCGCGTACTCGCGATCCAGCCCCGAGCTGGGGTGCATCATGCAGTTCGCCAGCTCGCCGCTGTTGGTCAGCAGCAGCAGCCCGGTGGTCTGGATGTCCAGCCGACCCACGGTAATCCAGCGCCCCTGCTTGAGCCGCGGCAGGCCCTTGAACACGGTGGTGCGGCCTTCCGGATCGCTACGGCTGCAGACCGTGCCGGACGGCTTGTTCAGCAGCAGCACGCGCACATGGTCCTGGCGCTGCCGCAGTGGGCGCCCGCCATCGACCTGAATGCGGTCGCGCTCGGTGACACGCTGCCCCAGATGCGCCTTCTCGCCATTGACCGTGACCCGGCCCTGGGTAATCCAGGCTTCCATGGTGCGCCGGGAACCCAGCCCGTGCGCGGCGAGGACTTTCTGCAGCTTGTCGCCGGGCGGTGCCGGCGCGGGCGGTTCAGGCGGCTGGGGCGCGGAAGAAGACACCGGGGCGGCGCTAGCGTTTGCCGCGCGTCAGCGGCACGACCTCGGCGAGGGTCTCTTCGGAACCTGCGCCGGCTTCGGCCTGATCGTTCCCGTCGGTGTCGGATTCGGATTCGGATTCGGCCTCGGCCTCGGTCACCACCGGGACAGGCTCTTCCAGATCGATTTCTGCAGCAGCGTCCGCGTTTGCTTCTGCTGTTGCTTCGACATCAGAAGGTGCTTCGTCCACGGCAGCAGCGGTCTCGGAATCGTCGTCACCGGATTCTTCTGCAGACGCGGCTGCGTTAGCAGACGAGGCT
>CAZXIJ010000022.1:33379-34569 GCA_964640725.1 uncultured Pseudomonadales bacterium | reverse complement strand
GGCTGCGTTAGCAGACGAGGCTTCATCCGCGGACGCGGTTGCATCCGGATCAACGTCGGGCAGCGCGGCCGGTTCCGGCGGCGGCAGCTCTTCGACCACGACCGGCTCGATCAGCTCGCGGATTTCCTCCAGCGGCGGCAGCTCCGCCAGGGACTTGAGGTTGAAGTAATCCAGGAAGGCCTTGGTGGTGCCGTACAGCGCCGGTCGCCCGGGCACTTCGCGGTGCCCGACCTCGCGAATCCAGCCGCGCTCGGTCAGGGTGCGCATAATGTTCTGGCTGACCGCAACGCCGCGCACCTGCTCGATGTCGCCGCGGGTCACGGGCTGCCGGTAGGCGATCAGCGACATGGTTTCCAGCAGCGCGCGGGAATAGCGCGGCGGCTTTTCTTCCCACAGGCGCGAGACCCAGCGGCTGTATTCCTGGCGCACCTGCAGCCGGTAACCGGACGCGACGCGCTTGAGCTCGACCCCGCGCCCCTCGTAGCTGTCCACCATCGCTTCCAGCAGCCGCTTCACCAGCTCCCGGCGCGTTTCGTTGTTGGCGATGGGCAGCTCGCCCCGGCGAAACAGCTTCAGGCACTGATCGGGGGTGAGGGCGCTGTCCGCCGCCTGCAGCGCGGCCTCGAGGATCGCGGTGACGGTGTCAACGTCCAGCCGATCGTGCGCGACCTCTTCCACCATTGCGCTCGCTTCGGCGGCTGCGACGTCTTCGGCCGAAGCCTCAGTCTGGGCGGGCGCGTCAGCCTGCGTCTTGTCGTCGTTGCCGACAGCGTCGGTCGCCGCCGGGTCCTGCGGGGTGTCATCCGCCATTACTCACTCCGGATCGTTTGCGCATCGTCATCGGCCACAGGACTTTCCTCGATGGCGTCCGGCCGCGCGCTCGCTGTGCGTACGTAGATGGGCGCGAAGTTTTCCTGCTGCACCAGGTCCAGCAGCTGCTCGCGCACCAGTTCCATAATGGCGAGGAACGTGACGATCACGCCCTGCCGGCCCTCTTCCACCGTAAACAGGTCAGCAAAGGGCAAAAATTCGGTGGTGACGCGCACCCGGTCGAGCACCCCGGTCATGCGCTCGCGCACCGACAGGGGCTCCAGCTGCACGGCGTGGTGCGCGAACATTTCCGACCGGCGCAGGACGTTGGCCAGCGCCATCATCAGGTCCTTCATGTCGACCACCGGATCGGCCAGCTC
>CAZXIJ010000022.1:25879-33279 GCA_964640725.1 uncultured Pseudomonadales bacterium | reverse complement strand
CCGTGGCGTCGGCGGCGCCTTCGGCCGCGGTCGCTACCGGGTCGTCAGCGCGCTTTTCGACGCGTTTGTCGCTGTTCGATTCGTCAGTCACAGGTACTCCGCGAGCGGGTCGCCCGGCGCGGTAAAGCAGGTCGTGTGCCTACTATGCCTGCGCTGCCGGGCGCTGTCATCGGTGCTCGATGCCGACCGCAGCGCGCACCTCTTCCAGGGTGTCCTTGGCTGCTTCCCGGGCCTTTTCCGAGCCCTCCTGCAGGATGCTCTGAACCAGATCCGGCTGTTCCTCGTACTGCCGGGCCCGCTCGATGATCTTGCCCTGCTCGGCGTTCACCGCATCGATCAGCGGCATCTTGCAGTCGATGCAGCCGATCCCGGCGCTGCGGCAGCCGTCGGCCGCCCAGGTCAGGGTCTGCTCCTCGCTATAGATCTTGTGCAGGCCGTACACCGGGCACACCTCCGGGTCACCGGGGTCCGTGCGGCGAACCCGCTGCGGATCGGTCTGCATGGTGCGGATCTTCTGCTCGACGCTGTCCGGCGGCTCGCGCAGGGCGATGATGTTGTTGTAGGAGTTGGACATCTTCTCGCCGTCCAGCCCCGGCACCTTGGCCTGCTCCGTGAGCAGGGCCTGAGGCTCCGGCAGCACGATGCGGCCGGTGCCTTCCAGGTAGCCCAGCAACCGTTCCTGATCGCCGATGGAGATGTTCTGCTGCTCCGACACCAGGGCCTGGGCCCGGGCCAGGGCATCGCCGTCGCCTTGCTCCACGTAGCCACGTCGCAGCTCTTTATAGAGGCGCGCGGCCTTCTTGCCCATCTTCTTGATCGCAGCCTCGGCGGTCTCTTCGAAACCCGGCTCGCGGCCGTAAACGCTGTTAAAGCGCCGCGCCACTTCGCGGGTCAGCTCGACGTGCGCGACCTGGTCGCCACCCACCGGCACGTTGCCGGCGCGATAGACCAGAATGTCTGCCGCCTGCAGCAGCGGGTAGCCCAGGAAACCGTAGGTCGCCAGGTCCTTGTCCTTCAGCTTGAGCTGCATGTCCTTGTAGCTGGGCACCCGCTCGAGCCAGGCCAGCGGCGTGATCATGGACAGCAGCAGGTGCAGTTCGGCGTGCTCGGGCACCTTGGACTGCAGGAAGATCGTAGCGGACCCGGGGTTGAGCCCCGCAGCGAGCCAGCTCACCACCATATCCTGGGCGTTCGCCTCGATGTCCTGGGCCTCGTCGTACTGCGTCGTCAATGCATGCCAGTCGGCCACAAAGAAGAAGCAATCGTACTCATGCTGCAGCCGCGTCCAGTTGTTCAGGACGCCATGCAGATGGCCTAGATGAAGTTTGCCGGTCGGGCGCATACCCGATAGCACCCGTTGACTCGGGTCGCTGCTGCTCAAGGGGCAGTCCTGTGCTGAAGACGAACGTCAGTATAAATGCGGGACGACCAGAAAGGTCAGGGAAATTCCCCCCGGCCGGGCCGCAGCACCTCCGGCACGGGCTCGGTCAGATCGACGACGGTGGTGTGCTCGAAGCCGCAGGGACCGCCGTCAATGATCACGTCCACCAGCCCCGCCAGCCGCTCCCGGGCCAGCTCCGGATCGGTGATGGCCTCGTCGTCGTCCGGCAGCTGCATGGTGGTGACCAGCAGGGGCTCGCCCAGGGCATCGAGCAGGTCGCTGCAGATTCGGTGGTCGGGCACGCGGATCCCGACGGTCTTGCGCTTGGGGTGCACCAGCTTGCGCGGCATCTCCCGGGTGGCCTGCAGGATGAAGGTGAAGGGGCCGGGGGTGTAGGCCTTGAGCACCCGGTAGTGGCTGTTGTCGACCCGGGCATAGGTGGCCAGATCCGACAGGTCCTGGCACATGAGGGTCAGCAGGTGCTTGTCGCTCAGACGGCGGAGCCGGCGCACCCGGGCGACCGCCTTCGGATCGCCCACGTGGCAAGCCAGGGTGTAGACCGTATCGGTCGGCAGCACCGCGAGCCCGCCGCCGGCAATCACATCGGCGGCCCGGCGCACCAGGCGCTGCTGGGGGTTGTCAGGGTGGATGGAGAAATACTGGCTCAAGGGCCCGGCTCCCGTTTCGGCGGCAGGCATGATACCTGCGTGCCGCCGCCAGCGTGCGGTCCCGGTTCCATTCGCCGGCCCTTTCATTATGATTCGCCACCACCGACGGCGATGGCCCCCGCTTTGCCGCAGCAACCCGAGACTGACCGCGCCTATGTCGCAACTGCTGGACTTCGTGCCCATCGCCCTGTTCGTGGCGGTCTACTTCACGGTCGACATCTACTACGCGACGGGCGCGCTGATGATCGCCGTCACGCTGCAGGTCGCCTGCTACTGGCTCATGAAAAAGCCCATCGGCAACGAGCTGAAGCTGACCTTCTGGGTCAGCCTGATCTTTGGCTCGCTCACGATCTGGCTGCGGGACGAGACTTTTATCCAGTGGAAGCCTACGGTCATCAACTGGGCCCTGGCCGCCACCCTGCTCATCACCCAGGCGCTCGGTCGCGGCTCGCTGCTCAAGAAGCTGCTGGGCGCTCAGCTCACCCTGCCGGACCCGGTCTGGAGCCGCCTGAACCTGGGCTGGGCCTGCGGCTTTCTGCTCGCCGGGGCGCTGAACCTGTTCGTGGCCTTTAACTTCTCCATGGACTTCTGGATCAGCTACAAGCTGATTGGCGGTTTTGCGCTGACGTTCACGTATCTCATCATCACCATGGTGTATCTCTCTCGGGGCGGCTACCTGGCTCAGCTGGAGCCGGAAGAGCCCGCCAACCCCGCGACGCCATCCAGGACGGATTCCGCAGCCAATGACTGACATGATCGCGCCGACGACCGGCGCCCGACCTCGCTACCGTGCCCTGGCGCCCCTGCTGCTGGCCTTTGTGCTGGCCGCGGCCGCGCCGGGCGCAACGGGCGCCGACAGCAACACGCGCTACATCTCTGACCGCCTCACCGTGCCGCTGCGCACCGGGCCGTCCAACGGCCACCGCATCATTCACCGCGGCTTGCCTGCGGGCACGCAGCTGTCGGTGCTGGAAGAAGGCGACAACGGCTACGTGCGCATCCGCACCGCCCGCGGCACGGAAGGCTGGCTCGAGTCCCAGTACCTGGATTCGCAGCCCATCGCCCGGGCGCGCCTGGCGAGCGCCCAGCAGGAAGTGTCCCGGCTCAAGAAAAACATGAACGACCAGCGGCAACAGCTGGCCGACCTGCGCGCCGGCAAAGGCACCGCCGAAAAAACGGCCTCGAGCCTGGAAAGCCAGGTGAGCAGCCTGTCGAAGGAACTGGAAGATCTGAAAGCGATCTCCAAAAACGCGGTGGCGAACTACGCCGAAAACCGCAAGCTCAAGGAACTGAATGAGCGCCTGCGCGGCGAAGTGCAGGACCTGGCCGGCGAGCGCGACGCGCTGCAGTCCAACGCCCAGCAACGCTGGCTGATGATCGGCGGCGGGCTGGTGCTCCTCGGGCTGCTCCTTGGCGTGATGATCAAGGCCCGCCCGCGCAGCAGCGCCTGGAGCTAGCGCCGGCAATGACCGTCCTGAGCGTCAACCTCAACAAGATCGCGCTGCTGCGCAATGCCCGGGGCGGCAGCGTGCCCAGCGTGGTCGACGCGGCGCGCACGGTGCTGGCCGCCGGTGCCGGCGGCATCACCGTGCACCCCCGGCCCGATCAGCGCCACATTCGGCCGGACGACGTGCTCGACCTGGCCCAGTTTCTGGGGTCCTACACGGCCGCAGAGGGCATCGAGTTCAACATCGAGGGCAACCCCAAGGCCGGCCCGCGCGCCAACGGCTACCCGGGGTTCGACGCGCTGATCGAGCAGGCCCGCCCCGCTCAGGCCACCCTGGTGCCGGACTCCGACAACCAGCTGACCTCGGATCACGGCTTTGACCTGCGCGGCGATCACAGCGACCTGCTGGCCCGCATTCGCAGCTACCAGGCCACCGGCGCCCGGGTCAGCCTGTTCATGGATCCGGACATCGGCCAGATCAGCCGCGCCCGGGACCTGGGCGTCGAGCGCATCGAGCTGTACACCGGCCCCTTTGCCGACGCCGTCACCGAGTTCGGCAGCGAGTCTTCCCAGGCGCAGCGCAGCCTCGAGCAGTTTCGCGAGGCCGCAGACCACGCCACCAGCATCGGGCTCGGCGTCAACGCCGGACACGACCTGGATCTGCCGAACCTGCCGCTGTTCTGCACCATCAGCGGGATCCTCGAGGTCTCCATTGGCCACGCGCTGGTGGCCCGCGCTCTCGACCGCGGCCTGACCCAAACCATCAAGGACTACCTGCTGGCGCTGAGCGCCGCCGACCAGGACAGTCAACGCAGCACCGGAGACGCACCGTGACTTTTGCCCGCAAAACGCCCTTCCAGCTCATCGCCCGGTGGCTGCCGCTGGCGCTGCTGATCGCCCTGCCGGTGCTCGGAGCGAGCCCCGCTGCCCAGGCGGCCGGCCAGTCCCAGGTGAAGGTCGTGACCAACGTGGGCAGCTTTGTGATCGAGCTGTACCCGCGGGAAGCGCCGCACTCGGTCAAAAACTTTCTGAGCCTGGTCGACGCCGAGTTTTACGATGGCCTGGTGTTTCACCGGGTGATTCCGGGCTTCATGATCCAGACCGGCGGCTACGACGCTGATCTCAATCTGCGGGAACCGGGCGCCAACGTGGTCAACGAGTCAGGCAACGGACTGACCAACCGCAAGGGCATGGTGGCCATGGCGCGCCTGAACCACCCGGACTCGGCCAACAGCCAGTTCTACATCAACGTCGCCGACAACAGCCACCTGGACGGCAGCCGCGGGCAGCCGGGCTATACGGTGTTTGGGCGGGTCATTGACGGCTGGCGCACGGTCACCCAGATCGAGCTGGTCGACACTGGTCGCCGCAACGGGCTGGCCGGTGTGCCGGAGCAGACAATCAAGATCGAAACGATCCGCCGGATACCGCCGCAAACGGACTGACTGCGCCTGACCGGAGACAAGGCAGCCCGGGCTTTGTATCATCCCGCCGGATTTTGCCGCCAGGTCACCGCGAAGTATTCATGAAGCGTATCGTTATCGCCGTCGCCAGCGCGTTGCTGCTGGCCGTTGCCGTCACCGAACTGTCCCAGCGTATCTGGCCCGACAGCCGGCTGGCGCTGTTGCTGCTGTGCTTCCTGGCCCTGCTCGTGGGCGGGCTGTTCAACGCCCGGCAGGTTCAGCCGGCCCCCGCCGCTGCGACCGCGGATCGCGGCCCGCAACCGCGCAAGCGTGACTCGAACCGAGCCCGAAACAACGACCGCTCGCCCCGCCCGGAACCGCGCGGCGAGCGCGGTGGCCGCCGCGACGACCGGGCCCGAAAGGAATCCCGCCCGTCCGCCGCGCCTGCCGGGCGTCCCGCTCAACGCCCGGCCACGGCGCCGGCCAGCGGCGACCGGGAGAGCGGCACGGTGAAATGGTTTAACCGATCCAAAGGCTTCGGCTTTGTGATTCGCCCGAACGGCGAGGAAATCTTTGTGCACCAGCGCTCGATCCGGGCAGAGGATGGCCAGGCACGACCGGCCCTGAAAGATGGCGAGACCGTGTCCTTCGTGGTCGCCGAGCGCGAGCGCGGCCTGCAGGCCGAGGACGTGCTGCCGGAGCGCGGCAACGGCTCATGAATCTGCGGACCGCGCTGAACGCGCGCGTCGCCCAGGCCCTGGCCCACTGCGGCGTCGACAGCGAGCCCCTGCTGCGCACCGCCGCGCGGCCGGAGTTTGGGGACTACCAGGCGAACGGCGTGATGGCCGCAGCCAAGCGCGCCAGGCGCAACCCGCGGGAGCTGGCCGCCGAGGTCGTCGAGGCGCTGCTCGCCCAGGAAGCGGCGCGAGGCGACGGCCTGATTGCCGCGGCCGACGTGGCCGGCCCCGGCTTTATCAACCTGCGTCTCGGCGACGCCTGGCTGGGCGCCCAACTGCCCAGTGCCGAACTGATCGCGCCGGTCGCTGCGCCGCAGCGGGTCGTGGTCGACTACAGCAGCCCGAACCTGGCCAAGGAAATGCACGTTGGCCATCTGCGCAGCACCATCATCGGCGACGCCATGGCGCGCATGCTGGAAGCGCTCGGCCACACCGTCATTCGCCAAAACCACGTGGGCGACTGGGGTACCCAGTTCGGCATGCTGATCACCGAGCTGGCCGAGCAGCAGCAGGCCACCGGCGGCGCCATCGAGCTGCACGACCTCGAGGCGTTTTACCAGGCCGCCAAGGCACATTTCGACGCCGACCCGGACTTTGCCGATCGCGCCCGGGCGGCGGTGGTCGCGCTGCAACAGGGCGACCCCCAGACCCGGGAACGGTGGCAGGAATTCGTGGCGCTGTCCCTCGCCCACGGGCAAGCGCAGTACGACCGGCTCGGCGTTTCCCTGACGCTGGACGACGTCATGCCCGAGAGCGCCTACAACGACGCCCTGCCCGGCATCGTTGAGCAGCTGCGCGAACATGACCTGCTCACCGAGTCCGACGGCGCGCAGTGCGTGTTTCTGGACGAGTTCAAAAACAAGAACGGCGATCCGTTGCCGGTGATCGTGCAGAAGACCGGCGGTGGTTTCCTCTACGCCACCACCGATCTGGCCGCCTGCGTCCACCGCAGCGAGACGCTGCAGGCCGACCGGGTGCTCTACCTGGTCGACGTGCGGCAGAGCCTGCACTTCAAGCAGATCTTCGCCGTCGCCCGGGCCGCGGGCATGATCCGCGACGGGGCCAGCTTTGAGCACCTGCCCTTCGGCACCATGCTCGGCAAAGACGGCAAGCCCTTTAAGACCCGCGCGGGCGGCGTCATCAAGCTGACGGAGTTGCTGGACGAGGCAGAGGCGCGGGCCGGCGCGTTGCTGCAGGCTCGCAGCGGCGGCAACGACGGGCTCACCGCCAGCGAGCTGGAGACCGCGCAGGCTGTCATCGGGATCGGCGCGGTGAAGTACTCAGACCTGTCCAAGAACCGCACCAGCGACTACGTGTTTGACTGGGACCAGATGATTGCCTTCGAGGGCGACACGGCACCCTACCTGCAGTACGCCTACACCCGGGTGCGGAGCCTGTTTCGCCGAGCCGACGAGCGCTATGGCGAGCTTGCGGGCGATGTCCAGCTTACGGAGCCTGGCGAGCGCGCGCTGGCGCTATCGCTGCTGCAGTTTCAGGAGGTGCTGGAGAACGCCAGCGTCGAAGGCTTTCCGCACTACCTGACGGGCTACCTGTATGAGCTGGCCACGCGCTACTCGCAGTTTTACGAGCAGTGCCCGGTGCTGAAGAGCGAAGGGACAACGCGGCACAGCCGGCTGCTGCTGTGCCAGCGCGCCGGGCAGACCCTGGAACAGGGGCTCGCCCTGCTGGGTATCGGCGTCGTTCCGAGAATGTAGCCGGCGCGCGCGGCGCCGACCATTGGCTTGCTGCTGGCGAGCCGCTGGC
>CAZXIJ010000022.1:21931-25779 GCA_964640725.1 uncultured Pseudomonadales bacterium | reverse complement strand
TGGCGAGCCGCTAGGCGTTTGCCATCTTCGGCATGGCGTAGGACTTCAGGTACTCCGCAAACTCCTGCAGCGTCGCGACGCCGGTGGCTTCTGCATCGCTGCACCACTGCTTCAGCTCCACCAGCAGCGCTTCGGCCCCGGCGCTGCGCTTGGCCCAGATGCCCTGGAGCTGCAAGCGCATCTCGTAGATCTGCTTGAGCGCCGGGCTGTCGTCGATCAGCTGGCCAATGCGGGTGCGCCCGGCATCGTCCACCAGCGACTCTTCCCGGGCGAGCAGCCGGCCGGCCCGGCGGAAGCGCGTCGGGTCCGCCGCTTCTGCCTGCTCTTTGCGCACCTGCGGCGCGATGACCTGCTCGGCGTAGCGGGCCATGACCTGAAAGCGGTCGTTCACCACGGCCCAGGCTGTGTCGGAATCGAGGGTGACTTTGCCCGGCACCTGCGCAGACACCGGTCCGGTGCTGCGTACCTTGGCCAGGCCCAGGGTTTCGAAGACACGGATCCAGAACCAGCCGATGTCGAACTCCCAGGGCTTTTGCGACAGCTTGGCCGAGTTCGGGTAGGTGTGGTGATTGTTGTGCAGCTCTTCGCCGCCGATAAGAATGCCCCAGGGCGAGATGTTGCGGGCGGCGTCACCGCACTCGTAGTTGCGGTAGCCCCAGTAGTGCCCGACGCCGTTGATAATGCCGGCCGCTGTGACGGGGATCCAGAGCATCTGCACGGCCCAGATCGTCAGACCGATCGCGCCAAACAGGGCGATATCGATGATTGCCATGAGCGTGATGCCGTGAAAGGTGAAGCGGCGATAAACGTTGCGCTCCATCCAGTCGTCCGGCGTGCCGGCGCCGTAACGGCTTGTGGTTTCCGGTGTCGCTGCGGCCTGATAGGCCTCGGTGCCGCGCCAGAAGACTTCGCCCAGGCCTTTGACCTGCGGGCTGTGGGGATCGTCGGGGGTTTCGCAGGTGGCGTGATGCTTGCGATGAATGGACACCCACTCAGTGGTGTTCATGCCAGTGGTCATCCAGCTCCAGAAGCGGAAGAAGTGCGACAGGGCCGGGTGCAGATCGAGCGCGCGATGGGCAGCGCTGCGGTGCAGGTAGACGGTGACGGTGACAATGGTGATGTGTGTCATCACCAGGGTGAAGGCCACCTTGCCCCAGCCCGAAAGATCCCAGAGTCCATTGCTGAGCCAGTCGATTACAGTCACAGGTAAGTGTGCTCCCGATATTGAGTTCGTGCGCGGCGGGGCATGGGTGCCTGCGCGGCGCGATTCTGACAACTTGCCCCGGCGAATTCCACCGCCGACGAGGTGGCCTATCCGCCGGAGTTTAGCTGAGCGGCCATGACAACGGTGCTACATGCCCCTCAACATCGGGCCGTGGCAGGTAAACTCAAGCCCTGGGCCCCGATTGGCCGAAAGAGCCGCTCGCCGCAACAGGATCAGGACGATTTTGACAACATACAAGACAATAATAGGCGCGGCAGCCGTCGCAGAGGGGCTCAGCCAGGGCGAGCAGCCCAAAAGCCTGCAGGTGCTGGACTGCCGCGCCGCGCTGGGCGATCACAGCTGGGGCGCGCAGGCGTTCGAAGAGGCCCACATTGCGGGGGCCCAGCGCCTCGATCTGGAGGTGGATCTGGCCGGCGCGCCGCTCACCGCGCCGCCCACCAGCGACGACCGCCCCGGCGGCCGCCACCCCCTGCCCGATCCGGACCGGCTCATCAGCCGCCTGCGCCAGCTGGGCGTGAGCGATGACCAGCAGCTGGTGGTGTACGACGGTCGCGACGGCGCTTTCGCAGCACGGGCCTGGTGGTGCCTGCGCTGGCTGGGCCACGCCCGGGTGGCCGTGCTCGACGGCGGGCTCGAAGCCTTTGCCGCGATTGCCGAACACCTCATCGAATCCGGTCCCACCGTGCAGACCGCGATCGGCAGCTTTTCCCGGCGACCGGCGCTGACCCGCAGCGCGAGCGTGGCCGAGGTCGCCGCGCTGGTCGAGGCGCCGCAGCCGGACCAGGCCCTCATCGATGCCCGCGCGGAGCCAAGGTTTAACGGCGATGCCGAGCCGATCGATCCTGTGGCCGGACATATTCCCGGCGCGGTGTGTCGACCCTACACCAGCAACCTGCAGGCCAACGGGCACTTTCTGCCAGCCGCCGAGCTGGCCGAGGCATTCGCCGCGATGCCCGCCGAGCGCATCTGCTACTGCGGCTCCGGGGTCACCGCAGCGCACAACATTCTCGCAGCGGTCCATGCCGGCCAGCCAGAACCCGCCCTGTACGCAGGCTCCTGGAGTGACTGGATCCGGGACCCGGACCGCCCCTGCGAACCGCCCCGGGGCAGCGCCGGCACCACAAACGGGTGACCGCCCGCTCCCTGCAGCCATGAGCCGCTCCGCCGCCGGCGCGCCGCCCCTGTGCGGCGAGCCCCTGACACCGCCGCGGCTGGCGTGGCAGGGCGACCAGCCGCGCGCGCTGGACTTCGATGACATCTATCACGCGCCAGACGGCGCGGCGGAGACGCAGCGCGTGTTCCTGGCGCCCGCTGACCTGCCCGCGCGCTGGCAGCAGGCGCCGCGCTTTACCGTCGCAGAGCTGGGTTTTGGCACCGGCCTGAACCTTGCGACCCTGCTTCAGGCCTGGGCCCGGCAGCCCGGCGGGCGACTGCAATACATCACCGTCGAGAAGCATCCGCTGAGCCTCGATCAGTGGCGCGAGCTGTGCACGCGCCGCCAGGACGCGCTGCCGGCCTACGCCGATCTCGCCGCCTGCTACCCGCCCACGGTCAGCGGCTGGCACCACCGCTTGCTCGACGATGGCCGGGTCTCCCTGCACTTTTACTTCGGCGACGCCGCCGATGCGCTCACCGAGCTCGAGCAGCAGGGCTTTCGCGAGGTCGACGCCTGGTGGCTGGACGGCTTCGCGCCGGACCAGAACCCCGAGCTGTGGGCACCGCCACTGCTCGGCCGGTTGCCCGGACTGTCCGCGCGCGCCGCTACGGTCACCACCTTTACCGCCGCCGGGCGTGTGCGGCGTGCGCTGGCCGACGCCGGCTTCGAAATGCGGCGCGTCGATCAGCGACCGCACAAGCGCGAGACCCTCGCGGGCACCCTGACCAAACACCGGCCGCTGCCCTTGCCCGCCGCGGTGGCGGAAGCCCGGGCGCGCGCCCGCGAGCACGGCATCCAGATCGTGGGCGCCGGCATTGCTGGTGCCAGCCTGGCCCGGGCCCTGGCCGACTGCGGCCAGCCCAGCGAGCTGTTCGAAGCCGGTGCTGCGCCCACCGGTGCCAGCACCCTGCCGGCGGCGGTCACCCACAGCCGGCTGCTGGCCGATGGCACGCCGGCGGCCGCCGTCCGCCTGGCAGCGCAGCTGCACAGCGACGCCTGGCTGCGACGCTGGCCGGGCTGGGCCACGGACGGCGTGCTGCAGCTGGCCGCCGACGAGAGTGCCCTGGCCAAACAGCACCGGCTCGCCGAGCGCTACAGCGCCACCGGCGATTGGCTGATGGCTCTGGACCCGGCCGCGGCCCGAGCCCTGTGGACCGGTGATGGACACGCGCAGCGCGACGAGCTCGACTGTCTCGGCGCGCTGTGGCTTCGCCACGCAGGCGCCCTGCACGGGCCGGCGCTGCTGCGCTGGCTGACCGACGCGCCTGCGATTCGTTGCCGCTGGCAGCAGCCGGTCAGAGATTCAGCACCCTTTGCCGGCGTACGCGTCGATACCAGCGGGACGGGTATCCTGGCCCTCGCGCGCGCCCGCTACCTGGAGCTTGCGCCCCTCGGCGGGCAGCTGGAACAGCTGCACGACCCGGCAGTCGCGCCAGCGCTGCCGCTGGTGGGCAGCACGTACCGGGT
>CAZXIJ010000022.1:18506-21831 GCA_964640725.1 uncultured Pseudomonadales bacterium | reverse complement strand
GGGTTCCCGTAAGGGTCCCCGTAAGGGTTCCCGTAAGGGTTCCCGTAAGGGTCCCCGTTAGGGTTCCCGTCCCCGGCGCCGCCAGCGACAAGGCGTTCCTGCTGGGCGCCAGCTACGAGTACCGCCCCTGGTCGCCGGCCGCCGCCAGCGCCCACAACCGCCGGCAGCTGCCAGCCGGCGCTGCCGCGAGCCAGCCGGTGCGGGGCACGCGGGTGGTCAGCTCAGACCGGTTGCCGGTGGCGGGCATGCTCTACAGCGATCCGGACACGCCCGACCCGGGCCACTGGGTCAGCGGCGGGCACGGTTCTCATGGCTTTAGCAGCGCGCCGCTGTGCGCCGCAGTGCTGGCGGCCCAGCTGACGGGCACACCGCCGGTGGTCAGCGCGGCCGTTGCCGGCACCGTCTCGCCCCGACGCTTCCGGACGCGCCAGGCGCGCCGTGGCTACCGTTTCGGCGCTTCTTCGTAAGCCGGCACTGCGCGACCTGACAAGGCGTCAGACGATACCCATGGCCCGCGCATCGACCACGCTGTCGATCGCGCAGATCTGCGACAGCAACGCCGCGGTCGGCTCCGCCGACAGGTCGATCAGGTTGTAGGCAAGGTCGTCCCGGCTCTTGTTCAGCATATCGAGCACGTTGATGTCGTGCTCGGCGAGCGCCGAGGTGATATTGCCGATCATGCCCGGGACGTTGCGGTTGATCACCGCCAGGCGCGGCGCGCTCGACGGTTCCAGCTGTACAACAGGAAAGTTCACGCTGTTGCGGATGTTGCCGGTCTCCAGAAAAGCGCGCAGCTGATCGGCGGCCATCACCGCGCAGTTCTCCTCCGCCTCGGACGTGCTGGCGCCCAGGTGTGGCGTCAACAGCACCCGGGGGTGATCCGTCAGCCCGGGCACCGGAAAGTCCGCCACGTAGCGGCGCAGGCGATCATCGTTCAGGGCCGCCGTCAGCGCCGGCGTGTCGACGATCGGCTGCCGGGCGAAGTTCAGCAGCACGCTGCCCGGCTTGAAGGCCTTCAGGCTTTCTTCGTTCACAAGGCCGGTGGTCGCTGGCAGCAGCGGCACGTGCAGGGTCACGAAATCGGCGCGGGCAAACAGGCTCGGCAGGTTTTCCATGCGCTGCACCTCGCTGGGCAGGCGCCAGGCCGCGTCCACAGAGATCGCCGGGTCATAGCCGAGCACATCCATGCCCAGATCGAGGGCAGCGCGCGCCACCATGGAGCCGATGGCCCCCAGGCCGACCACCCCAAGCGCCTTGCCCCGCAGCTCCGTGCCCCGAAACTTCTTTTTCTCCGCCTCGACCAGCCGGTTGAGTTCGGCCTCGTCATCGATCGCGGCCAGGGAGCGCACATAGTTGATGCCGCCAATCAGGTCCCGGCCCGTCAGCAGCAGCGCCGCGATCACCAGTTCTTTTACGGAGTTGGCGTTGGCGCCCGGCGTGTTGAACACCACGATCCCGCGCTCCGAACAGGCGTCGACCGGCACGTTGTTGACGCCGGCGCCAGCGCGGGCAACGGCCCGCAGCCCCGGGCCCAGATCGTCGGCTGCCAGCCGATGGCTGCGCAGCAGCAGCGCGTCCGGGTCCGCAAACTCGCCGCTCAGCTCGTAGCGATCCCGGGGAAAACGTTCCAGGCCGCGCAGCGCGATCTGGTTGAGGGTTTTGACAGTAAACATCGGTGCCAGGATCGGGCCAGGTCAGAGGGCCGCGCAGTTTACCAGCATCGTGACGATGCGCTGCGTCGCGTCCGGGCGCTCGAGCTGACCCAGGGCAGCGCGCAGCTGCGGGGCCCGGGCCGCCAGGGTGTCGATACCCGCGATCAGGGTATCGGTGGTCAGCTCGGCCTCGCTCAGCACCTCGGCGAGACCCTGGTCCCGGGCATAGGCTGCGTTCTCGATCTGGTCGCCGCGGCTGGCCGCCAGTGACAGCGGCACGAACAGGGTCGGCTTGCGCAGCTCCAACAGCTCGAACAGGGCGTTGGCGCCGGCCCGGGATACCACCAGATCGGCGGCGGCCAGCACATCGCCCCAGGCGTCGGTCACAAATTCCAGGGCCCGGTAATTGGCGAGCAGATCTCCCCCGGGCACATTGCCCGCCGGCACCTTGCCCGGCCCGCACACGTGGGCCACGCGATAACGCGAGCACAGCGGTTCAATGGCATCGGCGACGGCGGCGTTGAGCCGGTCGGCACCCAGGCTGCCCCCGGTAATCAGCAGCAGTGGCAGGGGCGGCGCGTCAGCGGCGACGTCCGGAAAGAGAAAAGCGCGACCGCGCTCCGCATCGCCGTCCAGCAGCTGCTGTCGCAGCGGCGTGCCGGTGTGTTCGACCGGCCCGTCAAAGCGGGTCGGTACCTCTGGAAAGTTCGTGCACAGGGCTTGAATGAACGGATAGGCCAACCGGTTCGCAAGCCCGGGAGAGCGATCGGACTCGTGGGCGACCACGGGCACCCGCCATACCCAGGCAGCGAACACCACGGGAAAGCTGACGAATCCGCCCTTGGAGAACACGGCGTCAAGCCGCAGGCGTGGCACCAGCCACAGCGCCTGCAGGATGCCGGCCAGCACCGCAAACGCGTCCCGCAGATTTTGCCAGGACCAGTAGCGGCGCAGCTTGCCGGCCGCGATCCCGTGATAGCCGTCGACCTGCCCCTGCACCAGCCGGGCTTCCAGACCGCTCCGGGAACCGATCCAGAGCACCGTGTGGCCGCTGGCCCGCAGCGCTCGGGCCACCGGCAAGGCCGGCACGACATGACCGGCCGTGCCGCCCCCGGTAAAGGCAAAGCGCCCGGTCCGGGCCCCGTCGCTCACAGCTGCAGCACTCGTTTAACGGAGTTGACCGTGACCGGGCTCTGCTCTCCCAGCGCGTCGTCGAGCAGCAACTCCAGATCTTCCAGCAGCCGCTTCAGGTCCCGGGGTCCCCGGCGCAGCCAGTAGCGCAGCGGCTCCGGCGCCAGCGGCAGCCCGCGCTGCTGAGCCCGCGCCACCAGCACCCGGGCACGCGCGTCGTCGTCAATGTCCTGCAGCTCGAAACTCGCGAGCGCACGCAACCGGGAGGCCAGGTCAGGCAGCACGGTCACGAGGGCGGCCGGCGCTGCGACCGAGGCCACCACCAGCCGCGCACCGCTCTGGAACAGGCCGGTATAGAGCGCCATCAGCGCGCGCTCGTGATCTTCGGAGCCGAGCCAGCGGTCGATGTCGTCGAGCAGCACCAGGTCCATAGCCTCCAGCCCTTCCAGCGCCAGCGGACTCGCGATGCGAGCCAGCGGCAGATAGGCGACCTGTAGCGACGCCGCAGGCTCGTCCTGCGCAGCAGACGAGTCCTGCGCAGC
>CAZXIJ010000022.1:0-18406 GCA_964640725.1 uncultured Pseudomonadales bacterium | reverse complement strand
CGACCTGTAGCGACGCCGCAGGCTCGTCCTGCGCAGCAGACGAGTCCTGCGCAGCAGACGAGTCCTGCGCAGCCGCCGCCTGCGCAGTGGCCTGCAGCAGGTGAGACTTGCCGCGACCGGCCGGACCGAACAGCCAGATGCCGTCAAAGGCGCGGGGCTCTGCAAGGGGGGCTTGCAGGCGCTGCAGCAGCTCGGTGTTGGCGCCCGCTTCGAAGTTGTCAAAACGCGCGTGCTCGCTGGGCGCAAAGCGAAAGCTCTGCTGCGGGTGCAGCGCGCTCAGGACGCCGCCCCGTGGCTTTGCCGGGCCCGGCGACGCTGGTGCACGGACGCCCGGTAGCCCCAGGTGGCCACGTAGTGCAGGCCCGAAAGCAGACCGAGCGCCGCGAGAATCCAAAGCCCCCAGGGCCACATGACCTGGCGGCAGAACAGGCTCAGGTCTCCGAAGTTGCACAGGGAGATCATGATCATGATCAGCGCCAGCATCTGCGCTGCCGTGTTGGCCTTGCTCAGCAGGCTGGGCGCCATCTCGAAGGGCCCGAACAACACCCGGTAGAGCACGCCGCCTGCGACGATGATGACGTCGCGCCCGATGATGATGGCGAGCAGCCACAGCGGAATCAGCGATTGGATCGCAAACACCACCACCATCGTCATTACCAGGAACTTGTCGGCCAGCGGGTCGATGATGGCGCCAAAGCGGCTGAACCAGTCGTAGCGCCGGGCCAGATAGCCGTCGAGCCCGTCGCTGATGCCGGCCACAATCATCAATACCAGCGCGGTGCCGTACTCGGCCCGGGACAGCAGCACCGCGGTGGGAATCACCAGCAACAAACGCAGCAGCGAAATGGCATTGGGCAGCCAGCTCACGGAATCGCGGCACCCAGGTAACGCAGGTCGAGCGCCGGGCCGGCAAGTACCGGCGGCGGCGCCAGGGTACCCGGCCCCTGCCGCACGGGATCCAGAGCCAGGGGCGCCAGCATGCCGTCAACGGTCAGCAGCTGCAGGAACCGGTCCGCACCGGCCTGGGAGGCGACGGACAGGGACAACACGGACCCGCTGAGCGCATCCAGAGATATCCGGTCGATAAACTCAAGGCCGCGCAGGTAGCCGAGCACCACCGCGTAGTCGGTCGGATTGGTGACGCCGTGCAGCCGTAGCGCCAGCAGCCCGCCGCCGCCCCGGGCCGCAAACCGGGCCGCCAGCTCTTCGGCGATCGCGTCTGCCGTGGCGGCGCCGAGCCCCGCCAGATCGACCGCCGCGGTCTGGAAGCCAATGGCCTCGCCATCCAGCATCAGGCTGCCCCGGGCCAGCAACCGGCCGCCGCGGCGCGTGACCTGGGCAACCACCAGGGCCTCACCGTCGTAAGCGCCGGAGGCCAGGGTCAACGCGGCCTGATCGTTCCGGGCGATGCTGCTTACCGGCACCGGTGCTTCGCCCTGCTCGTCCGCCTGTGGCAGCTGCATGGGCACGCCGCGCTGCCGCGCCCGATCCGCCAGCGCTGCGGCAAAGGGGTCTTCAAGGTTGGCCGTGACCACGCGCTCGGCCCCATCGCGCACCAGCACCCAGGGCACCACCCGGGGCCGGTTGGCCCACCAGACCGGCAGCTGCAGTTGCTTGGCGAGGTCCAGAATGACCCCGGAGGCGAAGTCGAAACGCGCTTTCAACTCCGGCGCCTCGGGCGTGGGCGCCACGTAGCGGAATTGGCTGTAGTAGCGCTCTGGCGCGCGCAGGGCGCCGGCCAGCGCCGCCGACTCCGGCAGCGGCGCGACGCCGCTGACCCGCACCAGCACTTCCGCCAGCGCGGCGCTGGACGCTTCGCTCTGGGCCGCCGGGCTCTGATCGGCCACCGGCACTGTGACCTGATAGAGCCACTCGACCACCTCGGACCGGGCCGTGGCGGCGCTCAGCGCCAGGCCAAGGCCCAGCAAAAACAGGGCCAGACGGCCAGGCATGTCGTGCAGTTTTTTCATGGCGGCGAGTTTACCGGAAACGCGGGAAGCCCCGCACAGGTCTGCTAGACTCGCGCCCCTTCGCGTGCCGGGCAACGATGAGCAAGCAGATCACTTACCGCGACGCCGGCGTCGACATCGACGCCGGTAACGAACTGGTCTCGCGGATCCGCGACGCCACCGCGGCCACCCGCCGCCCCGAGATGTTGTCCGGCCTGGGCGGCTTTGCGGCCCTGACGGCCCTGCCTTCCGGGCTCCAGGAACCCATTCTGGTGACCGGTACGGACGGCGTCGGCACCAAGCTGCGGCTCGCGATCGACCACAACCGCCACGACACCATCGGCCAGGACCTGGTCGCCATGTGCGTCAACGACGTGCTCGTAACCGGGGCCGAGCCCCTGCTGTTCCTGGACTACTACGCCACCGGCGCGCTCGACGTGGATGTCGCCGAGCGCGTGATTCGCAGCATCGCCGATGGCTGCACGCTGGCGGGCTGCGCGCTGGCCGGCGGCGAGACCGCCGAGATGCCCGGGCACTACGGCGCCGGGGACTACGACTTGGCCGGCTTTTGCGTCGCCGTAGTGGAGCGCGCCAAAATCATCGACGGGCAGCAGATCAAGGCCGGCGACCAGCTCCTGGCCCTGCCCAGCAGCGGCCCCCACTCCAACGGCTACAGCCTGATCCGCGCGATCCTCGCGGCGCAGCAGGAAGCCCCCGGCAACAAGCTGCTCGACGCCCTGCTGGAGCCGACGCGCATTTACGTGCGCAGCGTGCTCGCAGCGCTGCGCAGCGGCATGGCCGTGCACGGCATGGTGCACATCACCGGCGGCGGCTTTCAGGAAAACCTGCCGCGTATGTTGCCCGGCGAGACGCTGGCCGCGGCGATCGATCGCGACAGCTGGCAGTGGCCGGAGGTGTTCGCCTGGCTGCAGCAGGCCGGCAACGTTGCCGAAGAAGAGATGCTGCGCACCTTCAACTGCGGCATCGGTTTCGTGCTGTGCGTGCCGGCGGACCAGGCCGACAGCGCCATGGCGATTCTGCGCGAGCAGGGCGAGACGCCCCTGCGCATTGGCGAGGTCATCGCCCGGAGCGACGGCCCGGCGGTGGTGTTCCGCTAGCCAACAGACCCGAGCTAGGGACGCGGCAGCGTGACGCCCCGCTGGCCCTGATATTTGCCGCCGCGGTCCTTGTAGGTGACCTCGCAGCGCTCGTCCGACTGAAAGAACAGCATCTGCGCCACGCCCTCGTTGGCGTAGATCTTGGCCGGCAGGCTCGTCGTGTTCGAAAACTCCAGGGTGACGTGCCCTTCCCACTCCGGCTCCAGCGGCGTGACGTTGACGATGATGCCGCAGCGCGCGTAGGTGCTCTTGCCCAGGCAGATCACCAGCACGTCTTCCGGAATCCGGAAGTACTCCACGGTGCTCGCGAGCGCAAAGGAATTCGGCGGAATCACGCACACGTCGTTTTCGATGTCGACAAAGCTGCGGTCGTCAAAGTCTTTGGGATCCACCGTCGCGCTGTGAATATTCGTAAACACCTTGAACTGGGGCTGACAGCGCACGTCGTAGCCGTAGCTCGACGTGCCGTAGCTGATCAGCTTGTCGTTGCCCCGGCGGCGCACCTGGCCCGCTTCGTAGGGCTCGATCATGCCCTGCTCGGCCTGTCTGCGAATCCAGCGGTCTGATTTGATGGTCACGAAAGGTCTCCTTGCCTGAGCGCGGCTAGTCGTCGCTCATGCTGATGGTTGGCGCTGCCGCCTTGTGCTGGCCGAGGGCCCAGAGCCGGGCGGCCAGATGCCGCGCTGCATCGCGATAGATCCCGGCCGCCTCGCCGTCGGGCTCGGCGACAACCGTGGGCGTGCCGCTGTCGGCCTGTTCCCGGATCGACAGCGCCAGGGGCAGCGCGCCGATCAGCGGCGCCTGGTAGTCCCGGGCCACGGCCGCGCCGCCGCCGCTGCCAAAGGGATGGCTGGTATGGCCGCACTCGGGGCAGCGGTGGTAGCTCATGTTCTCGACGATGCCCAGGGTGGGCACCTCGACCTTGTCGAACATCTCGATGCCCTTTTTGGCGTCCAGCAGCGCGATGTCCTGGGGCGTGGTCACGATGACTGCGCCGCTGATCGGTGCCTGCTGTGACAGGGTCAGCTGGATGTCGCCGGTGCCCGGCGGCATGTCAACGATCAGGTAGTCCAGGCCGCGCCACAGCGTTTGCTTGAGCATCTGCTGCAGGGCGCCGCTGGCCATGGGCCCGCGCCAGACCATGGGCGTGCGCTCACCGGTCAGGTAGCTCATGGACATGGTCTGCAGGCCGTGCGCGGGCAGCGGCACAAAGGCCTTCTCGTCGCGAATCTCCGGGCGCTGGCCTTCCGGCACGCCGAGCATCATGCCCTGGCTGGGCCCGTAGATGTCGGCGTCCAGCAGCCCGACCTTGGCGCCTTCTGCCGCCAGCGCCAGGGCCAGGTTGACCGCCGTGGTGGACTTGCCGACGCCGCCCTTGCCCGACGCGACGGCGATGACATGGGCGGCGCCGTCAAAGCCCCGGGCCGGCGGCACGGAGAAGCGCAGCTCGAGATTGATCTCGGCAACGCCCAGAAAGGCCGCCAGCCGGGACGCCAGCTCGGCGCGGTAGTGCGCGGCCGGATAGCCCAGGGTGACGCTCACGTCGTTCCCGGAGATCTTCGGGCGCACGCCCAGCTCGCCCCAGGGCTGTTCGAGATACGGATCCGGAAAGGCATCGATGTTCACGGGGCGCGCGGCTCCTGCGCCGAAAGGGGCGCGCATTATAGGCACGCCGGGCGGGCTCTGGGGTATGATCGCGCCCCGTTCAATGTCCCCCACTCACCGCCCGGATTGCCCCCATGAGCCGCCGTATTCTGGTCACCAGCGCCTTGCCCAACGCCAACGGCGATATTCACCTGGGGCACTTGCTGGAACACATTCAGACCGACATCTGGGTGCGCTTTCAGCGCCTGCGCGGCCACGACTGCCTGTACGTGTGCGCAGACGACACGCACGGCACGGCGACGATGCTCAAAGCTGAGCAGGAGCAGCTGGAGCCAGAGGTGCTGATCGAGCAGGTACGCCAGTCCCACGCCGCGGACTTCGAAGGCTTCCTGGTCGGCCACGACAACTACTACTCCACCCACTCGGACGAAAACCGCCACTACGCAGAGCTGATCTACGGCCGGCTGCAGGCCCGGGACCTGATCTTCACAAAAGAGGTGGAGCAACTGTTCGACCCGGAGCGGGGCCTGTTCCTGGCAGACCGCTTCGTCAAGGGCGCCTGCCCGAACTGCGGCACGGAAGACCAGTACGGCGACAACTGCGAGGCCTGTGGCGCCACCTACGACGCCCTCGAGCTCAAAAACCCCAAATCCCTGCTGTCGGGCGCAACGCCCACCCGCAAGGCCTCGACGCACTATTTCTTTGACCTGCCGCAGTACACCGACATGCTGAAGGCCTGGACCAGTTCCGGCGCCGTGCAGAAAGAAGTCGCCAACAAGCTGGCCGAGTGGCTGGACGCCGGGCTCAAGCCCTGGGATATCTCCCGCGATGCGCCCTACTTCGGTTTTCGCATTCCGGGCACGGACGACAAGTACTTCTACGTGTGGATGGACGCGCCGATCGGCTACATGGCGAGCCTCCAGCAGTTTCTGGATCAGGGCAACGAGCGCACCTTCGACGACTACTGGGCGGCCGACTCCGATGCCGAGGTGCATCACTTTATCGGCAAGGACATCGTCAACTTCCACGCGCTGTTCTGGCCGGCGGTGCTGGACGGCGCCGGCTTCCGGAAGCCGACCCGGGTTCACGCGCACGGCTTCGTCACGGTCGACGGCGCCAAGATGTCCAAGAGCCGCGGCACCTTCATCAACGCCAGCACCTACCTCGCGCACCTGAAGCCCGAGTACCTGCGCTACTACTACGCCACCAAGCTGAACGGCACCGTGGACGACATCGACATCAACCTCGATGACTTCGTGTCCCGGGTCAACAGCGACCTGGTCGGCAAGGTCGTCAACATCGCCAGCCGCTGCGCGGGCTTCGTGAGCAAGCAGTTCGACGGGCGGTTGAGCACGGCCCTGCCGGAGCCGGACCTCTACGCGGCGCTGACAGAACCGGCGGAGCGCATCGCTGATCTGTACGAGGCCGGCGACACGGCTCGCGCCATGCGCGAGGTCAGCGCCCTGGCCGATCGGGCCAACCAGTACATCGCCGATCGCGCGCCCTGGGCCATGATGAAAGATCCCGCCCAGCGCGACGCTGTGCAGGACGTGTGCACCATGGGCCTGAACCTGTTCCGGGTCCTCATGATTTACCTGAAGCCAGTTGTGCCTGCCATGGCCGCCGACGCCGAGCAGTTCCTGAATGCCGGACCCCTGCGCTGGGCAGATCTGGCAGCGCCGTTGCTGGACCGGGAGATCAATGCCTTCAAGCCGCTCATGACCCGCCTGGAGCGAAAGCAGCTCGACAAGCTGGTCGACGCGTCCCGGGAAGACGCGGCGGCCGGACAGCCTGCCGGCAACCGCAGCGACGGCGTTGCCAAGGCCAAGCAGGCCGGCAACGCCCAGGACAACGCCGAAGACAACACCATCGACATCGGCACCTTCGGCAAGATCGAGCTGCGCGTCGCGCGGGTGACGGCGGCCAACCATGTCGAGGGCGCCGACAAGCTGCTGCAGCTGACCCTGGACGTGGGCGCGCTGGGCGAGCGGCAGGTGTTCTCCGGCATCAAGAGCGCCTACGCGCCAGAAGATCTGGTCGGCCGGCTGACGGTGCTGGTCGCGAACCTGGCGCCGCGCAAGATGAAGTTTGGGGTCTCCGAAGGCATGGTGCTGGCCGCCGGCGAAGGTGCCGAGGGCATCTTCCTGCTCAGCCCGGACAGCGGCGCCGCGCCGGGCATGATCGTGAGCTGACGCGAGGCGCTGGCATGGCAGAGCTGTTCAGCCTCCTGATCGGTGCCCTGCTGGTGAGCAACTTTGTGCTGGCCCAGTTCCTGGGCCTGTGCCCGTTCATGGGCGTCACGGCGCGCAGCGAAACAGCCGTCGCCACCAGCCTTGCCACGACCTTCGTGCTGACGCTGGCGGCGCTGCTCAGCCACCTGCTCTACCACGGCGTGCTGGTGCCCCTGGGCCTGCAGTACCTCGACATTGTCAGCTTCATCGTCACCATCGCGGCCACGGTCCAGCTGACGGAGCTGTTCCTGCGCGGCATGAGCCCGCTCCTGCATCGGGTGCTCGGGCTTTACTTGCCGCTCATCACCACCAACTGCGCCGTGCTCGGCGTCGCCCTGATCGCGGTGCGGGACGCGCTGTCGCTGTCGCAAACCCTGTTCCTGGCGATGGGCGCGGCGCTCGGCTTCGTGCTGGTCATGGTGATGTTCGCGGCCCTGCGCGAGCGGCTCAACGACGACCAGGTGCCGCACGCCTTCCGCGGCACGCCGGTCACCCTGCTGACGGCCGGGCTGCTGTCCATGGCCTTTATGGGCTTCGCAGGCTTCGGTCAATGAGCGCCATCGGCCTGCTCCTGGCCCTCGTGCTGGCAAGCTACGGGCTGCTCTACTGGGCCCAGCGGCGCTGGCCGGCGGACGACGACCCGCTGGTCGACAGGATCAACGACGTGCTGCCGCAAACGCAGTGCGCGCAGTGCGGCTATCCGGGCTGCCGCCCCTACGCACAAGCGCTGGTGCGCGACGGGGCCGCAACCAACCTGTGCCCGCCCGGTGGCCCCGCCACCGCCGTGCACCTGGCTAACCTGCTCGGTCGGGAGGACGCGCCCCTGCCCGCGCCAGAGGGCCCGCCCATGCTGGCGCTGATCGATGAGTCCCGCTGTATCGGCTGCTTTCTATGCATCCCGGCCTGCCCGGTCGACGCCATCATCGGCGCGCCGGGGCAGATGCACACGGTGATTGCACAGGAGTGCACGGGCTGCGAGCTGTGCATCGCGCCCTGCCCGGTGGACTGTATCGACCTGGTGCCCGCCAGCGCCATACACCCCGTCCAGCCCGGCCCGGACGCCGCTTCGTGAGGGTCTTCAGCGAGCCGCGCTTCGAGCCGCTCCCGGTCACGGCGCCGTTGGGCGCCGTCGCGGACCGGCTGACAGCGGCTGAGGTTACGGGCATGGGCGGCGGCGGCTACCCCACCGCGCGCAAGCTGACGGCCGCCTGGCGCTGGCAGGAGACGCAATCCAGCGCCACGCCCGGCATCCGCCTGTTCGCCAACGGCGTCGCCTGCGAGCCTGGCATCGACGGCGATTTGCTGGCGCTGGCGGACCACGGTGACGAGGTCATGCTCGGCCTGGCAAGGCTCGCACAAGCCCTGCAGGTGGCGGCGCCGTGCCTGGTGCTCGGTCACCGCACAAAAGCGCAAGCCGGGGCCCTGCAGGCCCGCTGGGATCAGCTTGCCCGCGAGGCAGCACCACCGCTGCCGCCGCTGCGCGTGCTCGCCGTGCCCGACGCGCCGGCAGCCGGGGCGGAGCCGATGGTGCTGCAAGCTGCCGGCTGCGTGCTGGCAAACCTGGCGAACCCGCCCGCAACCCAGGGCGTCGTCGTGTTGAACGTCATCACGCTGATGGCCGCAGGCCGAGCGCTCACCCATGGCGAGGTCATGACCGGCCGGCCCGTAACCGTGGCCGGGCAAACGCGCTGGCAGGCCTTCGGGCAACCGCTGGCGGCGCTCGTGCCTGATGCCGCCCCCCTGCGCAGCGGCGGGCCCTGGTCCGGTCGCGAAGCCCAGGCCGAGGAACGCACGGACCGCACCACCCTGGCCGTCGCGCCCCTGGCCGCGTCGCGCAACGATCCCTGCATCGGCTGCGCCCGCTGCGCGCCCGCCTGCCCTGCGGGCATCGATCCGGAAGCGCTGTGGCACGCCAGCAGCACGCTGCCGCGGACGCCGCCGACCCTTGCGGAGGCGCAACAGCCCGACAGCGCCATCGCGCGCCTGGCCAGCGCCGGGCTGGATGCCTGCATCGAGTGCGGCTACTGCAATGTCGTCTGTCCCAGCGGCATCGATCTGCTGCAGGGCTTTCGCACCGCCAAGCGTCGCCAGGCCGCCGTCTTGGCCCTGACCCAAAACGCCGATCGCAGCGCCGCGCGCTTTCGCCGTCACGAAGCCCGGCAGGTGGCCCGCGCCACCGCCCGGGCGGATCGTCGCAGTGCGCGCCTGGCGCAGCGTCGCAGCTGGGACACCGATCGCTGATGGCTCCGCGCCTGTCCTTGTCGACCCGTGCGCTGCTGTGGCTCACTACCGCCCTGTTGCTGCCCGGCGCGCTGGCGCAGGCCTGGTACTTCGGGAGCGGCACGCTGCTGCTGGTCGTTGCCGGGATCAGCTTCGCAACGCTGACCGAAGCGCTTTGCCAGCTGCTGCGCGACGGCGCCCTGAACTCCGAGCGGCTGGCCGACGGCAGCAGCGCCTTGACCGGCGCCCTCATCGCGCTGTGCCTGCCGCCGGGCACGCCATTGGCCGTGCTGGCCTTCGCCTGCCTGCTGGGCCTGGGGCTCGGCAAATTTGCCTACGGCGGGCTGGGCAACAATCTCTTCAACCCGGCCATGGTCGGTTACGCCGCGGCGCTCGTGACCTTTCCGGAGCACCTGGCGAGCTGGCCCATCGCCGCAGCCGAGACGCCGGCCACGCTGGACGGGCTGAGCGCCGCGACGCCGCTGGATGCGTTCGCCCACCGGGGCGGCGCTACCGTTGCCGATTTCCAGAGCACCGCGGCGTTCGGTACCTGGGGCGGTGCTCGCTGGGAGTGGGTGAATCTCGGTTACCTGGCCGGGGGGCTGGGCGTGGTGGCGCTGCGCCTGGCCCACTGGCGCGTGCCGGTCGCGGTGCTCGCCAGCCTCGGCGTCTGCGCCGCCATCGGCTACGACGGCGGCAGCTCCGCCAGCACCGGTACTCCGCTGTTCCACTGGCTGACTGGCGCGACCTGCCTGACGGCGTTTTTTATCGCAACGGACCCGGTTACGCAGCCGTCGGACCCTCGCGCCCAGTGGCTCTTTGGCGCCCTGATCGGCGCGCTCATCTTCGCGATCCGCAGCTACGGCACCTGGGCCGACGGTGCCGCGTTTGCAGTCTTGTTAGCCAACGGCTGCGCGCCCCTGCTGCAGCACCAGGGCGAGCGCTGGCGCGACCGCGCCAAAGCGCTGCGGCGCAGCGAGCCGCGCCCGTGAGCGCGCTGCCGAACCCAACGCGCGCGCTGATCACGACGGTGCTGGTCGCCGCCATCTGCGGCCTGCTGCTGTGGCAGACCGCAAGCATCACCAGGGCGCCCATTCAGGCCGCCCGGGAGGCGGCGCTGCGCGATAACCTGGCGAGCCTGGCGGGCAGCAATCGCCTGCGCGGGGATTTCGCCCTGGATCGCTGGCCCGTAACCTTGTGCGACGGCATTACCCTCGTGCTGGCCGAGGGTCGCGGCTATGGCGGCCCGATCCAGCTTGGGCTGGCGCTCCAGCGCGGCGCCAGCGAGCCGGGCGAGCCCGGACCGCTGCAGATCTACAAGCTGGCCGTGCTGTCGCACAAAGAGACGCCCGGCATCGGCGACTTCATCGCGGCGCCGGGGGACGATGCGTGGCTCGCCCGCTTTCGGTCTCTGGAAGCGCCGGCGCTGGCCGCCCGGCCGGTATCGCTGGACGCCGTGAGTGGCGCCACCATCACCGTGCGTGCCGTGCGCAAGATCCTGAATGAAAGACTCACGGCGCTCGCAGCGCAGCCGGTTGCGTTTAGCCCTGAGCCTTGCGCAGGAGATCGACCTTGAACGGGCCTGATGCCCGCACAGCGGCGCCAAACGCCGCCACGACCTTTGCCCGGGGCATCGGCCACGGCAACCCGGCCTGGGCGCAGCTGCTCGGGCTGTGCCCGCTGCTCGCCGTGTCCAACAGCCTGGTCAATGCCCTGGGACTCGCCGCGGCCAGCGCGTTTGTGCTGCTCGGCGCCAACCTGACCGTATCGCTCCTGCGCCGCGGCATCCCGCCCTTTGCCCGGCTACCGATCTTCATGCTGCTGATCGCGACCTTCACGACCTGCGCCGTGCTGCTGCTGGAGGCCTACGCCTTCGAGCTGTACCAGCGAGTCGCGCTGTTCGTGCAGATCATCGTGACCAACTGCATGATCCTGGCCCGGGTCGAGTCCTTCGCCAGCCGCATGCCCGTGCGCGCTGCCGTGCTCGATGCCCTGGGTACCGCCATTGGCTTCGCGCTGGCCCTGATCATTCTGGGCAGCGCGCGGGAGCTCCTGGCCACCGGCCGGATCGGCGCCAACCTGCACCAGCTGTTCGGGGCGGCGGGCAGCGTTCGCGGCCTTGTCATCTGGCCCCAGGCGTGGGGGATACCGCTCGCCGGGCTCGCGCCGGGCGCGTTCCTGTGCGCGGCGGTGCTCCTTGCCGCAGGCCAGGCCGTGCTCGGCCGGCGGTCGCCCGACGCCGCTATCGATGGTCAGGACGATGACGGCCGCACTTCTCCTCCAGATCAACATCGAGAGCCAAAGGACTGATGAACCGCGAAAAACGGACCGAGATATTCACTCGGCTGCGCGCCGATAACCCCAAGCCGACGACGGAGCTGGCCTTCAGCTCGCCCTTCGAGCTGTTGATCGCAGTGATCCTGTCGGCCCAGGCCACGGACGTGGGGGTCAACAAGGCCACGGCCCGGCTGTTTCCCGTCGCCAACACCCCCGAGGCGATCGCCGCCCTGGGCCTGCGCAAACTGAAGTCCTACATCAAGACCATCGGGCTGTTCAATACCAAGGCTGCGAACGTGCTGAAGACCTGCAAGCTGCTGGTAAGCGAGCACGGCGGAGAGGTGCCGCGCGACCGCCAGGCGCTCGAGGCCTTGCCCGGCGTTGGCCGCAAGACCGCGAACGTGGTGCTGAACACAGCTTTCGGCGAGCCGACGATGGCCGTCGACACGCACATCTTTCGGGTCTCAAACCGTACGGGCATCGCCAAAGGCAAGAACGTACGAGAGGTTGAGGACCGCCTCGTGCGGCTCGTGCCCGAAGAGTTTCTGGTCGACGCGCACCACTGGCTGATCCTGCATGGCCGCTACGTGTGTGTCGCCCGCAAGCCCCGCTGTGGCAGCTGCCGAATTGCCGACCTGTGCGAGTTCAAAGGCAAGTCAGAGATCGACTAGCGTCGCCCCGGGAATCGCCGCGCCCAGGAAGCCGGCACCGATCCGGGCAAAGCGCTGCACGTCGTCGGTCGCCAGAAACTGGATATCCGGGTCCTTGCCGTCGTTCGCCAGCAACCCCTGGGCTTCCAGCATTCGGGCCAGAGCTGCGGCGGTGGTCTGCGCCGAGTCGATCAACGGAGTGTTGGCCGGCAGCAGCCGCGTCAAGGCGGGCCGGAACACGGGGAAATGCGTACAGCCCAGCAGCAGCACCGTTGTGCGCCCGCTCATGATTGCGGGCGCTGCGTATTCGCGCAGCGCGAGCGTTGCCAGCGCGTCACCGGTTCGGCCCGCTTCGGCGAGCGCAACCAGCAAGGGGCTCGGCCGCGACAGTACCTTGAGCGTCGCATCGCAGCGCAGCAGCGCCTGCGCGTAGACGCCGCCGCGCACCGTCGACTCGGTCGCGAGTACCAGCACCCGCGCCGTGCCCTGGGCCGCCAGCGCTGCTGCCTGGGCGCCGGGCTCGAGCACGCCGATGACCGGCAGGGGCGCAAAGCGCTCCGTCAGCTCGGGCAGGGCCGCAGCTGATGCGGTGTTGCAAGCCACCACCAGCGCCTTGATGCCTCGCGACACCAGCACGCTCGCCGCCTGCACCGCGTAGCGCGTCACCGTGCCCGCGCTCTTGGTGCCGTAGGGCAGCCGGGCAGTGTCGCCCAGGTACACGAAAGATTCCCCCGGCAACGCCTCACGCAGGGCACGCAGCACGGTCAGGCCGCCCATGCCGGAATCGAACACGCCAATGGGCAGGGCTTGCGAAGAGAGCCGGTCAGTCATAGAGGGATTATGGAGGCTGGCGGCTGTCGGGCAACCGCAGGGCGGCCGTTAGCCGTTTGAGCGCTTGATCCAGGAGACCATCTTGCCCAGCTTGGAGCGCGGCTCGTCGTTGGCCGCCACCTGGTTCGGCGAGACGACCGGGCTGGAACCCGTGGGCACCGTGGCGACCGGCATCTGCCCGGTGCCGCGCAGCTCGCGGATCTTCTTCTCGATGATCAGGTCTTCCTTGCGCTTCTGCTTGAAAGCCGCCTGCAGGTCCACGCCGCAGCGGGCGCAGTGGCTGCTGTCGAGCTGCAGGTGTCCGCAGCGCGGACATTCAAGATGCGCCGCGGTGATGTCGCGCAGGGTGTGATCGTTGGCGCGCATGTCGGCTTTGAAGCGAGCCGGGTCCGCAGCGGCCTTGGCATCCAGATCCTTGATGCGGCACAGGGCGCCAAGATCGTTCAGGCGCTGCTGCCACTGCTGCGCCGTCGCCTCGTCCAGCTGGCTCTTGAGCACGACCGTGCGGCCGCTGAACAGCGCGGCGCTCTTGCGCTCGTTAATGCCTAACTCGTTGGCAAGATTCTGCTGCACGGTGTCGCGACCCGCGCCGGCGACAAGGTCACCGCTGAATAGCACCTGAAAGTTGGGCATGTGGATCTCCGATCATGGGGCCGGCCTGCAGAACACCCGATGGCGTACTGCATTGCTGCAAGCCGGGCCCGGAAGACTCAGCGAAGCTGGCGCCCGCGCTTGGCGGCGAGCCGCAGGCGCAGTGCATTCAGCTTGATAAAGCCTCCGGCATCGGACTGATCATACGCACCGGCATCGTCTTCGAACGTGACAACGTTCGCATCGTACAGGCTGTCAGCGTCCGAGCGCCTGCCAAGCACGCTGACAGAACCCCGGTACAGCCGCAGGCGCACCGTGCCGTTCACGACTGCCTGGGTCTGATCGATCAGCGCCTGCATGGCCAGCCGTTCCGGCGACCACCAGTAGCCGTTGTAGATGACCTTGGCGTACCGGGGCATCAGCTCATCTTTCAGATGCGTGACCTCGCGGTCCAGGGTCAGCGACTCCATGGCGCGATGGGCCTTGAGCAGGATGGTGCCGCCGGGGGTCTCGTAGCAGCCGCGCGATTTCATGCCGACGTAGCGGTTCTCGACAATGTCGTCCCGCCCGACGCCATGCGCCCCGCCCAGCTCATTGAGCCGCTTGAGCAGCACGCCGGGCGTCATGGCCTCGCCATCGATTGCGACCGCGTCGCCCCGCTCGAAGGTGATGCTGATCTCGGCACCGGCTTCCGGCGCTGCCTCCGGCGCCACGGTCCAGCGCCACATGGCCTCGTCGGCGGGCGTGTCCGGATCTTCCAGGCCGCCCCCCTCGTAGGAGATGTGCAGCAGGTTCGCGTCCATGGAGTACGGCGACTTGTCGCCGCGCTGGTAGTCCACCGGTATCTGGTGCTTCTCGCAGAAGTCCATGAGCGCTTCCCGGGAGTTCAGGTCCCAGTCTCGCCAGGGGGCGATCACCTGGATATCAGGGTTGAGCGCGTAGGCGCCGAGCTCGAAGCGGACCTGATCGTTGCCCTTGCCGGTGGCGCCGTGGGCGATGGCATCCGCGCCGGTCTGCTCGGCGATCTCGACCAGCCGCCGGGTAATGAGCGGGCGGGCAATACTGGTGCCGAGCAGGTACTCGCCCTCGTACACCGTGTTGGCTCGAAACATCGGGTAGACGTAGTCCCGGACGAACTCTTCCGTCAGGTCTTCGATAAAGATCTCCCGGACGCCCATGGCCTCGGCTTTGGCACGGGCCGGCGCGACTTCCTCGCCCTGACCGATGTCGGCGGTGAAGGTGACGACTTCGGCGTCATAGGTGGTTTGCAGCCAGCGACAGATCACCGAGGTGTCCAGACCGCCGCTGTAGGCGAGCACTATTTTCCGGGCCATGACGGTCCCTCCATTGCGGGGGCGCCATGGTAAGGAAAGATGGCGGGCGGAGCGAGCGCCTAGCTGGCCGGGCTGGAGCCCAGCTCCACGCGAACGGTGGTGCGCCGGTTTTTGGCCCGGGCGTCGCTGCTCTTCGCCCGCAGCACCGGGTAGCGCTCGCCGTGGTAACGCACGGCCAGCAGCGAGCGCTCGACGCCAGCTGACGACAGGGCATCGGCCACAGCGCCGGCCCGGCGCTTCGACAGGGCAACGTTGTCCCGGTCGCCGCCCACATCGTCGGTGTAGCCGTCCACGTAGACACGTACAACCCGGGGGTCCCGGGCCACATAGGCCGCCACTTCGCGGATCCGGGCCAGGGCAGCAGGCGGAATCTGGTGCTTGCCGGTCGCAAACTGCACCCGGGTTCGATGCAGGGCCAGCAGGCTGGCGGGCCGCTGATGCTGCTGGCAGCGCAGGAACGCATCGTAGGCGCTGCGAAAGTCCAGCACCGACAGGGTCAGGAGCAGCGCCGGCGCTGTGCCGTAGAGTCCGGCCGCCCCGAGCTCCTGCTCGTAGCCTTCGTAGAGCGACATCAGCAGGGCCACCGCTTCCGGGCGATCCAGCTGGATGCCGTAACCGGGCACATGGGCCAGCGGTGCCCAGCGACTGGCGTGCGGGTAGCGCGGGTGCCAGCTTGGGGCCACGGCGCGGGCACTCACCCCGTTCGGGGCCAGCAGCGGCTGGCGCTCGATCAGCTCGAAGTTCAGCGCGGCGCCAGGCTGCGCCAGAAATCGCGCTTGCCCGAAGGCACCGACTTCCAGGGTCAGCTCACAGCTGCTGTCCTGTTTGCGCATCTGCCAGCGATGGTCCCAGCGGGCAGAAAAACCGACCGGCCGCGCTGCGTCCGCCGCAGCTTCAACGCTCTCGTCCTTCGGCCGCGCTGCATCGCCCGCTCGAGCGTCGCCGCTTCCGTAGTTCGGCCCCCCGGCCTCGCCCGCTAGAACGTCGCCGGCCCTGTAGTTCGGACTCCTGTCCGAACTACCCGCGTCCTGCGGACGCAAGTCCGCGGGACGCGAGTTCATCGGACGCGAGGGTTCCGCAGCGTCCCCGCGCCAGGGCAACAGCAGACAGAACAGCAGAAAACAAAGCCGGCGCTGCGCCACGGGCGCCCGCCACTGCATAAGGGTGGTCATGGATCAGCTATCGGCTCGGTCCCGGAATACTTGAGACCCCCGGCCCGTTCTGTGATCCCGTGCCGTGCCGGCGCGGAGCCTGTGCTAAGGTCGCCGCATGCAGATGGCACAGCGTTTTCGAGGGTTCCTCCCGGTCGTTATCGACTTCGAAACCGGAGGCTTCGATCCCCAGCGCCATGCGCTGCTGGAGATCGCCTGCGTGTTCGTGCAGTTCGATGGCGACCGGCTGGTGCTGGGCGAAGGCTACGAGCAGAGCGTCAAGCCCTTCGATGGCTCCCTGATGGACCCGGCCTCTCTGAAGGTCACGGGCATCGACCCGAACGATCCCAACCGAGCGGCCATCGCCGAGCACGAGGCGCTCAATCAGCTGTTCCACAAGGTCCGAAAACAGGTCAAGGCCGAGGGCTGTCAGCGCGCCATCATGGTGGCGCACAACGCCGCCTTCGATCAGGCGTTTCTGAATCAGGCGATCGGCCGCGGCGAGATGAAGCGCAGCCCGTTCCACCCCTTCAGCAGCCTGGACACGGCGTCACTGGCTGCGGTGGCCTACGGGCAGACGGTCCTCAGCAGAGCCTGTGGCCGCGCCGGTATCGAGTTTGATACGCAAAAAGCCCACAACGCGCTGTACGACGCCGAGCGTACCGCGGAGCTGTTCTGCGACATCGTCAACCGCTGGCCCTACGAGCCGCCGCCGCTGGAGACACAGCCCGGCGACGACGAAGACAGCGTCAACCGCTAGGCTTCGCTCTCGTCGGCGTGACGCGCCGCGCATTCCTTGATGAGCGTTTGCAGCTCTCCGGCCTCGTGCATCTCGGTAATGATGTCGCAGCCGCCCACCAGCTCGCCCTCGACCCACAGCTGTGGGAAGGTGGGCCAGTCCGCGTAGCCGGGCAGCGCTGCACGGATGTCGGGGTTGGACAGAATGTCGACGTAGGCGAAGCGCTCGCCGCACTGGATCAGGCACTGAACGGTCTGCGCAGAGAACCCGCACTGGGGCGCCTGCGGAGAGCCCTTCATATATAGCAGGATCGGGTTGTTGCCGATCTGTTCCTTGATCTGGTCGATGACGGCGTCGCTCACGGCTCGCTCCGGGGTACTGGAAAGGCGCCGAGTGTACCCCATCGCCTGTCGCTGGCACCATGAAGGGCCCGACCCCGAGCACACGATCACCATGGCCGCAGACCCCAGGGCACCCATTGACCAGGCGTACTGGCAGACGCCTCTGGACCGCCGCGGCACCAGCGCCACCAAGTGGGAAAAGTACGGGCCCGAGGTGCTGCCGTTCTGGGTGGCTGACATGGACCTGCCCACCCCGGAGCCGATTCTGGACGCCATCCGCGCGCGGCTGGAACACCCGGTGCTGGGCTACACCAACGTGCCCGGCAGCCTCACTGAAGCCTTTGTCGAGTGGGCCAGGACCCAGTTCGACTGGCAGATCGATCCCGCCTGGCTGGTCTGGGTGCCTGGCGTCGTCGCGGGCCTGAACGTTGCGGCCCGCGCCGTCACCGCGCCCGGTGAGCCCGTGTTTCTGATGCCGCCCGTGTACTACCCGTTCCTGTCCGTGCCGGCGCAGGCCGATGGCGAGCGCATCGACGTGCCGCTCGCCCCTGGCCCGCAATACGAGATGGACCTGGACCAGCTCGCGCGCGCTGCCCGGGGCCACGGCGGCCGGCAACGCGGCAGCAACGCCCTGCTGCTGTGCAACCCCCAGAACCCGACCGGCCGAGCCTACCGGCGAGACGAACTGCAGGCCCTGGCCAACACCTGCGACGCCCACGACCTGACGATCATCAGCGACGAGATTCACTGCGACCTGCTGCTGGCCCCGGACGCGGAGCACGTCCCCGTTGCGAGCCTCGACGAGGCCGTGGCAAGGCGCACGATCACCCTCATGGCGCCGACCAAAACCTGGAACATGCCCGGGCTCGGCTGTGCCGTCGCCGTCATTCCCGACGCTGGCCTGCGCTCGCGATTTCGCGCCGCGCGCATCGGCATGGTCGGCACGCCCTCGGTGCTCGGTTACGCCGCGGCGGAAGCGGCCTACCGTCAGGATCAGCGTTGGGTTGCTGCGCTGCGCGCGCACCTGCGGGACCATCGCGACCAGCTCGCGGCGGTCACCGGTTCGCGCATGCACCCCGGTGACGCAACCTACCTCGGCTGGATCGATGTGCGCGATCTTGGCCCGCGGCGCGCGAGCGAGCACTTTCTGGCGCACGGCCTCGGCTTGTCGATGGGCGAAGACTTTGGCGGCCCGGGCTATGTGCGATTTAACTTTGGCTGCGCCACGCAGTTGCTGCAGCAGGGACTGCACCGTCTCGAGGCAGCCCTGAGCGCGATCTGATGCCCGCATCGCCGACCGGGTTAACCACGCTTCGGCCACGTAGGATCCGCACGGACAAGCCGCACGGGAGCGTTGATCTGCTCGATT
>CAZXIJ010000021.1:59369-77580 GCA_964640725.1 uncultured Pseudomonadales bacterium | reverse complement strand
CCCTGCGCCCCCGCGGCGTTGCCCTAACGGGGGGGGCTTTACCTGTTTTCGGGAGGGCGGGGGGACCCCCCGCGGCACGCCAGGCCCCGATCGGGGCGCGCAGAGCCTAGTAGAACAGGCGGAACACCAGCCCGACGGTGCGCGGCTGGTTCGTGCGGAAGCCAAGCCGGGCCCGGCCACCCCGCTCCCGGTCGAAGGACAGGTCCGCGTTCTCGTCGGTGATGTTGTTGACGTACAGCGCCACTTCCCACGCTTCCTTCTGCACTCCAGCTCGCAGGTTCACCAGCGTGTAGGGGTCCAGCTCAAGGTCCAGGGTCGTCACCTCTGCGCCGGTCGCGCCGCCAAAGGGCAGGCCGGAGCTGAAGGTTCCGGCGCCCGGAGTCTGGTCACCGGGCTGGGTGAAGCGATTCCCCAGATGCTGGATCGTGCCAGACACGAAGCCGGTGGCGCCGCCAAAAGCACCGATCGGGAAGCTGTAGGTGGCAGCGCCCGCCAGCTGCAGCTCCGGCACCGACGCCAGCCGGTTGCCATCTTCGACACCGCCCAGCACGCCGCCGGTATCCGCCAGCACCGTGTCGTCGAACTCCGACTCCAGGATCGCCGCAGAGAAGCTCAGCTCCAGGTTTTCCGTAGGGTTGGCAGAAACTTCAAGCTCGAAACCGGTGCTGTGCGCTTCTTCGACATTGAAGGAGATGCGCGAAGAACAGGAGCCGGCATCGAGGGTGACCTGCAGGTCTTCGATATCCGAATGAAACACCGCCGCGTTCACGGTAATGCCCGAGTCAAACTGCGCCTTGAAGCCGGCCTCGTAGTTCCACAGGGTCTCGTCATCGTAGGCCTGGAAGCTGCCGAAGGTGGCAAGGTCTCCGGCCGTGCACAGCGCGGTGTTCAGCGGATCATTGACGCCCCCAAGCCGGAAGCCTTTGGAGGCCTGGGCGTTCAGGGTGATCGTCTCGTTCAGGTCGTAGCTGGCCAGCAGGCGCGGGTTGAAGCCGTCAGAAGACGTCTCGTCGACCTGGCCTGAATCGCCCGCGGCAAACAGGCCGCCGGTGGTGATGGTGCGTTCTTCTTCGTAATCGTAGTAGCGGCCGCCAAAGGTCAGCTGCAGCCGCTCGCTCACGTCCCAGATGACTTCGCCAAAGAGCGCGATCTGCTCCAGGTCGTAGGGCAGATCAGAGTTGAAGGGCGAATCTGCCGAGAAGCCGTTGGCCACAGCGGCGGCGGTACCGGCACCCAGGGTCGCGTCCGTTGCCGCATCGTAACCGGGCGTCGGCAGGCGCTGTGCGTAGACCCGTTCCGTATCGGAATAGAAGATGCCGCCCACCCACTGCACGGCGCCGTCGCCGTTGGAGCTGATACGCAGCTCCTGGGTAAACTGCTCAACGTCTGTCGTGTCCCGGAGGTTGGACGGCAGCAGCACTGCGCTATCTGCAAAGCCGAGGTCCACGGAGACGCTGCCGGTCAGAGCGCTGGCATCGCGGCTGACCAGTATCTCTCGCTCCGTGTAGCTGGTGATAGAGGTGATGTCGAAACCGTCCAGGCTGATCTCTGCCGTCAGGTCGGCGATCAGCGTCTCGTCCGAAAAGGCTTCACTGCGGCGCAGAAACTGCTGCCGATCGTCCAGCTGGATCGCCGGGCGCGTTGTCGTGAACGGGTTGGCGTACAGGTTGAATACTTCCTGCCGGTTAAAGCCATCGGTCTCGATTTCCTGATAGACCACCCGCGGCGTGATGGAGACCCGGTCGCTCGGCTCGAAGCGCGCGGCAACGCGGACGCCGCGGTTGGAGCCGTCATTAACGTCCCGATCGCGCTGGCCATTCTCTCCGAGCGCGTCGATAAACCCCGCATACTCCGTCGCGTAGCCAACCACGCGCAGCGCGGCGCGATCGCCCAGGGGCAGGTTGAACATCCCTTTCAGATGGCCGCCTTCGCTGCCGTCGGTCACGGAGTTCAGGTCAGCTTCGACGGAGGCTTCCGTTGCTTCCAGATTCGGCTGGTTGGTGATGTAGCGAATCGTACCGCCCACCGAGCCGGAACCGAACAGCGTGCCCTGCGGGCCGCGCAGCGTTTCTACGCGATTCAGGTCGTACAGATCAAGATCCGGCGTGAACAGCGACAGCGAGATCACGGACTCGTCCAGGTAAACACCGACCTGCTCTTTGACGCCCGGCTGGTCGCGAACGATCTGCCCGGCCGAGACGCCGCGAACGGCAACCTGGCTCTGGCCCGGCCCCAGGTTCTGGACAATCAGGCCGGCGACGTTGCGGGACAGTTCTTCGATGTTGGTCGCGCCGCTGCGCTGGATGTCTTCCTGCGTTTGCGCGTTGATGGAAAAGGGCACGTCCTGGATGGTGGAGGCCCGCTTGGTCGCCGTGACCACAATTTCTTCGATGATGCGCTGTTCGGCCTGGGCAACGGCTGCGCCCAGAACAGACAGCAACGCGCAGAGCGCACTGAGTCCCTTCATGTTTCTCTCTCCTGACCCCTGGATAGGCTGGCTGGTACGTTGTGCACCGCAGAGAAAAGCGCGCTCTCCTCAAGCTGCAACGGCAGCTTCATCACGCCGAAAACTGTCAGACAGCCTTCATCCCGGCGATGCGGGCGCATCGTATCAACGGGCCCTGCCGAACCCAAGCCCGGGTCAGGGCCAGCTAGTCAGCACCGGCCACGGTCATGGCTTCGACCCAAACACTGGGTGCCCGGTAGTTACCGCGGGTATCGACGTCATCACCAACGGCCACGACCCGCTGCATGATGTCTTTCAGGTTGCCCGCAATCGTCACGCCGTCGACCGGGTACTGCAGCTCGCCGTCTTCGAACCAGAAGCCAGAGGCACCGCGGGAATAGTCGCCGGTTACAGTGTTTACGCCCTGGCCCATGAGTTCGGTCACGTAAAAGCCCGCGCCCGCTTCCCGCAACAGGTCCGCCCGGGGCAGCGTTTTGCCGCGGAGCGTCAGGTTGTGCGTGCCGCCTGCGTTGCCGCTCGTGGCAAGGCCTAACCGACGCGCCGAGTAGCTGCTGAGCATCCAGCTACGCACCACGCCATCTTCGATGAACGCCTTGCTCCAGGTCCCTACGCCTTCGCCGTCGAAGGCCGCGCTGCCCAGCTCCCCAGGCAGGTGCGGCTCTTCTTCCAGGGACAGGTGCGATGCCAGAGCCTGCGTGCCCATGGCGTCGTGCAGGAAGCTCGCTTTCTTGTAAATCGCGCTGCCGGCCAGAGCCCCCATGACGTGCCCCATCAGGCCCATGGCCATCTGCGGCGAGAAGATGACCGGAATGCTGCCGGTCTTGAGCGGGCGCGGCGACAGCCGGCGCAGCGTACGCTCCGCGGCTGTCGTGCCCACGGCCGCAGCGGCTTCCAGCGCCGTCGCGTCGCGCGCGACCGTGTACCAGTAGTCTCGTTGCATGCTGCCGTTCTCCTCGCCGATCAGCATGCAGCTGAGCGAGTGCCGGGTGCCCAGATAGCTGCCCACAAAGCCGTGGGAATTGCCGTAAACACGGCACAGCTGCCCCGTGCCGACGGAAGCACCGTCGGAGTTGGTAATGCGCGCATCGACCTCGCGCCCGGCGCTCTCTGCCGTCAGCGCCAGGGCTTGAGCTGCGTCGGCATCCAGGTCCCAGGGATGAAACAGGTCCAGGTCCCGCACCGTTTCGGGCATCAGCGCCGGGTCCGCAAGCCCTGCATGCTCGTCCTCCTGGGTGTACCGGGCAATGTTCATCGCCGCTCGCACCGTATCTGCCACCGCCTCGGGCCGCGAATCGGATGTCGAGGCGCTGCCCCGGCGCTGGCCGCGGTAGACCGTGATCCCAAACCCCCGATCCTGGTTGAACTCGACATTCTCCAGCTCGCCCATGCGCACGGTCACGCCCAGGCCAATGTCTTCGCTGGCGACCACTTCGGCCGCCGTTGCGCCCTGCCGCCGCGCTTCGTCGAGGATCTGTTCGACGCGCTCGCGAATCGCGGCCTCACTTTGCCGCAGGTCAACGGCGTGCTGGTCGGGTCTGGCTGGCGTGGTGCTCATGAGCGGCCTCAATGGGGTCCTGCAGGGCCGGCAAGGACCGGCGACCTGTGTAAGCTATAGGGATGGATGATGAAACGTTTAGCGGCAAAGCGGGCGGCAAAGAGGGCGACAAAGAGGGCGGCGAAGACGGCTTCGACGAGCCAGCGTCGCGCTCGGCCCGCAAACGCGATGCCCAGGCTGCGCGCGCGCTGGGCGACGCGCTGACCGCGCTGACGCCGGAGCAGCAGGCAGCCTTGCCGCTGCCGGACCGCTTGCGCGATGCGCTGAAGGAGTTTCGGCGGCTGCGCGCCCGGGGCGCCCGCAAGCGCCAGCTCCAGTTTATCGGCGGCATCATGCGGGATATCGATACCGACGCGATCCAGGCCGCCATCGACGAGCGGGACGGCCAGTCGGCCGCGGCGCGCTACGAGCTGCATGCCCTGGAAGGCTGGCGCGACCGGCTGCTGAACGAGCGCGACGCGCTGACGGCCTACATCGATGCGCACCCTCAGGTTGACCGGCAACCGCTGCGCCAGGCGGTGGATCGCGCGGCTCGCAGCCAGCGGGCGCTGGCGGCCAGCGAGCCTGGCGCCGGGCGCCACGAACAGCTGGCCCGCGCCGCGCGCACGGACGCCCGCGCACTGTTCCGGCTGCTCCGGGAGCATGCGGACGCGGCAGACCCTGGCGCAGAAGAACACGGCTAGGCCTGCGTGCCGCCCACCACGATTTCGTCCACCTTCAGCGTCGGTTGACCAACGCCCACGGGCACTGACTGCCCGTCCTTGCCGCAGACCCCGACCCCGGCGTCCAGCGCCATGTCGTTGCCCACCATGGACACTTTCTGCATCACTTCGGGACCGTCGCCGATCAGCGTCGCGCCGCGAATCGGCGCGGTGACCTTGCCGTCCTCGATCAGGTAGGCCTCCGTCGCCGAGAACACAAACCGCCCGGAGGTGATGTCCACCTGGCCGCCGCCAAAGTTCACCGCGTAGACCCCGCGCTTGATGCTGGCAATCATCTCCTCGCGCTCGTGGGTGCCGCTGCGCATGAAGGTGTTGGTCATGCGCGGCATGGGCACGTGCGCATAGCTTTGCCGACGGCCGTTGCCGGTCGGCGCCACGCCCATGAGCCGGGCATTGAGCTTGTCCTGCAGGTAGCCCTTGAGAATGCCGTTCTCGATGAGCACGGTTTCGCCGGTCGGCGTGCCCTCGTCGTCAACGGTCAGGGAGCCGCGTCGATCGCTGAGGGTGCCGTCATCGACCACCGTGCACAGCTCCGATGCCACCTTCTCGCCCACGCGTCCGGCAAAGGCAGAGCTGCCCTTGCGATTGAAGTCGCCTTCCAACCCGTGCCCCACCGCCTCGTGCAGCAGGACCCCGGGCCAGCCCGCACCCAGCACGACCGGCATAGGCCCCGCAGGCGCATCGATGGCCTCGAGGTTGACCAGCGCTGTGCGAACAGCCTCTGCAGCCAGTTCGCGAACGCTGTCCGGGTGAATAAAGGTCGGAATATCGCCGCGGCCGCCGAGCCCCGCGTTGCCGCGTTCCCGCCGTCCGTTCTGCTCGACCAGCACCGATACGTCGAAGCGCACGAGCGGCCGCACATCGCCGGCGATCGTGCCGTCGGTCGCCATCACCAGCATTGATTCGTGGTTTGCAGACAGGCGTACGGTGACCTCCTGCACCCGGGGGTCTGCGCCTCGCGCTGCCTCGTCCGCAAGCTTAAGCAGTGCGACTTTGTCGTCTTCGTTGCGCGACGCCAACGGGTCAAGGCTCGGGTACCGCGCGGGCGGCCGCACCGGCGCCGCCTCGATCTGCGCCGAACCGCTGCGTCCCTGCCGGCTGATGCTGCGCGCTGCGTCCGCCGCCTGCGTCAGCGCTGGCAGCACGATGTCCTCGGCGTAGGCAAAGCCTGTCTTCTCGCCCGCCACAGCACGCACCCCGACGCCGCGGTCGACGCTGTAGGACCCGTCCTTGACGATGCCGTCTTCAAGCACCCAGCTTTCCGAGCGCTGGTGCTGAAAAAACAGCTCGCCCAGATCGACGGCCCGGCCAAGCAGGTGGGCCAGCACGCGCTGGGCGTCGCTGTCGTCAATGCCAGAGGGCGCCAGCAGCGCGCTGCGCGCCTGGGCAACGGGATTGGTCATTCGCTGTTCTCTTCCTGATCTGCGGTCACGGGTTCGGTGTCGGGCGCCGGCACCGCCGAGCCATCGGCCGGCAGCTCCGTCGACATGTCGTTGTCGAATATACTAACAAGTCTGGCTTTGGGCTCATCGAGCGTGCCGGTCACCCGGTAGCGCGCGCTGCTGAACTGCTCGAGCGGTTTGCGCAGCATGCGCTCTCCAACCAGCACCCCAAGGCCCGCCAACGGGTTCGCAAGCGCCACGTACGCGGCATACCAGGGCAGGCCCTTGGTGAGCGGCAAGGTGACAACCATTTCGTTGTTGAGCGCGCCGGTATCCAGGTCGACGGTGCCGGACAGGCGAAATTTGGAACCGGTGCCTTCCATCGCCATGGGCTCCGTAAAGCGCATATCACCGCTCGCCAGGCTGACCGGTGCGGTCAGCTTCTCAAAGGATACGCCCCGTCCCAGCACGTCGGAAAAATCCAGGTTCATGCGCTTCGCAAAGGCCGAAAAATTGAGCAGGCTGAAGATCCTCAGCGCGTTGCTGCCGCTGTCGATCTCCAGAAAGCGCCCGTTGTCGGCCCGGAAGTTCGCGCTCCCGTCAGCTGTCAGCAGATTGATGTTCGCCGGCGAGCCCGGCCAGCGGACCGTTGCCCGCACGCGCGCAGCCTCGGTCGAGAGCGAGGCTGCGTAGTCCCACTGGGGCAACACCGTGGCCAGATCCTGTGCCGTCAGCTCACCGCTAAAACGCGTCTCGTTAGGCTGCGCATGCCAGCTCAGCTCTGGCGCGGCAATTGTGAGCCCGCGGACCTGCGCGTCCAGCTCGAGGATCCGGATCACGCCCGGCTCCGGCGCAAGCTCGAAGGCCCAGCGGCCAAAAGGATCCGCACCGAGCATCAGCTCGGCCACGCGCACCCGCGCCGCGGGCAGCTCATCGATCAGGGCGACGGGCAGGGGATCTTCTTCCGGCGCCAGCCGGGTATCGACCGTGACGCGCTCCCGAAGGCGATCAGGATCTGTGACCAGGCGGACATCCAGCTCGGCCAGCGGCGCCGCGCCCTCAGCAACGTCGGGCAGCTGCAGGAAATCGAGATCGACGTCCAGCATCGAGTCCGCCGTTTGCGTAAAACGCCCCCGCACCTGATCGCCAAAGGCCGCAATCGCCAGCGCCGGGCCATCCATGGTGCCGCTCAGCGCGACCGGTCCCAGGTCTGCATCCCCGGCCAGCAGGTGGCCGATCTCCAGGGAGTCCAGAAGCACCGGCGTTGCGCCAAAGAGCCCGCCTTCGGCGCCCCCGGCCGCCAGCGGCAGCTCCGCCAGAGCCCCGGTAATCGCCAGCCGCCGGGTATCCGTGATCCCTCGGCCATGGCTGTCCGCCGCCAGCACGTGAGACTGTGGCAGCCCGGCGGCAGAGCCGCGCAGCCGCACGCGACCGCCACGCAGACCGGCATCGGTGACGATCAGCGCAGCGTCCAGCACGCGCTGCGCAACCCCGACTTCGGTTCGCTCATCCAGGAAATCGACCTCGACCCGAGTAGACCGGCGATCGGCCTCGTCCTTGGCGAGCTCCCCGGGCAGGTCCAGGGCGATGCCGGTCAGCGCCGTTTCGATCACCAGCTGAGGTCCCGCCGGCGCCGGCGGGAAAGCGAGATAGCCCGTATAGCCGGTGCGCCCCCGTGCAAACCCGGGATCTGGAACATCCAGCACCCGGTAGGCAAGGTCCGGATCCGCCTCGCCCTGAAAGACAAAGCGAATCGTGTCGTCCACCGTCTCGATCGAGGCCGTTACCGGCTCGTCGTGCAGCCGGCCGTCAAGGCGCGGACAGGTTAGCTGCCCGGGGGTGCGAAACTGCGCCTCGCCGGTCAAGCCCGTCAATGACAGGCGCTCCTCGGGCATCGTCAGCGATGCATCGGCCAGTGCAATGCGCAGGTCGGCCTGGGTTACCCGCGGCTCGCCGGTGGCAGAGGCCCCGAGCGGTACCTTGAGCGTGCCGCTCAAACCCAGCGGGCCCTGCGCCTGCCATTGCGGCGCGATGAACGGCAACGTCTGCTGCAGCGGCGACTCCCGCACATAGCGCAGCGCCGACTGGCCGTCGCCCTGCGCCGCCAGCGCCAGGGTCAAGCTCCGTGCTCCGGGCGGCACCATCACCTGCGAGCCCGCCAGGCTCACCCCCAGGGAACTCGCTTCCCGGGTGCGGAACGCCGCGCGCTGACCGGACAGATCAAAGCGCCCTTCAATGCCTTCCAGCACGGGCCAACGCTCGTCGAAAACCAGCTCGCCCCGCCGCAGCTGCGCGGTTAGCGCGCTGCGGCGCGCCGCGGGCCCTTGCCCCCCGCGAACGTAACCGTGATAGGCAAAGGTCACATCGGCGAGCTGCCCCGCGCGCGGCGCGGTGCGCAGCCAGCGCTTGAGGTCCGGGTTGATCTTGCTCGGCACAAAGCGCCGCGCCAGATCAACGCTCAGAACGGGCGCTGCGAGCTGCAGCGCCAGAGTCTGTTCGAGCCGCTCCCCCGGTACCGCAAGACGGAAGCGACCGGTGACCTGCCGGGGCTCCGCGCTGCCGGCTTCCGCCAGCGCCGCCTCGATCTCTTCGCCGAGCAGGGCCAACCCCGCGTCGCGCCAGTGCAGCTGCATGCGCGCTCGAAAAGAAGCGACGGGCCAAAGATCGGAGAACACGTCAGGAAAACCAACCACGCCGCTGCCGGCCTGAATCTGCGCGGCGAGCCCGCGCTCGTAGCCCACCAGTTCACCGTTGAAGCCCGACACTGTCGGGGCACCCTGGAAGCCGGACATGCCGCCATCGGCCAGCCGCGCCGCCCAGGCCACGGTGCCGTCCGCCAGATCAGCCTGCAGCTGCAGCCGGGACAGCTCGCCGCGAATGGCCAGGGCCCGCAGCCAGAGGCCGAGTTGATCGTCTTCGCTGCGGGTGCGGGCGACTTGCCCCAGCGCTCGCTCCAGGTCGACCGCCGCGGTAAACAGCTGCAGGCGCTCTGGCAGCCATCGCATCCACAGCTCCGGCAGCGCCACAGCTGTGTCGCCCACGGCCAGCGTCGCGTCGAAACTGCGCGCCACCGCAAACCCTGGATGGCTGGAACCGCTGGCCGTGAGCGACAAGGCAAAGGGCACACCGCCCGGCAGCTCGACACTGTGCAGGGCGAGGTCCAGATCCAGCCGTCCCGCCACCGGCGCGCCGTCGTCGTCGTTGCCCGCCGAGGACCCAAGGGGCGTGTCCGCCTGTCGCCAGTCGCGCTGTGTGGCGTCCCAGCGAATCGCAGCTCGGGTCAAATGCAGGGAGGCGTTGCCGAGCAGTGCCCGGGGCAAGGTCAAACCGTCCTCGCCAAGCCTGGAGCTGATCGCCAGGGACGCGCCCTGCCACAGCGGCACCGCCAAAAACTCTTCGGCTTCAAGCTGCAAGGCGCACCGCGCTATGACGTCACAGCCCGTATCGGCCACGCGCACTGACCACCGCCGCTTGGCGCGCCGGTTGGTGGCTCGCAGCGAAACGCCCAGGGGCGCGTATCCCTGCCCCGGCGCGGCCAGGTAGAGGGCCGCCTGGAGCGCCAGCTGATCAGAATGCTCAAGGGTTCCGCGCCACGGCAGCGACCCTTCTCCGGCGGGCATGCCGGCCAGGCTGAGCTGGCCTTGCGGGCCGCGCTCAAAACGCAGCATTGCTTCCCGATTGCCCAGGTGCCCGAGGACCAGGGCGCGTCGGGCCAGGCTCTCCATCCAGTCCAGCTCGACGACCAGACCGCGAACCTGGCTGTCGCCCAGGGTCAGGGTCTCGATGCTGACCCGGGGGTTCAGATGGTGCCAGCCAAACTCGGCACCGTGCAGCGTGATCGGTACCGCGGGCGCCAGGCGGGCAAGGAGCGTGTGCGCCCGGTCTTCGTCCAGCCAGGCCATGAACAGCCGGCCCGCCCCGGTGATCAGCGCCAGCAGCACTGCCAGCGCGACCAGGGTGTAGCGCAGAGCAAGAGCGACCCTCGCGATCACGGCATGACCTCAGTCCAGCAGGAAGGCACCCACTAACGCCTGACGCCCTGCACCAGCACGATATCGAACTGGCCAGGACCATAGCTGGGCTCAACCTGCATGCGGATGTCGCGGCCGATCAGCCGGCCGAGCTGGGCCAGCTCGCCGGCTTCTTCGTCCAGCAGGCGATCCACCACCGACTCCGGAGCGCGGATCAGATACTCGCCGGCGTCCCGCGGCAAGGTGCCGCAGCGCTGATCAGAATCCTGCTGGATCGCGCGCAGGATCTCGCCACAGGTGGTCGCCGCAGTCCGCACCAGGCCTGAGCCCTGGCACCGCTCGCAGGGCTCGCACAGCTGCTGGGACAGGCTTTCCCGCGTTCGTTTGCGGCTGAGCAGCACCAGCCCGAGGGCCGAGAAACCGTCGACGCGAATCCGCGCGGGGTCCTGTTCGCAGGCTTTCTCCAGCGCGCGCAGCACCTGCCGCTGGTGCTCTTCTTCCACCATGTCGATGAAATCGACCACCACGATGCCGCCCAGGTTGCGCAGGCGCAGCTGCCGCGGCAAGGCTGCCGCAGCCTCGATGTTGGCGCGGAACACCGTGTCTTCGAGGTTGCTGGTGCCGAGAAATTTGCCGGTGTTGACGTCGACGGTCACCATCGCTTCGGTCTGCTCGATCACGAGGTGGCCGCCACACTTGAGCGGAACCGTTTTGTCCAGCGCTCGGGCCAGCTCGTCTTCAACGCCATAGCGCTCGAACAGGGGCCGGGGCTCTTCGTAAAAGGTCAGCCGGTCAAGGAATTCGGGCAGGAACTCTTCGACAAAGCTGCGCACGCGACCGAAGGTCGGCTGGTGATCGATGACAATCTTGTCGAGGCGCGGGCTGGTCAGGTCCCGCAGCACCCGAATGTGCAGGGGGATTTCCTGATACACGGCGCCCGGGCAGCCGACCCCGTGACGGTTTGCCAGAATGCGGTCCCACATACGCACCAGGAAGCGCATATCGACTTCCAGACCGGCGACGCTCGCCCCTTCCGCCGCGGTACGGGCAATAAAGCCGAGCTGCACAGACTGCTCGTCGCGGGCGTTTTCGATCACCGAACGCAGCCGGTCTTTCTCGGTGTCGTCGTCAATGCGCTGGGAGATGCCGATGTGATCGTTGAAGGGCATCAGCACGAGGTAGCGGCTGGCGATGGCGAGGTGCGCAGTCAGCCGCGCGCCTTTGCTGGAGATCGGGTCCTTGGCGACCTGGACCATGATTTCCTGGCCCGTCTGCAGCAATGAGCGAACGTCCCGCGGCTGAGTATCGTCACTGCCGCGGGTGTCATCGATGTCGCGAGCATGCAGAAAGCCCGGGCGTTCCAGCCCCACATCAACAAATGCGGCCTGCATGCCCGGAATGACCCGTTCCACGCGCCCCAGGTAAATGTTGCCGGTCAGGCTGTAGTTGTTGGCCCGCGCCAGGTGGACCTCGGCCAACGCCCCCTGATCCAGCAGGGCAACGCGGGTCTCGAAGTCGCTGACATTGATAAGAAGTTCTTCAGCCATAACCGCGCAGCCGCCAGGAGTCGATACCAAGGGCTTGCAGCAGCGTCTCGACACTGGCCACTGGCAGCCCGACTACGGCGCTGTAACTGCCGTTGATCTGTTCGGCGAATATACCCCCAATGCCCTGGATGCCATAACCGCCCGCTTTGTCCTGTCCTTCACCGGTGCTCACATACGCCTCGATCTCATGCTGCGTCAGCGCTCTGAACCGCACCTGAACTGACACGGTCTCGCTCACCGTGTCCGACGCGCTGCACAGCGTCAGGCTGGTCAGAACCTCGTGGCTCCGGCCAGACAGCTCGGCCAGCATCGTTCGCGCCTGTGCATGATCTTCGGGTTTTCCGAGGATTTTGCCGTCCAGCACCACGGTGGTGTCGGCGGCGAGGATGGCCCGCTGAGCGCCCCCGGCGAGCCAGCCCCCATAGACCCGGGCGGCCGCCTGGCACTTGGCAGCAGACAGACGCGAAACGTAGTCCCGGGCCCCTTCGCCAGACTCCGGCGTCTCGTTCACGGGCACTGGCGCGACGTACAGCGGCAGCCCGATCTGCTCGAGCAGTTCCCGCCGCCGCGGGGAGCCGGAGGCCAGGAGCAGGCCAGCATCCAGAGGAATCGGATCCGGCAGATCGGTCATGTTGCCCCCTTCCTGAGGAATTTCTACTCGACGCGCACCCGCTGTTGCAGCCGGGACAGCGTCCACTCCACAAACGGCCAGCTGACGGCGCTCATCAGCGGCACCAGCAGCCAAAGGGTACCGATGGGCTCGCCAGTCATCAGCAGGTTTACGGACCGGCGCAGCAGCTCGGTCAGCGTCAGCAGAAAAAACAGGAGCAGGCTGTGCTGCAAACCGGCGTACATGCGCAGGCGCTCGTAAAAGCGCCAGGCGACAAAGGTGATGCCAGCCAGGAGCACCCCGTTCAGGCCAAGCGGTTCGGCCTGCAGGACATCCAGCGCAACCCCGACCAGCCAGGCGCTGATCAGACCGACCCGGTGCGGCACTGCGAGCACCCAGTAAAACAGCACCATGGGCACCCAGGCCGGCCGCAGCCATCCCAGCCACTGGGGCCAGGACTCCGGCAAGTGCACGATCGCGAGCAGCAGCGCGCCGATCAGGGTCAGAAAAATGAGCCAGCCGCCGCCGCTGGGATTCACAGCACCGGCTCCTGCTCAGCGAAAATCACCAGCACATGGCGCGACCGGTCGAGCTGCGCCGCCGGTCGCACGGACACCTGGGCGAAGGCCGAGGTGGGCTCGACGATGACCGAGTCGATACGGCCGATGGGGTAGCCCGCGGGGAAGCGGCCGCCCAGCCCCGAGCTGACAATCAGATCGCCCTCGCGCACGTCCGCGTTGACCGCGATACCGTCGAAGGTCAGCCCTTCAATACTGCCCGTGCCGCTGACGATGCCGCGCTGGCCCGTGCGGTTCACCTGTGCGGGCACGGCATGCTGGGCATCGCTCAGCAACAGCACCCGGGCCGAGTAGGCGTCGACGGCGATCACCTGGCCAAACAGGCCTTCCGCATCGACCACCGCCTGGCCAACGCGCACTTCGGCGTTACGCCCCTTGTCGATGATGATCTCGAGCCGGTCCGGCGCCGGGACGACGCCAATCAGCTCGGCCACCAGCACTTCCAGGGGCACCCGACGACGGCTGCCAAGCAGTTCCCGAAGCCGTTCGTTTTCGGTACGCAGAGCCCGAAACTGCTGCGATATCTGGGAAAGTTCCAGCACCCGCTGCCGCAAAGCATCGTTGTCCTGTTGCAGCGCGCGCCGCGTGGCGAGCATCTGGTCGACCTGCTCGCCCAGCAGGTAGGGGACCTCTGCCACCACCCGCAACGGGCTCACCATCGTGCTGATCGCACTGCGCGGTCCTTCCAGCAACTGGGTCGTAAACTCGACGAGAATCAGCGCTGATGACAGCAAGGCAAGGCCTGTCAGCAACAGGCCAGCGCCCGATTCCCTGACAAACAGAGCCTTAATCGGAGCGCTCCGAGGTGCTCACGGCAGGTCGACAGATCCTGCTAGTGCGTCGATAGCAGGTCCGCATTCCCGGCAGCGTCCATCAGCTCCAGCGCTTTGCCACCGCCCCGGGCCACGCAGGTCAGCGGATCTTCGGCAATGATGACCGGCAGCCCGCTCTCTTCGGCCAGCAGCACATCAAGGTCGCGCAGCAGCGCGCCGCCACCGGTCAGCACCATGCCGGTCGCAGCGATGTCAGAGGCGAGCTCTGGCGGGCACTGCTCCAGCGCGCTCTTGACCGCACTCACGATCATCGACAGGGGCTCTTGCAGCGCTTCGAGAATCTCGTTGCTGTTGAGGGTAAAGCTGCGGGGAACGCCTTCGGCCAGATTGCGGCCGCGCACGTCAATTTCCAGCACGTCCTTTTGCGGATAAGCCGCGCCAATTTCTTTCTTGATCTTTTCTGCGGTGGTCTCGCCAATCAGGCTGCCCTGGGTCCGGCGTACGTAGGCCACAATGGACTCGTCAAAGCGATCGCCGCCCACCCGAACGGTGTCTGAATACACCACGCCGTTGAGGGAAATGATGGCGATCTCAGTGGTTCCGCCGCCAATGTCGACGACCATGGTGCCGACCGCGTCTTCGACGGGCAGGCCCGCGCCAATGGCGGCAGCCATCGGCTCTTCGACCAATCGGACGTCCCGGGCTCCAGCTGACAAGGCACTTTCCCGAATAGCTCGCCGCTCCACCTCAGTGGACTTGCAGGGGACACAGACCAGGACCCGGGGACTGGGCCGGATAAAGCTGTTCTCGTGCACCTTGCCGATAAAGTGCTTGAGCATGCGCTCCGTGACCAGGAAATCAGCGATAACGCCGTCTTTCAGGGGCCGAATCGCGGTGATGTTGCCCGGCGTTCGCCCAAGCATGCGCTTGGCGTCATTGCCCACGGCCGCAACGCTCTTCTGATTACCCTGAGTGCGAATGGCAACCACCGAGGGTTCATCCAGAACGATGCCCTGGTCCCGCACATAGATCAGCGTGTTCGCGGTACCCAGGTCGATGGACAGGTCGCGCGAGAACAAGCCGCGGAAATATTTGAAGATCATTGAGAGTCCGTCTCAATCGGGCTGTTACAACACTGCCCAGTATAGGTCCGGGGCTCGCCCGCACTCTAACAACCGCGTCACTGTCCAGCAACGCCGCCGGGGCGCAGCGCCGACATAGGCCCGCGGCCAAGGCACCGTTAGAATGGGGTCCCAGACCGTTCCCGAGGATGCGCAACCGTGGCAACCGCCATAGATACGGCACATTTGTGCCGCCTGTCACAGCTTGAGCTGACGAGCACCGCCGAAGCCGCCCTGGCGCGCGACCTCGAGCACATCGTTGCCATGATCGACGCCATGCAGGCCGTCGACACCGAGGGCGTGGTGCCTCTGGCCCACCCTCTGGAAGGCAGCCAGCGCCTGCGGGACGATGTGGTCACGGAATCGGTCGATCGCAGCCAGTTCCAGAAAGGGGCGCCAGCGACCGAAGACGGCCTGTACGTCGTGCCCCGGGTGGTGGAATAGCCATGCTGGAATGGGCCAGCCTGACCGAGGTCGCCGACGCCCTCGCCACCGGCAAAATCAGCAGCGTCGAGCTGACCGGGCACTACCTTGACCGGGCCAGGGAACACCAGGGACTCAACTGCTTTATCACCCTGGCGCCGGAACGGGCCCTCGCCCAGGCCGCCGCGGCGGATGCTGCCCGGGCCGCCGGCCAGCACCAGGCCCTGCTCGGCGTTCCCATGGCGCACAAAGACATCTTCTGTACCCGCGGGCTGCTCACAACCTGCGGCTCGCGCATGCTGGCGGACTTCGAAGCGCCCTACGACGCCACCGCCGTCGCGCGCCTGGACGCTGCCGGCACCGTCACCCTCGGCAAACTCAACATGGACGAGTTCGCCATGGGCTCGTCCACGGAAAACAGTTTCTTCGGCCCGGTGCGCAACCCCTGGGACCCCGACCGGGTCCCGGGCGGATCTTCCGGCGGCAGTGCGGCGGCCGTTGCCGCTGACCTGTGCGTCTTCAGCACCGGCACCGACACGGGCGGCTCGATCCGCCAGCCCGCCGCCTTTTGCGGCGTCAGCGGCATCAAGCCGACCTACGGACGGGTATCGCGCTACGGCATGGTGGCCTTTGCCTCCAGCCTCGATCAGGGCGGCGTGCTGGGACGCAGCGCCGCCGACCTGGCAACGGCGCTCGCCGCCATGCAGGGCTACGACGACCGGGATTCCACCAGCGCCCGCGCTGCGGATCCCTGGCTGGACGCGCTGGCCGAGCAGCCCGCCGCCAGCGTGCGCGCCGCGCTGGAGGAGGCCGCGCGCCCGCTGACCGTGGGCTTGCCCCGGGAGTACTTCGCCGGCGACCTGGCCGGCGCGAGTGCGCTCGAAGCCACGCGCCAGCTGATCGAGTCGCTCGGACATCAGTGCATGGATATCTCGCTGCCCAACACCGCGATGGCGGTCCCCGCCTACTACGTCATCGCCGGCGCCGAAGCGTCGACCAACCTGTCGCGCTACGACGGGGTGCGCTTCGGGCACCGCGCGGTCGGCGTCAAAGATCTGGAATCCCTGTATCGCCGCTCGCGTACCGAGGGCTTCGGGGACGAGGTCAAACGCCGCATCCTGACCGGCACCTACGCGCTGTCGGTAGGCTACTACGACGCCTACTACCTGAAGGCGCAGCAGCTGCGCCGGTTGATTCAGCAGGACTTTCTCAGCGCCTTCGAGCAGGTCGACCTGCTGCTGGCGCCGACGACGCCCACCACGGCCTTTGCCCTTGGCGAGCTCGCCGACCCGGTAGCCATGTACCGGCAGGACATCTTTACCGTGCCCGTCAGCCTGGCCGGCCTGCCGGCGCTGACGCTGCCGTGCGGCCTGGATAACGATCTGCCGGTCGGTGCCCAACTGATCGGCCCACACTTTGGCGAGCGCGATCTGCTGGCGCTCGCGCACAGCATCCAGCAGCACAGCGACTGGCACCAGCAGCGACCGCCGGTTGCCCGGCAGGGAGACGACGCATGAGCCGCGCGGGGTGGGAACCGGTCATTGGCCTGGAAGTGCACGTTCAGCTCAACACCGACAGCAAGATCTTCTCCGGCGCCAGCACACGCTTCGGCGCCGAGCCGAACAGCCAGGCCTGCGCCGTTGATCTCGGGCTGCCTGGCGTGTTGCCGGTGCTGAACCGTGCCGCCGTCGAGAAAGCCGTGCGCTTCGGTCTCGCCATCGGCGCGCAGATCGGGCAGCACTCGGTCTTCGACCGCAAGAACTACTTCTATCCAGACCTGCCCAAGGGCTACCAGATCAGCCAGTTCGAGCAACCGGTCGTGGGCGTCGGCGCGCTGACCATTACCCGGGAGGACGGCAGCGAGAAGGTCGTCAACGTGACCCGGGCGCATCTCGAAGAGGATGCCGGAAAATCGATTCACGATGCCATTGCGGGCCACAGCGGTATCGACCTGAACCGCGCCGGCACGCCGCTGCTCGAGATTGTCAGCGAGCCGGAACTCGCAACGGCGCAGGAAGCGTCGGCCTACTTCCGGCAACTGCACGCGCTGGTGCGCTACCTGAACATCTGCGACGGCAATCTCGCCGAGGGCAGCATGCGCTGCGACGCCAACGTCTCCGTGCGTCCCGCGGGCACCACGAAGCTCGGCACCCGGGCCGAAATCAAGAACATCAATTCCTTTCGCTTCGTCGAACAGGCCATCGAGTTCGAGATCGATCGGCAGATCGAAGTACTCGAGGGCGGCGGCACGATCATCCAGGAGACCCGGCTGTTCGATTCCGAACGCGGGGAGACCCGCAGCATGCGCAGCAAGGAACGTTCGGACGACTACCGGTACTTTCCCGATCCGGACCTGATGCCTCTGGTGATTACCGACGAGGACCTGGCGCGGATTCGCGCAGAGCTGCCGGAACTCCCGGAAGCGCGGCGAGCACGCTACGTCGAGACCCTGGAGCTGACGCCCTACGACGCGCAACAGATCGTGGCAGATCCCGCTGCCGCCGACTATTTCGAAGCCACGCTCGCACACTGCGAAGACGGCAAGCTGATCGCCAACTGGATGCTGGGCGAGCTGAACGCAGCGCTGAACCGCGACGGCATCGCCATCGAAGCCGCTCCAATCATGCCGGAACAGCTCGCGCAGCTGCTCGTCCGGATTCAGGACGGCACCATCAGCGGCAAGATCGCCAAGACCGTGTTCGAAAAACTCTGGGCCGACTCGACCGCAACCGTCGACGGCGTCATCGAGGCCGAGGGCCTGACGCAGATGAGCGACAGCAGCGAGCTCGAGGCCATCGTCGATCAGATCATCGCCAACAATCCCAAACAGGTTGAGCAGTACCAGGGCGGCAAAACCAAGCTGCTGGGTTTCTTCGTTGGGCAGGTCATGAAAGAAACGGGCGGCAAGGCGAATCCTGGGGCGGTTAACAAGATCATTAAGGACAGGTTGGGGTGATGGGACTGGGGTTGGGGGGGGGGGGGCCCCCCCCCGCCCCCCCCCCCCCCCCCGCCCGCCGGGTTGGTGGGCGCGCGCCCCCCCCCCCCCCCCCCCCCCCCCCCCC
>CAZXIJ010000021.1:53909-59359 GCA_964640725.1 uncultured Pseudomonadales bacterium | reverse complement strand
GGGGGGGGGGGGGGGCCCCCACCGGCGCCGCCGGCCGGCCCGGAACCGGGGTTTTGACGCTCTCGGGCACCGCCCCCCAACCCCCTCCACACCCCCTCAACCTGGGAGGGTGTTGTCTCGCATCCTGCAGAGCGCTGAACGATGCGTTTCCGACGCAGCCGAAAGCTTCGGGCGCGCCCTCTTCCTTCCTTCCATGGTGGAGGGGTGAGGGTGGGCGGGGCGGGGACGGGTTGTGCGGAGCGTCAAAGGCGGATTCGAGGATCGAATCCGACAGCGCAGCACGGCCCGTCCCCGCCCCGCAAACCATGACCCCCTCACACCTCCTGATCCTGCTCGCCGCCGCCATCTGGGGCACCGCCTTCTACTTCCAGAAGATCGCCATGCTGCACCTCGAGCCGGCGTCCTTCGTCGCGCTGCGCGCGCTGGTTGCGGTGCTGGTACTCGTGCCCTTCGCGGTCCTGGAAGGCCGTCGCGCAATCAGCCCGCTCCGGCCGGAGCTGATCAAGAGCGGTCTGTTAGCCGGGGTGCTGTTCCTGGTTGCAGGGGTGATGCAGCAACACGGCATCGTGACGGCCACGGTGATCAACGCCGGGTTCCTGACCGCGCTCTACATCGTCGGCACGCCTTTCGTTTACTGGCTTGTGACCGGCACGCGGCCGGCCACGCTGACCTTCGCAGCGGCGACCATCGCGACCGTGGGAGTCTGGGCGCTTGCCGGCGGCAGTTTCGCAGCGCTGTCCAGCGGCGACCTGTGGATCGCCGCATCGACCCTGCTCTGGGCCGGGCTGTTTGTGGTCACCGGCGCCGCCGCTCGCCATCAGCGACCCATCAGCTTCACCCTGATGGCGACCGCCATGCACCGGATCAGCGCGCCCATCGCCGCCATCCTGCTGTCGACGGAAGTCCTGTTCGCAGCCGCCGCCGGGATCCTGTTCCTCGACGAGCGCCTGACGCCTGTTGCCTGCCTCGGCGCTGCCCTGATCTTCGTCGCCGTCCTTCTGGCGCGTCGTGCCCCAGGGCCCTGACCGGTTGGGGGGATTTGCAAGGGGGTTGGGAGCGGTGCCCGAACGCTGCCGCCTTCCGTCCCGGAAGCCGGCTTTGACGCTCTCGGGCACCGCCCCCCACCCCCCTCCACACCCCTCCAACCTGGAAGGGCGTGTCTTGCAGCCTGCAGCGCCCTGAATCATGCGTTTCCAATGCAGCCGAAAGCTTCGGGCACGCCCTCTTTCCTCCTTCCAGGGTGGAGGGGTGAGGGGGGCGGGGCGGGGACGGGTTGTGCGGAGCGTCAAAGGCGGATTCGAGGATCGAATCCGACAGCGCAGCACAGCCCGTCCCCGCTCCGCCAGCCACAACCCTGTCCCTCCCCCGTGATAGCGCGCAAAATGGGCAAAAGGGCAGGAGCACACTGATGGCTGAAAAGCAGAACACCAACTACGACGACGTCAAGCAGTACCGGCTGGAGCCGGAACGCGAGCAGGAGCTGGTCAAAATCGCCGGCGAGTGCGTGTTCTGCTGGGCCAACAAGGCCGGCCACCCGCTGGGCGTCATCACCGCCTACGTGCCGGTAGACGGCAAGATCTGGATGACCGCGACCAAAGAGCGGGTCCGCATCAAGGCGATCGCCCGGGATGGCCGCAGCTCGGTGGTGATCAGCAGCAAGGGCACAGCCATGGGCGGCGGCAAGACCGTCACATACAAGGGACATTCGGTCATCCATGATGACCAGGAAACCAAGATGTGGATGTACCGTCTCCTCGCCAACGGCATGGCGCGCCGCAGCGACGACAGCAACGAGTTCACCAAGAACCTGAACCCTGATCTGTTCGTGAAGTTTCTCGATACGCCGGAGCGCATCGTGCTGGAGTTCACGCCAGAGATGTCCATTCCCTTTGACGGTGACAAGATGGCCAAAGGTACCGCCGCCGCTTACGCAGAGTACGCAGCGCAGCAAGAGGAAGATAACGCATGAGCCAGGCACAACAGGTCAAACTGAAATCCTTCCCCAAGGACAAGCCGGTGCCGTCGGACTTCGACATCGTCGATGTGCCCATGCCCGAGGCTGGCCCGGGCCAGGTACTCATCGCCACCGAGCATCTGGGCATCGATGCCTGGATCACCACCACCCTGGGCGGCGGCGGCCTGCACACGAACATCCCCCTGGGCAGCGTCATTCCAGCCCTGGGCGTGGGCCGGGTTGTTGCCAGCACCGTTGACGGGCTCAAGGAGGGGCAGGCCGTGTTTGGCCCCCTCGGCGCGCAAAGCCATGGCGCTCATCCCGCGGCAGCACTGCAGCCCATCGACGACAGCGCGATTCCGGCGCGTTCCTACCTGGGCGCCCTGGGCCTCACCACCGGGCTCACCGCCTGGGTAGGTCTGATTCCGGTCGGAGAACTCAAGGAAGGCGATACTGCCGTGATCTCTGCAGCAGCCGGTTCCGTGGGCTCCTTTGCCACAGAGATAGCACGGCTGCGCGGCGCCAAAGTGATCGGCATCGCCGGTGGTCCGGACAAAGTGAAGTACGTGACCGACACGCTCGGTGCCGATGCGGCCATCGACTACCGCAACGACAACGTTGCCGAGCGGCTGGCAGAGCTCGCGCCGAACGGCGTGAACCTGTTCTTCGACAACGTTGGCGGCGAGATCCTGGACGCGGTGCTCGACAACCTGGCGCAGGGCGCCCGGGTGGTCATCTGCGGCGCGATCTCTCAGTACCCGGACGTCACTAACGTGCAGGGCCCGAGCCTGTACCTGCGCCTGGCAGAGAGAAATTCCAGCATGCGCGGTTTTGTGGTCAGCGCCTGGGCCGAGCATTTTCCGGCAGCGACCGCCGAGATCACCGGCTGGATCAAGAACGGCGACTTCCACGTACCGGAGCAGATCGAGTCAGGGCTCGCCAACTTTCCTGCAGCGCTCGGCCAGCTTTTTACCGGGCACGTCGGCAAGCTGATGGTCGAGATCTAGCGGCTAGCGTTTGCTCAGAAATTCTTCCATCGCCCGGAGCACGTCCCGGCGGCTGATCTGGCCCACAAGCTTCCCGTCTTTGACGACGGGAAAGCGCCGCCGGTGTTCTTTGCTGAAGCGCTCCGCCAGCTGGTAAATGTCCAGGTCCGGCGAGATCGTATCGACCGGCGACTTCATGTAGTCCGCAACGATACCAAGGGACTCATCGTAGTAGCTGTCCTGAATAATCACGTCCATCAGGTCGACTTCTGACAGGATGCCCACCAGCTGCTCGTCGGCATCCACAACAACCGCCCCGGAAATGCTGTTCTTAAGCAGCCGCCGCATGGCTTCCACCACATTGGTGTCTGGCGTGAAGGTCACCAGACGCCGGGTCATGTAATCCGCAACCTTTACCGAACGCAGGGGCATGGCATCGACTCCTCTCTCTCCCGGCCAAAGATGCGCGCAACGGTCGCCGGTTGCAAATAGCGAACGCGAGCGCGCGAGGATGGGCGAGCGTCAGCGTCCGGCGGCCGCCGCGCCCTTGCGAAACCCGGTCGCCCGCAGCGCCACGGCGGTGATCACGCCGTAGAGCACCATCCCGAGCGCCGAGCAGCCGTATATCCCGCTAAGAGGCAGGTCACCGCTCAGGGACAGCAGCGCTGCCAGACCGACAGCCACGACGAACCGGCAGACTGTGGCGACAATGGGCCAGGCGACCTGGCCGGCGCCCTGGGACGCGAAGTACAGCGACAGCCCAAGCCCCTGAAAGGCGAAACAGGGGCCGACAATCTGCAGATAACGGTTTGCAGAAGCCAGCGCCTGCGGGTCGCTGGTGAAAAGGCCGCTCCACTGGGACGGGAACAGGGCCAGCATCAGGCCGATGAGCCCGGTCAGAAAGGCCGCGCAAAAGGCACCGGTCCAGGCCAGGCGCAGCGCGCGCTCCCTTTGGCCGGCACCAAGGCTCACGCCAACGGTCGCGTTCATGGCGACCCCGAGACCAAACACCACGGGCACCATCAGAAACTCGATACGCGAGGCGATGCCGTAGCCGGCGAGGGCCGCCGCACCGCCGCCGGCAACCAGCGCGTTGACCGCAAGGATCGTCGACACGGTAAAGACCGGCGACAGCGTGGACGGCAAGCCCACCCGGGCGATGCGCCAGAACAGATCTTTGCGCAGCTGAAAGTAGCGGCGACGGAGCGGTAGCGGACTGCCCCGGGAGGACAGCAAGTAGAGCAGTACCAGCGCCGATACGGTCGATACGGACACCACGGAAACGGCCGCGCCGGCCACCCCCAGGGAAGGCAGGCCGAACCAGCCGAGAATCAGCGCGCCGGACAGGGGGATCTGAATGACTGCGCCAACGACCATGAGCAACGCCGGCAAGCGCATGTTGCCCGTGCCGCGGTAAACGGAGCTCAGCAGCGCCATGAGCCACAGTGACGGCGCGCCGAGCGCCAGCACAACGGCATAGCGTTGGGCCTGCGCGGTCACTTCCGGCGCCGGGCTGATGAGCGCCAGCAGCGCTTCCAGGCCCAGCCACAGGATCAGCATGAAGGTCAGCCCAAGAACCACCGCCAGCACCAGTACGTGCCACACCAGCCGGCGCGCGTTGTCGCCATCGCCAGCGCCCAGGGTGCGGGCCACGGCACCGGTGACAGCACCGCCCAGGGCGCCGTTGGCCAGCATCTGCATGAGCATCAGGCATGGAAACACCAGCGCCACCGCGGCCAGGGGCTCCGTGCCCAGCCGGCCCACGTACCAGACCTCTGCCATGCTCACGGAGGCCTGCACCAGGAACGCCAATACGTTCGGTGACGCCAGCTTCAACAGCAGCGGCAAGGGCGGCGCCGTCAGGAACAGCTGCATGCGCGCATCAGCCGCAGCGGAGCCGCTCATCGGGCAACCACCGTTTGCAGCGCGGCCAGCTCGCCGCGCAGGGCGCGCCACCGGTCCTTGCCGAAAGCCTCAAGGACCTGATCCTGCGCCTGGCGCCAGCACTCGTGCAGGGCCGCTAACCCCAGCTCGCCCGCCCCGGTCAGGCGCAGCAGCACCTGACGGCCATCTTCCGCGCTGCGGACCCGCGCGACCCAGCCCCGCTCTTCGAGTCCCCGGAGCTGCCGAAAGACCGCCGAGCGTTCCATATCGAGCCGCTCGCCGAGCACCCCGACACTCAGCCCGTCGCGCTCTGCAATCACGTTCAGCATCGAAAACTGCGAGCGCCCGACCCCGCTTCCGGCAAGCGCCGCCGCGTAGACCCGGTCCACCACGCGCACCGTGTGCCGCAGGTTCCCAACCACGCATTCCCCGACCTCACTGACCTCAACACCCATTGCCCGAGCCGCCATGCTTCTGCCCAGGCGGCACTATATTGCATACGCAACATATTTTCCTCACCTCCCACCATCAATATCGCTGGGCAGTGGAGGGGGGTTGGGGGGGGGGGGGGGGGGGCGGGCGGGGGGGGGGGGGGGGCGGGGGGCCGGGGGCGGGGGCCCGGGGGG
>CAZXIJ010000021.1:7741-53899 GCA_964640725.1 uncultured Pseudomonadales bacterium | reverse complement strand
GGCGGGTTGGGCCCCTCCCCCCACCCCCCGTCCCCCCCCCCCCCCCCCCCCCCCCCCCAAACCCCCTCTGCCCAGCCATAGCCTTCGGTGTAAGCTGATGTGCAGATGAAGAAGGAGAGCAGCGTGTCGAAGCCATTGCCGGCTGTGCCGTATCTGAAGATTCCCGATGAAGGCGATCCCTACCTGGAGGGATACCAGTGCGGGGACTGCGGCGCGACCTACCTGGGCGAGCGCAACGTCTGCTCAAAGTGCGGCGCGCGGGAGCAGATGAAGACCGTGACGCTGCCGAACAGCGGCAAGCTCTACGCCTACAGCATCGTGCACCGATCCTTTCCGGGCATCGAAGTGCCCTACGTCAGCGCCGTGGTTGATCTGGACGACGGTACGGCAATCAAGGGCAACCTCATCAACGTCGAGCCGGATCCAGAGGCGATCGCCTTCGACATGCCCGTCGAAGTCGTCTACCAGGACGCCCTCGGCCGCAAGGACAAGGAAGGCAACCGCTACCTGTCCTACTTTTTTCAGCCTAAAGCCTGACCGGCACACTTTCAGGGAGCTAGACGATGACTGACGCATACGTAGTTGGGGTCGACATGATCAAGTTCGGGCGCTTCCCGGACAGATCCGTGCCCGAGATCGCCGCGGAGTCCGCGTTGCTGGCCCTCGACGACTGCGGCCTGACGATTCACGACATGCAGGCGCTCTACAGCGGCAACCTGGGACAGGCCAGCGGCATGGTCGGGCAGCGCATGCTGCAGCAGATCGGCCAGACCGGCATTCCCGTCGTCAACGTCGCCAATGCCTGCGCGACCGGCGCCACGGCCTTTCGGGAGGCCTGGACCGCGGTGAAGGCCGGCCTGTATGACTGCGTGCTCGCGGTCGGCGTCGAGCAGATGGGCAAAGGGTTGCTGGGGGGCGGCGGCGGCGCCAAGGGCATTCCCAAGGAAGGCCTGCTCGGCAGCGGCACCATGCCGGCCGTATTCGCTGAGGCTGGGCAAGAACACGCCCGCAAATACGGCACCACCTTCGAGCAGTTCGCCAAGGTCTCGGTCAAGAATCATCATCACTCCACCATGAACCCGAAGGCGATGTATCAGATCGAGACACCGCTGGAGACGGTCATGAACGCCGAGATGATTTCCTACCCGAACACCAAGCTGATGTGTTCAGTGAACGTCGACGGCTCGGCCGCTGCGGTGATCTGCTCCGAGAAGAAGGTCAAGGAACTCGGTCTGTTGAAACGCGCGGTAAAGATCCGGGCCTCGGTCCTGACCTCGGATCCATGGCAGGAACGCGACCTGGTCATGCCCGACGTCAACTCCTGCACGCGCCTGGCCGCCAAGGCCGCCTACGAGATGGCGGGGCTCGGACCGGACGAGATCGACCTGGTGGAGCTGCATGACTGCTTCGCCACTGCCGAGATCCTGCACTACGAAAATCTGGGCCTGTGCGGCGACGGCGAAGCCGGCAAGCTGATCGACGACGGCGAGACCAGCCTGGGCGGTCGAATTCCCGTCAACGTTTCCGGCGGGCTGCTCTCCAAGGGACACCCCCTGGGCGCAACGGGCATTGCCAACATTTACGAAGTGTCCACGCACCTTCGCGGGGAAGCCGGCGAGCGGCAGGTTCAGGGCGCGCGTATTGGCATGACCCACGTCATCGGGCTGGGCAGCGCCTGCGGCATCCACATTCTCGAGAAAGCGTCCTGACGCCGGCCCCTCATGCGCATTGGCGTCGTCAGCGACACGCACAATAATCTGAAGAACGTCCGGCGCATCGTTGAGCTGTTCAACGAATCAGGGGTGGAGCGGGTCATTCACACCGGCGATATCTCCCAGGCCAAAACCCTGGATGCCCTTGCCGGTCTGAAGGTGCCGCTGACCGGCGTGTTCGGCAACAACGACGAGGAGCGCGAGAGCCTGGAAGCGGCCATCGCTCGCCACGGCTTTACCTTCGCGGAGCCGCCGCTGGAACTGGTCTGGCACGAACGGCGGATCATCGTCGTTCACGACCCTTTGGAATTTAACGGGCACCTGGCGCAGCACCATGAGCTGGCGCTGCATGGCCACACACATCGCCACCGCCACGAAGTACGCAACCGCACGCTGATCTTCAACCCGGGCGAATGCGCCGGGCACATGAAAGGCTACAACGCGATCGGCGTCGTGGATCTGGCGACCCTGGACGCCGAGTTGCTGAAGTTCTGACCCCGCCGCGCGGGAAGCCTAGCCGACCCGCGCCCTGAGCCCATCCAGGAACTTGAGAATGCGCGCGGCGTTGGCGCCCAGATCGCTCTCGCCGACCCGGGACACGCTGCGCACATCCACATCGCTGCCATCGCTGCCTTCCCGGACCCGAACCACCACATCGTCCTTGAAGCCGAACCAGAAGGTCGTGGCCGTGGCTTCGATGCGGCCCGCCGCCTCGTCGACGTTAACGATTTCCAGCCCCATCTCCCGCAACACGGCCTCGCTGGCTGCCAGGGTCGGCGCCTGGGTCTCGGGCACGGTCAGGGTCTTGACCTGCGGATAGGCCGGGAGCTGCTCCGGTGCCAGCTTGTCGGCATCGTAGGCCAGGGAATTCACCTTCCGATCCGGGCGCTCAAAGGCTTTGCGGATCGCGATGACCTTGTCGAAGGCTGGCGGGTCCGCGGTATCGGTACTGATGTTGTGGATATAGGGCACTGACTGCGCGGTCTGATACTGCATGCCCAAAAACGCAACGATCGCGAGGCTGATCAGCAGCCCGGTCGCGATACCGCCGCGTTCGCCGCTCAGCCCTTTCTTGCCGGCGACGATCCAGGCGACAATCCCCAGCACCAAAAGCGCCGCGGCGAGCAAGGCCGCAAGGCTCATCAGCGAAAACGCCGGCTGCAGTGCCAGAATGTCGAACTTGTAGCCGAAGGCGCTGAGCGGCAGCAAGACCGCCGCTATCACCGCACCAATCAATATCGCTTTGGACCACCAGACTGTCATATCGCCCCCTCGAGCAACTGCCGGCGCAGGCGCGCCGGGCCACAAAAACGCGGAGCATAGCAGAAGTGCTGCCGGGCTCCGCCGCCGTCAAAACGCTCAGGCGATGGTCGCCCCGCCATCAATGACGAAGTTCTGTCCGGTGGTAAACGCACCGGCGCGAGAGGCGAGATAGACCGCGATGCCGGCGATCTCTTCCGGCTCGCCGATCCGGCGCAGGGGATCCCCGGCCGTGCGCGCCTTCAGAATGTCGGGGTTTTCCCACAGTGCGCGGGCAAAATCGGTCCGGACCAGGCCAGGAGAGATCGCGTTCACCCGCACGTTGTCCGGACCGTACTCACAGGCGAGGTTACGAACCAGCTGCAGATCGGCCGCTTTCGAGATGCAGTAAGCGCCGAGCACGGTACTGCCGCGCAGGCCGCCGACCGATGACACGATGGTGATCGAGCCGTCTTTGCGCTCGCGCATCTCCGGAATCACCATCTGCGCCAGCCAGTGATTCGACTTGATGTTGATATCCAGGATCTTGTCGAAGGCGTCGTCCGGCAGCTCGCCCATGCTGCCGTAGTAGGGATTGACCGCCGCGTTACAGACCAGCGCATCGATCTTGCCGCCGCAGTGCTGGCGCGTATCGCTGACCAGCTTTTCCAGCGCTTCCTTGTGGCCGATATGGGCAGGAATCGCGACCGCGCCGCCGGCCTGGCCATCGACTTCGCGGTTGATCGCCTCGGCGACTTCGTCGCAAACGTCGCTCTTGCGGCTGGAGACCACCACCGTGGCTCCTTGCCGGGCCATCTCGAAGGCGATCGCCTTGCCGATGCCCTTGCTGGAACCGGTAATGAGGGCTGTCTTGCCGGTCAAATCAAACAGTGTGCTCGCCATAGCTATGGCTCCTTGTCGCAAGTTGGATAGAAAGCAGGAATATTGGATCGAGAAACAGGCGGCGCCGCGAGCGGTCGCAGGCCGCAAATCATTGAGCGTCGAGCTGCGCCTGCGCGTAGGCCGTGATCGCCTTGTAGTCTGCCTTGCCGTTACTCGCCCGGCCCAGGTCGGCTTTGAGCCAAACACGCTTGGGCGTTTTGTAACCGGCCAGTTGACCGCGAACGTGCGCCACCAGGGTGTCCGCCTCCGGAGCGCCGCCGTTTTCCGGCTGGACCACGGCACAGACCATCTGGCCCCATTTTTCGTCCGGCAGGCCCACCACCAGGGCGTCGGCGACCATCGGGTGGGTCTTCAGCACCTCTTCCACCTCTTCCGGAAAGACCTTCTCGCCGGCGGTATTGATGCAGACACTGCCGCGCCCGAGCAGCACCAGCGTGCCATCCGCCTCCACACGGCAAAAGTCGCCCGGCATGGAGTAGCGCACGCCGTTAATCACCGGAAAGGTCTTGGCCGTTTTGGCTTCATCTTTGTAGTAGCCGCGCGGGATCGCTCCGCCCCGGGCGATAAAGCCCACCTCATCGGACCCGGGGGTCACTTCCCGAAGGTCCTCCGTAAAGACTTTGCAATGCTCGCCGATGGTGAAGCGCGCCACGTCTGCGCCGCCCTCGGCAGTGGTTTCGCTGCGCCCAAAGCCCACCGCTTCCGAGGCGCCAAAGGAATCGGTCAGGACCATCTGCGGGTGATGCTCGAGCAGGCCCTGCTTGACCTCCGGGCTCCACATCACGCCGCTGGACACAATACTGACCAGGGAGGACAGGTTGCGCGGCCGCGGCTGCGCAGCCAGGGATCGAAGCATCGGCTTGGCGAACGCGTCGCCGACGATGGCCAGACCGTTGATCTGCTGCGCCTCGATGGCGTCCCAGAGCTCTTCGGGATCGAAGCTGGGCTGCGTCAGAGTGACCACACAGCCGCCGGCGGCCAGGGCGCCGATGGCCGTAAACAATCCGGTCCCGTGCATCATGGGACAGCACGGGCACAGCCGCGGGCCGCCGCCCGCCCGGGCGACGTTGGCGATGTGGCCGGCCAGGTCCGCTGGCGGCAGGCCGTCCTCTGCGAGCGTGGCGCCGGCGGCGCCGACGCGCCAGTGATCGTCCTGCGCCCACATCACGCCCTTGGGCATGCCTGTGGTGCCGCCGGTGTACAGAAACAACAGGTCGTCGCCGGAGCGTTGCAGATCCAGGGGCGCATCGTTCCCGGCACCTGCCAGCGCGCCGTAGGCCACGGCAAAGTCGTTGACCGGGGCAGCGCCCGGAGCAACCACCTCGACCCATAACAGCACGTCAGGCAAGCGGTCCTTCAGCACCGCGACCCGGGCGGCGAACTCGGACTGGTAGACCACGACCCGGCTGTCGCTGTTGTCGATGATGTACCAGAGCTCGTCGTCCACGTAGCGGTAGTTGACGTTGACGTGCACGAGCCGGGCCTTGAAGCAGGCCGCCAGGGTTTCGGAGTAAGCGGGGCCGTTGCGCAGGTAAAAGGCAACCTTGTCGCCCGTCGCAAGCCCTGCCTCCAGGAACTGGCGTCCGAGGCGGTTCGAGCGGGCGGCAAAAGCGGGCCAGGTGGTCACCTCGCCATCGTGAATCAGCGCCGGCGCGTCGTCCGGCAGCGCCGACGGCAAGGCGTCGAGCATGTCCCCATAGTTCCAGCGCAAGGCGTGCTCCCCCGACCCGTGCATCTTGCCCCCGATCATAGAGGCAGGCTGCGCCGGCCACCAGCGCGAGACGACGCCGCAGGCGTCGGCGTCAGCTGGCCTGCGGCACCTCGTACTCAACCAGATCCAGGATCAGGTCCTGACGCGGCTCGGCGTGGCCCTGCATGTCCAGAACCCGGTCAGACCGGGGGGCCGCACTCTCCGCAAGCTCCTTGAACCGTTGGTGCCGGATGGTCTTGACCGGTGCCGGCCGCTCTGCACCCCTGGATGCCTGGAAGCCCGACAGGGTCGTGACATCCATGGTGAATCGCCGTATTTCCCGCTCGGCCGCAGCGCGGGTCGGGTACGGCCCCTCGTCGCCCTCCCGGGTCGAGAAGTACCAGGCGCCGTTCATCTGGAAGATCCGTGCTGCCGAGCGAAAGTGTCGCTTCGAACTGTTTTTGTTGTCTTCTCGTCTCATGCAGCCATTGAAGCAAATGCCGCGGACGAAGATCGCCAGAAGTCTGCCGAATTTGTGGTGCCGCTGTGGCCGGTGTAAGGCACGCCCTTACATCCACAGAAAAATGTGAGCATTTCTGCGGGCCCTGAGCGGAATCCGGTATAGTCTGCGCCCTGTTTATGCTGCATCAAGGACACCCTGTGCCCGCTCAAGGAATGGATGAACTGGTCGCGCTGGCCAAGCGCCGTGGCTTCATTTTTCCCGGCAGCGACATCTACGGAGGGCTGCAGGGGGTTTACGACTACGGCCCGCTCGGGGTCGAGCTCAAGAACAATCTCAAGGCGGCCTGGTGGCGGTCCATGGTGTACGAGCGCGATGACGTCGAGGGGCTCGACGCATCGATCCTCACGAACCCGACGACGCTGCGGCACTCTGGCCACGAGGCCACCTTTACCGATCCGCTGGTGGACTGCCGGGCCTGCAAGAGCCGCTGGCGCGCCGACCATCTGGACGGCAAGTGCCCCAACTGCGGCAGCGAGGACCTGACCGAGCCGCGGCCCTTCAACCTGATGTTCCGCACGGCTGTCGGGCCGGTCGACGACGGCTCGTCCTTCGCCTATCTACGCCCGGAAACGGCTCAGGCCATCTTTACCAACTTCAAGCACGTGGTCGACAGCACCTCACGCCGGGTGCCGTTCGGAATTGCACAGATCGGCAAGGCCTTCCGCAACGAGATTACGCCCCGAAACTTCATTTTCCGGGTGCGCGAGTTCGAGCAGATGGAGCTGGAGTTTTTCGTCGCGCCGGGCACCGATGACGAGTGGCACAAACGGTGGGTCGAAGCGCGACTCGCCTGGTGGGAAGCCCAGGGCGTGCCCCGGGACCGCATCGAGCTACTGCACGTACCCGACAATGAGCTGGCGCACTACAGCAAGGCCACTGTCGACCTGATGTACCGCTTTCCGCATGGCCTGGAAGAGCTCGAGGGCATTGCGAACCGAACCGACTACGATCTGGGCTCCCACACCAAACATCAGGACGACCTGAACATCACTGCCCGGGTTGAGCCCAACAGCGACTCGAACGCCCGGCTGGCACTGCAGGATCCGGAAACCAAGGGGTGGACGGTGCCCTACGTCATCGAGCCCTCCGCGGGGGTCGATCGCGGGGTGCTGGCCGTGCTGAATGAAGCCTACCGGGTCGAGACCCTCGACAACGGCAACGAGCGCACCGTACTGGCCTTCAAGCCGCACCTGTCACCGATCAAGGCGGCGGTCCTGCCGCTCAAGCGCAATCACGAAGGGATTGTCGGCAAAGCCCGGCAGATCAAGCAGGACCTGCAGGCGCTGGGGCTGGGCCGGATCCTGTACGAGAACACCGGCAACATCGGCAAAGGCTACCGGCGTCACGACGAAGTGGGAACGCCGCTGTGCATCACCGTGGATTTCCAGACCGTCGAAGAGGACGACACGGTCACGGTGCGCGACCGCGACACCATGGCCCAGGAACGCATTAAGGTGCCCGAGCTTCCCGCCTACCTGCAGAACAAGCTGCGGGCATGAGCGAGAAGATCGTCGACCTTGCCGAGGCGAGCGATCCCAATCGCATTGGCCGCGCCGTTATCTCGACCATCGGCCAGGACCGCCCGGGGCTGGTCAGCGAGCTGACGGAGCGGGTCACGGCGCTCAAGCTGTCTATCGACGACAGCCGCATGAGCATTCTCGGTGGCGAGTTCGCGGTACTGATGTCGGTCAAAGGCACGGTCACGGCGCTGGCGAGTCTCGAGGCCCAGCTGAGCGAGTACTGCGCCGCCAACGGTCTGGCCTGTCTGTTTCGGCGCAGCACAGACCGCGGGCCCGTCAACGCGCTGCCCTACCGGGTCTCGGTCACGGCCATGGACCACCCGGGCATTGTCCACCGGGTGGCGGACTTTTTCTCCAACCAGGGCATCAACATCGTCGATCTGCGGACCGAAACAGCCCCAGCCCCGCACACGGGAACGCCGCTCTTCAGCCTGGCCATGACCATCGAGCTGCCCGCCCGAAGTAGCGGCGCGCAGCTCAAGGCCAGCTTTGGCGAGTTCTGCGTCGAAGAAGATCTCGACGGCGAGATGGAAGCGCTGAGCGTCTAGGGACGCTCGCGCACCAACGATCAGCCCTGGCGGATCGGCTTCAGGGCCAGCTCGACCCGGCGATTCTGCTGCCGGCCACCAGCGTTGTCGTTCGACGCGACCGGATAGTGCGGGCCAAACCCTTCCGTCAGGACCCGCTCGCTCTGCACGCCCTGGCCTTGCAGATACCGCCCGACCGTTGCTGCCCGGTCCTGAGACAAGCGCATGTTCAGGCTGTTAGAGCCCGTGCTGTCCGTATGCCCGGTCACGTCGATCAAGGTCTTGTTGTACTCCTCGAGCACCAGTGAGACCGAGTTCAGCACTTCGATGAAGTCGCTGTTCAGATCCGCGCGGCCGCTCGCAAAGGTGACACTGCCCGGCATGTTGAGGATCAGGTCATCGCCCATGCGCTGCACGCTCACGCCGGTCCCGGCGAGCTGCTGTCGCAGCTTTGATTCCTGCGCGTCCATGTAGGCGCCGACGGCGGTGCCGGCCAGCGCGCCGATCCCGGCGCCGATCAAGGCCTTCTCGCGTCGCTCATCGGCATCGTCGCCGATCAGGATGCCGGCAACCGCGCCGATCCCGGCGCCGATGGCAGCGGCCTTGGCCTTGTTGGAAGCTTCGCGCTCCCCGGTGTAGGGGTTGGTGGTGCAGGCAGTCAGAAAAACACACAAAGAAATCGCGATAAAACGCACGGCGTAAACCCTCGATGGAAGTGAGCGCAGGCTATCTAATTATGCCTTAACTCAACTTGAACCAGCCTGCAGAATGGCGAACAGAACGACAGCACCTGGCAGCAATTCTCTTGATGAAAGCGCTGCCGGCAGTCAAGCTGACACTCTGCCTTCGGACCATTGCTATGACCGCCCACCGTCCCGATCTGCTCATCGACTGTCAAAACACGCTCGGTGAGGGCGTGCGCTGGCACGCCGGCGAGCAGCGCATCTGGTGGACCGACATCGATGAAAAGATGCTTTACAGCGCGACCGCCAATGGCGGCGATCAGCGATGCTGGCAGCTGGACAAGCGGCTGGCCTCCTTTGCCTTCGCGTCGACCGCAGACACGCTGCTGTGCGCCTTCGATGACGAAATCGCGCTCTGGCACTGGCCGTCAGATACCCGCCAAACACTGCACGAACTGTCTGACCGGGGCCTGCGCTTCAACGACGGCCGCGCCGACCGCCACGGCAATTTCTGGGTGGGCACTATGGCTGAGCGCCCCGGCAGCACCGGGGCTTTGCACCGCGTGACACCGCAGGGGCGCATCGAAACCTGCTTCGCACCGATCAGCATCACCAACAGCCTGTGCTGGAGCCCGGACGGGCAGACGCTGTATTTTTCAGACAGCGCGAGGCAACTGATCTGGCGCTGCGATGCGCTCGCGCAGCGCCCGCTAAAGCCCCAGATCCATCTGCGCTTCGAGCAAGGCGAGCCGGACGGCGCGGTGACCGACAGCGCGGGCAACCTTTGGGTCGCGCTCTGGGGCACCGGCAGCGTCGCCTGCTATGCGCCAGACGGCGGCTTGCTGCACCGCGTGAACCTCGACGCTGCGCAGCCTTCCTGCGTCGCCTTTGGCGGACCGGCGCTGGATCAGCTGTTCGTCACCAGCGCCCGCGTCGGGCTTGCAGACCCGAGCGCCGCTGACGGCTGCCTCTACCGCTTCAGCACCGACATCCCGGGCTTGCAGGAACGAAGCTATCAAGAGGCATAGGCTCAGCAAGCTGCTGGCTGGGCCTGGGCTCAGGGCTCAGGGCTCAGGGCTCAGGGCAAAAATTCGCGCAGCTTGGACGGAATCTTAAGGGCGATTCTCAGCCAGCTGGAGCTCAGCCCGTTGTCTCTGCAGGCCCGCAGGATTTCCTTGTTCAGGCGATAAGAGGCGCCAATGCCCTGGGTACTGATGCCTCCGTACTGCATCCGAACGACCACCGACGGGATTCGCCGCGCGGTCACGCCCTCTTTCCACAACGCCCGAACCAGGAACTCGAAATCGGCTGCGATCTTGTAGTCCGTACGATATTGCCCGACCTGCTCGTAAATGCTGCGCCGCACAAAAACCGTTGGGTGCGGGGGCATCCAGCCATAGCGAAGGCGACTGGGGCTGAACTTCTCCGATGAGTAGCGGCGAATCGTGCCTGCAGGATTGCTGGCCAGAAAAAACTCAAGATCGCCGTACACAAGCCCAACGGCGTGCTCGCCAAACGCGTCCCCGTAGAGCTGCAGCACATTGTTGTGCTTGTAGTAGTCGTCGCCGTTCAGGATGCCCACGATCTCGCCCCGGGAAAGTGCAACGCCCTTGTTGACCGCCTCGTACAGGCCCTGGTCAGGCTCGGAAACGAGGGTCGTAATCTGGTTTCCAAAGGCCTTGATGCGGGCCAGCGTATCGTCGGTGGACGCGCCTTCAACCACGATGATTTCGACATTCTCGTAAGATTGCTCGACGATGCTCGTCAACGTTCGGGCAATGGTGTCCTGCATGTTCCGAACGGGCACCACGACGGAAACCAGGGGCAACGCGGTCTCTACCTGGGCCACCGGCTCATTCACCGGCCTGGACCCCGTCACTGGCCTGCGTCATTGACTCGCCGTACAAGGACCCGCAGCTGCTCAAGGCTGATCTTGTCAAACACGTCAAGCTTGCCCCCCACCGTTGCATCGAGCACCTGCCGACCAGCCTTTTGGAAAGCGACCCTGGCCCGGCGATAGTCGCGCTCGCTGCCCGCCAGGTCCGGCAAGCCCCAGAGTTCGCCATCGGCAAAATAATCTGGATCGAAGTGGTTCTGATCGGCCCCCTCCCGCCGCGCAATGCCGCTATCTTCGGCAGGGCTGTCAAACGCGTGATCGACCCCTAGCAGCACCACCGGGTCAGCACCCATGAAGTACGCGAACTGGAGCGCAGTATAGGTCACTGTCGAGCCCAATGCGGCCACATGGCTGGAAACGTCCGTCGAGAACTCCGCTGTGGGTCGCCCCCGAAAGTAGTGAACGGGCACACGGGCGCGAGCTGGGAGAAACCATCGGGACTTCCAGGCAAGAAAGACCGGCACCTCACTGCCAAGAAATTGGGCTCCGTGCTGCTGGACCACGAGGTTGTTGACGCAGACAACCAGGTTCGGCCTCCAGGAAGTTCTCGGATACAGCAGATCAATTTTGTTCATGCCAATCGATGGCAGATCCGCAAACTCGTGCAGGGGGGTCTGATTCAGGCTTGGCCCGTTGCCCACCACGAGCATTGGACGCCCCGCTGCGACGCCGCGGAGCCCTTCTATCACCGCAAGCGTTGCAGGATCCTGGCGGAACAGCAACGAGTCAGCCCAGTACCTCGGTACGACCGTGGCCTTCAACGCCCGCTGAAACAAGCGCGCTGTAAGCTTTCGTTTCACGGCGCCCTTAACGGTTTAACGCGGCAACGCACGCGTAGTAGAGTTTGCGAACACCCGAGAAGCGCAACAGCTGGGTGCGCAGCCGCCACAGCGTGGCTTCATGCAGCAGGCGATAGAATTGGCCCCGGGCTCCCGGAAACGCATCCCGCCGCAGTCGGCCGGCTTCGCTCCCCTTCAGCTTCGCGTTCGCCGGATCCGCGCTGAGCCCCTGGCCCTTGTAATCGACACACACCCGGGGGAGCACCAGATAGCTGACACGCTCTTTGATCAGCGCCCGGAATATCAGGTCGTGATCGGCCAGCAGTCGATAGCTGACATCGTACCCCCCTAAACGCGCAAGCAGGTCGCGCCGGAAGTAGACCGCCTGGTGACCGAGCGCGGCTCGAAACAGGTACCAGTCGCCGAGGCTCTCCGGACAGGTCCGCACCACATCATGCTCTAGATTGCGGTACCAGGTTACAACCAGTTCAGGCCTGCCCGCTGCCTGCGCGGCTTCCGTCACGGCCTTGAGGGCTTGATCGTCGCTATAGCAATCGCCGCTGTTCAGGAAGTGCACGTATTCGCCGCTGGCGAATGCGCAGGCCTGGTTCATCGCATCGTAAACGCCATCATCGCGCTCCCGGACCAGCTCAACCTTCCCCCCGTGCTGCGACAGAAAGTCTGTGGAACCGTCGCTCGAAAGGCCGTCTTTGACGACGTGCTGCACTGCGCCAAAGGCCTGAGCCGCGACGGAATTCACTGTGGCGCGCAGATCTTCTCCGGCATTCAACGTCACGGTAACGACCGATACGCGCGGCAGCGCGGCGCTGTCAGGCTTGCCTAGCGCAGGGCACACTCGTGCTCCAAAAACCACTTATAGGTGGCTCGAACGCCATCTCGAAGCCCGATTCGAGCCTGCCAGCCTGATTGCGCCAGGCGTGAGCAATCCATCAGCTTGCGCGGTGTCCCGTCAGGCATAGAGGCGTCGAATACCACCTCACCCTCAAATCCAACGATATCGCGAATCAGCTCAACCAGTTCGCGAATTGACACATCGGTTCCGGTACCGACATTGAGCAAGGACTCATGCAAGTCATGCTCCGCGATATGGACGATGGCATCGGCTGCATCATCGACATGCAAAAACTCCCGCCGCGGAGTGCCACTCCCCCATACCGTAACATCGCCGCCCTGGACCTTCGCCGTATGAACTTTTCGAAGAAGTGCAGGAAGCACGTGGCTTGTCTCCAGATCGAAGTTATCTTTCGGACCATAGAGATTGCTCGGCATCACAGACAGATAGTCACAGCCAAACTCGCGCCGGTACGCTTCGCACAGCTTGATCCCTGCAATCTTGGCAACGGCGTACCACTCATTGGTGGGCTCGAGAGCGCCGCTGAGCAACGCGTCCTCTTGAATCGGTTGCTCCGCAAACTTGGGATACACGCAAGACGATCCGAGGAACAGGAGCTTGCTCACCCGGGCTCGGTAGGATGCCTCAACCACATTCTGCGCAACGCGCAAATTCTCCCCCAAAAAGGCTACGGGATGAGAGTTGTTGGCGTGAATGCCGCCGACCTTCGCTGCGGCGCAGATCACGACATCAGGCGCGTTGCCTGCAAACCAGCGCGCGACGGCAACGCCGTCCAGCAAATCGAGCTCATCGCGACCGGCTTCGAGTACCGTGCAGCCAGCGCCAGCAAGGCGACGCACGACGGCTGAGCCGACCATTCCACGGCTCCCAGCAACGAACACCCGGCAGCCGGCTAGCTTCACTGCGGTGGCTGTCCGATCGCCTGGAGGTCCTGCTGCACCATCTCTGAGACCAGTTCCGTGAAACTGCACTGGGGTTGCCAGCCCAACTCGCGACGCGCTTTGCTGGCATCGCCCAGCAAGTTGTCCACCTCCGCAGGACGATAGTATCGAGGGTCGATTCTGATCACCGTGCTTCCGGTACTTCGATCAACGCCAGTTTCGGCTTCGCCCTGCCCGACCCAGTCGATGTCCATCCCCACATGCGCAAAGGCCAGGGACGCAAACTCGCGGACGCTGTGTGCTTCGCCCGTCGCAAGCACATAGTCGTCGGCACCGTCCTGCTGCAGCATTCGCCACATACCCTCGGCGTAATCGCGGGCGTGGCCCCAGTCACGCGTCGCGTTCAGATTGCCCAGGTAGAGCGTGTCTTCCAGGCCGCGGGAGATCGCAGCTGCCGCCCGGGAAATTTTTCGGGTGACGAAAGTTTCGCCTCGGACCGGGCTTTCGTGATTGAAGAGGATGCCGTTGGTGCAGTACATGCCGTAGGAATCGCGGTAGTTCACGCTGATCCAGTATCCGTAGAGCTTGGCAGCCCCGTAGGGCGATCGGGGACGAAACGGTGTCGATTCCGACTGCGGGCTTTCCGGTCCGTTTCCGAACAGTTCAGAAGTGGACGCCTGGTAGAAGCGTGTCTTGTTCTCGAGCCCCAGGATCCGGATTGCTTCGAGGATCCTCAGCGTGCCGATCGCATCAGCATTCGCCGTATATTCCGGCGTTTCGAAACTGACCTGAACGTGGCTCTGCGCACCGAGATTGTAGATCTCGTCCGGCTGTGTGTGCTGGACGATCCGCACCAGGTTGGTGCTGTCGGTCAGGTCGCCGTAATGGAGAATGAACCGCGCTTCGTCAACGTGCGGGTCCTGATAGATGTCCTCGATTCTGCCGGTGTTGAAAGATGAGGACCGGCGTTTAATCCCGTGGACGACGTAGCCCTTTTCGAGCAGCAATCGCGCGAGATACGACCCATCCTGTCCGGTGACACCGGTTATAAGAGCAACTTTTGGCACTGGAGAATTGTATCGTTTCCTGCCCAGTGTTGGCTATGCGTTTAGCCCGCGCAGCGCTGCCGATGCGGCCACGCAATAATGTTGCGTGCCTCGCGTTTACCGCCCGCCGGTCGCGCCCTTAGCTGCGCCCTGTCTGACGGTAATCAGCCCGGCAAGCGGTACCTGGTCCGCATCTGCTGACTGCCTACGAGCGATGGCGAGTCGATAGATCTCCATCAGGCGCGGCTTTACGGCCTCGCTATCAAAGGTACTCTGCCAACGCTCGGCGAGGGCCGCCTGGTAGTCGTCGCGGTCGCTGTCTATGCACACCTTCAGAATTCCATCGCAAAGCGAATGGCTGCTTTCGGCGCACGCCAGGTAACCCAGCTTTCTGCAGCCGAAGATCTCCGGCACGCCGCCCACGTAGGTGGCGATTAGGGGGCAGCCATCCCGGATAGCTTCCAGGGCAACATTCGGCAGGTTTTCGACGCGGGAAGCCGTCGCCAGCGCATCGCAGGACCGATACAGGTCTCGCATATGGCTTTGGTCGAGATAGTCTGCGGTCTCGACGCCACAGCGGTCCGCCAGGTCTGGCAGGCTGAATATCCCGCAGGCTTGGTACCGCAAGTTTTTCGCAGTGGTCACCAGCATGGCGATATCAGCCTCGCGACCGGGCGCCTTTACCGCGAGCGCAGCGCGGGCTCTCAGAAACGCTTCCTTCAAAAGGTCGTAGCCTTTGAGGGAGTAGTCCGTGTTGGGAATGACAGCGAGGACGATTTTTTTTGCCGCCAGCCCGCGAGTCAGTGCCTCTCGGGTAATTTCCTTGGCAGCCGGGCTGGTGGACACAATATTCGGCAGCACGTGGCTGGGATGCTGGCTGAGGGGCGATTGCTGCAGCAAATCCTGAAGCCAGTGCGAGGGCGTGATGAAGTCGACGGGATCAGCACTTTGCCCGAGGCTGTCGCGCGCGAAATAGGAGGGGGAGTTGGCAATCGCCGCCTCCCAGGAATGGTTCGTTCTGCCCCAGGTCTGCCACTCGTTATGAAACGCGTCGAAGGTGACCCGATCATGCAGCGTCCAGGCTACAGGCCACCGTTGGGCGATGTGGCGGACGCCCGTTGACGAAATCACGGAGGCGATGTTGTGGAAATGGACAACATCGGGTCGGAACCGGGTCAAAGCATCAACCAACTTGCCAAAAGTGACTTTCCGGTAGCCGTGATACGCCACCACAGCACGGTCTCGAGTCGCAGCATCTTTCCCGGGACGGTTAGCCTCGCGAATCAGCGAATACGCTCGGGACCAGCTCGAAAATTGAAACGTCTCGAGGCCGCTGGCCTCCGGAGGCGCTTCCGCCGCAAAGAACCGGACGTCATGCCCCATGGATACGGCGGCTAGGGCAAGCTCCGTAGCAGCTTGCGCGGCACCGGATCCGAGGCACCGCTCACTGACAACGGCGATTCTCAACGTGCGAGCCAGGCTCTGAAAAATCGCGGCGTCACCGGTTTCAGCCAGCTATTGATACGCAACAGGATACGGTGGTGCGTCTGTACCTGGGCCCTGAGGGTCTCGAGCTCTCGTTGGAGCTCACCGATGTCAGAGACCGCGATCGAGCGCAGCCGGTCTTCCAGCTCTTCGAGCTTCTGATTCATGAGGAGAGTTTGGCTGTTTTCGTCCATGAGTAACTAAGGGTCGTCGCCTGGCCTTTGGGATGGTGTTTCTAAGTTATAGCCCTTTTTCGCGTCTCGGTGTCGACCCTCCAGTAGTGGTCGGCGTCGTAGACGCCAAAGCAGGGCATGCCAGCGGACGGGATTCTGATTTCGCCAACATACTGTCTCAACACAGGCGCCATGCCTTCAAAGAGCGCCATCACCATATAGTACACGCCGGGATGGAGCCCGGGCCGGCGAATGACCAGCTCCCCAGACAGCTCGCGCAACTCCGGCTCCGTGCTCAGCGACTCGTTCGTGCAGCTGAAAAGCATCGTCCCGTCGCTGGCGAACACCGGAAAGCCCAGCCGGAGGCCGTGATCGTTCCGCAGGGCGCCCTGAAATGCCACGGACCATTTCACGGTAATGCCCTCGCCGACTTCGAAGGCTGCCTCCCAACGATCGATTTTCTCTCGATTGATCATGAGTGGCTCCAGAAACCCCCGGTAAGGCGCAGACAGCAGTTGGCTTTGAGCGCGCGGAGAAAGTTCCGCCGGCTTCGATTGGTGAAGTATCTGGTTCTCGTAGTACTTGACCGATTCCGTCGCTGACCCGGCGAAAACGACCTCTCCGCGATCGAGCACGATTGCTTCGTCGCAGAATCGTTGAACCATCGTCATGGAGTGAGACACGAAAATGAAAACTCGCGACGACTTGAGCTCATTGACTCGGGCCAGACACTTAGAAGCAAACTTGGCATCGCCAACGCTCAAGGCCTCGTCGCAGACCATGATGTCGAAGGGCAGAGTCACAGCAATTGCGAACCCCAGGCGAGCCTGCATACCGCTTGAATAGGTCGCAACCGGATCGTCGAACTGGTCTTCCAGCTCGGCAAAGTCCCTCACCTGGGAAATGAAGTCCGGCAGGGCGCTCTGGGAAACCCCGAGAGCGCGCGCCCGCTGCTCTACGTTCTGAAGCCCCGTGAGCAGCGGGTTCAGCCCGGCAGATAACTCAATCAGGCCACCGACCCGGCCCTGAACATCAACTTGGCCCTTATCCGCTGACAAGGTGCCGGCGATGATCTTGAGTAACGTCGACTTGCCCACGCCGTTTCGGCCAATCACGGCGAGGGACTGGCCAGTAACCAGCTCTACACTGACGTCTTTGAGCGCCGTGCGAACCTTCTCTGTATCGCTGCCAAGGTTGATCCCCAGCCACTTCTTGACCACCTTTCTTTTCAGGTCTGCCCGCTTGTTCAGGGATGTAATGGCATAGGTCTTGGTGACGCCCTTTAGAGAAACGTGACTCACGCCGCGTAATCCCTGACATCGGGTTCGATCTGCTTCAGTTTGACGCTGAAAAATGCGGCCAGCAGAGCGCCGATGGCTGCCCAGGTTACGACCGGAGCCCAGTCCACAGGCAGCCCCAGCAGTGCGTTTCGTGTGGCGTCTACAAACACGTAGTAAGGGTTCGCGTAGGTGACAAAAGCGGGAAAACTATCGACCGGCAAGGGCAAAATAACTGCGCTGACAAACAGCAGAAATCGGTTCGTCACGTCGACGGTATTCGAAAAGTTCGGAAACATTAGGGTCAACACGCTGAACAAGAGACCAAACTGAATAAACACAGCAACGCCCAGCACGAACAAGCCGAGATATCTCAGGGCCCCTAAAACATCAAAGGCATGGGAAAAATGGACGATGGCCAGGCACACAGCCACCTGTATCAGCGCGACCACGGTCCTTTCGGGCAGCCAAGCTGTCAATAGCTGGGCCAGATTCAGCTCTTGCCGCACAAACTCTCTCTGGCTGGCGGGCAGGCGCTTGTACGGGAACGTCAATGCGTCGACCAGAAACGCCCAGGTCGTGTATCCCACAACAATGTACACATGCCTCGGCATCGTCCCGACGTCGGGAAAAAGATTGAGCAAGCCCAGGGAACTGTATGCGATCAGCGGGACAACCGGCAGCAGCACGAACCAGAGCCACCAGAGATTGCTTTCCGCTCTGAGATTCTGAAAGTACTTGGCAAGCCTGTGCGCGATGAACGAGCGCTGCACGATCAAGGTGCTCCGCCGGCCGCAAGGCCGCGTTTGCCGCCTCCGGAATGCGCCATCAGCGAAGCTCGAGCACACCTTGAGAGGACCGGACGCCGGGCCACAGCGAAGTGTTGCCCTGTGTTTCCTAATTCGCTACCGTGCGCCTCGGCTCGGGAAGTGTGATCGATCATCCAGTTTGCTTCTTTGTCACTGGGAACAGCTGGTTCAACCGCAGCCAATCTGACCGCCCCCAACTTTCGTCGGTGTATTTTACCTACAGATGAAGATCTCTGAGAAGCTGAGACAGTACGAAGACCCTAAGGTAGCGCCATATCTTGATTCTTACGACCCCTCAACGCTGACCCGGCTTTCCTGGCGAGCACGCTATTTCGCTCTCTCTCGGGGCACCCCGCTTACTGCCAACGAACGTAAGATCCGGAGTTTCCACAACCGACACCAGGGCGAAACTGCTGTGCTGATCGGCAACGGGCCAACGCTGAACAGCGTTGACTTCGATCTCATCAAGTCGATCCCGACCTTCGGCGTCAACGCGATCTACCTGAAAGAGAAAGAAATGGGTTTTTTGCCCACCTACTACTTCGTTGAAGACGTGTTTGTGGCTGAAGATCGCGCCAGGGAAATTGCGGACCTCAGAGGGCCAACCAAATTTTTCGGCAACTACCTCCGCTACGCCATTGACGACAGCCCCAACACGCTGTGGATGAACGTATCGGTCAGCTACGGCAACTTTAAGAACTTCCCCCTGTGGTCTTCGAACGCAGGTCGAATCCTGTATTGCGGCGGCACGGTATCGTACCTGGCGATGCAGCTGGCCTACTACATGGGCTTTCGACGCCTGATCCTGGTTGGCTTCGATCATCACTATGTCGTACCCGACGATGCCGAGGTCAGCGGCACGCAAATCATGTCGACCGGCTCCGACCCGAATCACTTCGACAACACTTACTTTGGCCAGGGCAAAAGATGGCACCTGCCCATGGTGGAGCGGATGGAGGTGGCCTACCGCAAGGCTGACAAGTTCTGGCGCGACGACAAGCGCCAAATCGTGAATGCCACAGCGGGTGGCGCTCTGGAAGTGTTCCCACGACGGTCTCTGGCCGACGCCATCAACGAGCCCTACGCTTAGCCAGGAGTTGGCCGTCCTCTACTCCATGTAGAAAAGTATGTTGCCAGTCATGCCTCGGTACTGACCAGCGTCTTCGCGCTCCCGCCTGGATGCCATGTCGCTTTGAAGCACACATCGCAGGCCGCCAGTCTGCCCCGGCTTCCAGAACCGGTTATTGCCAAATCGGTGGTACTCAAAAATCTGGTTCTTGTAGCGCGGACACTTGTCCATGATGGCATCGTAGATTTCTTCGACCGTTACCTGACCGTATTCGATGGTGCAGGCGCCCACCGGTACGTTCTGCCAGTCGTGGCTCATCATGATTGGCAGATCCATCGTCTCTGCATCGATCAGCACGTAGTCGATCGCTGATATCCCGTTGCTGCGGCAGAAATTCGGCAGCGAAATCGCGGGCACTTCTATCGGTTCGTGCGTCTCGTGCCATTTGCGAAGCGACCCGATCCCGGGGAACTGATTGCTCACGTAAAAGGTCGTGCTGGTCTCGTCTCCCAGAGCAATGGCCATGTTGTAGGTATGGATATTCGACTGGTGCTTGGACCGGCCGACGTTCTCGACCAGCTTCGCGTAGTTTTCCGGATTCGCTTCGAATATGTGCAGGTCCCAGCCTTCGCTAGCCAGGGGGATGACCTCTTGAGCCGTAAACGCGCCGATATTCAGTGCCACGCGCTTGCGGTTCAACGGCTTCGTTTCGCGAAGCAGCAGGCGCGTTTGGTACGCCTCGTTGATGAAATTCTCAGAGATAGGAGGCTGGTTGGAGTCCGTAGTCATGCGGCCTGCTTCCGTTGCAGAATTGAGGGTGCCAGACATCTTCGACGCGCGCCGATTGTAAACGCTCGATTCAAACCTAGCTAGAACTAGTCAAATTCACCACCTATACTTCCGCGATCTACCCCCGCAACAGCTGCAAATGGACGTCGCTCAACTCAGGTCTATGGCGGAAAATGGCGAAGCCATTCGTCCAGCTGACATCCAGGGTGCCTATCGGGGCTTAACTAGCTACCTGGAAGCAAGGCGTCTTGGCGCTCTTTGGAAAAAGCATGCCGCTGGCATTGAAATCGAGCAAACCGGGGAACTGGCCGTCAGCCTGACCGGGTCCGGGACCCTGTCTCACTTTCAGGATGTCCTCGAACTGGGCTTCGCAACACAGGGCCGACAAGCAAGCGTTACCGTTGGCGGGTTTGACTCCTACGTCTCCGACCTGATGGACCCCGAATCGCCCATCCGTGCGCAGAACCCAGACTGTCTGCTCTTCGTTGTCGACAGCCTCGAGCTGTGGAAGCTGGCCGATCAGGCCGAGCATCCAGACCAACTCCCGGCACTGGTCGACGAAAGCGTTGCTTTCCTGTTGTCTCTGCTCGCCCCTCTTGCCGCGGCGGGGTGCGCGGTTTTCCTGACCAATGCCGTGCCGAAAGGTGCAGACAGCCCGGGCACGACCCGGCGCTCCTTCGCGGGATCAAACTGGCGCGTTGCCCAGCGATGGAACGAAACCCTCGAACGAGAAGCCGGTGCGGGCATTCACGTACTGGACGTCTGCTTCGAGGCCATGAAAATCGGGCTGAACAGTGCCATCGACTATCGCCAGTGGTGCGAAAGCAGATTGCCCTACCACCTGGATTTCGTGCCTCGGGTTGCCTCAAGGTTTGTCATGGAGGCCTGCCGCCTCGCGTCCGCTGACAAAAAAGTCATCGTGCTCGACTGCGACAACACCCTCTGGGGCGGGGTCGTCGGAGACGATGGCCTGGAGGGCATCGAGGTCGGCTTAACCCCCGGCCGGCCAAAAGGTTACGCAGAATTGCAGCGATTCCTTAGAGATCTCCGCAGGACAGGCTTCCTTCTCGCCGTTTGCAGCAAGAACGACGAGGCGAACGTGCTCGAGGTCTTTCGCTCCCATGAGGAGATGGTTCTCCGAGAGGAGGACATCGTTTCTTTCAAGGTCAACTGGGAGCCAAAGGCTGACAATATCGCGCAGATTGCCGAGGAGCTGAACCTTGGTCTGGACAGCTTTGTATTCCTGGACGATAACCCCGCAGAGATCGAGATCGTAGAGCAGTTCTTGCCAGCCGTGGAGACCATTCTGGCATCGCCGGATCCGATCGAGACGCTAACGGGCCTGGCAAACAATCCCGTGCTGTTCAAATCCAGCGTGTCCCAGGAAGATCTGGAAAAAACCAGACAGTACAAAGTCGAAGACCAACGCCGATCCCTTGCAAAATCGGTCAGCAACTACGACGAATATCTGGCATCGCTCGAAATGTACGCGCGCTGCGAGAAGATCAACTCGCAGACCGTGGCCCGGGTCTCTCAGCTGCTGAACAAGAGCAATCAATTCAACCTGACGACGATTCGGCGAACCGAAGCGGAAGTGCTAGCCCTGTGCTCCGAGCACACAGCGAGAACCCTAACGATCCGCCTGGGGGACAAATTCGGCGAGCACGGGCTGGTCTGCATCGCAATCGCTCACGTCGAGAACGAACAGATGACGCTGGAGACCCTGGTCATGAGCTGTCGAGTTCTGAAAAGAGACGTCGAGAAGCTCATGCTCAACGCTCTGGTACAGATCGCTCGCAAAGAGGGCGCCCACACCTTGCTTGCTTCATGGGTCAAAACAGCAAAGAACGGGTTAGTGAAAGACCTGCTGGATGACCTGGGCTTCGAACTGACCGCCAGCAGCGAAGAGCGGAAAGACTATCGATTGAACATCGACGGGTTCTCCGAATTCGCCACTCATATCTCGCTCACCTAGGAACATACATTGGAAACCATTCAAAAATTGGAAGCGCTGTTCAAAGAGGTCTTCCTGGAAGTTCCGACGCTCGCGAACGAAACCACCGCAGATGACATCGAGGAATGGGACTCCCTGACCAATGTCGCGCTTATCGTGATGATTGAAGAGCAATTCAACATCCGCTTTTCGACCGGCGAAGTCGAGACCTACAAAAACGTTGGCGACCTTTGCGCAGCGATCGATGAAAAGAGTAGCAGCGCCTGACTCGCCCGCGCCCCCGTGAAAAACAGCCCTTTCCTAATCGGTTTGGTAGCGGTGCTGACCCTCAGCCCACTCGTTAGCTACCTGCCGCAGTACGATCGCGAAGAGGTCTATCGTGCGATCGATGGACGACGCAGCATCGAGCTCTCGCACTATCTGAACATTTTCAAGAATCAAGGCGCAGTCGACGTCGCCTTCGTTGGGCTGTCGTCACTCTGGGTCGGCGTAAACGCCCGGCAGATGCAGGACTACTTTACAGCCAGGGGGGCAGCCGAGCCTCAGGTCATTATGCTCGGGGCCAACCATCCTGGAGAAGACCTGGTGTACATGATGGTCGCAGACCTTCTCGAGAATCGAGACGTCAAGGTTGTGGTGCTGTCCAGCCCAAACCGAATCCAGCAATACGTGCACCCCTTGTTTCATCGATTGGCTTCGATGAAAGACCACAGCGAGGTGTGGCACACCCTGCCCGCCAAAGAAATGCTTCGCAGCTACGGCCTGGCCATGCTGGGCGCCCCGCTGCAGATTTACTCGATGATCAAGCCAGCCCGCAGGCCGCGGGACGCAAGAAACACCAACGCCTTCAACGGCTCCTGGGTACGCTCCGACGGATGGAACAAGCAACCCTTCGTCGCGCGAGAGATCGCCAGCCCGTACGACGCGCAACGATCGATAGACAGAAATCTCCATGAGGGCAGCGACATTGACGCGGTCGATTTCGGCAACGTGCAGTCCGTCTCACAGCGTGCCTACTTCCGCGCGACCATCGAGCTGATCAAGGCCCATGGCGCGTTGCCGGTGGTTGTCTCAGTGCCCATCTGGAAAGACCGAAATCGCGCAAAGCCCTTGGTTCGGATACCCAAGGCGTCCCTCTCAGACTACGAGGTACCGCTGGTCGCAGTCTCCCCCAAAGCGTTCTTTGCAGGCATGAGCGAAGAAGACATCGAGATGCTCTACTACAACGAAAACCACTTCAACACCAACGGGAGCACCTACCACACAGAAGTGCTCGCTCCGGTCTTCTGGGAGCTGGCTCGTGAAAGATAGCGCTCGAAAGCTGCTCCTGGCAGCCTTGTGCCTCGCGCTCACCGCGTTGGCCCTGGCTGTTCCGGAAACATCCCTGCAATCAAACCTCGTCTACCAAGGCTTCTAGAGCTTGGAGCTGTTTGACTCACCTCTGATTGCGCTGGGCTACTTGCTGCTTGCCAAGAGCGTGCTCCTGCTTCCCCGCGCGCTTCCGCGCGATATGCTGTTCGCGATCCTGAACATATCGGCGGTAGGCTATCTCTTCTCCTGGGGCCAGAGCTACTGGTTGCTGGGCAGCTACGTACTCCTCGTTTTGCTGCAGTACACGCTAACGACCAGAAGGCTGTTACGTGTCGGATCCGGGTGGATCGCGATTGTCTTTCCGGTTCTCGTGTTGCTTTCCCTCAAATATCTGCCAGACCAGACCTACAAGGCGCTTGGGCTGAGCAGCGCCGGCGGGGTCGGCCCGGTGTTTCTGGGCATGGTCGGCCTTTCCTATATGGCGTTCCGCCTATCCTATGCGTCTGTCGAGATTCGCAACGGCGTCGCAGACCGGCCGAACGCCTTTCAGTACCTGTCTTACGCATTCTTCCTGCCGACGCTGTTCGTGGGTCCCATCAGCAGGCTCTCAGCCTTTCTTGACAGCTACGGCGGCCCTAAAGAACCCCAACAACCCTGGCTGGATTCGCTGGTGCGGTTATCCGTCGGCGCTGTGAAGTTCGTGTTTCTGGCCAACGTATTCAGCCAGTTCACCTTCGACTCTTTGCTGATGGACGGCAGCACTCACCACTGGTACGAGCTGGTCGTTGCCTGTGTGGGCTACTACCTGTTTCTGTACTTCAACTTTTCCGGCTTCTGCGACGTTGCCATCGGTCTGGCAGGACTCTTGGGCATCCGTGTCGACGAGAATTTCGACAATCCCTTTAAGTCGAGAAACGTCCAGGATTTCTGGAACCGATGGCACATCACGCTCAACCGGTACATGCGAGACATCGTGTTCACGCCGATGAGCAAAAGCCTGGTCCGGCTGGTGGGAGCGCGATACCTCAACTACGTTGTGGCCTTCTCGCTGTTCGTAATTTTCATTCTTATCGGCATCTGGCATGGCCGGCAGGAACAGTTCCTCTACTTCGGCTTGATTCACGCCTTCGCAGTCTCAGTGACTCATGGCTACGGCGTGCTCCTAAAGCGCCGGCTCGGCCCAGCAGGCTACAAGCGCTACATGAGCAACGGCCTTATCACCGCATCCGCAAGGGTGCTTACCTTTACCTATGTTTCGCTTTCCTTTCTGGTGTTCGCAAACTCACCGGAACGGATAGAACGAATCTTCTCGGTCCTGTACTTTTGAAATGAATGTAGAAGACGACCTGAAGCGACTGATCGGCTGTGTGATCGAAGCATGGCCGGAGCACCGCAAATTCATCGATCGCGGGGTGCTCTCCCTGGACGATGACGGCCTGGCCGCCGCGCAGCTGGCAGCTCAAGCGGTCTGGACAATCATTGCCCCCGATTCACACAGCTACGCTGCTGACTACAAGGCGATGTGCGGCAACATCAACGACGAAGAGTTCTTTTTCCGAAGAAACAAGAGGTATCGTCACTCAACGTACAAGGAAGTGGCAGACTTCGTTTATCACAATCCTGACTACATGCGCACCTATATGCGCGGATTGCTGTTGTCGCAGGCGCTATGGAGTAACCACGTCGGCGTCAGCCGCCACTACCAGGCGTTTCTGTCGACCCTGAACGAAGGCACCGCGCACCTGGAGATTGGCCCCGGACACGGCCTCTTTATGCATCAGGCGTTGCAAAGCCAAAAGCTGAGCAGCTGCCACGGCTGGGACCTGAGCCAATCCTCCCTGGACGAGACCCACGCAAATCTGCTCGCCCTGGGACATGCGCCGGACAGCTTCAGCCTTGCCCTGCAGGATGCGAACCATTTCGCCGAAAGCGGAGTTACCGTTGACGCCGTGACGATCAGCGAAGTGCTGGAGCACACCGAGGATCCGGGCGCAATTTTGCAAGCGATCGGCCAGGGCATGCCCCCTGGCGCCAAGATATTCGTGAACATCCCGCTGAACTGTCCCGCCATTGACCACATCTACCTGTACCAAGAAGCCCAGGCAATCGTCACGCAAGTGGAACAGGCAGGGTTCGAGATATCCGATGTCGTCGAACATCCAGTAACAGGCTTTACCCTTGAGCGCGCCAAACGAATGCAGGCAACAATCTCCGTCTCGATTCTGGCAACCCGCAGGACCTGAATGAGCATCATCGGCATTGATCACTACGGCGTCTTGGTCAGAGATATTGAGCAACACTACGACGAGCACTTTTCGCATTTGCTAAGGGGCGGGTACGGCGAAATTTTTCTCGATCCGCTTCAGGAAGCTCGGGTCGCCTTCGTAGGGCTTCAGGGCGGAAGGATCGAACTGGTTCAACCGACGAACCCGGATTCGCGCATGGCCAAAGAGCTCAAGAAGCGCGCCGGAATCTGGCATCATGTATGCCTGACGACCGACGACCTGGAACACCAACTCGCGCAGTGCCAGGCGAACGGACAGTTCGTCGTCAGCGACCCCAAGCCTGCAGTTGCATTCCAGGGCCGCAGGATCGCCTTCGTCATGGGCCGGGACCAGCTGCTTTGGGAGCTGCTGGAGGTTGATGACGGGTAGCGGCCAGATCCTGCAACCCTCTGCGGCTAGGTTTTCTGCAGCAGCACCGTTGCCTGCGTCGCGGAGACGATTTCAAAACCGTTGTCCAGCATGAGCGGGATCGCCGTCTTCCCCTTGCCAGACCAATGCTTGCCGTCATAGAACGCATCGTCAAAAACAACCTTGCCCCCGCGACTGCACTTTTCGATAAAGGCGACCGCGCAACGCCGATGCATTTCCCAGCAGGACTCGTCTGAGATCTTTTTGCCTTGCAGCTCCAGGTAACGCTCTTGTCGTTCCTGCGAATGTCCCGGGTGATCGAAGTCATAGCCGTCAAGATAGATGTAGGGCGGCAGCGCGCCTTCCCAGTTTTCCAGAAGCACCTCGCCGCGCTCCGTTGCAGCTGTTACGACATCCGGATAGTGCGCCTCGATATCTTGAACGGCATCGACTCCGACCGGATCGACATCGACGGTCAGCATTTTCAGGTGAAGCGCTCGGCATACGGAAGCGAGCCGATGCGTTGACATCTGGGGCCACCAGCGCTCTCTGGTTGTGCCGATCTCGAGCAAATGAACGTTCGCTTCAGGCGGGAGTATTTCGTTGTTGGCACTGTCGACAAAGAGCTCCCGGATCAGCAACGCGTGCCCATGCTGCGAGGCCGGCAGGTGCACAGATTGCGACTGCACCGCCGGCGATGCGGCCATGAGGGCGGCGGAGATTGCGATATGCTCGACATCGGCCAACCGCCCGACTGCCATCGATTCATACAACGCGTCTATAGACTCGTCAGCAGAGTTCAATCTGGCGCTCAGCTGCCCGCCTTTTTCTTCGAGGGCCTGCTCCAGCGCCTGCGCTTTAACGGCCAGGGATTCAATGGATGCTTTTGCGTGCTCCAGACCAACGCCTGACTGCTCCAGAAACGTCGTTGTCTGCCAACCTAGCCGGTTAATCCAAATTGCGTTAACCGCCAGCATGATTGAAACCAGCGCAGCGGCCGACAAGGCAATCCCGACCAGACCGTCTCCCCGGCCGGGAATGAATCCCAGGTAGGACAACGCCAGGAACATGACGCACAGCAACGAGGCAAGGCTTCCCAGCAGGGAAAACCGATAGGCCGTCGCGAATGCGGATGGTGCTTTGTGCTTGCTCATATGATTTACGCGGTAAGGCCTAGCCGTGAACGAAGGTTCCTGTAGAGCGAGGACAAGCGTCGACGCAGGGGCGAAGGTCGGTTTTCGAGCTTTCTCGCCCTCTCTGCCAGCACAGAGTCAAGCGCATCCGCCATCTGCCCATGGTCAATGGGCTTGTCCAGGGCAATCAGGTTACCCCATGCGTCCTGGCTGTTTAACTCGCACGGATACTGTCGCATGGAACACCAGTCGTGAGTCTTGCCGTACTCCTCGATCGGATGCCATTCGCTGACCCAAACCTGATAGTTCCTGGCAGTCAGATACTCGGCCACAGCATTCCAGTTATGACCCAGTCTCAGTGTTTTCTGATCTTCAAACTCGCACAGCACAACCCGAGGGTGGACACGGTCCCAGGGTACGCCCTGGAGCACATTGAGATCGAAACCTTCTACATCGATCTTCAGAAAGTCGATATGCGCAACCTTGTGGAACGCCATCGCCTTTTCGATCGTGGTGACATCAACCTCATGGCTCTCCGTATGCGACTCATGAAACGGGAGCAGACTTTTGATGCCGCTGCTCACATCACTGGTATAGAAAACCCGGCCATGCTCCGCAACGGCACCAATCGCCAGCGGGTCTATCCGCACGTTATCGAACCCCCCGACCTTCGCCTGCAGCACCTCCCGGTTCCGGACATCAGGCTCGAACGCAATCACCTGCCAACCCAACTCCGCAAACGGCAGCAGCGACGATCCGTAGTGCGCGCCAACATCGAACATCACCGCGCCATCGGCTGGCACATCCTGCAATAACCGCATCGCAACCGCACTTTCTTCAACCTGAACATGCTGGGCTCTGGACGCCCGGCGGACCTCTTTATCGTAGGGTTGCTCCGAGGCTTCAATCAGGCAACGCGTCAATCTGCCCTTCTGATCTGCCAGATTGAACTTCGCAAACGCAAGGCCGCGCGCTTTATCTATATGCATCTGACGAGCCTTCTCGGATTCGAAAATTTCGCCAACCCACTCTACGAGCGCATCGATCTGCGGCACACAGACAACGACTTCGGGCATGTTTTCGGCAAGGTACTCGATTGTAGCGACTTCCGCTGGCCCGTGTGCCAGAAGCGCCGCGCCGGATGCAAGACATTCCGGCAGCTTGTTCGCCAAAGAGTGTCGGACATAGCCGACGGAACGCTGATCGAAGTTGTAGGCGATAACCAGGAGGTCCGCTGTTTGCAGAAACTTTCGGTAGTCGACTGTGCTGAAGTTCTCAGTCGATATCTCGCACGACCGGAACTCACCAAACAGATGGCCATGGCGCTGCGACCAAACGCTTCGGGTGTTGATCTGAAATCGGATAGCGCGCCCTGAGGACGACAGCTGTTCGATCGCCGCAGCCACACGCAACACGCTGTGCAGGGTCATATTGTCAGCAAGCGAGCCCGCATACCTGACCACAAAAGAGTCGCCAATCTCACGCGGCACCGACGCCCAGTCCTGGGGGCGAACGCCGTTCGCGATAGGCACAAAGGTCTGCTGGTAGCGACCCTCGTACGCGCGCTGCATGTTTTTGCTGATGCACAGCCTCGAATGAGACCTCGCAAACAGCCATTCGAGATCCGCTTTCATTTCGACGGACTTTTCCGAATCCTCGCGAGCGAGCCTTTCCGGCCAATCGTCCATGACCCAGGTCACCAGCGGGACAGGCTTGGACTGGATGAGCGACATCGCAAATTGGTGAAGGCGCTGGTGATCAGGAAGGGGCCGATACAAAATGCAATCTGGCGCGAAGCGAGCCAGAAGATTGTTGATCGAGTCGATCTTTCGCACGGGCGCTGACGGCTCGCTGCCAACTCTTGCAGCAAGGCGTCCCGGGCCGTCCCCGAAGACGAACATCATTCGTTCTTTCGGCCAATCTTCCAGCAGCGTTTCTTTCAGCTCGCCGGTCGCTGTGCCGTTTCCTGCGACAGTCATGTCGACAATCAGCAGCCTGGGATGTGTGCCCTCGTCCATGCAAACGTCGCGCTAGAAAAGCGCTTCGAAGTCGACCCGCTCGAATACTTCCAACTTTCCCCCGATACCCGCGTTGTAGATATCAAAGTCGCATTCCTGCGACACGTCTCTGGCTTCGCTGTAGGCGCCCAGCATTTTTTCGACCTGCGGATCGTGCCATCGATAGCCTTTGCCGAAATAGTCGCTATCAAAATGATTCGGGTCATCGGAATCCATATCGATCACGCTTACCCCGTAATCCGTACTCACTTGTGCATCCTTCGGCATCGCGTAGTCAGCATCAACACCGATCAGATAAATGGCCTTGAATCCAAAATACGCGGCAAGCTGGAGGCAGGTGAACGTCACCGTACATCCAGTGTATGTGATCTGGTCCGCCTGAAGAGAAAAGTCAAATCCATCCGGAAAACTCTTGCGCGGACGATGATTAAAGAAAATGGTGTCGTCCGCCTCCGGAAGACAATAGGCAAGATTGGCGGGAAAGAGTTTGGTCGTCCCCTGAAGAGATGCAAGCTCCTCGCGCCGATCCTCTGCCACCAGGTGGTCCTCGACCACATAGAAGGTTGGCATCCACGATAGCTGCGCGGACTTCAGGAAAAAGCTGTTCACGCAAAAGGTCACCTCGCCTTTGAGGTTCTCGAGGTTCATCTTGTTCAGGCTGGGACCGTTGCCAACCACAAAGCAGCGGTCGGACCCGGCGTGCCGGGACCGGATCGACCTAAGCCGCTCGGCATAGGTGGTGTGCAGGCGGTGATCGTAGATTGCCTTCACTCGCTTCAGCCCCGCGAGGGCATCCTTTTTGGGAAAAGCAGAGGTCGGCAAGAAGATGGGACTTCTCAGCGGAAGCTTGCTGATGGTGAGCTTCAGGCGGAGTTCGTCTGCGAGGTTTCTAAGCAAGGCGAGTTACGCCTGTGCAATGGCAGCGAGCACCGCGGCGCTCTTGTCGCTTCGAACCCATGACTACTCCGGATCATGCAGCCGGTGCGACACACCGCCGTCAACATTCAAAACGCAGCCGTTGATGTAGGCAATCTCGATTTCTACCATTGAGCGCACAATCGCAGCCACGTCATCGGAAGCGCCTATGGCGCCGGAAGGATGCACGCTATCCAGCAGGTTGCGGCTTTCCTGCTTGCCCTCGAACCCAGCCTCCAGCATCGGTGTCGAGATCGCGGCTGGCCGCATTTCAAGTATGCGTAGCGTACGTCCGAATTCCACAGCCATCGCCCGGGTCACACCAGCCATCGCGGACTTCGATATCGAGTACGGAGAAAAGCCACGCTTTGTCAGCGAGGTATGCACACTTCCAATATTGATCACCGCACCGTGCGTTTCCTGCAACCGGTCATGCAGGATTCTGGCGAGCAACATGGGCGCCAGCGCATTGGTGACAAATGACTCCATATACAGATCCGGAGACAGCGTTCGCATATCGCCAATGTGCTGGGTCGCAGCGTTGTTGACCAGCGCAAAGACTTCATCGCTGCCGATGGCTTGATCAAGCATCTCCTTCAGCCGGGCACGCTCTTCGGCAGCGACAATGGTAGAAACATCGAAGACAATCTGCTCGCTGGCATTGCTGGATCGCGCCATGCGGTCTATGCCCACAACCCGATAGCCGGCGCTCTCGAAACACTCCACCAGCGATGAGCCGAGGCCGCCCAGGTGTCCGGTCACCACAACGACTCGCGCACTCACAAAGCGTTCTCGAGCAAGCTCATGGCGCGCAAACTGGTTCGCATGACCGCTTCATGAGTATTGGACGCGTTGTGAGACCCGAAGATGTTTCTCGGGTTGTCCCGCAGCGCGCTCGTCATGGGCAGCGGCTCATCCTCAAAAACGTCCAGAGCGACCGAATCGACGTGCCCGGTTCGCAGCGCCTCAGCCAGCGCCGGCTCGTCGATGAGAGGGCCCCGAGCCACATTAATCACTCGAACCCCGGCCTTACAGGCCTGAATCGTCTCGGCGTTCAGCATATGAAAACTGGACTTGGTGAGCGCACAGGTAAAGCAGACGAAATCGCACGCTTCGAGCTGCTGGGGCCAAGCCAAAAACTTGAGCCCAGCGGACGTCTGATCAGTGCCCGGGGGAAAACGGGGATCGTACACATTCAGCTTTAGCCCACAGGCCAGGGCCCGCCGGGCAAAAGCTGCGCCTATATCGCCATACCCCACCAGCGCCAGCGTCTTGCCGGCCAGGGACGTACCGGCGGGCTTTGGCCACTCGCCCCGTTTCACGGATTCGTGGATCTCAAAGGTTTGCCGAGCCAATCCGATCAGATAGCCCAACGCGATATCGGCAACTTCGTCGTCGAACATGCCTGGCGTGTTCGTTACCGGAATATTCGCTTTCCCGAACGCTTCAAAATCGACGTTGTCTGTTCCGATGCCCCACTTGATGGCTGCCTTGAGGGATCCGGCAGCGCCAGCCTCGACCACCTGCGCATTCGCTGGATCATCGCCGATGATCCAGCCGTCGTGCTCCGGGACCAGCGCGCAGAGCGCTTCGACGGACAGGGTTTGCAACACCGTTGGGGCCGTAAATTGCCAGCCGCGCCGCTCGAACTCAGGCCGTAGCGCCTCCATTTGCGCAAGCATCGGGGGACAGGTCACCAGGATTTTCATAGGGACGCTCGATGCTGCAGCAAAATTTCTGCAAGTTGCCAGTCGTGAATCTCATCGATATCGCTGGATTCAAGCGGCGGGGTTTCAAACAGCGCCGGCCGGGCACCAATGCGTGCGCCGCTCAGCTCAAAGGACTCCCGACTGAACAGATAGAGGCAGGAGTTTTCCTCGTACCAGGGCTCAAGATCCTGGGTGGGAATGAGATTTGCCGGATCGTGATTGATCGCCGAGCCATCAGACCGATAGAAGCGCGTTTGAAAACGATTAACGGAGAACAGCGAATCACTGCCGCCCGCCAGACCGGTTTTGTACGCGACACCTGCTCGCGCGAAGGTATCGGCACTGATCAGCGGGTTCGTTGTGTGCGTCATCAGATAGTGGCTGGCCTGGAGGTTCTCGAGATCGTTGCCGATCACCAGATTCATGCTGACATCGTCGCCGCAAAGAGCCTCCGGCCGATCGCGAAGCAGAATCGGGATGCTCACATCCGGCAAGCCGGCCTCCTCGATGAGTGCCCGAGCGTCGGTATTGATGACGATATTGCTCACCGCCCCGGATTCGGCCAAGGCCTCAACGACCCAGTGAAACAGGGGCTTGCCAGCGATCGATCGAAAATTCTTGCCGGGCACACGAGAACTGTTCGCCTTCATGGGAACCAGGGCTGTCAGTTTCATGAGCCGGAGTGTCCTGCCTTTTTCTCGAACTGTCGATCGGGGTGAAAGTAAGCTTTGCGTCGCATCGACGCCACCATTCGAGCGTAGCTGGTGCCGCGATATGACCCCCAATACTGTACCGTTCTGAACATCACGATTCCGGGCAGCTCCCGAAGCAGCGCTCCCTCACGCAACGCTGCGTAGCTATCTTTGGCGATGCTGCGTGCAGTGCACTCGAGAAAGTCCAAAAAGCTGAGCCCAGCCTCAGGCATGATCTCAACCAGCGCCGCACCTTCCCGCTCGTAGCGATTGCGAACCTGCGCCCAGGTTTCGTCGTGTATGTGGTGGACCGCAGCTTCCGCAACGTATCCGACCTCGCCACCGCTTTCGACGAGGCGCTTTGCCAGATGCATGTCTTCCAGCCCCGTGAGCGTCTCATCGAAAAGCAGAGCCTGCCATTCTGATCGTCTGATCGCCGCGTTTGCGTTGTTTGCGAAAAAGCCTTCCTGGGGCAACATGCTTGTCGGCGGAAAATACTTCAGGAACACCCGACCCTCTGAGAACTTCGTCGGCCCGCCGCCAATCTGGCGTCCGTAACTATAGCTGCATGCGTTATCTTCCAGAGGCTTGACCAGCGCCACGAGCCAATGCGGCCCCACCGGGACGCAATGGCCGCTGATGAACACAAGGATGCTGCCGCGAGCAAACTCACAGCCACGGTTCAGGGAGCGACCAAAGGAGAACTCTTCCTTGGCAATATGGGTCACCCGGCTTCCAAATCGCTCGGCGATTTTCAGGGTCGCGTCCGTCGAGCCAGAGTCCACGACCACTACTTCGAGTTGCCACCGTGCCGGGAGTTCCTGAGCTTCGATAGCACCGAGCAGTTCGGCGAGATAGGTCTGTTCGTTCAGGGTGCGAATGACGACGCTGACAATCACACGCAGATCCCAGGCTGCTTGCACAGCCGATGGACCGCTCGGTTCAATCCCAACAGGGACCCGCTAAGGTTCGTTGCGCTGCCTTCTTCCAATGAAACGGCCCCAACAAAGCCTGATCCGAACCATCCGCCGGTCATTATAGCGCCATGCGCTTTGCCGATCATCAGATGTCGAAACAGACCATCTCAATGCTACCGGGCTCGGCAAGCTCAGGCTCCGGAGCCGGAGGACGCGAACGCCTGCATCGAGGCCTAGTGATCAACCGCAAAGTGCCGGCTCGCGGGGCTATGCCAGCTGAGCCCAAGCGCGATGGCGACCGGCATCCAATAGAGAAACCAGGTCCAGCCAATCTTGTCCAGCAGCTCGTTTCCGTCCAGCACATAGGCGGGAAAGGCAATCGCAAGGATCCCCAGGGCCAGCTTCGCATCGGAATCGTGATAGTGCTGGAGGAGCACTCGCACCGTCGCGCCAGACAACAGAGCAAACAGGCCCAGGGCCAGCAGACCGCCTTGGAAGAAGAGCGACAGGTAGAGGCTATGAGCGTGCAGATAACGCTGTTCGCCCAGCAGAACGTCATCGTCAGTCAGGATGCCGGCGCCGAACCAGGGTCCTGCCTCTAGGGTCGCGGCAAAGGTTGCTGACCAGATTTCTGGCCGAAAGCTCAACCCGCGCGGAAGAACCACTTGACGGGTTTCTTCGTTAATCATCAGGGCCAGGACGAGCGAGGCAAGGATCACCAGCGCCGCAGCCACACTGGCGACAAAACGCATCCGATCCTTGATCACATGCGCCAGGGCGAAAACACTCAGCCCGCAGGCGACGCTAAACCAGGCGTTGCGAGAATCAGACAGATAGACAAGGGTCGTGATTGACAGGACGCCAAGCGCCACCAGACCACGCCAGAGCACCCCCCGGCTACGCAGGTAGCTCTCAAACACCAGCAACAGGACAACCCCGAACACCAGTGCGGCTACAATCTCGTTCCTCAATTGGCCGAGGCCATCGATCCGACCATCGCTGGTTGGGTGCTCGACGTTGTAGGCGATGGTCGCGCAAGCCGCGACGCAGCCCACTACCGCCATCGCCCGACACATCCAGTGTTGCAGCTGGCCGCGAAGCTGGCATTCGGCGAAGGCGACCACGAACGAGAAAACCAGCAGGCCTTTGCCGGCCATGGACAGCGTGGCAGACCACGAAGCACCATCTGACCAGGCACAGGTTGCGACCAGATAGCCAAGAACCGCCAGAATCATCCAGCTGTGCCCCAGCTGGAGGACATCATTCCAGCGCGTGAAGCTCAGCAGCATCGCCAGCGCGAGAATATAAGTCGGAAAACTGGCAGCGCTTTGGGAGCTGAGGGCGAGCACCCCGCAAAAGCAGACTACGATGAGAACAGCGTTGACCTGTATGCGATCGCCAAACCTGCCCCGCAGGGTACTGGGCGCGTTCATTTTGTTATCGACACGCGGACCACAAGGTTCGTCTCTCGACATCTCATTCAGCAGGATTTGTGGGGCCAACAAGGCTGGCGCAGAACCGGCAATCATCCGCTCGCTGGTTTGACCAATCGAGCCGGGCGGCTCGAGACCGCAATCTATCATTTCCCCGGGATTGACGCGCCTGCCATCTGGCCCGCAGCGGGACTCGCCAGCGGGGATCTTGCCAGCCCGATCTCCCAATGAACCAGCTGTCGTGTCGCCCTGTGCAGAGTCTCAGCCCGGACACGAAGAATTCAACCAAAACCGTCGCCAGACCCGCTTCAGCTAGATAAAGAGATCATTATTGACATTATTGAGCAGTAAAGCTTACTATATTAAGATAACGTCGAGAAAGAATCGGTCGCCCTAAAAAATTCGCTACATAAAAAGAACAGCAGAATGTGACCGGCTACGTATACTTGCCCGCATCCGATCAGTCGTAACTGGAGCCCCCCCAAATGATCGATTTCAAGAAAATCAAGAATCAACTGCTTAGCGGCGCCGCAATGCTCTGCATGAGCGCTGCTGCATCAGCCGGTCCGATCACATTCGATCTGACTGTGACCAACACCGACTACCAGGTGGATGGTACCGAGAGCGCTCAAGACCTCATCGATGCCCACGCAGCTGGCAGCGTGCGTTGTACTGACAGCATCGAAGCACTCACCAACACCGGCCCCATTCAGAACTGTGGCACCAACGGTCGCCGTGACTACTCCCTTAAGCTCACCGCGCAGTTCACGCTCGATACTGCAATGGATATCACCTTCCAAACCGGCGCCGACTGGGGCCGAGGCGGCGGCGTCATCCTGACTGACCTGAGCACCGGCGTAGACTCTCTCCTCGAACTGCGCAGCGACAACGTCTGGTGGTTCCGCGACTGGAACAACGAAGACGTCTTCACAACCGCTCTGAGCCTGGATGCTGGCGAGTACGCACTGTCCTGGATTGGGTTCGAAGACTGCTGCGCAGGCGAAACCAGTGTCCGCTTCAGCATGGGTAACGACGACTTCACCGAGCTGAGTGCGGCCAACTTCGACGCCAGCGTCAGCGCCGTCGCTGCTCTCGCCGTGGCTGACGTACCGGAGCCGGGCACTATGGCTCTGCTGAGTCTCGGGATCGCCGGCTTCGCAGTGCTACGTCGCCGCAAGGGCGCCGCCGCCGAAGGCCGAGCCTTCGTTCCGAACGCTGCCTGATACGGCACATCGCAAGCTCGGGCCAGGCCCGGGCTGGACACCCTGAAGGGAGGCGTAAGCCTCCCTTTTTTGTGCCTGCGATTTGCCGAACAGCCTTCCTCAGAATGCCGCCGCAGTTCGCCATCTCGATGCGCGAATTGGTGGGCCCACCAGGACTCGAACCTGGGACCAATGGATTATGAGTCCACGGCTCTAACCAACTGAGCTATAGGCCCGCGGCCGCAATCTTACACTCCAAATCGCCCTCTGCGGCGGACTGCACAGCGGCAAGGTTGCCATCTGCGACCTGCCAGCAGGCCGCTCAACGAAAAAGAGCGCCCTTGGGCGCTCTTTGATCCGGTCCTGGGCAGGAACCTAGTTCCTGCCACCCGCCTCGGGGCGTAACTTAGTTACGCCCACCTGCCTTGGGCAGGAACCTAGTTCCTGCCACCGCCACTTTCCGTCCACTCGTCCAGGAAGCTCCGCAGGTGCTCGGAACGGCTCGGGTGCCGCAGCTTGCGCAGCGCCTTGGCTTCGATCTGGCGAATCCGCTCGCGGGTCACATCGAACTGCTTGCCGACTTCTTCCAGCGTGTGATCGGTATTCATATCGATACCAAACCGCATGCGCAGCACCTTGGCTTCCCGTGCGGTCAGGCCGCCGAGCACGTCCTGAGTCGCTTCCTTCAGGCCTTCGCCGGTCGCCAGCTCGATCGGTGAGCCGATGGTGACGTCCTCGATAAAGTCGCCCAGATGCGAATCTTCGTCGTCGCCAATGGGCGTCTCCATAGAGATCGGCTCCTTGGCAATCTTCAGCACCCGGCGAACCTTGTCTTCGGGCATTTCCATACGAATGCCCAGCTCTTCCGGCGTCGGCTCCCGGCCCATCTCCTGCAGCATCTGCCGGCTGACCCGGTTCAGCTTGTTGATCGTCTCGATCATGTGCACGGGGATCCGGATGGTCCGGGCCTGGTCCGCGATCGAACGGGTGATGGCCTGGCGAATCCACCAGGTCGCGTAGGTCGAAAACTTGTAGCCGCGACGATACTCGAACTTGTCGACCGCCTTCATCAGGCCAATATTGCCCTCCTGGATCAGGTCCAGGAACTGCAGGCCGCGGTTCGTGTACTTCTTGGCAATGGAGATCACCAGGCGCAGGTTGGCTTCGACCATGTCTTTCTTCGCGCGGCGAGCTTTGGCCTCGCCCAGAGACATGTTGCGGTTGATGTCTTTGATCTCATTGACCGTCAAACCGGTTTCAGCGACGACCGCCTTGAGCTTCTTCTGCGCCCGGGCGATGTCGTCCTTGTGCGCTTCGATGCCGCTGGAGTAGTCCTTCTTGGCCTTAATGAGCTTGTTGACCCAGGTGGCACTGGTTTCGTGGCCCACAAACTCCTTGCGGAACACATCGCGGGGCACCCGGCACTGCCGGACGCAGATCATCAGGATCGTGCGCTCGTGACGCCGCACCTTGTCGAGCGCTGTGCGCGCCATCTTGACGATATGGTCATAGTGCCGCGGCACCAGCTTGAAGCAGCTCATGGCCTCGCCAAGCTTGGCCAGCTCCGCCTTGCCTTCCTTTGAGCTGCGCTTGGTGTCTTTCAGCACCTTGTTGGTCTTGTTCATCTGACGCTTGAGGGCGCCAAAGCGCTTTTTCGCTTCGACCGGATCCGGCCCCTTGGGACCTTCTTCCTCTTCCTCGTCGTCTTTCTTCTCGGCGTTTGGAACGACCTGCTTGGCGACCGGCACGTGCTCCTGCGGGTCGAGATAGCCCACCAGGATATCGGTGAGCTTGTCTTCCTTGATGAGCTCCGCATGGGTTTCGACCAGATACTCGGCCGGCCCGGGGAATGCCGCCAGGGCGGTCAGCACGTCGCGAATGCCTTCTTCAATGCGCTTGGCGATGGCGATCTCGCCTTCCCGGGTCAGCAGCTCGACCGTGCCCATCTCGCGCATGTACATGCGCACCGGGTCGGTTGTGCGCCCTGCCTCGGTCTCGACCGCCGCCAGCGCAGCCGCTGCTTCTTCGGCCGCCAGCTCGTCCGCTGAGTTCTCTTCCGCAGAGAGCAGCTCGTCGGGATCGGGGGCTGTCTCGTAAACGGTGATCCCCATGTCGTTGATCATGCGGATGATGTCTTCGATCTGATCAGGATCGGAAATGTCGTCGGGCAGGTGGTCGTTCACCTCGGCGTAGGTGATATAGCCCTGCTCTTTGCCTTTGGCGATCAGCTCTTTCAGACGGGACTGTTGCTGTGCTTGGGTACTCATGACACCTCAGTATGCTGTCGGCTGATTCCGCGACGCGCCAATCGCGCCCGTTCAACCGGCCATGGGCAAGGGACGAAAATGCTCAACGCCCATGCGTTGAGATGGGGCCTGCCGATCACCACTTCAACTCCGTGTAACGGCGCCGTCGCCAAATGCTGAAACACCAAAGTGCCCCAGCAATCGCGATAGGCGCTCGTTAGAGCGTAGTGGTCACTGACTGTCGCTGCCGCCTTGCTTCCGTGACATAAATCGCAGAAAAGTTTCCTTCGTCGGCGCGTGCTGCATCTCTTTCAGCATAGTTCGCCGCTCTTCGTCTTCTGCAAGTTGTATCAGGCGGTTCACGCCATCCTGGAACTCCGCGGCGATCGCCTCTGCGGCCAGTTCCAGCGGCTGTTTGCGCGCGCTGTCCAGCAGTTGATGGTCTGGTTCCCCAGCCCATGCCCCCAGAATCTCCCCAATACCCGCGTTCGGATTCTGGTCTATATATCTAACGATCTGCGCAAAGAGGTCCTCACCGGCAGAATGCTCGATTTTGAGCTTTATATTGTCATTTAAATTTACAATAAGATCAGGTTGGTGCAAAATCAGCGTCAGCAAGCGCTGGCCCAGCTGGGTCCGGCCCCGTCGGCCAGAGGCCGGCTTGGGGGCCGGCGCCGCCCATTCCGGGGCTTCATCTCGCCGAGCCGCCCCACCGACGCTCGGCCGCGAGGCCGGATCCAGCCCCGTACGCTCTGCCAGAGACTGCCGTAACAGCGATTTCAGCACGCCGTCGGGCACCCGAGCGATGAGCGGTTCCGCCAGGCTCGCGAGCCTGGCCCGCCCCTCGAGGGATTGAAGATCCAATCCGGCGCTGAGCTGGCTGAACAGATACTCCGTTGCCGTCACGGCCCCGTCCAGGCGCTGCTCGAATGCCGCCTGTCCCTGGCCGCGGACAATGCTGTCGGGGTCCTCGCCGTCGGGCATAAACACGAACTTGAGCTGCCGGCCGTCCTCCAGGGTCGGCAGCGCCGATTCCAGGGCCCGGCGCGCGGCCTGGCGCCCGGCCCGGTCGCCGTCAAAGCAGCAGATCACCTCTGGGGCGTAGCGGAACAGCTTCTGAAAATGGGTTTCGTTGGTTGCCGTGCCCAAGGTGGCCACGGCGTACCGAATGCCATGTTGCGCCAGCGCGACAACGTCCATGTAGCCTTCGACCACCACGAAGCGGGTCAGCTTGCGCAGCGCCTTGCGGGCCTCGAACAGCCCGTACAGCTCCCGGCCCTTCTGAAACACCGGGGTCTCGGGGGAGTTCAGGTACTTGGGGCCGTCGTCCTTGCCCAGGACCCGTCCGCCAAAGGCAATGGTCCGGCCGCGGGTATCGCGAATGGGAAACATGATTCGGTGCCGGAACCGGTCGTAGGTCCGGCCCCGGTCGTTCTTGGTGATGAGCCCGGCCGCGAGCAGCGCTTCGCTGCGGCCGCGAAAAGCGGTCAGCGTGGTGTCCCAGGCATCGGGGGCGAACCCGATACCGAAGTCCCGGGCCACAATGCCGGTCAGCCCGCGCCCTTTGAGATACTCGATCGCCGCCGGGCTGTCCTTGAGCTTGCCCTGATACAGCTGCGCGGCGTCTTTCAGCAGGTCGTACAGGGATCGCTCGCGCGGGTCAGCGCGCTGCCCGGACTCCCGGGGCACTTCGACGCCGGCCATGCCGGCCAGGGTCTCGACCGCCTCGACGAACTCCATGCGGTCGTGTTCCAGCAGGAAGGTCAGGGCGGTGCCGCTCTCGCCGCAACCGAAGCAGTGGTAGAACTGCTTGTGGGGCGAAACGGTAAAGGAAGGCGTCTTTTCGTTGTGGAACGGGCAGCGGGCCTGGTAGTCGCGCCCGGCTTTTTTGAGCTTCACCCGGGCATCGATCACCTCGACGATGTCGATGCGATCCAGCAGATCGTTGATAAAGCTTTGCGGGATCAGCGCCATGAGCCGAGGTTAGCACGGGCCCGATCCCAGAGCGGGTCAGGTACGGCCGTAGACGTCCTCGAAGCGCACGATGTCATCCTCGCCCAGGTAGCTGCCCACCTGAACTTCGATCAGCTCCAACGGCACCTTGCCGGGGTTGCGCAGCCGATGCACGGTGCCGACCGGAATGTACGTGCTCTCATTCTCGGTCACCAGATAGGTCTCGTCGTCCCGGGTCACCTCAGCCGTGCCGCGCACCACGATCCAGTGCTCGGCTCGGTGATGATGCTTCTGCAGGGAGATGCTGGCCTCCGGGCTTACGGAAATACGCTTGACCTGAAAGCGAGACGCGCTCTCCAGGGACTCGTAGCTGCCCCAGGGCCGGAAAACCCGCCGGTGCGCCCGATGCTCGCTGCGACCGCGGGCCTGCAGCTCGCTCACAATGCTCTTCACCTGCTGGACGTAACGCTCATCGGCGACCAGCACGACATCAGAGGTCTCGATGACGACGGTATTGCTGATGCCCAGGGTCGCGATCAGCCGGTGCTCAGACCGGACCAGGCTGTCTGTCGTGTCCACGGTCAGCACATCCCCGTAGGTGGCGTTGCCGTGGTCGTCCCGGGGCAGTACCTGCCGAACGGAATCCCAGGAGCCCACGTCACTCCATCCGAAGGCAGACGGCACCACCATGACGTTAGCCGCGTGCTCCATGACCGCGTAGTCGATCGAGATGCTGGGACTGTCCGCAAAAGCGACTCCCGGGCGGCAGAAGTCCAGATCACGGACCGCCGCTGCCATGGCCGCACTGGCACAGCGATAGACGTCGGCCGCAAAACGCTCGAGCGCCTGCAGGTAGGTCTGGGCCTTGAACAGGAACATGCCGCTGTTCCAGTAATAGCCGCCTTCTTCCAGGTAGCGGGTCGCAGTCTGCGCGTCCGGTTTCTCGACAAAGGCCTCGACCGGCAGCGCTTCGGCATCGGCTCGGGCAGCCCGTATGTACCCGTAGCCGGTCTCCGGCCCTGTCGGGGCGATGCCAAAGGTCACCAGCTGCTCGTCCCGGGCGGCATCCTCGGCTCTCGACACCGCCTCGGCAAAAGCCGCGACGTCTTCGACAATATGATCCGACGACAAAATCAGCAGCTCATGATCGCCGTCGTCCTGGGCCAGCAGGGCAGCCAGCGCAATCGCTGGAGCGGTGCTGCGCACCGCCGGCTCGAGCACAATATGCTGCCACTGCACACCGATCTCCCGGCATTGCTCGGCGATCACAAACCGGTGTTCTTCGCTGCCCAGAATGATGGGCGGCGCCGCGCTAACCTGCTGGGCCCTGAGGAGTGTTTCCTGAAACAGGCTGCGCTCGCTGAACAGCCGCAAGAACTGTTTCGGCCGCAATTCCCGAGAGACCGGCCAAAGCCGGGATCCGGTGCCGCCGGCCAGAATCACCGGTATCAGTGCCATGATGTCGTCCTTGCTCGGGTGCGGGCTCAGCCACCAGCAAGCTTAGCCTTCACGCGCCCGCTGACCACCCCCATGTCGGCCCGGGCACCCACGGCCTGCTTCACCAACCCCATGACCTTGCCCATATCGGCCATGCCGCTGGCACCGGTGCTGGCCATCGCCTGCGCAATCGCGGCGTCGATCTCAGCTTCAGACAACGGTTGCGGCATGTACTCAGACAGCAGTGCCAGCTCGAAGCGCTCGGTGGCCGCAAGGTCTTCCCGCCCTGCTTCTTCAAACTGCTTCAGGGAGTCCTGGCGCTGTTTGCGCATCTTGGTCAGGATGCTGAGCACGTCATCGTCCGTGAGGGTCCTGCGCTCATCCACTTCCACCCGTTTCAGCTCTGCATTGATCATACGCAGCGCGCCGACACGATCCTTGTCGCGGGCTTTCATAGCGGCCTTGGTGGCATCGCTGATCTGGATCTTGAGGTCGCTCATGGGACGGTCTCCCGGTAAATGGGTGCAGTCGCAGGGGTGCAGTCAGATGGACCTGGCTGGGTCCGGGTCGCAAATCGGGGCTGGCAGCGCGTCGAGGCGGGCGCTGCAAAGGCGCGGGCCGGCGAGCGCCAGCCCGGAACGAGCAGGCGTCTAGTAAGACTTCTCGAAGCGGCGCGATTCGCGCTGCAGCTTCTTGAGGTGCCGCTTGACCGCAGCAGCTGCCTTGCGCTTGCGGACCGAGGTCGGCTTTTCGTAGTACTCGCGGCGGCGGACTTCGGAAAGCACGCCGGCCTTCTCGCAGGAACGTTTGAATCGACGCAGAGCCACATCGAAGGGCTCGTTTTCTTTGACTTTGACGTGCGGCATGGGCCGTATCAGTGCCTGGCGGTTCTAAGGGGGCGCGAATTGTACTGGTCTCGCTCTGCCAGTGCAAAGCGACCGCGGGACGGGGCGCTCACCCCGGCGCCCCGGCAGCTGCGGTAGCATGCGCGGATGCGGGTGCTGGGTATAGAAACGAGCTGCGACGAAACGGGAATCGCTCTGTACGATTCGGATCGCGGGCTATTAGGCAACATAATTCACAGCCAGGTCGAGCTGCACGCCAGCTACGGGGGCGTGGTCCCGGAGCTGGCCAGCCGCGATCATGTGCGCAAGATCGTCCCGCTCACCCGTGCCTTGCTGGCGCAGAGCGACCTCGCCCTGTCCGATATCGATGCCGTGGCCTACACCGCCGGGCCCGGCTTGCTGGGCGCGGTGATGGTGGGCGCCACCTTTGGCAGAACGCTGGCGATGGCCATGAACGTGCCCGCCCTGGCGGTGCATCATATGGAGGCCCACCTGCTGGCGCCCCTGATGCGCACCGGCAGCGACAGCCAGCCGGCGCCGCCGCTGCCGTTCGTTGCGCTCCTGGTGTCCGGCGGCCATACCCAGCTGGTCCGGGTGACCGGTCTGGGCGAGTACGAGTTGCTGGGAGAGTCCCTGGACGACGCGGCGGGTGAGGCCTTCGACAAGGTCGCGAAGATGCTCGAGCTGGGCTATCCCGGCGGGCCAGCGGTGGCCAAGCTCGCGGAGCAGGGCAACCCGGATCGCTTTCGCCTGCCCCGCCCCATGACCGACCGGCCGGGCCTGGACTTTAGCTTCAGTGGCCTGAAGACCGCCGTGCGAACGCTGATTGGCGAGATCGCCGCCGCTGGCGGCCTGGACGCGCAAACTCGCGCCGACATCGCCCGGGCCTTCGAAGAGGCCGTGGCAGATACGATTCTCATCAAATGCCTGCGAGCCCTGAAGGCGGCGGACACCGAGCACCTGGTGCTGGCCGGCGGCGTCAGTGCCAACCGCCGGCTGCGCGCGCTGCTTGGGGCTGCCCCCGGCATCACCGTTCACGTCGCGCCGCCAGCCCTGTGCACCGACAACGGCGCGATGATCGCCTACGCCGGTTGCCAGCGCCTGCTGGCCGGAGAGCGGACGGGCCTTGCGATCGAGACCCGGGCCCGATGGCCGATGGTCGAGCTGCAGCCACCGGCCCCGCAGGCGGCATCGTGAGCGGCGCTATCCCCAACCGCGACCAGATCTACCTGCAGCGGCTGGCGGTCGAGACCGTGATCGGCGTTCTGGACTGGGAACGGACCCAGACGCAAACACTGTATCTGACCCTGTCCCTGACCATCGACACAGCGCCCGCAGCCGTGGCGGAGGCTTTGGATCAGACCGTGAGCTATGCCGCAGTCGCCGAGACCGTTCGCGCGCATCTGGCGGAGCACAGCTATCTGTTACTCGAAACCCTGGCCAACCGCGTGATCGCGCTGCTGTTCGCTGAGTACCCGCTCCTGCAGGCGATCAGCCTGACCGTCGACAAGCCCGACGTGGTGCCGGGCTGCGAGCACCTGGGCGTCCGGGTTTATCGCGAGCGGCCAGCCTGAGCGTCCCGCAGGTGCGCGATGCGCGCCTGCCGCAGCGCTTCGCCCAGCGCACGCCCTTCAAAGCCTTGCTCAATGAGCGGTCCCGTGCGCACTTCGGCGCGGATCCGGGCGGTTGCCGCCGCCAGCAAAGACAGATCGACCAGACCGCAGGCTTCCGTCACTGCCAGCACCCGGGCTTCGTTGTCGGTGTTGCGAAAGGCGCCAACGCGCGCCAGGGCTGCTTCCAAACGCTCCGGGGCAGCCGTCTCCCAGCGCGCGAGGACTGGCCCTTCGCTCACGCTCCAGGTCGCGAGCGCGCGCCAATCGTTGGGCACCTTCAGCCGCTCTGTGAGTGCCGCCACCGAGTCGGCCGGGAGCACCCAGCACAGCGCCGCGAAGCGCAGCACCGGTTCCCCAAGGGTTGCTGGGCTTGCAGGCGGCAAGCCGGCATCGACAAACTCGGCAAACCAGGGCGCCAGCCCTTGCGCATCGGCGAGCGTCGCAAAGAAACGGTCTGCCCGGGCGCTCTTCGCCAGCATTTTGCTGAGCTCAGCGTAGACCCGCTCCGCCGGCAACTCCGCCAGGGCGTCAGCTGCGCTGAGCTCGCGCATCACCGCGAGCGTCTCCGGCGCCGTGCGGAAGCCCTCAAGCTGGGCGGCGAAGCGCGCCACGCGCAGCACTCGCAACGGATCTTCCCGGAAAGCATCGGTCACATGCCGCAGTACGCCGGCCTGCAAATCGGCCATGCCGCCGAAGGGATCCACCAGCGTGCCGTCGGGCCGCTGAGCCATGGCGTTGACGGTCAGGTCGCGCCGGGCAAGGTCTTCTTCGAGGGTGACCTCTGGCCCGGCGTGCACCACGAACCCCCGATGTCCGGGCCCGGTCTTGCGCTCGGTCCGTGCCAGCGCGTGCTCTTCATGCGTTTGCGGATGGAGGAACACCGGAAAGTCCCGGCCGACCTGTTGATAGCCTGCGGCCAGCAAGTCCTCGGGCAAAGCGCCCACAACCACCCAGTCCCGGTCCGTCGCCGGCAGGCCGAGCGCCTGGTCGCGCACCGCGCCGCCCACCAGGTAACGCTCGAAGCTGTCCGCCGGGGCGACCGGGTCAACCATGCGCGGCCACCGCCGGCACCGAGCTCAACTCGCCGCTTTCCAGACACAGGGCGGTCAGCGCGCGGCCCCAGACACACCCGGTGTCCAGCGCCAGAATATCGTCTCGACCGGTGTGCCCCTCGAGCGCGGCCCAGTGTCCGAACAGCAGGGTCTGGCCGTTCAGGGCTGCGGGCGCCCAGTGCTCAAACCAGGGGCGCAGGCCCTCCGGTGCCTCTGCCAGCGGGCCTTTGAACCGGAAGTCGAGCGCGCCGTCGCCGTGCAGCAGCCGCATCCGCGTGAAGGCGTTCGTGACAAATCGGGTCCGCGCCATGCCTTCGAGGTCATCGTTCCAGCGCACCGGCTCATTGCCGTACATGTCCTCCAGAAAAGCCGCGTAGTCCGGGCCCTGCAGCACGGACTCGACTTCCGCCGCCCGGGCGCGTGCCTGCTTGAGGCTCCAGGACGGCAAAAAACCGGCGTGCGCCATGGCATAGCCCAGCTGGCGGTCGCGCACCATCAGGGGTTGCTCCCGAAGCCAGTGCAGCAGCGTCTGCGCATCTGGCGCAGCCAGGATTTCGTCAAAGGTATCGCTGCGATTGGCGCGGTGACCGCCAAAGGCAATGGCCAGCAAATGCAGGTCGTGATTGCCGAGCACGACCTTGACCTGGCCGCGCAGCTCATAGACCCGTCGCAGCGTTGGCAGCGATCGCGGCCCGCGATTCACCAGATCGCCCAGCAGCCACAGGGTGTCGCCGCCGTCGAAGCGGACCGCGTCCAGCAGCGCGAAAAACTCATCCGCGCAGCCCTGCAGGTCCCCGATTGCGTAAGTCGCCACCGCGCTAGTGCCGCATGTTGGGAACAGCCAGGGTAAAGGCCGGAATGGGCACCTCAAAGCGGCGACCGTCGTCGCTCACGAACTCGTAGTAGCCGTGCATCGCGCCCACCGGGGTTTCCAGCACTGCGCCGCTGGCGTACTGAAAACTGTTGCCGGGCTCAATCCGTGGTTGCTGGCCAACCACGCCGCTGCCGCGCACTTCGCGCACGTCGCCGGAGCCGTCCGACACCCACCAGTGCCGGCTGCGCAGCTGGGCCGCTTCGTCGCTGCCGTTGGCTATGGTGATGGTGTAAGCAAAGACGTAGCGGTCCTGCTCCGGCGCCGAATCGTCAGCCCGGTACTCAACTTCGGTGCGGACTGCGATGCGTCCCATACTGCTGTTCATCCTCGCTCATTCGTTGGCAC
>CAZXIJ010000021.1:0-7641 GCA_964640725.1 uncultured Pseudomonadales bacterium | reverse complement strand
TGGCACCGCTCTGGCCAGCAGACAAGGCCCACTGCGCCAGGCGCACATACTCTGCCACGGATACCTGATCCGGGCGCAGTGCAGGATCCACAGCCACCGCATCCCAGTCCACAGCCAGCGTGCGCAGCGCGTTGGTCAGGCGTTTGCGCCGCTGCGCGAAGGCCGTTCGCAGCACCTGGTCCAGGGCAGCCAGCTGTGCCGCCGGCAGCTGTTGTTCCGGCGGCAGCGGGGTCAGGCGAATCACCGCAGAGTCGACCGCCGGCGGCGGGGTGAAAGACTCGGGCGCCACCTCGAACAACAGCTCCGTCGCGACCCGCACCTGGGCAGCAACCGTCAGTCGTCCGTAGGTCTTGGTCCCTGGCGGCGAAGCAATGCGCAGGGCGACTTCCTTCTGGACCATCACGTGAACGTCCGTGACCAGATCGAGAGCATCGAACAAAGCGCCGAGCAACGGCGAGGTGATGTTGTAGGGCAGATTGCCGACCACGCGCCAGGGACCGTCCGCCAGCAGATCTTGCATCGGCACCGCCAGCACGTCAGCGCTGATCAGCTGCAGGTCCGGAAAGCGCTGCTGCAACGGTGGCACCAGGTCCCGATCGATCTCGACAGCGCGATAGCGCTGCGGCTCGCCGTACAATGCAGCGGTCAGCGCCCCCTGCCCGGGTCCAATCTCGAACAGCGAGTCGGTGGACGCCAGCTTGAGCGCGCTGCTGATCTGCGAGAGCACAAAATCGTCACTCAGAAAATGCTGGCCAAAGCGCTTGCGGGCCCGCGGCGCAGCGCCGCCCCTTCGGCCGCTCCGGGCGCCGCCACTCATGGCAGTTTCATCGAGCGCAACATTGCCAGGCCCAGGGCCGCCTGCAGGCTGCCGGCATGACCCTGGCCGCGGCCTGCCAGATCCAAGGCCGTGCCGTGATCAACAGAAGTGCGCAAAAACGGCAGCCCAAGGGTGACATTGACGGCCTCGCCGAAGCCGGCGTGCTTGAGGACCGGCAGCCCCTGATCGTGATACATGGCGAACACCGCATCGACGTCGCGCAGCTGCTCGCGAACGAACACGGTGTCTGCCGGCAGCGGGCCGCGCAGATCCAGGCCTTCCTCGCGCAGCTCGGCCAACGCCGGCGCAATGATCTCGATCTCCTCCTGCCCCAGGTGCCCCTGCTCCCCGGCGTGCGGGTTCAGGCCACACACCGCGATGCGTGGCGCGCCCGCGCCGAAGTGGCTGGCGAGCCCGGTCGCCAGGATGCGCAGCCGGCGCTTGATCAGATCGGCGGTCAGGGCGTCGGGCACTGCCCGCAGGGGCAGATGCGTCGTGGCCAGGGCAACCCGCAGCGGGCCTGCAACCAGCAGCATCACCACTTCTGCTGCACAACAGCGGTCCTGCAGAAACTCCGTATGGCCGCTAAAGGCGATGCCAGCATCATTGATGACCGACTTCTGCATCGGCCCGGTGACCAGCGCGCTGCACTGACCTGCCAGGCAGGCATCGGTGGCGCGCGCCAGCGCCTCGAGGGTTGCCGCCGCGTTGGCGGTCGCGAGCGTGCCGGCTTGCACAGCCGCCGGCAGCGGCACCGGGTCTACCCAGAGGGCCCCGGGCGCCGTGGTCGGTGCGTTCTGAACCCTGAGCGCAAGGCCTAGCTCGGCGGCGCGCTGCATCAGCAGCTGCGGGTCGGCGAACACCCGCCAGGGCACGGCGCGCTCACTCTGCGCCAGCTGCAGGACCAGGTCAGGCCCAATGCCGGCGGGCTCGCCAGGCGTCAGGGCCAGGATCGGGCGACTCAGAGACGGACCTCAACGTAGGCTTCGTCCCGGATTTCCTTGAGCCATTCTTCCAGCTCCTCGCCGAAACGGCGTTTGTGCAGCAACTGCACTACCATGTTGCGACGGGTTTCTTCGGACAGGTCGGCAACGCGACGGTCCTGCACCTGCAGGATGTGCCAGCCGTAGGTCGAGCGAAACGGCGCACTCAGCGCGCCCGGCGCGGTATTGCGCAAGGCATCGCGGAACGCCGGCACAAATTGCTCACCGGTGCTCCAGCCCAGGTCACCGCCGTTCAGCGCACTGCCCGGGTCTTCGGAGTGCTCCTTGGCCAGCTCGGCAAAATCGGCGCCAGCTGACACCTGGCGGTGCAGGTCCTCGACCTTGGCCCGGGCCTCATCGTCCGTCATGATTTCCGAAGGCCGCACCAGGATGTGGCGCCCAAGCGTCTGCTCTTCGGTCTGCATGCCGGCGCCGCGCTGCTCCAGCAGCTTGATGATGTGGATGCCGCTGCCGCTGCGAATTGGTTCAGCCACCTCCCCCTGTTCCAGCTCGAGCACCCGCTCGCCAAACAGGCTGGGCAGCTCAGCGGCCCGTCGCCAGCCGAGGTCGCCCCCTTCAAGCGCCGAGCCGCCGGAAGATCGACTGATCGCCATCTGGGCGAAATCCGCCCCGCCCCGCAGCTGGGTCACGATGTCCCGGGCTTCCTGCTCCGCCGCCGCCTTGGCTTCGTCCGACGCGTCGTCGTCAACGGTCAGCAGGATGTGGCCCACGCGAAACTCATCGGACAGCAGCTGCTGGTAGAACGGCGAGTTCAGCACCGCATCGATTTCCTGGTCGGAGATCGAGATGCGCCGATTCACCATCGCGCGCTGCAGCCGCTGGATGACCATCTCGCGGCGGATCTCTTCGCGGAACTCCCGATAGCTGAGACCGTCCGCCGCGAGCGCCTGCCGGAAGGTCTCGATGTCCATATTGTTCTGGTCGGCGAAGCCGCGCACCGCCCGGGTCAGGGTCTCGTCATCGATCTCGACCCCACGACGGCTGGCGTGCTGCAGCTGAATGCTCTCGAGCACGAGGCGTTCCATGAGCTGGCTGACCAGAATATCTTCTGGCGGCAGCTGGACGTTGGCCTTGCCCATCTGGTCCTTGACGGTCTGCAGCCGGCTCAGCAGCTCCGAGGCGAGGACGATGTCGTCGTCGACCACGGCAACGACGCCATCCAGCTCTTCGTAGGCCGCTACGGCGGCACCGGACACCAGCAGCGAGAGCGCCAGCGGTGCCAGCGCGCGACGAATCTGTCGAGAAAGGTCAGTCATGAAAACTCCGGTCAGCCTGGGCCGCTAGCGCGGCCGGGTGAGAATGCCATCGGCGGTGCTGGGCTGATAGTTGCGCACGCCCTGGGTCAGGATCGATTCCAGCCGGTTGCCAAAGCCCGCCAGGCCCTTGAACACAATCTGGACGAAAATGCCTTCGTCCGGGTCCACCTGGTCCAGCAGTGCCGAACTGGGCGCATCGATAAACCGTCGCGCCACCAGCCGCAGTTGCCAGCAGCAGTCATTGTATTCCAGACCGCCAAAACGCTCGATGGTTCGGCCCGCGGACATATCGTAGTTCCAGCGACCGACGAAGCCCACGCGGCGACTCAGAGGCCAGTACACGGAAAAATCGGTCTGATCGATGTCGGCGATACCTTGATAGCGATAGCCCAGGTTCACCAGGCGCCGGCGGCCGTCCCGGTAGCTGAGGAACGCCGCCCCCTCTTCGATCTGGTCATCGTCTGGATCGTAGATCACCGCCAGCTGCGCCTGCCAGCGGCGGGCAATGGTCGCCACCAGTTCCCCCGCCAGCTCCGAGGTGCCGTGCCGATCGTCTGCGGTGGGCGCCCCGCCGTTCAGGGTGACCTGCCGGTCCTGGAAGTGCCAGATCTGCCCGAAGCTGGCTCGGAGATACTCGCGCCCGTCTGCCGCGTTCAGGAACCGCGTGGTGACGCCGGTCGCCAGCTGATTGGCATCGCCGATGCGGTCCAGCCCAGAAAAGCGGTTGTCGCGAAACAGCTGGTTGTAGTTAAAGGTCAGCGCCGCCGCATCGAACAGCGGCAGCTGGCTCTGATCTTCGAAGCCCTGGCGCAGGTAGTAGGCCCGGGGCTCCAGGGTCTGGGTCAAACGCGTGCCAAACAGGGACAGCTCGCGCTCAAAAACAAGGCCCGCGTCGAGGCTCGCAAAGGCAATGCTGCGATCCGTCCGGTCATCGAACTCGGTGCTCAGGCCACCGGCATTGTTGTCGTCCAGATCGTAGGCGGTGTAGCGCAGGCCGGCAGTCGCCGTGACAAAGCCATAGGGCCAGCTGAGCGGCAGGCGAACCCGCGGTTCGAAGTGTGCCCGGCTGCCGGTCACGGCGGCGAGCCCGGACAGGCGATCTGTATCGCGATCGAAGGCCGCCCATTCGGCATTCACAGAAAACTCCAGCGGACCGATGAGCCCGCGCTGGTAGCGCACCTCCAGCTCTGGGACCCGGGCGTAGGGGTCGACCGCGATCTCGTCCAGGCGCTGAAAGCGCTGGGCCCACAAGCGCACCATCAGGTCGCCCTGCGTATATTGCAGCTCTGCCCGGCGCTCCAGCTCGATCTGGCTGGACACCCCCAGATCCGAGCCCAGGTCGCGAAAGTAGTCGCGATCGCTGACAGCCTGGTAGTCGATCACGGTCCGCAAATTGCCCTTGCCCAGGCGCAGCAAGCCATTGTGCTGCATGCCGAGCAGCCAACGGTTGGCAGGATCGAAATCGCCGTTCGGAAAGCGATCGAAAAAATCGTCCCGCTCAAAGGTGCCGTTGAACAGGTCGTCATCGGGTAGCAGCGCCCCGGTGACGACCGAGCTGGCCCAGTTCGACCGGTGCCGGAACTCCGACTCGAACCCCGCCCCACGCTCGCTCAGCAGGCGCGGCACCAGAGTCGCGTCGTAGTTCGGTGCCAGGTTGAAGTAGTAGGGCATCGCGAGGTCGACGCCGTCTTCGTTGCTGTAGCCAAAGGTCGGGAACAGCCAGCCGGACTGTCGCTCGTCGGACACGGGAAAGCGGATATAAGGTGCCCAGAAAACGGGCACGCGACCCACCCGCAAAGTGGCGTTTCTTGCCCGGGCAAAGACCGACTCCGCCGGCACCTCGATGGACGAGGCCCCAAAATGCCAGCCCTTGTGCCCCGGGGGGCAGCGGGTGATGCGAGCCCCTTCAAGGCGCAGGTTGCCATCATCGTCCCGGCGCACCGCCCGCGCATCGCCGCGCATCTCCGCAGCGCCCAGCAAGTACTCCACGTCCTGCAGGATCGCGGCCCGGGTGTCGATGTTGGCGTCCGCGGATTGCCCCGCCAGCACCACATCGGGGTCTGCCAGGGTCACGGTGTCGCTCACGGTCACGGTGCGGGTCCCGAGGTCGACGGTCGCCGAAGGCGCTCGCACCACCCGGTCCCCCTGCACGAGAGAGACATCGCCGAACAGCTCAATCCGTTCGTTCACCCACATGGATCCGCGATCTGCCTCAGCCTCGATCGGCAAGGAGGCAGGGTCGACCCCTGCCGCGACCCGCCGGGGCGGCAGCTGATAGGTCCCGCTGCAGTACTCCGGAACGGCCGCCTGCAGCTGCGGGGGCAAGTCGGCTCGAGGTACCCAGTACTGGCCAGCCAGCGCGTCGCGCACCGGTTCGGCGTGGGCAGGTGCAGAGACCAGAGCGGCAAGCAGCAGCGCTGGCACCGCGCAGTCAGGCACCTTAAACAACATGGCGCGGATCATAATCGATTGCCCGCAACCGTATACTGCAGCCGTGAACTCAGACCTGGAACATTGGGCCGATCAGGCCCGTACCGCAGCCGGACTCGACGCCGCGGCGGCAACCGCCCCGCTGACTGCCGAGGCCAGCCATCGCCGCTTCTATCGCCAGTCCCTGGCCGGCGGCGGCAGCGTGATCGTCATGGATTCGCCGCCAGCGCTGGAGCGCAACGACGCGTTCACCGCGCTGGCCGAAGTCTTTGCAGCCGCCGGCCTGCCGGTGCCAAGGATTCTGGCGCAGGACAAGGCCCGGGGCTGGTTGCTGCTGTCGGACCTGGGCGGACAGGACCTGAAGGCCAGCTACGACGCCGGAGCCGCAGATCGCGCCGTCGAGACCGCGCTGCGCTGGCTGCTGCGCTGGCGCACCGTCCGGCATCCGGCCATCGAGCCCTATAGCGGCGCCCGGCTGCACATGGAGCTGGGCATCTTTAGCGAGTGGCTGGCAAACCGGGCCATTGCGGCGCCGCTGCCGAGCCAGATCGAGCGCGATCTGTACGGTTGGCTCATCGAGAGCGCTCGCAGCCAGCCCGCGGTTTGCGTGCACCGCGACTGGCACTGCCGCAACCTGCTGCTGGATGATGCCGGGCGGTTCGGCATCGTCGACTTCCAGGACGCATTGCATGGCCCCCTGTGCTACGACCTCGCATCGCTGCTGCACGACTGCTATCACCGCTTCGACGACGACTTCGTCCGCTACTGGCGGGCGTTTTACCGGCGCCAGGCCGCTCCGGACATCAGCCCGGGGCGCTTCGCGCGCATGACCGACGCTATGGCCATCCAGCGTCAGCTCAAGGCCGTGGGGATCTTTGCCAGGCTCCAGCTGCGCGACGGCAAGGGCAGCCACCGCAAGCACATCGCGCCGACCGTCGAGTCTCTGCTGGCGCTCACAGAGCGCTATCCGCAGACCGCAGCGCTGCACCGCTGGCTGCAGCACCAGCAACCAACGATCAACCAATGGGCTGAGCAATGACACCGCCAGTCATGATCTTCGCGGCGGGCCGGGGCGAACGGCTGCGCCCCCTGACAGACCACACGCCCAAGCCCTTGATCGCGGTCGCCGGCGAACCGCTGCTGGAACGCCAGCTGCGCCAGCTGGCGGCCGGCGGCGTGCGCGATGTGGTCATCAACCTGCACCACCTGGGTGAGCTTATCGAGCAGCGCATCGGCGATGGCAGCCGCTTTGGGCTGAAAGTGCGCTACTCGCGAGAACCCCAAAAGCTGGAAACCGGCGGCGGCCTGCACAAGGCGCTGCCGCTGCTGGGCGAGGGCCCGCTGTGGCTTCTGAACGGTGACGTGGTCATGACGCTGCCGCTCGCGACTTTCCCGCAGCTCCTGCCTGAGGGATCCGATATGCACTTGCTGCTGACCCCGCGCCCCGAGGCCCGGGAGCGCGGCGATTTCGAGTTTGACGGGGCCCGGATTACCGGCTGGGGAGACGGGTTCGTGTACGCCGGCATGGCTTTGATCGACAGCGCCTACTTTCGAAACTTCGCCCTGGGCTGGCTGGGCGAGACCACGGCGACAGCAAGGGAGCCTGCGAGGCCAGGCGCGCTACCGGACGCCGGGGCGACGCGAGCTGCCAGCGAGCCGCCAGGCAGTTTCTCGCTGAAAGAGGTGTTCCTGGCGTTGGTCGCGCAGGGCCGAATCACCGGCAGCCTGCTGGCAGGGCCCTGGATCGACATCGGCTCCCCGGCGCAGCTGAGCGCCGCCAACCGCCTGCTCGGCAAGCCCTGAACGCCCCCGCATCGGCGCTTTCGCCGGGCGTTTCTATACTTCTCCTATGAACGCTCCTACGGCTTTGCCCGGCAAACCACGATCCCTGTCCCTGGCCCTGGCGCTGGCCATGGCAGCAGCGCCGGGGCTCGGGCTGTGGCCGACGGCTGCCGGCGCCGAGGACGCGCCCCCCGCGGCGCCGGCCCCGGCCAGTTCGCCGCCGGCGCAACGCCCGGCCCTGCTGCCGGCGGCAGACACCCTCAGACCAGACCCGGGGCCCCGCCCCCCGCGGTCCCGGGGCCCCGATGCCGGGCCGCAGATCCCCGTCGCCGGCCACCCCGTGCCGCTACAG
>CAZXIJ010000020.1:19646-80226 GCA_964640725.1 uncultured Pseudomonadales bacterium | reverse complement strand
GCCGGGCCGCTGTCCTTGTCGGCTGTTTGAGCCATGGTCGATCTCCCAATCTTGTTCTACCGAGGTAGTTATAGAACAGAATCTCGATTGTTCAAGAAATGGGCAAAAAAAAGCCCGCAGCACCGGAAACCGGGCTGCGGGCAGAATCCGTCACATTCCTGTCAGGCTTATGCCGTCTTGGAAAACTCCGGGTAGGCCTCGACACCGCACTCTGCGATATCGGCGCCTTCGTACTCCTCTTCCTCAGAGATCCGCAGGCCGATGACGGCCTTGATGATGAACCAGAACACCAGGCTCGCCGCGAAGGTCCAAAGGAAAATCACCGCCGTGCCCATCAGCTGAGCACCGACGCTCGCTTCGCCGTTGGTAACGCAAACAGCGATCAGACCCCAGATGCCACAGGTGCCATGCACCGAGATCGCGCCGACCGGGTCGTCGATGCGCAGCTTGTCCAGCAGCACAATCGAGAATACGACCAGCAGGCCGCCAACCATGCCCACGACCATGGACAGCATGGCGCTACCGGCGAGCGGTTCGGCCGTGATGGAGACCAGGCCCGCCAAAGCACCGTTCAGCGCCATGGTCAGGTCTGCCTTGCCAAACCACAGTCGCGCCAGAATGAGCGCCGCGACCAGGCCGCCACAGGCTGCGATGTTGGTGTTCACGAAGACCTGCGATACGGCGTTGGCTTCGTCGATGTTGCTGACCTTCAGCTCGCTGCCGCCGTTAAAGCCGAACCAGCCAAACCAGAGGATGAACATGCCAAGGGTTGCCAGCGGCATGTTGGCACCGGGGATCGCGTTGACCTCGCCGTTGGCGCCGTACTTGCCCTTGCGCGCGCCCAGCAGCAGGACCCCGGCCAGGGCCGCGGCCGCGCCGCACATATGCACCACGCCGCTGCCCGCGAAGTCCAGGAAGCCGGCCTCGTCCAGCGCACCGCCGCCCCATTTCCAGAAACCCTGCACGGGGTAGATGAAGCCGGTCATGACCACGGCAAAGGTCAGGAACGCCCAGAGCTTCATACGCTCGGCAACGGCACCGGAGACAATGGACATGGCCGTGGCAACGAACACCACCTGAAAGAAGTAGTCGCTCCGGGCCGAGTAGTAGGTATCGCCGCCGGAGGCCAGCGTATCGGCAACGGTGTTTTCTTCGCCGATGCCAAAGCCAAAGGCCGGAATCCAGCCGGAGCCGTCGCCGTACATGATCGCGTACCCAAACAGCAGGTACATGATGCATGCAATCGAAAACAGCGCCACGTTCTTGGTCAGGATCTCGGCGGTGTTCTTGGACCTCACGAGCCCGGCTTCGAGCATGGCGAAGCCCGGCGCCATGAACATCACCATCGCGCCCATGACCAGAAAGTAAAAGGTGTCGATGGCGTAGTTGGTTTGAATCAGATCTTCCACAATCTCTATCTCCAGTAGTAAGCGGTGCTCCCGCCTACATGTTCGTCGCTACAGCTTTGCGGTTGGTGGCTCGCGCGCGGCGCGGCCAGCTCACCGGCGTCTGCGCTAGACCGCTTCCGGTCCTGTTTCGCCCGTGCGGATCCGCACGACCTCTTCCAGCGACGACACGAAAATCTTGCCGTCCCCCACTTTGCCGGTGTTGGCAGCCTTGCTGATGGCCTCGAGGACCGAATCCAGCAGTGCTGAGTCAATGGCGACTTCGATCTTCACCTTCGGGAGAAAATCGACCACGTACTCGGCGCCCCGATAGAGCTCGGTGTGCCCCTTCTGGCGGCCAAAACCCTTGACCTCGGTAACCGTCATGCCCTGCACGCCGATCGCGGACAAAGCCTCGCGAACGTCGTCCAGCTTGAACGGTTTAATGATCGCTGTGATCAGTTTCATTGTGTTGTTGTCTCCTGTGGCATCGACGGTGCAATGCGCGATGCAATGGGTGATTCAAAGCCCCAAGGGGCCGCGGTACGTCATCAATCGTGGAAGAACGATTCAGTACCGGAGAGTTTCACCTAATTGCTACCGGGGCGAAATAAAAGTGCCGCCCCAAACGTCGCTGCCGGTTATCGGCTCAGTTCCCGGCGGGCTGTTCGGCAGCCAGTCGCCCCATTCAGGCGTCTGACGGGCCCGACCACCCAAAAGTTACTAAGGTCCCCCTGTCCTGGCGCAATGTCTGGTGGCCTGAACCCACGAGTGGCGGCTTCGGGCGCGTCAGAGCGAATGCGTCCGCACTTCACAGGGCACCATTCGTGCCAACTTCGAAAAGCGATACAAATCAGGGCTTTAGTGCTGGGCGACGCGACTGCTTGGCCATCTGTCGCACGGTATTGGTGCGGACGGCGTCCGGTCCGCACAATTTCGGACGAAAAATCTCCGACTTCCCCGCCTTTGTGCACCAACGAAGCACGCGAGCCTGGGCAAGAACTGCGCCGGACGCCCCTCTTTAGATGCTTAGTTGCCTATTTTCGGCCAATGTTCATCACGCAGCGAAGATTTTTATCCGCTCGCCATCGATCTCTGCACGCCACGGCCAGCTTGGCCCACATCTTGCTGTTCCCTCGCCGGGCCGCAGCGCATCAAGACGCTGCGAGCGCCGAACCATTATTTCCAGGGGATAGAAATGAACATCAAAAAAGGTTTACTGCCAGTTGCTGCCGCAGGGCTGCTGCTGAGTGCCGGGGGCGTGCAGGCTGGAGAGCTCACGGCCAATGCAGGGGTCGCCAACAACTACATCTGGCGCGGCCTGACGCAGAACCAGAACGACGCCCAGGTTTCCGGGGGCATCGACTACGCCGACGACAGCGGCTTTTACGTCGGTACCTGGGTCTCGAACGTCAGCTACGCGCCCGGTGACGTGTTCAGCTACGAGCACGACATCTACGCCGGCTTCTCGGGCGAAGCGGGCAGCCTCAGCTACGACGTCGGCTACCTGTACTACAACTACGACGACGAGGCAGAGTTCGACTTCGGCGAGGTCTACGGCTCGATCGGGTTCGGCGGCTTCACCCTGGGCCTGAACGTGCTGGCCAACACGGAGGCAGACGAAGCTCCGGGACAGGACTTCGGCTTTGGTGAGGCCATCTACGCCTACGGCGACTACGCCTTCGAGATCAAGGAAGGCCTGGAGCTGGCATTCCACGTGGGCTACCACGATGGCGACTTCAACGAGGCATTCAACGGCGTGCCCGGCAGCTACGTGGACTACAACGTCACCCTGTCGAAGGACGGCTTTTTCTTCATGATCTCTGACACGGATCTTGACGACGCCGGCCCCGAGGGTCTGGACAACGACGAGATCAAGTTCGTGCTCGGTTTCAGCATGGACTTCGAGCTTTAGAGCGTATCGCGAATCCCGGAGCCATGGCCGCCCCGGGATTCGCCCCTTACAATGATGGCCCCTGATCGCTGGCCATTTCCGTGCGCGAACCGAACCCGCTCGAAGCCCTTCTAGAACGCCTGCGTGCCCAGGCCGGCAGCGCCTTGCCGGAACCGCTGGAACGCATGATCCGCAGCCTGCTTGAGCCTTTCGCCCTGATTCCCCAGGACGAGTTGGATGGCTTACAGCGGCAGCTGGATACCGCCAACGACCAGCTCGCCGCCCTGAATGCCCGGGTCCGAACCCTGGAGCAGGACGCCGCCCGGCGTGCCGAGAAGAAAAACAAAAAGAAGAACAAGGGCGCCGAGGGCAAAAAGCGCAAAGGTTGAGCCGGCACCGGCCTACCCGCGCCCGGGACCTTCCCCGCAGCTGCACGCGACCCTTCGCGCAACCATGGCTGCATGAGCAATGCGGCCATCTACAGCCGTGCCCAGCTGGGCCTGGACGCGCCCCTGGTCACCGTCGAAACCCATCTGACGAGCGGGCTTCCGGGGTTCACCCTGGTCGGGCTGCCGGCGGCAGGCGTGCGGGAAGCCAGAGACCGGGTGCGCAGCGCGATCATGAACAGCGGCTTTCGCTTCCCGCGGGGCAAGGTCATCGTCAATCTGGCCCCCGGAGATCTGGCGAAAGAAGGGCCTCGCTACGATCTGGCGATTGCCGCCAGTGTGCTCTGCGCCACCGGCCAGCTGCCTGTCGGGCGCGCCGCCGGGTTCGAGTTCCTGGGCGAACTATCGCTGGACGGCAGCCTGCGCGCCATCCGCGGCGGTTACTGCGCGGCGCTGGCAGTCGGGCAGGCCGGCTCGACGCGCACGCTGGTGCTGCCGGCGGAACACTTCGATCCAGCCGTCCCGCTGTCCCGGTCACCGCTCCTGCTGGCGCACCTGCGAGACCTGCCCCGGGCGCTGCAACATCCGCAGCCTGCCGCCCTGGTCGCGAATCGCCTGGGCCCGGGGCCTCCAGCGCGGCCCCCGGCGGTCTACCCAAGGATCCAGGGCCAGCCCCTGGCCCGGCGCGCGCTGGCCCTGGCAGCAGCCGGCGGCCACCACATCCTGTTCGCCGGGCCGCCGGGGGCCGGCAAGACCATGTTGGCCCGGGCCCTGGCCGATCTCCTGCCGCCCCTGGACGCCGACGCGCAGCAACAGGTCGCAAGGGTCTACTCGGCCGCTGGCATGGCCATCCCGGCCGCTGTGCCGCCGTTTCGCGAGCCGCACCACAGCACCACTGCCAGTGCCATGATTGGCGGCGGGCGAGATGCCAGGCCCGGCGAGCTGACGCTCGCCAGCCACGGCGTGCTGTTCCTGGACGAGCTTCCCCACTTTCCGCGCAACGTGCTGGAGCTGCTGCGCGAACCCATGAGTCGCGGCGCCGTCAGCCTCTCCCGGGCTGCCTACCGGGTCGTGTTTCCGGCCGCTTTTCAGCTGGTGGCAGCGATGAACCCGTGCCCGTCCGGAAACCACTGCCAGTCTGGGCACTGCCGCTGCGAGCCGCTCCGGGTCCGGCGCTATCAGGGGCGGATCTCCGGGCCGTTGCTGGATCGCATCGATCTGCACCTGGCGATCGCGCCGCTGGCTCACGAAGCACTGATGCAGCTGGCCACGGGCGAGGGCCAGAACCATCAGGCAGAGGTTGAGAGCCTTGAACGCCAGCGCGCAGCCATCAGCGGTGCCCGAGCCCGGCAGAAAAAGCGCCGGGGCACTCTGAACGGTGCCGTCACCGACCCAGCCACCGGCGCCGCAGGGCCAGGTCTGCCCGTGTCAGCCGCGGCAAAAGCGCTGCTGGAACAGGTACTGCGACAATCCGCGCAAACGGCTCGCAGCGCCTCGCGCCTCCTGCGGGTGGCAGAAACGGCCGCCGATCTCGCCGGGTGCGACTGCATTGACGCGGAGCATCTGGCGGAAGCCTTCAGCTACCGCCAGCTGGACTGGGAGGGAGGGCTGGGCATGCGTGCATATTGAGCCGCACGCTTCGCCGGGGCGCAGTTACCGGGCTTCGGCAACCATGTAGTCGACGGTCGCTTTCAGCTCATCGTCGCTGCAGCTCATACAGGTGCCTTTTGCGGGCATCGTGTTGATGCCGTTCAGCGTTGAGGTGTAGAGGACCTCGATACCCTTGTCGATGCGGGGCGCCCACTGCTCGGCGTTCGCAAAGGTCGGGGCGCCGCCAACGCCGGCCGCGTGGCAGGCAAAGCAGAACTGGTTATAGACCTGCTCGCCAGACAGGGGGCCAGAGGCCGCCGCTGCGGCGCTGGTGCCGCAATCGTCGCCTGACCGGCACAGATCGCCAAAGGGCGCCAGCCGGGCCCGGATTTCGTCGTCGGTTCCCGGGGGCACTGCAAAGGCCGCCGCAGCAGCGGCCAGGGCAACGGCAAAGCCGCCGAACAGGAACAGTTTCTTGGAAGTGGTCGACGTATTACGCACGGTTCGATTCTCTCAGCATCAAAGTAAGGCTAGCCCAAAAATGGTGAACAGGGAGTGACCCTGAGCGAGCGGGCGCGATTATAGCCTTAGTTGGGCACGGCCGCGGGAAGCCGCACAGTCACCGCGCCGCCCGCTAGCTGGGTGACCGCGCGACCAGTCAACTGGTCGCGGCAAAAAGCTCCCGGCCAATCAGCATGCGGCGGATCTCGCTGGTCCCGGCGCCGATCTCGTACAGCTTGGCGTCGCGCAGCATCCGGCCGGTGGCGTAATCGCTGGTGTAACCGACGCCGCCAAGCGCCTGGATCGCCTGGCTGGCCATAAGCGTCGCCTGCTCCGCTGCGTACAAAATGCAGGCGGCGGCATCGATGCGCGTGGTGCGACCTTCGTCACAGGCCCGGGCAACGCTGTAGACATAGGCTCGCGCCGCGTTGGTGACCGTGTACATGTCTGCCAGCTTGCCCTGCATCAGCTGAAAAGTGCCGATCGGCGCGCCGAACTGCTCCCGCTCGTGCACATAGGGAATCACGACGTCCAGGCAGCCCCGCATGATGCCCAGGGGCCCCCCGGCCAGCACGACCCGCTCGTAGTCCAGGCCGCTCATGAGGATCCGCACCCCTTCGCCAACGCCGCCGAGCACGTGATCTTTGGGCACCCGGCAGTCATCGAAGATCAGCTCGCAGGTGTCGGAGCCGCGCATCCCCAGCTTGTCGAGTTTCTGGGCCGTCGAGAAGCCCGGCATGCCTTTCTCGATCAGGAACGCCGTGATGCCGCGGGCGCCGGCATCGGGGTCGGTCTTGGCATACACCACCAGCGTATCGGCCCCCGGGCCGTTCGTAATCCACATCTTGTTGCCGCGCAGCACGTAGTCGTCGCCATCGGCCGTCGCGCGCAGGGTCATGCTGACCACATCGCTTCCGGCGCCCGGTTCGCTCATGGCCAGCGCGCCAAGCTGCTGGCCGCTGAGCAGGCCGGGCAGATACTTCGCCTTCTGGGCGCTCGTGCCGTAACGGCGCAGCTGGTTCACGCACAGGTTGGAGTGCGCGCCGTAGGACAGCCCCACGGACGCAGAGGCCCGGCTGAGCTCTTCCATGACCACGCAGTGCGCCAGATAGCCGAGCCCGCTGCCGCCTTCCGCCTCCTCGACAGTAACGCCCAGCAGCCCCATGTCGCCAAGCTTGGGCCAGAGCGTGCGCGGGAACTCGTTGGTGCGGTCAATCTCTTCTGCCAGCGGCGCGATCTCGTTGCGGGCAAACTGCGCGACCGAGCTGCGCAGCATGTCCAGGGTCTCCCCCAGACCAAAGTCAAAGTCCTGGGCGTCCATCATGATTCGCTTGTTCCTTCTGCTGCCTGAGCATCGTCGAGCGCCAGCAAGAGGTCGCCGTCACCGACTTTGCTGCCCACGGCCACGGTGATCCTGGCCACAGCGCCGTCACCGGGCGCCGGCAGCGTGTGCTCCATCTTCATCGCCTCCATCACGATCAGCGCATCGCCTGCGCTGACGGCCTGACCGACGCTGACATGCACCGCAATCACCTGACCGGGCATCGGCGCCCGTATCTCGCGCCCGAAACCGCGCTCCCGGGCATCGCCCCCCTGCGCCTGCCAGGGCTCGAGGGCAACGGTCAGGCCATCCCAGACCACGAACAGCGTATCGCTGTGGTCGGCCGCCGCCTGCACCACCGTGGCATCGAAGCGCTGCTCGTCCAGGGTCAGAGAGACTTGCCAAAGGCCTGGACGCACCGCTTTGCAGTCACTGCCCGCCAGCGCGTAGCTGCGATCCTCGACGGACAGGGTCGAGCCCACCTGGGCCACCGCGATGACCTCTTTGCCCGCCTGCCAGCACTGCCGGCGCCGTGCCGGCTGGTTCAGGCGAAAGCCCGGGGCAGGCGTCGTGGCGACCAGGGCGGCGATCGCTGCGCGATCGAGCTGGGCAGCCGTGAGCGGCGGCGCCAACGCGTCCTGCAAGGCACCCAGGGTGCCGGTCGTGTAGTCGCCGCTGCGAAATTCGGCGCAGCCGAGCACTGCAACAAGGTAGTCAACGTTATGGGCGATGCCTGCGACCTGCGTCTGACGCAGGGCTGCAACCAGCTTGCGTCGGGCGGTTTCCCGGTCCTTGCCGTGGGCAATAATCTTGGCCAGCATCGGGTCGTAGTGCGGGGTCACGGCATCGCCGCTGCGCACGCCGCTGTCGACCCGAACGGTCTCCGGCCACTGCAGGTGTTCGAGCGGGCCGGACGCCGGCAAAAATTTTCGTCGCGGATTCTCGGCGTACAGCCGCACTTCGATGGCATGGCCGTTCGCGCGCAGCTCGTCCTGGACAAAGGGCAACGGCAGCCCGGCGGCCACGCGCAGCTGCCAGGCCACGAGATCAAGGCCGGTGATGGCTTCAGTCACCGGGTGCTCGACCTGCAGCCGCGTGTTCATCTCCATGAAGAAGAACTCGTCGCCCTCGGCGATAAACTCGACGGTGCCCGCGCCGCAGTAACCGACCGCCCGGGCAGCCTTGACCGCCGCTTCGCCGAGCCGGGCGCGCAGCTCGTCGCTCACGGTCGCCCCGGGAGCCTCTTCAACGACTTTCTGGTGTCGCCGCTGAAGCGAGCAGTCGCGCTCGAACAGATGCAGCGTGTTGCCCTGCTGGTCCGCAAGGATCTGTACCTCCAGATGCTTCGGTGCCGTCAGGTAACGTTCGAGCAGAACCTTGTCGTCGCCAAAGGCCGCGCTTGCTTCCCGCCGGGCAGAGGCCAGCGCAGCGTCGAATTCGTCGAGCCCTGAAACGATGCGCATGCCCTTGCCGCCGCCACCGGCTGATGCCTTGATCAGCAGGGGAAAGCCCATGGCCTGAGCCTCAGTGCGAAGGCGCTGTTCGGACTGGTCCTCGCCCAGGTACCCGGGAACGACCGGCGTGCCCGCCGCGCCGACCGTTTCCTTGGCCGCGATCTTCGAGCCCATGGTCTCGATCACCGCGGCGCTGGGCCCGACGAAGATCAGGCCCGCATCCGTCACGGCCTGCGCGAAGGCAGCGTTCTCTGACAGAAAACCGTAGCCAGGATGCACGGCCTGCGCGCCGCTGACCCGCGCTGCTTCTATGAGCCGGTCGATCGCCAGGTACGAGTCACGGGCCGGTGCCGGGCCCAGGCGGACGGCCGTATCGGCTTCCTGCACGTGCAGGGCGTCGGCATCCGCATCGGAGTAAACCGCCACCGTGCGCAAACCCAGCGCCCGGGCACTGCGCATGACGCGGCAGGCGATCTCGCCGCGGTTGGCAATCAGCAAGGTGTCAAACATGGCGCCCCCTTACATCCGGAAGATGCCGAAGCGGCTGCGCGGCTGCAGCGACTCCCGCGTCGCGACCGTGAGCGCCTGGGACAGTACGGCACGCGTATCGACCGGGTCGATGACGCCATCGTCCCAGAGCCGGGCGCTGGAATAGTAGGGATGACCTTGCCGGTCGTACTGGTTGCGCACGTCCGCCATGAAGGCATCCTGCTCCGCCTGCGGCCAGTCCTGGCCTCGGGCCTCAGCGCCGTCGCGGCGAACCGTTGCCAACACGTGGGCGGCCTGCTCGCCGCCCATGACCGACACGCGAGCGTTGGGCCAGGTCCACAGCATGCGGCCACCGTAGGCACGCCCGCACATGGCATAGGTCCCCGCGCCGTGGGAGCCGCCGATGACAACCGTCAGCTTCGGCACCCGGGCACAGGCCACAGCGGTGACCATCTTGGCCCCGTCCTTGGCGATGCCGCCGTTCTCGTACTTCTGGCCGACCATGAAGCCGGTAATGTTCTGCAGGAACAGCAAGGGAATGCCGCGGCGATCGGCCAGCTCGACAAAGTGGGCCCCCTTGAGGGCCGACTCGCTGAACAGGATGCCGTTGTTGGCAAGGATCGCGACCGGGTAGCCGTCGATGTGCGCAAAGCCGCACACCAGAGTCTCGCCATAGAGCGCCTTGAATTCGTCAAAGTCGGAGCCGTCCACCAGCCGCGCAATGACCTCTCGCACATCGACCGGGCTGCGCGAATCGACCGGCAGCACGCCGTACAGCTCTTCGCCCGGGTAGCGCGGCGGGCGCGGCGCGACACGCTCCACCAGCTGCCGGTAACGCATCGGGCTGTGCCCGACGATCTGCCGGGCAAGAGCCAGAGCGTGCTCGTCGTTGTCAGCCAGATAGTCCGTGACGCCGCTGCGGCGGCTGTGCACGTCGCCCCCGCCGAGGGCTTCGGCGTCGACGACTTCGCCCGTGGCAGCCTTGACCAGTGGCGGGCCGCCCAGAAAGATCGTGCCCTGATTGCGCACGATGATGGCTTCATCGCACATGGCGGGCACATAGGCCCCGCCTGCGGTGCAGGACCCCATGACCACGGCGATCTGAGGAATGCCGTCTGCAGACATGTGGGCCTGGTTGTAAAAGATGCGGCCGAAATCGTCGGCATCGGGAAAGACCTCGTCCTGCATGGGCAGGAAAGCACCGCCGGAGTCCACCAGATAAACGCAAGGCAGCGCGTTTTCGCTGGCGATCTGCTGCGCCCGCAGGTGCTTTTTAACGGTGATGGGGTAGTAGGTCCCGCCCTTCACCGTTGCGTCATTGGCGACGATGACACACTGCTGGCCGGCAACAGTGCCGATGCCGGTAATGATGCCGCCGCTCGGCACGACATCGTCGTACAGCTCGTGCCCGGCCAGCTGACCGATCTCGAGGTACGCGGTGCCCGGGTCCAGCAGATGTTCGACCCGGTCCCGGGGCAACAGCTTGCCGCGGGCCTGATGGCGATCCCGGGATCGCTCGTCGCCGCCCAGCGCCAGCTGCGCGACCAAAGCCCGCAGCTCAGCGCTGCGCGCCTGGTGGTACTCGGCGTTTTCCGCAAAGGCTGCAGAGCTGGTTCGAAGCTGGCTGTTAATGGTGCCCATGGCCGGGGCGCGTCTCCCGTCGTCGGCGATGTCCTGACGGCGCGGATGGTATCACCCCGCTCCCGCTGGTGCCGGCGACGGTATCCGATCGCCCGAAGCGCGCCTGCAGAATCCGTGCAAGCGCTGCGCAACCGGCAACGCTGACGGTTAGATGGTGGCCGTGATGCGCCCGAGCTCTTCCGTCAGCGCCGGGTTTTCCCGGTAGTCAATCGGCACCACCACCAGACTCGGACCCGGCTCCGCAAAGGCGGCGCGCAGCGTGTCCTGCAAGGCAGTGCTCTCGGTGCAGTAGTGACCGCCCCAGCCAAAGGCGCCCGCAAGCTGCAGCCAGTCCGGGTTGCCAAAGGCCAGATCCGTATGGCGCTTGAACTCGTTTTCCTGCTTCCACTGAATCAGGCCGTAGCCGCCGTCTTCCCATACCAGCATGACCAGGTCGAGATCCAGGCGCCGGGCCGTTTCCATTTCCTGCACGTTCATCATGAAGCCGCCATCGCCGGCGATGCCGAGCACCTGGCGATCCGGATACACGAGCGCTGCCGCAATGGCGCCCGGCAGGGCGAAACCCATGGAGCAGAAGCCGTTCGGGATCAGGCAGGTGTTTGGTTCGTGGCAGTGATACTGCCGCGCGATCCACATCTTGTGAGCGCCGACGTCCGACAGCAGCAGATCGCTCGGCCCGAGCACCTGTCGAGCATCCCAGAGCACTTTCTGCGGCCGGATACTGCCGCTGGTGTCGTCTGCACTGTGCTCGACGAGTTCCTCGCCCATGCGCGCCCGAACGCGCTGTTGGGCTGCGAAGTCGAAATCGAAGGCGCCGTATGCATCGACGCGCTCGTTCAGCATCCACAGGAAGTGCGCGAGGTCGCCGACCACTTCGACCTTCGGATCGTAATGCTCGTCAATTTCTGATGGCAGAAAGTCGGCGTGGATGATGGTCTTGTCGCGGTTCGGGTTCCAAAGGCTCGGGTGGTACTCCACCATGTCGAAGCCCAGGGCGATGACCAGGTCTGCCTGATCGATGGCAAGGTTCGTGTAGTCCCTGGTGCCCAGACCCACGGTGTACAGACAGTGCTCGGCGTCCATGTCGACGCAGCCCTTCGCCATGAAGGTGCTGATGACGCCGATACCGGTCTTGTCGCAGAGCGCGCGCAGCTGCTTGCTGGCGCGGCGGCGAATGCAGCCGTTGCCGGCCAGGATGACAGGGGACCGGGCCTGCTGCAGCAGATCAAAGGCGCGGCCGACGATCTTTTCATCGGGCACCGGGCGGCGAAAGCGGCGCGGCTCCAGCGGCTGCGCATCGGTATCGAGCTTGGCGAGATCTTCCGGCAACTCCAGATGCACGGCGCCGGGCTTTTCCGTTCGCGCCAGCCGCACCGCCTTGCGCACCAGCTCCGGAATCGTGTCCGGCGTGCGCACGGACTCTGCCCACTTGGTGACCGGGTCGAACATCTGCACCACGTCCATGACCTGGTGCGACTCCTTGTGGAGCCGCCCGGTCGCGCCTTGCCCGGTCAGCACCAGCATCGGCGCGCGGTCCATGTTGGCATCGGCCACGCCGGTGATAAGGTTCGTGGCGCCGGGCCCGAGCGTGCCCAGGCAGCCGGCAGGATTGCCGGTCAGGCGACCATAGATTTCTGCCATAAAGGCAGCACCCTGTTCGTGCCGGGTGAGCACGAAGCGGATCTTGTCGGATTTTTCGAGCGACATCATGAAGTCCGCGTTCTCTTCGCCGGGAACGCCAAAAATGTACTCGATGCCCTCGTTCTCGAGGCACTGCACGAACAGGTCGGATGCTTTCATAGTCTCAGTCTAGCTGCTCTTCACGAATAGCGCGCGACTGTGCACCTGATCCAGGGTGGCCGCCAGCGCGCGCTCCAGCTTGTCGAACAGCTCGTGCACCTGAGCCTCGGTCAGAATCAGCGGCGGGCAGATGGCGACCGTATCGCCCAGGGCCCGCACGATCAGGCCATGGGCTTCGGCCTGGGCCATGCAGTAGGCACCCACCCCATCGGCGGGCTCGAAGGGCGCTTTCGTTGTCTTGTTAGCCACCAGCTCGATCGCGCCAATCATGCCAATGCCCCGGGCATCGCCCACCAGCGGGTGCTCGCGCAGGGCCTTCAGCCGGGCCTGGAAGGGCTCGCTGGTTCGCGCTGCATGAGCAAACAGTTCCCGCTCTTCCATCAGCTCCAGGTTGCGCAGCGCCACCGCCGCGCAGACCGGGTGCCCGGTATAGGTAAAGCCGTGACTGAAATTGCCCACGCTCGACGACAGGTCGACAAACGCATCAAACATGAACTCCGGCAGCAATACCGCAGAGATCGGCAGGTAAGCCGAGGACAGGGCCTTGGCCAGGCTCATGGTGGTCGGCTCGATACCCATGGTCTGGCAACCGAAGGGCTGACCCGTGCGACCGAAACCGCAGATCACCTCGTCATCGATAAAGAGAATGTCATGCGCTTTCAGCAGCGCCTGGACCTTCTCGTAGTAGCCGTCCGGCGGCACGATAACGCCACCGGCGCCCAGCACCGGCTCAGCAATGAATGCCGCGATGGTTTCCGGCCCTTCGCGCTCGATGAGCGCCGCCAGATTGCCGACGATACGGTCAACGAACTTCGCTTCGCTCTCCCCCGGCTCGGCACCGCGGTAGTAGAACGGCGCATCGGTATGCAGGATGCCGGCAATCGGCAAATCGAAATGTTGGTGGAAGGGCGGCAGGCCAGTGAGGGAGCCCGACGCGACGGTGACGCCGTGATAGCCCTTCCAGCGGGAGATGATCTTTTTCTTTTCCGGCTTGCCGATCGCGTTGTGGTAGTACCACATGAGCTTGATCTGCGTATCGTTGGCATCGCTGCCCGACAGCCCGAAGAACACCCGGTCGGCCGCCATGGGCGCCATGGCCTTGAGTTTTTCTGCCAGCAGAATGCTGGGCTCGTTGGCTTTGCCGCCGAACAGCTGGGAGTAGTTGAGCGTGCGCATCTGGGCTTCTGCCACACGTACCAGTTCCGGCTCGCCGTAGCCGAGCGCCGTGCACCACAGGCCGGCCATCCCCTCGAGATACTGCTTGCCATGGCTGTCCCACAGGTAAACCCCTTCCGCCCGGGCATGGATCGCCGGGCCCTGGCGCTGGTGCGCCGCCAGGTTGGTTGTCGGGTGGAGGACGTGAGCGAGGTCCTTCGCTTCCAGGGAATCCGGGGCGAACTCGTTGTGCAGCAGATCAGCCATGCGCGCTCCGCAGTGTCTATGAGCTCAAATCATGAAACGGCAGGGACAGGGCCGACGCAACCTCTTCGTGGCAGACCTTGCCGGCATGCACGTTCAGGCCCCGGGCAAGGCCCTGGTCTGCCGCGCAGGCGCGCTCCCAGCCTTCGCTGGCCAGAGTCATGGCATAGGGCAGGGTGACGTTGTTCAGTGCCAGCGTCGACGTCCGGGCTACGGCGCCGGGCATGTTGGTGACGCAGTAGTGCACGACCCCGTCGACCACATAGGTCGGATCGGCGTGGTTGGTCGGCTTGCTGGTCTCGAAGCAGCCGCCCTGATCGATGGAGATATCGACCATGGCCGCCCCCTTGGCCATCTCGCTCACCATGCTCCTGCTGACCAGCTTGGGCGCCGCAGCACCGGGGATCAGGACCGCGCCGATGACCAGATCCGCTGCCAGCACCTGGCTGCGAATGCTCTCCCGGTTAGCCATGAGTACCGTCGCGCGCGCGGCGAACTGGTCGTTCAGCCAGCGCAGGCGCGACACGCTCTTGTCCAGAATCGTGACGTCCGCCTGCATGCCGACCGCCATCACGGCGGCGTTCGCGCCGGAGATGCCGCCGCCGAGAATCACGACCTTGCCAGGCGCGACCCCGGGCACCCCGCCGAGCAGCGTGCCGCGGCCGCCGCTGGCCATCTGCAGAGCCACCGCGCCGACCTGGATCGACATGCGGCCCGCCACCTCGCTCATCGGCATGAGCAGCGGCAGCCGGCCGTTTTCGCCGACCACGGTCTCGTAGGCAATCGCCGTCACGCCGGAGGCCATCAGGGCTTCCGCCTGCGGCTTGTCCGCCGCCAGGTGCAGGTAGGTGAAGAGCAGCTGGCCTTCCCGGAAGCGCGCGCACTCGTCGAGCTGCGGCTCCTTGACCTTGATCACCATGTCGGCGGCGAAGGCGTCATCGACCGAGCCGATCCGCGCGCCCGCACGCTCGTAGTCGTGATCGAAAAAGTTAATTGCCGCACCGGCGCCGGCTTCGACCACCACTTCGTGGCCGAGGGCCGTCAGCTCGGCGACGGACGCCGGCGTCAGGCCGACCCGATATTCGTGGACTTTGACTTCTCGCGGGACACCGATGCGCATGACTGACTCCTGTTTTCGAAATCGCGGCCAAAGCTGGCTCAGAAACAGCAGCTTAGGCTGCCTGAGGGGTATCCGCTGTTATTCAAGGCGAATGAATCGCACAGAATCCGCAGATTCTTTTGATAAAATGACCCAGAAAGCAATATTATTCGAATTATGCCGAACAGACGCAACATTGCCTGCCGGCGTTGACGTCCGCGCGCGATCAGGGCACCTCGAGCACCGCCTGCTCGCTCACGGCGTATCCGTAACGCTGGGCTCGCGCTTCGAGCAAAGCGCCCGAGGGCACAGCGAAAGGTGCGGTGTAGACCTGCCAGCGCCGGGTACCCCCAATGCGGTAGCCGATCGCGGCCCCCGCCGTCGCGCAGGACAGCACGACCTGACCGTCGGCCACTCGCAGCTTGGGCGCCGCCGTCCGGGGCTGCTGCAGCCCGGGCCACATGGCGGCAATCATCTCGGCCTCGGGCACCGCGGCCCGGTCGCCGACCCGCGCCAGGAACGCAAGCTGCGCCGCCCGGAGCCTTTCCAGGGTCTTCCGATGCGCCGGATCTGCAGCGAGATTGCGAACCTCATCGGGATCCCGGCGAGTATCGTACAGCTCCTCGGCCGGCCTCGGCGCCTCCAGCAAGCGGCGCAAGCTATCGGGCGCCGTACCGGCGGCGGCGGCTTGCCAGATCTCCTGCATGGTCGGCAGCTGCTCGCGAAAGGCCAGCCGCCGGAAGAACGGGCGTTCGGGCTGGTGGTTCAGGATGTACTTGTAGCGCCGGTCGCGCACAGCACGCTGCCGATCCGGCAGGGCGTCGTGCCGATCCATCGCGGCGTAGATATAGCGCCGCTCCGGGGCTGTCCGGGGCCCAAAGGCCACCTGCCCCTGAACGTAGCCTGGCACCGGGACGCCGGCGAGGCTCAGCAGCGTCGGCGCAAGATCCACGAAGCTGACCAGCGCATCGCTGCGCCGGCCGGCCCCGCGGCCATCAGGAAAGCGCACCAGCAGCGGCACATGCAGACCGCTGTCGTAGAGCGAGCGCTTCATGCGCGGCAGGCCGTCCCCGTGGTCGGTCGTGACCACCACGATCGTGTTCCTGTCCAGCCCGTCCTCTTCCAGCTCTGCGAGCAAGCGCGCCAGCTGCCGCTCGCTGAAGTGCTGGTTATCGTACTGCCGGGCGATGTCGGCTCGCACTGCAGGAGTGTCCGGCAGGTAGGGCGGGACGGGAACCGTCGCCGGATCGGTGACCGGCTGTTTGCCGGCAAGGTCCCGCAGGTTGCGCTGCCGGACGAGGGTGGCAAGCGGGCTATCGCTCGCGCCGTCGGTGGGCCACAGATAGCTTTCGTGGGTGGTCATGATATTGACCATGGCAAAGAACGGCTGCTGCGGATCGCGCTCGCGCCAGGGATGGGGCGCGCGCGCATCGTCCCAGATCAGGAACGGCTCACCAAACTGATAGTCCGTCTTGCCGTTGTTCGACGTGTAGTAGCCGGCCGCCCGCAGCAGCTCGGGGAACGCCCGCACCGCCGGCGGCGGCACGGCGTCATACTCGATGGGCCCGCCGCCGGTGAGGCCGGGCACCGGCGAGCGCGTGCGCATGTGCCCGGTGCCGAGCGTTTGCTGGTGTACGCCGGTGATGAGCGCCGACCGGCTGGGCGCACAAACTCCCGCGGTGGTGAACGCCGCCGTGAACTGCATGGCCTCGGCGGCGAACGCATCGAGGACCGGGGTTGTCGCCACCGGATCGCCCAGCGCCCGGATCCGCGGGCTGAGATCTTCGAAGACCACCAGCAGAATGTTGGGCCTGGCCGGCAGCGTCGGCTGCCTGCTGGCGCAAGCGCTCAAGATCAGCGCAACTATGCACGCGACCCAAACCCAACGACCCATAGCAGCCCCCTGTGACCTGGCAAACCCTGTGACCCAACCCGGAAGATCCCGTGCACGACCGAATTGACCAGAAAATTCTCACCGCCCTGCAGCAGGATGGCCGGATGACCAATCAGGCGCTGGCCGAGCACGCTCAGCTGAGCGAGTCGGCCTGCCTGCGGCGCGTCCGCCGGCTGGAGGACAGTGGCCTGATCAAGCGCTATGTCGCGCTGCTCGATCAGCCCAAGGCAGGCTACCCCGACAACGTGTTCGTGCGCATCACCCTGATCAGCCAGCAGCAGAAGGACCTGCGCGCCTTCGAAGCCGCCGCGGCGCTGCTGCCGGAGGTCATGGAGTGCTATCTCATGTCCGGGGATTCGGACTACCTGCTGCGGGTCATCGTGGCCGATGCCCGGGACTACGAGCGCCTGCACAGCCAGCACCTGACCCGGCTGCCGGGGGTCGACCGGGTACATTCCAGCTTCGGGCTGCGGACCGTAGTGCGCCGAACGGAGCTACCGGTCAGTCGCCTGGGCTGAGCGACGGCGGCCGTCGCCTTCAGCTCAGCGGGCAGTACTCGCGATTGACCCGGCTGCCCACGCGGGTCAGCACTTCGTAGTCAATGGTACCGATCAGGTCAGCGACCTCTGCCAGCAACGGGTCCTGGCCGAAGAAGGTGACCCAGTCGCCCTCGGCCACCGGCGCATCGGTCACGTCGAGATGCACCAGGTCCATGGATACCCGGCCAACAATGGGCAGGCGGTGCTCGCCGCAGACGGCGGCGCCGCGATTCGACAGGGCACGCGACAGGCCATCGGCATAGCCGAGCCCGACAATGGCCAACCGGGCCGGCCGCGGCGCCGTCCAGGTTGCCCCGTAGCCGGCCACCGAGCCCGCCGGCGTAGCTCGCACCTGCAGGACCCGGCCCTGCAGCGCCGCCACCGGTTCCAGCTTGGGTGCATCGCTCGCGGCCGCGAAGGGCCGGCCGCCGTATAGCCCGATCCCGGCTCGCGCCATGCCCGAAGTCTGCACCTGGGGCGCCAGGGTGGCGGCCGAGTTGCCCATACTGACGGGCACGCCGGGCAACCGGTCGCAGACCTTCCGAAAGCGTTCGGCCTGCTCCGCATTCTGGGCGGAAGCCGGATCGTCGGCGCTGGCGTAGTGATTCAGCAGCAGCACGGGACGCAGAGGCTCAAGCAACCGGGCCGTCAGATCGTGCTCGTCAAAGCCCAGCCGCTGCATGCCGGTATCCACCTGGATCGCCACCGGCAATTCTGCAAAGGGCCGCCAGGCATCGATCTGGCCCGGGCTGTTGAGTACCGGGATGAGGGACCACTCGGCAAGCACCGCCGCGGTGTCCGCGCGGGCGCCTTCGAACACGAAGATTCGGCAGCTGCCGTCGGCTTCGAGCAACGCGCTGCGCAGCGCCCGGCCCTCGACCGCGTTGGCCACAAAAAAGTCGCGGCACCCGGCCTGCAACAGCCGCCGGGCAACCGGGCTCGCGCCACACCCGTAGGCGTTGGCCTTGACCACCGCCGCCGTGCTTTGCGCGGCCGCCGCAATCCGTTGGTAGTTGCGGGTGAGCGCCTCCAGATCGACCTGAAGGCGCGCGCTGGTCACTACTCGGCGAGGGTGCCGATGTAGGCGACGACGTTATTGATGGCGGTGTCGTCCGCCAGCGTCATGGACATGGGCTTCATCTGGGCACCATAGGTGTCTTCCGGATGGTAGGCACGGCGGCCTTCCTTGAAGTTCTTGAGCTGCCGCGCCAGGTACCAGTCATTCAGATTGGCCAATGCCGGACCGCCAAGGGCTTGCTGGCCCTCGGCCTTTTGGCCGTGGCAGGCCGCGCAGACTGCGTACGCCGCCTGGCCCGCTGCCGCATCGCCGCCGAGGGTGGCCGCCGGTTTGGCGGCGGGCAGCGACTCGATATAGGCCGCGAGATTCGCCATCTGCGCAGGATCCGAGACCGCCATGGCCATGGGCCGCATCTGGGCGCCATAGGCGTCGCCTGCTGCCGTGCCACGATGACCTTTCTGGAAGGCGTTCAGCTGCCGCAACGTGTACCAGGATGCCTGGCCCGCAATCTGCGGCGCGTTCATCGCCTGGTTGCCCTGGCCCGCAGGGCCATGACAGGCGGCGCACACTGCATAGGATGCTTGCCCGGCCGCGGCATCAGCAGCGGTGACGGGGGTACTGAAACCGACCGCAGCGGTCAGGGTTGCGAGAACAACAAACAGGCGAATCATCGGCAGGAAACTCCTCAGCACAGGTCCCAGGATACGGGACGCACAAGTTCGGCCGACGCAAGCGTCAGCTCCAAAGTCAGCATCCTAACTGTAGCTGCCTGAACGGCAAGTGACCGTGATTGACGGCCAGCAGAGCTTGCAGTAGGGGGGTTAGGACGGTCTGCAGAACGGACGCAGCCAGCTGCGCCAGAACGTTCGGCGGAGCGCCCGGCGAGCGCGTCGCTCGATGCCCTCCTGTCGCGCCCAATGTTCAAACAGGCCTGCTGCACTGCGCCGACGCTCCACGGGCGACCGTCGCTCCGAAACGGAGTCTGCGGTCTCGGGAGCATGATCTGAAGTGCGATCCGTCACCTGAAGTCTCTGGTCAGCCTCGTACTGACTGCTGGCCATGAAACAGTTCGCTTTTGCCTGCGTTGCTGCCATGACACGGTGGTCCTTTTCCCGCGGGGAGCTGACTATAGCGAACCTGGGTGGATTTGCAAAAAGCTTACAATTTACGCGCGGCCGCCGGATTGCGTGCCGGGTCGGGGCTCAGAGCCCGGCCCCGGACTCGCACAATGCCCGAGCCTGCTGGATCCAGGCATCGCGCTCGATGCGGTTCAGATAGCCGTTGAGGGGGTGTTCGACCGAGTTGACGTCGTCCAGCTCGAGGGCCGCAATCTGCGTCAGGCGGGAGTAGCCAAGGGCATTGAGCTGCTGCACCAGCCGGTCTCCGATCCCCCGGATCAGCGTCAGGTCATCGCGCGCTGACGGTTCGTCCGATGCCGTTTCGGCAGCCGGTGCAGCCGGCATCTCGCCCATGCCTGCCGTGCCGGCCTCTGCCGACAGAGCACGCAGCTGCGCCGACAGCCGCTCGTTTTCTTCCTTGGAACGCTGCAGCTGCTGGTTCAGCACCAGCAGCATCTTGTCGTCGCTGCCACCGCTCGGCTTGCCCGACTCGTCGCTGTCTGCAGAGGCGTCGTTCATGCGCAGCTGCCAGCGCAGCTCGTTGGCTTCTTCGGTGCGCTCGCGGACCAGCGCCTGCAGGCGCAGCACTTCGCTCGCAGCGCCCGCCGGCTCGCCCGTCTCGCTGACCGAAATCTGGTCGTCGAGCCCCGCCAGCGCTTCGAGGGCCGCCAGCGCTTCGAGCGCCGCGTCGGCTTCCTCTGTGGGCACGCCGGGCTCTGCCTGGTCCTGCTGCTGCGATTGCAGTTGCTGCCGCAACGTCTGCAGCTCGTCCTCCAGGTTCATGACCGTCACGACGAACGCGTCGCGCTCGCGAACAATCTCTTCGAAGGCCGCTGCCTCGACCCGAGACACGACAGCGTCCGCATCTGCCTCGGCTGTGTCGGCGGCCGGCGTTGCAGCCTGGCTCTCCGCCAGCTGGCGAGTCAGCTGATCTCGCTCCATGCGCAGCCGCGCTTGCTCAGACAGAGATTCCTGGTACTGAGACTTGAGCAGGGTGTGTGCCTGCTGGTCTTTCTCGGCAAAGCCCAGGGCACTCTCCAGCTCTTCGACCCGGCCAGACAGGCGCTCTTCGGCTTCCACCCGCTGGTCGGCGGCCTGTTCAACGGAGACAACTGTTGATTGCAGGGCATGCAGCTTGTGCGAAGCCGCCTGCTCGAGCTGTTCCAGCCAGAGCAGGTTTTGCGCGAGGGTGAGCTCGGCGGCTTGCGCCTGCGATGCCAGAGCCGCCTGCTCTGCGGCCTGCGCCTCGAGGCTGGCGGCCTGCGTTTCGATGGTCGCGGCCTGCGCGTCCAGCATCGCAGACTGCGCGGCAGCTTCCATGCCCAACGCAGTACGTTCCGCGACGCGTTCCGCCTGCTCCGCCGCCAGGGCGACGTTCCGGGCATCGAGCTGCGCCTTCAGCACGGCGAGCTCTTCGGCCGCCTGCCGGGCTCTGTCGGCATCCGCCGAGCGGCTGCACGTCAGGGCTTCTTCGGCATCGCGCAGCTGGGCGCCGATTCGATTCAGCCGTTCCTCCGCCCCTTCCTGCTGGGCGGCAAGATCCGCCTCGTGGCTCAACATCTGGGCGGCGAGCGCCAGCTCGTGGGCCGCCCCTGTGGCAGCCTGCTGAGCTTGCTGCTGCGCCAGACTTTCCTGTGCCCCCTGTGCCTCCTGCGCCGCCTGCGCCAGCGCCTGGGTTCGGGACTGGATCGCTGCATCCAGCTCGGCTTTCAGCTGCGCTTCGGTTTGCCGCGCCTGATCAACGGCCTGCTGGTGGCTACGATCCAGCTGGCTCAGAGACTGTTCCTGCGTTGCGACCAGTGTCTTCAGGGACTGCAGCTCGGATTGCGTGGCGGCCAGCCGATCCGCCAGCTCTGCCTCCCGGGCGGACGCGCGAGCCTGCGCTTCGTCCTGTTCAAAGCCGCGAGCCTGCAGCGTTTCGAGCTGCTGGCCGCGCTCGGCCAACTCGTTGCGCAGCGTGTCGAGTTCCTGGTCTCGGCATTCGAGGTCGCTGCGCAGGCGGTTGCCGAGGCTGACCTGTTCTTCGTGCGCATCGCCGAGCTCGATCAGCGTCTTTTCGCGCTGCTCGAGCCGCGACTGCAGCGTGCCAAGATTCTCACCCAGCGCCTCGATCTGGGTGTTCGCAAGCTCTGTCGTTTCCAGCAGCTTGTCGTTGCGCGCCTGCAGCGACGTGCAGCGCTCCTGCGCCGCCTCGAAGTCCGCGGTGCGGCTGCGTAGCTGATCTTCCAGGTCCCTGGTGGCGGCAGCCGCTTGACCGGCCTGGGCCTGTAGGGCCTTGGAGCGGGCTTCTGCCTCGGCGCGCTCGGCGCTCAGGCGCTCCTGTGCTTCCTGCAGCTGCGCAATGGCCTGGGCCTGCTGCGCTGCCTCTCGCGCCGATGCCTCGGTCTGTTCATCGAGCGCCGCAGTCACGGACTGCCATTTGCTTCGCCAGCCCGCGACATCTGCGGCCAGGGTGTCGTCGGCGAGGTTTCTGCTGTGCAGTTCTGCTTCCGTCTGGCGCTGACGTTCCTGCAGCGCGGTCACTTTCGCTTCCAGCTCGGCAATCAGCTCGTCTCGCGCGCGCAGTCCGGCAGTCCCGGCATCGGCCTCGGTGCTGACGGCTGACGCGCCCTGCGTCTGCTCCAGCTCGTGCTTCAGGCTCACAACCTCGTTGGTTCGGCTCTTGAGCGCCGCAGCCAGCCGCGGCACGCGCTGGCGCCATTTCGCCAGCTCAGCCTCAAGCTCCGAGCGAGCGAGGCCATCGGTCGTTACGCCGGCCCCGTTGGGTTGGGGCTCCATACCCTTGTTCGGCGCTACATCCGCCACTACCGCGCTGTCCTCTTCCGGCATGCTTCCCCCGCACAAAGGGCGAGCTGAATCGCACTCTAAGGTACGCAAAGAGGGCGAGCGGGACTGTGACCTGCGCCATGCAACGCGGCCTTTCCTCAAGGGTTCTGTCAACCAGCGACCCGCTGGGTGGTCAGCGCCCTCACGGAACGCGGCAATGACCAGAGGGGTTGTCAGGTGTCCTGGCCAAGGTGATGCCACAGAAAACGCCAGATGTCGCCGTAACGCCGGATCAGCTTTTCGGTCGGCGTGCCTGCCCCGTGGCCGGCGTTGGACTCCACATAAAGCAGCGCCGGTTCGCCCCGGGAGGCCAGCGCTTGCAGGCGCGCCGCGTACTTGAAGCTGTGGCCAGGCACGACCCGATCATCGGTGTCTGCCGTGTAGATGAGCGTGGCCGGATAGTCACCCCCGGCAACGATGTTGTGATACGGCGAGTAGGCGTACAGCGCCTTGAACTGCGCCGGATCGTCTGAGCTGCCATAGTCGTCCACCCAGTAGCGCCCGGCGGTAAAGCGCTGGAATCGCAGCATGTCCATAACGCCGACCATGGGCACCGCCGCGGCAAACAGGTCAGGCCGTTGGTTGATCACCGCGCCAACCAGCAAGCCGCCGTTGCTGCCGCCCATGACGGACAGGTGCGCGGGCGCGGTGTAGCCCGCAGCCACGAGGTCTTCTGCGGCAGCGATCATGTCGTCGAACACGTTCTGCTTGCGCAGCTTGGTGCCCGCCTTGTGCCAGGTTTTGCCGTACTCGCCGCCGCCGCGCAGGTTGGCGACAGCATAGATCCCGCCAGCCTGCAGCCATGCCATTCGCGCCGTGGAGTAACCGGGCGTGAGCGACACCCCGAAACCGCCGTAGCCGTAAAGAATGGTTGGATGGCTGCCGTCGAGCTCGAGCCCCGCGCGGTGAACGATAAACACCGGCACCCGGGTCCCGTCGGCTGACGCCGCAAAGCGCTGAGTCACCGTGTATGCCGCCGGGTCAACGCCCGGATCCGAGCGGCTCACCACGGTGCTCTTGCCGCTGCGCAGATTCAGCTGCAGGACCTGCGCGGGGATCGCGAAGCTTGAGAAACTGAAAAAGGCCCGCTGATCGCCCAGCGTTCCGGAAAAGCCTCCCGCCGTGCCCAGCGCCGGCAAAGTCACGGGTTCCAGCTCCGCTGGCGCGGCCGCGAGAGATATCCGACGCAGCTGCGTGTGGGCATCTGTCAGGTACGACAGGAGCAGGTGATCGTCCGCAGCAACGGCAGACTGCAGGGCTGCGTCCTGCTCCGGCACAACTTCCTGCAGCGCGCCAGACTCTGCATCAAAGGCCACGATCCGACCCAAAGGCGCTTCCAGATCCGTCTCGAACAGCAGCTGACCGTCCCGGTGACCGAGGAAGCTGTAGGCATCGTCAAAGCCGCGCACAAGGTAGCGGGGCGCGATGTCCTGGCTCAGGTTTTGAACCAGCACCTGATTGCCATCGGCAGTTCCGGAGGTGACCCGGATGACCAGGTAAGCACCGTCGTCGCTGACCGCTGCGCCGTAGTTCCAGTCCGGGTTGGCCGGGTCGTGAAACACCAGCGTATCGCGCTGCTGGGCCGTGCCGAGCTGGTGCCGGTAGACGGTGTGGTCGGTGTTCAGCGCCTGGAACTTAGCCTCGGCCTCGGGGGCAGGAAACCTGGAGTAGTAAAAGCCGCTGCTATCGCCCGCCCAATGCAGGTTGGTGAATTTGAGCCACTGCAAATCGTCGCTTTGCAGCGCGCCGGTCTCGACGTCCAGCACCCGGGCGCGCCGCCAGTCCGAGCCATCTTCCTGAACCAGGTAAGCCAGGTACCTGCCGTCCGGCGAGGGAAAGTAAGAGGCAAGCGCCGTTGTGCCATCGCTCGCCCAGCTGTTGGGATCCAGCAGCAGGCGCCCCGGCTTGGCCAGGTCTTCGGTTACGAACACCTGGTTCTGATTCATCAGCCCGTCGTTGTAGCTGTAAAAGTAGCGATCCCCCGCCGCGATCGGCACGCCCCGGCGCTCGTAGTTCCAGAGCGTCTGCAACCGCTGCGAAAACTGTTGACTGTCCTCCAGCTGTTTCAGGTAGTCCCCGGTAACCGCCTGCTGAGCATTAACCCAATCCCGCACCGCCGCGCTCTCGCGCACGTCGTCTTCCAGCCAGCGATACGGGTCTGCCACCACGGTGCCGTGATAGGTGTCTTCCTGCGCCACCATCGCGGTCGCCGGATACGCCGCTACAGCAATGGCGGCCGGCTTCGGCGCGCCCGACCTGTCTGTCTGACAACCCGCCAGCACAGCGACCCCGGCAAAAAGTGTCAAAAGCGAGTAACGCAGCATGCTTGCAGACTTGAAATTCACGATTCCGGCCCAATACTCAAAGCTCTATCTTATCGGTCCTGTGTGCCCATGCGAATTCTGCTGTTCCTGGCAACCAACATCGCCGTCGTGATGGTCGCCAGCATTACGCTCCGCCTGCTGGGCATGGAACGTATTCTCGATGAGAGCGGCACCAATCTGAACTACAACAGCCTGCTGGTGTTCTGTGCGGTTGTCGGCATGGGCGGTTCCTTCATCTCCCTGTTGCTGTCGAAATGGATGGCGAAACGCAGCTCTGGCGCGGTGGTTATCGAGGCGCCGGGCAACGAAACGGAACGCTGGCTGGTCGACACCGTCGCCCGGCAGGCAGAAGCCGCAGGCATCGGCATGCCCGAAGTCGCCGTGTTCGATTCGGCGCAGCCCAATGCGTTTGCCACCGGCGCCAGCCGCAACAACGCGCTGGTGGCCGTCAGCACCGGCTTGCTCCGGTCCATGGACAAGGGCGAAGTTGAAGCGGTGCTGGGACACGAGATCGGGCACGTGGCCAACGGCGACATGATTACGCTGACGCTGATCCAGGGCGTCGTGAACACCTTCGTCATGTTCCTCGCCCGCATCGTCGGCTTTTTCGTTGATCGCGTGCTGCTCAAAAACGAGCACGGTCTGGGCATTGGCTACTGGGTCGCCACCATGGCCGCAGAGCTGGTGTTCGGCATCGCCGCGAGCACCATCGTGATGTGGTTTTCGCGCCGCCGGGAATTCAAGGCCGACGCTGCTGGTGCCAGCTTAAGCAGCCGTGAGCAGATGATCGGCGCTCTGGAGCGCCTGAAACTGGGCAGCACGATGGCCAGCGACCTGCCGGAAACCATGGCGGCCTTTGGCATCAACAGCGGCATGCGGGAAGGCCTGAAGGCACTGTTTACCACGCACCCGCCGCTGGACGACCGTATCGCTGCGCTCCGCGCTGCCGGCTAAAGCCCGGCCTGCGGGTCGGCGTCAGCCTGTTTCCAGGTGTCATCCAACATGGCTTGCAGGGCATCACGATCGGTCGCGTCCGGGTTCGCCCGGAGCAGCCCTGACACCGACCAGCCGTTGCGCGGGAAGTGAACAAGGTCCTCGCGAAAGGTTGCGGCAGCGGCAACGCTGTCGCCGTGGCGCAGCTGCGCAGCGCCGAGCGCCTGGCGGACCGGAAAGTGCCAAAAGGGCGGTTCGGTGTAGGGCAGGGAGTCCTGCGCGGCGACGGCCGCTTGCAGCGCCGCAAGCTCAGCTGCACCGTCGTCACCGAGGCGGGCCAGCCGTGCCCGTACCAGCTGTGTGCCGATCTCCAGCAGGGTTTCTGCGACCGGTATGCCCGGGCGGAACGCCACTTCGCTGACCGCGCCATCCGCAGCCATCTGCTCCAGGACTTTGAGCTGTGCTCGGGCGGCTCGGGCATTGCCCACCGCTGCCGAGGCCACGCCCTGGGTGTAATGCCAGAACGCCGTCGCCAGCGGCACTCCCGCTGGCGGTGGCGGCTCGGCCAGCGCCTCTTCCCACAGGCCAAAGCGAACATAGGTAGTGGCCGGCACCGCTAAAAACTGCTGGATAGAACCGAACTGCTTGGCGAGCTCAAGGTGCACGTTCCCCACCAGGCGCCGCGCGGTGGCAATGGCCAGCGACTGACGCCCGCCCATGACCGCGGCGTACCACAGGAAGTGGACGTTGTGCGGATGGTAAGCCGCCGGGTAAAAGCCCTGGGCATTGCACTGGGCGATGTAGTCTTCGTCAGCCAGCGCAGCGCGCCGGTTGGCTTCTACCGCATCATCGTAACGGCCAACGCGCAGATAAATATGCGAGGGCATGTGCACCAGATGGCCGGCGACCGGCACCAGCGGCCCGAGGCGATCGGCAGCGGTGACCGCGCGCCCGGGAAAGAACTGCTCCATGGTGTGAATGTACAGATGCAGGGCGCCGACATGGTCGGGCTCTTCCGCCATGACCGATTCGAGCGCGGTCACGATGTCTTCGGTGTAAGTGCCGGGGGAGCGATCTTCGTTCCAGTAGCTCCAGGGCACCAGGTCCATGAGCGACTCGGCATACAGAACGCGGGCGTTGCGATCTTCCGGGTACCGCTCCACCAGCCCGCGCATGGCGCCGGCATACAGCTGGTCGAGCACGACTCGATCGTCGCCGGTCTGGGAGTAGCGAACGCTGACCGCATCGATATAGGCGCGCTCGCGGTTGCTCTCGTTGCCCGCCAGCGCCTGAGCCTGCTGCACGGCCGCCCAGGCTTCCGGGATGGCTTCGGCGCCCATCGGCGCGTTGATGTTGGGCCCCAGGGCCAGCGCAACCCCCCAGTAACAGATGCCGCAGCCGGGATCGAGCCGGGCAGCTTCCCGGAAGGAGCGCACAGCCTCGGCATGGTTAAACCCGTAAGCCAGGGTCAGCCCCTGGTTAAAGTACGCCTGCGCCCGGGGCACGGCGGTGGTGATCGTCATGCCGGTCGGGCCGATACCCTCGAGCAGAGGCGATCCGTCGTGGCGCAAGGACGCACCATCAGCGCCGGCAGACATGTCGTGCCCGGCATGATCCGCGCTCGCAGCCGTCTCCCCTTGCGTGGCGCAACCGGCGAGCCCGCTTGCAACAGCGATCAGCGCCGCAGCGCCTGCCTGCCTGAGGTGTTTTCCGAGGCGTCCGGGCTGGTTGTGCATGCGTAGCTCCCCTGTCATGGTTTCCGCCGACCGACACGGATCGGATAGGCTTTGCGGACGCTACCGCAATCGGTCCCGTCAGACAAAAAGACCGGGTCGGCAAGCAACCGCAAGTGCAACGAATCAGGAATACCCGTTGGCCAGAAAGAAGCACCTCACTCCCGAAGGACAGCTGGTTCGGCTTAGCCACGACTCGAGGGTGCTGAAGGGCAACCCGCTCGGCGATCCAAGCAGCAGAACCCTGACCGTTTGGCTGCCGCCCGGCTACTCGCAGCGCCGCAACCCGCTGCCCGTGATGTTCGATCTGGTGGGCTACACGGGATCGGGCCAGAGCCACACGAACTGGAGCAACTTTTCCGAGAACATGCCTGAGCGCCTGGCCCGGCTCACTCACGACGGCAAGCTCGGCCCCTGCATTTTCGTGTTTCCCGATTGCTTCACCGCCCTGGGCGGCAACCAGTACATCAACAGCAGCGCCATTGGCCGCTACGCGGACTACCTGACCCGGGAGCTGATCCCAACCGTTGATCGGGAGTTCAACACCAAGGCCGACCGCGCGCACCGCGCCTGCTTCGGCAAGTCCTCCGGCGGCTATGGCGCCATCGTGCACGGCATGCGTTACAGCGACTACTGGGGCGCAGTCGCGAATCACAGCGGCGACGCCTACTTCGATTTCGTGTACCGCAGCGACTGGCCGAGGACCTTGACCCATCTGGGCGAGTTTCGGCCCAAGCCCCGGGAAACCGGCACCTACCGGGACGGCGCGACCAAAGTCCGCAGCCAGGCTCTGGCTAAAGGCATGGACGACGGCCGGGTAGCCGCGTTTCTCGCCCACATCTGGAACAAGGAAAAGCCGAGCGGCGACGAGATCATGACGCTCATGTTGCTGGCGATGGCGGCGACCTACGATCCCGACCCGAAAGCGCCCAACGGGTTCCGCCTGCCCTTCCATCTGGAAACCGGAGCGCCGCTCGAGGCGCGCTGGGCGCGCTGGCTCAAACACGACCCGGTGCACATGGTCGGCGAGCACGGCAAAGGCCTGAAACGTCTAAAGGCCATCTACATCGACTGCGGCTGGCGCGATCAGTACCACATCCACTTCGGCACTCGGATGCTGTCGGCCGCGCTCGGCAAGAAGAACATCCGCCATCGCTACGAAGAGTTTCCGGACACACACTCCGGGGTGGACTACCGGATGGACATCAGCCTGCCCTGGCTCTACCGGGCCATCCGCTAACTGAACTACAGGAGAGCAACTCATGACCCACCGTATCCGGCCCCTGTCCTTCATTCTTCTCATGGCCAGCGTGCTAAGCGGCTGCACCGTCAACGTGGAGGTCGGCGATTCGCCAGCGCTCAGCCTGATGGACCGGGTGGATCATCGCTATGCGCAGAACGGTGACGTGAAGCTGCACTACGCGAGCCTTGGCGAGGGACCGCTCGTGGTCATGATTCACGGATGGCCGGACTTCTGGTACACGTGGCGCGACCAGATGCAGGCCCTGGCGGAGGACTATCAGGTGGTCGCCCTGGACAATCGCGGCTACAACCGCAGCGACCAGCCCGAAGGTGTTGCGTCCTACGCAATGCCCGAGCTCGTTGGCGATATTGCAGCCATCATCAAAGCCGAAGGGGCCCGCAAAGCCACCATTGTTGGCCATGACTGGGGCGGCGCCATCGCCTGGAGCGTTGCGGCGTACCGCCCGGAGCTGGTGGAGCGGCTGATTGTGCTGAACCTGCCCCACCTGAACGGCCTGAACCGTGAGCAGCGCAACAACCCCAAACAGCGCGCCGCCTCAGCCTACGCCTTCGCGTTTCAGAAGCCGGACGCTCACGAGGCCCTCAGCGCAGAGCAGATGGCCGACTGGGTGACCGACCCGCAGGCGCGCGAGCTGTACGTAGAGGCGTTCAAACGCTCAAGCTTTGCCGGCATGATGAATTACTACCGCGCCAACTACGCAACGCCTGAGTCTCTGGACAGCGATACAGCACCGCCGCTCCTGCCGATCATCAAGGCCCCGGTACTGCTCATGCACGGCCTGGATGACTGGGCGCTGCTGCCCGGAGCCCTAAACAACACCTGGGAATGGGTCGAGCAGGACCTGACCATTGTGACCGTGCCGGGCGCTGCGCACTTCATTCAGCAGGACGCGAGCGCGTTCGTCACCCGAACGATCACGAGCTGGCTCGCCGACCGCTAGCCGGCCGCGATCCGACCGCCCGTCAGGCGAGGCAGCGCCGGAGCATTTCGTCCAGACCGAGACGCTCGAACTTCAGGTAGTCCCGAGCCGGCCCGTCGTCGGCGTCGTCATCGTGATCCAGCACGCCCAGCATGGCCCGGGTCACCGGCGGGTTGGCGCTGACAGCCTCCAGCACTCGCGCCATCGTCATGCCCAGGCCCACGGGCAGCGACACCAGCCCAGGCGAGGTGCCGAGCACGCGCCCGGCGCGCGCCGTCAGGTCCCGGCGAGAGAGTCGTTCCGGCCCGGGCAGGGCGAGCCGCAGCGCCTGGCCTTCGACATCCGTCAGCGCCTGCACCACCGCCCGAACCACATCGCCTGCGTAGATCGGCTGCTCGAGGCTCGCCGCCCGGAACGTGAGGCTGCGCGCGGCTCGGGCCCGGGCGGCGAGCGCCCGGCTCGCGTAGTCGCCTTCACCGAGCACCATAGGGACCTGATAAACGGTTGCCGGAACCGCAGCATTGAGCAGCAGCGTCTCTGCCCGGCCCTTGGTCGCCAGGCACGGGTTGCTGTGTTCCGGGCTGGCCCCAACGATGCTGAGGTAGACCGTTCGAGCGAGGCGCGCGGCTTCAGCCGCGGTCACCAGGGCTGCGGTCGTCGCGACGTGCGCCTGCTCGAAAGTGTTCTGCCTGGATTCCTTGATGATCCCGACCAGATGGACCGCGCTGCCGCAGCCTTCGCAGGCTCGAGCAAGCACTGCCGGGTCATCATAGGCACCGACCTGCACCTCCAGGCCAGGCGCACCGTCGCCGCGCTGGGCAAGCTTCCCCGCCAGGGGCGCAAGGGTTGCCGCAGCGCGCTCGCTGCGCACCAGCGCCCGCAGCGGCACGCGGCCGCCGAGGCTGGCCAGCAGACGCTGGCCGAGGTGACCGTTAGCGCCGGTGACCAGCACCGGAGCGGCAGGCAGTTGCCAGTCCGCGGGAATCTGATCGACGATCATTGCGCTTCACTCCGAAGGGTTGGGGTAGCCGACGCGGCGATTCGGCTATTCTAGAACGCCTCGACAGGAACGCCCGGCACCGCAAACCGCGCATGGCAACCTATCTGACCGCAGCAAACCTACTCACTGCCATCCGGGCGCTGATCATCGTGCCCTGTGCCCTGGCCGTTGCGCGTGAACACTGGCTGCTGGCGGCCGCGCTGTTCGCCGTCGCGGCGCTGTCTGATTTTTTCGATGGCCGGGTGGCCCGCGCCCGGGGCCAAACCAGCGCCCTGGGGGGACTGTTCGACCACGCGACGGACGCGCTCTTTGTTGCAGCGACGCTCGCGGCCGCCGCCAGCCACCATCAGGTCACCCTGATACTGCCGCCGCTGGTACTGCTGGCTTTCGCCCAGTACGCGCTCGATTCGTCCGTCCTGCAGGGCCGGGCACTGCGCGGCAGCGCCCTGGGACGCGTCAACGGCATCGGCTACTTTGTGCTCGCCGGCTTCGCGATCGGCGTTCCGTGCCTTCGAGCGCTCCTGCCAGCCGCCGCTCCAGTGATGGACCTGCTGGCCCAGGCAGCCTGGCTTGCGAGCCTGGCGCTGTGCCTGACCACGGTCCTGTCGATGGCAAACCGGGCGCGCTACTGGTGGCTGTATCGACCGGGCGGTCGGCTCTCTTAAGGCGCGCTCAGCCCAGCTGTTCGTAGACCGCAGCTTTGAATTCGTGGCTGAAGGGGTGCCAGAACCCGGGCATGAGCTGAGTCATGCAAATCCCGATCACGTCTGCCCGGGGAGCCATCCAGGTATGAGTGCCCGCCATGCCGCCCCAGTGATACTCGTCCAGCATCGCCGCCGGTTCCTGATCGTCGAGCGTCGATTTCAGCGCGAAGCCCAGGCCAAAGGTGGTGCCAGGCATGGCCCACATGGGAAAGCTGACGCCAACTCCGTCAGCCAGCTGATTGGTTCGCATCAGAGCAAGGGTCTCTGCCTTCAGAATCTGCGCGCCCTGCCATTGCCCGCCGCTGACAATCATGCGCAGAAAACTCAGGTAGTCCGCCACGGTAGAAACCAGCCCGCCACCACCGGAGAGCAGGCCGCGCTCCTGGCTGTACTGACCGGTCCTGGGATCATCCGCCCGGTTCAGCCCCCCTTTCATGGGATCCATGATGTCGACCGGCGCGTACATGGCAATGAACCGATCCTGCTTTTCCGGCGGTACCCAGAAGCCGGTATCGACCATACCGAGGGGGCCGAATATGTGCTCGTCCAGATAAGCATCAAAGCGCTGGCCAGAAAGCACTTCCACCAGCCGCGCACAGACATCGGTCGCCAGGCTGTAGCGCCACTGGCTGCCAGGCTGATAGACCAGCGGATAGCTGGCCAACCGGTCGCAAAGGGTTTCCAAAGACACATCGAAGCTCGAGAAGATATCTGCGCCGCCCGCCATGTAGGCCTGGTCGATAACCGAGTCAGGCTCGATAAAACCGTAAGACCAGCCCGCGCTGTGGCTGAGGGCATGGCGAAAGGTAATCGGCCGCTCGCAGGGCACAGTGTCGTCGATGTGCTTCGCATCGGGCTGCAATACCACCGGGCTGCCGAAGGCTGGCAGGTGCGTGCTGATCGGATCGTCCAGGGCAAACCGCCCTTGCTCAAACAGCTGCATCAGCGCCACGGAGGTCACGAGCTTGGTGTTCGAGTACATCCGATAGATGGCGTCTTCTGGCAACGCGGTTTTCGCGTCGAGATCCAGATAGCCGGTGCGGTAGCGGTCCACAACCTCCGTGCCCTTCAGAATCAGGGTTTCGCACATGGGCAGAATGGACTGGTCGACGTACCAATCCATCCGCTCATGCATGGCCTTCAGGGCAGGGTTTTGCATCTGCTAAAAAATCATCCCGACGCCGATGGAGTAGGTGAGATCCGTTTTGTCACGACCAGCCGGCGGGTCTGTCTCGTGCACCAGGTCGATGCGGGCGTTCGCGTTCCAGCGCTCGCTCAGATAGAAGCGGATCCCCGTATTCAGCTTGTAGATCTCTCCCCGGTCAGAGTCAAGAATCTTCAGGACCTCGTGACCGTAAAAGTAATCGACGGCATCGAGCCGCAGCCAGCGGTTGTAATCCATCGCCCAGCGCACGGCAGGGTTGGACTCGCTGTCGCCCGCCAGGTTTTCGAACACCTGGGAGATGCCCAGCTCCGTCGACCAGGACGAGATTGGTGTGCTGAAAAACTGATAGCCAACACCGCCACCGACTGTGATGCGGCGATCAATCTCTTTCAGCTCGTCCTTGAAGTAGCCGAGGTTAGCCAGGGCATACCACTTGTCCCGGAAGTACCAGCGGAAGTCGTAGCCGGCATCCGTCGTGTTGCGGGTCGTTTCGCTATCGGCTTCGTCCTGATTGAAGTAGGCGAAGAAACGATGTTCCTGCCGGCCTGTGATGTAGTTGCTGTCCAGATGCAGCGAGCGCGACTCGGTCTCGCTGTTGCCGGTAGAGACGATGTAGCCGAAGTCGACATTGGTCGCCCAGGTGGCAGGAATATCAGCAGGATCGGGCACCGCAGAGGTCAGGTCTGCGAGCAGCACCGGACGTCTGCCGACCGGCGATACCAGCGATTGCCGCGCGCCGTCGTAGCTGAGCCGGCCCTTGACTTCTTCGCCGCTGGCCGTCGAAACCACGAGGGGCTGCGCCTGCTCGATGGTGGCGACCTGGTCCATGGGTAAATCCAGCTCGCCCAGGTGTTCGGTGGCGAACTTCAAACGCCCTCCGGCAATGGTGGACACGGTGCCAGACAGGCGGTCGCCATTCAGCAGGGTAATCTGGTCTGCGGTTGCGGGCAGCGCGATGGCCAGCAGCAACACAAGGGTGAACGCTCGCATGGCGATCTCCTTCTAGAGGTAAAAATCAGGATCTTGGGTCGGGGCATCCGGTCGTCAACTTCCAGCACCGGTAGGACAGCGGTACCTTACAAGACGCAGGCTCCCGTGCGCAGAGGGCATCGGTAACAACTTTGCCAAATGGCGCGGCGGCAGGCGTGCCAGCTCGCGCTCCGGAGCGAGCAGTCACCGCGACCCTGCGGCCGGGCGACTGCTGCCGGCAAGGGTCAGATCAGTGCGTGATCACCCGCGGCAGTTCCTTGGCCTGGGCGACCCAGTCCGTCACCTGCTTGGCAGACGGCAAGGCGCGTACCAGCTTCTTGGCTTCGTTCACCTCCGCCATCTTGGCGGTCAGGTTATCTGCGTTGCGCTGCGCCAGCTCGGGCACCGTATCAACGCCCGCCGCTTCGAGCAGCTCGCTGTACTCGCCGCCGACGCCTTTGATCCGGCACAGATCGGCGTGGTTAACGAACTTCAGGATACGCGCAGCGTCCATGCCGCTGGCTTCGACGATGGCTTTGCGGCCCGCAGCCGTCGCGCCCTTTTCAAGCAGCTCTTCGCAGGAGTCGATGCCTGCGCCTTTGAGCTTCTCTTCGTACGCCGGCCCGATGCCTTCGATGTCTGTGAGACTGGTCATGTTGTCCCCTCCTTTGAGAACCCGGTAAATCCGATGAACCGCACAGCCGCCGCAGCGCGCTGCTCGTCAGTCCTCATTGTACGCCAGTTGATCATCGACCGGCAGCGTGAACACAAATGTTGAGCCCACGCCAAACTGGCTGCGCACCGTCAGGGTACCGCCGTGACGGTCGGCCACGGTGCGCGCAAAGCGCAGGCCCAGCCCGGAACCGCGGCGCTGCGCCAGCCCCGGCTCAGAGGCACGAAAGTAAGCATCAAACAAATGTGGCAAATCTTCCTCGGGAATCCCCAGACCTTCGTCGACAATGGCGATCTCTACCCGATCATCAAGGCGCTGAAGCTCAATTCGAACCCGTTGGCCCGCATCGCTGTACTTGACCGCATTGCCGAGCAGGTTGGCGAAGGCGCGCTCCAGCAACTCGCCGTTCCCCAACGCAAACAAATGCTCCTCCGGTTCGCCCTGCCAGCCGGGCGCAGCAACCTGAACCCTGGCGACGCGCGCGCTTTCGAAGACCTGATCGATTGCATTGTCGAGCACGGCCAGGAGTTCGAGCGGGTAGAGCTCGACGCGAGGTTGGGATTCCAGCCGGGACAGCTGCAGGAACTGCTCCGAGACCGTCAGGCTCCGGCGCGCGTACTGCGCGATGCGCTGGTCACGCTCACCGGTCGGTGGCTGTTGCACCAGGGCAAGCACTGAGACGATGGGGGAACGCAGGTCGTGGGACAGGAACGCCAGGGCCTCTTCCCGGCGATCCCGGGCCTCGGTGATTTCGCTGACATCGCTCAGGGTAATGGCCCAGCTGCCGGCGGGCGCGACCTGCAGGGGTGCGCAGGAGACGTACAGCAGAGGTCCGGCTGGCAGGCGGCTCTCGAAATCTGCGGCTTCCCGGGCAACGGCCACCTGGCGCCAAAGGTCCCCCCAGGTGCGCCCCACCGGCAAGGGCAACAGCTCGTCCAGCCCCGGGTGGGCGTCATTCCGGGAACGGTCCCGATCCAGCGCAAAGCTCCCGGGGGCGAGCCCGGTGAGTTCCAGCCAACGGCCGTTCGCCAGCTCCACCTGGGCCAGGGGCGACAACACAGCCACCGCGCTCGACATCTCCTCCAGGGCCTGGGCACTCACGGTGCGGTCCCGCTCCAGCTGGCGGGTTTGCTGCCGCAAGGATCGCAGCCGCGTCGCCAGGCCTTCGCCTGGCACCTCCGGCAGGCTCAATACCTCATCGGTCAGGTCGGCGAAAACGCCCTCGGTCAGGGCCAGCTCGGCGTCGCTCATGGGCGTGGCATCCGCGGCGCTTGCCGGGCCCAGACGCAGGCTGCCCGCGGCACCGAGCAACACCTCGATCTGCCGCTCCTCCGGCCTGATCTTCAGGCCCTGGATTTCGGTCGGGGCCGGCAGCGCCTGACACTCCAGCGCCAGCAGCGAGGCCAGGCGCGCGCCCTCTGCGGGCCAGTCCACGTCCACCGGGTCGGCTCGCAGCGGGTAGGCGCTGCGGATCGTCGCCAGCCGTGCCATTTCCTGATCGACGTAGCCCCAGGCAATCTCGTGCCGGCGCCAGCTCCAGTAAGGGTACGCAGCGAGGACCGCCAACAACGCGGCCGACAGCGGCAGGTAGAGATCAGCGAACGCGAGGGCACCGGCAGCGAGCAGGATCGGCAGCGCAGCGAGCAGCAGCGTCAGCGCCAGCATGCCTTTCGGCGGCAGGCGCGGGAGCGCCACCGCGGCCAGCGCGGCGATCAGCGCACAGACCAGGACACTCCAGAGGGGACGAGCCGGAGCGATGAGCCGATCGGCTGCCAGGGCGTTGTAAAGATTGGCGTTGTACTCCACGCCACTGATCGGCCGACCCTCCCCGGACACCGGCGAAGTGACCCAGTCGGCAACGCCGGCCGCCACCAGCCCAACGAAGACCACTTTGCCGCTCAGCAGCGACGGAGCGACGGAGCCGTCCAGCAACTCGGCGGCCGACACCGCGGGAACCGTGCCCGGCGGCCCGGCGAAGGGCAGCATGCGATACAGGCAGCGCTGATTCGCCAGCGAAAAGCCAAGGCTTGGCGCACAGGACGGCAAGTCTTGCGGCGCTTCTCCGAGCTGCTCGGCAAGTGCCAGGGACAGGTGCGGCCAGTGCGGCTCGCCAATGCCCTGGTAAAGGTAGGTCCCGCGCGAGATCGAATCCGAGTCGAGTTCGACGTGCACGTGCCCGAGCACGTCAGTCTGTGCGAGCAGTTCCGGATAGGGCAGCAACTCGACCGCAGGCCGGAATCGGGCCACCGCCTCGAGGATCACCGGCAGCGCCACCACACTCGGCGCGGCGGTCGCGAGGGCCTCGGCCAGCGCGGCATCGTCGGCCGGTTCGCTGCGGGTGTCGAACACCACGTCCAACAGCACAGCCGCGGGCTTCTGCGCGAGAATTTTTGTCAGCAGCTCGGCCTGCCGAGCCCGCGGCCAGGGCCAGCGCCCGCCGGCGGTCAGGGACTGCTGATCGATCGCGACGATCACCAGCCGTTCGTCCAGGGGCGGCGCGACCTGACTGATCAGCGCGTCGTAGCCCAGATGGTCGAGCCGTTCCAGCCAGGCGTAGCGGGACGCGATCAGCGCCAGCGTCACGAGCAGCACGAACAGCAACAGCACCTCGAGCCGGTAGCGAGCGCCCGGCGTGACGGCAGCCTTGCGGTCTGCTCCGGTCATCGCCGCACGCAGCTACAGCGCAAAGAGCGCCGGCAGCAGTATCAGCAACATCAACCAGCGCGGATCAGGAGGGCGCACCTCGGCTTCGGCCTGCCCGGCCGCGCCAGCAATCGACCCGGCGCCCGCCGCAGGCGCGCTCTGCGCAAGGGCCGTGACCGTGACCGCGTAGCGCCCCGCGGGCAGCACCGGCGTGGCCTGGGTCTCGGCAAGCACGTCATCCACCACCAGACGGTCATCGCGCAGAGACCGGACCTGCAGCCGATAGCGAACGCCCGGCTGCTCGGCCCAGCGCACACGGACCGGCGCCGTTTTGCGATCCTTGTCGAACTCGCCCGCCTGAGCGGTCACGGCGGTGACCGGGGCAGGGCGAACTTCCAGCTCCGCCGGCTCGGAAAAGACGCCATCGGCCGCCCGCACGCGCCAAAAGTAGCGGCCGGGAAGCGACGCCAGGGTATTGGCAAGGGGCAGCACAGCATCGACCGCACGATAGCTCGCCGCGGTCTCAAAGGACTCATCGGCGGCCAGCTGCACCTCAAACTCGGCGCCCGCCTCGTCGTAGCGCCAGGTCAACTGCTCGTTAGCCACCAGCTCCGACCGGGGACTTAACTGAGGCCCCGCAGCCTTGATCTGGAATTCCGTTTGGACATCCAGCCCCTCCAGGCCACTCGGCGCGACGGCGCGAACGCTGAAGCGGTAGGCGGCCTGTTCGAGGCCCTGCAGCGCGAACGCCGTGTCCGGCACTGCCTGGGAACGAAGCGGCACGGCGCGCCCCTGCTGCAGGCGGTAGAGCTTCAGATGGTAGGCCCGGGCACCGGGCACGGCACTCCAGGCCAAACGTTCGCCGGTCGGCCGGATCGCCTTGCCAGCATCCTTGAGCACCGGCGCGGGCAGCAATGCCTCGCGCGTCACGGCGCCAGCGGCGGCCACCACGCCGAATCCGGCGGGCACCGCGATGGTGGTTGCAGGCGCTTCGAAATCGACAGCCCCGGTCACGGTTTCTACCCGGCTGCCTGCGCCGGCCTGCGCTGCGGTGCCGACCCGAAAGTCTGTCCCGCGCACTGCGGCCACGCCGCTGGGCGTCCAGATACGAAACCGGGAAGCACCGCCCTGCTTGATGACCCGCGCCGCGCCCCGGCCCCGGTAAAAACGCAGATGCGTGTCCACCATGCCGCTGTCGCCGTAGGCGGTCATGACGTTGAAGAGCACATCGCTGTCGGGGCCCACTTCCAGCGTGGAGCCGTCGGCAAACAGCACAACCGCCAGGCCGTCACCGGTCACCAGCCGGCCACCCATCTGAATTCTGTCGCCGACCGCGATGTTCGCGCCGGCCGCGTCCCGCACGGTGCCGGTCACGGAGCGGACCTCCACATCAGCAGGTTGCTGGACAAGCCAGGCCACGGGAATACGCAGGGACGCCCCGGCCTGCAACAGGCTCGGGCTCGCCAGCCCGTTGTGCGTGGCCAATCGGCGCGCGAAGGCAGACGACCCGCAGAACCGCGCCGCAAGGCGCCAGAGATCATCGCCGGGCCGCACGGTGTAGAGCCAGTCCGCCGTTGCCACCGGCGCGGCCTGAGTGGGAGCGCTGGCCCCGAACCCCAGGGGAGTCTGCAACAGCATCAGACCGGCGAGCAGCGCCGCCGCCGAGACCTTCGCCACCCGGGAGACCATCAGACTTCTTCCAGGCGGTAACCGTGCTGGTAAATCGTCTTCACCCGATAACCCTGCTCTGGCTTGATATTGAGTCGCTTCTTGACCCTACTGACATGCATGTCAACGGTGCGCGTGTTGAGACCGGTGACTTGCCAAACATCCTTGAGGATCTGTTCCCTGGCCATGAGTTTGCCCAGATTGCGGAACATGTACAGCGCCAGATCAAACTCCTTGGCGGTGAGCTTGACCTCTTCGTCGCCCACGTAAACGAGCCGGGACTGGGGCAGGAACCGGTAGGGCCCGACCGTCAGGTCAAGCTCGTCGGCTCCGAGACGGCGACCGAGCGCACGAATCCGGGCGAGCAGCTGGGCTTCGGAGCCCTGCTTGACCATGTAGTCGTCGGCGCCGGCGTCCAGGGCCGCAACGATATCGGCTTCCGAATCGCGCTGGGTCAGAAAGAGTATGGGCGCGTGCCAGTTCAGGCTCGCCCGCAGTTGCTTGAGCACTTCGAGCCCGGACAGGTCCGGCACTTCCCAGTCGAGCACGATCAGATCGTAGCCCGACTCGGCCCGGGCAGCGTCCAGCAAGGCAGTGCCCGAGCTCGAGTGTTGAACGCGGTGGCCCGCGCCCTCGATCCAGCCTGTGACCATCTGGGCCTGGGCCGGATCGTCTTCCAGTAAGAGGATATCCATTGTGCAAAACGCTGCAGGGCCACTCCGCCCTGCAGCGTCCTTGTTACGGTGCTGCGCTAGCGTAGCACTTAGATATCGATACCGAGCTTTTCAATCACTTCCATGGGCACATAGTTGGCGCCCTGGGGGATGTTCAGGCTCTTCGCGTAGCGATTCACCGCAGTAATCGTGCCCGGGCCAAGCCGGCCGTCAATGCCGCCTACGTCGTAGCCCTTGGCCTGCAGCGCAGACTGCAGCGCCCGCACGTTAGCTGAAGTTGCGTTCACGTCGCAGAGCACGCCCTGCCAGGCCATTGCCGGTGCTGAAACCAGCTCGCGCTTGGTCACTGTACGGTACTCAGCAGGAATCTCGATGCGACGCTGGCTCGCCGGGCTGACAAGCTTGGTCACGGTCACGTCATCGTAAACTTCCGGGATTGCGACTTCGCGGGTCGTGGCCGGTTGCGCGACAACGCGACGCTCAACAGTTTTGGTCACCGCAGGCTCAGTCACTTCCCGGGTCGATGCAGGCGTATCGATCACCTGACGCTTGACCGTCTTGTAGGTCGCAGGCTGTTCAACCAGGCACATGACCTCGCCGGTCGCACTGATCGACTCGCTCACCGCGGCGTTGCCGAAGCGAGACGCCGGCCCCTTCTTCCAGACCGTGGTTGCCGGGGTATCGAGCACTTGCTCCGTCACCGTTCGATAGGTCGCTGGAACTTCGACGATACGGGTGCCGGCAGGCTTCACAACGACCTGCTCGGTGACCGTCTCGTAAACCGCGGGCACCACTTCGAGGCGGGTGGATGCCTCCTTGACCAGCACTCGTTCGGTGACGGTTTCGTATTCTGCCGGGACGACCTCGAAGCGCTCGCTGGCTTCCTTGACCAGCACTCGCTCTTCGCTCGAGCTGAAGCGGGCCGGCGACAGGACCCGGGCATAGCACTCGCCGGGCTGCGCATTCGGGGGGAACAGGTCGCTGCTTCCCGAGGTCATCGCCGAGCTGGCGCTGCTGCTGGCGCCGCTGGCAGCGGTCAGCTGATCTTCGAGCCGGGTGATGCGCGACTCCCGGTTTGCCAGCTCCTGCTCCAGTACGGCGATGCGCGAATCCCGTTGCGAATCAGCACCGCCGAGGCTGACACTGCTGTTGTCTGCGTCAGCGCTGCCGCCGGTGCTGCTCTGGCTGGTACAGCCGCCTGCCAGCAGCAGTCCGGCAAGTGCCGCTGCTGCCGCTGTCTGCGTCCATGTGGACTTTGTTGCCATTGACATCTCTCATCTCCTGTTGCGTTGCGCCGGCGGCATCCGCCGTACCCGCGCTGCTCTCGAATCTAGGTTCCCATACAATCGACGATTGCTCGTCGATCAGCTCCCCGCCCCTGTGCTAAACATCCAGCACGCTCGGCGCGGCGAAGGCTACTCGCCCCGGGCGTTGCGTCAAGTCGATGATAGCCAGGCATGCAACCGGAGTTGTGCAACCGGCATGCAGCAATGCGGCAAAAGACATGACACCCCCCGGGCGGCACCGGCGGCCAAGATGCCAGAAAGTGAGGCGCTGCGAGCCCGAACCGCTGGATCGTTACCCTGAATTTACAAGGACAAAAGCGCGATATAGCACGCGGAAAGCCGTTGAAAGTCGCGGCAGCGAGCTCGCTGCGATCAGCCGGCAGCTGCTTTACACTGCCCGCTTCCACAACCGGGGCAGTGCATTGGCAGACATCTCCATTGGCGGCAGCAACGGCCAGCTGATCACGCAGCTCGGCGTCATGAGCAATCGGCACGGCCTGGTCGCCGGAGCCACAGGCACCGGCAAAACGGTCACGCTACAGATTCTTGCCGAAGGCTTTTCCCGCGCCGGCGTGCCGGTGTTTGCAGCGGACATCAAAGGGGATCTTTCCGGTATCGCGACGGCCGGCAAGCCCCATCAAGAAATCGACCGGCGCCTGGGCCTCATGCCGCTGGAAGGCTACGAGCAGCGTGGCTACCCGACGATGTTCTGGGACATTTACGGCGAGACCGGGCAGCCCATCCGCACCACCATCTCAGAGATGGGGCCGCTGATTCTGGCGAACCTGCTGGAGCTCAACGATACCCAGACCGGCATTCTGTACGCCTGTTTCGCGATTGCCGACGACGAGGGCATGCTGCTGCTGGACCTGAAGGATCTGCGCAGCCTGCTGTCCTGGATGGCGGACAACGCCAAGGCCCTGCGCGGGGAGTACGGCAATATTTCCGGCGCGTCCGTCGGTGCGATCCAGCGCCGCTTGCTGGTGCTGGAAGCCCAGGGCGCAGAGCACTTTTTCGGCGAGCCGGCGCTGGAGCTGCGCGACCTGATGCGCACGGATTTCTCGGGCAACGGCGTGATCAGCCTGCTCGACGCGACCCGGCTGACCCGCGAGGCGCCCCGGCTGTACGCCGCCTTCCTGCTGTGGCTGCTGTCGGAGCTGTTCGAGGAACTGCCCGAGCGCGGCGACGCCGACAAGCCCGTGCTCGCTCTGTTCTTCGACGAAGCGCACCTGCTCTTCGATGATGCGCCCGATGCCTTGCTCGACAAGATCGAGCAGGTCGTGCGACTGATTCGGTCCAAGGGCGTGGGCGTGTACTTCGTGACTCAGATTCCCACGGACGTTCCCGATGCAGTGCTGGGTCAGCTGGGGCTGAAGGTGCAGCACGCGTTGCGAGCGTTTACCCCGAAAGACCAGAAGGTGATCCGGGCCGTCGCCCAGGGCTTTCGCGCCAACCCAGGCGTTGATGTCGCCGACCTGGTCACGGAGCTGGGCACCGGCGAGGCGCTGGTCTCGCACCTGGACGAAGCCGGCGCGCCCACCCCGGTCTCCGCAACTGTGATTCGCCCACCGGAATCGCGCATCGGACCGCTCACCCCGGCGGAGCAGAAGGCGCTTCGGCAACGCTCGCCGCTGGACGGCAAATACGACACCGCCATCGACCGTGAGTCCGCCTACGAAATGCTGAAGGTGCGCGCCGAGCAGGCTGCCGCTGCCGAGAAGGCGGCAGAAGCGGCGGCGGCCCGCGAGAAAGCGGAGGCAAAGGCCGGCAAGGCTCGCAGCGGCGGCCGCAAGCGCCAGGGCGTGGGCGAAGCATTGTTGAAAAGCGCCGCCCGATCTGTGGGCCGCTCCCTGGGGTCGCGCCTGATGCGCGGCCTGCTGGGCTCGCTGCTGAAATAACCGCAAGGAAAGAGATCTGTGAGCCGCAAGAAGCTGGGATCTGCCATCGGCGCGATCCTCATCGCCATCGTCGCCGCGGTGCTGGGCGTCGACGAAGAAACCTTGTCATCGGCGATCTCCAACGCCGGCCAGACCGCGGACACCGCGCCAGCCGAGCGTGGGGCCCGACGCCCGGTGAGCGACGCGTTTGCCAGCCGCCGCAGCAACCTCTGGCTCACCGACGCCGGGCGCGTCGTGAAGGTGCTTCGGGACGACACCAAAGGTTCGCAGCACCAGCGGTTCCTGGTACAAATTCCGGGCGGGCCCACGATTCTCATTGCCCACAACATTGACCTGGCGCCGCGGGTTGCCGGCATTCGAGAAGGCGACGAGGTCCGGTTCCATGGGGAGTACGAGTGGACCGACAAGGGCGGCGTCGTGCACTGGACCCATCACGATCCCGGCGGCCGGCGCAACGGCGGCTGGATTGATCACCAGGGGGAACGATACCGCTAGCCGGCAATCCAATGGCCAAGCGGCGGAGCAAAGATATGCAGCAGATCAGCACCCGAACCCTTACGACCTGGCCCCGGCTTCCCGCCCTGGCCTTCGTGCTGCTGGCCAGCACTGCTCTGGCCAAGGGCACGGGCACTGAACTGGTCGGCGACTGGGTCCTGAACGAGACGCGCAGCGCCGCTGTGCAGCCCGAGAATGTGGAGTCGCGCAACTGGTTGCCGGGCGGCAAGCTCAGCGGCACCATCAGCGTCGGCGGCGTGCAGGTGCCCACCGGCAACAACCGGCCAGAGGCCAGCACCGGCCCGAGCAGCGATCCAGGCATTTTGCGCTGCAAGCGCCTGGAGATCGCAACGGTCGGCGAAGAACTGCACATGACTTATGTCGACGTCGGCAAAGAGCGCTTTCGCCAGGGCCGCTGGCGTGGCGTCAAGACCCGATGGGACAAGCGCGAGCTCAAGTCACGGTACGAGTCGACGTCCAGAAAAGTCGCCTATCTCCTGGAATTGCAGACGGATGAAAGTCTTCTGGTAACCGTCACCATCAACCCGCGCAAGGCCAGCAAACGCACCTACAAACAAGTGTTCGAACGGCGTGGCCAGGAAACCTCCCAGCCCGAGGGGCCGCTCGCCATCGGAAGCGAGGCTGAAGGCGACGACCACGGCAAAGACTGATTGGCCTTTGCGCATCGGCTGTACGACAATGCCGCCAACTGAACGGGGTTGGTGCCATGCAGGATTCTTCATACCAGATCACCATGTTTCGCAGATCACTGGCGACCCTTGCCATGCTCGCCGGCGCAATGCTGCTCGCAGGGCCCGGGCACGCGGACAGCTACACCATCCAGATCGGCGCGTTTCGCACACCGAGCGAATCCTTCGTCGAGCCGGCCCGAAGCGTCGGCGAGATCTACTTCAACCGCCGCGACAGCGGGCTCGTCGCCCTGAGCGTTGGGCGTTTCGACAGCTTTGACGAAGCCCAGGACAAGCTCCCGCTGTTGGCCGGAGACTTTCCCGGCGCCTACGTGCGCCGGGCAGAAGCTGACGCGCGCAGCCAGTTCAGCGCCAGCAATACCCTGAGCGCCAGCGCCGAGGCGCAACCGCGCAAGAACGCGCCTTCCGGCACGGAAGACCAGCTGCTGGCCAGCCTATCGGAAGCAGAGCGCAAAAACGTGGTCTACCTGGACGGCAAGCTGCACTTCAAAGACGGCAACCGGTTCATTCCCCTGCGCGAGTACCGTTCAGTCACGCCCTAACGGCACCGCCCGTGAACTTCGCAGAGCTGTTGCTGCGCCTGGGCTGCGCGCTCGTGGGCTGGCTGATCGTGTTTACCCACATTCTGTGGCTGGCAACGTCCCGGGTGGTTGAGTGCGGCAGCGACGGCGATGAGTTCTGGCGCCTGCTGCTGGCCTTCGCGCCCGTGGCGATCGCCTTCGGATTTCTGCTGCCCCTGACGCGCAAAATCGCCGGCGTGCACCAGACCCTGCGCTGGGCCGCCGCGCCGCTCGCCCTGATCAGCCCGCTGGCGATGCTGGCGGTCATCAAGATCTACAGCACCGTGAACCTTGCCGGTGCCGGTATCTGCTCGGCGGAGCCGGCCAGCTGGCACAGCTGGTGGGCGCCCGTTCAGGGCATCGCCCTCATCGCCATCGGGATTCTGGCCTGGCGCGCTTTTAAAGCCGCTCCGGCTTTGCCCCACTGAAACGATCAGGGTATAAACGGCCCGCGGCGCGCCAAGGGAAACGCCTCGCACACAACAGGCCAGCAGATATTGCTGCCGAAAAAGGACGATCGTCCGATTAATTGCGCGAAACGCGCGAACATGAGCTTGGGGAACTGTTATGGGAATGATGTCGGAATTCAAAGACTTTGCGATGCGAGGCAATGTCGTGGATATGGCGGTGGGGATCGTGATCGGGGGCGCGTTCGGCAAGATCGTTTCGTCTTTCGTTGCGGACGTGCTGATGCCGCCGATCGGGCTGGCAATGGGCGGCGTGGACTTTTCGAACCTGTCGTTAAGGCTACAGGAAGCGGGTGACGGGGTAGAAGAAGTGCTGCTGAACTACGGCACCTTCATTCAGACGGTCGTCGACTTCATCATCATCGCCTTCGCGATCTTCATGGTCGTCAAGGCCATGAACTCCCTCCAGCAGGAAGAAGAGCCGGAAGCCGCGCCGGAGCCTTCCAAGGAAGAGCTGCTGCTCACGGAAATCCGCGACGCGCTGCGCGCCAACAGCTAGCGAGCTGCTGCAGCAATCCTGCCCGGGGCAATTGCCGCCCCAGCCTAAAGCCGGCGCCCAGCGCCGGCTTTTTTGCAATCTTGTTACGCTTGAAAAGCCCGCTCAGGTCCCGCAGTGTGGTCGCCCAGAACACAGCAAAGGGGCAGGCCATGGACCTGATGGACATTTTGTTGAAAGGCGCCGGTAGCAGCGCTGTCGGCCAGATTGCAAAAAACTTCGACCTCAGCGGCGACCAGACCAGCGGGCTGCTGAAGCAGCTCGCGCCGATGATCGCCAAGGGCATGCAGCGCAACACCCAGTCGGCCAGCGGCCTGGACGGGTTGATTGGCGCGCTGAACAAGGGCAACCACGACCGCTACCTGGACAACCCGAGCGAGATCACCTCGGAAGCGGCTGTGCAGGACGGCAACGGCATTCTGGGCCATCTGTTCGGCAGCAAGGAGGTCAGCCGGGAGGTCGCGAAGCAGGCGTCCCAGAACACCGGCATCAGCGACGGCATCATCAAGAAGATGCTGCCCATGGTGGCTGGCCTGGTGATGGGCTCCCTGCGCAAACAGCAGCAGAGCGAGCCGAACTTTACCGACAGCCTGGCCAACAGCTTCAACAAGGACAAGCCCGGCGGCGGCTTGCTCGGGTCCCTGCTGGATCAGGACGGCGACGGCAGCGTCATGGACGACCTGATGGGCATGGCCAGCAAGTTCCTGCGCTAGCTCTGTTGATACTGCCGCGGCGGGCGCCGCGGCGCTCACTTTACGGCGCGACTGCCTGAGCAGCGGCGCCGAACCCGGCTAGCCCAACGTCGGGATACGGATCTTCTGGCCCGGGTAAATCTTGTCCGGGTCTTCGATCACTTCACGGTTGGCTTCGAAGATCTCCGGATACTTCATGCCGTTGCCGTAAAACTCTTTGGCCACCGCGTACAGCGTGTCGCCTTTCTGGATCGTGTAGTAGCGGGTGCCAGGCAGCACACCGCTAAAGCCTTCGTCCGGCGCCGCGTCAGCCGGAGCCGCGGGAATCGGTTGATCGACTTCGATCGCGTCGGCGTTCACAGACTCAACGCCTTCAACATTGCCGGCCATGAGGACCGCTTTCTCTTTGGCCTCTGCGGTGGTCGCCAGACCGCTCATGGTGACCTTGCCGTCATCGTAGTCGACGGACAACGGGTTCACCCCCGGGTTGTTGGCTTCGATGTGCTGCAGGATGGACATCCCCGCCTCAGCATCGCTCGTAAACAGTTTTTTGCCCATATCTTTGGCAAAGTCGAACAGTGATCCCAGCATGGGCGGCTCCCCTTCTCTCTGAACAGCAGGTTTGACCGCCGCGGTAGCGCCTTCAAAGAGGGCGCCAGAACGGCGATAGCGCGACACGTCGTCGCTCACCAATTGTCAGCGTCGCCACGCCATTGCGCAAGGGAACAGCGCGCTAGCCGCAGCGGCGCAGGAGCTGTCCATCTTCGCCGTCCGTGAGCAGGTACAGGCAGCCGTCGGGGCCGCTGCGAACTTCCCGGACCCGGGCGCCCAGCGCGACAAAGTCCCGCTCTTCGACACCGGTGGCCAGATCGACCGCGCGGACCTCTTCGTCAACAAGCGCGCCCACGAGCAGGGCGCCGCGCCACAGGGCGAGCCCCGCCGGCGCGATGGAGGGCACCCAGACATGTGCCGGCTCGATCACCGCGGGGTGTTGCTGAAACGGCGAGACATGGGCGCCGGTGTAGTCCAGCCCGTAGGTGACCGCCGGCCAGCCATAGTTGCCGCCCGGTTCCAGCACGTTGATCTCGTCGCCGCCCATGGGGCCGTGTTCGTGCAGATAGATCTGGTCGGTCTCCGGGTTCACCGCAAGCCCCTGCGGGTTGCGATGGCCGTAGCTGAAGATCCGCGGATCGACCCCGTCCTGGCCAACGAAGGGATTGTCTGCCGGCACTTCGCCGCTGTCCGTCAGGCGCACCGTTTTGCCGAGCAGCGAGCCCAGGTCCTGCGCTGCCTCGCGAAAGTTGAAGCCGTCTCCCGTAGTGACCAGCAGGGTACCGTCAGCTAAAAATGCTAATCGACCGCCATAATGGACGGGGGTGTTCTTCATCGGGCTCACGGTGAACACCGGCTCAACGTCCGCAAGGCCGGTCGCCGTGAGCCGGCCCCGCACCACGCGGGTGGCATTGGCATCGGCACTGCCGTGCGCCAAGGACAGGTACACGAGCTGGTTGGCGGCAAAATCCGGATGCAGCCGCACGTCCATGAGGCCCCCCTGGCTGGCGTAGTAAACCGGCGGCACGCCGGCAAGGGGCGCGCTGATCTGCCCGGCGCGGCTGACTCGCCGCAAGGTGCCGGTCTTCTCCGTCACCAGGTAATCGCCGTCCGGCAGGAACGCAATCGCCCAGGGGTGGCTGAAGCCCTCGGCCAGCAGCTCAACTGCTGCCCCGGCGCCGGCCCCGGCGGCAGCGGCGGAACCCTCAGCGGTGGCCCCGGACGAGAACAGCATGGACAGCGCCAGCAGCAGTCCCGCACCGGCGCGCCAGCGGGGCAAACGACCCCCTGGTGCGGATTGGATCCGGCCGAAAGTTGCGCTCTTCAATACCTGTTCCTCAAGTGCCCACGGCGACAGGCGATGCTAATCTAGCCGCGATCCAAACACACGCCGGCCGCGACGGAGCCACAGATCCCATGACCATTGCCACCGCTATCCGCGGCCTGCTGGCTTTTGCGCTGGCGCTGATCGCGACCTACCTTGTGGCCTGCATCGCAGCCACCCAGGGCGCCCTGGCGGCGCTGCCGGCACTGGTCCAGCCCATTCCCATGGACGTGCGGCTGCAAACCACGCTGGCAGACCTTGGCGGCATGGCCGCGCGCTTCACGCCGCTCCTGGCACTGGCCCTGCTGGCAGGTTTCGCGATCGCCGCGACGGTCATCCGCTGGCTGCCGGGCTTGCGAACCCTGGGCTACGTTATGGCGGGCTTCACCGCGCTGATCGCGATGCACATGATCATGAAGTCCACCTTCAACAATATCGACGCGGTCGCAGCGACCCGCACCGTGCCCGGCCTGCTGACCCAGGGCCTTGCCGGCGCCTGCGGTGGCTGGGTGTTTGCCGGGCTGAGTAGCCGGAGCGCGCGGGCTGCAAGCGCCTGAAGCCGGTGCCGCTAAAGGCATCGCAGCCGCGCGCAGGGTCCCGGTTGGCCTGCCTGGCGGTGCTCGGGAGACCCATCTTTTGGGCGATCGTCTCCTGGGCAACCCTCGGGGCGCTGCCCGCCAGCGCCGCCTTGCCGCCAGATCTGAGCGCCAACGGCTACCCCATCGAGGCGCGCCTCACCGCCGTCTTCGTGCTGCCCGGCGAGGCCGTGACCATTCGCTACCTGCCCAGCTACCGCGGTCTGGATGACGCCGGCCGCGCGACGCTCGCCATCGCCCACGACCAGGGGACTTCCCGGCAGCTGGACAGCCGTCACTGGCGCTACCAGCCACCCGACCAGCCCTACAGCGACCTGCACCTGACCGCTGAAGACCACACCGTGACCGTGCGGGTCTTCCGTCTGACGCCCTGGCCCGCCGGCGCTGCGCGCCTGCAGAACTTCGCGATCGGTGACTACCCGGACCCCGCAGGCCGCGGTGCCCAGGCGCTCGCCTACCAGCGGCCGGCCGGACTGCTGGCCGTGCCGGCCGCGCTGCGCGACATCAGGGTGAGCGAGCACTTCCGCCTGCGGCAGTTTCTGACCGGCGAGCTGAGCCGCGCCGACACCCCCTACATCGCGCTGACCACCCCGCTGCTGGAAGCCCTGGAGCATTTGCTGGGCACCCTCCGCGAACGGCGCTGGGAAGGCGACACGCTGACGATTCTGAGCGCCTACCGAACCCCGCTGCACAACGCCAGCGTTGGCGGTGCCCGCTACAGCCGGCACATCTACGGCGACGCGGTCGACCTGATCGCCGATGCGGACGGGGATGGCCGCATGGACGACCTGAACGACAGCGGCACGAGCGACCGGGAGGATGTCGAGTGGCTGATCGCTCGCTTCATGCGGCAAGCTCTGCCCGTGACCCTGGGCGGCGCCGGCAGCTACGACAGTGCCGGCCCGGCCGCGGCGTTCCTGCACCTGGACACCCGCGGCCAGCCTGCGGACTGGCAGCGCTGACCCGCCAAAGGGGGCTCGAACAGACCCGCCGGCCGTCATCGGCGCGTCACGGGGGAAAGCGCTAAACTGCGCGCCCGCACCACCCCAGACCCGCTATGGCCGAAGCGCAAACCAGCCCCGAGGCACCAACACCGCTGTTCAGTTACCGCAAGTACTGGGCCAAGCGGCTTACCCCTGCGCCGGTGTTGCCCATGTCCCGGGCGGAGATGGACGCGCTCGGCTGGGACAGCTGCGACATCATCATCGTGACCGGCGACGCCTACGTCGACCATCCGAGCTTCGGCATGGCAGTGGTGGGCCGGTTCCTGGAAGCCCAGGGTTTCCGCGTCGGCATCATCGCTCAGCCGGACTGGCAGAGCGCCGACCCCTTCAAGGTGCTCGGGCCGCCCAACCTGTTCTTCGGCATCACGGCCGGCAACATGGACTCCATGGTCAACCGCTACACCTCGGACCGGAAGGTGCGCAGCGACGATGCCTACACGGCCGGCGGCGAAGGCGGGCAGCGACCCGACCGCAGCGTGCTGGTCTACAGCCAGCGCGCCCGGGAAGCCTACAAAGACGTGCCGATCATCGTCGGCGGCATCGAGGCGAGCCTGCGCCGTATCGCCCACTACGACTACTGGTCGGAAAAGGTCCGGCGCTCGGCCTTGCTGGACGCCAAAGCCGACCTGCTGGTCTTTGGCAACGGCGAGCGCCAGATCGCAGAGATCGCCCACCGGCTGGCCGCCGGCGAGCCGATCGAAGCGCTGACCGATATTCGCGGCACCGCTCTCAAGCGATCGGTGCCCAAAGGCTGGATCGAGGTCGACTCCACGCATCTGGACACGCCCGGCAAAGTCGATCCGCACCCGGACCCCTACGCCATGGGGCCCGGCGCCGGCAACAGCAAGCCCACAGACGCCCCGGGGGCAGGCGCGGCGCACGGAGCGGCGCACGGAGCGGCGCAAGACGACGCGGTGCAGATCGTGCGCTTCGTGCGCGACGTGGCGCCCAAGGATCGCGACCGCAGCTTTATCCGCCTGCCCAGCTACGAGGCGGTGCGAGCCGATCCGGTGCTCTACGCGCACGCGTCGCGCATCCTGCATACGGAGTCCAATCCCGGCAACGCCCGGCCGCTGGTGCAGCGCCACGGACGCCAGGAGGTCTGGCTGAACGCGCCCCCGATCCCGCTCACCACCGCGGAGCTCGACGGCATCTACGAGCTGCCCTACACCCGGGTCGCACATCCGTTTTACGGCGACGCCAAGATTCCCGCCTACGAGATGATTCGCTTCAGCATCGCGATCCAGCGCGGCTGCTTCGGCGGCTGCACGTTCTGCTCCATTACCGAACACGAAGGCCGCATCATCCAGAACCGCAGCGAGGCTTCCGTGCTGCGCGAGATCGAGACCATCCGGGACACGGTGCCAGGCTTTACCGGGGTGATCTCGGACCTGGGCGGCCCCACCGCCAATATGTACCGGCTGGCCTGCAAGAGCCGCGAGATCGAGTCCGCCTGCCGCCGGCCATCCTGCGTGTTCCCCGGGGTTTGCCCCAACCTGAACACCAACCACAAGCCGCTCATCGAGCTGTACCGCAAAGCTCGGGAGCTGCCCGGCATCAAAAAAGTGCTCATCGCCTCCGGCGTGCGCTACGACCTGGCGATCGAGTCCCCGGAGTACGTGCGGGAGCTGGCGCAGCACCACACCGGCGGCTACCTGAAGATCGCGCCGGAGGCCCTGTCCGACGGACCGCTGTCGAAGATGATGAAGCCGGGCATGGATACCTACTACCGCTTCAAGGAACTGTTCGACCGCTACTCGAAGGAAGCGGGCAAAGAGCAGTACCTGATCCCGTACTTCATTGCCGCCCACCCCGGCACCACCGACGAGGACATGCTGGAGCTGGCGCTGTGGCTCAAGAGCAACGGCTTCCGCGCCGACCAGGTGCAGGCGTTTCTGCCCTCGCCCATGGCGACCGCCACCGCGATGTATCACAGCGGCAAGAACCCGCTACGCAAGGTCACCGCAGACAGCGAAGAAGTCGCGATTCCCAAGGGCCTGAAAGTGCGACGGCTGCACAAGGCCTTTTTGCGCTATCACGACCCGGACAACTGGCCGATGCTGCGCGCGGCCCTGGAGCGGATGGGGCGAGCGGAGCTGATAGGCAACGGCAAGCGCCACCTGGTCCCGAGCTTTCAGCCCCGGGGCACCGGGCACGGCAACGAGGGCTCACGCGGCAGCGGCGGACGCAAACCGCAAACTTTCCGCACGCAGCACGCGCGGCAGGAACGCAAGGATTACCGGGGCAAACGCCCACGCTAGCAAGGGCGTCAGGCCTGGCTAGAAGCCGCCGCCCGTTCGGAAGCCACCGCGAGAGCGGGACCCGCCGCTGCGCGGCAGCTTGAAACCGCCGCGGCCGCCCGGCCAGTGCCAGGGACCGCGCCGGCCCCCATGCTTGAAACCGCCGCTGCCGAAGTCCGGCCAGGCACCGCCGACATCCTGGTAACGCTGCTGCCGGCGCAGGGTGTCCCAGACCCGGCCACCGCTGATGGCGCCGCGCAGAAACTCCTGCAAAACCGCCTGCACCAGCCCGCCATCGCGAAAGCCGCTGCGCAGATCATCGTAGCGGTTGCGCTTAAAGCGCCGCCGCAGGTCTTCCAGCTCCGACAGCTGCTCCGTGTAACGGCCGCGGGCCCTTCGCTGCTCTTCCAGATCCGCCAGCGCATCGCGGCGCTCGTCTCGCAGGTCCTTGAGGGCGCGCACCAGCGCATCGTCTTCGCCGCGAGAGGTTGCATAGGCCATCTCCGACAGCCGACCGGTTTGCTGCCGGCTATAGGCCTGGGCAAGCAGTTCCAGGGCCCGCCGGGTGTGATCGTCGTCGCCAGCAGCAAAGCGGGCAATGGTGTCCTGCAAGGTCCGCAGCGCCAGTTCGACGCCGTCGATCTCGTCGTCGCAGCGATCCTGCGCCGCCTCGGCCTGGGCCAGCGCGGTCTGCGCCTGAGGCACCTGGGCGCTGCCGGCCGCAGCGGCTTCCAGCTCCGAAAGTTTCTGGACCTCGGCTTCGGCCTGATACCGTACCGCCGTTGCGTGCTCCCGCAGGCGTCGGGGTATCTCGTTCAGCATCCAGTAATTGGGCCGCGCCTCGCTGTAACCACAAACGCGGGCGACCCAGCCATCGAGCATGCGGGCCAGCGGTCCGGCCTGGTATTCCGGGGTGCCGTAGCGGCGTTCCCAGAGGTAACTGAACAGCGCATCGCTCTCGTAGGGCTCGCCCTTGGCCTCGCGGTCCTGCTGTGCCTGCTCGGTTTTGCGCTCGGCGTGCTCGGCAATGCCCTCGGCCTCTCGAGCCAGCTGCAGCTGCGCCTGATAGGCGTCATCGCTGTCGAGGGCAGCCTGAGCCGCAGCCTCGCGCTCGGCGAGTACGGCCGCGGCCTGGTCCACCGCGTCGTGACGCTGCTCACGCTGGGCCTCGAGCTGCTCCAGCTCGCTGCGGTATCGCGCCGCCTCGTTGTGGGCGCGCGCCTCGGCGCGCTCGCGATCTTCCAGCAGCTGCACGGCGCCGGTTTCCGCTCGGGACAGATTGCTCGTCAACGTCCGCGCATCGAGATCATCCAGGCGCAGCGCCGCCAGCCCCTGCAGCAGCCGGTTTTCTTCGAGCCGCAGCGCGTCGATGCGTGATCGCTCCCGGGCCAGATCCGCATCGAACTGCCCGGCACTGGCCCGTACCTCGCCAAGGGCCCGGTTCAGCGCTTTCAAGGTATCGCGACCGCTCAGCACGCTACCACTCCAGAATCTCGCCGCCGAGCGTTGGAATCGCATACTCGGCCTCGAGGCGGCCGCGGCTTTTCTGCCCGATCACGTTGTTCTGAATAATGCCGTCGTCCTGCTTGTCGGCCGCCACAGACTCAAAGGTGAGCTCGTCCACCCGCACGCCCCAGCGTTTGACCGGCCGCAGCTTGCCGTCCTCTTCGCTGTCGATGGCCACGGTCTCGCGCTCGCCCTCGGCGTTCACCGCCTCGATGATCAGGTAGTAGTTGCGCGCCTGGGAGTTCACGGACGGCACGCGCCAGATCCCGGAGTTCTCCCGCGGGTCGACCACGATGCGCAGCTCGTAATCCAGGTTGAGCAGATGCAGCAGCTCGCGCAGCTCGTCGTATTGCGCCTGGGCCGCGGCGAGATCGCCGCTCGCGATCTCTGCTCGCGCCCGCTCCAGCAGGGTTTGCGCCCGGGCAGTCGCGGCGTCGTCTTCGCTGACGTTCACGATCTGCGCAAAGGTGCTGTTCAGCCGGGTCGGCAGCTGGGCGCGCTCCTGCGCCTCGGGACGAACCGCCAGCACGTAGTAGAACGCGCCGAGCAACAGCCCCAGCCCGACCAGCAACAGCAGTGGCCGCAGCCAGAGGGAACGGCGCACGTAAATCAGCGCCAGGCGCCGGCCCAACGATGATGCCGGCGGTTCGTAGCGGAAGCGCTCCTCTTCGAGCGTATCGACCCCCTGGGCCAGCACTGCGTCGCTGACCACGATGCCCTGCGCTCGATAGATCTTGCGCAGCCGCGCGATCAGCGCCTGCCGGCGCTCCGCGGCATTGAGCTCGCGGCTGACCAGGCCGTCGGCATGGCGCAGCGTGTCGACAACATCCATCGCCAGCATCACGTCTGCCAGGGGTTCCCGGCTCAGCGACGATGGGTCGGCGACAGCGCTCATGAGCGGTTCAAAGTGACAGGGACCAGAGAAGCCACGGCGCTCCCTAGACGCCCGTCGGCGGCGGCAGGGTGCCGCCCTGGGCGATCAGCGTTGCAAGCCGCTGTTTGCCGTCCTCGACCGCGACGCGAATCTCGTCGGCATTTTGTGTGGACAGCACGCGCATCTCTTCGATGATGCTGCGCGTGCGCGCCTGGAAGTTCACCACAGACTCCACCAGCTTCTTGACCGCGTCAGCGCGAATCGTCGGTCCGTAACCCGCGCGGACTGCGGCTTCCTGCACCTGCCCGCCGATGTCGGCCAGATCCTCGAGGCTCTTCGCCACGCCTTCCTTCATGGCTTCCAGGGTCTGGGTGCTTTCGTGCAGGCCGAACAGGCCCGTAAAGGAAGCGGACAGCGCCGTCAGCACGGTCTCGTTGGTGCCGAAGAACGCGATCGCCTGCTTGTAGACCCGCTCCTTGGCGCTCGTTGTCTGCAGCAGCCGGGCCATAACGACCTCGCTGGTGTTGTAGCTGACGGTTAGATTGTCGGAGAGGTCCTTGGCAATCTGGTAGCGGTCCTCCGTTTCCTGCAGCGCCCGGGTCTGCTCGTCCCGCGCCAGCTCCAGCCGGGCGCGGCCGGCCAGGTCGCTGCCATCGTCGGCGGTGACCGCAGCCATGGCCGCCTCGAGGTTGGCCTTGGCAGCTTCCCACTCCCGCTCGCCCACCTGCAGCACGTCCAGGGCCAGAATTTCTGCCTCCTTGAGCGCGCCGCGAAAATCCTGGTAGGCGTTGAGAATGGTTTTCTCGCGGTCGATCTGGTCGGCGCTGTCTCTGGCGACTTCCAGGTAGGTGTCCTTGATCTCGTCAAAGCGCGAGGCGATATCGCCCCGGGTCACCTTCATCCAGACATTGCCGATGCGCTCGAAGGTGTCGATCTTGCCATCTTCCACCTGCTCGACCATGCGCTTGGCATCTTCGCGAATGCTGTTGAAGGCGTTGGTAATGTCCTCGTAGCGCTCGCCAATACGCATGGCGCTGATCTGCTCGCGCACAACCTCGTTGAACAGCGACGCCTGGCTGAGCGTTCGGGCGATGCTCAACACCTTGTCTTCGTCCAGCTGGGCGAGCCGGTCAAGCAGCGCGATGATCGGCGCTTCTTCGGTCTGGTCGGGCATGAGCCCCAGATCCCGAAGTTGGCCAAGGGCCCGATCGAGGTATCTCAGGGAAGAGCCTGCAAGGGTTGATTCAGCCATGGGATGTCTCCGGCGAGCTTGAACGGACGGACCATGATAGGCATTCGCCGGAGCGACCGAAAGCAAACCGCGGCCCGTGTCGGCCGCGCGGCAACCAAGTACACTGCGCGCCATGAATATGCCCCCGCGATTCGCGCAATATTGTGGACACGTCGCTGCTCCGGGCCGGGCCCCGGGACGCTCACCGGCGGCCCGGTTGGCGGCGCTCACGTGTTTTGTCCTGTTGGCGGCCCTGCCCGCTGCCGGGCACAGCTACGAGTACCCCTTCGCGGACCCGTTCCTCGCAACCGTGGCGGGCACGCCGGAACCGGTCGCCGCCGATCTGCCCAAGGTTCGGCTGCGCAACCGGGCTCTGCCGAAAGACAGCGCCCGACACATTCCGGAGGTGCTCAGCTACGGGCGCAAGATCGAGTACTCCACGGCCTGGCAAAAGGGGCCGGCACCGCTGGTCTTCGTCATCGCGGGCACCGGCAGCTACCACAACAGCGCCACCAACAGCGCCCTGCTCCGGGGCTATTACAGTGCCGGCTTTCACGTGGTCGGCATCAGCTCGCCGACGCATCCCAAGTTCATCATCTCGGCGTCGAGCACCGCCGTGCCTGGCAATATGGCCATCGACGCCGCCGACCTGCATAAGGTCATGGCCCGCATCTGGGCGCAGCATCAGGCGAAGCTGTCCGTGCAGGGGTTCTACCTTGCCGGCTACAGCCTGGGCGCCATGCATGCCGCGTTCGTGACCCGGCACGACGATGCCAACCCGCTGTTCAACTTCCGGCGAGTGCTGCTGATCAACTCTCCGGTGTCGCTGTACAGCTCGATCTCGAAGCTGGACCGCATGCTCGACAGCGTGCCCGGCGGCGTCGACAACTTTGACCGCTACTTCAACGGCATCGTCGAGCGGATCGGCGGCATCTATACCCGCAACACCAACGTCGAATTCAGCCAGGAACTGGTCTTTGCGGCGTTTAAGGACCAGCCCCCCACGCGCAGCGAGCTGGCTGCGGTCATCGGCGCAGCGTTCCGGCTGGCGGCAATGAATATGATCTTCACCGCTGATGTCATGACTGACTTCGGCTTCATCAAGCCGTCCGCCCAGCAGCTGCCCTCGAACGCCGACCTTGACCCCTACCTGCAGGTGGCCCTGCGGGTGGGGCTGACGGACTACTTCCACGAGTTCTTCTGGCCGTACTACGAACACCGCTACCCGGGCCAGACCCGGGCCGAATTTGCCGAAGCGCAAAGCCTGCGCGCGATCCGGGGCCTGCTGGCGAAGCCCCGCTTCCACGCCGTCCACAACGCCGACGACATCATTCTGAGCGGCCAGGAAATCACGTTCTTCGAGCGCACCTTCGGGTCCCGGGCCCGCATCTACCCGCGCGGCGGCCACCTGGGGAACATCACCCAGCGAGAAACCATGGGCCATATCGTGGACGTCCTCGCGAGCGACGCTCGGACCAACGCGGGGGCCCGCCCATGACGTCCTGCCGTTGGCGCATCGTCATCGCTCCGTTGATGCTGGCGCTGCTGGGCGGCTGCACGTCCACGGCGATAGAGGGGCCCGCGACCGGCCCGGCCGCAGTTCCCGGCAACGCCAGCCGGACCGCGCGGGAACCGGTCTTCACCGCCGCCCGGGTCGTGCCCGACGACATTCAGGCGCCCTTTGTGGTGAATGACCCGTGGAACGGCGTCAACCGGGTGCTGTACCGCTTTAACGCGGCGATGGACGACGTGTTCCTGATGCCCCTGGTCCGCAGCTACCGCCGGGCGACGCCGGCCTTCGCGCGCCAGGGCGTCACCAATTTCTTCGACAACCTGGACGACGTTCGCTCGACCATCAACCTGGGCCTGCAGGGACGGCCTCGCCGCACCGGGCAAATGGCGCTGCGGCTGCTGAGCAACACGGTGCTGGGCCTGGGCGGCCTGTTCGACGTGGCGAGCCGCTTTGGCCTGCCCCGCTACGAAGAGGACTTCGGGCAAACGCTGGGCCGCTACGGCGTCGGCAGCGGGCCCTACCTGGTGCTGCCGCTGTTTGGTCCGTCGTCGCTGCGCGACGGCCTGGGCCGCGCCATCGATGCCGGCATGCTCGCAGCTGTCGACCCGCTGGGGCTGAACCAGAACGGCGAGCGCGGCATCCTGTACTACCCGCTGCTGGTGATCGATACCCGACACACCACAGCGTTCCAGTACTTCGAGACCGGCTCGCCGTTTGAGTACGGCCTGGTCCGCAAGCTCTTCACCACCCTGCGCGAGCTGGAGATCGAGAAGTGAGCCCACAATCATGGCCGCACCGCCGGCTGCGGTGCCTGACGCTGGCAGCAACGCTGATCCTGGGTCTCGCGCAACCGTTGCTGGCCACCGGGCAGACCGGGGCCGCGAGCAGCGCGCCTGCGCCGATACTGATCGGGGCCACGCGCTCGGAATCTGGCCGGCAAAGTGATGCCTCCCGGCTCATGCATCGCGGCATGGATCTGTGGCTGGCCGACCTGAGGGAGCGCGGCGGGCTGCTGAACCGGCCGATCAAACTGGTCGTCGCCGACGATGCCTCCAGCCCGGAGGCCGCCGCAGCTGCATACCGGCGCATGCTGGCGGAGGGCGTCTCGCTGTTTGTGAGCCCGTACTCGTCCGACCTGACCCTGGCGGTGCAGGAAGCGCTCGCCGGCGAGGACTACGCCATGGTCTCGGTCGCCTCAGACCCGCAAATCTGGCAGGGCGGCGAACCGAGGATTTTTGGCCTGTACACGCCGGCAGACCAGAACATGGTACCGGCCCTGGCCATCGCCCAGCAGAGCGGCTACCGGCGCGTTGGCATTGCCCATCTGGACGCGCGCTTTCCGGCCGCGGTCGCGCTCGGCGCTAAAAGAGAGGCCGAGCGGCTGGGGCTGACTGCGCTGCCCCCCATCGTCTACCAGGAGAACGGCGACTACGACGCGGTCGCCCGGCAGTTGCTCGCATCGCGCCCGGACGTGGTGCTGGTGGGGTCCTACCTTGAAGATGCCGTGCAGCTGTCCGCTGCCGCCAGGCGCGTCGGCCTGGCACCGAGCATGCTGATATTCAGCGGCGGCCCGGCGCTGCGGGACTACGGGCAGGCCCTGGGCCAGCGCAACGTGACCGGCGTGCTGTCCACCGCCCAGTGGATGCGCAGCGTGCGATTTCCCGGTGCCTTTGACTTCGGCTTCCGCTACCGGGAACAGCACCGGATCTACCCCAGCTACGACGCCGCCGGCGGCTACGCAGCGCTCCAGGTGCTGGATTCTGCCGTTCGCCTCGCCGGCAGTGCCGATGCGAGCGCGATCCGCAGCCAGCTCGCGCAAATGAAATTCCGGTCCATCCTCGGCCACTACCGCGTCGACAGCTCGGGCCGGCAAATTGCCAAGGACACCTACGTGGTGCAGTGGCAGGATGGGCACATCAGCCTGGTCTGGCCACCGCAGCTGGCACGCTGGGAACTGGCACTGCCATTCAAGGGTTTTGCCGGGGATTAGCGCCTATAATCGCCGGCCCATTGCATTCACCCCGCGCGGGTCGTCCCCATGGCCAACACCAAACCCCATACCGTTCACGAAGTGCGCAAAGCCTTTCTCGACTTCTTTGCCGAGAACGAGCATCTGGTCGTGCCGTCCAGCCCGATCACGCCCAAAGATGACCCGACGCTGCTGTTCATCAACGCCGGCATGGCGCCGCTGAAGGACTACTTCGCGGGAAGCCGAACGCCGCCCCAGGCCCGGCTGACCTCGTCCCAGAAGTGCGTGCGAGCCGGTGGCAAGCACAACGACCTGGACAACGTCGGCTACACGGCCCGGCACCACACCTTTTTCGAGATGCTCGGCAACTTCTCCTTCGGCGAGTACTTCAAGCGCGGCGCCATCGAGTTCGCCTGGCGCTTCCTGACCGAGCGGCTGGGCCTGCCGGCCAGCCAGCTGCTGGTCACCGTGTTCCACGAGGACGACGAGGCCGCGCAGCTGTGGCGCGATATTGCAGGGTTGGACGATGACCGCATCATCCGCATCGCCACCGACGATAACTTCTGGAGCATGGGCGACACGGGTCCCTGCGGGCCCTGCTCGGAGATCTTTTTCGATCACGGCGAGCAGATCGAGGGCGGGCCGCCGGGATCGCCCGACGAGGACGGCGACCGCTTTGTCGAGATCTGGAACCTGGTCTTCATGCAGTTCGACAAGCAGGCCGACGGCGAGCTGAAGCCGCTGCCGAAACCCTGCATCGACACCGGCTCGGGGCTGGAGCGGCTTGCTGCCGCAGTACAGGGCGTGACCGCCAACTACGATACGGACCTGTTCCGACACCTGGTGACCGCCAGCGAGCAGCTGACCGGCAATACCGACCCGGCGCACATGGCCAGCCACCGGGTCATTGCGGACCACACGCGCACCTGCGCCTTCCTGGTCGCCGAAGGCGTGCTGCCCAGCAATGAAGGCCGCGGCTACGTGCTGCGCCGGATCATGCGTCGGGCCCTGCGGCATCTGCACCTGCTCGGCGCGACGGAGCCCCAGTTCGCGAAGATGGTCGCGCCCCTGGTCGAGGTCATGGGCGAGCACTACCAGGAACTGCGCAGCGAGCAGGCACGCATCGAGCACGCCTTCGCCGCCGAGGAAGAACAGTTTCGGGCGACCCTCGATCGCGGCATGAAGATCCTGGAGAAGGAGGTCGCGCAGACCCCTCGGGGCGGCGTCTTTGCCGGCGATGTGGCCTTTAAGCTGTACGACACCTACGGCTTTCCCCTGGACCTGACCGAAGATGTGCTGCGCGCGCATGACCTGACCGTGGACGAAGATGGCTTCAACACGCAGATGGCCGAGCAGCGCGCCCGCGCCCGCAAGGCCTGGAGCGGGTCCGGCGACGTCAAAGGAGACCCGGTCTGGAAGGCGGTCGCCGAAGCCGTTGCGCCCACCCGGTTCACGGGCTACGACAGTCTTGCCGGCACGGGCACGGTCACGGCGATGGTCGTAGACGGCCAGTCTGTCGATGTGCTGGAAGCCGGCACGGAGGGCGCCATTGTCTTCGACCAGACCCCCTTTTACGGAGAGTCCGGTGGCCAGGTCGGGGACACGGGCACCCTGAGCGGCGCCGCCGTGCACTTTGCGGTGAGCGACACGCAAAAGCCCGTCGCCGACCTGCACGCGCACATCGGCAAGCTGCGCGAAGGGCAGATCAAAGTCGGGGACTCACTCAGCCAGACTGTCGACGATTCTGCCCGGCGTCTGGCCGCCGCAAACCACAGCGGCACCCACTTGCTCAACGCGGCCTTGCGGGAAGTGCTCGGACCGCACGTCGTGCAGAAAGGCTCCTACGTGGGCCCGGACCGGCTGCGCTTTGACTTCGCGCACGGCAACCCGGTGACCCGGGACGAACTCGACCGGATCGAAGCCATGGTCAATGCCCAGGTGCTGGGCAACGGCGAAACGCAAACGCAGCTCATGGCCCTGGACGACGCGCTGGCGTCGGGTGCCCAGGCCATGTTTGGCGAGAAATACGACGAGCAGGTGCGGGTGCTGTCGATGGGGGGCGTGCGGCAGGCGCCGCACGAGGAGTTCGCGGGCGAACTCAAAGACGGCGTGCGGCAGGCGCCG
>CAZXIJ010000020.1:0-19546 GCA_964640725.1 uncultured Pseudomonadales bacterium | reverse complement strand
GGCGCCGCACGAGGAGTTCGCGGGCGAACTCAAAGACGGCGTGCGGCAGGCGCCGCACGAGGAGTTCGCGGGCGAACTCAAAGACAGCGTGCGGCAGGCGCCGTTTTCCGTCGAGCTCTGCGGCGGCACCCACGTCGCACGCATGGGCGACATCGGGCTGTTCAAAATTCTGAGCGAGGCAAGTGTCGGTGCCGGCGTGCGCCGCATCGAAGCGGTGACCAACGAGGGCGCGCTACAGGTCGTGCGCGAGCAGGAACAGCTGCTAACGCAGCTGAGCGAAACCGCGCGCAGCAGCCGTGATCGGCTGCTGGACGACGTCGAGAAACTTGTTTCTGAGCGCAAACGTCTGCTCGGCGAGATCAAAACTCTGAAAGAGGGCGATGCCCTGGGCCAGCTGGGGCAACAGGACCCGGAACAGATCGGCGCGCAGCGCTTCCTCGGCGCTGCGGTCGCGGGCCTTGGGGGGCGGGAGCTCAAGGATCTGGTTCGCAAGATGCTGGATGACAACCGCGCCGACGTCATCTGCCTGATTTCGGAGACCGACAAGAACGCCGGCGTGGTGGTCGGCGTCGGCAAGGCGCTCAGCAGCGCGCTGCCGGCAAAAACCCTGCTGACCGCCGCCGTCGATGCGCTGGGCGGCGGCGGCGGCGGCGGCTCGCCGACCCTGGCTCAGGGGGCCACCAAGGGGCCGCTGGCAGACGCCGCGCTGAAGGACCAGGCCCTGGCCAACGTGCGCCAGGCCATCGGCAGCTAGCGAGCGGGCGTCTACTCGCCGCCGATGCCGAAGGTTGCCTGCACGTCCCGGCGAATGACGATCTGTCCCGGGCTAAAGCTCTCGCCGGCATCGGACTCCATGCGCAGGGTGCGCGCCATCTGCGGCTGCACCGCGTGGCGCCCCACGTGCACGTTCAGTACGCCAGCGACGCGAACCCCGAACTCCTGCGCAATGCGGGCCGCCTCGGCTTTCGCGTCGTCAATCGCGAAGGTCAGGGCTTGCTGCTCCAGCTCGACCCGATTGGCAACGTCAAGCTGCACTCCGCCAATGCTGTTCACGCCCAGACCAAGGGCCTCGTCCATGAGTTCCCCGACCGCGTCCAGGTCCCGCAATACGATCTGGATGCCGCGGCTGGCCGTGACCCCATCCATGGTCTGGCGATTGTTCTCGTAGCGGTAGTTGGGCTGGATATTGACCATGGCGGCCGTCACGTCCCGACGCTCGATCTTGAGCCGGTCCGTGAGCTTCAGCACCCGGGCGGTAATCGCATCCATTTCTTTCTTCAGGGCCCGAGCGTCGCGGCCCTGCCGGTTCACCTGCAGGTTCACGCGCAGCATGTCAGGCTCAGCCAGCACTTCACCCTGGCCAGTGACGTGAATACCCAGGTTTTCATCGCTGTAGCTTTCCATGGCAACTCCCCAGAGCGTGGCAGCGAGCAGCACAGAACGCAGGATCTGCACCGCCGTTGCGGTTGCGGCATCAAACATTGGCTCTCCTCGCCCGGCCCCGGCCGGGCATGTGATCCCCCAGCATAACGCGGAAATTATCGGTAGGCTTTCGCCATGACGTTCACACAGGCAACAGAAACACCCCACATCGGCACCGTTGCGCGCATCGGGCTGATCGGCGATGTGCACGCCGAACACGAGCGGCTGGAGGCAGTCCTGTCCTTCTACGCCAGCCAGCCGGAGCCGCTGGACGCGATCCTCTGCACCGGGGACATCGCCGACGGCGCCGGCGATATCGACGCCTGCTGCGCGTTGCTGGCCGAGCACGGCGTGCACACGGTGCGCGGCAATCACGACCGCTGGCTGCTGACCGACAAGTCTCGACACATTGCCGAGGCGCACCTGCGGGACAACACCGCCGCCGCGACCCTGGCATTCCTGAACGCGCTGCCCACGACCGTGCACTTCGATACGCCGCTCGGGCGGGGCATGCTGTGCCACGGTGTTGGGGAACGCGATATGGCCAAGATCTGGCCAGGCAACAGCCGCATGCCGCCGGAGCGCAGCAAGGAGCTGGATGCACTGATCGACACCGGCGAGCTGTCGGTGCTGCTCAACGGCCACATGCACTTCCGGACCCTGGTGCACTTCGAGAACCTGGTGCTGCTGAACGCGGGCACCCTCAAGCCGCGGCATCGTCCGGGCTTCGCGATCGTCGATTTCGACAACGCCAGCGCGACCGGCTACGAGTTTCGCGGCGAGTACGTCGAGGCTGTGAAAACCCTCGGGCTGCGCCCGGACCCGCACCACCGGGTCTTTGCCAACACCGCCGACTTCGACGGCGAGTGGCAGCCCACGACCCTGTACGCCAACTGATGAGAGTACTGCGCGGACTGCTGATCGCGGCGCTGCTGGCAGGTCCTTTGGCCGGCGGCATCGGGATCTGGTACGTGCGCACGGCGGCACCCGTGGGTGCCGGGCTGATGGCCAAGCAGCTGTGCACGCTCGTGTTCGAGTCCCGATTGCCCCCGGAGCGCGCCCGGCAGCTGTATTTCAAAACATTGCTTGGGCCCGTCGAGCGGATCTTCGAGCACAGGGTCGTCGCAGAAGATCGCAGCGTGCGCATCACCGGCGGCGGCGCCCACGCGCTGGCGCGGCATCGGGACGGCCTGGGCTGCACGCTGATCCACGACGGCGCGCCGCCCAGCGAGCTGCAGCCGGTCACCCTGGCTGGCCCCAGGCCGCGCGAAGCGATCGATGCGGCGGTCCGCGGCCGGCACTTTGACGGCGACGCCATTGAAGCGGCGCTGGACGCAGCCTTTGCCGGCCCGCGAGGCCGCAACACCCTGGCGGTGGCGGCGCTGTTTGACGGTGCGCTGGTTGCCGAGCGCTACGCGCCGGGGGTCACGCCGGTCACGCCGCTGCCAGGATGGTCCATGGCCAAAAGCGCCACCGCGACCCTGGCCGGCATCATGGCCCACCGCGGCTTGATCAAGGTGACTGATCGCGCGCTGTTTCCCGCCTGGCAGGACCCGGATCACCGGGCCGACATCACCCTGGACCAGCTGCTACGCATGACCAGCGGCATCGATCTGGAGGAGAACGGCAGCGGCCTCGATCCCAACTCGCGCATGCTGTTCACGACCCACGATGCAGCGGCGTACGCCGTCGGCCGCGGTCTGCGCAATGCCCCGGGCTCTACCTTCGCCTATACCAGTGGCAGCACCGTACTGGCTGCGCGCTACCTCACGGACCGCATCGGCGGTGCCGTTCCCATGTACGCGCTCATTCGCGAGCTGTTCGATACCCTGGGCATGCACAGCGCCGTGCTCGAGCCGGACGGGGCGGACACCTTTATCGGTTCCAGCTTCATGGTCGCGTCAGCCCGGGACTGGGCGAAGCTTGGGCAGCTCTATCTGAACAACGGCCAGTGGCAGGGCACGCAGCTGCTGGCACCGGACTGGGTGTCGTACGTCAGCACCCCAACGAAGGAGAGCGGTGAGCGACGCTACCAGGCCGGGTTCATGGGGCAGCGCCCGCCGCATGTCTACGCGCCCCACGGCGCCCCCCCGCCGCCGGCAGATACGCTCGCCGGGCACGGCCTGCAGAACCAGGCCCTGTACATCCTGCCGGAGGCCAACATGGTCATCGTGCGGCTGGGGGCCAGCGGGCGGTACTGGGAATCCGGCGAGTGGCAGCTGGTCAGCGATTTGCTGGCCGCCCGCAGGTCGGCGCCGTGAGTCGCGAACGGCGCTATGTCGATGCGTTGCCGCCGGAGTCTCTGAGCGAGCGCTTCGTGCGCAGCCGTGGGCCAGGCGGGCAAAACGTCAACAAGGTCGCCACCGGCGTGCAGCTGCGCCTGACCCTGGGCAACTCGCAGCTCAATCGCGCCGCCCGGGAGCGGCTCCTGCACCACGCCAGCCACCTGGCCAGCGGCGACGAGGCAATCACCATCTTCGCAGACCGCTTTCGGTCCCAGCGCCGCAACCGGGAAGATGCTCTGGACCGGCTGGAAGCCATGTTGGCCCGGGCGCATGTGGCTCCAAAGCAGCGCGTCGCCACGCGCCCGAGCCGCGCCAGCAAGGAGCGTCACAAGCAGACCAAACAGCAACGCGGCAAGGTCAAGCAGAACCGCCGTCCGCCGTCGATGGACTGACCGGCGGCGTGTAGCGCGGCAAGGCCGGCATCTCATGGGCCAGGCGCTTCGCCAGCGCATCGCCCAGGTGATCGAAAATCGCTTTCAGCTGCAGCGTGTTGCGCAGCTCCGGCCGCGCCACCAGCCACACATCGATGGCCACCGCGACGCCTCCGGTCATGACCGGCTCAGCGTCAGGCAACGCGTTGAGCATTGGCAGCGGCAGCGCAGCGATGCCCCAGCCCGCCTGCATCGCGGCCCGCTGCGCGACCAGGGACTCGCTGCGAAAAACGATGCCGCTATCCGGCAGAAAAACGCCGACGCTGGCAGCGCCCTGCTGAAAGCGGCTGTGCTCCGCACCGTCGATAAAGCGGTGGTGGTTCAGGCGGTCGGGATCGACCGGGCCGTACTCGGCAAGGTAAGCCCGGGATGCACAGGGCAACATCGGGACTTCGCCGACACGGCGACAGATGAGCTCCTGCTGCTGCGGGCGAACATGGCGCACCGCAATATCGGCCTGCCGTTCAAGCAGGTTGAGCTGCTCGTTGGCAACAATGAACTCCACGGGGACCCCGGCCGCCGGTCCCGTCGCCAGGCTGGTCAACAGGATGCCAGGCACCACCTCCATTAACAGCTCCGCCACAGTGATCCGAATATGCGGCAGCGGCGCGCTGCGCACCGTGTCAGACAGCCGCTCGAAGGCAACCGCTTGCTGCCGCATGGCCCGGGCCTGGGAAGCCAGCGCTGTGCCTTCCCGGTTCAGCACCAGTCCCTGCTTGGTGCGGTTGAAGAGGGTCAGCCCGAGCTGCTGCTCCAGTTGCTGAATGTGTCGGGCAACGGTTGGGTGGGCAAGCCGCAGCGCACGGCCCGCGCCTGCCAGGCTGCCGGCATCGACCACGGCGACGAAGGTTCTGACCAGGTTCCAGTCCAGCTCGAGCGGACTCTGACCTTGTCCTTGGAGTGGCATCGCTGGTCCTAAACAAAACTGAGAATCTGCTTATACGTTACTTATGTTCCCAGAACCAGTATCTGACGTTACTTTAGGTAACACTTGTTGGGCACGACTTGTCGGACATTGTCCAAACGGGTCCCCCGGCAAGGCAAAGATCACCGAGCCATCGGTCCCCAATCAAGGAGCTCCTTCATGAATTTTTCCAAGAAAATCATCAGCATGACGCTGTTCGGCGGCGCAGTTCTGGCCAGCGGCAGCGCCCTGGCCAAGCCCAGCAACCCCGCCGAGTTTCGCGGTTACAGCAAGTGCGTTGACATGGCACAGCAGTCCAGCCGCGGTCTGACCACCAACAGGAACTACCTGACCAGCGCGACGGACTCTGAGCGTGCGTACTTCATCAATGGCAGCCGCTGGGAAGACGGCGATCGGGTCAGGGTCCGCATCAACTGCGAAACCAGCCTGAGCGGACGCACCCTGTTCAGCCAGAACATTGATCGCGGCCAGTTCCGCAACAGCCGGGGCAGCGTGACCGTCGAAGTCGCCGAGCGGTAGCCCGCCAGCGGCAAAGCCGCTAGCCGCCGGGCCACCGGCGGCGAAAGAGGGGGACCAGCCGGGGCACGGCAGCTTGATAGCTGGCGTACCCCGGTTTTGCCGCCGCCAGCTTGCGCTCGATCATGCTGATCGTGACGCCGGCAAACAGGGCGATCATCACCGCCGGGCCCAGCCAGACCCACCAGGCACTCGGGTTGGCGGCGACGCCAAACAGACAAACGCCCACCCAGAAGCCGATTTCGCCCAGATAGTTCGGGTGCCGGCACCAGGCCCACACACCGGTGCGCAGCAGCTCGCTGGCCGACGTGCGCTGCTCGCGAAACTTCAGCAGCTCCAGATCCGCTCGACGCTCCAGCCAGACCGCTGCCGCCGTGACCAGGGCGGCAACACCGTCCATCCAGCCCAGCGGTGCCCGTGAGGCGGCTGCCAGGCCGTCGACCTCGGCAGCGCCAGAGGCCAGGTAAAGGCCCAGACAACCGAGAAAGACCCAAACCGTCGGCATCAGATGGATGCCCAGCAGGCTGACCGGCCAGTATGCGACGCCCAGCTGCGCCTGCAGCTGACGGTAACGCCAGTCTTCGTCTCCAAGCCCGTGCCAGCCTCGCGCCCAGTTGTGCGTCAGCCGCAGCGCCCACCAGCCGACCAGCCCGGCCAGCAGCACCGAGCGCAGATCGATCGGCAGGCCCGCAGCCAGTATCCAGTAAGCCAGCAACACCGGCGGCACCACGCTCCAGTAAGGATCATAGAAACTGGAATTGCGGTAGGCCGCGCTAAAACCAAAGACCACCAGCGTCGCGACCAGATCGCCGACGGCGGCCAACCAGAGCAGGGAGCCGTCGAGCCAGTCGGCCAGCATCGCCATGCTGGCCGCCGCTGCCGCGAGGGCCAGGACGTAGGCGATCACGACCGGCAAAAAACGTTGGCCCTTCAAAGCGGCAGAAGTGGTGTCGCTCACAAAATCTCCTGTCAAAACAATCCCAGCTGCCGGTCATCGCCAACGACCTGGGCGAACTGCAGCCCAAGGAGGTCCAGCACCGGCTCGGCGATCGGCCGCAGCTGCTTTTGCACGTAGTGTTCCAGGTCCAGCGCTGACCGGCTTTCGCGCAATGGCTCCGGCCCCGCAACGGTCATCAGATACTCGATGACCTGCCGACGCCCGCCCCCTTGACCGGCACCAGACATCTTGCGCGCGGCCTGTACGTGCGGTGGCGTGCTGGCAGTGTACTCGGCAACGGGTTTGCGCAGCCCTTTGCGATAGACCAGCTCGTCATTGAGCGCGCCCGCTCGCAGCGCCTGCACGCGCTCGGTCAGATAGCCGGCAACATCCTGCTCGGCAAACAGCCGCTCGTACAGAGCCCGTTGGGTGTTGCGGGCGAGCGCTGTCCAGTCCCGGCGCACCACTTCCATCCCCACAAACTCCGGTGCGCCGTCGCGCAGACCAACATACCGTTTCCGCGCGCCGCCGCTGCCGCCTCGAAGCGCCGGCAGCACCAGCTGCTCGTAGCACTTCTCGAATTCGAGCTCCAGGTGGCTGCGAACCTGGTGGCTGCGCGCCAGCGTGCTCGCCAGCGCGGCGTTCAGCTGCGCGGCTAACCGGGCGCCCTGCTGCAGCACGTTGTCGGCCTCGCCTGCGTGCACGAAGAGACTGTCCGTGTCGCCGTACAGCACCTGGTAGCCGCGCTCGCCAAACCAGTCCCGAGCCCAGCTGAGCAGCCGGCGCCCCTCGCCGGTAATGGCATTGGCGATGTCCGGGTTAAAGAAGCGGCAGGCCGACGTGCCAAGCACGCCGTAGCAGGAGTTCATCAGGATCTTGATGGCCTGGGCCGCCACCGTATCGCCCGCCGCCCGGGCCTCGGCGCGGCGCGGAAACAACTCGTCCAGCAGCCCGGGCAGGATCGCTGGCGCCCGGTCAAAGCGTGCGCCCCCCACCTCAATCACGTCAGCGCCGGGCGGCGACTCGTCGCTCTGGCCGCGGTAGGCGAGCGGATCGATATTGAACGTTCGAATAATGCTTGGATACAGACTCTTGAAGTCGAAGACCCAGACGTTTCGGTAGTGGCCCACCTGCGGCTCAAAGACCTGGCCGCCAGCCTGCGGCAGCCGCGCGCGGTCGCCATCTCGCCGCAGCGTCGGCGCGACAATGCCGCGACGGTGCAGCTGGCTGATGTAGAGGTAGTCGAAAGACGCGATGCTGGCGGACACCCGATCCGGGGTCATGCCCGTGAGCTGCCCGCGCTCAAAGGCGAGATCGATCAGCTTGAGGCGCTCCAGAATATCGATCACCAACCGGGAATCGGCCAGGGAGTAAGCGCAAAAGGCCGGCAGATCGTTGCGGTAGCCCGACAGGATCTCGCCCAGGCGATTCCGGGCATCACCCTTGAGCACTTTGCCCTCGCCCAGCACCGTTCGGGCGACAGCATCGAGCGCGTAGGACTCCATGGCAACGAAGGCGCCGCGCAACAGGTCGACGCCATCAAGAATCAGGCGACCGGTCAGCGCGACGTTGCTGCTGCCAAAGTAGCCCTCGGCTTCCCGCAGCCGCGGTCGCTCGGCGTCTCGACCCAGAGCCAGCGGCACCCGAGCCCGCTCCGCAAACCGCAGCAACTGGGCGATGTCGAAATCAATCACGTTCCAGCCGGTCAGCACGTCCGGGTCCACTGCCGCAACCCGATCGACGAACCGTCGCAGCAGGCTTGCCTCGTCAACGAAGGTCTCGACCCCGGCAGGCACAGGCCGCAATTCAGGATCGCACAGCAGCACGCGGGCCTCGCCGCAGCCGTACAGAGAAATGGCGAGCAAGGCATCGCGCTGAGGATCAGTTTCGATATCGAAGGCCAGCACCCGCGGTGCGACCTGCACCCGGGCCGGGCGCAGCTCCGGATCGTCAAACAGCCAGTCCGTGCCGGCCGAATCCTGCCCCGGCTGCGCCGCGCCGGAGATCTCGACCCCGCACTGAATGCCAGCGTCGATCAGGCGCCGGTACGCAAAGCGCAGGTCCGCCTCGAAGGTGTCGATCCCCGCATCGTGCAATCGTTCCCGCACGGCCGGCACATCTGCCGGCACCTTGGCAACAAAGGGGCTGACCGGCCGGCCGGCAAAGCTGTGCAGCACGGTGGCGCCCTGCGGGCGCCCAGGCTTCGCGCCTGCAAGGCGCCCGGGCTTCGCGCCTGCAAGGCGCCCGGGCTTCGCGCCCAGCCGTCGAGCTGCTGCAGCGTCCTGATCGTGAACGTAAAAGGTGGGCACCGAGCGGTGATCGCGAACCAGAAAGCGCTCGCCGTTTTCGAGCAGCCCATAGTAATGGCCCACGGGCTGGCCACCGTAGATCCGGTAGCTGGCTTGATAGATGAATCCGCGATAGGTCACAGGTCAATTGTGCGCGAACGCACCGCTGCAATCGACCACAGGCCCGTTCGGGACGGCCTTTGCGGTGGTTCACAGGTGGTTCACCAGATCGCTCTGAGACTTCACGTCCTCGCAGAACCGCCGTACCCTGAGCCCATGAGCAACGCAGCAACCATCCTTCTCGTCGAAGACCATCAGGAACTCGCCGCCACGGCCGGGGCCTATCTGGAATCCAGCGGCTACGTGGTCGACTATGCCAGCGACGGCAACATGGCAATGAACCTGGCCGCAGAGACGACCTTTGACGCCATCGTTCTGGACATCATGCTCCCGGGCATCGACGGGCTTGAAGTGTGCCGCCGCCTGCGCGAGGAAGAGCGCTCAACCACGCCGATCATTATGCTTACCGCCCGGGATCAGCTTGAGGACAAGCTCACCGGCTTCGAGGTCGGCTGTGACGACTACCTGGTCAAGCCGTTCGATATGCCCGAGCTGGTTGCTCGCATCGAGGCGCTGATTCGCCGGGAGCGTGGCATGGCCGCGCGCTACGAAGTCGGCCCCATTGCTCTGGACGTCGACACCCTGACAGTGACCCGCGACGACCAGGCGCTGAAGCTGTCCCGTACCGGCTTCGACATTCTCAAAATTCTGATGCGCGAAGCCCCGAAGGTCGTCACCCGGGAAACCATCGAGCGCGAGCTGTGGGGCGAAGACGTGCCCGACAGCGACGCCCTGCGCAGTCACCTGTACAACCTGCGTCAGGTTGTCGACAAGCCCTTCGACGCTGCGCTGATCGAAACCCTGCCAGGCCGCGGGTACCGCTTGCTGGACAGCTGATTCGTGCGCATCGTCTGGTTCCGGAATGATCTGCGGACCCGGGACCACGAGGCGCTGAGCGCCGCGCTTGAGGCGGGGCCAGCAATCGCGGTGTTTCTCTGGGCCGGGGCGCAGTGGCGCAGCCACGACGTCGGCGAGCCCAGGCTGTCCTTTCTGCGCCGCTGCCTGGCGGCGCTGGACGGTGACCTGAAGAAGCTGGGCGTGCCCCTGGTCATCGCCAAGGCCGATCGCTTTGCCGACGCGCCTCGGGTGTTGCTGCGCATTGCGCGGTCCGTTGCGGCAACCCACATCCATGCCGTCGAAGAGTTTCCGCTCAACGAGCGCGTGCGTGACTCCAAGGTCGCCAACGCCTGCAGCGACGCCGGCCTGTGTCTGCTGCTGCACGACGGCGGTGCGATCCTGCCCCCAGGCGCAGTCACGAAGGATGACGGCGACCCGTACTCGGTCTTCACGCCATTCCGCAAGCGCTGGGCGAAGAACCTGACCGAAGCTGCCCGCTCGCCCATTAAGCGACCCCGAGCGAGCGCCGCACCGATCGTCGCGCCAGACATTGCGCAGGTTGCCGTCCGCACCGACGAGTGCCTGGACCTGCAATCGCCCTTTGACGGTATCAGCGGTGACCGCTATCAGGCGCAATGGCCGGGAGGCGAAGAAGAGGCGCAGCGGCGACTCAAGCGTTTCGTTGCCCAGCGCATCGAGGGTTACGAGGCCCAGCGCGACCTGCCTGCCGTTGCCGGCACCAGCACGCTGTCGCCCTGGCTGGCGATCGGAGCGATCTCTGCTCGCCAGTGCCTGGCCGCTGCGTGGCGCGCGAACGGCGAGAAGCTGTTCACCGGCAAGGTCGGCATCAACACGTGGATTAGCGAGCTGGTTTGGCGCGACTTCTATCGCCATGTTGTGATCCACTACCCGCACGTCAACAAGCGTCGAGCGTTCAAGGAAGACACGGACCAACTGCCCTGGCGCCATCACCGCGAGGAGCTTGCGGCCTGGCAGGAGGGCCGCACCGGCTATCCGTTGGTCGACGCAGCCATGCGACAGCTCAACAGCACCGGATGGATGCACAACCGGCTGCGCATGGTTGCCGCCATGTTCCTGACCAAGCACCTGCTCATGGATTGGCGTCTGGGCGAGCGCTACTTCATGCAACAGCTGGTCGACGGCGACTTCGCGGCCAACAACGGCGGTTGGCAATGGTCGGCATCCACCGGTACAGACGCCGCGCCTTACTTCCGTATCTTCAACCCCACCTCCCAGGCGGAACGCTACGACCCCGACGGGGCCTTCGTCGTCGCCCAGGTCCCGGAGTTGAAACCGCTCCAGGGGCAGCTGCAGGCTGGCCGCAAAAAGTACTTCTTTGAGCCCTGGACCGCGCCAGACAAACCGGCCGGCTACCCGGGCCCTATCGTTGACCACAAGGCCGCGCGCGAGCGGGCGCTCGCGGCGTTCAAGAAGTCCTGAAGGCGACCCGAAACTCAGTGCCTTCGCCGAGCGCGCTCTCGACCGTAAGATCCCAGCCGTAGCGATCCGCGATTCGTTTGACAATGGCCAGCCCCAGGCCGTGGCCGTTCGCCTGATTGCGGCCGCCGGCGCCGCGATAAAACGCCTGGTACAGCTGCTGCTGCTCTTCTTCCGACATGCCGACGCCGGAGTCGCGAACAATCAGCGCGTCCGGTTCCACCACGAGTTCGACGCGCCCGCCTGGTGAGTAGTTCACCGCATTGCGCACCAGGTTGCTGATCAGTATCTCGAGCATCTCCGTGGGCGCGTCAACCTGCACCTGCGTCCCTTCGCTGATGGTGAGCGCGACCCGGCGTCGCGCGGCCAGATCCGAAAGCAGGTCAGCTTCTTTGCACACGGCTTGATTGAGGCTTGCCGCGACCTCCGAGACAACCGGCAACTCTTCCCGAGCCAGGATCAGCAGGGTCTGCAGCAGCGTCTGCATGTTGTCTGCCGTCCGGCGCATGCGCTGCAGCGCATCGAGATCGTGTTTGGGCCGATCCTGGTTGCGCTCCAGCAGATCGAGGGAACCCTTGAATACGGCCAGCGGCGTCCGCAGCTCATGGCCAGCGTCCCGGGCGAACACCTTCTCCCGCTCCAGGTCACGTTCGACGCGGTCCGCAAAGTGCGAGATCGCGTCCACCATGCTGTTGACCTCGCTGTTGTTGGCTTCCCGAAACGGCTCCAGGTCCAGCGACCCGCGCTGCGTGTAGTCGTAGCTCTGCAGGTGTTCTGCCAGCCGCACCAGCGGCGAGATCGCGCTGATGGAAGTGCGGTAGGTCGCCAGGGCCAGCACGTAAATCACCAGCATGATCAGCGCCAGCGGCAGCAGCCCGTAGTAAAACGCCAGGTCCGAAACCTGGCTGAGCGCAAAGACCAGATACAGCCGAGCGCCGCCGCGGTCTGACACGAACACCAGCGGCGCGCCGGCCAGATCGCCCACCCGGCCGTAGCCAGGGGTGAGGTCCCGAAGCGGTTCAGGGACCGCTGGCGCTTCTTCAGACCGGGACACCGCGCCCTCTGCCGGACGCAGGTAGCCGGTCAGGTTCTGGGTGTTGGGCAAAGGCACGGCCGGGTCGTGGGCGTAAAGGTTCCAGAAGTAGTTCGCTTCTTCTTTGAGCGCCTCTTCCGTCAGCAGATCCTGCACGATCCAGTTGGTGACAAAAATACCGAGCACTGTCACCAGGCTGACCAGCACCAGCTGGATCGCAAAGGCTCGCAGAATTTTCTTGTTGATCGCCTGGCTGGAGCGAACGCTCGATCGCTCGTCAGCTTTACCGGGCGTGCGCGTCGGCAAGCTGCTCACGAGGCCGCTGCCTCTTCGGTCCAGCTGGGCAGTTGGCTGCAGGCCACGCGGAACACGCCGTAAAAGAGCACGCCCCAGGCCAGGGAGATCCAGCCCAGGCGCATGACGTCGGGCACCAACACCGCGCCGAGGCGTTCTCCGGCGAGGTAGGACAGCGGCGCCGTGAGCATGACCGCTACAGCGCCCACCAGTGGCCGGTCGCGAAAGAACGCCAGGCTGTGGTTGATCGACAGGGCCAGAGACAGCCAGAGCAGCACGATCCAGGACGGCGCAACAGGCAAGCCGTGAAAGTCGAGCACCCCGAGATAGATCCACAGGGTGTCCAGCATCCACCCCGCGGGCGTGAGAACCATCGCCAGCAAAACATCGTGGCGTACCGTCGACGCGTTGCGCACCGAAACGATCAGCGCCAGGGTCGCAACGACGCCGGGCCAAAACCAGCCGTAGCTGCCGCCACCGACCACACAGGCAAACCACACCAGTTGAAACAGGACCGCGTTGATGATGGTGGCTCGGTTCATTGCAATAGCTCGCAATCGATGGAGGGCAGTACCGGGCCCGGGACGCCAAGGTGACCAGCCACCGGTGAACGGCTCGTCAACCCAGCAGAGGAGAGCAGCAGGGGGGAGCGCCCGGGGCAGGCCCGCCAACGGTGCAGCGGCTGACCCACCGCACAGTTTTGCCGACCAGGCTAACGGTCTTGCGGCGCATCACAACAGATTCATCAAAAGCTGACTAGCTTCAACGCTCTATCTGGAGTCTGCCATGAAGTACCGCGCCGTCCCTGTGCTGATGCTGGCCATCGCGGCCCTGGCCGCGGGATGCAGCAGCCAGGAGGGCAACGAGTATCCGGCCCGCTATCTCGCCGCCGTCGAAACCACTGCTGGCGTCGCCGTGCGGCCGGAACACCTCGAGCCCTTTATCGGCTTTATTACCCACATGGGCAGCGACGATTGGGCCGACCATTTCAAGGGGGTCTATGCGGAGCAACTGCACTTCAGCGATACCCTGGCCCTGATCAGCAGCCGCGATGCGCTGCAGGCCTATTTTGATCGCCTGCACAACGCCGACACGACGGTGGCGGTCCGCGTTCTGTCCCGGCAGATCAGCGATCGCAACGCCTATCTGGTGTGGGAGATGACCAGCACCTTCGCGCCGGTGATCGCTACCCGGCGCAGCCACACCATCGGCATGACGCACCTGCGCTTTAACGAGGCCGGCCAGGTCATCCTCCATCAGGACTTCTGGGATGCGGCCCAGGGCTTCTATCAGCACGTGCCCGTTCTGGGCGCTGCCTTGCGCACCGTGCGCGGTCAGGTGCAGCCATGAAACCATTTGCCTCCCGAAAGTTTTTCGCCCTGGGGTCGCTGCTCGGCTGCCTGGCCACGCCGGCAGGCATCGCCGGCATCGAACGCACCGGACCGGTCGCCGGCGCCAGAGCCGAGACCCTGATCTTCGAAGTCAGTTTCGATGGCAAGAAGCTCGGCACCCACACCTATGAGCTGACCCCAGGGAACGACGCGCTGCAGGTTCGCAGCCTGGCCCGGCTGCGCTACCGGCTGGCGTTCGTGCCCTTGTTTCGCTACGACCACGATGCCCGGGAAGAATGGCGCGGCGGTTGCCTGGTCGGGCTGCAGGCCACCACCAACGACGACGGCGAACGCTTCGAGATCAGCGCCCAGCGCACCGGTGACAGCCTGGACATCCAGCGCCGCAAGCCGACCGCCGAGCGGGAGCAGCTGGATGAGCGCTGTCCGGCGACCTTTGCCTACTGGCATCGGCCCCAGCTGGAGCGCACGGCGCTCCTGAACGCCCAGACAGGGCGTATGGAGCCGGTCAGCCTGGAGCCCACCGGGCCGGATACGGTGGACGGGGTTGCCGCCCAGAGCTACCGGCTGACGACCGGCGAGGGCGCCGTGCTGCGACTGTGGTACGCCCGGGACGACGACCGCTGGCTGCGCCTGGAAACCAAACGCGACAGCGGCACGCTGGTTTACCGCCGCGTCGGGGCCGACAACGCCTGAGCTTCGGGCATCAGGTCGATCGCCACGCCCTCCGCCGACAGCGGCGGATCGATCCCCAGCAGCCGCGCGACCGTCGGCGCCACGTCGGTGACATGCAACCGCTCGAGGCGATAGCCGGGCGCAACGCCCCGTCCTAATGCCAGGAAGGCAGCGCCCATATCTGGGAGCGCGGGATCAAAGCCGTGGCCGCCGTAGTCCCAGCCAAAGAAGCGCAGCAGGCGGGTCATGAAGCCCTCGAAGCCGGCAGGCTCGCTGAGCACGTAGGGCGGCGGCACGGTGACCACCAGGTCCCCGGTGCGGGTCGGGTGCGCGAGGCGCCAGGCCGGGGGCAGGGCGCGCCCGTCGTGCACCGTGACCGCTTCGTGCACGGCCTCGAGCGCGGCCTGGGCTGGCGCCCGTTGCTCCGGATCTTCCAGAAAAACGTGCGCCAGGGTGTAGCCCACCACCCGGGCCTTGATATCGGCGGCCCGGAGCGCTGCAGCAACGGGCAGAAAGTCACCCACGGGGGTCATGCCGTGATCACTGACGATCATAAGCGTGGTGTCGTCCCAGCGATCCAGCGCATCGAGCCCGGCCAGCAGCTCGCCGAGCGCGGCATCCTGCTCGCGCAGCTGGGCATCGACGCGACTGCTGTCAGGCCCGTAGCGGTGACCGACCCGGTCAGCGCCCCGCCAGTAGCACATGATCAGCTGCGGGCGCTCGGCTTCCGGCAGGGCCAGCCAGGCCAGGATTTGAGCGACTTTGGAGGACTCGGAACGGCTGCCATCGAACGGCGCGACGCGATAACGGGTGCCCTGGCCGCGCCAGTCCTGCTCCGACCCGACCCAGAAGTAGGTCGCTGCCGGCACGCCCTGCCGCTCGGCCGCGATCCACAGCGGCTCCGCCTGCAGCCAGCGGGTGTCGCTGCTCATTCGATAGCGACCGGCTTCCCGATCGATAAACTGGTTGCCGACGATGCCGTGCCGGTCCGGGTAGGTGCCGGTGGCCAGGGAGACATGGCTCGGGAAGGTGTCAGAGGGGCGCACTGTTTCCAGCCGGGCTGCCCGGGCACCGTTTTGCGCCATGCGCGTTACGGCGGGCAAGCCCTTGCGGTCCGGATAGTCGTGGCGAAAGCCGTCCCAGGACAACAGAATGACCGTCGGCTTGCCAAGCGCGGCCATCGGGAGCAGCGCAGCGACTGTGGCGAGCGCGACGAGCACCGCGCGGCGGACACCGGGTTGCCCCGAGGATCGGTGAATTCGGATCGGGACTGTCATGCGGGAGACACTCGCTGGCTGTTTCGGCTGTTGTCCCGGGGAGCGAGCAGGCAGACTGCGTTCAGCGCACCCGCCATGGGAGGCATGCTGCCGGCGCGACCCAGGGCGAGAGCATTCTAGAAGTTGCGGCAATCCATACTCAATCGATATCCGGCCCTGGGTGCCCCAAGCTATCGTCGCTACTGGTTTGGCTCCTTCGCATCGGTGGGCGCCACGCAGCTCATCACCATGGGACAGGGGTGGCTGGTGTTCGAGCTGACGGGCTCCGCCATGGCGCTCGGCTGGCTGGGCGTGGCCGCCGCGCTTCCGAGCCTGCTCATGACCCTGTACGGCGGCGTCATCGCCGACCGCTTCGACAAGCGCATCATCCTGCAGGTGACGAGCTTCGCCACGGCCGTCGCGCTCGCTCTGCTGGCTGTGCTCGACTACTCAGGCACCGTCACGCTGTGGCAGGTGCTGGCCATCGCCGCGGTGATCTCGACGATTACCGGCATCGACTGGCCCACCCGCAGCGCGATCTTTCCCCTGCTGGTGGAACGGCCTGCTTACCTGAGCGCGGTCGCTCTCAACGCCGTCATCTGGCAAAGCACCCGCATGACCATGCCCGCCCTCGGCGGCCTGCTGGTGGCCCTGACCGACACCTGGGTGATCTTTCTGCTTGGCGCCCTCGGTTTTCTGGTGATGTTCGTCGTGCTGGCCGGCATCAGGGTCCGGCCAGAGCCCCGGAGCACGGCGCCCGCCGCCACGCAGATTGCCGAAGCCTTCCGGTTCATTCGCCGCACGCCGCTGTTCCTGTCGCTGGTCACGCTGACCTTTGCCGGCATGCTGCTTAGCAATGCCTACATGCAGGTGCTGCCGGTGTTCGCCGACCTGATGGGCCGCAGCGAGGCCGGGTACGGCACCCTGCTGTCTGCCGGCGGCGTAGGGTCTGTGATCGGCACGCTGCTGATGAGCGGGGCCGAGCGCCGCCACAACCTGGGCACCCTGTTGCTGCTCTGCGCCAGCGCTGCAGCCGTGCTGTTGTGCGCCTTTGCCGCAGCCAGCGCCGTCGGCTGGTTCTATCCGGCGCTGCTGCTGGTGCTGCTGGCGTCGCTGTGCGCGTCGGCCTTTATGGTTCTGACCATGTCTGTGCTGCAGCTGCTGGTTCCGGACTCGCTGCGAGGCCGGGTGATGGGTATCTACAGCATGGGCTTTTCCATGGTGCCCCTGGGGGGCGTGATCCTGGGCGCCCTGACCGAGCTGCTGTCCGCGCCGGCCGCCGTCATCATTGCCAACCTCGTCTTCCTTGCGATCCTGGGCGCCGTCGGCTGGCGGCAGCGGGCGATCCGCGGGCTGGGTGGCGACGCTCTGAGCGATCCGTTGGCCTACGAGCCGTCCGGTTCAGAGGCAGCCAAGGATTCGGTGACGGCCAAGGATGCCGCCCGGTGAGACTTTGCCTAAAGACAACGTCCTGGACGGCAGCCGCGATCAGCTCTGGGCGCCGCGCGCCATTTCGAGCTGCTGGTGCAGGACTTTAAGAGACTTGTTCTGCAGCTCTCGCTCCCGCTCAAGCTCGGAGACTTTGCGCTGCTCGTGATCTAGCTGCTGCTGCAGCCGCTCGTAATCCTCGGCTTTCTGTCGCAGGCGCACCCGCAACTCCTCGAGCTCCTGCTCCAGCGTCCCATCGTCCTGGGCGACTTCGAGACGAATGGCCGCTGCAGAAAGCTCTTCCTTCAGGCGCTCCACTTCCAGATGCAGCTCAGAGATCAGCACGTCGTCGGTCTCTGAGGTCGGATCGGGCTGCGTAGCTGCCGCAGCAACGGGACCCGCAGCCAGCAACTCGCCGTCGATCAGGCCGTCGCTCTTGCTTTGCTCCAGGTTTTGCAGCCGGGACCGCAGGCGCTGCAGCTCCATATCCTTCTCGCGCAGCGCCCGCGCGTGCTGCTCGTCCTGCACGCGAGAGCCTTTCGCCGCCTCGGACTGCTCGCTGTTGTTCTTGCTGAGCTGGCGAATGCGCTCGTCCCGGGCGCGCAGCAGCGACTCCAGCTGCGGCACTTTGCTCTTGGCGTCCTGCAGCTGCCGGGTCGTTTCTTCGGCTTCTTTCTGAGCCTTGACATGACGCAGCAGGAAACCGGCAGCGCCGCCCATGCCCAGAGCCACCACCAGGTAGACGAAGATTTTGAGAATGAGGAACATCATGAGGCGTTTCCTATGACCCGGAATTCGACCCGCCGGTTCGCGGCACGCCCGTCTGCGGAATTGTTGTCGGCAATGGGTTGTGTCTCGCCGTAGCCGCGAGCCTGAACGTAGCCAACGGGCACGCCGCTACCGACCAGATATTTGCGCACTGCCTCAGCTCGCCGCTGACTGAGCTTCAGATTAATGGCGCTGTCGCCCTCAGCATCGGTGTGCGCAGCCACTTCGACGTGCACATCGCAATTGCGAATCACGCTGGCCAACATACCGAGCAAGCCCAGACTGCCGTCACTCAAGTCGGATCGACCGCTCTTGAAGGTCACGCGCTCATCCTGCAAGTACTGATCGAACTCCTGCTGGCAGGTGCCCGCTTCGCCGATCACGGAAATTTCGTTGCGGACCACCGACACACCGGCGATCGCGGCCGCGCGCTCTCCGGCGGCCACCTTGGCCTGGTAGTCGGGGGCAGCACCGGTCAGCAGAATCCGTTGTCCCTGCGGCTCGACGCTCGCCCAAAACAGATCCAGCTCATTGATCTCACCAGATACGGCAGCGCCGAGCTCATGTTCGATGGCGCCGGCCTCGGAGAACACCGCCACAAAAAAGAGACACAGGAACAGCGCGCCGGTGCCGGTGAAGATCTCGAAGGGAGAGAAGCGAACATCCATGTCTGGGTAGCGATGTCGAAATTTACTAGACGCCGCTATTGTGGCGATTGCCCCGCTGGGCTGATGTGCGGCAGTTCGCGCTTCCTTAGCGACGTAGCCCGCGGGCCGCGCGATAGCGGTCGATCCGGCGCCGGAAACGCAGCCAGCGCTCCAGGCGCCGGAGTGCCCCGGGGCGCTGATTTTTGAACGTCTGGTAGGCAGGCTCAACGCTGTCCAGCATGCGCGCCCACTGATCGTCGGGCTCGTAGCCCTGGCGCACCAGCGCCTGCGTCATGCCTGGATGCTGGGCGAGCTGGGCCTTGACTCGAGGCAGGTGCTCGCGCCAGCTCTGAACCCGGGAGGTATCGAACGGACGGGTGCCGTTCAGGGACTCCACGGCTCCGGGGTCGATGTCGAAACCGTCCGGGTAAGCACCAAAGTCAGCAGTCTTGGCCAGAAACGGGAAGCGTTCGGCAATGCGTGCCTGGGCTGCGGCCGGGTCGGCGAGCAAGCTTTCGTAGCGCAGACACAGAAAGCGCGGGTGCGCCTCTAACCTGGCGATGACCTGCTCATAGTCTTCCCAAACATGGTAGCTGCGAAAATAGCGGCCGGGCTTGGCGACGTGGGTACTGCTGATCACCGCGCGCGGGTCGCGCATCATGGCGACCACGTACAGGTTGCGGTCCTGTGGAAACACCGACTCCATCCACAGCGTATCTGGCGGCTTTTTGGTAAGGAAGAAACCGTCGCCCTCGGGAATCGGCTCAAACAGGCTCGCTTCGTGCGGCACTCGGCCGCCAAAGGCGAAGCAGTGCCAGAGCAGTTCCATGATGAGCGTGGTGCCGCTTCGATGACAGCCCACCAGGTGCAGCCGGGG
>CAZXIJ010000019.1:23487-82861 GCA_964640725.1 uncultured Pseudomonadales bacterium | reverse complement strand
GCTCTCTGATCGGCGGCACCGTGCTCGACCTCATCCGCTGGCCCGTGGGCCCGGAGATCCGCTCGGCCGCAGACGTGCCCATGGATACGATCGTCAGCCTGGGTCTGGTCTGGGGACCGATGGCGGGCTTTCTGGCCATTCCCGGCGTGTGGTGTGTGTCGCGCTACGCGCTGACCCGGGAGCGCCATAAGGCGATCCTGGAGGAACTGCGCACGCGCGCCGGGGGCGGAACATGACGCCCGCTGACAGGCCGTTGCTGGATGCCGTGGTGGTCGGAGCCGGCTTCAGCGGTATGTACATGTTGCACCGTCTGCGCAGCCGCGGCCTGCAGGTTGCAGGCATCGAGCGCGGGGACGATGTGGGCGGCACCTGGTACTGGAACCGCTATCCCGGTTGCCGCTGCGATGTGGAGTCGATCGAGTACTCCTACCAGTTCGACGCAGAGCTGGAGCAGGAATGGATCTGGCAGGAGCGCTATGCGAGCCAACCGGAGATTCTGAGCTACGCGCAGCACGTGGCCGAGCGCTTCCAGCTGCGAGCGCTGATCCAGTTTCAGCGGCAGCTCCTGCGTGCCCACTGGGACGACGCGGAGCAATGCTGGCAGCTTGCCATCGCGCCGAGCGACGATGCGAGGCACCCGCAACCGCTGCGCGCTCGCTTTCTGATCATGGCCACCGGATGCCTTTCGGCTGCCAACATGCCCGCCTTCGAGGGGCGCAACGACTACCAGGGCAAGACCTATCACACCGGCGCCTGGCCCCAGGAAGGCGTCGACTTTACCGGGCAGGCCGTGGGCGTCATCGGCACCGGTTCCAGCGCTATCCAGAGCATTCCGCACATCGCCGCGCAGGCGCGGTCCCTGACGGTCTTCCAGAGAACTGCCAACTACAGCGTGCCAGCGCGCAATCGCCCGGCGGACGAGGCCGAGGTCGCCCGCATCAAGGCCAGCTACCCGTCCTTCCGGCAGAGCAACCGCCACCAGTTCGCGGCCTTTGGCGCCCACTACCCGCAACCGGGCGGTTCGGTGCTGGAGGCAGATTCGCAGACCCGGCAAGCGCGCTTCGAAGCGCACTGGGAGCACGGCGGCTTCATGTTCGGCCGCGCGTTCAATGATCTGGGCGCGAGCCTGGAGGCCAACGAACATGCCGCAGAGTTCGTGCGCAGCAAGATCCGCAGCATCGTCCAGGATCCAATGACCGCCGAGCGCCTGTGCCCGGACACGGTGTTCGGGTGCAAGCGGGTGTGTGCGGACACGGGCTATTTCGAAACCTACAACCGGCCCAACGTCGAGCTGGTGAGCGTACGCGAGCAACCCATTGAGCGCCTGACGAGGGACGGGCTCATCGCCGGTGGCCGAACCTTTGAGCTCGACGCCATCGTGTTTGCCACCGGCTTCGACGCCATGACCGGCTCGCTGCTGCGCTGCGATATTCGCGGCCAGGGTGGCCAGCCCCTCGCCGCTGCCTGGCAGGAAGGGCCGCGAACCTACCTGGGCCTGATGGTGCAGGGATTCCCGAACCTGTTCACCATGACCGGTCCCGGCAGCCCTTCGGTGCTGGCAAACATGATTACGGCCGGGGAGCAGCACGCAGAGTTCATCGATGATTGCATCGGCTGGCTCGACCAGCACAACAAGGCAACGATCGAGCCCGAGCCCGAGGCGCAGGACGCCTGGGTTCGCCAGGTGAACACGCTGGCGAACGGCACCCTGTTCCCGACCTGCAATTCCTGGTACCTGGGTGCGAACGTGCCCGGCAAACCCCGAGTGTTCATGCCCTACCCCGGGTTCCCGGGGTACAGCAGCACGCTGGCAGACATTGTCGCCGACGGCTACCGCGGCTTCCGAACCCGCCCCGCTAGCCGCTAAGGTCCTGCGGAGCAACGGCGAAGGCCGGCCGGTCTCCGGCCTTGACGCGGATCTCGCCGTTGGCGCCCTGTGCCAGCAGGTCGAGCACTTCGGCGGCCATGATGGCGGCGGACACCATGCCGAACTCCGGCGCCTTGAAGCGTTCAGGCACGATGGCAGTATCGACAACCCCGGGACAGATCGCATTGATGCGCACAGGGCCTTCAGCATTGGCTGCCGCCACCGATCGGGTCAATCCAACCAGCGCATGCTTGGTCGCGCTGTACAGCGGGTCCACGGGCAGCGCCCCGAACGCCGCTGTCGATGCGGTGACGGTGATCGCGCCGGGAGCGCCGGCGGCCAGCATCGGCGGCAACAGCAGCTTGAGTCCGTGAAACACGCCATCGAGATTCACGCCAAGGATGCGCCGATAGGCTTCAAGGCTGACGTCCTGAATCGCCAGAAACGGATCGTTCGTGGGCACCGTCATGATGCCTGCATTCAGGTGCGCGTGCGTCGGCGTGCCCAGGGTCCGGGTCACCATGTCGATTGCGCTGGCCATGTTCTGCGCGTCTGCCACATCGCAGCGCACGAACAAGCCGCCCAAAGATTGCGCCAGGGATCGGCCCTGCGCCTCGTCGACGTCACAGAGCGCCAGCTTCGCGCCGCTCTCCGCCAGACCTTCACACACGGCCCGGCCAATGCCTGACGCCGCACCGGTGACCATCACGACTGCATCTTTCATCATCGATCCCAAGGCTAGCGCAGCCGGTTGACGGCCTGCTCGGCGAGAATCAGCGACTTGTCGATGCGTTCGCGCATAAACGGCAGGTCGACCCCTTCGCTGCTTTTTTGCCCCTGAACATAGCGGGCGTATACGCCGTGAATGATCGCGGCCGTCTTCCAGCGATTAAAGCCCAGGTAGTAGTCCAGACCGCTCAGGTCACGGCCCGTACGCTCTGCGTAGCGCGCCGCCAGCTCGCCGCGGGTCGGAAAGCCTGCCGGCGCCGTGGCGGCATCTTCGGCCAGGGGAATGGCGTCTTCCGGATCCGGCCAGATGTTGAGCGCATAGGCCAGATCCGCCAGCGGGTCACCGAGCGTTGAGATCTCCCAGTCGACCACGGCTGCGATGGTGCAGTCTGGCCCCGTGAGCGTGTTGTGCACCCCGTAGTCGCCGTGAACCACCCGAATCGGTCCCTGATCCGGAAGGTGTTCGAGAAAGTAGTCCTTCAGGGCATGAGCACGCGGGTCATCGTAGTCGGCCGGCTCTGCAGAGGCGGTCCAGGAGCGATACCAGGTCTTGAGCTGGCGACCGACATAACTGTCGTGCTTGCCCAGGTCAGCAAGGCCGATCTCAGCCGGGTCCAGGGCATGCAGATCAGCCAGCACGTCGATGAACGAGAAAGCGAGCTTGCGGCGCTGCGCCTGCGGGACCAGGCGCTCGGTATCTTCGTTCGTGTACAGCGGTTGCCCGTCAATGAGCCCCATGACGTAGAACCAGGCTCCGGTCACCGATGGGTCTTCGCAGAACCCCAGCGCTGCCGGGACTGGGACCGGGGTCGGCCCCAGGGCTGAAATCAGGGACCACTCACGCCCCATGTCGTGGGCTTTGGGCAGCAGCTTCCCCTGCGGCGGGCGGCGAATGACCGCCGCGTTGCCGTTTGTGTCGTCCAGCCGATAGGTCAGATTGCTGTGACCGCCTTCCAGCCGGGTCCACTTCAGGGGCGGTTTCAGGGCTGGCACATGAGCTTCGATCCAGGCTTCTACCGCCCCCTGCTCGTAGCCTTCAGGCCCGTCTCGCTCGTCGTGCTCAGCCATCTTCTCCCCTCGTGCTTGCCGGCGCTTTGCCGGCGCTTTCCTGCCTTGATGATAGGGCCCTCATGCACAGATTGCACCGGCTCCCGCAGACGCGCAGACTGTTCTGGAAACGATCGGAGCCCGCTATGACTGCACTGGACGTTGCCCAGATTCGAGCGCTGATGGAGTACGAGGCGAGCCGCACAGCGCCGCCGCCGACCTTTCCGGCATTGCCCGACCTGCCCGGTGGCCGCTACACCGACCCGCGGTTCTTCGAGCTGGAGCAGCAACATCTGTGGCGCAAGTCCTGGCTGTTGGCGGCCCACACGGACGAGCTGCCCGAGGTCGGTTCCTTTTTGCTGTGGGAGAACGCCGGGCAACCGGTGGTCCTGGTGCGCGCCGCCCACGACCGCATCAACGCGTTCTTCAACACCTGCAGCCATCGCGGCGCGCCCATCGTCACGAGCGAGCGCGGACAGCGGCCCCGGCTGACCTGCAAGTACCACGGCTGGAGCTACAGCCACGACGGCGAGCTGCTGGCGGTACGCGACCCGGAAGACTTTGTCGATCTCGACATGAGCTGCCGGTCTCTGACTCGCGTGCGTTGCGAGCTGTTTGGAAACCTGATCTTCGTGAACTTTGACGCGGCGGCGCCGACGCTGTTGGAGTGGCTTGGCCCCCTCGCTGACGAGTGGCGCGAGTTCCGCTTCGACCAGTGCCGTTTGGCGGCCCGCCACATCTTCGATCTGGAGTGCAACTGGAAGATCGCCATGGAGGCCAACACCGAGGTCTATCATGTACGCAGCATCCATCCGAAAACGGTGTCGCCGATGCTGGACGACCGGCGCAACGTCAACACGCTCTACCCTCAGGGTCACGGGCGCATGATCGCGCCGCCGCCCGCCAGCAACGCGCAGGCGCGGGCGGCGCGCAATGACGGCATGGCCGAGATCCCTTCTGTGGGCGAGATCGGCCGTACCTGCACCCAGTCTTACGGCGTGTTCCCGAATTGGGTATCGCCCCTCAGCCATACCTTCATACCGCCGCTGCTGTTCTGGCCCAACGGTATCGACCGGGCCCGGCTGGAAACCTGGACCATGGCCCCGGACTGGGGCGACGCTCCGGCCCCGGATCTGTGGACAGAAAACAACGGCGAGCGACTCAATCAGGTGCTCCGCGAGGACACGGAGTTTGGCGCCTGGATCCAGAAATCAGTGTCTTCCTACGGTTTCAAGGGCGTGCCGCTGAGTTACCAGGAAGCACGGATCTATCACTGGAACCAGACTGCCGATCGGATCATCGGCATCGACAACATCCCGCCGGAGCTGCGCGTCGCCCAGGTGATCGGCGATGACTGGATGTATCCCAACGATCCGCGGCTGGCAGCGATGGCGGACGAGGCGCAGGCGCTCAAGAGCACCGGCTAGAGGTCGGCGAGCATCTCGCGCAGAAGCCCCTGCGCAGCCGGCGTGGCAACGCCTGCAAGGGTCATGATCTGGCTGCGCCGGTTTTCCTTCTCCAGCTGTTCGATGGGCAAGGAGCCCATCAGCCAAAGCAGAATCACGCTCCAGTTTTGGCCTACCAGGTGCTTGGCGAGCAGATCGGTCGCGGCGCCATCGATCAGCTGCCCGCGTGCTGCGGCCTGGTGCAGGTGGCGCTCCACCAGCGGGCCGAAGCGACCAAAGGTCACATCGACGATCGGGTCATCCGGCTGAGCGTTAAACAGCGCGCGGCAAATGGCATCCGCGTACTTGGGCGCACGGACAATTTGTGCGCCCATGACGCCGGCGATGCTGATGATGGACTCAAAGCCCGCAGGCACCTCGATCGCGGCGGCCTGCTCTCCAAGCTCCAGCAGCAGATCATCGACGGCTGCCACGATGAGCTCGTCTTTGCTGGAATAGAGGTTATAGAGCGTGCCCTGCGCAACGCCTGCGCTGCGGGCCAGCTCGCGCATGGTCATGCCGGCGTAGCCTTGCGCGTCCAACAGCTCCCGGGCGGTCGCAAGAATGGTTCGCTGTCGCTCCCGCTGCCGCGGCGACTCGTAGCGGCGACGATGGCTGGGCGGGTACACCGCGGCATTTTCAAGGGAGGCTTTGTTGGCACCCATGGGCTTGGATCTTCGACATCTGACTGCGAACCAGGATGCAGTTTACCGCGTCTCGTCAAGGAACGAGCGGTTTAGCGTTCGCGCCAGTACACCACTCGATCGTGGCCCCGGAAGAGCCCGAAGGTCTGCCGCGCTGCCGGGTCCGTCACCCCGGTGCCCAGCCAGTCGAATTCGAGCCAGCCGGGCACGTCCACCTGCAGCTGCACGCTGCCCTCGTTGCCCGGGCCCGGGGCGCTGAGCCGCAGCGGGCTGGCAGGATCCGGCTTGCCGGATACCAGCGCTGTGGCACTGCCAGGACCGTTCGGGGCCGTTTCGCCGCTGCCGAGGGACTCCTGAAAATCGCTCAGGGTGACGCTGGCCGCCGCATAGGTACTGCACTGGTCGAGCTGGTTGTGCCGGAACCCGACGCCGTCAAAGTACTCGGCGAGCAGCGGCACAGACAGATCGGCGACTTCGGACGACGCGCCGCGGAGCACCTGCAGCCGGCCGTAGCGCACCTGGATCGCGCTGCCAATCGCCCGGCTGCTGCAGTTCCCAGCCGCCGCGCAGCCTCCAACGGTGCTCGTATTCTGATCTAAACCGGACAGCAACCGGCCGTCCAGCGAATCATTGACCCGCAGCCCGAGCTGCAGGGTATCGAAGGGGCCGTCAGGTGCTCCGCCGCGCGCAAAGACCGCGCCGGTGTCCAGCTCCGCCAGCGTTCCGAGCCCCCAGGTGGCCGTGCCGGCCGATAACCGGGCGTCCAGCGCCGTACCGCTGTCCGCATCCTCAGCGGTCCGCAGCACCGTGGCCAGGTTACCGGCCGCGATCAGGCCGGCGTCGTAGTTCTGGGTCACGGCGCCCGAGGTCGTGAGTGCCTGCAAGGTGTACTGCAGCCGCAGCGCGTCCTGCCCCTGCAGCAGCAGGTCGCCGCAGGGCGCCGTCACCGCGCCGAGGCTGAGCCCGAACCGGTCCGGGTAGAAGCGCCCGACGTTGCCGGAGGTGACCGCCGGCACCGTGCCCGTGCCCAGGTAATCGCCGTCGCTGATCTCCGCTTCCAGGGTAATGATCCCGACCTCATCGAAGCTGACCGTGGACGAGCTGAAGGTACCGGCGGCAGTTCGTACCAGGGTCGCGCCGCCCTGCAGGTCCCCGGTGCTGCCGTTGCGGCCCCCGGCTGGCGCGACCAGCGCGGAGCTGCGCAGCCGGACGCCTTCCGGCGCTGCTTCGAGTCCAAAGTTCGGGGTCACGCCGCCAAGGGTGTCGACCGCCTGCACCGTTGCTCGAAAGTTGGCCCCGGCGGCAACGAAGCCAGCGCCGGCCATCGTTCCGGCCCCAGGATTCGCGCCGCCGGCGGTATCCGTGACGGCGCTCACAACCAGCCCCGCCGGACGCACCACAAAGTCGTTGGCGGCGCCGGCAAGGCTGTGGCTGTAACTGGCGGCATCGCTGACCGCCACAGAGATGCGCCCAGCATCCCGGTAACCGATGCTGGCCACCGCCTGGCCGTTGCTGAAGGTGATGGTCGCCGAGCTCGGGGCGGAAGGCACCACTGCCATGCTGGCGCCGTTGACCGTGGCCGCCACCGTGCCGGTCGCCGGATCTGCCCGGGTCAGCGCGAAGCCCAGGGTGCGGTTGCCACTGTAGCCTTCGATGACGCCGCACTGGGCATCGGTATCCGTCGTGCCGAAAGCAGCGATATGCAGGGCGAAGGTACTGCCCGCCACCTGCGTGCCGATCGGGTCGTTGATCGTTGCCGGCGGCGGGTTAGACAGCGCGCTGGCTGTGATCGTGAAACCGCTCGGCGCAAAGGCCAGCGTGCCCTCGGCATCGTTATCCCGCAAAGCCGTGTCGTTTTGCTGGTAGACATCGATATCCAGATCCGGATCGCCCTCCGGATAGCTCAGGGAAAAAGTCGCCACGCCGTTATCGCCTCCGGCAAAGGCATACTCGGCCAGGCCGTCATCGGGCGTTGCATCGGTCAACACGCCGCTGCCGCCGGCCAGAGACCAGCTGCCGCGACCGCTCTGAGTGTCCAGAACGATGGTGCCCGCGTAGCCCGGCACGACCGCGTTGTTGCCATCGACAGCGGTCACAGTCACGGGCTCGTCAAGGCAGTGAATGCCCGAGCCATCGTGACTGATCAGCAGCGCAGCGGCACCGACGACCGGGCAGTTGCGCACGACGCCATCCAGGTCTTTGCCGTTGACCTGATTGTCGTAGATGTAGGTCACGTCCTCGTCGTCGAGCACAGAGTCGAAGATCAGCACTTCATCGATCGTGGCGTCCAGGTGATCGTCCACGCCGGAGGTGTCGATGATCACGCCAAACTCGTCAAAGACCCGAGTCACGGCGAGGACTGAGCCGGTTACGGTATTTTCCAGAGCGCCATCAACGTACACCTTGAGCTCGCCGTTGGTGCCGTCTTTGGTCACCACAACATGGTGCCAGGTGCCGTCATTGGTTGCCGTGGACGAGATGGCCGCAGTGCCGTCGCCGATGCCGATCGCGCTTCGGCCGCTCGCCGTCAGGTAGCCCCAAAACCCGTCATCGACGCCGCCCGCGGCCTCAATGCCGGTCAGTCCTGGCGCGGTCCAGCGCGTATCATTGCCGCTCTGGGTCGTTTTCTGCCAATAGCTGAGCGACGCCGTGTCGCCCAGCAACAGCTGCAGATTACCGATGCTCAGGCGATCGTCGATGCCGTCAAACTCGGCAGCCCGGCAGATCCGGCCATCGCCAGTCGTCGTGAGTCCGCCCACCGCGGTCCCGTCAAAGCTGCCCACCTGGTCGACCGCCTCGCCGCTCGCGCCGCTCCAGCTGCCTTCATCGAAGTGCCACTCCGCAACGGGGGTCGGCACGCAGGTCGGCTGAAAATCGATGCGCAGATCATCGATGTACATGCCGATCTGGGCGTTGTTGCCGCTACTCAGGAACCGCAGCCGGAAGTCGGCATTGGCGAAGGCGCTGATGTCGAAGGATTCGGGGTTCGCGGTGAAGTTGGTGCTGGTAATGCTGTAGGTCTGCAGCGTGGTCCAGCTGCTGCCGCCGTCGTCTGACACCGCGAGCGCCACGGACTCGCTGCCGGAATTGCGCCCCGATCGATAGTTGAAGGACAGCGTCGCACTGGTCGCCCCGGACAGATCGGCCTCGCGATACACGCCCCGGTTGGACCAGGTGCTCGCACTGCCCGGCTCGCCGATGCGCAAGCAGTTGCCCGCCGAGCAGAGCGAGGCGTTGACCCGGGCGATGCCGGCAGAAGGCCCGTCGGACTCTCCAATCTCGACCCAGTCCGAGGCCCAGGGCGCAGACCCGTTCGACCCCGCGTAACTGACGCTGTCGAAGCTGTCGGCCAGGTTTTCCGGAGGGCAATCGCTGGCCGCACCGGTGCTCCAATCGGCCACAAACCCTGAACGCACTACGGAGCTGTCGGTGCTCGCGAGCAGGAACATGGAGCCGCTGTTCGCGGTCAGGTTCGGCGGCAGGCTGGTGCCGGTAAAACTGCCGAGCAGGGTTCCCGCACTCGAGGTGCCGTCATAGACGTACAGGAAATCGTAGGAGCTCTCGTAGTTGAAAGCGCTGAAGCTCAGGGTGACCGCGCCGCCGGTCCCGGGCTGGATCAACAGCCCACAGGACTCGTTGTTCTGATAGTTGCCGGCGCTGCCCCCGGAATCGGTGACGGTGCCGGTCTCGGCGCTCGCAGAGCTGTCGACGCACACCCGCTCCTCTCCCCCGCTCGCCCCGGCGATGGACCAGGTTGCGGCAAAACCGGATTGTGTCACGATGGAATCCGTATCGTGCACGATGTACATGCTGCCGGAGCTGGCCACCACGTCCGGCGCGGAACCGGTACCGGTGAAGTTGGCGAGCAGAGTGCCGGATGTGCTGGTGCCGTCGTAGATGCGCAGAAAATCGTAGCTCGTCTCGTAGCTGAAGCTCGAGAAGTCCAGCGTGATCGCCCCGCCTGAGGTGGCTGTGATCAGAAAGCTGCAGGTTTCGCTGTTGCCGTAATTCGACGAGGTGCCGCCAGAGTCCGCCAGGGATCCGGTTACCGCGCTGCTGGCGGTGTCGGTGCACATATCCTCGGCACTGGCCCAGGAAGACAGGCACAACACCCAGGCGGCCAGCAACCCGGCATACAGGCGTCTCCTTGGGGCGGTGCGGCAGATACTGAGGGCTCCTGGGCGGCGGCAATCGGAATCGCGCGTAGCGGCTCTAGCTTTAGCCTAGAACAGCTTTCCGTTCGCGCCAGAGCTGGAGGCCTGTGGTACGGTCATGCCATGTCAGCGCAAGGCGCCGCGAGCGCTCCCCAGGCCGTAACCGCGCGTTCCGCAACCCTTGCCGGCACCGTCGCCGCGTCACCTCTGGGCAGCTTCAGCTGGAGCCTGGCCCAGGGCGCCCGGGACCCGTACTACATCCTGGTCGTCATCTACATTTTCTACCCCTACTTCAGCAACGTCGTGGTCGGTGATCCGGTCCGCGGCCAGAGCCTGCTGGGCTACACCAATGCGATCGCCGGCTTCCTGTTGGCACTGACCGCGCCGCTGCTCGGCGCCATCGCCGACAAAAACGGTCGCCGCAAGCCCTGGATCGGGGCCACGGTCGCGATCATGGCCGTCGGGGCTATCGCGCTCTGGTGGGTCCTGCCCGGGGGCGCCGGAATCGGTATCCCGGCAACGCTGGCACTGATCGTGCTGATCAACCTGGTGTTCACCACGTCCGAGGTGTTTCACAACGCCATGCTCCCTTCCGTCGCGCCGGCCAACCAGGTCGGCGCCGTGTCCGGCCTGGCTTATGCTCTGGGCAATGTCGGCGGCGTGCTGCTCATGGTGCTGGTGCTGCTGGCGTTCGCCCTGCCGGGCCAGGTCGACTGGAGTTTCGTGCCCGAAGCGCCACTGCTCGGCATCGACCAGAGCACCCACGAACACGATCGGGTCGTTGGCCCCCTGGCGGCGCTGTGGATGCTGCTGCTGACAGCGCCCCTGTTGCTGTTTACTCCGGACGGCCAGGGCAGTGCGCGCAGACTTGGAGAGACGCTGCGCGCCGGCCTGGCCGACGTCAAAGACACGCTGCGATCCCTCGGCCACTACCGGAACATCGCGATCTACCTGGGCGCGCGCATGCTCTTTGTCGACGGCATGATCGGCGTCATGACCTTTGGCGGTGTGTATGCCAGCGGTACCTTTGGCTGGGACACGATCTCCCTGCTGATCTTCGGGCTGTGCACGAGCCTCGCGGCCATGCTCGGCGCCTACTTTGGCGGGCACATCGACGATCGTCTGGGGTCCCGCACCACGCTGTTGCTGGCTGTCGCCTTCAGCACCATGCTGCTGGTCGTGCTCGTCTCGGTCACGAAGGACAGCATCCTGTTCGGCATTCCCGTCGGCACCGCGCCGCTCTTCGACTTCCCCTACATGTCACGGCCCGCGGAGTTCTTCTACTTCATCACCAACCAGGTGTTCGCGATCTTCTTCGTCACGGGCCTTGCCTCCTCCCGCACGCTCATGGCGCGCCTGACTCCGGCCAGCATGGCCACGCAGTTCTTTGGGCTGTTCGCCCTGTCAGGCACGGTCACGGCGTTTCTGGCCCCGCTGCTGGTCGGCACGGTCACCGGCTACTTCGCCAGCCAGCGCGCCGGCTTTGCCTCGCTGGTGCTGCTCATGGCGCTGGGCCTGCTGCTGCTCCTGCTCGTGCGAGAGGTCCGAGCCACCGATCACCGGACCGGCTAGCTTGGCCGGCAGTGCATTAAGGCATTGCGAACGGCCCGGCAGGTCAGCTGGTCGTGCTGGTTGAAGCCGCGATGCTCGAAGGTGACGACGCCCTGGCTCGGCCGGCTCTTCGATCGGCGCTGAGCCTGCACTTCGCTCTCGACCCGCAGCGTATCGCCCTGGAACATCGGGTTCGGGAACACCGTCTCGGCGAAGCCGAGATTCGCCACGGTCGTGCCATGGGTGGTCTCGTGCACGCTGATGCCCACCACGACCGCCAGGGTCAGCATGGAGTTGATCAGCGGCTTGCCGAACTCCGTTTCCTGCTCGGCGTAGGCATGATCCAGATGCAGCGCGGCCGGGTTCATGCTCATGGTGGTGAACAGCACATTGTCTGTTTCAGTCAGGGTCCGGCGAATCGCGTGCTGGATGACCAGCCCGGGCGTCAGTTCCTCGAACCAGCGGCCGGTATGCGGGCGCGGCGGTGTACGGTCCATAGTTGGCTTCCCGAAGTTTTCGCCATGCTAAGAGGTTGCCTGCGGTGACGGAAGAGGCAAGCGAGCCCTGGATCGCGGTCTTCGAGCACCGCTCGGCCCGGGCCTGTGCCGATGCCGCCTTCGTGCTGCTCGCTCTGGGCATCCCGCACGAACAGCTTCAGGAACAAGGGCACTGGAGCCTGTGGGTGCCGTCGGCCAACGCTGCGCAGGCCCGGCAGGAACTGGAGGGTTACTGGCGAGAGAAGGGCCGCGTGGCCGACCGCAGGGCATCGCGGCAGGCCATCGATAGCGGGACCCTCGGCGCTCTTGGCTATCTGCTGGCAATCTGGGCCCTGCCCTGGTTCGAAGGCCGCACGGTGTTCGACTTTCGCAGCGCTGGCGCCCTGCAGGCCGGCGCGACCCTGGCAGGCGAGTACTGGCGGGCGCTCACCGCTCTGACCCTGCACGCAGACCTGGCCCATATCGCCAGCAACAGCGCCTTCGGCGCGCTGTTCGGCACCTTGCTGGCCCGGCAGCTGGGTTCCGGCATCGCCTGGCTCGCGATTCTTCTGGCGGGCACGGGCGGCAACCTCATGAACGCGGCGCTGCGGGCGTCAGAGTTCCAGTCCATCGGCGCATCGACCGCCGTGTTCGGCGCCCTTGGGCTCCTGGGCACCGTGGTCTGGCGCGCGGGCTATTACCACCATCACAGCTGGCGCCGAGCTGTCGCGCCGCTGTTCGCAGCCTTCGCGCTGTTCGCCTTTACCGGAACCGGTGGTCTGCGCACGGACGTGCTCGCGCACCTGTGTGGCCTAGTCTGCGGCGCGGCCCTGGGAATTGCGATCAGCGCGCTGCCCCTACGGTTCCTGGCAGCCACCTATCAGTGGGCTGCCGGCGCGACCGCCGTTGGCGCCATCGTCATCGCCTGGCAGCTGGCCCTGCGAAGCAGCTAGGGCGCGCGCGCTACGGCCTTCTGCTCAAGGGCAGCGCGAATCTCCTGGTGGCGCTGACGATCGATCTGATAGCGGCCGTAAAAGTACACGGCGCCCAGCACGGGCAATACGGCCAGCACGCCGTCAACCAGCCCCAGCTTGAAAATCACGTTCGCGTCGACCTCGCCGATCACGGCCCCGGCCGGGAACCCGATCACGTCAATGGCGATTCCTGCGATCAGGTGGCCGAGCGCGTTGGACAGCTTCGCGAAAAACGTCCGCACGGCGTAGAAGCTGCCCTCGTGACGCTCGCCGGTGGTCAGCTCGTCTTCGTCGACCACATCGCCAATCGCCGAGTACACAGTGGTCGTCAGCGCGGCGAGGCCGCCGTAGTAACAGAACACGGAAGCCCCGAGGATGAACACGATCCAGGGGCTGCCGTTGTCAGGCAAGACGCCGAAGGAACGCAAGGTCACGGGCACCGAAGCGGCGAGCATGGCCAGGAACACCGCCAGCCGCATGGTGCCGCCCTTGTCCAGGCGGGCGTTTAGAAAAACCACCAGTGCCATGAACACGAAGTAGGAACACAGGGACACGAGCGGCAGATAGCCCAGCAACCTCGGGGGCAGCTCCCAGTAGTACAGGCCCATATTGGCATTCAGGGTTTCCCGCACACCGATCATGGGGGACAGGCACAGCAGGCCGAAGAACAGCATCCGGTAGTTGTGGCTTCGGAAGACAGACAGCGCATCGGTTTTGAAGCTGCGCCAGCTAAAGCGCTGGTCGCCCGGCGGCGGTTGTGGCAGGAAGGGAATCCGCTTGCGCGTGAGCCAGCCGCACAGGGTAATGACCACCACGGCGAACAGCCCAACACTGCCTCCGAAACCGATGGTGCTCATGCCCAGCTCCGGGCCGCCGGGATAGAACAGGTTGTAGAAGCACCAGGCCAGCACCGCTCCGCCACCGAAGCTGAACAGCGTGTTGAGCCGGAAGATTCTCGTGCGCTCAAGATAGTCTCCGGTCAGCTCCGACCCCAGCGCCAGGTGCGGCAGGTGGTAGCAGGTGTAAAACAGCTTGAACACGCTCGCGCAGCCGAACAGCCAGAGCGCCAGCAGCCACTGGGAACCCGTAGCGCTGTAGCCAAGCAGCGAGATCGTCGCGCCGCTGTGATCCAGCAGCGCCGCCGGCGGCAAATACATAAACAGCAGCGACGCGCCCAAAGGCAGGGCCGAGAGGTAGATGAACGGGTGCCGGCGCCCGAGCCGGCTGCGATGGTGGTCAGAGAGATAGCCGATGAGCGGGTCAGAGACCGCATCGAAGACAATGGACAGGGAAACAGCGAGCCCGGCCAGAGTGCCCGGCAAGCCGAAGCCGATGGTGTAGATGATGAAGCTAAAGCCGCTGAACGCCCAGTTCGCCGACCCTTCCGCAGCGCCGCCCACCGCATAGCCGAATTTCGTTGCAGCAGGCAGCGGCCCCTGCCTGCCCGACTCCGCTTCTGCCATCGCTGCCCCCTGTTCAGGGCAGCATAGTCACCTCAGTAGACGAACTCCAGCGGCCCCGCGGCGGCGATAGCCTCGACTGACGACGGCTTGGCGAGGTAGTAACCCTGTGCGTAGTCGCAGCCCATTTCGCGCAGCAGCCCGAACTGGTCAGAGTTTTCGACGCCTTCGCCGGTGACCGTGATATCAAGAGACCGGGCCATGTCGATACTTGCCTGACACAGCGCCCGGCTTTTGTGGTCCTGACCGATCATCGACACCAGTTCGCGGTCCAGCTTCATGGAGCCAAAGGACAGGTCTCGCAGATAGCGCAGCGAGGCGTAGCCGGTGCCGAAATCGTCCAGAGCCAGCTCCACGCCCACCAGCCGCAGGCGCCGCAGATCGGTGGCCAGCTGCTCGTAGTCCTGGGTCAGCGCCGTCTCGGTCACCTCAATGCAAAGCTGGCCAGCGCTCAGGGAGTGCGCCCGCATCAGGTGCGTCACCTGCTCGATGTAGCGGCGATCAAGGCTGAGCACCGATGCGTTGACGTGCAGGCGCTTGAAGTTCGGCGCCCGGGCGCGCAGATCGAGAAAGGCGGTAATCGAGTGCTCGAGCATCAGCAGGTCGAGCTTCTGGGAGATTCCGTGGCGCTCAGCAAACTCCACAACCTCCTGGGTGGTTTCGCTGTAGGGCCATCGGAACAGCGCTTCCACCGCGTTCAGCTCTGAGCGGTGGTAGTCAAAGACCGGCTGCAGCGCGAGGCTGCAAATGCCCCGGTTCAGCTTGGTTTCCAGCCGCAGGCGGCATCCTTCCCGAGCGATGAGCTGCGCTTCCAGCCGGGCGTCGAAAAAACGTATCTTGCCCTCTTCCGGCCTTTTCTTCGCCGCGTACATGGCCACGTCAGCGTGGCTGATCAGCGCCTGGCTGTCGGTGCTCTTGGGAAACATCGAGATACCGACGCTCGCATCCAGATCCAGCGGCTGTTCGTCGATCACGACGTCATGGATGAAGAGATCGCGAATCTTTTTGGCGCTGGCATAGGCATGCACCGGGTTCGTAACGCCCTCAATGAGAAGCACGAACTCGTCGCCGCCCATGCGTCCCAGACAGTCCTCCGAGCGAAACTGCTCGTACAGCGACTCGGCAAACCAGCGGAGCACATGGTCGCCGACCTCGTGCCCGTGATCGTCGTTGACCGCCTTGAAACCATCCAGATCGAAATAGATCACCGCCAACATCGTGTTCTGGCGCCGCGCCCGGGCCAGCGCCCGGTCGACTTCGGACAGAAAGGCTGAACGCGTATACAGACCTGTCAGGGCATCGCGAGCCACCCGGTCCGACAGCGCGACGAGCTCAGAGCGCAGTGCATCGCGCTCTCGCAGGTGAACGACCGCTCGACGATGATGGTCCATGGCGCTTTCGATCCGCCGGCGCAAGGCCTCCGGGCTTGGCGTGACCACCACATCGCTGGCCCCCAGGCTGAGCGCCGCGGAAGTCTGTTGCCCGTCAGGATCGCAGACCAGCAATGCGGCCTCCTCAAACTGGCTTCGAACCCGCTTAAAAACCTCCTCCAGGGGCGCCTCCAGAGAGGACAGATCGATCAATACCAGCACGGCCTGGTCGGGGGCGAACAAGCCCCAGTCGTCATCCCAGCCCAGCTGGCCGATCGGGTGAGTTCCGAGCTGGGTATCCAGGGCGGCGCTGAACAGTGCATCCTGATAGATCCCGGGTTCCGTCCGGCTCTTGCCGAGATGAACGATGCAGCCGGCCGATTCCGGAGCGAGAGCGACAGCCTCTGACACGTGGGCGAATTCCCTGAACTGAACAGGGTAAGCATAGACAGCTGGTCAGCTTTGCAAGGGGAAAAATCCGCCCGGCTACAGCGCCGCCGCTTCCCGGTCGCTCAGGCGGTCGGGCGGAGTCAAGGTTTCGTCACTGCTGGTGCTGGATGCTCAGCGTCAGCACCAGTTCCTTGGCCGTGAACGGTTTCCGAAGCAGCGGCAGGCGACCCAGGAAAGGATCGTCAAGATCCTCCCGGCGGAAGCCGCTCATGAGCACACAGCGAAGGCCCGGGTAAAGGGGCTGCACCTGGCGTACCAGTTCAACACCGCTGATCGAACGCGTCAGGCGAATGTCTGACAGCAGGTAGTCGAAGTGCAGAGTGTTCAACGCGAGCAGCGCTGCATCCGCTGTCGTCACTGAGTGCACCAGCATGCCCTGCGCACGCAGGGTATCGTCGACGCTGCGCCGCACCGCCTCGTCGTCTTCAACGACCAGGATTCGCCCTTCGAGCTTGCCTGCGCTCTCGCCTTCGCCCGGTTCGGGTTCCAGCACGCTATCGGCCGCCGGCAACACCAGCCGCACGACGGTGCCCGAAGCCCCGGACTCGCGGATCTCGACATCGCCCCCAGACTGCTTGACGAACCCGTACACCATGCTGAGGCCAAGGCCACTGCCTCGCCCGGCCTCCTTGGTGGTAAAAAACGGATCGAAGACCTGGCTCTGAATCTCTGGCGGAATGCCGTGACCCTGGTCAACGACTTCAACCTGAATGTAGCGTCCCGGCTCCAGCTCGAGCCGGGTCTGCGTCTGTTCCTCAGGGGCCAGGTACCCGGCCCGCACGAGGATGCTGCCGCCGTCCGCCATCGCGTCCCGGGCGTTGAGCAGAAGGTTCAGCAACGCCGAATCCAGCTCGCCACGGTCTGCCAGGCAATAGACTTCTTCGCCATCAAGCTCGAGATTCACTTCCGTACGCCCGCCCAGGGTTCGGGTCAGCAGGGGCACCGCGGTTGAGATGTGTTTGCCCAGATCAAAGGCCTGAGGGGTCAGCGGTTGCTTGCGCGCGTAGGACAGCAGGCGCTGGGTGAGGTCGCGCCCTCTGGCAATGGCGTGCAGGATCGACTCGGCACATTCGTCACCGGCGTCCGACAGGCGCCCCTGTATCAACTCCGTATTGCCCTGGATGACCGCCAGCAGGTTATTGAAATCGTGCGCGACGCCGCCGGTGAGCTGGCCCAGCACCTCGAGACGCTGGGACTGCCGGCGATGCTCTTCGGCCCGCACCTGGTCGCTGACGTCAATGACCGAGACCTGCCAGGCCTGCTGCTTTTGCCACAGGACCGGCTGCTCGACCAGTATGGCGGTGATCGGGTCACCGTTGCGGGTCGTGAGGCGAACCTGCAGCGGCTCTTCGTTCTTGTTGCGCCTGGCTTCTGCTACGACATCGTAATCGTCCGGCGAAAACAGCTCCCGATAGGATCGTTTGTCGACGAACTCCTGTGGCGCCGCAAAGCCCAGCACGTCGCAGAACGCCTGGTTGGCGAACAGCGGCTTGTCGTCGACGTGAATGAGGATGCCCTGGCGGGAGTAGTTGACCAGGTCCTGGAACTGCTGCTCGTAGTCCCCGAGCGCCGAGGCCGTACGTTTCAGTTCTGTCACGTCGTGGAACATCAACACCGCGCCAACGGTTTTGGTGCCGGAAAGGTAAGGCGAAATTCGCAGCGAGTAGTGTCGGTCGCCGACCAGAACCTCGCGCTCGTAGGCCTCAGAGGAAGCGATGACGAAATGCACCCGTTGCGGCAGATCTGCGAGCCCGATGTTCCAGCGCTGCATGTTCAGCGGCTGCCCGATCTGGTCCTCGCCCATCGCAAAGGCGTCAATCATGCCCTGGTTCATGCGTCGGAGAACCATGTTCTGATCCACCGTGGCGACCGGCGAGCGCACGCTGTTCTGCAGGTTTCCGAGGTCGTCCAGCGAAGCCTCGAGGTCCCGGGACTTCTGCTCCAGCTCGCCGTTGAGCGTGATGAGCTCTTCGTTGGTTGACTGCATCTCTTCGTTCGAAGACTCGAGCTCCTCGTTCGATGCCTGCAGCTCCTCGTTCGACGCCTGCAGTTCCTCGTTGGAGGACTGCAGCTCTTCATTCAGGGACTGCAGCTCTTCGTTCGAAGTCTCCAGCTCCTCGACCACGGTCTGGAGATGCTCGCGAAGCGTCTCCAGCTCCTGCTCCAGGTTCTTGACGTAGCCGTCCGCATGGTTGATCGCTTCCCCGTCTTCGGGCTGGCGCTCTTCGCTGGCACTGCCTGCCTCGCGCTGGAAAGACACCAGGAACAGCTGCTCAGCGGTGTTCGGGTCCTCCAGGGGCCGGACTTCGGTCCGAACCAGCATCGCAGCACCATCGATCTGACATTCCATGGGAATCCCGATCTGCTGTTCCTGCTCACGCCGGGCACGAAACAGCTGCGCGCGAAGCTGCATCTGCAGCTCCTCGGGTACGAGCGACAACAGCGAGAAGTCAGGCTTGCCGGCGCCGACCGACAGCAGCTGGCGCACTTCGCCCTGGCTCTCGAGCACCTGGGATTCCGAATCGACCAGCACCGACGGGGGCACAAAGGCGCCCAGCAAGGTATCGCGAAGGTAGACGGTGCGAGCCCGGGCTTCTTCTTTGCGCACTTCGAAACTGGTGGGCTGCTCCAGCAGGGCGACCTGCTTCGGCAAACTGACCGGCCGGCCGCTGATCTCGTTGCGGCGCTGGAACACCCGGTGCTTGCGGTTGACTTCGCGAAACAGAGCCGGCTTCTGGTCGTAGATCGACTCGGACTTGCCCAGGAACAGAATCCCGTGGCGCGTCAGGCTCTGGTGGAAAATACGCAGGACTCGCTGCTGCAGCGCAGGCTGAAAGTAGATCAGCAGGTTCCGGCAGGACACCAGGTCCAGGTGCAGGAAGGATGGGTCTTCGATGAGGTTGTGGTTCGCGAAAACCACCCGTTCGCGGATAAACCGGCGTACCTGGTAGCCCTTGCCGTAATTTGTGAAGTAGTCCTCCACCACGTCATCTGGCAGCCCCACCAGCGAGGTCTCGGGGTAGCTGGCCTTGCGCGTCGTGTCCATGATCGAGTCGTCAAGGTCAGTGGCAAAGATCTGGACCTTCAGTTTGGGTGCCAGTTGATCCAGGGTGATGGCCAGGCTGAACGCCTCTTCGCCAGTGGCGCAGCCCGGTACCCAGACCCGATACGGTTTGGTGCCTGGACGTTCTTTGAGCTGATCAGCAATCGCTTCCCGGAGCCTGACAAACGCATCCTTGTCGCGAAAGAACTGCGTGACGGAAATCAGAATGTTGTGTCGCAGCAGCCCCGGCTCTTCGCGGTTGTTGCTGATGTAGTCGGAATACTCCGACAGCGACCAGCGGCTGGTTGCCGCCATGCGCGACTCAATCCGACGCAGGACCGTGCTGCGTTTGTATTCCAGAAAATCAGCGCCAGTCACGCGCCGCACTTCTTCAAGAATCGCCACGACCTGCTGCTCTTTTTCGTCCACCGCCTCGAGGCTGCGCTCGGTGCGCAGCTGGGTGACCTTGGTCAGCTCCCGAGCGATCCCGGTGGGCGGCAGGATCTTGTCGACGCAGCGGGTCGCGATGGCCGATCGCGGCATGCCGTCGTAGCGAGAGGTTTCCGGCTCCTGGGCAAAGACAAAACCGCCCGCGGCCTTGATCGCCTGAACCCCGCGGGAGCCGTCAGTGCCCGTACCCGACAGTATGACGCCTATCGCCCGCTCGCTGTACTCCCGACTCAGAGACTCGAAGAACAGGTCAACGGAGGGTTTGGCACCGCGTACCACGTGCGGCGCAGACAGCCGGACTCGCTGGCCGCTGACCGTCACGTCGTTGTTTGGCGGCGTGATAACGATCTGGTTGGGAAGCAGCAGTTCGCCGTCTCGCCCCTGAATGACCCTGAGATCGGTTTCCCGACTGAGGATTTCCGTCAGCAGGCTCTCGTGCTGCGGTGACAGGTGCTGCGCGATGATGAAGGACACCTGAGGGCTTTTGGGCAGGGCGCTGACCAGCGCCTTGAGTGCCTCCAGCCCGCCCGCTGAGGCGCCGATGCCGACCACAAAGCTCAGCCCGTAGGCGGCCTCCGGGTCAGCGTCGCCCGGATCGGCCAAAGCTTCAGCCACGGGTTCGATCGCTGCCGGGCCAACATCAGCGACCGGCTCATCGGCACTGGCTTCAGGTTCTGCTGAGTCAGGCGCACGCTCGGGAACCGGGCCGACGTCAGCGCCCTGTCCAGCATCGCCCCCTGGCCTGTCTATCGAATTCGGGTTTCGGGAATCATCCGCCCCATCAGGGCTTACGCCATCCACCACGTTCAAGCACGCTCAATCACGCCCAGCCGCCAAAACCGTCCTCTGGATAGTTTGCCACTTCCTGGACTGCCCTGCTAGATTGCGGGATGGCGAAAATGTTGCGGCTCCTGCTCGTCGAAGATGACCCCGCTGACGTGGTGCTGGTACGGCAGGCGTTGGCGCTGGCTCGTGTTCGCTGTGAGCTACTGGTCGAGACCTCGGCCGAGGGCGCGATGGCCGAGATCGGGCGTCAGCGTGCAATGAGCGTGAAAGCGCTGGACGCCATGCTGCTCGACCTGGGCCTGCCGGACCGGGATGGCCTGTCCGTCCTTGCCGATTTGAAGTCCCTGGGCTGGAATCAGGATCTGTACTCCATCGCTCTGACGGGCAATCACGACCCCGCGGTCGTTGAGGCTGTCTACCGGCACGGCGCCAACAGCTTCATGAACAAGCCCATCAACGTGAACGAATTCGTTGATCTGCTAAGGGGCGAGGGCTACTGGCTGTCCCTCAGCCGGTAGCAACAGCACCACGCGGGTTCCCCGTCCGGCCTCGGGCTCAGCGATCTCGAGCCTGCCACCGGCACGCTGCACCAACCGCTCGACCATCGCCAGCCCCATGCCTGAGGTCTGGCTGGCAGAGGCACCTTTGAGGGTCTGAAACATCTTCAGGACGCGCTCACGGTAGGCAGGCGGGATGCCCGGGCCGTTGTCCGTGATCTCGATGCGGGTCCAGTACGCATCCACGAGTGCTTTAACCCGGACGCGCAGGGGCTCCAGGCCATCGTGGTGCTTAATGGCGTTGTCGATCAGATTGCGCAACACCTGGCGCACAGCAAGCGGCGGCACGTAGACCTCGTCAGCGCCCTCCTCGCAGGCAATGTCCAGATCTTCCTGCAACGACAGCACCATCCGCGCCTCTGCAACAATTGCTCGCAACGAGACCTGCTGGTAGCGCTCGATCTCTGCCCCGGCTCGGCTATAGGCCAGCAAGTCCTCCAGCAGGGCCTCCATTTTGCTCAAACGAGCTTCCATGCGACCGAGGTGGTGATCAATGACCTCTGGCATGGGGCCTTCGAAATCGTCGCGGACAAAGCCGGCGAGGGTCTTGACACCGCGCAGCGGCGAGCGCAGATCGTGGGAGGCCGCGTAGGCAAAGCGGTTCAGCTCCTCGTTCGCGAACACCAGCTTCTCGTTCTGGCGCCTGAGCTGTTCGTCGGCCCGAGCCAACCGCTGAAGGCTCCTCTGGAACACTTTCAGCGCTTCGGCGATGGTCGCCAGTTCCGAAAAGCGCGGGCTTGGCACCGGCGAGCTCAGATCTCCGCTTGCCAGGTCCGTGGTTCGACGGGTGAGCGCGTCCAGGGGCGCCACAACCCCGCGAAACACCAGAAAACGCACAAACAGAACACTGAGCAGGAGCGCCGCGAGGGAGACCACGAACAGCGCAACCTCTGCCGTTCTCAGCGTTTCGCCCAGTTCCCGGCTTGCGGCCGCAGCGCGCAGGTTCTGGCTGTCGACCAGCTGGCTCAGGCGGCTTGCCAGCTGGGCGGCCGAATCGCTTAAGGCCGACACCCGCTCTCCGACGATCCCTGCAGCCAGGATCTGCGCTCGCCAGGACTCAAAGGGGCCGCCCTGTTCAGACATCCCCTCAAGCAGCGTCAAGAAGCGATCCGCGAGATCCGGTGCCTGCTGCAGCAGCCCTACCCGAGACAGCGCGCGCACGCTCTGGCGGATACCCCGGGCAATGCTGGCGGCGGTCTCGTCCAGCGCGGTCTCGTCCTGCAGCGACGCGAGCGTCAGGACCAGGGCCTGCCAGTCCGCAAGCCCCCGCAGGGTTTCCTGGAGCACTCGGCCCGCGGCGTCGCCGCTATCGGTGCCGGCGTCATAGACCTCCAGCGCCACCTTGAGCTGCTCCAGATCGCGCAGGGCCTTGCGCTGGGAAACCTCGAACTGCTCTCGCTCAGAGATCAACATTCCCTGGGCATCGACCGCAGCAACAAGAGCTTCGTCCGCCTGCCGCAGCCGAGCGGCCACCGCTTCATCATCAAGCTGGTTGACCGCAAGGCGGCCTTCGACCCCTTGCAACAGTTCCCGCAAGGTCCGTCCGAACGCGTCGAGCTGGACGCTACGATTGATTTCAGGAATCTGCGGCGCCAGCACCTGAACCTGCGCAATGAGGTCAGCACTTTGCTGGGATGCCGTCGACACCGGCAGAACCCGAGCCGTCAGTTCCGTTTGCTGCGTTTCAATGGCCCGATAGCCCCACCAGCCGATCACCACGGCGATGACATGCATCAGCGCAATCAGGCCGAAAGCCAGGGCCAGCGTGGTCGCAATCCGTTCGATCTCATTTCTCGGCTACACTTTGATCACTGCAGTGTAGAGCCAATTCGTGGCCCACCCCACCCGAACAAGCCGTCGCCACTTCCTGCAGCAAACAGGAACGGTCACGCTGGCGAGCTCGCTCGGGCCCGCGGCGCTCGCTGCGGCGCCGGCGCCACCGCTGGACCCGGCGGCCAGCTACGCGCTGGAGACGGCCAGCCGATTGGGCCGCGGCAGGGCCCTCAACCTCATTCTTCCCTCCGGATCCGAAGCCAACCTGCAGCCGCTCATCAGGCTGTTTACCGCCCAGACCGGCGTCGAGGTATTGGCGCGCTACGTGCCCGTCAACGACGTCAACACCTATCTGCTCCTGGCTGCCAGCAAGAAAGACGCCGATTTTGACATCGGCCTGCCGGCCTCCTTCGGGCTGACCGACCTGGTGGAGGCGAAAGCCATCGCGCCGCTGGACGAGTACGTCGCCCGGCACGAGCCGAAGGGCTATCGAAACGGTCTGATGCAACAAGCGGACGGCAGCTGGCAAGGCCGTTACTACGGTTACCAGACCGACGGCGACGTTTACCTGGGCTTCCTGAATCGCCAGGTGTTGCGCGCCGCCGACCGACACAAGCGTTTTGCCGACCAGACCGGCCGGCCGGCCGACCAGTTTTCCAGCTGGGCGGAGCTGGACGAGCTGATGGCGTTCTACAGCGCGCCAGACGAGCAGCGCTATGGCGGCAATCTGTTCCGCATCCCTGATTACGCGGTTTGGGAATTCTGGCTGCGGCTGCACGAGACGGGCACCCTGCCCTTTGATGCGGACATGCGTCCGCAGATCACCAGCGACGCGGCAACTGCCGCCCTGCAAGCCCTGGTCGATGCCACCGGCAGCCTGGCTCCGGGCGTGCGCGGCGCCAGCCTTTTCGACAACTGGCGCGACTTCAAGCGCGGCTCCAGCCTGATCAACATTGGCTGGGGCGGGTCCCAGAAAGCCTTCCAGCAGTCCACCTCGCTGATCCGGAACCAGATCGCGGCCTTTGAGCCGCCGGCCAGTGACAGCGTTCGGGAGCACGGACTGCCCTACTTCAACTGGGGCTGGAACTACACGGTGGCGCGCGCCTCAGCGCAGCCGGAACTCGCCTACCTGTTCATGCTGTTCGCCTGCAGCCCCTCGGCGTCTACCCTGGCGGTGCGGGAGGTGGACGGCTATTTCGACCCGTTCCGCGCCGAGCACTACTCGGACCCGGCGATCCAGAGCACCTACTCGCCGGAGTTTCTCGAGCTGCACCAGGCGTCTTTGACTCACTGCCTGCCGGACTGCCACATCGGCGGCCAGGCGGACTACTTTAGTGCCCTTGCGCGATTCATTTCTCTGGCCGTGGATGGCAAGCTGACCGCTGGGGAGGCGCTCAACGCGACCGCGTCCCGCTGGCGAGCTCTGACTCGCCAGCGCGGGCAGGACCTGCAGGCTTCGGCCTGGGCACAGGTTCGCGCCCGCTACCCGGAAACCTACCTCGGCGGAGCTTGAGGGCACACGACATGGACCAGTTCAGACCAGTTGATATCCTGATGATCGACGACGACGAGCTCGACGTCGAGCTGTTCCAGAGGACCCTGGCCAAAAAACGCATCGCCAATCGCCTGGTCTGGGCCCAAGACGGCGTCGAGGCCCTGAGCATTCTACGGGGCCAATCGGAGACGAAGGTCGTCATGCCGGTCATCGTGCTGCTGGACATCAACATGCCCCGCATGAACGGGCACGAATTTCTGGACGAAGTCCGAGCGGATTCAGCGCTAAAGCATCTGACGATCTTTGTCATGAGCACATCGCGCGACGACCAGGATGTGTTTAAGGCTTACGAGCAGAACGTCGCAGGCTACATGGTCAAATCCGCCCTGGGGGATTCCTTCGTTGAGGGTATCGAGATGCTCGACCACTACTGGCGCGTCATCGAGCTGCCAACGGAGAAACCTGATCGCTAGCCCCTCTGAGAACGAAAACCTGTACCTGGACTACATTCGAGCCATCGGCCATGACGTCGGCGCCCCGCTGCGGCACATCCGCGGGTTTTCCGCGCTGCTCGGCGACGAGATTCGTCAAAGCCTCAAAGAAGAGCCGGCCATGCTGCTGGCTCAGATCCAGGCCAGTGCGGAAATTGCGGAGCAGATGATCTATGGCATTCACGATCTGGCGCACCTGGCGTACAGCGTTCGCGAAGATGCGATCGGATCCCTGGCCGATCTGCTCCGCTCCACGATCCCGGGAACCGGTGTGGCGCTCAAGGCGATCGACGGCGATGCAGACCTGGTCAGCGATCCTCGCCTGCTCCGCCAGATCATCCTGCGCCTGTGCGCCAACGTGACCGATCACGCCGGCGCGTCGCAGCTGCGGGTGCTCATCGATCGCGATGAGGCCCAGGTGCGCTGCCACTTCGACGATCAGGGATCCGGAATTAGCGAAAAGGACTGGGAACAGGCGATCCGGCCCTTCAATCGCTGCGGGAAGCGTCCCAGCGCGCAGCACGTAGGCCTGGGCCTGACGCTGGCCAACCAGGGTGCCCGAAGCCTGGGCGGCACCCTGTCCAGCGAGCAACGGGGCGACGACGGTTTTCGGGTAACCCTGGCCATTCCCCGTCGCTATTCCAGCAATATCGGATAACATCAACAGCGCTTTTAACTGCAGCATCTGGTAGCACAGCCATGACCACCACAGACCCGAATGAGCAAGGCGGCAACGAGGCCCCGGACTCCGATCTGGCATCAGGCGACCCCGCGATCATCGCGCCGGAACCTGGGGGGGAAGCGCCCGACTTCATCATCGGGATTGGCGCTTCTGCGGGCGGGCTCGAAGCCCTGCAGCAGTTCTTCGAGCACACCCAGCGAGACATGAACCTGGCTTATGTCGTGGTTCAGCACCTCTCGCCCGACTTCAAGAGCCTGATGCGGGAGCTGTTGTCAAAGAACACCAGCCTGCGGGTCAACAATGTTGAAGACGGCATGTGGGTCGAGCCCAACAACGTTTACCTGATCCCCCCGCGCAACAACATGATTATTACGGACGGGCGCCTGCGGCTGATTGAGCGCGAGCCCCACTCCGGTCTGAACCTGCCCATCGATATCTTCTTCACGGCCCTGGCGAAGGATCGGGGCGCTCGAGCTATCGCAGTGGTGCTCTCCGGCACCGGCACGGACGGCAGCCGCGGACTGCTGGACGTGAAGGACGCGGGCGGCATCGTACTGGTCCAGCAACCCGAAGACGCCAAGTTCGACGGCATGCCCAACGCCGCAGAGCGCACGGGCCTGGCGGACGTCATCAAACCCGCCCGGGAGTTGCCCGGAACCATCGAGCAATTTGTCGAGTACGCCACCAACGACCCGGCGCAGTTCAACGATACCGACGAAGAGCTCACCACCGTCTTCTCGATTCTGCGCTCCCAGTCCGGCATCGACTTCTCGAAGTACAAGATCAGCACGGTTTCGCGGCGCATCCAGCGCCGCATGGCCGTCCATCAGGTCAACAGCCTGAAAGAGTACCTCTCAATTCTGCGCAGCGATGACACGGAGAGCGCGACGCTGTGTCGCGAGCTGCTCATCAACGTCACCCGGTTTTTCCGCGACAAAAAGTGTTTCGCCGATCTCGAGCAGGAGGTGATCGACCCCATTATCGAGCGGTCGGCAGCCAGCTCGGAGATTCGTGTCTGGTGTGCCGGGTGCGCGACCGGCGAAGAGGCCTACAGCGTTGCCATGCTCCTGCAGGAAGCCATCGAGCGCCTCAAGCTGCCCCGTTCGTTCCGGGTGTTTGCCACCGACGTTGACCAGGAAGTCATCAGCATCGGCGCTCAGGCCACCTACGACGAATATATTCTCGAGGACCTGGGCCAGGCCCGAGTGCAGCGCTTCTTTAGCGTCAGCGGCGGCAAGTTCCAGATTGTGCCCGAAATCCGTCGCCGCGTGGTGTTTGCGCCGCACGACATCACCCGCGACCCGCCGTTCTCGAACATGGATCTGGTGGTCTGCCGGAACATGCTGATCTACCTCAAGAGCGACGTGCAGGCCCAGGTGCTAAGCCAGCTGTACTACTCCGTAACCCCCAAGGGATACCTGTTTCTCGGGTCATCAGAAGGTCTGGGCAACCTGTCGGACTACTTTGAGCCGGTGAACCAGCACAGCAAGATTTACTGCAAGAAGTCCGGCATCAATCACCCGCGGGCGATGGTGCAGAACTATGAACGTACGCCCATGCGGAATCTGGTTCGCGCGCCAACGAACGTGCCGACCAACCAGATTGCCATCTCCCAGGCGGTCGCCGAAGCGCTTATTGACAAGCATCTGCCGCCCAGCATCGTGTTCGACAGCGACGACCAGGCGGTCTACGTGTTTGGCGAAGTCTCAGACTACGTTCGCAAAGCCCAGGCAGGGGCAGTGCGCAACACCATCGGGGCCCTGCTTCATGCTGATCTGAACATTCCGGTCACCACAGCGGTACACCGCGCGCGACAGGAATCCACAGCCCTGACCTACCGCGGCGTGCCCTTCGTCATGGACGATCTGCGCAGCATCGTCGATCTGATGGCCACGCCCCTGAAGGTCAATGGGCTCCTGGGCCACGTGGTCGTGGTGTTCGAGCGACACGACACGGCCTCAGAAGCGGACCCCAAGGTCGAGGTTCAGTACAACTACGACGAAGAGAGCAACCGACGGCTGCTGGACCTGGAAGAGGAGCTACGACAGGCACGCGGGCACCTGCAGATCACCGTCGAGGAACTCGAAACGACGAACGAAGAACTGCAGTCCTCCAACGAGGAGCTCATGGCCTCGAACGAAGAGCTGCAGAGCACCAACGAAGAACTCCAGTCCGTCAACGAAGAGCTCTATACGGTCAATGGCGAGTACCAGGAGAAGATCCGCGAGATCACGGATCTGAACGACGATCTCACCAACCTGCTGCACAACACCAACATCTCTGTGCTGTTCCTGGACGGCGACCTGAAAGTTCGACGCTTTACGGAATCGCTCAAGCGCTACTTCAACCTGATGCCCAGTGATGTCGACCGGCCCATCGGTCACACCACCAACAATCTGGTGTACACGGGCTTCCTGGACGACCTGGCAGCGGCCAATCGGGACAGCATATCTAAGGTACAGATTGTCGAGGGCCCGGATTCCGAGGAAGTGTGCGTGCGCATCGAGCCGTACAAGTCCAGCGGCGCCGAGCGAGATGGCGTGGTCGTCTCCATCATTGCCAACAGCGATGCCTTTGGCCTGCGCAGCAGCAACGACCAGCGCGTTGCCGAGCAACCGGAGCAGCCCCGAGCGCTGCTCATCGAAGACTCGAAGCAGGATGCCCGGCTCATTGAGAGCTACCTGCAGCAGTTTGGCGAGGATTGGGACGTGGTCTGGGTCAGCACCGTAGACGAGGCCCGGCGCGCCGTCGTTCGCGAACGGTTCTCCCTCGTTCTGCTCGACCTCGAGCTGCCAGACTCCCACGGCATCGCGACCGTCTCGCGCATCAACAATCTGCTGCCGACGACGCCGATCGTGATCGTCACCGGGGCCCGGGACGAACAAACCCTGCGGGAAGCGATGGATGCTGGCGCCATGGACTACATCGAGAAAAGCCAGCTCGACGCCGTGACTCTATCCAGAACACTCACAAAGGCGATGCACCGCAAAATCAAGCGCCGCTAGGAAGGCGCCCAGCGGGGCGCCGCCCCTCGCGTTTTCGACATGGTGCGCTATACCTACTAGACCTGCGAGGCGAATTCCCAGAGAGTGCCTGTCGATGCCAACCCCCCTGAGCCTGTTGCTCATAGAAGATGACGACGCCGATCGTGACTGGGTCGAGCGGAACCTGAAATCAGCCCGAATCCTGTGCCAGGTAGACTGCGCGAGCAGCGGAGAAGAAGCCCTGGCCCTGACGGCAAAAGCGCGCGCCGAACCCTACGATGTGGTGCTGGTCGACTTTGGTTTGCCTGATGTGGACCCCATGGATCTTCTGCACAAGCTGGCCAAGCAAGAACCGCTGACAGACACGCTGATTATCGCGCTCAGCGGCTCCCGGGACTCCGGCCTGATTCATGCCGCCATGGATCTTGGCGTGCATGCGTTCATGAACAAGCCTTTCAGCCCCCAGGCACTCATGGACACGCTCACCGACAGCGGCTTCTGGCTGACCTTCAAACGCCCCGCATAACGGTCCTCAAGTCAGGCGAGCAGCCGGTCCCTACTCGTGATCGGGATCGACCACCTGATAGCGCTCGGCAAACTCAGCTACGGTGTAAACGCCACCGCTGATTTCCATGCGATCCTGCGCCGTCGCGACAGCCGCAATCACGCGGCCAGACAGGCGAACGGACTGCGCCACCGCCGGGTCCAGCGGCGGCAGCTCGCCCCGGCTGATCTGCTCCAGTATGAACTCGGTTTTGACCTTCGACGGCGACAGAGAGATCGCAGAAACGCCGTAGGGCTGCAGCTCGTGCGCCATATCCTGGGCCATGCGATCCACGCCCGCCTTGCCCACCCCGTAAGCTGTATTGAACACATAGCCGCGCCCGCCCCGGGAAGAAATGTTGACGATCAGGCCGCCGGGCTGGCGAATCATCAGCGGTGCAGCGTAGACCGACGCGGTGTAGTAACCACGTAGCCCCACTCCGCACTGGTCATCCCAGATCTTGATCGGGTGCTCCCAGAACCCGCCGCTGAACACCGGCGGGCTGGGAATCTGGTAGACGTTGTTGACCAGGATGTCCAACCGCTCCTGTTCGCGGCCGACCCGGTTGAACAGCGCCTGCACCTCGTCATCATTGTTGTGATCGAGCACCACAGGAATTGCGGTGCCGCCAAGCGCTTCGACGGAGCGCGCCGTGTTCTCAACGCTCAGGGTGCCCGGCGCGTCACTGCTGCTGCGACCGGTCAGGTAGACCGTCGCGCCGTACTCGCCGAGCCCCTCGGCAATCCCTTTGCCAATGCCTTTGCTCGCACCGGTCACCACCGCAACTGTCTGGCTTAAGTCTGGCATCAGGAATTCCTTCGGTTCTTGGGGAGTGCAGTCATCAGCCAGCCGCAGCCAGCTGTTCGAAAAGGTCGGCCGGGAAACTGCCTTGAAAGGGCTCGATGCCCAGCTCGGCGCGCAGGTCGGTCACCGAGCGATCCCAGCAGGACTCCCAGGCGATCCCCATGAACGGCGGCGCGGTGCGGCCGTGGCGCCAGGCCTCGCTGACCGTTTGCAGCAGCAGTGCAAAGCCCTCCGGTGACCGCTCGTGACTCATCACAGCAACGGTGGCCAGAAACATCGCCGAGTAGTTGTGGCTGAATTGCGCCAGCTGAAAACCAGAGATCGCAATCTCGTGCAGCGAGGTCGTTTCGTAGCCTGCGACCAGATGCCAGACATCATGCATCTGCAGGATGCGGGTATTCAGGTAACGCAGGGTCGGCGGCAGCGCCGACAGGCCAATGGCGTCGCGATCCAGCACCTCCGGGTCGTAGCCGTTGTCGACCCACATACTGTGCAAAGTCCGGCCCAGACCGCCCGGCCTGTGCTCGCTCAGAGCCTGCAGGCTCAGCACCGGCGGCACAGGCGCCTGGCTGAGTCCCAGGCCTTCACAGTGAACCTCGCAGGCTGCTTCGGCCAGGCCCTGAAATTGCGGCGCAACGGAGCCCCCCAGGGCAGCAACGGCTGCGGTGACTGAGCCCGCATCATAGCCGCCGGCCGGGCCCGCCAGCACCTGCTCGAAGGCGGTCCAGAAGGCATCGTCCGGTTGAGCCTCGGGCACTGTGCGCAAGGCATGGGCGGCGGACGGCTCCGCTGCCGGCGCATCCTCAAGCCAGCCGCTGGCCACCAGATCGTAGACCGGACGCAGGGCACCAGGGGCGGCAAAGGCAGCCCAGCAGAACGCCCCGCATACCGCTTCGCGGGCTGCGGCGTCTCCCGCCTTCGCCTGCGTCACTGCCCCAGCCAACCGCCGTGCCTCCGGGCGGACCGCCCAGCCTCGAACACCGAGGCCTGCATTACTCATCGCTGCCCTCCTGACTTTGCCTGAGTGCCGGTGCCGCGTGGGCCTGACCCGTCAAGGCGCGTGCACCGTGACGCGACGGCCGATCCAGCCCATGGCCAGCAACAGCACCAGGTAGACGCCAGCGGCACAAGCATAGGGCAATACCGGATCGATCTGATAGAGCCAGCCCCCCAGCAAGGGCCCAATGCTGAACCCGAGGGGCGGGCAGGCGCCCGCGACACCGGCCACCGCGCCCTGCTCCTGAGGCGTGACTGCCATGGACGCGCCGGCCATGAAACCGGGTGCCGCCAGCCCCATGCCAAGGCCCTGCACCATCATCGCGGCCGTCAGGCCCCACCGATCATTCAGCAGCGCCATCATCGCAAAGGCCACGATCAGCAGCGGGATCGCCAGCCGCAGCAGCGTGAAGGGCGCCAGTTCCATCCGCTGCACGATCACCGCCTGCGAGAACAGGGAACATGCCGCGGCCAGCATCATGGCAACCCCGAACACGCTGGCGGTCTGCATCGCCGTCAGCCCGAGCGCGTCCTGAAAGCGGAAGCCCATGGTTTGCTGGACCAGCGCAGCGCCCATGAACATCAGCACGCCCACGACCACGAAAGGCAGGATGCGTCGATCCGTATAGGGCATGCGGGGGCTCATGGGGCGACCGGAGCCGACAGATGCAGCCCCCGTGAAGCGCGGCGATTCCGGCAGCAACCACCAGACCAGCAGCCCGTTCAAGAGCGCCAGGCCTGCCATCAACCACAGGGGAAAGAGCAGGCCAAAAACAGCAAGGGCTGCGAGGCTCGGGCCGATGATACCGCCGAGGTTATTGGCTGCCCCGGCGGCGCCCATGCCTTTCGTGCGCTGCGCAAAGGAGGTGATGTCTGCCATGTAGGCCGTACTGGACGGCATCGCAGCCGACATGATGCAGGCATGGATCCAACGCGCGCCGAGCAGGCACAGGTACAGTGCAGTGCCGCCCAGGACCCCGGTCAGACCCAGGGTCAGCACAGAGTTGAACAGCAAGGTACCCGCGGCAAAACCAAAAACGCCCACGAGCAGAATACGTTTGCGCCCGTAGCGATCACTCAGCCGGCCCCAGATCGGCGAAGCCAGAAACACCACTAACGACGAGGTACCAATGATGCTGGTGATCTGGAACTCCGACAGCCCCATCTCTCTGCCGACCGGGGCGATCAGCGGAAACAGGACCGAAAAACCCATCCAGGTAATCACGATCGACGCCAGCAGCGTGCGGCGCGCAGCGGTGTAGTCCTGCGTGGCTTCCGGACCGCTTTCAGGATCCGGAAGCCCGGCTGTCATGCTAGAAGCCCTTCAGGCGCGCGTACCGGTCCCTGTGGAACGCCTGGTTGCCAAAGGCAGACTCCAACACTCGCGCGCGCTTGAGATAGAAGCCGGCATCAAACTCGTCGGTCATGCCAATGCCGCCGTGAATCTGAATCAGCTCGTTGGACATACGAAACAGAAACTCCCCGGCTTTGGCTTTGGCCAGGGAGGCCAGCTCCGCCGTTCGGGCCCCGTCAGTGTTCGGATCATCCAGCGCCTGCAGCGCCGCTTCGGCACAGGACCGGCTCAGCTGCATGGCCGCGAACATCTCTGCAGCGCGATGCCCAAGGGCCTGGAAGGAACCGATCACCCGGCCGAACTGCTCTCGCGTTTTCAGATACTCCAGCGTCATGTCGAAGGCCTGCGCGCCAGTGCCGATCATCTCCATCGCAAGGCCCGCACGAGCGCGGTCGAGCACCTGTTCCAGCAGCGCCGCACCGCCGGACAGCTGATCGGCGGCCGGCACGGCGACGCCATTCATATGCAGATGCCCGTAGCCCCGGCTATCGACCAGCGAGACTGCCTCAGGGCGGATCCCCGTCTGCTCCGCCGACACCAGGAAAAGCTGCGTGGCGTCTTGCGCCGCGGCATCGGCCACTCGGGCGCTGACCAGGAAGTGCGTGGCCGCCATGGCCTCCGGAACAAACGCCTTGCGGCCGGTCAGGACGAAGCCGTCGGCACTGGCCGTGGCCACACAGTCCCGCGGCGTCGGCGTATGCCGGGGCCCTTCATCGCAGGCCAGCGTCAACACTGCGCTGCCGTCGACGATCGCCGGCAACAGTGCGGCCTGCAGCGCATCGCTGCCGCCCAGGCGGAGCGCACTGGCACCGACCAGCGCACTGGCAAAGAGTGGTCCTGCCGTCAGTTGCCGCCCCATAGCCTCGAGCACCAGGCCAAAGGTCAGGTAGCCCAGGTCTGAGCCGCCGTGGGCTTCCGGGACCAGAATGCCCGACCAGCCGAGCTCCACCATCTGGGCCCAGGTGGTCGGCTCGAAGCCTTCCGGGCGGCCGGCGTCCCGCATACTGCGAAAGGCGCTGACGGGGGCCTGCTCACGGGTCCAGGCGTTCGCCTGGTCCCGCAGGATCGCCTGTTCTTCGGTCAAAGCTGCCATGTGTCGTTTCTCCCTGGGCTCGCGCAGCGCGCTAGCCTTTTTGCGTGGTCTCAGGCAGACCGAGGATGTTTTTGGCGATGATGTTGTTCTGCACTTCGTAGGACCCGCCGTAAATCGACATGGCCTTGCCCCACAGCCAGTCCGAGGTTGCGGCCTGCTCGGCTTCCGAGAACAGTTCGCCCCCCTGCCCCAGACCCTGGTTGCCCATGATCTCGAGGGTCAGCTCAGCTTTTTCTTGCGCCACCCGGGTGTTCGAGTTCTTCAGGATGGATGCAACGGCGCTGACTTCCACTTTGCCCCGCGCTTCTGCAGTGATGCGTCCGATCGTGAGGCTGTGAGCCTCGCCGTCCATCAAATGGCGGACGATGCGTTGCCGCAGGTCCACATCGCTCAACTGGCCGTGCTCATCCGTGCCTACGTAGTCCCGGGCCAGGTCCTGCAGAGAGGCCTGCTCATCTGTGGGGGTGCGGCCACTGCGGGTCTGGCTCTGCCGCTCATGCTGAAGCAATCGCTTAATCACGCTCCAGCCATCGTTCAGCTCGCCCAGCAGGTCCGTCTTGGCCGCCCGGGCATCGTTGAAATAGGTTTCGCAAAATGGCGAGGCGCCGGAGATCAGTCGGATCGGCCGGGTCTCGACGCCCGGCTGGTCCATGGGCAGCATCAGAAAGCTGATGCCGTCGCGCTTGGCCGCCTTCGGGTCGGTTCGCACCAGTGCGCCGCACCACTGCGACTGGTCTGCGCCGCTGGTCCAGATCTTTTGGCCGTTGAGCACGTACTCGTCGCCCTGGGCTTCTGCCCGGGTATTGAGGGACGCCAGATCCGACCCTGCATTGGGTTCCGACAGCCCCAGGCACCAGCGCACGTCGCCCCGGGCAATGGGGGGCAGGTGCTTGTCTTTCTGCTCGTCAGTGCCGTACTCGAGGATTGTCGGGCCAACCATGGTAATGCCCATGCCGGCCAGCACCGGTATCGGATTGAACGCGCCATGCTGGTAGAGCACCTGGCCGAGCACCTTGGCCTCAGGATCGCTCAGACCAGCGCCGCCGTAAGCCACCGGCCAGGTCGGGGCGCCGTAGCCGCGCTCCCCCAAAGCCAGGCGCCATTGCTCGAGGGGCTCGGCGTGCTCGTCGCCGCCAACGCCCTCGATGCCAATCTCGATTCCCCGCAGCTCGTCGGGAAAATGGGCCTTCACCCAATCGCTTGCTTCGCTGCGAAATGACGCCAGCGCTTTGCCGTCCTGCACAAGGTACTCCAGCCCTCACGGGCCCTGCTGATTCGAGCCAGTAAGGATAGCGCGCTACACCCATCAAATGAATCAACGGGGATTTCACACCCGGGAACCCCCCCGCAAACCGCTCCGGGCGCCGGAGCGTCGGGTTCAGCGCGGCGACAGCCGCATCAGCCAGGTTTCCGTCACGCTCTCGTTGCGCGGCCGGCGGCCGTACTTGTCCTGCCAGCTTTGCGCGAAGGCTTCGAACTCTTCCGGATCAGTGACCCGATCGGCGCGGAGCTCGTAGATATTGCCCCCAGCGCGGATGCGCACCCGGGGGTCCACCTCGATGTGCTCGATCCAGTTGGCCCGGTTTGCACCGGCAAAAACATACAGCCAGCGCTCCCGGGGAATCACCCACAGATTGACCGAGTACGGGTCTGAGGGCTGCGACTCCAGCCGGATCACCTCGTCCACTACAGCGGTTCGCCAGTCCGCTGGCGGCGCTGCCACCGGGCCCTCGAGGGGCCCGCCGGAAAATGGCACCCAGTCCGCGGAGCAGCCGGCAAGACAGCCGGCCAGGAGGCTGGCCAGGAGCAGGCGCAGCGGCGCCGTCAAACTGCGAGCTCCGCAAACTCGCGCAGGGGCCGATCGCCATTCCAGTCCCGGGCAACGACGGCGATGCGATCAAACATCGCGGCCATGCCGGCATCGCGCTGGAGCAGTTCGATCATGTGGCCGTTCTCCGCCGAAGTGTCAAAGTAGGCAAAGCGGGCACCATCGCCGTCCCCCGAATCCATCGCCAGCTCAAATCCGGCTGTCTGCAGCACCGCCTTGTCTGCCGCAATGTCGTCGCTCCAGAAGCAGACGTGATGGAAACGGGTCTGCCCGGCCGGCACCAGATCGCGGTAAACGTTCGGGCTTTTCGACAGCGGCGCGATCAGCTCAACCTGCACGTCGCCGGCCTGGGCCCAGGCGACTTTCATCGTCAGCTGGCCTGGCTCGCCCCGGTAGCGCAATTCTGGGCCACTGCTGAAGTCCACTGCATAGAAGGGGCCGACACCGTAGCGCTCTGCCCAGGTCGCGACCGCCTGCTCGAAGTCTGCAACCACCCAGGCGCTCTGGAATACCTGATTTGTGGACAGTCCCTGCATCGCTGTCTCCTGCTCTGGCGATACGGCAGTCTACTGCCACCCCAGCAGGCGCGTACACTGGCAGCGAAAACTCCGGGAGACGCCCATGCAGCCGCTGCACAACATTCGGGTCATCGAGTTCGGCACCATGATCGCCGCGCCGGCGGCGGCGGCGCTGCTGGCGTCCTACGGAGCCCAGGTCATCAAGGTCGAGGACACCGCGACGGGGGACCAGCTGCGCCTGTACGGATCGAGCAAAGGCGGCACCAGTGGCTGGTTCCTCAGCGCCAACGCCGGCAAGCGATCGATCGCTATCGACCTGAAGAACGACGACGGCGTCGAGGTCGCCGCAAACCTGATTGACCAGGCGGACGTGCTCATCGAGGGCTATCGGGACGGGGTAATGGCGCGACTGGGGCTTGGGGCGACGGCCATGCGGGCGCGAAATCCCCGCCTGATCTACTGCTCCAGCAGCGGCTTCGGCGCCGATGGTCCCTACGCCGGCAGGCCCGTGTACGACCCGCTGATCCAGGCTCTGTCGGGCTGGGCGGGCGCCCAGCGCGTCGACGAGCAGCCTACCCTTGTTCGCGGCATGGTTGCCGACAAGATCGGCGCCTACAACAACGCCCAGGCGATCCTGGCGGCTCTGGTGCAGCGCGGCACCACAGGCGCAGGATGCACGGTGCAAACCAATATGCTGGATGCCAACATCGCGTTTCTGTGGGGCGACGTCATGATGGAGGAGACCCTGCAGGACGCCGACGTCGACCACCGGGCTAACCTGATCTACAGCTATCGGCTCTATCGCGCGGCCGACGGCTGGGTCAGCATCGCCATCGGCACCGACAAGCAGTGGGCCGCGGCCTGCGAGGCGCTGGGGCAGCCCGAGCGCCTGGAAGACGAGCGCTTTCGCACCGCGGCCAAGCGCGCCGCACAGCTGCCGGACTGGTACGACGTGATCGATGCCATGATCGGCGCCATGCCAGCGGCGACGGTCGCCGAGCGGCTGATCGCGGCGGATGTCCCTGCAGCACCGGTGCGGGCTCCGGGCGAGGTGTTCGCCGACCCGCAGGTGCGGGCCGTCGGGCTGGTCCAGGAAAGCGAGCACCCGGTCGCTGGACGCTTTCGACACCCCAGATCCAGAAGCGCGCAATTCGGCACCGCCGAGCCCCTGCTGCCCGCCCCCGGGTGGGGACAGCACAGCCGCGCAATCCTTGCAGAACTGGGCTACGACAGGGACCGACAGCAACGCTTGATCGACAGCGGAGCCGTTCGGACCGATGGCTGACGATCGAAGGCCCAGCGCCGTATAGTTGCGCTTTACGCAACTTGCCGGCCCCCATGCTCAACAAGCTCGACGACTACCCGGTTCACCAGACACCCGAGCCGCTCGCCCACCATGCCAGCAGCGATCCGAACATTTACGACCGCACCTGGTTCAACGGCTACGTCGGCGACGGCAGCTACTACTTCGGGCTGGGCATGGCGGTCTATCCGCACCGCAACATCCTGGATGCCGCCTTTAGCGTGGTGACCCGGGATGGCCTGCAGCACTGCTTTTACGGGTCTCGCCGCGCTCCGGACGAGCGTACAGACATGAACGTCGGCCCGCTGCGCATCGAGATCCTCGAGCCCATGAAGCGGACTCGCGTGGTGCTCGAAGACAACGACAGCGGCATCGCCTGCGACCTGGTGTTTTCCGGGCGCAGCGCCTGCATTCAGGAAGGCCGGCAGGTGCTGTACAGCGGCACCAAGCGCATGATGGACGCCACGCGCTTTGACCAGTTCGGTCGCTGGCAAGGCACGATCAAAACGCCGACCGACGAGATTCGGGTCAACGCCGACCAGTGCCTGGGCACCAAGGACCGCAGCTGGGGCATGCGTCCTGTGGGCGAGCCGGTGCCGCAGGGCGCGCCCCGCTCGCCCGGCAGCTTCTTCTTTCTTTGGGCCCCGCTGATCTGGGACGATCATATCTCGCACGCGATCTTCTTTGACGACGCCCGGGGCCGGCCGTTGTTTCGGGAAGGCCTGACGGCGCCGCTCTACGCGGAGGAAGCCGCGATCCCGGGCGTCGAGGACGGCCGCGTGGTCCATGCGGCAACAGTCGACCACGACATCCGCTACCACCCGGGCACGCGCCTTGCCGCGCAGGCCAGGATCACGCTCGCCGATTTCGAAGGCGGTCAGCGGGTCATCGAGCTGGAGCCCATTCTGCGGTTTCAGTTCAAGGGACTGGGCTACGGCCACCCGACCTGGCGCCAGGGCAACTGGCACGGCGAACTGGTCTGCGGCCATGAGAGCTTTGACCCGGGCGAACTGGACCTGCGGGCGCCGGAGAACATTCACGTGCAGCAGGTTGTTCGTGCCAGCGACGGCCAGCGCCAGGGCATCGGCGTGCTCGAGCAGCTGGTGATCGGGCCCTACGAGCCGGCGGGCTTTAGCGGCTGGACCGACGGCGCAAGCTAAAGCTCCACCACCGTCTTGCCGAAGTTGGCGCCCGCAAAGAGATCGCAGAACGCCTGGCCCACCCGCTCAATGCCCTGCAGCCGGTGTTCGTGAATGACCAGGTGCCCGGCCTCGATCCAGTCGGCCAGCGTTGCCCGCGCGTCGTCGTAGCGATCGGCCTGCAGATGCGTCATAAACCCGTGCATGTGAGCATGGTGGGTTGTGAGCTGAAACAAATTGGAAGGCCCGGGTTGCGGCTCGACCTCGTTGTAGCTGGCGACCGCACCGCAGAGCAGGATGCGAGCGTCGTCGTTGATGTGGTTGAGCACCGTTTCCAGCAGGGGGCCACCGACATTGTCGAAATACACGTCGATACCGTCCGGGCAAGCCGCGGTCATGGCGGCATCCAGATCGGCGGCGGTGCGATCGATGGCCGCGTCGTAGCCCAGGTCTGTCTTTAGCCGACCACACTTGTCAGCGCCACTGCTGATTCCCACCGTTCGGGCGCCGTAGTGCCGAGCGATCTGTCCGGCGATGCTGCCCACAGCACCGGCGGCGGCGCTCACCAACACGGTTTCGCCCGCCTGGACTCTGCCGTGATCGGTCAGGCCGAAGTAAGCAGACAAGCCCGTATCGCCCAGCACGCCGAGATAGTAGTTGAGCGGGTAGCGCGCCTCGCCGATCGGCGATATGAAATCTCCCGCATCGGTCAGGGTGAATTCTTCCCAGGCGAAACGGGCCATGAGCAGATCCCCAACCGCGTAGCCGTCATGACGAGATTCCAGCACGCGGCTCAGGGTCAGGCCCATGACCGGCTGCCCCAGGGGCATGGCAGGCAGCACCGCATCGCCGCTGCCCTCGTCCATCCAGTTCCGAAAGCCGGCGTCCAACGACACGAACAGGTTCTGGCAGAGAATCTGGCCATCGGCAACGGTGCCCACCGGACGGGACTCGACGCGAAAATCGTCAGGTACCGGCGTGCCTTGCGGCCGCCGAGCGAGCACCACACACCGGTTCGTCGTCATGGACGGACTACTTCACTGTCTGGTAGGTCACGGGAATTTCTTCGAGCCCGCGCAGCAAAATGTTGGGCATGTAGTTCAAATCGTCCGGCGCGACGGCCAGCGCGATGTTGTCAAAGCGATCGAACAGAACTTCCCAGGCAATCTGCATTTCCAGCTTGGACAGGTGCTGGCCGATGCAAACGTGAATGCCAAAGCCAAAAGCGATGTGGCGTTTCAGGTTGTCCCGGGTGACGTCAAAAGCCATCGGCTCTGCAAAGACACTCTCGTCGTGGTTGGACGAGAAGTACTTCAGCAGCACCATGCTGCCCGCGGGAATGGCGACGCCGCCCAACTCGGTATCTTCCTTCGCGACCCGCCACATGTTGGAGGTCGGCGAAGCGAGCCGCAGGCTCTCCTCCACCAGGTTCGGAATCAGAGAACGGTCGGCGCGAATCATGGCTTCCTGCTCCGGGTGCAGGCACAGCTGGCGAACCCCTTCGGCCAGCGTCGCCGTGGTGGTCTCGTTGCCGGCCACCAGGAACTGCGTGCAGTAGGAGATCTGCTCTTCGATGGTCAGGGGGCGGTCGCCAAACTGGGCGTTCGCCACCAGCGAGAGCAAGTCGCCCTTCGAGTTGCCGCGGCGCTCATTCAACGCGCCCGCAAACCACTCATATTCCTCGGCGAGGCCCCGGTTCGCTGCCAACAGCGTTTCCTTGTCGGCGATCTGGGACAGCACAGTGACGTTGTCCTCGGTCCACTGGAACGCCTTGTCGAACATCTCGAGCGGCATGCCGAGCACGTGCATGATGACCGACAACGGCAGCGGCCGAGCGAACTCCTCGATAAAGTTGCACTGTTCCTTCTTGGCCAGGTCCTCGACCAGCCCGGCCGCGAACTCGCGAATCCAGGGCGCGTAGCTCGCCACGTTCTCTGCCAAAAAGAAGTCTTTGACCGCATCGCGGTAGATCCGGTGCGCCGGGTCGTCACAGGTGAGCAGCGTGCCGCGCCCGAGCTGGTAGGTAGAAGCCTGCTGCGCCTGCACATCGGGGTCCACGTCCCGTACGGCGCTCACGGCCCCACCGAACTCGTTGGAAAAAATGTCTTTGGCTTTGTGCGCCTTGCGCACCAGTTCGTAGGTCGAGACGACAAAGACGCCGGTCATAGGATCTTTGTGAACGGGTGCCTGCGCGCGCAGCGCCGCGTCATAGGCATACGGGCACTTGAGCATTTCCGGGTCCATGAGTGGCATGTTGGCCAGGTCTGCGGCTTCCGGTGCACTTGATGACATCTTTCGCTATCTCTCTTTCGGTGGATGCAATGGCGGACAGTCTGGAAGATCCGTCCAAACGGGTAAAGGTCAGCCGAGCCGCTCGTTAAACTCAACCAGGTTGCCGCTCGGATCACGGCAAAACGCCTGCAGGCAGATGTCCTTCATCTCCTGAGGCTTGGAACACTCGATGCCCTTGCTTTGAAGGCTCTCGACCACTGCCGCAAGCGACGGTACGCGAAAAGCAAAATGCTGCTCCTTTGGCGCCGGTGAATTCGCCAGCCCGAGCAGGTGGACCTCCTGCCCGCCATTGCCCAGCCAGGCGCCCGGAAAACCGAGGTCCGGCCGGGGCAGCAGGGTCATGCCCAGCACGCCGACATAGAACTCGACCGCGGCATCGACATCGCTGACATTGATCGAAACGTGGTGAATACCGTCCAGCAACACAGGTCTCCTCGGTGCGCGGCTACCGCGGGAAAATACCATGGCAGCCGGCAGCCGGGTACGTTATGGTCTGACCAAAGCCGCCACAGCTTTCAACGAGGAGCACCCTATGGCTGAAGCCGTTGCACCAAACACCGGGCACAGCGACCCGCTGGATCCTTCTAACGCCACGCTCTACCCCACCCAGGATCACTGGGCCCTGTTCGAGGAACTGCGCAACAACGACCCGGTTCATTTTACGCCGGATAGCCCCTTCGGGCCGTTCTGGAGCATGACGCGCTTCGATGACATCAAGAAGGTCGATACGGAGCACAAGATCTTCTCTTCGGAACCGGCAATTGTGATTGGCGATCTGCCGCCGGACCAGACGCTGCCGCAGTTTATTGCCATGGACCAGCCCAAGCACGACGCCCAACGCAAGGGCGTTACGGGCGCGGTATCGCCGCGCAACCTGGCGGTCATGGAGCCGCTCATTCGCCAGCGCGTCGGCCAGATTCTCGACGGCCTGCCGGTCGGTGAATCCTTTGACTGGGTCGATCGAGTCTCGATCGAGCTGACCACGCAAATGCTGGCGACCCTGTTTGATTTCCCTTTCGAAAACCGTCGCGACCTGACCCGGTGGTCTGACGCAGCCACCTCTTCTCCGGCACTGACCGGCTCGTCTGCCATGACAGAAGAAGAACGGATGGCAGAACTCATGGAGTGCCTGGAAACCTTCAACGGGCTCTGGCAGGAACGCAAAGACGGCGACGGCACAGACTTTGTGTCGATGATGGCGCGCAGCGAGGCCTTCGCCGACATGGAGCCTATGGAGTACCTCGGCAACCTGGTGCTGCTGATCGTTGGCGGGAACGACACCACGCGCAATTCGATCTCTGGCGGCGTCTACGCCCTCAACAAGTTTCCGGAAGAATTCGACAAGCTGCGCAAGGACCCGGCCTTGATTCCCAACATGGTGTCAGAGGTCATTCGCTGGCAGACCCCCTTGGCCCACATGCGCCGCATCGCCCTGGAAGACACCATCGTCGGCGGCAAGCAGATCCGCAAGGGCGACAAGGTCGTCATGTGGTACGTCTCGGGCAACCGCGATGAGCGCATGTTTGCCGACCCGGATCGCCTGGTCATCGACCGGCCCAATGCCCGGCAGCACATCTCCTTCGGTTACGGCATTCACCGGTGCATGGGCAACCGGCTCGGCGAAATGCAGCTGCGCATCCTGTGGGAAGAAATCCTGCAGCGCTTTCGCCACGTTGAGGTGCTCGCCGAGCCCCAGCGCGTGCACTCAAATTTCGTGATGGGCTACAGCGAAATGCCCGTGGTTCTGCACCCCGCCTAAGCGCCTTTGGCCCGACCCGGCAAACGGGCTACCATGCAGGCATCGCAGCAAACAGGAGCAGTCTATGGCAGCGCTCATGGCTCGGCCGGAACTCCGGCATCCATTCGAAGAAAAGCCCATTCACGAGGCGGGCAGCGCGACGATGCTGTACCAGGGCAAGTCAGTCACCCTGGCGGCCCTGGGCCCCGGTGAGGGGCTGCTGATCCGGCCGGCGGACCTGGAACAGGTCAACGGCTTTACGGTGAAGCCCGAGGGCGCCTGTTACGAATCGCTGTGCATCCCCCTGACGGGCGATCTGCTCGTTGAGGCCGGCGGCCAGGAGTGGCTGGATCTGGAAGCCTTCGCGACGCACCTTGGTCAACCCTTTGTCAAAGACGAGGCGGCTCGGGTCTGGAGCTTTGCCGAGATTCCCGCCCAGCGGGACAGCGCCATGCTCAATGCGCAGGTGCCCGACATCGAGATCAAGGACCGCAAAGGCAACCTGATCCGCTTTGCCGATCTGAAAGGCAAAAAGGCCCTGATCGTGACCTGGTCATCCTGGTGAGGCTGCTACCTGGACGTGCCCGTGTGGCAACGTTTGTATGAAGAGTTGAACGACCCGAACTTTGTTCTGATCTGCGCGGCCCAGGACACCGGCGGCGAAGCCGCTGCGGGCCCGATCTTTGATGCCGCGAACCCGACCTACACTCAGGTCATCGACGAAGACCATCTGATCAGCAGCGCCTTTCATTTCGTCAATGTGCCCTCGGCGGCCTGGATTGATGAGGAAGGCCGAATCGTGCGGATCGACGAAGGCACCTACTCCATGGAGCACAGCTTCGGTGAGGGGCCGGAGGCCATCAGGTTCGGCACCGACGACTACGCCCCTGCGGTCAAGGACTGGGTGCGCAATGGTGCGGCCAGCAAGCACGTGCAGTCCGCAGAAACGGTAGCGGGCAACTTTCGCGACTACAGCGAGTCGGAGCAAAAGGCTGAAGCAGCTTTTCGCCTGGGCAACCTGTTCCGCAATCACGGCCAGAAAGCGAAAGCCGAACACTACTGGACTATGGCGCAGAACCTGAACCCGGACAGCATCAACTTCTTCCGCCAGAACCTGACGCTCAGTGAAGAAGGATCTGCCGGCGAGACGTTCTTCAAACGCCGCATGGAGTACGAGGCCAAGGGCAAGGACTACTACCGCCCGCTGGACCTATAGAGTCAGAGCCATCCGGTGCCCCGGGGCTTGCCTTTCGGCAAGCCCCCAGTTCCCGTCAATAACAGCCGCTACGCTCGTTCGATAATGATCGCCGGCGCCATTCCGCCTGCAGCACACATGGTGATCAGGCCGTAACGGCCTCCTGAGCGTTCCAGCTCGTCCAGCGCGGTCCCGATGAGCACCGAGCCCGTTGCGCCGATCGGGTGCCCGAGCGCCATGGCGCCGCCGTTCGGGTTGACCTTGCTGCGGTCAAGCTCCAGGTCGCGAATAAACTTCTCGGCGACCACCGAGAACGCTTCGTTGATTTCCCAGTGGTCGATATCGTCGACGGTCAGGCCAGCGCGCGCCAGAACCTTGCGGGCTGCGGGCACCGGGGCGTTGAGCATAAGCGTCGGGCAATCGCCCATGTTGGCCGTGGCCACGATCCGGGCCCGGGGCGTCCAGCCGTTGGCGTCGATCGCGCTCTGCGAGGCCAGCAGCAGCGCCGCTGCACCATCAACCACACCGGAGGAATTGCCCGCGTGATGGACGTGGTTCATCTTGCCCGCCAGCTGCGGGTAGACCTTGGTGATCAGGTCGCCGTAGGTGGTGCCCGCTTCGTCGACGGGAATTGCCGCCCACTGGTCAAACACCGTCTTCAGCTCGCCCAGGCTGTCCATCGTGGTGCCCGGCCGCGGAAACTCTTCGTGATCCAGCGCCAGGGTGCCATCCAGGTTATGCACCGGCACGAGCGAGCGGTCAAAGCGACCTTCCTTGATGGCGCGCTCGGCATTGCGCTGGCTGGTCACCGCCAGCTGGTCGACGGCTTCCCGATCAATGCCTTCCAGGGTCGCGATCGCATCGGCGCAAACACCCTGCTGGCTCTGGGGATGCAGCTCCCGCAGGTGCAGGTTGCCGCTGTCCATCATGGGCGGCGTGCTCGGATCCGCCGAGGCCGAGGTGTAGCTCATCATCTCGGTGCCGCCGGCAATGACCGTATCTTCCATGCCTGACATGACCTGAGCCGCCGCCAGGCTGACCGAGGTAATGCCGGAGCCGCAGAACCGATCCAGCGTCACGCCCGAGGCCTTGATGTCGTAGCCTGCATCCAGCGCCGCCATGCGTCCCAGATCGCCGCCCTGGGAACCGCGCTGGCTGCTCGTGCCCCAGATGATGTCGTCCACCGTATCGGTCTTAATCTGGTTCCGATCCCGCAGGGCGGCCAGCACCGTCGCGCCAAGATGTTGGGGATGCAGGTGCGCGAGCGCGCCACGGCCCTGCTTGCCAATGCCCCGGGGGGTGCGACACGCGTCAATGATGAAAGCTTCGGCCATAGTCTGGTTCCTCGTCTCCGTTGTTTCCAACCCCGGATTCTCCCACACTTCAATGGCTTAGCGTGAGTAGCCCCATGGCCCAACAGGTTGACGGGCCACGCCAGGCCCCCTAGCTTTGAGGCAAGCCATCGGAGCGCACGCTATGTCCCCCGCAACCCCGGATCCGTCGACCATTGCCCTCGACCAGCTGGACGTGAGCCAGCCCAGCCTCTTTGCCCAGGACCGCTGGCAGCCCTGGTTTGCGCGCTTGCGCCAGGAGGCCCCGGTGCACTACCTGGCCGACAGCCCCAACGGCGCTTTCTGGTCCGTCGCCAGCCATGCGCTCATCAAAGAGGTCGACAGCAATCACGAGGTCTTTTCCTCCGAAGCCGGCGGTATCGCCATCGCTGATCCCTACGTCATTGAAGACAACCAGCTCGAAATCCAGAGCTTCATCACCCTGGACGAGCCGCGGCACAAACCCCAACGGCAGGCCGTTGCGCCGTCGGTGGCGCCAAAGAACCTGGCGGAGTTCGAGCCCCTGATCCGGGAGCGTGCTGCCGACATACTCGACAACCTGCCCGTCGGCGAGACCTTTAACTGGGTGCAGGAAGTGTCCGTCGAGCTCACCGGGCGCATGCTCGCAACGCTGTTCGGCTTTCCCTATGAAGACCGCCACAAGCTGGTCTACTGGTCCGACCTGACCACCGCTGTGCCCGAGGTCACCGGCGATGACAGCATCGACATGAAGCAACGCGAGCAAGAACTGATGGGCGCCGCCGGTGCCTTCTACCAGCTGTGGGCGGAGCGGGCCCAGGAGCCGCCAGCCTTCGACCTGATTTCCATGCTGATCAACAACCCCGAAACCGCCAAGATGAACGAGGATCCGCAGCTGTTTCTGGGCACCATCCTGCTGCTGATCGTGGGCGGCAACGACACCACGCGCAACAGCATCAGCGGCGGGGTCGTGGCGCTCAACCAGTTTCCGGACCAGTACCAGAAGCTGCGCGAAAATCTGGACCTGATACCCAACATGGTGTCAGAGATGATTCGCTGGCAAAGCCCGGTGCTGCACATGCGACGCACAGCGCTCAAGGACTACGTACTGGGCGGGCAACCGATCAAAAAGGGCGACAAAGTCATCATGTGGTATCTGTCCGGCAATCGAGACGAGTCGGTGTTCGAGAACGCCGACAAGCTGATCATCGATCGCCCCAACGCCCGGGCCCACGTGGCTTTCGGCTTTGGCATCCACCGGTGCATGGGCAATCGTCTGGCCGAGCTCCAGCTGACCGTGCTGTGGCAGGAAATTATGAAGCGATTCCACAAGGTGGAAGTCGTCGGCGAGGTCGAGCGCCTGCCGAACAACTTCATTCGCGGCATCAAAAACGTGCCGGTACGCCTGCACCCGCTCTAAGGCGCAGCGCGGGCCAGGCGGGGGGCGCAGAGCGAGCGGAGCTCGCCGCGCTAGCGCGGCGCGAACCGCTGCCCGGCATCCACGCGCAGCGTTGAGCCGTTCATCATGGCGCACTCCATGATCGCGATGGCCATGGTGGCAAACTCCTGGGGCTTGCCCATGCGCTGCGGAAAGGCCGCGTCTTTCGTCAGCTGGTGCGCGCCCTCATCCGGAATGCCGGCGGTCAGGCCGGTCTGAAACAGGCTCGGGGCGATGGTCATGCAGCGGATGCCCAGATTGCCCAGGTCGCGCGCCATGGTCAGGGTCATTGCGGCGATGCCGCCCTTCGCCGCGCTGTAGGACACCTGGCCGATCTGGCCCTCGAAGGCGGCGATGGACGCGGTGTTGATCATCACCCCGCGCTCGCCATCCGCGTTCGGCTCGTTCGCCAGCATGTGCTGCGCAGCAGCCGTATTGATGTTGAACGACGCCACCAGATTGAGTGCCAGCACGCGTTCAAACACGTCCGTCGGGTGCCGTGTGCCATCTTTCTTGAGCGTTCGCTGCGCGTTACCGCCCACGGAACGGTTGCCGCCGCCGGCGGTGTTGACCACCGCGGTCAGGCCGCCCATCTTTTCGACCGCAGCGCTGATGGTCTCGTCCATACCGGCGTAGTCCATGACGTCGCAGGGGTAGAACGTGCCGCCCAGGGCCGCTGCGACAGCCTCGCCATCTGAGCCGGGCAAGTCCGCAATCGCGACCGCCCCGCCCTTCGCGGCGAACTGCTCCGCAGTTGCCCGGCACATACCGGAGGCGCCGCCGACGAAGAGCCCTTTGCCTTCTGAAAGATCCATACGCTGTCCTCTTTATCTGATTGAATTTAATGACTAATGAATAGTGTCATCGATATTAGCCTCGTTGGCCCGGACCTGCCCTGGATCACGCACCAGCAGCCGGCGAACCGTGGGGCGATCCTCGCCCTGATGCAGTTCGCGGAGCCGGTCGCCCACCGGGCCGTCCTGTTCTGTAGCGCGGGAATGGAAGCTCACATAGGCCGCCCAGGTGGGCATCTCGAAGCGTTCAATCCACTGATCCGTGAGCTCCAGGTCCCGCAGCAGGGTCCAGCGCCGGGCACCGTCGCGCTGGCGAATTCTGCGGCGCTCGCCCATGAGCGAGGCGAACTCCGGCACGTCCGGCTCCCGAATCTGATAGATGATCGACACAGAGACAGGGCCGCTGCGGGGCACGATGTCCAGCGCCACGTCGGGCTCCTGCCACTCGTCCAGCGGGTTCAGTTTCAGCGCTTCGCGGCCGGGCAGTGGCCAGCGGAAGCCCAGCACGATGCCCAGCACCATCGCCCCAGCCGCGCCCTGCAGAGCGACGGGCACGGACCAGCGGTCTACCACCGAACCCCAGAGCCAGGCGCCCAACGCCATCCCGCCAAAGGTGAACATCTGATAGAAGGACATGGCGCGACCGACCACCCAGCGCGGGGTGCTCATCTGCACGGTGGTATTGATCATGGCCAGGGCCAGTACCCAGGCCCAGCCCGCGAGCGCGACGGCTGCCGCGGTGACTGCAAACCAGGGACTGACGCTGGTGATCAGGACGGCAACAATCAGCGACGCAAGCGCTGCCCGCACCATGCCCTCGCTGCTCAGCCGCTCGGCAATCTTTTCGGAGGTGACGCCGGAGATCACGGCGCCCAGCCCGAAGCCCCCGAGCAACAGGCCGTAGGTCAGCGAGGTGCCGTCGAGCAGGTCTCGGGTTACCAGGGGCAACAGCGCCAGCACGGCCACCGCACCGATGCCAAAAACAAAGCCGCGGACGCAAACCCGAAGCAGACTGGGCGCCAGCCGCACGTAGCGAATACCGGCCGCCATGGCGGAGCCGAGCGGCTCGCGAAACGCCGTGTCCCGCGGCGCAGGACCAGACCAGCGCCAGACTGCAAACAATATGCCCAGGTAGCTGACGGCGTTGACGGCGAAGGCAACGATCGCGCCGGCAGTGGCGACGATCACGCCGCCCAGGGCCGGGGCCACACTGCGCGTGACGTTGAATCCGACGCCGTTGAGCAGCACGGCTCGGGGCAGCAGCTCCATGCCCACCATGTCGCGCACCGAGGCCTGCCAGGCCGGAATGTTGAAGGCAACGCCGCAGCCGATCAGGAACGTGAAGCCGAGCAGCGACCAGGCGTTGATCAGGTCGAGCCAGGTTGCCGCAACCAGCGCCACCGATACGCAGAACATGAACAGCTGGGCTGCGAGCATCACCCGCCGACGATCGTAACTGTCAGCGACCGCCCCCGAGAGCAGGGAAAACACCATGACGGGCAGCGTGGTAGAGGCCTGGACCAGCGCGACCTGGGTGTCGGACTCGGCGATCAGGGTCATCATCCAGGCCGCGCCGACGGCCTGGATCAGCCCACCAAAGTTGGACAGCAGATTGCCGAGCCACACGGACCGGAAGTTCGGTTCCGCGAGCGGCGCAAAGGGCGAAGCCGACGCCGCGCTCACTGGCCAGTCATCTGCAGGGCGCCATGACTCAACACCAGAACCCGGACCTGTTGCTCGACAGGCCGAGGCACTGATAGGCCGCATCGACCAGCGCCTGGCCGCGCTCGTTCATGAGAATGCCGGGCCCCATCTTGTTCATGGCATAGCCGAAACTCATGCCCAGAGCCGGGTCTGCGAACCCGACGCTGCCGCCCGCCCCCACGTGGCCGAACGCCGAAGGCCCAAAGATGGCGCTGCTCTTGTCGACCCCGGGCGCGTTGCGGTTGTCCATGGACTTCATGAACCCCAGCGCGAAACGGGTGGGCAGCAACAGGGTGGCGTCTTCGCGGCTGGCTGCGGAAACTTCGCCCATCGCGGTGAGGGTCTGCCGATCGACGAACTGGTGGCCGTTGCGCGTACCGCCGCAGGCAAAGGGCGCATAGATCCGGGCCAAGCCACGGCCGTTGGTCACGCCCCCGGCACCGCCGATCTCCGCCGCCCGGCAGTCCCGGCTGTTCGGCCGGAAACCGCCCTGGTTGTAGAAGGCCAGGTGCGGAATGGATGTCGGATCGCTGACCAGGGCACGCGTAAAGGCGCCCACCGGCGCGCCGCGTACCGGCTTGAAAGGAATCATCGGCGCGACCCTGCCCTCTTCTGCCTCGGGCAGCCCGATCCAGAAGTCGGCACCCGCGGGACGCGCCACCGCTTCTTGAAAGTACGCGCCCAGCGACTGCGAGGATGTGCGCCGCACCAGCTCGCCGACGGTCCAGCCAAAGTTCGCCATGTGGTAGCCGTGGCGCGTGCCAGGGCGCCAGAACGGGGCCTCCTGCTCCAGCCGCGCCACCATGTAGTCCCAGTCGCAGCAGCCATGATCCTTGACCTTGTCGCGCATGGCCGGCACGCCGACCGAGTGATCCAGCATCATGCGGACCGTCGCATCCTCTTTGCCGTTGACGGCAAACTCCGGCCAGTACCGTTTGACCGGCGCGTCAACCTCCAGGACGCCCTGCGCCACCAGGGTGTGTGCGGCGAGCGCGACAGCGCCCTTGGTGCTGGAGAACACGACACAGAGCGTGTCTTCCTGCCAGGGCAGGTTCGCCTTCGGGTCGGCAGCGCCGCCCCAAAGGTCGGCGACGGTCTCGCCGCCGTGGGTCACGCACAGCGATGCCCCAACCTCGCCGAACTCGGCAAAGTTGCGCACGAAGGCCTCGGCCAGCGGCTCGAAAGCCGGTGCGAACTGCCCGCGCAACGGCCCGGAGGGCGTGTCCTGGTGAAGTTCCGGCATGCGGTGGCTCCTGTCTGCGCAAGGGAATGACGGCGTACACCGACACCCTATTTTGCCACGGGCACCTGGCCGCGCGCTGGCATTTCCCGGCGCCTTTCCGTACAACAGACCAGACTGAGGGAGCGCAACCCCATGACCATCGAGATCGTCAGCCATACCGGGCAACCGGTACAGATCAGAAACTTCAGCACCGACCGCTACGTCGACTCGAGCTGGGTGCGACGGGAACGGGACCGCCTGTGGCGGAACAGCTGGCTGCTGGCCGGCCTAGCGAGCGATCTGCAGGAAGTCGGGGACTATCTGGTCTTTGAACTGGGTCAGGAGCAAATCCTGCTCACACACACCGCCTCCGGGGCGATCCAGGGCTTCTACAACGTCTGTCAGCATCGGGGCAATCGGCTGGTGGCGTCCGAGCGCGGCACGGCAGACAGCTTCCGCTGTGCCTACCACGCCTGGACCTACGGTCTGGACGGCGCGCTCAAGGCAGCCCCCTACCGCGAACGCTTTGCCGCCGGCATTCCCTGCCATGAGCGCTCCCTGCGACCCGTCGCGACAGACATCTGGGACGGGTTCGTGTTCGTGTCCATGGCAGAGCAGCCACGTCCATTGCGCGAAGACCTGGGCCTCGTCGCCGACCATCTGGCCCCGTATCGGTTCGCGAACATGAAGCTGGTTGAAGACCAGACGGTTCGGCTCAACTGCAACTGGAAAGCGGTGGTCGATAACTTCAGCGAGCTGTACCACGTAGACTTCCTGCATCCGCAGCACAAACGCATGGTCGACTGCTGTAACGACACCGTGCACCTGTTTCCCCATGGACATACGGGGCTTGCGGTGCCAGGCGCGACGGTCAACCCAAGATTTCCCGTTCCTGACGAACCGACCGACCTGCAGGCCGCGCAGCTGGCCAGCCTCGGTCTGGACCCGCTAGCGTTCCGCGGCCGGGTGCTCGAGGTACGCCAGGCCGTCCAGGCCCGCAAGCGCGAGATCGGCACCGCCAACGGAGTCGACTACAGCGCCTTTCGCGACGACCAGCTGTCGGATGTCTGGCAGTACAACCTGTTTCCCAACGTCATCCTGTCTTTCACCCCCGAGCACTGCTGGGTCATGCGCGCGCGGCCACACCCGACGGACCCGGCGCAGTGCTTCTTCGACAAGATGACCTTGCTGCCCATGGCCGACCCATCAACCGGTGTTGACCAGGAGGTGCTCGGCCCCGGCCGCGCCGCCGAACAGGTCGGTCTGAATCAAGGAGAAATGCCATCTCGCCCGGTCCGCGACGAGTTTGACCACGGTGCGATTCTCGATGGCTCCAAAACCATGACCGATACCATCGACCAGGATATCGAGCTGCTGGGCAGCGTTCAGGCCGGCATGAGTTCCGCAGGCTTCAACTCTGTCTGGCTGAACGACGACGAGATGCGCGTCCAGCACTTTCACGATGCGCTGGACGCGCGCCTGGCGGGCTAGCCCACCGGATCTCTGAGCACCTCTACCGGAATGCCGTTCAGCGCAGCCGTGGCGCTGGGCGCATCGACCGCGGTCGTCGCCGCCAGTTCGTTGTAGTTCGGGCCAGGGATCAGCTGCCCCTGGCGCAAATCGCTTGCCGGGCTGAATCCGTGGGGCAGGCTCACCACGCCGGCCGCCAGCGACTCGGTCATCGCAACGGTTGCGGTGACCTCTCCGGTCGCGGATCGCACCCTCACCGGCTGCCCATCGCTCAGCGATCTGCTCTGCGCGTCATCAGGATGCATCTGCAGGGCGCACCGGGAAGAGCCCTTGCCGAGGGCCGGCAGATTTCGCAGCCAGGAGTTGTTCGAGCGGGTCGTTCGGCGCCCAATTAAAGTCAACCCTGCGGCCGGTACCTGCGCGGCAAGGCGCTGGATCTCCTGTAAAATCGTTGGCGGCGCCAGCGCCAGCTGGCCGTCGGCATGCCTGACAAGCTCCGCCAGGCGTCCCTCGCTGATCTCGCCAAGGTCGATCCCGTTTGGCTCGTCCGCCATCGTCTTCAGCGTCAGCCCGTCCCGGGCCCCAAAGTGATCGCCCCAGCGTCCGGCCCGGATGCCGAGGTCCAGCAGCCGCTCAACGCCCGTGGCCGGCCCGATTTGCCCCATGATGTCCTGCAGGTCGCGGCCATGAATCCCGCTGCCGGGGTCCTGCACGTAGGCCGAGACCGCCCGGGCCACCAGATCGTCCTCAAACTGCTGTAGCGCCGCCGGACCCGGGACCCGCCCTTCCTGTAGACAAAACGCGAAGGTGAGACCCATGGACCATTCATCGGGCTGCCCCGACTCGAACAGCGCCGGGGAGTAGCGCGCCGCATTGCGATAGCCCATGGCGCCCAGGAAGCTGTCGTAGTGGCTGTCTTCGAAAGGCGAGGTGCCCGGCAACACAACGTCAGCCAACCGGGTGGTTTCGTTGTGGTACAGGTCAATGCAAACCAGAAAGTCGAGCGCCTCCAGCGCGCTCGCCAGCCGGACACTGTCCGGCGTGCTGACCACGGGGTTCCCGGCAATGCATACCAGCGCCCGAATCTGGCCATCCCCCGGCGTCTCGATCTCTTCGGCCAGGGCCACGACCGGCATCTGGCCAAGTACCTCCGGGTAGCCGGATACTCGCGACTGCCAGCGGTTGTACTTGAGCGGTCCCGGGGAAGGAGGCAGGTCATACATCGGCTGATCAGGAAACATGGCCCCGCCCCGGCGGTCCAGCGCCCCCAGGAGCAGGTTGACCGCCTCGACCAGAAAACTGGTGAGCGTGCCGAAAGCCTGCAGCGTGGTACCCACGCGCCCGTAGACCACTGGGCATTCGGCACTCATCAGGTCGTTCAGAATGCGATCAATCTGCGCGGCGCTCAGGCCGCTGTGGGCGATCACCTGCGCTTGCGTGATGTCTGCCAACGCATCGTCCAGGGCGCGCAGGCCGCGCACGGCCTGCCCCGCTGGCGGCGCGTAGCCCTCGGCACGCAGCCGTTGAAAAAGCGCCGCCAGCAGCCAGGCATCACCGCCCGGGCGAATCGCGTAGTGGCTGTCCGCGGCCCGAGCAGTTTCTGTCCGTCGTGGGTCCACCACCGCCAGGTGTCCGCCTCGCTGCTGCAGGGCCCGAATTTTGTCGCGCACCTTCGGCACGACCCACAGGCTGCCGTTGGAGACCAGGGGGTTCGCCCCCAGCATCAACAGGTAGTCAGAGTGCAGGATGTCGGGCACCGGAATCGCCATGTCGTTCCCGAACATCAGCTCGCAGGCGAGCTGTTTGGGCAACTGGTCGACGCTGGCGGCGGAGAACAGATTTTTCGAGCCGAGCAGGCCGGCAAAGGTCCCCATGCTGCGCGCCAGGCCGATGTTGTGTGCCGTCGGGTTGCCGAAATAGGTCGCGATCGCGTCGTTGCCATGTTCGCGAACGCTCTGCAAACGCGCGTTGATAACCGCCCAGGCTTCTTCCCAGCTGGCCTCGCGCAGCGTCTCGCCTTCGCGCACCAGCGGCCGCCGCAGGCGATCTGGATCGGCGTCGAGCTCCGACAGCGCAATGCCTTTGGCACACAGATGGCCCGCAGAAAAAACGTCGTCGTCGTTGCCGCGAACGCGTCGCACCGTGCGGCCGTCCAGCTCCAGTTCCAGACCGCAGGCGGCTTCGCAGATGCCGCAGATTCTGTAGCCGACCGTCTCTGTCATGCCTGCCCTCCCCGGAAAATCCGAGAATACCGCATTGGCCCCCCGCACCGGTTTCTGTCAGCATTCACAGCCTGTATTCGGATGGCTTCCTGGGGGGGATGGAATGTCCAGAATGATGATCGGCGCCGCTGCGGTGCTTGCGGCTACCACACTGGCAGGCTGCAGCCAGCAAACAAACAGCGAGCCAGCCACGAGCACGACGGCTGCGCCTGCCGCGGCAACCGCGAACGAAGTCTGCGCCAACGGCGATCCCCACCGGGTGCCGCTGTTTGGCGACGTGCACGTCCACACCAGCTTTTCCTTTGACGCAGCCGCGAACTCCACGGGCGCAACGCCGGAGGACGCGAACCGCTATGCCCGGGGGGAGGCGATCCCGTTCTTCCCCATCAGCGACGACGGCAAGCCCCTGGGCACCGCGCAGATCGACCGGCCCCTGGATTTTCTGGCAGTCACGGACCACGGGGAGTTCCTGGGCGAGCGCGCCATCTGCCGCACCGAGGGATCGCCCCGCTACGACACAGCGTTCTGCCAGGCGTACCGGGCCGATCAGCGCCAGGGCATGATGATGCTCGGCAGCGTCATCACCACAGAAGATCCCAAGCGCATTCCCGATGTGTGCGGCGAGGACCTGAGCCTGTGCCCCGAGTTTGCCAAGAGCCCCTGGGAGAAGATGCAGGAAGCCGCGAACAGCGCCAACACGCCCTGTCAGTTCACAAGCTTTATCGCCTATGAGTACACCGGAACCCCGGGCACATCGAACTATCACCGCAACGTCATCTTCCGCGGCGAGCAGGTGCCGGCGCTGCCCGTCAGCTACGTCGATGCGCCGATCGACAGCAAGCTCTGGGCGGGCCTGGACGCCGTGTGCGACGCCGATGACGGCTGCGACTATCTGACCATTCCCCACAACTCGAACCTGGCCAACGGTCGCATGGCGCCATACATGCAGCTGGCCGTCGGCCCCGACGAGGACCCGGAGCTGCGCCGCGCTAACAAGCGGGCCTACGCGAGTACGCGGCTGGCGCGGGAACCGATCATGGAGATCTTCCAGCACAAAGGCGGCTCGGAGTGCATCAACGGTTTGACCAGCATCCTCGGCCAGCCCGATGAGCTGTGCGCCACCGAAGCGGTGCGACGGATGGGGGAAGACAAAACCTACGTAACCCGCGACATGACGGGCGGCATCCTCGCGACGAGCCAGGCATCGGAAGTAACCCGGGAGTGCGACCCCAGCGAGATCGGCGCCAACGGCATGCTCGGCGCCGGCTGCGTGCACCCCACAGACTTTCAGCGCTCGGCGCTGGTGGTCGGGCTGAAGGAAGAACAGGACATCGGCCTGAACCCGATCAAGCTCGGGATCATTGCCGCCACGGACACGCATGCCGCAACCCCGGGCAACGTGCAGGAAAGCGGCTGGACGGGCGCAGTCACCGGCGAGGCCACGCCAGCGCAGCGTCTCCAGCCCGGACTGCTCACCAGCGGAATCGACGGCAATCCGGGCGGCCTGGCCGGGGTCTGGGCCACGGAAAACACGCGCGACGCCATCTTCGATGCGATGCTCCGCAAGGAGGTGTTCGGCACCTCTGGCCCCCGCATCCTGCCGCGGCTGTTCGCCGGCTGGGACCTGCCCGCAAATTTGTGTGACGACCCGGGCATGGTGGCCACTGCCTACCGCAGCGGGGTCCCCATGGGCGGCGACCTGGCCCCTGGCACCGGCAAGCCCCGCTTCCTGGCCTGGGCCGCCCAGGACCCGCAGGGACAGAGCCTGGCAGCGCTGCAGCTGGTGAAGGGCTGGGTCGGCACGGACGGCAGCCTGAACACCCAGGTGTTGGATGTCGCCGAAGCGAACCCTGGCGGTCGCGCCAGCACGCTGTGTACCGTCTACACGGACGACAGCTTTGATCCGGCGCAGTCCGCGTACTACTACCTGCGCGTGTTGGAGCCGCCAACGGCGCGCTGGCATACCTATGACTGCGCGGCCCTGGCGCCTGCGGAAAGACCGGAGGTCTGCAGCAACGGGCAGTATCCGGAAACGGTGCAGGAGATGGCCTGGACCTCGCCAATCTGGTACGAGCGCTCTTAGCGGGTCAACGTGGCGAAATCGCGCAGGCCGGCTAGCCGGCGCTGCGCATGGAGACTGCGCCCAGACCGCCGATCGTTGCCTTAAGATGCTGCCCAGGGCGCAGGTTGACCATGGGCCCCAACGCCCCGGTCAGTATGACCTGGCCCGCCTGCAGTTTCTGGCCCCGCTCCAGCAGCGCGTTGGCCAGCCAGGCCGCGGCATTGAGCGGATGTCCCATGCTTGCCGCGCCGGCGCCGACCGACACCACAGCACCGTCCTCCTCCAGCACCATGCCACACGCGTAGAGATCGAGCGTGTCCAGGGATACTTTCGCCGCGCCCAGCACGTAGCCGGAGGCTGAGCCGTTGTCCGCGACTGTGTCAGCAAAGGTGATTCGCCAGTCTTTGATCCGACTGTCGACGAGCTCGATTGCAGGGCTTGCATAGGCAATGTGCTGGGCGACCGTCGCGGCCGTCAAGCCCGGCTCGGTGACATCGTCGCTTAGCACCAGCGCGATCTCGGCTTCCCCTCGGGGCGCAAACAAGGGCGCCAGGTCCAGTTCTCCGCCGTCCGGCAACTGGCGATCCGCGTAGAGCACGCCAAAATCCGGATGGTCGACCCCCATCTGCTGCTGGACCGCCTTGGCCGTCAACCCAACCTTCCAGCCGCCGATCACCCGTCCCTGCCTCAGCCAGTGCTGCGTGTTGAGGGACTGTATGCCGTAGGCACTGTCCACGTCAGCGGGCTCCAGCAGGTCCCGTAGCGGTGCCACCGGCCCATCGGTATAGGCCGCTCGCAAGCGCGCCGCTGTCGCCTCCAGATCCGCGTGATTTAACATAATGTGCCCCCTCTCTTCTAAACGAGCTTGTAACCGGCAGCACTCAACGGCATGGAGCGCACTCGCTCGCCGGTCGCCGCCTGAATCGCATTGGCCACTGCCGGTGCCAGCGGCGGCAACGCGGGCTCACCGAGGCCCGTGGGCGGGTTGTCGCTCTGCACGAAGTGGACGTCGATCTGCGGGGTGGCGCCGATGCGCATCACCGGATACTGGTCGAAGTTGCCCTGCTGGATCGCGCCATCAACCATGGTGATCTGCTGCAGCGCCATGGTGCTGAGACCGTCAACGATCGCGCCCTGGACCTGGTTCAGGGCCCCGCTCATGTTGATGATCGGCCCAACATCGATCGCTGCCGTCACCCGGTGCACGCACAGGTTCTTGTCGCCGTCGACAGACACCTCAGCCACCTCGGCCACATGGGCTGCATGACAGAAGTAGAACGCCAGCCCAAGGCCCCTGCCCTTTGGCATCGATCGGCCCCAGCCTGCCTCGTCGGTGGCGCGCTTGATGACATCGATCGCCCGGCCGGTGTTCACGGCGTTGACGTTGCCTTCGACCACCCAGCGCCGCTCACCCAGGAGTTCCAGCAAAAATTCCCGATGGTCGCGATTCGCCAGCACCGCCAGTTCGTGCAGAAAACTCTGCTCCACAAAGGCATTGGTATTCGAGCCCGGCGCCCGCCAGGCGCCCACATGGGTATCGATCGGTTTCATGGAATGCCGTACCCGGGTATTCGGCAGCACGCTCATGGTGAGCTCGTTGCCGAAGATCCCGGAGCCCATGGCCTGCTCGCCGTTCTTCGAGAAACCAATGTAGTGCTGATCCAGCGCCGCCAGCTTGCCCTGCGAATCGATCGCGCCGCGCATGTCCTGAAACCCGCCGATGCGAAAGAAATCGTTGTGGATGTCGTCCGTGCGGTCCCAGGTCAGCTTGATCGGCGTGCCGACTTGACGGGATATCGCAATCGCCTCGGTCACGTAGTCGTGCAGGGCCCGACGGCCAAAGCCGCCGCCCATGCGCATGCCGTGCACGGTGACCTGCTCCGGTGCCAGGCCGAGAAAGTTGTTGGCGAGCTCCTTGATCTGACCGGGAAACTGACTGCCGGTCCAGACCTCTACGGAGTCCGGCGCATCGCCCTGGCCTGTGCGGAAGTCAGCGGTGCAGTTCATGGGCTCCATGCATACGTGAGCGACATAGGGGAATTCGTAAAAGCCCTGAACGGTGCGATTGCCCGCATCGGCCAGCGCGGCTTCCACGGCAGGATCATCGCGGCGGATGTTGCCGACCTCTTCTGCAGCAACGCGCTTGGCCCAGGCCTTTTTCCTGTCCCAATCATCGGTGGATGCCGATGACAAGTCCCACTTGATCTCGAGCTGACGCTTCGCCTTGAGCACGGACCAGGTGTCATCGCCAACGATGGCGACGCCGCTATTCAGAATCGCCGCGCCCCGCAGGAAGCCCATTTGCGCCTCACCGGCTTTCTCGTTGTGCTCGAGAATGAACGCGTCCCGGACGCCGGGGAGCGCTTTGATGGCTTTGGCGTTGAAGCTCAGGGCCCGACCGCCAACCTGCGGGCAGCGGGAGTAAGAGGCGTACTGCATGCCGGGCACCGACACGTCGATACCGAACTCCGATTGCCCGGTAGCCACCACCAGGTTATCGACGCCGCTGACGCCGGTGCCAATAATGGTGTAAGACCGCGGGTCCTTAAAGGACAGCGTCTCCGGGTCCGGCAGAGGCTGTTCCGCCGCCATGCGCGCGAGTTCTCCGAAAGACCGGCTGCGACCGGACGAATGCACAACGCGACTGTCTCGCGCTTCGAGCCCTTCCCGCGCCACCTCGAGCTGCAGCGCAGCAGCGCCAATCAGCATCTCCCGGGCAGAGGCACCCATGCGCCGCATGGTGCCGAAGTTCCGGGGCACCGACGTAGAGCCGCCCGCGCCCTGCAGACCGTACTTTTCGCCATCGAGCGGTGCGTCCACCACGCGCACGTCTTCCCACCGGGCCCCCATCTCTTCGGCGATCACCATCGGCAGCGTGGTCTTGATGCCCTGCCCCATTTCCGGCGTGCTGGAGTAGATGGTGATCTGACCGTCCGGGCTGATCTCTACATACACGTTCAGCTCTTTGGATTCGACCAAGGCGCCGTCCTGCGCGGCGACGGCTGCAGCGGGCACCGTGACCTGCAAGCACAGCGCGCCCCCCGCCACCGCGGTGATCCGAAACAGTTCCCGTCGGCTCGGTTTTGCGAGGCTCATGATTTGGCTCCCGCAGTGCCGCGCCCCTGCGCCGCCGCCGCATGCACGGCCTTGCGAATGCGCGTGTAGGTGCCGCAGCGACAATAGTTGCCAGCCATGGCGCTATCGATGTCGTCATCGGTCGGCGCTGCGTTGGTCGCAAGCAGCGACGCCGCGCTCATGATCTGGCCCGCCTGACAGTAGCCGCACTGCGGCACGTCGTGCTCGATCCAGGCAGCCTGCAGCGGGTGCAGGTCTCCGCCCTGGTGCAGCCCCTCGATCGTGGTGACCTCGCCGCGCACGGCAGAAATCGGCAGGACGCAGCTGCGCGTCGCAGCGCCGCTCACATGCACGGTGCAGGCACCGCACTGGGCAATGCCGCAGCCAAACTTGGTGCCCGTGAGCTGCAGCTTGTCGCGCAGCACCCAGAGCAAGGGCGTATCCGGGCTCGCTTCAACCTGGTGCCGAGCACCGTTCACCGTCAATTCAAACTTCTTCATGCTATCTGCCAAATCGTGTTTTGAAGGGGCTCGAAACGCGCCCGGTAGCGAGGCTAACGCTCGATACCCATGGCGGACTCGAGGCTCGCGTGAAAGTGCGCCAGGGCCGGCTCGTTACGACCATAGATCAGGTCCCGCAAGGTGCCGCTGTCGTAGCCGCGCTGGATGCGCTCGCCCAGGGCCAGGTCTTCGCCCTCGACGGTCGCCACTGCCAGGCGGAGATTGTTGTTCCAGTGCCGGGCGGCGCTGTCGCTGGCCACGGGTTCCGGCACGTACATCGACAGGACCATCGGTCTCGGGGTGCAGCACCCGCAGGTGATAGCTTTCCAGAAAGCCATCGATGCC
>CAZXIJ010000019.1:0-23387 GCA_964640725.1 uncultured Pseudomonadales bacterium | reverse complement strand
CGGTCTCGGGGTGCAGCACCCGCAGGTGATAGCTTTCCAGAAAGCCATCGATGCCCATCTTCCAGTTGATTCGCGGCTCAAGGACTTTGGTGGCGAAATGGTGGTAGCCAGCGAAACCGTAGCTGTCGTACTCCGCCGCAAGCGCCCCCAGGTGCCGGTCAATATCCACGGGCTGGCGGGCCAGCACCGGGTTCGGTACGGCCCAGACCATGCCGTACTTCTCTTCCACCGCGACACGCTGCAGCGCGCAGGCATCTCGATCGACGCCTTCAAAGCCAGCGGCGCCAGGCATGCCCAGCAGTGCGCCGTCCGCCTGGCGGACCAGCAACAGGGGCACCCCGCTATAGTCGTCGGTCAGGAAGTCGCCAGGATTGCGGAGATCGCAGGAAAGGCCCAGCAACAGCGGGAAGTCGCGAAACAGGGTGCTCTGCTCCTGCGCGAGCCGCTCCGGGCTCGCATAGGCCTTGAGGGGGTTGCGGAACACCTGCGGCGCCATGGCTGTGGTGCCGCTGTCGATGTACTCACGAATGCGAGCGACCAGTGCCCGGCGAGTTGCCTGCTGCATCTGGCCCCTCGCTACTTCATCTGCTGGCGAACGGCCTTGATGAGCTTCTCGCCGTACGGCGGGCGCAGCCCGGCCATCTCGGCGATGGGTATCTTGGTTTGCGAGAACACCGACTTGGCGTGGCTGAAGGTTTTGAAACCGTCCAGCCCGTGATAGCTGCCCATGCCGGACGGGCCCACACCGCCAAAGGGCAGGTCCTCCTGCGCCACATGCATCACCACATCGTTCACAGTCACGCCGCCGGAAGTGGTGTGGGTCAGCACGCGCTCTTCTTCAGCGCCGTCGGTGCCGAAGTAGTACAGCCCCAGCGGACGATCGTTGCCGTTGATGTAGTCGACGGTCTCCTCAACCTTGTCGTACGGCTTGACCGGCATGACCGGGCCGAAGATCTCGTCTTGCATCACCCCAAGCTTGTCGCTCGGATCAAGGATCAGGGTCGGCGGAATCTTGTGGTTCGGCTGCTGACGGAAGTCTTCCCCCGCCGGATTGAGTTCGACCACCTCGGCACCGGCGTTGCGAGCTTCCTCCACATAGCCGTTGATCCGGTCGAAGTGCCGCTCGTTGACGATGGACGTATAGTCCGGGTTGTCGAGCAAGGTCGGGTACATCTTTTTGACCGCGCGCTGGCTGGACGCCACAAACTCCGGAATCTTTTCGGAAGGGACAAACACGTAGTCGGGTGCCAGGCAGATCTGCCCGGCATTCATCATCTTGCCCGCCATGATGGCGTCCGTGGTCTTGTCCATGTCGGCACTGCGGCCCACCACGACGGGGGATTTGCCGCCCAGCTCCAGGGTGACAGGCACCAGGTTCTCCGACGCTGCCCGCATCACGTGCTTGGCGACTGAGGTCGCGCCGGTAAACAGCAGATGGTCGAAGGCCGTGCCCGCGAAGTCGGCCCCGGTCTGCGGCCCGCCGGTCACCACGGCAATCTCGCTCTCGTCAAACTCAGAGGCAATCGCCTCTTTCATGGCATCCGAGGTTGCCGGCGTAAACTCGCTGGGCTTGATCATGCAGCGATTGCCGGCAGCAAGGATGCCCGCCAGCGGCGTGAAGGTCAGATTGACCGGAAAATTCCAGGGACTGATGACGCCGACGACCCCCAGGGGCTGATACTCGACCCGGGCTTTGGCGCCGAGCAGGTTCAGGGGGAAGGGTCCGACCTTGCGTTTTTCTGGCCGGTTCCACTTGGGCAGATGCTTTTGCGCATGACGCAGCGGGCCGATGGAGCTGGCGATATCGGTAAACAGCGACTGGTGTTCGCTGCGATGCCCGAAGTCTGCACTCATGGCCTCGACCAGCTGTGCCTCGTGTTTCTGCAGCACCCGTACAGCGCGCTCAAGCCGGTCGTGCCGGGTCGCGTTGCTCACGACGCCCTCTTCCAGGTAGCTGCGCCGCTGCAGGTCCAGAATGCGCTGAAGTTCTTCTTGGCTCGTGTCGTGCATCGCTTGATCGCTCCCCGGGTCAATAACGCCGATATCTTACACGGGATCGCTGGCCTCACTGAGCGCTGCGCTGAGGCGGCCCTCGACATGATTCATGATGCGGTCGAGCGCCTGTGCGTCGCCGCGCGATAGTTGACCGGTCATGAGCTCGATCACGCCGGCCTGGATCTCGATGGCCCGCTCCACCCGTTCCCGGCCCCGGTTGGTCAGAAACACACAGTGGCCGCGGCCGTCCTCCGGATCTTTCTCCCGGCGGATCAAGGCGTCACGCTCAAGCCGCTGGGACAGCCCGGTGACGTTGCTCTTGGCCACCAGCAGCCGGCGCGCCAGGCGCTGCTGGGACAGCCCCTCGTCTCGATAGATGGCGTGCAGCACCTCGTACTTGGCGACCGACAGATCAAGGTCCGCGAGCCTGGCCGCCAGCAGATGCTGGCATTTGATGTTGGTTTTTCCGACCAGTAGCCAGGATTGGTAGTGCGGCAGGGCATCAAGCCGGGGAATGTCTCGCATGGGCGTTCCATCTAGTTAAGTTGCGAACTATATCGCACTCCGCTATGGTTCGCATGTTAACCATTCAAGCCAAACGGTCACGACCATGAATCCAGCCCAGGTACCCGCCCAGGAGCGGGCCAGCCGTTTCGATTTGCGTCCGCCCGCGAGCGGCGCGGCTTTGCTCGAAGCCCGCTCGCTATTCGAGTTCTCGAGTCTGCTACCGGCCCTGCCCGGGCTCTTGAGCCTGCCTCGGGGCGATGGCCGACCGGTGATGGCCTTGCCTGGCTTCGCCGCCGATGACACCTCCACCTGGCCCCTGCGCCGGTTCCTGACCGGCATGGGCTATCGAGCGCTGCCCTGGCAGCTGGGCACTAACGACGATCCGGAGGCTGCCGCAGAGCGCCTGCTCGCAAGGCTCCCGACCCTGAAGCTCGCCGATCAGCCGATCACGCTCATCGGCTGGAGCCTGGGCGGCATCGTGGCGCGGCTGATCGCGCACCACGCGCCCGAGCGGGTTCGGGAGATCATTACCCTGGGCACCCCCGTCGAAGGCGGCCCGAAGTACACCAGCGTTGGCCCGCTGTATGCGCAGCGGCGCAACATCGATCTGGAAGAATTCGAGGCGCACGTGCACGAAGTCAACGCCCGCGGGCTGGACGTGCCGATTACCGTCATCTACTCCAAATCAGACGGAGTCGTGGGCTGGCAGGCAGCGATCGACCGCTACAACCCGCAGGCCAAACACATCGAGGTGCGCAGCTCCCACATCGGGCTGGGCGCCAACCCGACCGTCTACCGGATTGTCGCCAACACGCTGGCCGGGAAAGCTCGCAGCTAGGAAACCGCCGGTTTCGCCGTGACCCATAGGTGCGACATGCCGCGAAAGCCCGGAATCGCATGATAGGTCAGGCCCTTCGCTGACAGCGCGATGTCGTCGTAGCGCTCGAGCAGGCCGACAATCGCTTCCTGGGCCTCCAGCCGCGCCAGGTGCGCCCCCAGGCACAAGTGACGACCGCCGCCAAAGGATTGGTGATGCGTGTCCGCCCGATCGATGTCAAACCGGTTCGGCTCCGGATAGGCCGCGGGATCTCGGTTAGCAGCGGCAAGGGACGTTGACAGCGACTCGCCCTGACCCACCGGGCAGCCGCCAATGGCCGTATTCCGGCTGGCAATGCGCCCGGAGTTCACAACGGGCGAGTCAAAGCGCAGCATCTCTTCGACCGCGTTCTCGATCCGCCGGGGATCGTCGCGCAATCGTTGCAGCTCGGCTGGATGCTCCAGAAGCGCCTTGACGCCGTTGCCGATCAGATCGGTCGTGGTCACGTTGCCGGCGACCAGCAGCAGATTGCACTGCGTGATCATTTCGATTTCGCTGAGCCGGTCCCCGCCCTCCTCGGCCCGGATCATGTCAGAGATCAGATCATCGCCCAGGTGTTGTCTGCGCGCAGCGATCTCCTGCGCAAAGAACGCCCGAAGCTTCAGGTTCGCTGCCTCGCTGGCGGCCTGCTGCTCCGGCGTGCTGAAGGGGTTGAACGCCGCGATCACAGATGTGTCCGACCACGACTTGAAGTCGCCGTGCAGTGCCGGATCGATCCCCAACATCTCGGCGATCACGACCGTCGGTACCGGACCGGCAAAGTCTGCGATCAGATCGAACTCCTCCGATTGGATCTGATCCAGCACCCTCTGCACCACAGCTCGTGTCCGAGGACGCCAGCGCTCTACAGCCGCCGGAGTGAACGACTGGCTGACCAGCGAGCGCAGGCGGCGATGATCCGGCTCGTCCATCAGCAGCATGGAAGGCTGCGCGTCTTCGGTCAGGCTGGCCCCCAGATACTCGCGGGTGAAGGTGCCAGGATTGGCCTTGCGCGGATCGCTCCAGAACTCCTTGTCCCGGAGGATCGCCTTGACGTCATCGTGGCGCGTATAGATAAAACGCTTGAGCTGCGCGTCTTCGTGCACGGGCGCCTCATCGCGCAGCCGCCCAAGCACCGGATACGGGTCTTCCCGAAAGGCATCGTGCAATGGGAGAAGCTCAATCCCTTCGGGCAACCTGTGCTCGCTCATCTTTGCCTCCGGCTCGTCTGCTCGCGGGTGCAGGCTGCTGCTGGACTCATGGCCTGCCTTTGCCGAGACTACCAGCAAACTCGGACGCGAGCTTCAGGGCCCGCAATGCCAGAATCGATGGAGATAACCATGAGCAACGGCTTCGCAACGGCCCTGACCCGGGACGGCCAGACCCTTCGGGGCCCGCTCCGCGAGCCCCGGCAAATGCTTGCAGAGCAGGAGTATGGCGGGCACTTGTCCATCCACGACGACGAGACTGCCGAACAGCTCGGCTTCAAAGCTGGACCTATCGAGGGACCCACCCACTTCAGCCAATTCGACCCGCTGCTCGCATCCATCTGGGGCGACGACTGGTTCAGCAAGGGCTGCATTTCAGCGCACTACCAGAACATGTGCGTCGAGGGCGATCAGGTCCAGGCCTTCGCGATCCTGCCCGAGAACGGCTCGCGCTGCGTCAAGATCTGGGCAGAAAAGGATGACGGCACGCCGGTGCTGAGCGGCACCGCGACCCTCGGACCCGACCATCCGCCCACAGAGCTGGACACGCGCCGAGCGCGGCTGCGCGCACCGGAGCGGCTGGTGATCCTCGCAGATCTGCACGAGGGCATGACGGGCGCCGAGCCCGAACAGGTGCAGATGGGCTTCACGCAAAACATGGGCGCGCTCTACCCCTTCAGCCTCGAGCAAAAGCTCGAACGAATCACCGAGCCCTGCGACTACTACGCGCCGGCAACCGCCGGGGGCTCCCCCTGGGGCCGGGCCATCATTCCTTTCGAGATGATCAGCGTGCTCGCCGAGTATTCGAGCCGCACGGCGAAGTGGCCGGTCAAAGGGCCTGCCATCGGGCTCTTCGCTGATCTGGAAATCCGCATGATCAACGGGCCTCTGTTCGTTGATGAGCCCTACGAACTCAATCGACAAATCGTGACCTTGTCGGAGAGCCGGCGTACAGAAAGCTATTGGGTCAAGTCGACCATCAGCGACAGCGCCGGCGATGTGAAATGCGAAGTGCTGCTGAACCACGCAACGCTCAAGGATTCCTACGAAGGCTATCCGAAGGGTGCCTGACGGCGAACTGCAGGCCGGCATGACGGGCCAGGGGCGGCTCAGCCGGTACGAGAAAGCCATCTGGCAACTGAACCAGATCTGGCTCGAACGCCTGGGTCTGGGCTGAGGCGCTAGACGATTCCCAGCTCAATCAGGCTGCGCGCTCCGTCCCGGATCGCCAGATCGACATCCCGCGGCGCCCAGCCCAGAGTCCGTGCCGGGCCGTTGTCGACCGCTTTGCGCTGCCCCAGGTCCGGCAGGAACTGCTTGACCTCTTTCAGGAACACGCCGGCGAGCCGGGCAACCAGGTTGGGCATCTGCGCGGTGGGTACCTTTCTATCCGGGTGGTCCGCTTTGACTGTTCTGGCGATATCGACAAACCAGCGAAAGCCGTTCGCGCAGAGGTAGCGATTGCCCGCCGCTTCCGGGTGCTCCAACGCCAGCCGATGCAGCGACGCCACGTCCCGAACGTCGACGATCTCGAATCCCAACCGGGGCAGCATCGGGTAAGCGCCGGTCATCATCAGGTACAGCGCTTCCAGGCTGGAACCGTAGTCCGACTCCAGCGCGGGCCCCAGCACCATCGCCGGGTTTACTGTCGCGAGCTCGACTTCCGGATGCTCCTGCACATAGGCCCAGGCGGCCTGCTCGGCGATGGTCTTGCTCTTGGCATAGGGCGACAGGCCAGGCTGTGCCAGGTCCGTCCAGTCCTGGTCGGTAAAGGTGCGGCTCTCGCCAGCGCTGGACATAACGGCCGCGGTCGACGAGGTGAGCACGACGCGCCGGATACCGTTGGCCCTGGCCGCCTTCAGCACATTGAGCGCGCCCGTCCTGGCGGGCACGATGACCTCGTTCTCGTCCTTGGGCTGGATCACAGGAACTGGAGACGCCACGTGCAGGATCGCATCGCACCCCTGAGCCGCATCGACCCAGCTTGCTTCGTCCAGCAGATCCGCCGCCGCAAACTCAAGGCCGTCTATACGGTCAGTATGCGGCGCCAATATGGCTTTCAGAGCGTCACCGCGATCCAGCTTGCGCAACGTGCCGCGCACGTCGTAGCCGTGGCCGAGCATCTCCAGAATACAGTGGCTGGCGATAAAGCCGCTCGCGCCGGTGATCAGAACTTTAGGCATGCGGGCTCCAGTGGCTTGCCAGGCGATCTCTCACTGCGCCGCGCCAGCAAGCGCGTCGTAGTAAGGCTGAGCATGCCACATGGGCCAGCGCCTGTGCGTTCGGCGAATCGTCTCTGCGGTCCAGAAGCTGCTGCCCGGCGCGGGGACCCCGAGGCAGCTGAGCTGATCGGGGGTGCCGTGCGCGAAGAGGATGTGCCAGGGCTTGGCAAAGCTGAAGGGCCAGGCGCTCCAGCCAATCATGTCGTTGCCCGCTGCCTTAAAGCTGGCCGTGAGCGTGTAGCGCAACCCGCCCGGCCGCGTCAGATTCGTGCCCCGGTGATACACATCAATCCCGTAGGCGAAGACAGAGCCCGCGGGACCGGCACCGGAACGCTCCAGCGCGTGCAGCGGCTGCTGGACCTCGTCAGGCCCAAAGGGATCCCGCTCGCCGCCACTGACCGCATCGCTCTGCGACAGGGGCACATAGTGAATGGCGCCCAGGTCGTCGGCGACGTCGGTGAGGTAGATCATGCAGTTGATGGTGCGCTGCGCAGGTGCCTCGCCAGGCACGGTCAGCGTGTGATTCTTGAAATCGCAGTGAAAGGTCTGATCAAAGTCCGCCTCGCCGGTGAACTTGGCCCAGGAGTGGCTCTGGTACAGATGCACGTCATGCGTACCCAGGGCCGCCCGAGCCAGCGCAATGAGGGCAGGATGCAGCGCCAGCATGTTCAACGCCGGGGAGCACTCAAAGGGCATATCGTCGAAGTTGCGGAACTGATCAGGCGAGAAGCTGCCGATCTGTCCCGCGGTCTTGTCGTTCCGGGCCGCCGCGCTCGCGTCGCGCCGATCCAGATACAGCCGATCCATGTCTGCGCGGCAGGCCAGCACTTCCTCCGGCGTGAAGAAATCCTCGATGAGCACCCCGCCTTCGCGGCGCCATGTCTCAACTTGAGAATTGGCAAATCGGGTCATGGGAGCGTCGCTAGGCACCAGCGCCGGTGCTGAGAAAGCGTTCGATGACAGCGCACGCTTCCGCCATATGCTCGGCGCCCTGCGGGCCCGTGTAGTAGTGCGTTGCGCCCTGCACCACATGCAACTTCTTGTCAGAGTGCGCAACGGCATCAAACAACCGGTGCGTGTGGCTGGGCGTACAAGCGTCATCCGCTGAGTTTCCGATGACCAGAACCGGGACGGATATACGGCTGCCGGAGGCAATCGCGTCACAGCGGGCGTCGTCATAGCTCCACTGGCTGAGCCAGCTCCGCAGCGTGCAGAAGCGAGCGAGCCCCACCGGCCCGTCATTCACGACCTTCGGGTCCCCCAGATAGCAGACGCCGGGCTTCCGGTCGCTGGGCTCAACGGCCGGATCGAGCCAGCGCGGGTCTGCCATCGTACCGTGCACCGTGAAGGCAAACTCGCCCCAGGGGCTATCTGAGGCGCGCACCGCCGCCAGTTTGTCTTTGACCCAGGCAGTGATTCGGCGGTTACGGTCGATCTGGGCCTGGGCGAAGGCCTCGAGAAAATCAGCAGAATACGGCGGCTGATTTGGATTGGCCGGGTCATACAGGTTGAGTTCTCGGTTTCGCAGGTCCGGCCTGGACTCGTCAGTAATCGACGGGTCGATCCACTCCGTAAAGATCCGGTGCCGGCTCACGTGCGCCGCCAGCATCATGATCCGGCTTGCCGGGGGCATCCGCGCCGCGTCGACGGGGTACGGGTCGCCAGCGGCCGTATCCGCGATGCCCTGTCCCGCTTCTGCCAGCGCCTGGTACCACATCATCAGCGAGCCGCCGCCGGACCAGCCGGCCAGAACGATGTCGGTGTAGCCCAGGCGGTCCCGAGCGTCGCAAATCGCCTCGCCCAGATCGCAGGCCACCTTCTCCATCACCAGCGCGTAGTCGGCCCCACGATAGCGGGAGTTGGCCCAGAGCACGTGATGGCCACAGCGCGCCAACTCTCGAACCAGTGGCAGATACATGCCCCCGCCCACCGGGTGCATGAACACGATCAGCGTGTCGGAAGTCTGGCCGATTGGCCGAATCAGGTGGCAATCGAGACCAACGATCGCACCGCCGCCGCCGTAGACATCGCTGTAGGTGGCATTCTCGTGAAAGCCAACGGCGTAGGCGATGCGCTCACAGCCCTTTGGGGTTCCTGGATGACTGGCTGTCGCCATAGTCTCTCCTGTTTGCCGGTCATGGGATCACTCAAAGGCAGAGCATAAGGCATCCAGCAGGCTCCGGGTGCGGGCCTATACATTTGACAGCAAGATTGGTTTCATGACTCGACATGGGCAAGCTGCCCCGCTGACGCGCTGCGCGTCAGCTGACCAGGAGGACTGAAGATGACGCAATCAACCTACACCCGCATGGCTCTGAGCGTCGAAGACCGCATCGGTTGGCTGCAGCTCAACCAGCCAGAAGAGTACAACCGCATGCCGCCGGCCTTCTGGGACGAACTGCCCCGAGCGCTTGCCGAATTCGACACGCCCGGCAACGTACGAGCGCTCGTGATCTCCTCAACCGGCAAGCACTTCACCGCTGGCATGGACGTGGCCGTGTTTACCGGGGGACGCAGCGGCCCGAGCGATCCCGGGCGCGCCGGCGAAGCGGCTCGACGGCGCCTGGCGAACATCCAAGGCACCATCAACGCGATCGAAGCCGTTCGCATGCCCGTTATCGCAGCAATCCAGGGCGGCTGTATTGGCGGCGGGGTCGATCTGGCCAGCGCCTGCGACCTGCGCTACTGCACCGCCGAGGCGTTCTTCTGCATTCAGGAAATCAACATCGGGCTCGCCGCAGACATCGGCACGCTGCAACGGCTTCCGAAGCTCATCTCTGAAGGGATGATGCGGGAACTGGCGTATACGGGCCGCCGCGTCTACGCCGAAGAAGCGAAAGAGATCGGTCTGGTCAACGCTGTGTTTGATACACAGGACGCCATGCTCGAAGCGGTCAAAGGCGTCGCCGCCGATATCGCCAGCAAATCGCCGCTGGCCATCACCAGCACCAAGCAGCTGCTCAACTACGGGCGCGATCACAGCGTCGACGACACGCTTCGCTACCAGCAGCTGTGGATGGGCGCCATGACCCAGGGCCCGGAAATGCGGCAACATTTCGAGGCCAAGGCCGCAGGCAAAGAAGCCGAGTACGAAGACCTGCCGCCGTTGGACGAGCAGGCCTAAGCCCTGCCTTTAACGTCACGACTGGCCGGCGCCTTTGCCCGGCTGCTGAGTCCGCAGCTGCCCAGCTAGCCCTTGCTGCTCGCGCCGACCGGTTGCCAGGCCGAGGGGGCGACCGCAGCTTTGCTGGTTACCCGCTCGCCGTGGCGACTCTCCGGGTAATAGTCCCAGACCGCGTGATGATGCACGGCCAGGTTGTCCCACAGCACCAGCGTGTTGGGCGCCCAGCGCACTCGACAGTGACTTCGGGTATTCGATTCGATGTGCCGAAACAGCATCTGCAGGACCGCATCGCTCTCGCGCCGGGACAGACCTTCGATCTGCTCTGTAAACGCTTCGTTCACGTACAGCACCGGAGCCCCGGTTCGCGGGTGGGCGATCACCACCGGATGCACGGCGCAAGGATAGCTCTGCCCCGGCGCCAGCTTCACGCCATAGGCGCGCAGGTCCTGCTCGCCGCTGTGTCGTGCTGTCAGCCCGGTCAACATGCGCTGAATTGGCGGCGAGAGCGCCCGAAACAGCTCGCCCATGTTGGCAAAGAGCGTATCACCGCCACCGGACGCCGGCGTTTCGGTGATGTAGAGCGCAGAGGCTGCGGGCGGTACCGGCTCGCAGGACAAGTCGGTATGCCAGAGCTCTCCGTTGGCCACCCGGGTTTTGCTGGTAATGCTGATCTCGAAGATCTCGGGATCGCCCGGCCGGCCCAGATGGGTCTTCGCCGGGTGCTTCTGCAGTGTGCCGAAATGGCGGCCAAACGCTTTATGGGCGTCACGATCGAGCTGCTGATCGCGAAACACCAGCACGTGATACCGGAGGAACGCCGCATCGATCGTACGCCACGCCGCTTTGCTCAGGGCGGCCAGATCGGCCCCTAGAACTTCTGCCCCCAGCCGGGGCGTCAGGGGCGCCACTTGAATGGGCTTCGGCTGATTCATGCAGTGCGCTCGCGAATCGGGCCCGGCGAGATGTCTGGGGCCAGCCTGAGCACTCTACTGCGGCAACCGGGAGACTGCCATGGCGATCCCCCGGCTCAACGCCAACACCTCGGCCTTAGCCATGCAGCGCGAACCGGCCAGGGTCCAGCGCTCGCGCTGCGTTCCTGTCACCACCGAGATCGCGGGAGCCTGCGTCGCCCGGCCGCAGCCCGCGCAGCAGCAGGCGCGCAGCCAGGTTTGAGAGCGCGGGTGCGGTCTGCACCCCATAGCCTCCCTGCCCGGCACACCAGAAGAAGTCGTCCACGCGCGCATCGAAACCGATCACGAAGGTACGGTCAGGCGCAAAGGTACGCAGCCCCGCCCAGGCGCGCGTGACTCGATCAAACCGCAGGGTTGACGCGCGCTGCAGGCGATGGATAGCGAGGGCAATATCCATCTCCTCCGGCTGCGCATCGCAGGGCAAAGATGGGGCCTCATCGGCCGCGCTCAACATCAAAGCACCGGCATCGGGGCGGACATAAAACGGCGCGTCGGCGGTGCCCTGAACAACAAATGGCCACCGCTCGGCAGCGGTACTTGCTGCCAGCGGCAACACCATGGCAGTCCGGCGCAGCGGCTGCAGCCCAAGCTCGCTGACGCCGGCCATGGCGGCGAGCTGATCGCTCCAGGCACCTGCCGCGTTGACCAGCACCTTGGCGCGGAACTGCCGGTCGGCCGTCGAGACTTGCCAGCCAGAGGGATGGCGCTCAACGGCAATCACCTCGGCGCCGGAGGTCAGGGTGCCGCCCGACCGAAGCAGACGGCGACGATAGCCCTGCAGCAGCGCATCGACATCCAGGTCGCCGCCGCCCTGCTCCAGCGCGGCGCTCTCAATGTACCCGGGTCTTAGCACAGGCCAGAGTGCCTGGGCCTGAGCGACCGACAGCTCATGCACATCTGCCGTGTCGCCGCGTCCGAGCAACGCTTCCGCCTGCAGAATCGCTTCGCCAGCATCGCTGTGGCTGCGGGCAGGGAACAGGTGCAGCGCGTCACGCGGGTGCAGCAGCGCTGCATCGGTGAAGCCTGCCGGGGGCTCGCGAAAAAAATCCGCGCTGGCCGCGGTGAGCTGCTGCACGACGGCGTTGCCGAGCGCCGGCGAGAAGTACGCTGCCGAGCGGCCGGTGGCGTGATAACCAGGCTGGGTCTCGCGCTCGAGCACCTGCACCTGACATTCGGGTGCCAGCGTCGCGGCGAGCGACAGGCCAGCGATGCCGCCGCCTACCACGAGGACATCGGATCGAGCTGCCGTTGGTATAGCCAAGGGGTGCGCGGTCTGCCGGAATTCGTGGGCGGCAGTCTATAGCAGCGCCAGCAGTGCGAATAGCAGCCCAGGGAACGCGCGGCGTAAACTGTCATCATCGACAATCAACTGCTATAGTTTATTGTCGTAGATGACAATCATGGAACCCTCTGTGGGAAGACCCAGCATCGCTGCCGAACGCCGGGAAGAAATCCTGCGGGCCTTCGAAACCTGCGCACTGCGCCAGGGACTCGCAGCCACGACCTTGGCTGACGTCGCCGAAGAGGCTGGGCTACCACGTCCCCTGGTCCGGCACTTCATGGGCAATCGCGCCGATATGGTCGATGGTCTGATCGATCGCATGATGCAACGCGCCCAGGCCAGCATTGGGCAGGCCCTTGCCGCCGCAGGAGACCGACACGAGCACGATCGGCTGCAGATCATTCTGAGCCAGGCCTTCGCTGACCCCATGACCAACCGTCTGATGATCCAGCTCTGGCAGCAAAGCTGGCAGGACGCGGCGCTGCAAACCCAGCTGGAAGACGTGTACCGACGCTGCGTGGATCAGATCCACGACCATCTGTTTCGATCCGCTTCGACCGGCAGTTACGAAAAGGCCTATGCCCTGGCGGCGATGGCCCTTGGTAATGCCGTCTTAGCCCAATTCAACGTCGGCCCGGGCAGCAGCACGGCATTCGCCCAGCTCGGTCGAGCCATTGCCCGAACACCGACAAGCCGAATCTAGAGGAGCCGCCCCCATGAACAATGCCTATCAAGCCGTCCAGCAGCTGCAGATGTTTTCAGGGGCACGGCAACACCAGAACTTCAGCAATTTCAAAAACCTGCTGCCGGTTTCTAAGATGCACCCCGCCCCTGCGCCAGTGGCGTTACCGGCCGGCGCAGCGATCGCGCTGCCGGCTGATTTTGAGTACGGCGACCGGAAAGTTCGATGCCAGGAATTCATCGAACGAACCGATACCGGCGGCCTGCTGGTCTTGCAGAACGGGCAACGACGCTTCGAGGACTACTGGCTAACCGGCGGCCCCCAGGTGCAGTGGATCAGCTGGTCCGTGGCAAAAAGCTTCATCTCTGCGCTGGTCGGGATCGCGCTGCACGAAGGGGCGATCGGCAGCATCGATGAGCCCATCAGCCAATACATCCACGTGGACGCCGGGTCGGCCTACGATGGGGCCAGCATCAAAAGCGTACTGCAGATGTCTTCCGGCGCGCGCTGGAACGAGGACTATGGCGATCCGGAGTCAGACATCAATCGGTTCTCCCGAGCCATGGCCGGGATCGGAACCTTTGACGCGTTTATCGCCACCCTCGCCCGGGACCAGCCGCCCGGCACCCTGTGCCGCTACAACTCTGCTGACACCCAGGCCCTGGGCAGCCTGCTCATTGCAGCGACCGGTCGCAGCATCACCGATTACATGCAGGAGAAGCTGTGCGATCCCCTGGGCTTCGAAGCGCCCGGTTACTGGCTGATCGATGCCAGCGGCCGGGAAATGGCCTTTGGCGGGCTGAACCTGACGGCGCGAGACTTCGCCAAGCTTGGCGAGCTCTACCGTTTGGGGGGCAACTGGCAAGGCCAGCAGATCGTGCCGGCAGCCTGGGTCGCCGCCTCTATCCGCTGCGACCAGCCACACCTGCAGGCCGGGGCCGTCGAGGTGGGTGGCCTGAACTTCGACATCGGCTACGGGTACCAGTGGTGGATTCCCGAAGGCAATCGAGGGGAGTTCACCGGGATCGGCATCTACAACCAGTTTGTGTACGTCGATCCCTCACGCGCCGTGACGATCGTTAAACAGAGCGCAAATCCGGTGTACGGCTCGCCCGATGACGATCATCGTAGCGAGCTGGAAACCCTGGAATTTCTTCGTGCTGTTGCCCGCTGCTGCGACTAGCCTTTCCGTCAACCAGGAGACAACGACAATGCCAACTGCTGCAGAAACGGTTCGCCAGGCCTGCCAGGTAATCTGGTCCGAAGGCCGGGTCGATCGCGTGCCGGAGTTCTACGCACAGGATTTCCGGGCAGACTACCCAATGACTGACTGGGGCACCGGCGTGGCCGGTGTGGCGGCGCTGGCTGCCAGCGTTCGCGATGACTTGCCTGGCTACGCAGAACACATCGACGAGCTGATCGAAGCGGGCGATGAAGTTGTGGTCCGGCTAACCATTACCGGCACCAACCCGAAGACCGGCGAATCAGTCAGCTTTCGAGATGTCACCCTGCTGACGGTGCGAGACGGCAAGATCTGTTTTCAGCGCGGCCTAACGGACTATCTGTCCCTTTACCTGCAGCTGGGGCTGGTACAGATGCCCGCCGCCTGAAGCAGACCGCCCGGGATGCTGGTCATTGGCCTAACGGCTAGCGGGCACTTTGACGGGGCGTTTGCCGCCGATGCCATACAGGTTGACCTGCATGCTCGATATGGCGTGGACCAGCGGGTTGGGCGCAATGGTCTGCTTGCCGGTCCAGGCGATGTTCGGAAACCGGTCCAGGATTCGCTCGAAGGCGAGCCGCAGCTGCATCTTGGCAATCCGCGATCCCAGGCACTTGTGAACCCCGTGGCCAAAGGCAATGTGCTTCTCGACGTTCGGCCGATGCAGGTCGAAGCGGTCCGGATCCGGAAAAACAGACGGGTCTCGGTTAGCCGCCCCGTACCAGAGCACGACCTTCTCGTCCCGAGCAATCTTCTGCCCGTTCAGTTCCGTGTCTTCCGTGGCGGTGCGGCGCATATGCATGACCGGCGACACCATCCGCAGCGCCTCTTCGGACATCTGGGGAATCAACGACGGGTCCTCCAGCACCAGCGCGCGCTGATCGGGAAACTCGGTCAAGAGCCGGATGGTACCGGACAGCGAATTGCGCGACGTGTCGTTGCCGGCAAAGATAATCAGCAGCCAGGAACCATCCAGAAAATCCTGCGGCAGCAGCTCGTCATTCAGCTTGGATTGCGCGATCACCGTTAGCAGGTCATCGCGCGGATTCGCCCGCCGATCGGCCATGACGCGCTCGCCGTAGGCAAACATGTCGTTCACCACCGGATTGAAGCGGAACGGGAACAGTGGCTCCGAGAAAAAGGTCTGCACCGGATTGGTCAGGAACTGCGCGGCCAGCTCCAGATGGTGCATCCAGACTTTGACCTTGGGGCGATCCTGCTCATCGATGCCGAGCATCTCGCAGAGCGTAAAGAGGGGCAGCTCCTCCGAGAACAGCTTGACGAAATCAACGACCGGCCCCTTCTTCTCCAGCTCGTCCAGGAGCTGGTCGATCTTTGCGCCGACTTTGTCGCGCAGCGTCGCCACATAGGCGGGAAAGAAGAAGTCGCTCTGCTGCATGCGCATTTCGCGATGCTGGGGTTCATCGAGATTGATGAGCGAGTTGTAGGCCGCCGGCATCAGCTTCTTGGGCCGCCATTTGTCTCGATCGGGCACGGCCATGTTGATGCTGCCGCGCTGCGAGGAGAACACCTTGTGGGCCAGCTCAACCTGCTTGATGTCTTCGTAGCGGGTGACGGACCAGAAGCCGGACATCTTGTCTTCCGGCGCAGACCACATCACGGGCGCCTGTTCCCGCATCTTGCGGTACATCTCGTAGGGATGGCCTTGTGTCCAGGCCGCCGGGTCCCAGAATTTGAACCCTTCGAAGCTGGGATAGATCGCCTCGTTCCCGGGGCGCTGCTGCCCCGTGTCGATCAGGATGTCGTCGCTGACGAGCTGCACTGTGCCTCTCCTGTTGCAGTCCTGTTGCGGTGCGCCAAAGGCCGCAGAAATCTGCCGCCAGAGCACGTCAACAGTGTAGCGCAGCCCCTGCCGATACCCTACCCGCAGGGCGCTGGCGGCGTCACTCCAGCACCGTCGGCCAGTGACCTTGGGCCTGCTCGATAAATCCGGGTATGTCGCGCTCCCAGGCAGCCTGGATCTTCTTGTCGTAGTTCAAATACAGTTTGTCATCGACGATTTTCCAGTAGCGCGCATCGCCCTTGGCCGTCTTGCCCTGCGCCACCGCCCAGGCGCAATAGCCTCCGTATTGCGGCAGGTAGGCTTCGGGATCCTGCAGAAACAGAGACCGATGCGCTTCGCTCGCAAAGCGAATCTGGACCCCCTCGTACTCCGTCGAGAGGTCCTTACGCCCCTTCACTGGCGCGCCCTGCGTAAAATAGGCCACCGGATCATAGCCCTGCAGGAAGGTGTTGGAAAAGAAGCCGGTGTACAGCGGGTCCGCCGCCAGCGCTCCCGCCGACCAGAACAGGGCGAGCAGTGTCAGGGCCAGGCCTTGGAACACAGGTCGTTGAGTGTCGCGCCACATGTCGAGGTTCTCTTGTTTGGGTTCCTGTGTGACCGGCGACGAGGTCAAATGTTCCAACAGCCCTTGACGGTTTCCGGGGGTCAGGACAAGTCCAGTATCCGGGCGAAGTGCGCCGCAGACACATTGCCGCCGCTGAGCACAACGGCCGCGGTTTGTCCCGCCAGCTCGATCCTGCCGCTCAGCATGGCTGCCAGCGCCACCGCGCCCCCAGGTTCCAACACCAGCTTGAGTACCTCGAAGGCGAACCGCATGGCATCGCGCACCTCATCGTCGCTGACCGCCAGGCCGCCGGTCACCAATTGCCGGTTAATGGGAAAGGTGAGCGCACCAGGCATGGGCGCCAGCAGCGCATCGCAAATGGAGCGAGCCGCAGGATCGTTGCCTTCCCGGCGGCCGGACTGCAAGGAACGCTGATGGTCATCGAAGCCGGCCGGCTCGACGGTGTAGATTCTTGTGGCCGGGCTGAGGGACTCCAGCGCAATCGCCATGCCGGCGGTCAGCCCGCCACCGCCACAACACACCAGCACAACGTCCAGGCGTTCTTCCAGCGCTGTGGCCTGCTCCGCCAATTCGAGACCGACCGTGCCCTGCCCCGCGATGATGTAAGGGTCGTCGTAGGACGGCACGAGCACGGCGCCCCGCGCTTTTGCCAGATTCCTGGCGATATCTTCCCGGCTTTCTCGCTGCCGGTCGTAAAGCAGCACCTCTGCGCCGTAGCTGCGCGTGTTCGCAAGCTTCAGCGCTGGCGCGTCGTCGGGCATCACGATCGCAGCCCGCACGCCCAGCAAAGCAGCTGCGGCGGCGATGCCCTGGGCATGGTTGCCGGAGGACCAGGCCACCACGCCTGCCTCGCGTTCCGCTGGCGACAGCGCGGCGAGACGGTTGTAGGCCCCCCGGAACTTGAAGGACCCGGTGCGCTGCAGACACTCCGCTTTGAGGAGCACGGTTGCACCGCAGCGGGCATCCAGCAGGGCGTTGCTCAACAACGGCGTTCGCCAGGCGCAATCCCGAATGCGCGCGCCCGCTCGACGGATATCATCCATGGCGATCGATTGCGGATCGGGATTTGAGTGTCGGGAATCCATGCGTGCTGCAGTCACCAAAGCGGCGCTCAGTCTCTCAGACTTGGGTCGCTTTGGGGACCGGGGACCACCGCCTGCAACGGCCAGGGACCCGCTGCGAGAGACTTTTGTTAGACTCGACGGACGACGCCAGGGGAGTCGAAGATGATTGAGGTCCGCCCTCTTGAAGCCACATTCGGCGCGCGCGTGACCGGCGCGCGTCTGGCCGCCTTGCAAGATTCTGAATTCGACCAGATTCTGGCGGCCTTTCACCAGTACGCCCTGCTGATCTTTCCTGACCAGCCGCTGACGCGGGATGAGCAAACGGCTTTTGGCCAGCGTTTTGGCGACATTGAGGCGCTCGCCCCGGGCCGCAAGGCGGGCAGCGTGCCGCTGTCCAATCAAAAACCTGGCGGCCACCTGGCGACCCCGGACGACCACGCCTACAAAGTTCTGGCCGGCAACGAAGGCTGGCACACCGACAGCACCTACATGCCGCTCGCATCCAAGGCTGCCATCCTGTCTGCGCGCGTCGTGCCCCCTGCGGGCGGCGAGACCGAGTGGGCAGATATGCGCGCCGCCTGGGATGCGCTGCCGGCCGAGCAGCAGGCGGAGCTCGAGGGCCTGAGCGCCTACCACTCGCTATTTTACTCGCAGGCGCGCAGCGGCTTTGCGCACCACATCGGCGATGGCTACGGCTACCACGACCAGGGGCGACCGCTGCGTGCGATCGTCAAGACCCATCCCGTCACCGGCGTAAAGGCGCTCTATACGGGACGCCATGCCCACGATATTCCGGGAATGGACCCACGCCGCTCCGAAGCACTGCTCGACACCCTGCTGGATCAGGCATGCCAGGCGCCCCGGACCTACCTGCATCGCTGGCGCCCCGGCGACCTGGCGCTCTGGGACAACCGCTGCCTGATGCATCGCGCCCGACCCTACGACAAGAGCCAGCCCCGGGTGCTGATCGGCACCCGTATCGCAGGGGACCGGGCGACGGAGCTGGCATCCACCCATAGGGACCCAAGGGCTAGCGCCCTCGCCCCCAGCCAGATGAACGGCTGAGCGGCCGTGGATCTGGCTGGAGGACCCATTACCAGCAGTCGCCGGCACGAATGGCCGAGCGTCCCCCGTACACATCGAATCACCTTAGGAGCACCGCGATGCAAGTTGAAAACAAGCTCACCCCAAGCCAGGAACAGATCCAGGGGTTCTTTGAGCCCGGCGCCGACGGCCCGATCTACATGCTCAATCTGCTGAAGTTCAAAGAGAAGGCCGAGTATGAAGACGGACGGGAAACCGACCTGACTGGCGCCGAAGCGTACGCTCTATACGGCGCTGCGGTGTCTAAAATCCTGATCAACCTGGGCGGTGGCGGCATGTTCAACGCCAAGGTCGAGCGGTTGATGCTGGGGGAAGTCGAGGAGCTGTGGGACACGGTTGCCATTGCCATGTACCCGAACCGGCAGGCCATGATGGACATGACGCAGTCGCCGGAGTACCAGGCCATTCACCACCATCGGGTGGCTGGGTTGGCTGGACAACTGAACATAGAGACAACCAGCGCCGCTGGCATCTGGCTGGGGGGCACCGGTCTCGATCAGTAGCTGATCGAGCGTCTAGTTCCGTCGCAACGGGTTGGCAAAGACCAGCCCGATACCACCTATTCCCGTACACTACCGCTTTACCCCTAGCAGAGAGATCCAAAGTGCAGTTTGACGAAGTCCTCCTCGGTCGCCGAAGTATTCGAGGCTACAAACCCGACCCGGTCCCGAAAGCGCTGATCAAGGAAGTTCTGGCCCTGGCCATGCGCTCTCCATCTTCGATGAACACGCAGCCCTGGAACTTTACCGTCGTCTCCGGCGAGCCTTTGAACCGCATCCGGGCCGGCAACACGGAACGCAACCTGGCGGGCGTGCCACACTCCCGGGAGTTTCGCATCGGGCAAGCTTTCGCAGGGCAGCATCGCGATCGCCAGGTCGGCGTGGCCAAGCAGCTGTTCGCGGCCATGGGCATCGCGCGGGAAGACAAGGAAGGCCGCCAGGATTGGGTCCTGCGCGGGTTCCGCCAGTTCGATGCGCCGGTCTGCGTCATCATCACCTACGATCGCGTGCTGGCGGACAGCGATGACACTGCCTTTGATTGCGGCGCTGTTACAACCGCGCTGGTGAACGCTGCCTGGTCGCGCGGCCTGGGCGCGGTGATCAACAGCCAGGGAATCATGCAGTCGCCCGTGGTGCGCGAGCACGCCAACATCGCCGAAGACCAGGTGATCATGAAGGCTGTGGCGCTCGGCTGGCCGGACGAGAGCTTTCCTGCCAATGCCGTGGTCTCGGAGCGCAAAACCGTGGACGAAGCCGCTCGCTTCCTGGGCTTTGACGACTAGCTTTCGACACCCTTCATTCGGTAGGCCCTGGCCGCAGCCCCGGCAAACAGATCTGCCTTTTCGCTGGCGGAAGCGCCAGCGGAAATGCGTTTGAACGCGTTCCAGCAAACCTGGTAGCTGCACCAACGCTTCTGCACCGGAAAATTCGACTCATACATCGAGCGCTCCGGGCCAAAAGCCTCAATACAGGTCTCCACCCAGGGCCGCCACGCGGCGGCCACCTCCTCCGAACCGGGCGGCCGACTGCGGTCGCCCCTAAAGTCCGGCATGCGGATCGGCAGGGCCCCGAGCTTTACAAAGACATTCTTGCGCTCGCTGACCCGGGCGATCGCCGCTTTCCACTCCGCAAAGACCAGATCGGTCTTGCCGCGGTAGGGCCCGCCAAGAATCGGAGATCCCACATGGTTTAGAACGATCGTGAGTTCGGGATGCGCATCCGCGAGCTGCGCCACTTCGTCCAGTTGGGGGTGATACAGCCAGCAGTCCAGCGACAATCCCAGCTGGCTGATCACCGCCACCGCCTGCTGAACCCGAGGGTCAAGCAACAGGCCAGGGCTGGCCGCCACTGGCACTCATCGCTGCCTGGCCACACACAAACTCAGTCTCGCCCATCGAACGCTGCTCCGCAGGCCCATCCTTGCGGTACATGGAATGACATTCGGCAAAGACCGTGGCCACGACGTTGTGCCCACTGCCGAGGTCGGCAGCAAGCTCTGGCATCAGATAGGTGTAGCCATGGCGCATCCACAGATGGTGGTGCCCCTACACCGACCTGGGAACAGAAGCTCTTCAGCGCGGCATGACGAACAGCGGTTAACAGTCATACTATCCTACCGGGCTACGGCCGAGCGCCCGAGAGGAAGCACCCAGATGTCGGAAGCCACAGAATTTCGAGCCGAGACCCGAGCCTGGCTGGCGGAAAACTGTCCAGCGGGCGCGCGGGGCCCGGGGGTCATTCCCTGGGGGAGCCGCAAAATCGACCTGCCCGCCGACAGCCGCCTTTGGCTCGAGAATATGGCCGCCCGAGGGTGGACGGTCCCCACATGGCCTGCCGCCTACGGCGGCGCCGAGCTCGATCCGGCGCAGTACCTCATTTTGCTGGAAGAGCTACGGCACATTAACGCGCGCTCCCCGCTCGTTGGCCGAGGCGTCAACTACATCGGCCCAACTATTCTGGAGTTCGGCACAGAAGAGCAAAAGGAACGCTGGCTGCCGGGCATGGCACGCGGTGACGGCGGCTGGTGCATGGGCTACTCCGAGCCTGGGGCGGGATCCGACCTGGCGAGCCTCAGCACCAAAGCCGAACGCCGAGGGGATGAGTACATCATCAACGGCCGCAAGACCTGGACTTCCGACGCCATGCAAGGGGACTACATCTTCGCCCTGGTGAGAACCGACCAAACCGCCCCAAAGCACGACGGGATCAGCCTCATCCTCATCGACATGGATCAGCCTGGTGTGCGGGTGCGACCGATTCAATTGATCAGCGGCAACAGCCCGTTCAACGAAACGCAGTTTGAGAACGCCATTGCCAGCGCCAGCGACATCATCGGGCCGGTGAATCAAGGGTGGACCGTGGGCAAGAGACTGCTCCAGTACGAGCGCTCCACCCACGCTGGCATCAACATCTCGGGCACCCAGGGTCGTGTCGAAGAAGCCCCTTTGCCTGAGATCTTCAGCGAGCTGTTGCCCACCGATGACCGGTCCGGTCGGATCCTGGACAGTGCCCAGCGCGCTCCGCTTCTCCGCTGGCAAATTCGACAGCGGGCCTTTGAGCTCACCCAGCGACGAGCCATGGAAGAAGCGCAGGCGCGAGCGCCCGGGTTTACATCTTCGGCCGTTAAGCTCACGGGAACTCTGCTCAAGCAGGAACGCGACGAGTTACATCTGAAAGCGCTCGGTTTTAACGGCCTGTACTGGAACAGCGAGACTGTGCCGCCGGAAGCCCTGAAACAAACTCGCACCTGGCTGGCTCAGAAATCCCTGACCATCGCCGGGGGCACCGCCGAAGTGCAGCGCAACATCATCGCCAAGCGGGTTCTCGGGCTACCCGACTGATCATCACGATACGCCCACGCGCGTCAGTGGCTGACCAGGTGCTCCGGGCGCCGCAGCGCCGGCGCCAACCCCTCTCCCATCATGTCGATAAAGTTATCCGCGTAGAACGCACTCTGAGCAGTCTGGGGCAAGCCATCGACAGATTCGCCAAAGCGCTTGATGGGGTTTCGGCCCCCTTCAACATGCGGATAATCTGTGGAGAACAGACACATCTCTTCATGGGAGTTCTGAATGATCCAGCCGGTATCTTCGTGCGGGTACGGGGTCACGCGCAGCTGCCGGCGAGCGATCTCCGAAGGTTTTGCGGACAGTTTCTGCAGCCGCTCTTCGTTCCGCACAAAGGCATGGGCGGCGGAATCGAGGTTGCGCATCCACCCGGGCAACCAGGATGCACCGAGCTCGATGGCGCCCCACTTCAATTTAGGGAACCTGTCGAACACCCCATCGATAATGAGCGTCGCCAGTGTCTGCTGCACCGAGGTGGAGATGGGGATGTAGCTCACGGACGTAAAGTTGGCATCCCCGCCGTGAAAGTCCTTTACCGGGGGCAGGCCATTCTCCTTATAGGTTGGGTTGAGCTTGTCCTCACCGCCCACATGGAACAGCACCGGTAGCCCCGCCTCCTGAGCCATGGCCCAGACGGGGAACAGGCCGGTATGGCTCGGACCGTGGTTCTGCGGGCACCAGGAAGGCACCATCAACGCCTTGGCCCCCATATCGATTGCGGCTCTGGCGGTGGCCTTCGCCCGATCGAAATCTTCCAGAGGCACGTAGGCAGTCGCCAGCAGGCGCTCGTCGACGGAGCAGAAATCAGTCATCATTCTATTGTGCGCCGTCGCTGCGCCATAACAGAGCGCTGCGTCACCGGACTGATCGAATCCGAAGTTGCCGAGGCAAAAGGTAGTAAAGACCAGCTGGCTGGCAACGCCGATGTGGTCCACAGCCTGGGGCCGATCCTGTGACAGGAATGCCCCCTGGGCCTCGTAGTTCTTGCGCAGCATGATGTTGTCGCCCGCGCCCGCACGAAACGCTTCGTCCTGCTGCCGCTTCCGGGCGTCTTCCACCGCCAACCGGTCGCCCACCCGCACCCCGAGATTTGGATGTTCGAGAAAACGTTTGAGCAGGGCCTTCTCGAAGTAAGGATTCAGACAATCCGACATTTCCATGAGATGGCTGTCAGCATCGTGCACCAGACGCCCTTCGATATAAGGCATGTTCCCCTCCCCAGAAATCGGCTTCAGACCATACTAAGCCGCAGCTAGAACCAGTTCCATTTGACCTTGCTGACGGTGCGTTGAAGAGCACATCAGAGCGACTGAGGATGGGCGCAGGTATCGGTGAGCAGCTCGTTGGATGTGCGAGCAACTGGTTCATTTGGAGGGAATTTTGGTCGGGACGGCAGGATTTGAACCTGCGACCACTTGACCCCCAGTCAAGTGCG
>CAZXIJ010000018.1:75525-85011 GCA_964640725.1 uncultured Pseudomonadales bacterium | reverse complement strand
AGGCCCTGAACACCTGCACGGCCATGCGCTACCTCAAGGAAGACCCCGTGCCGCGCTCGGACCTGGAGCAGCTCGTGCACGCCGCCACGCGCGCCTCCAGCCCCGGGAACAGCCAGGGCTGGGAGTTTGTGGTGATCGACGACACCGCCATCAAGACGCAGATCGGCACCGCGGTGATGCAGGCCATGGCGCCAGTATTCGAGAACAAGCCAAGCAACATGGATGCGGTATCTGAGCGCATGTATCTGGGTGCCGAGCACCTGGCCCGAAACTTCGCCCGGGTCCCCGCGTGGATCCTGGGCGCGGCGCGCAAGGTGTATCCGCCGCACGCGCCGGAGGACATGTTCATGTACTCGACCATCTACCCGGCAGGGCAGAACTTGATCGTCGCCGCCCGAGCCATGAACATCGGCGCCTGCTTCACCACCTTTCACCGGACCGCGGAGCCGTTGATCCGACAGCTGTGCGCCGTGCCCGATGACGTGCACCTGTGCCTGATGATCGCCGTGGGCTACCCGGAGCGGGCCTTCCAGCCGGTCAAACGCAAACCCGTGGAGGACGTCCTGCACTGGAATCAATTCTCATGAAAAACCCTGCATACATTTTTCTTGGCGCGCTGCTCGCACTCACCGCCGGCTGCTCGGCGACAACACCCAGGATCGCTGAGCCGTCACCGGCTTTGCAGGAAGGCCGCGAGCTCCTGTACGGGGCAGCCAATCGCTTCGAATACCCGCGGGCCATCGAGCTGCTGGCGCAGGCGGTGGGCGAAGCGCCCGAGAACAGCCCGGCCCGGCTCGACCTGGCCTACGCGTACCTCAAGCGCGGGCGCTACACCGATGCCGAGGCTCAGCTCAACGCGGTGCCGGCGGATGGCCGTGGGCTCCGCGCGAAGCAGCAGCTCTGGGCCAGCGCCCTGCGTCTCAAGGTTCAGGATCGAGTCGCTGAAGAGGCAGAAGCCTGGGCACGCATCACCCAGGCAGACCCGAACGATCGCTGGGCCTGGTACGAACAGGCATCGGCGCTGGCTTCCCTGCGACAGTTTGAGGCCGCCAGCGCCGCTGCAGCTGCTGCCGTGGCGGCGGAGCCAGACCCGAAACGCTGGGAGGCCTCCTGGCTGTACTACCTGCACTCAAAAGCGCTGTACCGGAACGGCGACTACGCGCAGGCGGCCCGGGCTGCCGCGCGGGGCAAAGGCAACGCCACGACCTGGCGCTCCACCTACTTCCGGCAGGCTATGGCAGAGATCAAGACCGGCGCCATCGCAGATCCGGAGACTGCCGTCGCCGAGTACCTGCGCATCTCCAACGCCGAGGGTCGCAACACCAACGCCACCACCTACGCCAACATTGCGCTGTTCTACTTTGAACTCGGGGACTTCGATGCGGCCGTGCGCTACGCGCGGCAGGCCGTGGCCGAGGACGACGGCGCGTATCCGCAGTGGACGCTTGCCTTCTCGCTGGCAGAGGCCGGCCAGGAGAAGGCCGGCGAGAAAGTTGCGGCGGCAGCACTAGAAAACCACCCCACCAATCGCTACCTGCTGGCGGCGCAGGGCTGGGCGCGCTACCGCAACGGGCAGTGCGCGGCGTCCGTCGAAGATTTACAGGCAGCTAAGGACGTGGGGCCAAGGCGCAATCATCACCTGGAGGCATTGCTTGGCCACGCACTGCGCTGCAGCAACGATCCCGGTACACCAGCGGCACCGCCGGTGCTATTCATCGAGTAGAGCGGCTGGCCGCGAACCCGCGCGCGCCGGCAATGGCATTTGGGCACGCGTTAACTCACGGCCGCTGCAAGGCCCAGAGCTTGGGTACGCGAATATCGTCCGGGCCCAGCAGCGTCGCGATCACCGCAACGACTTCCGGCACGTTGAGGGTGCCGGCTTCCTGCATCGCCTCCAGATCTGCCCAGTCTTTGGTACGGTCGAAGCAGGCTTTAAACACCGCCAGGTCCAGGCAGCTCAAGAAAGGCAGCGATTGGCCGGCAAACTCCTCATAGCGCACCCTGTTCCCGAGCTCTTCGTGGTAGCTGGTGCTGTTAAAGAACAGGTCGACGGGCGTCTCGTCCCACCAGAGCCGATGTTGCAGGTCTTTGCGCAACTGCGCCAGGTCAGATGCGTCCCAGACCACGCCCTCGGGCAATCCGGCGAGCGTCGCCTCGATTTGCTCCGCGCCGACCAGCAGGTTGATGTCGATATCGATGGTGCCCCGGGCCTGCAGCGTGCACCAGGCCAGCGCGAGCGCCCCGCCAAAGGCATGCGGAATCTGCGCTTCGCGGAGCGACTCGTGGCAGCGCAGGATCTTGGCAACGAGATCAACCACTCAGACCCCTCGCCCCTTGAGCAGGTCCGCCATCACGGGGCCCTTGATCTGCCGGGCAGGACGGGACGGAAACTGGGCGGCCAATCGCAGTACCGCTTCGAGCTCTTCGCCCCGGGTCATACGCGGCTCGCGCGCCGAAGACTGCGCGTAACGAACGCGCGGACGGAACTGCAGATCCAACGCCAGATCGCAGGCGTGGACGATGCGGTAAAAAGTTTGGAGGGACGGCGACTTGAGCCCACGTTCGTAGGCACTGAGGGTCGCGTGCGACGTGCCCGCGCGCCGGGCAACCTCGCGCAGGCTCAGACCCATGCGCTCCCGCGCGGCTCGAAGCTGGGCACCAGCATTGGCTGACAGATCGGTCATGGAGATAGCCTAACATATGGTATTCGATCGGATACCAAGAACGCCTCGCCTGATCGGTTTGGCCGATTTAGACCTTAATGAAGAAGGTTCAGCCGGCCGGGACCGCCGTGCCGTGCAGCATGAACGCAGCGATCTTCGGCCCGGGTTCGTAGCCGGTCTCCAGGCCCTGCACAGCAAAGCCCCCTTCGACCAACAGGTCGTCCGGGCGCCTGGTCAAATGACAGCCCCCGGCCAGGCGCTTCCAGACGGGCTCGATGCGCGCCTGCCAGCGCGCCACGCCCGCATCGTCGCTGCGCCCGTGCTCGACAAAGATCAGCTGCCCCCCAGGTTTGAGGGCTCGACGCATCTCGCGCACCGCCGCCAGCGGGTCCGGGATCGTGCACAAGGTCCAGGTACACACAACCGTGTCGAAGGAGGCGTCCTCGCAGGGCAGGTTTTCCCCCGACAGGCCCATGACCTCGACCGGCGCACTCACCGCTCGCGCCCGGGCTTCCGCCTTGGCCGTCAGTTCGGCGGCCGGGTCAACGCCGGTGATGCGGGTCACCTCAGCCCCGTAGTGTGGCAGGTTCAGGCCACTGCCAATGCCGATCTCGAGCACTTCACCGCGCGCCTGCGCCACGTAGCGGGCGCGCAACCGCGTCATCTGCGGCAGGCCGCAAGCCTTGTCCAGCAGACAGGGCAGGATGTGTCGGTCGTAAAAACTGGTCATGGGAACGGCAACCTCTGATGCGGCGCCTTTAAGGCTGGAGCATGGAGCATACCGCACCTCACGGCTCATCCCGGGGGTCGCCCAGCTCAGACTGTTATGGTGGATGCAGCGCTGGCCCAACATCTGCGACACTGATCCTGAACCACAGGAGATCGCAATGATCGGATACATCACCCTCGGCACCCGCGACCCGGCCAAGGCGCAGGCGTTTTACGACGCGCTGCTCGGCACGCTCGGGGCCGGCCGCATCATGGAACAAGACAGTTTCGTGCTCTGGGGCAAGTCCATGGACGAGCCGTGCCTCGCCTCAACGCTGCCCCACGACGGCCAGGACGCCAGCTTCGGCAACGGCACCATGGTTGCTCTGCGTATGGGCAGCACCGAAGAAGTAGATGCCCTGTATGCCAAAGCGATAGAGCTGGGCGCAGCCGATGAAGGTCCGGCTGGACCGCGGGGCGAAGGGTTTTACGCGGGCTACTTTCGGGACCCGGACGGCAACAAGCTGTGCGCGTTTTACGCCTGAGCGCAATCCGCGCGCCGGGCGCTCAGGGCGTCCAGCGTGCAAAGGCCGCAGCGTCGGCGTAGGCATCGTGCGTGCCCTGCGCCGTCACGCTCAGCGCGGCGTAGCGCACCGCTGCGCTGAGCGCATCAGCTTCCGATTGGCCGGAAGCAAGCTGCGCTGAGAAACAGCCCACAAAGGCATCGCCAGCGCCGGTGGTATCAACCACCGCAACGGGCGGCGCGGGTACGTGCGTGGCTCCTTCAGCACAGAGGTGCAGCGCGCCGTCTCCGCCCATGGTCACGATAACCGCCTGCAGGCCGCGATCCAGCAGGGACTGGGCCGCTGCCTGGATTGCGGCGCGATCGCCGACGGGCATGCCGGTGAGCAACGCCAGCTCGGTTTCGTTCGGGACGACGTAGGCGCAGCGACAGGCATAAGCCAGGTCGAGCTCGGGGCTCGCTGGTGCAGGGTTCAGCAGCACCGGAACTTTCAGGGCCTCGCCCAGCTCAATCGCTCGGTAGACCGTCGGCAGAGGCACCTCCAGCTGCAGCACGATCAGCGCGCATTGGGCGAGCTCGCCTTCGAGCACATCCAAATCGTCGGGCATCAGCGCCGCATTGGCCCCGGGCACGATCAGGATCCGGTTTTCCCCCGATGCCTCGACGGTGATCTGGGCAATGCCGCTGGGCGTGTTGCTGACTTTGCACACCTGCGTGGTATCGATGCCAAAGCGCTGGTAGTTCGCAAGACTCGTATCCGCGAAGGTGTCGTCGCCCACGCGGGACACCATCATGACGTCGGCGCCCAGCTTGGCCGCGGCGACGGCCTGGTTCGCGCCCTTGCCGCCGCAGTGCATGGCAAAGTCGTCGGCCTGCAGCGTCTCGCCGGCCTTGGGCGCGCGCTGCGCGTAAGCCACCAGGTCGATGTTGGTCGAGCCGATGACGGCAACGCGTCCCACCGGCTAGGCTCCGAACTTCGCCTTCGCTTCCCGGCGCCGCGCATGCAGCACCGGCTCGGTGTAGCCGTTGGGCTGTTCAATGCCCTTGAAGACCAGATCGCAGGCCGCCTGAAAGGCCACGCTGCCACCAAAGTCGGCTGCCATGGGCCGGTAGGCCGCATCGCCCGCATTCTGGCCGTCTACAACCGCCGCCATTTTCTCCATAGAGGCACGCACCTGGTCGTCAGACACGATGCCGTGCTTCAGCCAGTTGGCAATGTGCTGGCTGGAGATGCGCAGCGTCGCGCGGTCTTCCATCAGACCGACATCGTTGATGTCCGGCACCTTGGAACAGCCCACGCCCTGGTCAATCCAGCGCACCACGTAACCGAGAATGCCTTGCGCATTGTTGTCCAGCTCGCGCTGAACTTCTTCGCTGGACAGATTACGGCCGCCCAGCAATGGCACGGTCAGAATGTCGCTCAGGGCGGCGCGCTGGCGGCTCTCCAGCTCTTCCTGCCGGGACGCGACAGAAACCTGGTGGTAGTGCAGCGCATGCAGCGTGGCCGCCGTGGGGGATGGCACCCAGGCGGTGTTGGCCCCGGCTTCCGGATGGCCCATCTTGGTGGCCAGCATGTCTTTCATCTCGTCGGGCTTGGGCCACATGCCCTTGCCGATCTGCGCAACGCCGCGGAAGCCGCTCGCCAGGCCCCAATCGACATTCGCCGCCTCGTAGGCGGTAATCCACGGCTGAGCTTTGATCTCTTCCTTCGGCAGCACCGGACCGGCGAGCATGCTGGTGTGGATCTCGTCGCCGGTGCGGTCCAGGAACCCGGTGTTGATGAAGACCACGCGCTCGCGGGCTGCGTAAATGCAGGCGCCGAGGTTCACCGTGGTCCGGCGTTCTTCGTCCATGATGCCGACCTTCAGGGTGTTCGCCGGCAAGCCGAGCATGGCTTCGACGCGATCGAACAGCTCGCAGGTAAAGGCCACTTCTTCCGGACCGTGCATCTTGGGCTTAACGATGTAAACGCTGCCGGCGCGACTGTTACGAACCGAGCCGTTGCCCTGCAGATCGTGCATGGCGGCAAGAGATGTCATCGCGCAGTCCATGATGCCTTCGGGCACTTCTTCGCCGTTAGCAGTAAGGATCGCATCGTTGGTCATCAGGTGGCCGACATTGCGAACCAGCATGACGCTGCGCCCGTGCAGCGTCAGCTCGCTGCCATCGAGGGCCGTATAGCTGCGATCGGGATTGAGGCGGCGCACGATGGTCTTGCCGCCCTTGTCCATGCGCTCTTCCAGATCGCCCTTCATCAGGCCAAGCCAGTTGCCGTAGACGACGCATTTGTCTTCGGCGTCGACCGCCGCCACGGAGTCCTCGCAGTCCTGGATCGTGGTCATGGCCGATTCCATGAGCACATCCTTGACCCCTGCCGCGTGGGCAGAACCGACCGGGTGATCGCGGTCGATCTGAATATCCAGGTGCAACCCGTTGTGCTGCAGCAGCACGTTGGTCAGCTCGTTATCGCTCGCCCGGTAGCCGACAAACTGGGCCGGCGCCTTCAGGCCCGTGTTGCCGCCGTCGGCCAGCAGCACGCGCAGCTCCGGGGTCGCGCCGTCGCCCAGCAGGTAGCCGGCGGCGTCCGCATGGCTGCCGCTGGCGAGCGGCGTCACGTCGTCCAGCACTTTCGCCGCTTCCGCCACGACCAGCTCGCCCCGGGCCGGGTTGTAGCTGCTGCCTTTCTCGCGGCCGGGAGACTCCGGCAGGATATCCGTGCCGTAAAAGGCGTCGTACAGCGATCCCCAGCGCGCATTGGCGGCGTTGAGCGCGTAGCGGGCATTCATGACCGGCACCACCAGCTGCGGGCCGGCAATGCGAGCGATCTCGTCGTCGACGTTGCTGGTGCTGATCTTGAACGCCGGCGGCTCCGGGACCAGGTAGCCGATCTCGGTCAGGAACGCCTTGTACTCGGCCGCATCGATCCCCTGGCCAGCGCGATCCTGGTGCCAGGCATCGATCTGTGCCTGCAGCTCATCGCGCTTGGCCAGCAGCGCCTTGTTTTTGGGCATGAGATCGGCGAACAGTTTGGCCAGACCACTCCAGAAATCATCGACGGCGACGCCCGTGCCCTGCAGGATCTGCTCGTCTACCAGGGTCGCCAGCTCTGCGGCGACCTGCAGCCCCGCCTTGTCGATTCGATCAGCCATAGTGTCCTCAGTGTCCAAGAGTAAAGATCGCGAGGCCTCGGAACCTGGGTCCCGGGCCGGAAAAGGGGCGAATTATACGGCAATGCCCGCCGCGCCGCGGCCGCGTGGGCACGACGGAGCACGGGGCATGGTTCCTGCTCGGCCGATGCGCGCAGCCGATGCGCGCAGCCGGAGCGGGGAACCTCTTCGCGATCCCGACGTTCCCCGGCGAAGGCCCTGCTGAGGGCGGGCTACAGCCCGAGCACCGCCTTGGCGACGATGTTCTTTTGCACTTCCCGCGCGCCGCCAAAGATCGAGGCGGCCCGGGAATTGAGGTAGCTGGCGGTCACCGTCTCGGCATACTCCGGCCCCGGCCACTCTTCGTTGTAGCCGTTCAGGGAGATGAAGTTGGCATGGGGCAGTCCGTAATGGTGGATCGCTTCCAGCCGCAGGGTGTTCAGATCCTGGCCCAGCTCGACGCTGGCGTTCTTGGCCAAGGACGAGCCGGCGCCCGGGGACTCGCCCCGGGACAGCTTGTCGAGCGTCACGAGCTCCGAGAACTGCAGGCTGCGCACGCGTATTTCGACTTCGTCGATCCGGCCCCGAAAGCCCGGGTCTTCCCAAAGCGGCACGCCGCCATCGGCTTCCTTCTGCGCCAGCGACTTCACCTCGCGCAGCTCTTCGAACAGCCTGGGCGTCGCGCCGCCGCCGCCGCGCTCAAACTCCAGCAGGTATTTGGCCACGGTCCAGCCTTCGTGTTCCGGGCCAACGCGATTAGCCTGCGGCACCCGCACGTCGTCAAAGAACACCTGGTTCACCTCGTGATCGCCAGCGATGGTGATGATCGGCTTGACGGTGATGCCGGGCAGATCCATGGGAATCAGCAGGAAGGTGATGCCCGCCTGCGGCTTGCCCTCGCTGCGGGTCCGCACCAGGCAGAAAATATGGTCGGCGAACTGAGCGTGCGTGGTCCAGATCTTGGTGCCGTTGACCAGGTAGTCGTCACCGTCCGGCACAGCAGCCGTCTTGAGGCTGGACAGGTCACTGCCGGACCCCGGCTCGGAATAGCCCTGACACCAGTAGTGCTCCCCAGAGAGCATGCGCGGCAGGTAGTAGTCCTTCTGCTCCGGCGTGCCGTACTTGAACAGCACCGGGGCCAGCATGCGCAGGCCCAGGGGGATCAGCCCGGGCGCGTGGGACTTGGCAAGCTCTTCGCCGAAAATGTACTTCTGATTGGGCGTCCAGCCGGTCCCGCCATGTTCGAGCGGCCAGGACGGAACAGCCCAGCCTTTCTCGACCAGGATGGCCTGCCAGCGCATGGCGAGCTCCTTATCCGCAAACACGGTCGTGGTCCGCTCAGCCGCCCGCCGCATGTCCGGGGTGAGCTTCTGGTCCAGGAAGCTTTTGACTTCGGCCCGGAATGCTTCGTCCTGGGCATCAAAGGTCATATCCAACGCGCTTGTCTCCCTCTCTTTATCTGAGCGATTATCCCACGGGCAGGCGCCGAGGGCGTCAAAATTGCAACAAAATACAAATTTGGCCCGGCCACTCCGCGCCCGGCTACCGAGGAACGTCCATGCCTACCCGAATCATCATCTCCGGCACCGTCGACCTGCCGCCCGAGAACCTGGAAGCCGCCCTGGCAGCCGGCAAGCCCCTGATCGAAGGGGCCCTGACGGAAGAAGGCTGCCTGGACTACGACTGGTGCCCGGAGCCCCTGACGCCCGGGCGCCTGCGCGTCTTTGAGCGCTGGGAGAGCGAAGAAGCGCTGGCCGCGCACTTCAAAACCCGCTGGTACACCGAGATGCGGGACACGATCGGCAAGTTCGGGATTATCGCGGCGGACACCGCGAAGTATCGCGTCGATCTGGAAGAGCCGGTGTACGACGAGACCATGACCGCCCGGGCGGATTTTTTCACCGCCAAAGGGTAAGCCCATGTCGACCTCGGCGAAGCCCGGCACGAAACGTCGCCAATTCCTCCGCTCCGCCGGCGCCGCGGCGCTGTTCCCGGCCCTTTGGCTGCCCATGATCGGCCGCGCCGAAGCGCCGTTTCAGCAGGCTGCCAGCGCGCAGTTCGACGCCGCCGCCCGTGCGGCCGGCAAGGCCCCGGCCAGGGCCGGGGAGCCCAGGGTTTACGGCGTGCTGTTCTATGCGGACTGGTGCCCCAAGTGCAAAGTGCTCAAGCCGGAGCTGGAGCGCGCGCGGCTGGAAGACCAGCTGGACAACGAAGACGTGCTGTTCGTGCGCCTGGACCTGACCGACGAGACCACGTCCCACCAGGCCCAGCTCATGGCCAATGCCCTGGGGCTGGAAGACTTCTACGTCGAGAACGAGGGCCGCACCGGCTTTATGCTGCTGATCGACCCGACCTCGGGGCAGGCCATCGACCGATTGACCAAGTCCCTGTCCGCCGAAGAGATCTCTGCGCGCATCGATTCAGCCCTGAAAAAGCTGATATAGCT
>CAZXIJ010000018.1:44273-75425 GCA_964640725.1 uncultured Pseudomonadales bacterium | reverse complement strand
GCCGAATGGCTCGCCGAACGGCTCGCTGCTCAGCTAGCTGTCGAGTTCTGGCGCCGGCTGCAGCCACAGCAGCTTGCGCGGCGGAAAGCCCGTCAGAATGCGAAAGCCCAGCGGCAGCGGCCGCGCGCCATTGACCCGCTCATAGTCCGCGCCCTCCAGGGGCACGACCCGATAGCTGCCCGTTGTGCCTTCGTGGGTAATCTTGACGTGCGGTCGGGTGAGCGCTGCCCGGTACCAGGCTCGCGGCCAGTGATTGGCGGCGGCATACAGCTCGCCGTCGGCTTCGATGCGCGCCAGCACGCGTTCATTCCAGCCCCCGTCCTCGGTTTGCGTCGCAATGACCATGGTCTTGGCGTCGGCCGGCTGAAAATAGCCGAGCATGCTCTCAAACACGGTGACCACCAGCGCGTAGAGCACCAGCAGCACCACGAGAATTTTGACCAGTTTCATCGCGCATCTCCCGCTATCCCATTGCGCCGCATCATCGCTCGAACAGACCCTCCGCCGCTACCGCCTGGAGCGATGCGGTAAACACATCGATCAACACATCGATTTCGGCATCGCCGTGCGCGGCGCTCAGGAAGGCGCGCTGGGTGCCCGGCACCAGCACTCCCTGGTTCAGCGCGTGCAGGTAGAACGCTTTCTCGGCCTCTTTGTGCGCCCCGTGCACGCTGCGCATGCTGTGCACGGCTTCGCGCTGAAAGAACAGGTGGAACATGCTGCCGACGTTGAGCATCTGCACGGGCAGCTGATGTTCCTGCGCGTAGCCGTTGATTGCCCCGGCGAGCCGCTGACCGCGCCCTTCGAGGTCGTCGTAGATCTCGGGATGGGCCTTGAGGTGCCCGACCATGGCCTGGCCGGCCTCCATGGTCAGGGGATTGCCAGAGAACGTACCGCCGGAAAAGATGCCCCGCTCTGCGGCGAGCCCGTTGAATACGTCCATGACCGCCGCGCGGCCGGTAATGGCCCCGACCGGCAGGCCGCCGCCGAGCACCTTGCCGTAGGTGGCCAGATCCGGCGTCACGCCGAAACGCGCCTGCGCACCGCCGTAGGCCACGCGGAAACCGGTGATGACCTCATCAATCGCCAGCAGCACGCCGGCCTCCCGGCAGACCGCGGCCAGCTCCCGCAAAAACTCTCCCGCGCCGTCCTGCGGGTTGGAACTCTGAACGCCTTCCACCATCACCAGCGCCAGCTCGCTCGCCTGCGCGCGGATCAGGTCAAAGGCCGCGCGGTTGCGGTACGGCAGCATGAGCGTCAGGTCGCCAAGTGCCCGGGGAATGCCGTGCCCCATGGGCACGGCGCCCGGCGCGTCATCGGGCCCCGTGGGATCCGCCGCCCACATGCCGTAGTCGTGGGCACCGTGGTAGCAGCCGTCAAAGATCGCGATCTTCTCGCGCCCGCTGAACCCGCGCGCGGCGCGGATGGCGTACATGGTCGCCTCGGAGCCCGTGTTGCAGAACACCACCCGCTCGGCACAGGGACTGGCTTCCTGCAGCAGGGTCGCGAGCCCCAGCTGGCTCACGGTATGGATGCCGAACATCCAGCCTTTGTCGGTGCGATCCACAATCGCCTGAGCAATGACAGGGTGCCGGTGACCGAGCATGTGCAGGCCGAAGCCGACGCTGGTGTCGACGTAGCGGTTGCCGTCGGCATCGAACACATGGGGGCCTTCGCCGCGCTCGATGAAGATCGCGTGGGGCATTTCCAGGTTAGCCGCAAGGCCGGAGTTCAGGATCTCGCTGCGATCTTCGGCGATCTGCTGCGATGCCCGGGTCTTGGCCGCAAGCTCTGCCCGGGCTTGCGCAACGGTCGCCGGCACGCGCTAGCGCCCGGTCAGGCGCTGCACCACCGGGGCGAAATCCTTGAGCGCGGTTTCTGACACGGTGATGTAGGAAATGCCGTGCAGCTCGCGGCGGCGCTCGAGCTCATCGCAAATGGTGTCGACATCGCCGAACAGCGCGTGGGGATGCACGCGCATCGCCTCTTCCGACAGGCCAAAGGCCCCGGCCATCTGCGCCACCACCGGCGACGGGTCGGGCATGACGAAGGTGAAGTAGGCCCCGATCTCGAGCTCGATGTCGCCAAAGCGATCGCCGGCGCCCTCCTGCACCCAGCGCACCTTGCGCTGCGTTTCTTCTTCTGACGACAGCTGCACGCCGTCGGGCCCGATCATGCCGGAGCGGTTGTTGAAGTTCAGGCTGACGATGTCTGCCTCGCGCCCCGCCATGCGCAAAATGCGCGGGCTGCCGCCGCCCACCATGATCGGCGCTGCGCCTACCGGTTTGGGCACGCCGGTAAAGCCCTTCCACTGCAGCGTGTCGTTGCTGATGTCGGCCGGGCCGTCGCCGCGAAAGGCCTTCACACCTTCGATCACATCGCCGAGCCGGTCGATGCGCACCCGCGGCTCGTCAAAGGGAATCGCCAGCGCTTCGTACTCTTCCTTGATCCAGCCGGCACCCAGGCCAAACTCGAGCCGGCCGCCGGACAGCTTGTCGATGGTCATCGCCGACTTAATCAGCACCAGCGGGTTGTGGTAGTCGATGCAGAACACCCGGCAGCCGATCTTCAGCGTCGAGGTGACCGCCGCCGCGTAGGCCATGGCCGGGATGGCCGCCAGATTCTGTTCCGGGTGGTTGGCCGCGGTCATGGCCGGGCCGGCACCGAGCAGATGATCGGCCAGATGCAGGGCGGAGTAGCCCAGGTCTTCCGCCTGCCGAGCGAGCCCCGCCCAGGCCTCGCCGGAGTCGGCGTTGAATGACTGGACCGCAAAGCGAAAGGGCTTGCTCATGGCTACCTCTGGTTCGTGTCAGGCGTTCTCGAGGGCGTGGCGAGCGCCGTAGCGGATGCCGCGCCGCAGCAGCTCGTAGTACTCGGGCTTGTCCCAGCTGCCGCGCTCGATGTTGGGGTAGTAGTCCACCATCGGCTGCATGTCGTAGTGGCCGCGGCAGTGCCCCAGGTTCAGGTACAGCACTTGCCCGTCGCCCACGCGGTGGATGTAGTAGACCGGGTGCGGCTTATCTCCCGACCACTGATCTTCGACAAAGCCGGCCGCCTCGCCTTCGTACTCGGTGTGCAGGAGCATTTCGAGATCGCCGTGAATCCGGCACAGATAGAGCTCGTCGTCGGTTTCGAACTCGCTGACGCCCTTCACCAGCTCGTGATCCGGGTTCGAGACCTTGACGGTAAACGGCTGAATCGGCGGGTGCGCAATGAACTGCGTGCCCAGGGTCTGCATGAGCACTGGCGCGGTTTCCGGCGCGTTGACCTTGCCGTCGGCAAGGAATTCCAGAATTGAATTGGTGCCGTGCAGGGCGAACCACAGCTTGCCGCCGGCCACGTAATCGCGCAGCGCTTCCTGCTCGGCCTCGGTCGGCACCAGGTTGCAAGTGTAGGTGACCAGCATGTCGGACTCGCCAATGGCCTCGAGGTCGTGATAGTCCTGTGCCACCTTGACGCGCACGCGCTCGTCTTCGGCCAGGAGCTTGAGCAGTTCCAGCCGTGCGTGATCGATATCGTGAAAGTCGCCTGCGGCGACCAGGTAAACGTTAACCGTTCGGTGTTCAGACATATCGGCGCCCCTCGCTCCCGCCTGCCGGGCCCGAGGGCCCCCTGAAACGACGGGCGGCCCGGGCCGCCCGTCGCAATGCTGCATCAGCCGCGCAAGCTAGTACTGGATGCGCTTGGTGATGCCGCCGTCGATGACGACGTTGGTGCCCGTGGTGAAGCCCGCCCGGGGGCTCGACAGGAACACCACCTGGTCGGCGACTTCCTGCGCACTGCCCATGCGGCCCATGGGAATCTCCGCCAGGGTGGCTTCGTAGAACGGCGTCATGCCCTGCTTGATGCGATCCCAGGCGCCGCCCTCGATCATGATCGGGCCGGGGCTGATGGAGTTCACGCGAATACCCTTGGGCGCGACGTCCTGAGACAGCGCGCCGGAGTACTGCAGGAGCGCGCCCTTCATGGCGTTGTAGGCGCCGGCAGCAATGAACTTCTCGAGCGCTGCGGTGGTGGAAATCATGCAGATACTGGCGTTGCTGGACTTTTCCAGGTGCGGCATCGCGGCTTCGACGCAGCGCACGGTGCCCAGCACGTCAAACTCGAAGTTGGCGCGCCAGCCGTCTTCGCCCGGGGCGTTACCACCGCTGACATTGGAGACGATCGTATCGATGCCGCCCAGGGCCTCGGCAGAGGCTTCGATCCAGCTCTTCAGGTCGTCGCCGTTGCCGATATCGACGCTCTTGCCGAAGGCGTTGACCCCCTTGGCCTTCAGCGCCGCCACGGCAGCATCGATGTCGTCCTGGTTACGCGCGCAGATGGCGACGTTGGCCCCTTCATCGGCAAAGGATTCGGCGATGGCGCGGCCGATGCCCTTGGTGGCACCGGTAATCAGCGCGTTATGTCCTTTCAGCTTCAGGTCCATGGTGTGTCCTCTCTCGGGTCTTGGTAATGGAATCTTGTTATCGGGGCCGGCGCGTTGTCAGGCCTTGCGGGCAGCTCACCGTTCCGGGGCAACCACGCATACCTTACCCCCTTCAATGAGCACCGGATACGTGGCAATCCCGGCGGTCGCCGGCGCGCTGAGCGCCGCACCGGTGCGGACGTCAAAGCGAGCGCCATGGAGCGGGCAGCGCAGCTCGAAGCCTTTCAGACGACCCCGGGACAGTGCCTGGCTCGCGTGGCTGCAGCGATCGTTGAGCGCATAGAACTGGCCCTCGACCTGACACAGCAGAATCGGCTGGCCGTGCACCTGCACGCTGACCATATCGCCCTCGTCCAGGGCCGCCAGAGGCAGCACCGGTACCGGTCCGCTCAAGATCAGAAACCGGGCTGAAGAAGTGGCGAGACGGGGCAGATCAAGACGTTGGATCTCCGGGCGCAGGGCTGTGTGATAGATCGCGGGCGACACATCGCGGCGCGATCAGTCGCGGCGCGAGCCTTTTCGGAGAATAGGTAGGCGAAAATAGTCAGTCAAGACGGTTTTTTTTGCCTCACCGCCGGCGCATACTTTTTTTCCTTATTTTTCATAGGCTGGCAGCCGACTTCTGCGCGATCTGGGCGCTGCAGGAGGCCTGCTGAGCCGGCGAGACACACCACACGAGCCCCATCATGAGCCGAACCAATCGACAGTTTCTGCTGGCCGCCCGCCCCAGCGGCATGGTCAAGACCACCGACTTCGAATACCGCGAGCTGCCCGTTCCGACGCTCGCCGACGGCGAGTTTCTGATCGAGACAGAGCTGCTGTCCCTGGACCCGTCCATGCGCGGGCAGATGGAAAACCGGGCCGACTACGTCGCGCCGCTCGAGCTGGGCGACGTCATGCGGGCGGGCGGCGTCGGCGCGGTGATCGAGTCGCAGAACCCCGACTACCCGGTTGGCACACGGGTCCAGGGCACCCTGGGCATGCAGACCTACCTGGTGGGCAATGCCCAGACACCGCTGCGCCAGGTCGCCGAGGGCGTCGCCGCGGAAGATGCCCTGGGCGTCCTCGGTGGCACCGGCATGACCGCCTACTTTGGCCTGCTCGAGCTGGGCGAGCCGAAAGCGGGCGATGTGGTCGTCATCAGCGGCGCCGCCGGCGCGACGGGCAGCGTGGCCGGGCAGATTGCCAGGCTCAAGGGCTGCACGGTCATCGGCATGGCGGGCAGCGCCAGCAAGTGCCGCTGGCTGACCGACGATCTGGGCTTCGATGCCGCCATCAACTACAAGACCCAGGACGTGGGCGCCGAGCTCGACCGGCTGTGCCCCAAGGGCATCAACATCTACTTCGACAACGTCGGCGGCGAGATCCTCGACCTGTGTCTGGCGCGCATCGCGACCAACGCCCGGGTCGTCATTTGCGGCGGCATCAGCCGCTACAACGCCACGGGGCCGATCCCCGGGCCGAAAAACTATTTCAATCTGGTCTTTCGTCGGGCCCGCATGGAAGGCTTCATCGTGCTCGACTACGCGGACCGGTTCCCTGCCGCCAGCGAAGAAATGCGGGGCTGGATCGCCGCCGGGCAACTCAAGCAGCAGGCGACGGTGGTCGACGGCTTCGAGAAGCTGCCGGAGACGCTGATCGGCCTGTTCGAAGGCATCAACACCGGCAAGCTCATGGTCCGGGTCTGACCCTGGCCAGACCGAACGCAGCGCTGCTAAACCGCCTTGCGGTCGCTCGCCTTGTGGTCGCTGACCCAGGCAATCGCGTTACCGATGAGCGTCCGGTAGTGCTCGCTGGCATAGGCCACCGGGTCGTCGCCGCCCTGCAGGTACACCAGCCGAGAGGCGCCGGGCGTCCGCGCCCAGCCCACCAGGTTGCTGCCCTCAGGATGAGCCCAGCCCTCGTTGCTGAACATACGGCCCTGCGCCACAGCGTGCTCGGCGCTGTAGAAGTTGTCTGCGGTAAAAGCATGGCGGCTCGAGAGCAGCGGCGTCACCTCGTCTTCGAGCACATCGAACAGGTACAGCTCGTCGGTCATCTCGAACTGTGCCGGCAAGCCGGCTGTCACCGGGTGATCGGCCAGCACCTGCAGCTGGTGCGTGACGCTGTGCCGGTACCCGGAGTCGCGGCGCTCGACGCCAGCAAAGGGACCGGGCAGGTAGCTGAAGCGACCGCCAATGGTCTGCCCGTAGCGATCCCAGGCCGGCCAGCCCGCGATGGCGTGGTGCAGGAACACAAAGCCGAAACCTTCGGCCACCAGCGCTTCGAAATGGCGCGCAAACGCGAGGGGCGGCGCCGGCTGGCCGGGCGGCGCTTCCGCGCGAAACTCAAGCCCGGGCATGTCGTACAGCACAAAGGCATCAAACTGCCGGGCCAGCGACGGCTCAAACAGCGCCTGGGCCAGGGGCTGCTCGACGTGCGTCCAGCGAATATCGGGCAACGCATCGAACATCGCAAAGAACGCCGTCTTGTCGAACGGATGCCCTTTGGTGATGAGCGCAATGTCGATCGGCTTGGTCACGGCTCCGTCTCCTGCAGTACCCGGAAAAAACCATAGCATGAGCCTGCCTCGCGACACCGACACGCCCAAGACCTGGCAACAGACCAAGAGCGAAAACACCCGCACGGCGATCCTGGACGCGGCTATCGAATGCTTCTACCGGCTCGGCTACGCCAGCACGACGACCGAGAACATCGCCAACGCCGCGGGGGTCTCCCGCGGCGCGATGCTGCACCACTTCGCCAACCGCTTCGAGCTGATTCGCGCCGCCATCGAGCACCTGACGGCCCAGCGCCTGGACACCTACGTGCGCGAAGGGACGGCCGTGCAGCAGGACCCGACGCAAACGCGCATCGATGACGGCATTGACGTGTACTGGCGCCAGCTCAATACCCCGGCATTCATTGTGTTTCACGAGCTGCTGGTGGCCTCGCGCACGGACCCGGAGCTGCGCGAGGCGATGATCCCCGCTTACGAGAAATTTCGCGATGCCGCCTTCGAGTCTTCCCGGCAGATGTTTCCGGATCTGGCGCGGTCCGAGGCTTTCCTGCGGGCCAACGTGCTCACCCAGTATCTGCTTGAGGGCATGGCGATCGCACGGATCACCACCAAGGCACCGGTGCCCGCGGACCTGATGTTGAAGTGGCTCAAGCTAACGCTGAAGACCGAGTTCAGCGACGTCTTGCCAGAGCACGGGAACCCGGCGGACAATCCGCGCCATGGACACAACCGCTTCTCCGACGACACCCCCTGAAGACGGCGACAGCGTTCCGGTCACCGACCGCAACCAGGTGCACCGCGCGCGCGAGCGCGGCCGCTACGATCGCGACTTCATCAACCGCACGCTGGACACCTCGGTGCTTTGCCATCTGGGCTACCTGGACGACGGCAAGCCGGTGGTCACTCCCACCGTACACTGGCGCATCGGCAACCACGTCTACTGGCACGGCGCTAACGCCACGCGCTACATGAAGCGCAGCGTCGACGCGCAGGTGTGCCTGACGGTGACGCACCTGGACGGGCTGGTCATGGCCCGGTCTGCCTTCCACCACTCCGCCAACTACCGGTCCGTCATGATCTTTGGCCAGGCCGAGCCGGTGGATGACGAAGCGCCCAAGATGGCCGCGCTGAAAGCCATGATCGAGCACCTGTATCCGGGCCGCTGGGACCAGCTCCGGCCGATCAATGACGGCGAGTTCGCCGGCACCCGGGTGGCCCGGGTCAAAATCGACGAAGCCTCCGCGAAGGTGCGCGCCGGCGCCCCGATCGACGACGAAGACGACTACGGGCTGCCGATCTGGGCCGGCGTGGTGCCGGTGGTGGCGCAGTACCAGGCGCCCATCGAAGATCCCCGGCAGCATCCCGACGTCAGCACCCCGCAGCACGCCCTCGATCTGGACGAGCGCTTCTAGCGCGTCTACTTCCCTCAGCCTGCAGGTTCTGTTGTCCGACAGCCTGCAGGCCGCTGAATTTTCTTTGAACCCGATCTCATGCGTCTGCCTCCTAGCCGACAACTGCCCTGCACCCCGGTGTTCTCCGCGCGTCAGGCAGTCCAACCCTTAAGTCCAGGAGACACAATGAATCGTACGTTACGTAACGCAATCGCGATCGCCACCACCGCGAGCCTCACCACGCCGGCCATTGCCAGCGAGGCAACCTCCATTCCCTCTGTCGTCGTGACAGTGCAGAACAGCGCCCCGGCCCGGGGTGCCCTGCAGACTCCGGTCTGGGTTGCACTGCACGATGGCAGCTTCGACCTCTACGATCGCAACGTGCCCCTGGGCGCCGGCGGCCTGGTCAGTGCTGAGTCCGTAGAGCGTCTGGCAGAGGACGGCTCGACCGCCGCCATCAGCGCAGAATTTGCAAGCGCCCTGCCCCAGGCTCCGCAGGCTACACTCGTCGGTGTCACCGGCCCACTGGTGAGCCGGGGCCGCGCCGCAACCACCCTCAACGTGAACCCGGAAAGCGATCGCTACTTCAGCTACGGATCGATGGTGATCCCCAGCAACGACGCCTTTATCGCCAACGGCAATCCCCTGGCGCACCAAATCTTTAACGAGCAAGGCCGCTACGTTGGGCGTAACTTTTCTGTCGCAGGATCAGAAGTGCTGGACGCCGGCACCGAGGTCAACGACGAGATTGCCGCCAACACGGCGTTCCTGAACCAGAGCGGGCCTAACATCGGGGTTCCTGAATCAAATCCCGTAGCGCTGCATGAAGGCTTCCGGACAGATCTGACGTTTCCGAACGGCGTGCTGAACCATCCGGTATTTGGTGCCGCAGACTTCACCAACAGCGAATATCGCGCAGCGACCTTCACATTCCGGTACGTTGACCTGGGTCGGACCAACCGCTTCAGCTCGCAGCTGCGTCCAGCGGAAGAAGTCATCGGTGTGGGCGTCAACAGCCGTGCTCGAGGGCTAGGGTTTGCCGTGTCGAGAAACGGCAACGAGATCCTGATCAAGATCGTGAGCGACCGCTTGAGCAGCCCCGCTGTGATGGCTCACCTTCACAACGCCGCGCGGGGCGCTAACGGCCCGGTCGTGGCAAATCTCACGGAAGATCTGAGCAGCAACGGTGACGTGCTGGCAAGGATCAGTGCAACGGATGTCGTCGGCCCTCTGGGCGGAGCGGCAGATCCAATGCTCGCCCTGCTCAACGAGATGGCGGCAGGCAACATCTACATCAACATCCATACACAGGTGAACCCAGCCGGCGAGATTCGCGGACAGCTCAACCTGCGCTAACCGGATCGCGGCCTGGCACAGCCCCGCACAAGCGGCCGGGTGCCAGGCTGCTCCATCTACGCTACTGCCCTAACGCTCTCGCGCCCTAGCGCAGCCGCCAGGCCAGCTCCAGCACAAACTGCGAGGGCGAATAGGCCTCCTGGCCAAAGTCGTTGCCCTGCCCTTCGCTGTTCCAGCGGTAAGACAGGTCGCCACTGAGCGACCGCCAGTTCATGCCCGCGCCCACCGATGCAAACTCGTGGCCCTGCCACTGCGACTCGTTGGTCAGGTGCACAAGACCGGCTTCGGCATAGCCGTAACCGCGCGGCCCCAGCTCGCGCACCCAGCGCACCGTGCCCGCCAGGGACGCGGAGTCGTGCTCGTAGTAGTCGGGAGAGTAGTCCAGGCGCGCTTCAAAGCCGTTGCGGTGCCGGGCCGCAAGCTGCAGCTCCGTGTAGTCCCACTCTTTGACGGAGCCCGGAAACTCCCGATGAGCAACGGCCAGGGAGCCGTGCCAGAGATCGGTCAAGGCAAAGCTGCGCCCGAGGTAGGCCATGACAGAGCGCTGGCGCTGGCGCGGCGCGTCCTCTTCTGCCTGGTGTCCTTCCAGGCCGGCGAACCAGGCATCTGACGCCCAGTGCACGTTGACCCCCAGCGCGGCCCCGCCCAGGGTCTCGGTGGTGCCGTGGTAGTACCAGTCGCTCACGTAGCGCGCAGTCACAGCGACCGTCGGCTCTGCGGCGAGAGCACCGCTCAGGGTCAGCAGACCGGGCACCAGCGCGGCCGCGACAAATTTAGAGGAAGAAGGTCCTGACACAACGCCTCCCGAACGCTTGCCGGATCATATAGGCGTTCGACCCCCGGGAGACCGCTCAGTTCCGGCAGGGACGATCAGCGAGAGAGCCAGCGCTGCAGCCGCGCGGCAATGGTCATGCGGTCGGCCCCCAGATCCCGGGCCATCAGGCACGCGGCCAGCGCCGACACCTGCGGCGCGGCAATCGAGTGTCCGGAGACGAGTTCGTAACCCGCCATGGGCGCGAGCGACAGGGCATCCCGCGGCGCTCGAAGCACCGGCGACTCGGCATGCGCCACGGTCATGGCCCGCGGCGACCGGGGCGCCGAGGCGGACGCGCCGTAGGCGTACAGCACCCCGTCCCGGGGGGCGGGAAACCGCTCCGCCGGCGCGCGCCGCTCATCGTACGCGGCAACCACCAGGGTGCCGTCGGCAACCAGCCGCTCCACCAGCGCCTGCAGCACCGGGTCCGCCCGGCCACTCAGGCTCAGATTCAGAACCTGCGGCTGCAGATCGATCGCTGCGTCGAGGGCCAGCGCCAGGGTCAGCGTGTTGCAGCGCCCGCGGCCGTCCTGCTGCCAGCAGCCCCGCAGCAGGTGCACGTCGGCCTCGTGGGCGAGGCCCTGCAGGCCTTCCCGGGTTGCCGGCGAGGCCGCGATCAGCCCGACCACTGCCGTGCCGTGCGCCTCTTTTTCGGGCATGCCGCGACGGCCGGCAAAGTTCGCCCGGTGCAGCATGGCGTCGCGCAGATCCGGGTGGGTGCGATCGATGTCGGTGTCGACCACCGCAATGCGCACCCCGGCGCCGCGCTCGGGCACAGCGGCCAGAAACCGCGCGAGCGCGTTCTGGGCATCGCCCGGGAGCGCTCGCGGCGCAGCGGGTTCGGTCATCGTTTCGAACTCGTTGAAGGGCTGGATCCACCGGACCCGCTTGTCGGCCTGCAGCCGGGCCAGCGTGTTCGCGTCCGGCGGCGCGATCACAAAGCAGTGCACCGCGAGGTTGCGCAGCGGCCACTGCTCGATCAGGGACAGATCGTATTGCCGGGCAATGCGGGCGGCGCGCCGGCGCAGCACCGGTTCGTCCCGGTAAGCCAGCCGCGCGGCATAGCCTGGACCGTTCAGACCGAGCCGCTGCCCCTCGCTCCGGGGGTCATCGATCACGACCATCAGGAGGCCTGTACCGCCTTCCAGTACAGTCGCTGGCACCGGCGCGGCCGCGCTACAGCCGCCGGCCAGCAGCACAAGGCCCAGCCACAAGATGGGGATCGCTGGCCGCCATCCCGTCACGGCGCCGATGCCTGCACCAGCCTGACCCGCTGGTCTGCGCGCAGCTGCACCAGCAGCGCGTCGATATCGCCGCGCGCCGGGCGCGTGACGCGAATCGCCGGCACGGCAGGCAGCCGGGCTTCGATCACCAGCCCGGCGTCAGCGGCGACCGCCTCCAGCGCCGCCACAGAAACGCCGGCGCTGGCAATCAGCGTGAGCGAACCGGCAGTGCTGGCCGCCGGGTCCGTCAATGTCTCGTAGGGCGCAACACTGATCCCGCTGCGCTGCGTTGCCGGCAGCGCAATCAGCAGCGCCAGCATCGCGGCAGCGCCCAGGGGCAGGCCCCACTGCAGCCAGCCCCGGGACCGGGGCCGCTCGATCGGCGCCCGGCGCGGCTCGATGCGCTCGCGCACGGCGGCAAAGGACAGCGACGGGCCGGCGCCCGCGATCGCAACGGTCCGCGTGTCGCGCAGCTCGTTACGCAGCGTCCGGTCAAAGCGCACCAGCGCTGCCAGCTTCGGGTCCGCGTCCATCGCGGCCTCGAACGCCCGATGCGCGGTCGGGTCCAGGTGCCCGTTCAGGTAATCGCTGATCTGGCCTTCCAGGGGGTGGGGGATACTACGTTGCATGGGGTTCCTCAGGCATCCAGCGCCGCGCCGTGGCGGACCAGGTAAGCCCGCACCTTGTTGCGGGCATGGTGCAGGCGCGTTTTCACAGTATTGGCGGGCGCGCTGACAATGCGCGCAATGTCTTCGATCGCGTGGCCCTCGAAGTAGCACAGCTCCAGCACGAGCCGCTGCTTGGGCGGCAGCTTGTGCATGGCCTGCTGCAGCAAGGCTCGATCCACGGGCAAGTCGACGCTTTCGGGCTCGCAGGCCAGATCGGTATCCGGGACTTCCTGGCCGACGAGCTGGACCAGCAGATCCCGGCGCTGCTGTTTCTTTACCATACGCAAACAGTCCCGGTAAGCGATCGAGTAGATCCAGCTCGATACTCGCGACTGCCCCTGAAACTGGTGCGCCTTGTCCCAGACCTTGACCATGACATCGTTGTAGACCTCCTCAATCAAGGCCGAATCCCGGGACAGACGACGCAAAAAGGCGGGCAAGCGCTCGCGGTAGCGGCCGTACAGCACCTCCAGCGCACCAGCGTCCCGCTCGACGGCAATACGCTGCAACAGCTGACGATCGCGGCGATCTTCCTCATCGGCACCGGGCGCCGTGGCGGGGGCCGCCGCGGCCTGTAATGGGGGATCCGTCAGCACGCTCGCGCTGGCCGTTTTGCTGCTCTCCCCCCTGAGAGTACGACACCGCCGCAACGGTTCATTTTTTTAGCGCTCAGGCCCAGTACGGCGCGCGCAGCTTCCGCTTGTTGATCTTGCCCATGGTGTTCCGGCCCAGATCGTCAACAAAATCGACGCTGCGCGGGCACTTGTAGTGGGACAGGCGTTCCCGGGTCCAGGCGATCAGCGCCGCCGGTGACACCTCGGCGCCTGGCTTCAGGATGGCCAGGGCCTTCAGCTCCTCGCCCATCTCCGCATGGGGCACCCCGATGCAGGCAATATCGGCCACCGCCGGATGATCGATCATGACCTGCTCAGCCTCCGCCGGGTACAGATTGACCCCGCCGGAGACGACCATGTCGCTGAAGCGATCGGTGATGTACACGAAGCCGTCGTCGTCCATGTAGGCAATCTCGCCGAGCGTGAAGACCCCCGGCGCGATATGGGCGGCCGCCGATTTTTCCGGGTCGTTGTGGTACACCACCCCGCGGCCGGTCGCGTCCTTGAAGAACAGACGGCCCTCCTGATTGGGCGGCAGCGGCTGGTCGTCATCGTCCAGAATGAGCGCCTCAAAGGGTTCCATCGCCCGGCCCACGGACCCGGGATGCTCCAGCCACTCTTCCGAGGTAATGGCGCAGGTGGTGCCGACCTCGCTCGCGCCGTAAGCGTCTGTGAACACCGGCCCCCACCACTCGATCATGGCCCGCTTGACGTCGACCGGACACTTGGCGCCCGTATGGCTGATGCGCTGCAAACTGCTCAGGTCGTACCGGGACCGGGTTTCCTCCGGCAAGGCCAGCAGCCGCACAAAATGGGTGGGCACCATGACCGAGGTGCCGATCTGATAGTCCTGGATGGCGCGGAGCGTGTTTTCGGCATCAAAGCGGGTCAGGATCGTCGAGCAGACCCCGGCCGCGAGCAGCCGTGCGCCCGACAGCGGGCCCGTGTGGTACATGGGCCCAATGATCAGGTGATTGCCGAGCTCTGCCAGGGGCGACAGGGCCAGGTTCGCCAGATGCTCGGCGATGGTCTCGCCGCCGGCAAACATGGTCGGCGGCAGCGCCGTGCCCTTGGGCCGCCCTGTAGTGCCGGAGGTGTAGAGCAGGTTGGGGCGCGGCGGGAGCTGTTCGTCTGCCGGCGCCGCGCTGCTGGCGGCCAGCCAGTCCCCCCAGCCGTGCACTGCCGCACCCCTTTGGGACGCTGCGGCAACGGCTTCGGGATCGACGCCCCAGGCCACCACGACCGGCACCCGGGCCGCCGCCGCCGCGGCGATTGCCCGGTCAAAGGTTTCGGGCCCGCAGAACAGCAGCTGCGTGCCGGAGTCCTCCAGAATATAGGCGACCTCTTCGGCGGTCAGATGGAAGTTGACCGGCACGACCGAGGCGCTGCCAAGCAGGCCGCCGATGTTGGCAAGGCCCGTTTCCACGGCGTTTTCGGCGAACACGGCCATGCGTCGGTCGGCGCCCAGCTCGGCGCCGGCAACGGCGTTCGCGGCCCGATTCAGAACGTCATCGACCTCCGCCCAGGTGAGCGCCTGGGCCGGATCCCGCAGCGCAATCTCGGTGGGACGATCCGCTGCCAGCTGGCGCGCAAAGGTGGGCATGGTCGGCTCCGGAGTGATATTGTAACGCGTTCAATACTAACAAAACCCGCCGCGCTTCCGGGCTTCTAACGAGCATCGGCAGCGGTTTTCGGCGTTCGCGCTACGGTGCCTGCCCGGGCACGTGCAGGCGCTAACGCGGCAGGCAAGAGCGGGTCAACAAGGGAGGAGGCGTCCGATGGCAGCGCGCATCACCAAAGCCAAACTCATCGACATGCACGAGCGCATGGTGCGGATCCGCATCTTCGAAGAGTCAGCAGGCAAACTCATGGAAGACGGCAAGGTCCCCGGGGCCCTGCACCTGTACGTCGGCCAGGAAGCCGTCGCGACCGGGGTCATGGTCCACCTCACCAATCAAGACCAGATCACCAGCACCCACCGGGGTCACGGCCACCTGATCGCCAAAGGCGGCGCCTTCGACCGCATGTTCGCCGAGCTGTACGGCAAGGCCACAGGCTACTGCAAGGGCAAAGGCGGCAGCATGCATATCTCCAACATGGAGCTGGGCATGCTCGGGGCCAACGGCATCGTCGGCGGCGGCGCGCCGATCGCCATGGGCGCCGCGTTCTCGAACAAGTTCCGCAAAACCAAAGACGTATCAGCCACGTTCTTCGGTGACGGCGCATCCAACGAAGGCGCTTTTCACGAGGCTGCCAACATGGCCGGGCTGTATAAGCTGCCCTGCATTTTCGTTTGCGAGAACAACGGCTACGGCGAGTACACGCCGCAGGATCAGCACCAGGCCATCGTCGATGTGGCGGATCGCGCCGCCGGCTACGGCATGCCGGGCGTGGTCGTTGACGGCATGGACGTGCTCGCGGTCTACGAAGCGGCAGAAGAAGCCGTCAAGCGCGCCCGCAAGGGCGAAGGCCCGACGCTGCTGGAATGCAAAACCTACCGCTACTACGACCATGTGGGCGTGCGCGGTATGGGCCTGAAGTACCGCACCGACGAAGAAGTCGAGCAGTGGAAGCAGCAGGACCCCATTGACCGCTTCGAGGCCCACCTGCTCAAGCAGAAGGTCATGACCCAGGCGAAGATCGATGCCGTTCACGCAGAAACCCTGGCCGAGGTTGAGGCTGCTGTGCGCTTTGCCGAAGACAGCCCCTACCCGGATATCGCCACCCTGACAGACGACGTCTACGCCTGAGACGCAACGGAGAATCACCATGGCGGAAGCCCAGGAAAAACCACGCACCCTGCCCTACGTATCGGCCATCACTGACGGTGTTCGCCAGGTACTGCTGGAACAGGACAACGCCTTTGTCGCCGGTGAAGACGTCGCCGGTGCTGGCAGCGTTTACGGCTACTACAACGGCCTGCTCGCAGAGTTCGGGCCGGACCGGCTGTTCGATACGCCCATCTCCGAAGAAGGCATCGTTGGCCTCGGCGTCGGCGCGGCCGCCACGGGTTGCCGCCCCATTATCGACCTGATGTTCATGGACTTCCTGGGGGAGTGCATGGACGAGGTGGCGAACCAGCTCGCCAAGATGCGCTACATGTTCGGCGGCCGCACCGCGTTGCCGGTGACCATGCTGACCATGGCGGGTGCCGGCGCCAGCCTCGCGGCCCAGCACTCGCAGAGCCTGGAAGCCTGGATCTGCCACCTGCCGGGGCTCAAGGTCGTCATGCCGACCACTCCCTACGATGCCAAAGGCCTGATCATCGCTGCGGCCCGGGACGACAACCCGGTCATCGTCGTCCTGAACAAGATGTCCCTGGCCCTGCAGGGCGAGGTGCCCGAAGGCGCCTACGAGATCCCGATTGGCGAGGCAAACATCGTTCGCCCGGGCACCGACTACACCATCATCGCCCTCGGCCGCATGCTGCACGAGGCTCTGAAAGCCGCAGACCAGCTCAAGGACCTGGGCATCGATGCTGAAGTCATCGACCCCCGCTCGCTGCAGCCGTTCGATACAGACACGGTCGTTGCGTCGGTCAAGAAAACGCACCGGGCCATGATCGTGCACGAAGCCGTGCGCTTTGGCGGCTTCGGCGGCGAGATCGCCGCGCAGATTCAGGAAGAGGCCTTCGACTACCTGGACGCGCCCGTCGCGCGCGTCGGTGCGCCGTTCTCGCCGGTGCCCTACAGCCCGGTGCTGGAGCAGCAGTACGTCCCCAACGCCGATCGCATCGTCGCCGAAGCCAAGCGTCAGCTCGGCATCGCCTGACGCGGGCGCCCGGGGGGATGGGACCGATCGGACTCGTCGCCAACCCGGCGTCGGGCAAGGACGTGCGACGCCTTGTTGCCCGCGCGTCGGTCTTCGACAACCAGGAAAAGCAGGCCATCGTGCGCCGCGCGCTGACCGGCGCTGCCGAAGCCGGCGGCACCGAGCTGCGCTACCTGGCCGATCGGCATGGCATCGTTGAACAGGCACTGGCGGAGCTGAAGCTCAAGATCAAAGCGAGCCCTGTCGATTCCACCGCCATGAGCAGCGCCCTCGATACCATCAGCGCCGCCCGCGCGATGCAGGACGCAGGCTGCTCAGTCGTCATGACCCTGGGGGGCGACGGCACCAACCGGGCCTTCTGCCTGGGCTGGCAGCAGGCCACGCTGATTCCCGTATCAACCGGCACCAACAACGTGTTTCCAAACCTGGGCGAAGCCACCATCGCCGGCGCAGCCGCGGGGCTGCTGAGCTGCGGCGCAGTCCGCACGGCGTCCGTCGCCAGAACCTGCAAGGCGATCCACGTCGAGATCGAAGACGAGCGCGACGACCTGGCCCTGATCGACGCCGTGCTCTCCCGGGAGCAGTTTGTGGGCGCCCGAGCGCTGCTGGACGGCGGTGCGATTCGCGAGATCCTGCTCACCCGCGCGGACCCCGCCGCGGTCGGCATGACCTGCATTGGCGGCCTGCTGAAACCGGTCAGCGATGCCGACGACTACGCCCTGCGCGTGACGCTCAACCCGGATCCGAAGGCGGATACCCGCGTGCTCCGGGCGCCGATCGCGCCCGGCCTGTACCAGTCCCTGCGGGTCGAAAAGACCCGCAAGCAGGCTTTGGAAAAAACGATCACCTGGGAAGGCCCCGGCGTGCTGGCGTTCGACGGCGAGCGCGAGCGCGTACTCGGCAAGGGCCAGCGTGCGCGCCTGACCGTGCTGCGCAACGGCCCCCGGGTCGTCGACGTCACGAAAACCCTAAGGCTCGCCGCAGAAAAGGGCACTTTTCGCCGCTAGCATTCATGGCCAGAACGTAGAGAACACACGATGCCTACCGAGATATACCTGATCAAAGTCGGGATGAACATGACCGAAGGCGTGGTCGAAGAGTGGTGTATCGCCGATGGCGCTGACGTCGCCGCCGGCGAACTGCTCTACCGGCTGGAAACAGAGAAGGTCAACCTGGACGTCGATGCCGACGTTGGCGGTACCGTGCGCCATCTTGTTGGCGAGGGCATCAGCAAGGAACCGGGCGATGTCATTGGCTACATCTATGCCGCCGGCGAAGCGATTCCGGACGTCCTGCCAGGCGCTGACGGCGGCCCGCCGGCCGCGGCAAGTGCGCCGGCGGACGAACCGGCCGCGGAAGCCGACGTCGTCGCCATCAACCGCGCTGCGCCCGCCCGGTCCGGCGACGGCCGCATCAAGTCATCCCCGGCGGCCCGGCGGCTGGCCGGCGAGCTGGGCGTCGACATCGAAAGCCTCGCGGGCTCCGGCCCGGGCGGGCGTATCGTCGAAGCCGATGTGCAGGCCGCGGCCGACAGCGGCGGGGCTGACATGGCTGCGACCGGCGGCGCGCAGCGCCCGTCCTCGCCCATCGCCCGCAAGCTGGCCCGAGAAGTCGGCATCGATCTAAGCCGGGTCAACGGCACCGGTCCCGGCGGCCGCATTACCAAAGAAGACGTCGAGGCCGCGGCCGCCACCCGCGCCGGCGCGCCGATGACCGCCGAGACGCTCCGCAGCGGCGCACCGGCCGTCGCCAGCACCCGGCCCAGCAGCGCCGTGCCGATTCGCGGCATGCGCAAAACCATTGCTGCCCGCATGCATGAAAGCCTGCAGACCATGGCGCAGCTCACCATGGACATGGACGTCGTCATGGACGACGCCATCAAGCTGCGCAAGCAGCTGATCGAAGAATGGCAGGACGAAGGCATTCGCCCCAGCTACAACGATCTGGTGATCCGTGCGGTCGCCAAAGCCCTGCTGGAACACCCGCTCATGAACGCCAGCTTTGGCGAGCGCGAGATCGAGCTGCATGGCCACGCCAATGTCGGCATGGCCGTGGCCCTGGACGAGGGCCTGATCGTGCCGGTCGTGCAGCAGGCCGATGGGCGCAGCCTGAAGGACATCGCCCAGGAAAGTGCCCGCCTGGCAGTGGCCGCCCGGGACAACACCCTGGCCCTGGATGATCTGCAGCATGGCACCTTTACCGTATCCGCCCTGGGCATGTTCGGGGTCGATGCCTTTACACCGATCATCAACAGTCCTCAGGCCGGCATTCTGGGCGTCAACCGAATCCGGGACGACGTCACCTGGGACGGCGACCGGCCCGTGCGGCAGCAGGTGATGCGCCTGTCGCTCACCTGGGATCACCGGGTCCTGGACGGCGCCCCGGCGGCACAGTTCCTGGCCACGGTGAAAGCCCTGCTGGAAGCGCCGTTCCGGCTCCTGGTTTGAGCCGGCGCCGCGAGCCCGTACACTGACCCCCAAGGGAGAGCATCTATGGAAAGCACCGCAAACTCAGTACCGATTGCCGAAGGGCTGTTTACCTGGCCGTCGAACGACCCGCGCCTGCTGGGCAGCAAGTGCGACAACTGCGGCGTTGTGACCTTTCCCGCCCAAAGCGGCTGCCCCGCCTGCTGCGGCGACCAGACCACCACCATCGAGATGGAGCGGCGCGGCACTCTCTGGACCTGGACGATCCAGGGGTTCCTGCCGAACAAGCCGCCCTACGACGGCCCGGAAACCCCCGACACCTTCAAGCCTTTCGGGGTTGGCTATGTTGAGCTGCCCAGCCAGGTCCGGGTGCAGACGCGCATCAAGACAGCAGACGTCGCCAACCTGAAGATCGGCATGGACATGGAGCTGGTGGTCGAAAAGTACATCGAGCGCGACGGCAAGGACGTCGTCTCTTACTTCTTTACGCCCGTCGACGAGCTCTAGGGCGCCGACAAGCGAACGCACACAGAACGCGATCAAGCAAACAACAGACGAATAGACCCAGCGCAAAGCGCTAAGGAGATCCCATGGACGTCGCCATTATCGGTATCGGCATTCACCCCTTCGGCCGCACAGACGGCGTCTCCGGCCTGGACCAGGGGGTTCACGCAGCCCGTGTCGCCATGAAGGACGCGGGCATCGACTGGAACGACATGGAGTTCGCCTACGGCGGCAGTGCGGCCGCCGGCAACGCCGACGCCATGGTCTCGAAGCTGGGCCTGACCGGCCTGCAGTTCATCAACGTCGCCAACGGCTGCGCCACCGGCGGCAGCGCTCTGCAGTCCGCCTACATGGCGATCCAGTCCGGCATGTTTGACCTGGGCATGGCCGTGGGCTTCGACAAGCACCCCCGGGGCGCCTTTACCGTTGATCCGGAAAAGAGCGGCCTGGGCAAGTGGTACGGCGACGTTGGCATGGCGCTGACGCCGCAGTTCTTCAGCATGAAGATCCAGCGCTACATGCACGAGTTCGGTATCACCGAAGACGCACTGGTTCGCGTGGCCGTCAAGAACTACAAAAATGGCGCTATGAACCCGAACGCCTGGCGCAAGAACGGCTTCAGCTACGAGGACGTGGCCGAGTCCCCCATGGTTTGCGATCCGCTGCGCAAGTACATGTTCTGCTCTCCGGCAGAAGGCGGCTGCGCCATGATTCTGTGCCGCGCCGACAAGGCCCGGCAGTACACCTCGAACCCGATCTACCTGAAGGCCGTCAGCGTCAAGACCCGGCAGTTCGGCTCCTTCGAAGTGTTCTCGCAGTCCCAGGCGCTGGATCGCGCCGACGGCCCAACGGTCCAGGCCTCGAAGCAGGCCTTCGAGCTGGCCGGCATCGGCCCGGAAGACATCCAGGTCGCGCAGCTGCAGGACACGGAGTCCGGCGCCGAGATCATGCACATGTCGGAGAACGGCTTCTGTGCCGACGGCGATCAGGAAAAGTGGCTGAAGGAAGGCTGGACCAACATCGACGGCAAGCTGCCGGTCAACACCGACGGCGGTTGCCTCGCGAACGGCGAGCCGATCGGCGCCTCCGGTCTGCGCCAGGTGTACGAGGTGGCACTGCAGCTGCGCGGCGATGCCGGCCAGCGCCAGGTGCCGAACCAGCCGAAGGTCGGCTACACCCACGTCTACGGTGCGCCCGGCCTGTCCGGCGTCACGGTCCTTTCTCGCTAGCAGTCGCCAGCGGAAAGGCGGTGCCCGCTCAGGCGGGCGCTTGCGCCGGCAAACAGCTGCGCCGAGGGGCTCGCCAAACGGCTAGCCGAAGGGCTCGACCAGGCGAATGTTGCCCTTCTCGAGCCCGGCCGCCACGACGTCCAGACCGCCGCTGCGCACCATCCATTCCAGCCGGTGATCGCGGTACTGCCGCTTGAACAGCCCCGCTTCCATCGCAGCAAAAACCGCTTCCAGGCTGACTGCCGCGCTGTCCAGGGCGACCGCCGCCGCCGCTGCCACCACCGGCCGCACACTGTCCCGCGCATTGGCCCGGGCCAGCCAGGCCAGCAGCGACGCATCGCTCGGCCCGTAGCCAAAGGCCACGGCGCCGTTCACAAAAGGCAGCACGCTCAGATCCCCCCAACCGAAGCTGGCGCCGTTGAACCACTCGCGCCCGGCCAGCTCGCCAGCCAGCCAGCTATGCCACCGCTCGAGCTGAGCCGCCGCCGTGCGCTCGAAGCGCGCTGCCTCGTCGCCGCTGGCACGCTTGAAGTTGCGCACCTCGGACAGGCCCCAGGTGATGGCCTCGTAGTGCGTGTCCAGGGCGTCTTCGAGCATGCGCACGCGAGCACGTTCCAGCGGGTCAGCGGGGAGCAGTGCGGGTTCCGGCCAGACATCTTCGATGTAGGCCAGGATGATCGAGGAATCGAAGATTGCAGCCTCGTCGTGCACGAGCAGCGGCACCTCGCCCCGGGGACTGCCACGGCTGAACCGTTGATCCGCCGTGCCGCTACCGATCCCGCTGGGCAGCTGCACGTCGTAGGCAACGCCCTTTTCGTTGAGCGCAATTTTGACCTTCTGGCCGTAGGGCGAGAGCGGATGATCGTAGACCAGAACCGTCATGGCTGTGCCTGCTGCAAAAGGAGAATCATTGCACGGCGCGAGCGTCCTGCAAACGCAGCGCAATCAGGCTAAGCTGTTGCCAGCCGTTCATCCCGAACGCCCAGGACATCAGGGCTCATGCAACCGTAAGCACCCGAACCTTTTCGTTTTCGAAATGCGCGCCTTCTGCGGCGCAAGGTGTTTACAGATCATGTCTACGCTCATCTGCCGGGCGGTGCACTTCGGCTATCCCGAAGCGGCTGACCCGATTTTCTCTGATCTCAACCTGACGCTGAGCCGCCAGGCCCGCACCGGCCTCGCCGGAAGGAATGGCCGTGGCAAAACAACGCTGCTGCGCCTGCTGTGCGGCGTCCTGCAACCGGACCGGGGCCAGGTCGAAGGCACCGCCGGCGTTCGCCTGTTCGCGCCCCCCGCCGCCCCCGGAGCCTTGACCGGCTGGGAGGCCGCCAAGGACAGTGCAGGCCCGTACCGGCACTGGGAAGCGGCCATGGACAAAGCCCTGCGCAGTGCCGGGGAACAGGACCTGGCACGCTACGGCGAGCTGCAGCAGCGCTACGCCGACGCGGGCGGCTACAGCCTGGAAGGCCGGCTGGGCGAGGCGCTGGCCGAGCTCGACGTGCCGCAGGATCGCTGGCATCGCCCGCTCGCGAGCCTCAGCGGCGGCGAAGCGACCCGCCTGCTGTTGGCCGGGCTGTTCGCCAGCGACCAGGCCTTCCCGCTCATCGATGAGCCCACCAACCATCTGGACCGGGCCGGGCGCGAGCTGCTGGCCCGCTTCCTGGCCCGCCAGCCCGGGTTCCTGCTGGTCTCCCACGACCGGACCTTTGCGGATCTGTGCACCACGCAAACGCTGGTGCTCAATCGCGACGACGTGGCGCTGAACCGGGGCAGCTTCAGTGCCTGGCGCGCCCGCCATCAGCAGCAGCTCGCAGCCCAGGCCGATCGCAACCAGCAGCTGCGACGCGAAGCGCAGCGCTTGACCGACGCCGCCGGCGCGCGCCGGGAAGGCGCTCATGCCCGGGAGGCGAAAAAGTCCGGGGCCGTGGACAAGGGCTTCGAAGGCGCACGGGCGGCACGGCAGATGAAACGCGCTCTGGCGGCTGAGCAACGCGCCGAGCACGCCGCCGAAGGGCGCCGGGCAGCCATGCACAACATCGAAAAGCGCTACCCGCTGAGCTTCGCGGCACACACCCGGGGCGACGCCACCGTGGTTGCCCACAACCTGCAGGTCTGCCGCGTCGCGCCGCTGTTTGCGCCTGTCAGCTTTGCGCTCGAGCCGGGACAACGCCTGGCCGTGAGCGGCGCCAACGGCATCGGCAAAACATCGCTGTTGCGGTTGCTCGCCGGCGATGCGCTGCCCCACCGCGGCGAACTCAAGCGCAGCGCACGCATCGAGGCCTCTGTGGTCAACCAGGAACCGGCCTGGTGCACCGGGCTGCTGACCGATCACCTGGCCCGGGCCGGCCTGGACGAGACCCGTTTCCGGCAGATCCTCGCCGCCCTCGGCATGCGCGGCGTCCAGGCCGAAGGACCGCTGGAGCGCATGTCTTTCGGGCAGCGCAAGAAAGTCGAGGTTGCCCGATCTCTGCTTGAGCCGTCGCAGCTGCTGCTGTGGGACGAACCGCTGAACTATCTGGACATCGACGCGCGGGAGGCCCTGGAAGCTGCCATTGCGGAGGCGGCCCCGACCATGGTGCTGATCGAGCACGACGCGAGTTTCGTGGCGGCCGTCGCCACCGCCGAGTTGGTGCTGCAGCCGGCCGCGACCGCGACGCCCAGGCATCCCGGGTAAACTGAACAGATGCTCAATGCGGTTGCTATTGCCCAGGCCACGCCCAGACGATGAAAGTGCCCGAGTCACAGCTCGATCTGTCTCTGCCCGCCTTCCACGCCGAAGGCGTCACCAAGGTCTACGGCGAGGGCCAGGCCGCCGTGCACGCCCTGCGCGGCGCAGACGTCACTGTGCCCTCCGGCGAGCTGGCCGTGCTGCTTGGCGCTTCCGGCTCCGGCAAGTCGACGCTGCTCAATATCCTTGGCGGCCTCGACCGGGCAACCGACGGTGTGGTTCGTTTCTTCGATCAGGACCTCGCCGCCATGGATGACGCGGGCCTGACCCGATACCGGCGACACCACGTCGGTTTTGTCTTCCAGTTCTACAACCTGATGCCAAGCCTGACCGCCCGGGAAAACGTCGAGCTGGTCACCGAGATCGCTGACAAACCCATGGACGCCGGCGAGGCCCTCGCGCTCGTCGGCCTGGATCAACGCGCGGACCATTTTCCCGCCGAGCTGTCCGGCGGCGAACAGCAACGGGTCGCCATTGCCCGGGCCGTTGCCAAGCGACCCACGGTCCTGTTTTGCGACGAGCCGACCGGCGCGCTCGATTCGGCCACCGGTCGGCAGGTGCTGAGCGTGCTGCAGGACGTCAACGCCGACCTCGGCACGACCGTACTGATCATCACCCATGCTGCAGCAACAGCCGGCATGGCCCACCGGGTCATCGACATGTCTGATGGCGCGGTGCGCGAGGTCACCGTCAACGACCGCCGTCTCGCCCCGGCAGACATCCAGTGGTAGCGCCCCTCGACCGCAAGCTTGGCCGGGACCTGTGGCGCATGAAGACCCAGGGGCTGGCTATCGCGCTGGTTATCGCCGTGGGCGTACTGATGCTGGTCATGATGGACGGGCTCGTGAGTTCTCTGGAGCAAACACGAACCGCGTACTACGAGCGCTACCGGCTGGCGGACCTATTCGCCCCGGTCAAGCGCGCGCCGCAGCGGCTGCTGGCGCGCATCGCCGCGGTCGAGGGCGTCGCCGCCGTCGAGGGCCGGGTGGTGGGCGGCGCGCTCATCGACATCGACGGCCAGGCCGTCCCCGTCCGGGCCCAGGCCGTTTCTCTGCCCGACTTTCAGGCACCTCGCCTGAACGAGATCTATCTGGCCGCCGGACGCCGCCTCGACCCGCGCCGCCGGGACGAAGTCCTGCTCCTCGAAGGCTTCGCGCGGGCGCACGATCTTGCGCCCGGCGACACGCTGGCAGCCACCATGAACGGCGCCCGGCGGAACTTTCGCATCGCCGGCCTCGCGCAGTCGCCGGAGTTCCTGTATTCCGCAGCGCCCGGCGAGCTGATGCCCGACGACGCCCGCTTCGCCGTCATCTGGATGAGCGAGAAGAGCCTGGCCGCAGCCTACGATGTCGATGGCGCGTTCAACGAAGCGCTCATCGCCCTGGAGCGCGGCGCCAGCGAGGCCGCGGTGCTGGACGCCGTGGATCGCCTGCTCGAGCCCTACGGCGCGATTGGCACCTACGGCCTCGAGGACCAGTTTTCCAACCGCTTTGTCAGCGAAGAAATCAGCGGCCTGCGCGTCTCTGCCAGCAACATCCCGCCCATCTTCATGGCGGTCGCGGCGTTCCTGCTGTACATCGTCATATCGCGCATGATCGAAGCCGAGCGCGGGCAGATCGGGCTGCTCAAGGCGTTCGGCTACACCAGCACAGAGATCGTGCTGCACTACCTCAAGTTCGTGCTCGCGATCGCCGCCGCCGGCGCGGTGCTCGGCTGCGTGCTGGGCATCTTGTCCGGGCAGGCCCTCGCCGGTTACTACCAGCTGTACTTCAAGTTTCCCTTCCTGATCTTTCGCGTCGACCCGGCCGCCATGGTCACTGGCATGCTGGTGAGCACGGGGGCCGCATCGGCCGGGGGCCTGCTGGTGCTGCAGCGTGTCTTCGCGCTGACCCCCGCGGTCGCGATGCGCCCCGCAGCCCCCGCGGACTACTCCCGCTCGGCCCGCATTGCCGACGCGCTCAAGCGCTTTGTAGATCAGCCCAGCCGCATGGTCATTCGCCGGCTGACCCGGCAGCCCGGCCGGGCGCTCGCCGCAGTCGCCGGCATCGCCGTCGGCATGGGTCTGTCCGTCGCGATCCTCGGGGTGCTGTCGGGTTTTGACCGCACCATCGAGCTCAATTTTCAGGTCATCGACCGCAGCGACGCGACCGTGACTTTCGTTGAGCCCCTCAGCAGCAAAACCGTGCTCGAGCTGCAGCGCATGCCCGGGGTCATCGAGGTCGAGCCGTTTCGTGCCGTGCCAGTTATTCTGCGCCACGAGCGCAGGTCGCACCGCGGCGCCCTGAGCGGGCTGCTGCCGGCACCGCGCCTGAACCGGGCAATGACCGCCGACGTCCGGCCCATCCACATTCGCGGGGACGGCATCACCCTCGCCGCATCGCTGGCCGCGAAGCTCAACATCGTTCCCGGACAGGCGTTGCACATCGAGGTCCGCGAGGGCCGGCGCCCGACGCTCTCGGTCCCGGTCGTCGGCATCGCGCAAACGCTGCTTGGCGCGCCGGCCTACCTGGAGCTTGCAGCCCTGAATGGCGCCCTCGAAGAACCCGACCGGGTATCCGGCGCGTTCCTGCGCATCGATCAAGAACGGGCCCAGGACATTTACGAGGCGCTCAAACACATGCCTGCGGTCGCCGGCGTGTCGCTGCGAGAAGAAGCCCGGAGCGCCTTTCAGCGCGTCATGGATGAAGGCTCCGGCGCCATGCGCTACATCATGGCCATCGTTGCGGCGATCATCACCTTTGGCATTGTCTACAACTCCGCGCGCATTGCCTTTGCCGAGCGGGCGCACGACCTGGCCTCCCTGCGCGTGATCGGGTTCACGAACGGCGAGGCCGCTTTTGTCCTGCTCGGCGAGCTGGCACTGATCACGCTGGCCGCCCTGCCCGTGGGCACAATGATCGGCATCGCGCTGACCGACGCCATCGCAGCCGGCTTCAGCACCGACCTCTACACCATCCCTGCAGACCTGGACGCCAGCGCTGTCGGCACCGCCAGCCTGGCCGTGCTGATCGCCGCGGCGTTCTCCGGCTGGCTCGTCAAGCGCGACATCGACCGGCTGGACCTGGTCTCCGCCCTGAAATCCCGGGAGTAAGCCCATGGCATCGCCGCACCGGAAAACCCTGCCCCGCGCCTGGCTGTCCTTCGCCCTGGGCGCGTTGCTGCTGCTCGGTTTGACCTACGCCTTCTGGCCGCAGCCCGCACTGGTTGACCTGGGCAGCGCCAGCCGGGCTGCGATGGTGGTGACCATCGATGAGGAAGCGCGAACTCGCGTGCGCGACGCCTACGTCGTCAGCGCGCCGATCGCCGGACGCCTGCTGCGGGTCGACGTCGAGCCCGGAGACGCCGTAACCGGCGGCGAGACGGTGATCGCGCGCATGCTGCCAGCACCGCCCTCGGCCATTGATGTCCGCACTCGCGAACAGGCCCGCGCTGGCGTCAGCGCCGCCCAGGCCGGTCTGCGCGTTGCTCGCGCTGATCTCAACAGCGCTATGGCCAGCCAGGACCTGGCAGACGCACAGGTGAGCCGGTCCCGTGCCCTGGCCCGCAAGGCGGCCGTATCGCAGGCGGCCCTCGACCAGGCGGAGCGCGAGAAACGAGCCGCTGACGCTGCCGTCGACACTGCCCGCGCCGCCATCTCGATGCGGGAGGCGGAGCTCGCCAGTGCCCGGGCTCAGCTGATGGAGTTCAACGAAACGCCTCGCGGCGACGGGGCCAGCGGCGACCTCACGCGGCCTGAGGGGCGCGCGATCCCGCTGACCGCGCCGATCTCCGGACGCATTCTGCGAGTCATGCAGGAAAGCGAAACCACCGTCAGCCCGGGGCAGCCCATTGTCGAGATCGGCGATATTTCCAACGATCTGGAAATCGTCGCCGAGCTGATCTCCACCGACGCCGTGCAGGTGGCTGCCGGCAACCGCGTCATTATCGACAACTGGGGCGGGGCAGCCCCGTTAAACGGCGTCGTGGAACGCGTCGAGCCCTGGGGCTTTACGAAGTTCTCTGCGCTGGGCGTCGAGGAGCAGCGCGTCAACACCATCATCCGGTTCGCCGACCCGCTGGCGAAGCGCGCGAGCCTCGGTCACGGTTACCGCGTAGAGGCGCAGATCGTTGTCTGGGAATCGGCCGATGCCCTTACCGTGCCGTCCAGCGCCCTGTTCCGGCACCAGGGCGGCTGGGCCGTGTTCCAGGTCATCGATGGGCAAGCGGCCCTCACCCCGGTGCAGGTGAGCCGGAACAACGGCCAGCAGACGGAAATCGTCAGCGGGCTGGAGCCGGATGCCCAGCTGATTCTGTATCCCGACTCCAGCCTGGCCGACGGTACCCGGGTCGCCCAACGCAGCTGACGTCAGGGCGCATCGCGGCCGAGCCGCGGGTACACTTTGCAGCCGCGACAATGAAGGAAGCGCACCAGTGAGCGAAACCAAACGCCTCGCCGGCCAACGAGTACTGGTCACCCAGGCCGATGTGTACATGGGAGCTGCAACCATCGACCTGTTCGAACGGGAAGGAGCCACCGTCGTGGCCGATCAGCGAGACCTGACCCGGCCCGGCGCCTGCGAGGCTGCGGTGGCCGACGCCGGCACCGTCGACATCCTGATCGGCAACCTGGCCGGGCCGAATCACACCGGCACAGCGAGCGAGGACTTGAGCGATGAGGCCTGGGCGGAATGCTTCGACACGATGGTGCACCCGTTGCACCGCCTCTGCCGCGCGCTGCTGCCGCAGATGAAAGAACGCCGGCGCGGCAAGATTGTGGTCTACGGCAGCGCGACGGCGCTGCGGGGCCTGAAAACCGTGGCGGCTTACAGCGCCGCGCGCGCCGCCCAGGTCGGCTACATCCAGTCTCTGGGGGTCGAGGTCGCGCCCTGGAACATCCAGGCCAACCTGATCGCCCAGAACTACGTCGAGAACCCGGTGTACTACCCGGAAAGCCTGCGCGCGAAACCGTCCTTTCAGCAATCCCTGGCCCGGCAGGTGCCCCTGGGCAGGCTGGCCACCGCCGAAGAAGACGCGCGCTTCGCCCTGTTTCTGGCCAGCGACGAGAGCGATTTTTTTGTCGGCCAGGCCATCCCGTTTAGCGGGGGCTGGGCCCAGCGCTAGGCCGCTGCAGGGCGCCGCTAGCTGTTGTACTTCCAGTTGCCATGAAACCCGAACGGCACCCGGTGCGGCAGCTCGGCGCAGGCGAGCGGCCCGTCCCTCAGGTTTTCGGCGTCAAAAATCGCCAGGTCACTCCGGTTCTCGGCCGCCCGGTAAACCGTTGAGATCAGGTACCCCTGCCCCTCCGGCGCGTCGGCACTGCGCGGCACGAACACCGGCTCGCCGGTGGCATCGCCTTCCGGCAGCTCGCACAACGTGCGCTTGCCTGTTTCAAAATCCTGATGCGCCACCGCGTTGAAGCCGGAGCCGCCATTGCGGATCGTCGACGCGCCGTAGTACCCGTGCCGGTAACTCAGCCCGGCCCGCCGCTCGTCGAGGCGCGGGAACTCGCCGGTGATGTCGTCCAGGAATCGGGTCTTGATGGCGTCCCGGTTCGCGCCCAGGTCGATGGTCCACTCACACAGCCGCGCATTCGCCGCCTCCCGGTTCGGCTCGCTGCCATCCGCATGGGGAAACATCGGCGCTTCGCCAAACTGCATCATGTGCGCGGTGATCTGGTTGCCGTCGCTGAACGCGTTCATGGGGTGAAACACGTAGCAGGGGTCCGTCTCAAACCACTGGATGTCGGCCGCAGTTCCGCTGCGCGGCATCACCCCAACGTGGGTTCCCTTGTCGGGCTCCCAGGCAAAGGCCGGCTGCCCTTTCATGGCCCGGTCCATGCTGCCCGTCAGCGGAAAGATCGGAAAGATGATGTGATCCCGAGTGGTGATGAAATCGTGCACCATGCTCGGGTAGGGCGCGCTGAAGCGCTCGCTGCGAGTGAGTTTGCCAGTGCGATCCACCACCTGAAAGGTGATGTCGTCGGTAAAGGGACCGCCGGCCATGTAGCCGAAGAACAGCATCTCGCCGGTCTCCGGATCCAGCTTTGGGTGCGCCGTCATGGGCCCGTCGAACTGGCCTTCAAAACGCCAGGCGCCCCGGGACTCCAGGGTGTCCGGGTCCAGCTCGAACGGCGGGTGCCCTTCCTCCAGCGCCAGCAGGCGACCGCCATGCCAGACCACGTTGGTGTTCGCCAGGCCGTCCGTCTCGAGCCCCTGCACCGACGGGTCCGATTCCGCCGGGTTCATGCTGGAGAACAGCGCCCGTCCCGCGTCCCGCTCAAGCTGCCATTTTTGCGTGCGCACCCAGCGGTTGCGGTACCCCACCTGCCCGTCCTGGATGCGGAACATATGGAGCATGCCGTCGCCGCCAAACCAGTGATGGTGGCCGATGGGCGGATACTGCGGATCGGGACCGTTTCGGTAGTAGGTAATGTCGAGGTCTCTGGGAATCTCGCCGCGCACGACGACATCGTGCAGGTCGCATTCCATGCGCAGCGGCGCAAAGTTGCCGCGCAGCTGCGGATGGTTCGGATAGGGCTGAGTCATGAACGGGTCCTCGAAGCAAAGCGGCACACGGCCGGCGTATCGCATGGAGCCTGTCGCCTTGCGCAGACAGCGTCAAGACAGTCCGCGGGCATCGAATTTACAAGGCGTTTTCACAAAGCGGCCATAGATGCCGCGCGGGGATCGCAGGGTCTGGTACGGTATGCAAACGACAGATCACCACGTGTGAGCAAGGAGGTTGCTCTAAGATGTCCGTGCGTGTCCCGAAGAATTCTCACATGCCATCCGGTGCCGGCGCCCAATCGCCTGGACGCGCCAAAGCCCACCGGCAAATCGCTGACGCCCTGCGCAGCGAATACGATGAACGCTCAGCGTCCCAGCGACCGCTGCCGCGGTCCGTCGATCGAGCCTTTCAGGAGTTGCTCGCCCGAGCGCACCGAAATAGTCACAATAACTGACGATACCCCCCCCAGGGCAGGCCAACTGTTCAGCAGGCATCCGATCTGGACGTGATGCCTGGCCGATTTCACGTCATTCCATGTTCCCTCCAGTTTTCTTTCCCGGTCACTTCAGCTTTCGCCCCTAGCCTTAATCCCTGTCATTCGCGGTAACTGATTTCAGAAGTGACTGATTCTGGACGGGCCTAAGCTGAACGCGTCGAACTCTGACCGGTCAGGCCCCAACCAGAGCGGATCGAAATCAGAGCCCTGCTTCGGGGGAGGCAGGTCGCGCAGCAACGAGGAGAGAGTCGTCATGTTTAATCTGCTGACCTACGAAAACCAGAACCGGACCGCAGCTGTCGCTGCGCCCAGCGACCTGTTAACCGGCGGTGAAGCCCTGTTGCTGGCCGCCGCGTTTTCCAGCCTGCTCCTGTCTCTTGCCGCGACCCTGCAAACCTTCTAGCCCTCGGCGCTAGAGGGCCCAGGGCCTCGCCCTGTGATCGCCCGCCGCCGCCTCGTATGATGCGGCGGACGAACTTGCGGCGATCTGTATGAAATACCTCCACACGATGGTTCGCGT
>CAZXIJ010000018.1:34901-44173 GCA_964640725.1 uncultured Pseudomonadales bacterium | reverse complement strand
GAGCCCTATCTCAGCATCAATCCCGGCGGCCAGTTGCCGTGCCTGGAACTGGACGATGGCACCGTGCTCGCCGAGGTCACCGCCATCTGCGAGTACCTGGACGAAAAGCAGGGCCAGACCGCCTGGATCGGCACGACGCCGGAGGCCCGGGCCAATACCCGCATGTGGACCCGGCGAGTCGATCTGGGGATTTGCGAGCCTCTGGCCAACGGCTTTCGCTACTCCGAGGGCATGCCGATCTTCAAGGACCGCATGATCACCATCCCGGAAGCTTCCGAGGGCCTGAAGCAGATCGCCCGGGAAAAGATCGCCTGGCTGGACGGTCAGATGGCCGGAAGAGACTATATTGCTGGCGATACGCCAACGCTCGCAGACATCCTGCTGCACGCGTTCCTGGCCTTCGGCAAAAATGTCGGTCAGCCCTACGATGAGTCCCTGGCCAACGTTCACGCGTGGTTCCAGCGCATGGAGGCTCGCCCGGCCGCTACGGCCTGACTCGGCTGCCTCTGAACGCCGGGCGCCCAGGCCCGGCGCGCTCTGGGCGTTAGTCTGCGTGCCCGCAGGCAGCGCCGACTGCCAAGCTGTGACGGCTTCCGCGGCTTGGCCGACCGCCACCCGCTTTTGTCGATCAATTCACGACCACTCCCCCAGTCTGCGGCGCAAATTGGTCTAACCTGATTGGTGTCAGACCCCCCTTTATGTTACTTTTTGTAGCACTCAATCGGTAACACGCCATGCGAAGCACCTACATCACGGCAGGCATCATTGCCCTGCTCATAGCGCTCTGGCTGTTTTCCGGTCAGCTCGACAAAGAAGAGCCCGCACCGCTCAAGACCCTGGCCGAACAGAACCAGGCCCGCGCCGCGGCAGCGGAAGACCGGGCACCCACCCGTGTTCGCGCCGCGGTCATCCAGTCCGAGCAACGGACGAAGGTCGTCCGGGTCCGCGGGCGGACCGAAAACAAGCGCACCGTCGACGTCAAAGCCGAGCTGACGGGGCGCATCACTGAACGCCCGGTAGAGCGCGGCGACCAGGTTCGGGCCGGCGAGTTGCTGTGCCGCATCTCCACCGATGACCGCAAAGCGGCGCTGACCGAAGCCGAAGCCGCCTTCGACCAGGCCAAAATCGAGTACGAGGGCAGCCTCGAGCTGCAGACCAAGGGCTTCCTTTCCGAGACCGGCATCGCTCAGGCCAAGGCTCGCCTGGCTGCCGCCCAGGCCAATGTTGAGCGCCGCGAGCTGGATCTCGGCCGCACCCGCATCAAAGCGCCGTTCGCGGGGATCGTCGAAGACGTGGCGCTGGAAGTCGGAGACTACGTGTCGCCCGGTGCCCGCTGCGCCACGGTCGTCGATCTCGACCCGATGCTGCTGGTGGGCCGGGTGCCGGAAAAACAGATTGCCAGCATCGAGGTTGGCGAGATCGCCACGGGCATGCTCAGCACCGGACAGCAGGTCCAGGGCCCGGTGACCTTTGTCGGCACACAAAGCGATCCGGACACCCGCACCTATGCGATCGAGGTGGCCATCGACAACGCCGACGGCGCGCTCCGCAGTGGCGTCACGACGGAAATGAGCCTGCCCGTCGCCAAGATCAACGCCCACCAGGTCAGCCCGGCGCTGTTCGCGCTGGACGATGACGGCGGCATCGGCGTCCGAATCATCGACGCCAATGATCGGGTCGCGTTCTACCCGGTCGAGGTCGTGAGCAGCGACGCCACGGGTGCCTGGGTCACTGGCCTGCCGGATATCGCCACCATCATCACCGTCGGTCAGGAGCTGGTCGTGCCCGGGGACCGGGTCGAAATCACCTACGAGGCAACGGGCGCCCTGCCCGCGGCCGCGCCGGACAACGACAGCAGCCGCAAGGCCCAATCGGAAACCCCGGCCAGCCGCTCGCCGCAGTCTGCCAACCAGAACAGCGACAGCGCGCTCGGCAACCCCGTCAGCGCCGCTTACTAGCCGCACAGCGCCTGGGGCAGGAGAGAGTCATGGCTGGATTCATTGACGTCGCAATCAACCGGTCACGAACGACCGGGCTGCTGCTGCTTATGGTGGTGATGGCCGGACTGTTCGCCTACCGCGCAATTCCGATCGCCAACGAGCCGCACATCGAAGTGCCGTTTTTTATGGTGATGATCTACCACGAGGGCATCTCGCCAGAGGACAGCGAGCGGCTGCTGGTTATGCCCGCCGAGCTGGAACTGCGCAAAATTGAAGGCGTCGACGAGCTATCTGCCTACGCATCAGAGGGCAGCGCCACGCTGATGGTGGAGTTCGATGCCGAAGCCGATCTCAACCAGGCTGAGCTTGATGTGCGCGAAGCGATGGACCGGGTCCGTCCGGAGCTGCCAAGCACTGCCGAAGAACCGGTCATCAAAGAGATGTCGGCCGACGACTTCCCGCTCATCCGCGTCAACGTCGCCGGCCAGGATGTACCGGAGCGCGTGCTCTACAACATGGCGGTGCAGCTAAAGGACGAGATCGAGACCGTACCGGATGTGCTCGAGGCCGAGATGGTCGGCGCGCGCGAGGAAATCCTGGAAGCGATTATCGATCCAGCGGCGCTGGAATCCTACGCGATCTCCAGCGAAGAGCTGATTAACACCATCGTTCGCAACAACCGCCTGATTCCCGCGGGCAGCATCGACACGGGAGAAGGACGTTTCGCGGTCAAGATCCCCAGCGTGATCGAAGAAGCGAAAGACGTATTCGATCTGCCGATCCGCGCCAGCGGCGACACCGTAGTGACCCTGAAGGACGTCGCCACTGTGCACCGCACCTTCAAAGACCGCACCAACTACGCGCGCGTCAACGGCCGCCGGGCGATTTCTCTCGCGGTCAAGAAGCGCGCCAACTCCAACGTCATCGAGACCATCGGCCAGACGCGCGAGATCGTTGAGCGCATGCGTCCGGACTTTCCGAGCCGCGTCGACGTGTTTTACAGCCAAGATCAGGCACCCTGGGCGGTCAGCCAGGTCACAGAGCTGCAGGGCAATATCTTTACCGCACTCGCTTTGGTGATGGTCCTGGTGGTTGCCGCCATGGGTTTCCGCAGTGGCGTGATCGTGGGCCTCGGAATACCGGTTTCGTTTCTCATCTCGCTGATCGTGATTCATCAGCTTGGCTTCACCTTCAACTTCATGGTGATGTTCGGCATGTTGCTCGGTCTCGGCATGCTGATCGACGGCGCCATCGTGGTAACCGAGTACGCCGACCGCAAGATGACCGAAGGATTCGACCGCCGGGCGGCGTATGCGCTTGCCGCCAAACGCATGGCCTGGCCCGTCATCGCTTCCATCGGAACAACCCTGGCGGCTTTCCTGCCGCTGATGTTCTGGCCCGGCGTGTCCGGCAAATTCATGAGCTACCTGCCCATAACGGTCTTCGCCGTACTGCTCGGCTCGCTGATCTATGCCCTGGTTTTCGGCCCGATGCTGGGCGCCCTGTTCGGCAAGGCCGGCTCGCGCGACGAGGCGGCCATGCGCACGCTTAAAGAGCTGGAGGACGGCGATCCCACCCGCCTGAAGTCCATGACCGGTCTCTATGCGCGGCTGCTATCCGTCAGTACCCGTTACGCTCCGATCACCTTCCTGGTCACCGTTGCCCTGCTGATCGGCAGCTTCATCGCCTACGGCAGCTACGGCAAGGGCATGGTGTTTTTCTCTGACTCCGACGCGTCCTTCGCGATCATTACCGTGCGGGCGCGCGGCAACCTGTCCGTGGACGAGACCAACGAGCTGGTCAAGGACGTCGAAGAACAGGTGCTGCAGATCCCCGAGGTCAAGGACCTCAACACTTACACCATGCTCACCGGCGGCGCTTCCCGCGCCGGCTTCGACCGCATTGGCCAGCTGGCCCTGGAAATGGTCGAAGAGAACGAGCGCGAGCGCAAAGTGCCGGAAGTTATGCAGGAGATCCGAGATCGGACCGCACACCTCGCCGGCATCAGCGTCGAGATCGAAGAGATGGAGCAGGGCCCGCCAATCGGCAAGCCCATCCAGCTGCAGTTCTCCTCGCAATCCAGCTCTACTCTCGAGCCTGCGGTCGATCAGGTCTACGAATTCGTCAGCCAGCTCGAAGGCGTCATCGACATCGACGACACACGCTCCCTGCCGGGTATCGAGTGGCGGCTGGAAGTCGATCGGGCCCAGGCCGCACTGTACGGTGCCGACGTATCCCAGGTTGGCATTGCCGTGCAGCTGGTGACCAACGGCGTCAAAGTCGGAGAGTACCGGCCAGACAACGCCGAAGATGCCGTCGACATCCGCGTGCGCTATCCAAAAAGCGAGCGGGGCGTTTCGTCCCTCGACGAGCTGAAGATTACGACCCCCAAGGGCATGGTACCGATCGGCAACTTCGTCAAGCGCGTGCCGGCACCCAATGTCGACACGATTCAGCGTATCGACGGCACCGCCGTTGAGTTCATTCGCGCCAATGTCGCCGAAGGCGTCATGGCCGACGCGAAGGTCAAAGAGATTCAGGCGTGGCTCGACACGCAGGACTTCGACCCGCGGCTGAAAATCACCTTCCGCGGCGCCAACGAAGAACAGGCCGAAGCGGTCGCCTTCGTCACAGTCGCGTTCACCATGTCCATGCTGTTGATGTTTGTGCTGCTGGTTACGCAGTTCAACAGCCTGTACCAGAGCTGGCTGATTCTGTTTGCCGTGGTCATGTCCACGGCCGGGGTGCTGCTGGGCCTGATCATTCTGGAGAGCCCGTTCAGCGCCATTCTTACCGGCACCGGCGTCGTGGCGCTGGCCGGCATCGTGGTGAACAACAACATCGTGCTCATCGACACCTACAACCACCTGCGCCGGGAGCACCCGGAGCTCGACTACCTGTCGCTGATCGTGCGCACCGGCGCGCAGCGCCTGCGGCCCGTACTGCTGACCACCGTGACGACCATCTTTGGCTTGCTGCCGCTGGCCAGCAACCTGTCTATCGATCTGCTGAACCGGCAGATCATCTACGGCGGACAGCTGTCGAGTTTCTGGGTCCCGTTGTCCCAGGCCATCGTGTCTGGGCTGACCTTTGCGACGCTACTGACGCTGGTCGCAACGCCCGCCATGCTGGCGCTGCCGCATCAGCTCAAGACCTTTGGCCGCTATCTGAAGGTGAACGTGCGCCGCCGCCTGCCCCGGCGCTTTCGCGGTGACGAGAGCCCGGCTGCAAGCTGAACGGTTCGGCCGCGGTCCCGCGACCTGCCCTGAGGGGAAAAGGCCCCGGTGACATCGGGGATTGGGGAGGGGGAGATGGTCACCGGGGCAGAGAAACCTTGCGAGCAAGTGTGTCGAAAGGCTTCATTACTAGGTATAGCAGCTCTCTGGCAACCTGCCAGGGAACATGACTCTGATTCGCGCAGGAGATAGTCCATGGGTTTAAACCTCGGAGTCCATATCGGGCAGCAGAATCTGCCCATGGCAGAGCTGCGCAGCCTGTGGCGCCGCCTGGACCAGGCCGGTGTGGACTGGATCTCTGCCTGGGATCACTTTTACGAGGCCCCGCCGAAGAACGGCACGGAGCCGCATTTCGAGGCGCTCACCACCCTGGGCGCGCTGGCTGCGGAAACCCGGAACGCCCGCATTGGGGCCCTGGTGTTCTACGTCGGCTACCGCAACCCGGCCCTGCTCGCGAAAGCAGCGACCACCCTCGACCACCTGTCCGATGGCCGTTTCGAGCTGGGTCTCGGGGCGGGCTGGCACATCTGGGAAGCCTCAGCCTACGGGTATGCGTTCCCGGACATCGGGACCCGCCTGGACATGCTGGAGGAGGCCGTCCAGATCATCCGGCGGATGCTGACAGAAGAACGCACGACCTTTTCCGGCAAGCATTTCCTGGTCGATGACGCGAGCTGCCTGCCCGCGCCCGTGCAGCCGCGGCTGCCGATCTGGATCGGCGGGGTCGGTGAAAAAAGAACCCTGTCGATCGTGGCGGAGCACGCCGATGGCTGGAACGCGGCCTACCTGCCGGCCGATGAATTCGCGCGCCTGAACGGCGTGCTGAACGACTGGTGCGAGCGCGTTGAGCGCGAACCGACGACCCTTAAACGCGGGGCTAACCTGGCGTTCAACCTGGCCACCACGTCGCGCGAACTCGAAGCAGAGCATGACCGGATTGCCCGGGACTGGGGCAAGGGCGCCGAGCGGATACGCCAGGGCGCTCTACTTGCCGAGGGCGCGAACGCCGCCATCGATCAGTTGATGACCTACGTTGAGGCCGGTGCGACCGATCTCAATATTGCCCTGCGAGCCCCCTGGAACGAGCGCGCCCTGGATCTGTATCTGACTGACGTCATGCCGGCGGTGCGCAAGGCGACCAGCGGCAGCTAGCTAGCCCCGGTCAGCAATCTGCGCGGCAAAGGCGAGGGTGCGCTGCGCGTCCTCGACGTGCAGATTCTCGATCAGCTGGCCGTCCAGCTCGACCACTCCGCGCCCGGCAGCGGTTGCTGCCTGCCAGGCCTCGAGGACCCGCTCGGCCCAGCGCACGTCGTCCGCGTTCGGGCCAAACACCGCGTTGGCAGCATCGATCTGCGAGGGGTGAATCAGCGTTTTGCCGTCAAAGCCCATCGCCAGCCCGTCTTCGCAGCTCTGCCGAAAGGTCTCGAGGTTGCGAAAGTCCAGATGCACGCCATCGAGCACCGTCAGCCCGTGGGCGCGCGCCACCAGGACGGTTCGCTGGAGCGCGAAGGCAAGGTTGGCCCGGTCGGGCCGATGCCGGCCCCGCAGCTCTTTGACGAGATCGCTGGTCCCGAGCACCAGCCCTTCGAGCTTGCGGCTCGCAGCGACCAGGATGTCCAGGTCGAGCACGGCCCGCGGCGTTTCCACCATGAACCAGCGCGGCAGTTCCGCAGCGCCAGCGCTGCCGAGGGCAGCATCGATGGCCTGAATCTGCGCTGCCGTTTCAACCTTCGGAAACAGCAGGCCCTGGACCGGCAGCGATGCCGCCGCTGCCACGTCAGCTGCGCCCCAGGGCGTCTCCAGGCCGTTCACGCGCACAATGAGTTCCCGGTGGCCATAGCCGCCAGCTGCAACTGCTGCAGCGACCTGCTGGCGCGCCTCGGCCTTGCTGGCAGCGGCCACCGCATCTTCCAGATCAAAGATCAGCGTATCGCAGGCAAGCCCGCGGGCTTTTTCCAGCGCGCGAGCGTTGGCCCCAGGCATGTAAAGGACACTGCGGCGAGGGGTTGGCATCAGCTCAGGAGGAGGCCCGGGCACAGGGACGGCCGGGCCGGAGAATCAGGAAATTTGCTTCTGCAGATCGCTGGGCACCGAGAAGAACCCGCGCTTTTCGCCCGTGGCCCGGGCGCGGTTGCGCGGACAGTCGGCCTTCAGACGGCAGCTGTAATCCGACATGATCGCCATGAGGAAAAACGCGGCGAGCAGAAACGCGACGGCTTCGAAGGACGCCGTGGACTGGTACCACTGGCTATCAAACTCGGAAGCCATGGTGAAAAAGCCGGCGAAGAAATAGAACATGACGCCGACGGTGCTGATGGCCAGAACCCGGGCCAGCGGCAGCGGCATGGATGGCAGAAAGGTGACAAACGACAGGACGGTGGCTAGACCAAGCATGATCTGACAACTGACATGCGCTTCCGGGTGGCCCCCGTAGAACAGGGTCAGTACCAGAAAAATGCAGCCAATGGCGCCGTTCAAAAATCGCATCTTGTCAGGATGTCCTCGCTGTCATGCTCATTCGCAGTGCCCTGCCCGTTCCCGATTCAGGCCACCGTTTCCGGACTGCCGGAACCAGCGAAGGCACCGAGCCCTGATAGTCGGCAATCGCCAGACGCTCGTCAACAGTTCGTTACCTACGGTGACACTTGCAATTGTAAAAATGCGTCCTGGTGCAATTATATGCGCAATATTATTGTTAATTACTCGCTCTCGAGCATTAGAAGGTTATATAAATCTAATAATTTCAATGATTTAGTTATAACCTCAATACCGGCCACATCAGACCTTGTTCAAGTCCCAATCCGGCAAACCCTTGTCGAGCTGAACGCCGAAGGTGTTCAGGACCATCGACACCAGGTTGTACTGCCCAACGGCAAAGACAATATCGAGCAGTTCCTGGGCATTAAAAAGCGCGGCGAGCCCGGCGTAGGTTTCATCGGTGATGAACGCGTCGGCATGCAGCTCTTCCGTCGCCAGCAGCAGCAGCCGGTCCCGCTCGTCGATGCCGGGGGTCGAGGAACCGCTCTGCGACAGCATGATCTCGTCGTCGCCCATACCGGCGGCCCGGGCGATCTCGACGTGCTGGCCCCACTCGTAACCCGCCTGGCACAAAAAGCCGATGCGCAGAATCAGCAGCTCCCGGGTGCGCACATCCAGGGTCGACTTGCCGAGCACATGGTTCGCAAACACCAGCCAGCGGCGGAACAGCGACGGGTGATGCGCCAGGGTGCTGAAGATATTGAAGGGCTGCATGCCGGTACGGTCTTTGGCGACGATCGGGTCGAGGATCGATCGCGCATCGTCGCTCCAGGCATCGCGCGGCAGCGGCGGCAGACGGGGTTCGTTCAGGCGCATGGCAGGCTCCAGATCTGGGGAGCGATACCTTAACGCAGGAGCGGCGCGAACAGCGCTCGCAGCGCGAGCCCCGTATCCATCCGCAGCGCGTTAATGGACTGCAGCGGCCCGGGTTCCTGCGGGTCAAGACCGCGCATCTGGTCGCCGACCGCCTTGTTGCTGATCACCAGGCTGGCAATGCCGTGCACGCCGCCCCAGATCGTGCCGCCCAGCAAGTGAATATCCAACCCGCCGCCAAGACCCGCGCGCAGCATGTCGTCCAGGATTTCCCGCACTGCGGCAAACGCCTCCGAGGCCGCCTCCTGCAACATCTCGTACTCCGAGAAATCGTCGATCACTGAGCCGAACATGAGGTGATAGGTCGTCGGCTCATCGACTGCGAACTGCACGTAGGCCTCGCCGGCCGCCATCAGGCGCGTTTCCAGCAGCGCCGGCGACGGGTCGCTGCCGGGGCTCTCTTCGTGTCCCGCAAGAGCGCCCGCCTGCGCCGCACCGGCCCGAACCCGGCGCTCCAGCTGGCGAAAGCCCCGCGTCGCAAGGGCAGCCAGCAAACAGCGCTTGGACGGAAAATGGCGGTAGGGCGCCGTCGCCGAGACACCGACTTCCCGCGCCAGAGCCCGCAGGCTGAGCTTCTGCACCCCGTCGTTGGTGATGTGTGCCAGCGCCCGATCCATGAGCGTGTTCGCCAGGTCGCCGTGGTGGTAGGCCCGGGGATCCGCTGTAGCGCCGCTCATGGCTGCAG
>CAZXIJ010000018.1:30606-34801 GCA_964640725.1 uncultured Pseudomonadales bacterium | reverse complement strand
AGCCGCAGCTCCGAGCTCGGTTTCAAGTTCGCCGGCCAGCTGGCGATCATTGCTGTCGACCTCGGCGATCCGGTCCCCGAGGGGGCCCTGCTGGCGCGCCTGGACGATGCGAGCCTGCAGGCAGCGCTGGCCCGGGCCCGCGCCCAGGTCGACGTCGCCCAGGCACAGCTCGCCGCCGCCCGGGCCAACGCCGAACTGGCCGGTCAGAGCGAGCGGCGCTTTGCGGACCTGCGCCAGTCCGGCCACGTCTCGGAACAGCAGTACGACGAGCAGCGGTTGAACCTCGAGGCGCAGAGCGCCGGCCAGGCCCTGGCCCGGGCCGGGCTGACGCAGGCCCGCGCAGCCTTGCGCTCCGCCGAGGTCGCCGTGTCTGAGGCCGAGATCCGCGCGCCCTACGCCGGCCGGGTACAGGCGCGCTACGTCGACGAAGGCTCCCAGGTCAATCCCGGGCAACCGGTCCTGCAGCTGGTCGAGACCGTAAACAAAGAAGCACACGTTGGCCTGCCCGAACAGCTCGCGGCGTCCCTGGCCGCGGGGAGCAGCCACGAGGTGATCTGGGGCGGGCAGAGCTACCGGGCCACCCTGCGCAGCGTCCTGCCCGTGGTCGACCCGGCAAACCGCACGCTGACCGCGGTCTTCAAATTCAATGAACAGGCCGCCGCTGCCTTGCCCATCGGCGCCGTGGTCGAGCTGGCGCTGGCCAGCGAGGTGGCCGGCAACGGCTACTGGGTGCCGCTAACCGCGCTCACGGAAAGCGACCGCGGGCTCTGGGGCGTGTATGTGGTCAACGGCGAGCAGCAGCTGGAGCGCCGGCTGGTCGAGATCGTGCACGCCGAGAGCAACCGCGCCTTCGTCCGCGGCACGCTCAGCAGCGGCGACCGGATCGTCGCCTCTGGCGTGCAGCGCCTTGTGCCCGGGCAACGAGTGATCGCCGCAGCGGCGGCCGGCTGATGCGGCGCCTGCACAGCAACAGGAGGCGCGGGGATTGAGCACCGAGACTGACCTGATGGTGCGCGAGCCCGGCGAACGCGCGAGTGCCAGCAACGCCTTCTATACCAACGGGCGGTTGCCGGTGTTGCTGGTGCTGTTCGTGGCCATCATGACCGCCGTCGCGATCAGCGGCCTGGCGCGGCAGGAAGACCCGACCCTGACCGAGCGCTACGCCAACGTCACCACCTTCCTGCCGGGCGCGACAGCCAGCCGGGTCGAGGCGCTCGTCAGCGAGCCCCTGGAGACTCGCCTGCGGGAGATCCCGGAGATTGCCGAGCTGTCGTCCTCGTCCCGGGCCGGCTACTCGCTGATCAACATCGAGCTGTATGACGCCATCGTGCAGTCCGAGGTCGACACGATCTGGTCCGAGATTCGCGACAAGCTGGCCGACGCCCAGACCATCCTGCCGGCCAACAGCAGCACCCCGGAGCTGGAGCTGAACATTCCCGTCGCCGCCACCCTCACCGTGGCGCTGCGCTGGCAGGGCGACGGTGACCCGCAGCTGTCGCTGCTGTCACGCCTGGCCCAGCGCCTGGAGATCAGCCTGGCCAATCTGCCCGGCAGCAAGGAGGCCAACACCTTCGGCGATGTCGATGAAGAAGTCCTCGTGACGGTCGACCCCTTCGCGCTGGCGAGCGCCGGGCTGACCGCAGCGGACGTCAGCCGCGTCATCGCCGGTGCGGACACCAAGGCCGCAGCCGGACGGCTGCGCAGCGCCAACACCGACATGCTGGTCGAGGTCGATGCCGAGCTGACCTCCATCGAGCGCATCGGGCAGATTCCCCTCAAGCCGGGCAACGCCAGCGGCGGCGCCGGGCTGCTGCGCGTCAGCGACGTGGCCACCGTTCGCCGGCACCAGGTGGACCCGCCACGGACCATGGCGGTGCGCGGGGACGAGCGCGTCATCTACGTGAGCGCCAAAATGGAGCCTGGGCTGATCATCGATCGCTGGATCGAAAACGCCCTGCGCACCGTCGAAGCCTTCCAGGCTGACCTGCCCGCCGCGATCGGCGTCGAGGTGATCTACAACCAGAACGACTACACCGGCGCACGCATGGATACGCTGCTGAGCAACCTGCTGCTGGCGCTGGCGATCGTCTTTGCGGTGCTGCTGTTCTTTATGGGCGTGCGCTCAGCGATCACCGTCGGGCTGGCGCTGCCGCTGTCCGGCGGCATGGTGCTCACGGGCATGTTCATCCTCGACATCCCGCTGCATCAGATGTCTGTGACCGGCCTGATCATCTCTCTCGGCCTGCTGATCGACAACGCGATCGTGGTGGTCGAAGACTACAAGCTGCGGCGGCACCGCGGCGCGCCGATCGCTGGCGCCATCAGCCAGGCGACCCGACATCTGTTCGTGCCCCTGGGCGCCTCGACCCTGACGACGGTACTGGCTTTCACGCCCATCATCATGGCCCCCGGCGGCGTCGGCGACTTCACCGGCACGATCGGCATCTCCGTATCGCTTGCGATCCTCAGCTCCTTCTTTCTGGCCATGACCATCGTGCCCGCAATCGCCGGTTTCCTGGAGCGTCGCTTTCCGCCTGGGGCAGAGGCCGACAGCGCCAATTGGTGGCACAACGGCTACAGCAACGCAGCGCTGACCGCACGCTATCGTGCGACCGTCGACCTGGCCCTGCGCAAGCCCTGGCTCGGCATCGCCGTCGGCTGCGCATTGCCGTTTATCGGCTTCGCCCTGGCGCCCACCCTGACCCAGCAGTTCTTTCCCCCGGTGGACCGGGACCAGTTTCAGGTGCAGCTGTCGCTGCCCATCCATGCCTCCATCGAAGAAACGCGCCAGCTCGTTGGCCAGGCAGACGACCTGCTGCGGAGCACTGACGGCATCACGGATGTTTACTGGTCGATCGGCGAGGCGCCGCCGCGCACCTACTACAACGTTGTGCTGAACAACGACGGCGTCGCAAGCTTCGCGGCCGCCTGGGTCAATACCACGGGCGCCACCACGACCCTGGACATCCTGCCGGACGTGCAGCGCCGCCTGAGCATTGCGCTGCCCACGGCAGAGGTGCTGGCCCTGCCCTACGAGCAGGGCCCGCCCGTGAACGCGCCGATCGAGCTGCGGGTCACCGGGCCCGAGTTCAGCACGCTCCGCCGCTTGGGCGAGGAGCTGCGGTTGCTGCTGTCTGACATCCCGACCGTGACCGCCACCCGCGCCAGCCTGAGCGTGACTGAACCGAAGCTGGTGTTCGAGCCGAACGAGAGCGCGGCCGCCATCGCCGGCCTGCAGACCGGTGACCTGCCCAACCTCCTGGCCAGCGCGCTGATCGGGCTGCCCTCGGGCACGGTGCAGGAGGGCAACACCCGGCTCGACGTGCGGGTACGCCTGCCAAACAGCCGCCGCGACGACGTGGCCGATCTGGCTGCCTTGCCGGTGCCGACCGCGGGTGGCGGTTTCGTGCCGCTGAACCAGCTGGGCCGCTGGCAGCTGCGGCCGACCCCTACAGCGATCGATCGCTACCAGGGCGAGCGCGTGTCCAACGTCCGCGCGTTTCTGACCCCCTTCACCCTGCCCGCGGGGGTGATGGCGAAACTGCAGGCGCGCCTGGACGAAACCGGGTTTGCGCTGCCGCCCGGCTACCGCCTCAGCATCGGCGGCGAAGCCGAAGCGCGGTCGGAGTCGGTGGGAAACATCCTGTCGATCTTCGTGTTCTGCGCAGTGGGCATGATCACCGTCGTGGTGCTGTCCCTGAACTCTTTCCGGCAAGCCGCCATGATCGGCCTGGTGGGCTTTCTGTCCGTGGGCCTGGCGTTGTTCGGGGTTCGGCTGTTTAGCTGGCCCATGGGCTACACCGCCTTTATCGGCACCCTGGGCATGGTTGGCCTCGCCATCAACGGCGCAATCATTGTGCTGTCGGCCCTTAAAGCCAGCGACGGCGCCGCGGCCGGGGACCGCGAGAAGAGCGTCGACGTGGTGGTGGACGCGTCGCGTCACATCGTCTCGACAACGGCCACCACCATTGGCGGCTTTATTCCGCTGATCCTGTTTGGCGGCACCTTCTGGCCGCCCCTGGCAACGGCCATCGCCGGCGGCGTGGGCGGCTCGGCGTTGCTCGCGCTCTACACCGTGCCCGCGATCTTTCACCGTTCCGCGCAGCGCCGCGCGCGCAAGGCAAACGAGACAGTCAACGAGGCCAACCCCGCCGGCAGGCCAGGAGAATCAGCGACCGCGCAAACCGCTTCGCAA
>CAZXIJ010000018.1:18599-30506 GCA_964640725.1 uncultured Pseudomonadales bacterium | reverse complement strand
GCTTCGCAAGCTGCTTCGCAAGCTGCCGGGGCGCACGGGCCGCTGGCCACCGCCGGGGCGAAACCGGGCGCTTCCGGCACCGTCACTGATGGGGACAAGGGCGATGCGGCTGGCGGTGACAAGCCGTCCCACGCCGCCTGAACGGCTGGCTCAGTACCCTTCCAGCAGCTCCGCCCGGTAGCCGGCCGCTGCGAGGCCGCCGAGCACCTTGTCCACCTGCTCCTCGCCGCGCATCTGCAGCACGAGATCGACCATGGTCGCTCGCACGGAAGAGCCGCCAAAGGCGCGCTGATGCACGATGTCCATGATGTTGCTGTCGAGCGCGCCGACGATGCCGGTCAGCTCGGCCAGGGCGCCCGGCAGATCCGGGATCTCGACCCGCAGGCGGACCAGCCGGTGGCTGCGCACCAGACCTCGCTGCAGCACGGAAGACAGGATCAGCATGTCGATGTTGCCGCCGCAGATGAGCAGCACCACGCGCTCGCCAGCAAAGCGATCGGCATGGGCGCACAGCGCCGCAAGGCCAGCGGCGCCGGCGCCCTCGGCGACGGTCTTCTCGACTTCCAGCAGGTCGAAAATCGCCTGCTCCACCTGCGACTCGGTCACCAGCAAGACGTCGCTCGCCTGCTCCTGAATGATGGGCAGGGTCAGAGCCCCGGGCTCTTTGACAGCGATGCCTTCAGCCACCGTACCCTGCGGCGGGGCCGGAGCCCCGATCTCCAGGCCGTGGAAGGCGCGATGCGCCGCGCCGTAGCGGCTCATCTGAACCCCGTGCAGCTGCGGCGCGCGCGCTTGCCCACGGTAGGCGCTGGCAATGCCGCCAAACAGCCCGCCGCCGCCAATAGGGATGAGGATATGGTCCGCGTCCGGCACCTGCGCCTGCAGCTCCAGCCCCAGGGTGCCCTGCCCGGCAATGATGGCCGGATCATTGAACGGGTGGATCATGGTTAAGGCGCGGTCCCGGCAAAGCTGCTCGGTCACGGCGCGGGTCTCGTCAAAGGCCACGCCCTCGAGCAGTATTTCCGGCCCGAACACCCGGGTCGCTTCTACCTTGGCGTTGGGCGTCGTCCGCGGCATCACGATGGTGGCGGGAATCCCGAGCCGCCGGCAGTGATAGGCCACCGCCTGGGCGTGATTGCCGGCGGACATGGCGATGACCCCTCGCGTCCGCTCATCGGCGCTCAGGGCGAGCAGCCGGTTGAGCGCCCCGCGCTCCTTGAAGGAGGCAGTGAACTGCTGGTTCTCAAACTTGAGCCAGACCTCTGCACCGGTCTGCGCCGACAGGGTTTCCGAGCGGCGACAGGGGGTGCGCACGATGGCACCGTCCAGGCGCCGGGCCGCCGCCTCGATCTCGGACCGGTCCACACAGGCCGTGGCAGGCGTTGGGGCAACGCTCATGGCTTCATCCAGCGGTGATCGGGCGCGCAGTATACTCAGCGCATGGTTCGCGCCGCACCCAGCCCGGAAACCCCGTCCCCCGCCAGCGTCACCGACGTGACGCGGCACCTGTTGCTGGTGTTCCACACGCAAACGGGCAATACCGGCGCCCTGGCGGCTGCCGCCGAAGCAGGCGCGCGGCACCCGGATATCGACGGCGTGACGCTGCGCTGCCGGCGCGCCAGCGAGACAGACGCCGACGACCTGCGCTGGGCCCACGGCCTGCTGCTGGGCACGCCGGAAAACTTCGGCTACATGTCCGGCGCCATGAAGGACTTTTTCGACCGCACCTACTACGAGGTCGAGAACGAGCTGCCGCCTTTGCCCTACGCCCTGTTCATCAGCGCCGGCAACGACGGCACCGGTGCGGTGCGCGCGGTGCAGCGAATCGTTGGCGGCTATCCCTTTGTAGAAGTGCAAAAGCCCCTCATTGCCCGTGGCGAAATTACCGCTGAGCATCAGCAGGCCGCCCGGGAGCTTGGCATGACCCTCGCCGCCGGCCTGTCGGCAGGCATCTACTGAGATGACCAAGATGAGTGAGCAGCGGGCCGTGCGGGTCCTGAACAGCATTGCCGACCTGGACCCGGAGCTCTGGAACGCCCAGGCGCTGGCCCCGGGCCGGCCTCGCAACCCCTTCGTGCGCCACGAGTTCCTCGAAGCGCTGGAGCGCAGCGGCAGTGTTGGCGACGAGGCGGGCTGGCAGCCGTTTCACCTGGTGCTGGAGGCGCCGGGCGAGAACGCGGCAGTCCGCGGCGTCATGCCCATGTATGTCAAAAGCCACAGCCAGGGCGAGTACGTGTTCGACTACGGCTGGGCCGATGCCTGGCACCGGGCCGGCGGCCGCTACTATCCCAAGCTGCAGTGCAGCATTCCGTTCACGCCCGCCACGGGGCCCCGGCTGCTGTGCAGCACCCCCGAAGACGAAGCGGCGCTGCTGGCGGGCAGCGTGCAGGTCGCCGAGCAGGTTGACGTGTCGTCGCTGCACATGACCTTCATGACCGAGGCGCAGTGGCACCTGGCCGGGTCCTTCGGGTTCCTGAAGCGCATGGACCAGCAGTTTCACTGGCACAACGCCGGCTACGGCAGCTTCGACGATTTCCTCGCGGATCTGTCCTCCAAAAAGCGCAAGAACCTGCGCCGGGAACGCCGCGATGCGCTCGCCGGCGGCGTCGAGATCGAGTGGGTCACGGGCAGCGACCTGAAGGAGCATCACTGGGATGCCTTCTACCGATTCTACCTGGACACGGGCAACCGCAAGTGGGGCTCGCCATATCTGAACCGCGCGTTCTTCAGCATGATCAGCGAGACCATGGCGGACCAGATCCTGCTGATTCTGTGCCGCGCGCACGGCGACTACATTGCCGGGGCTCTGAACTTTATCGGCGAAGACACGCTCTACGGCCGCAACTGGGGCTGCACCGAGCATCATCCGTTTCTGCACTTCGAGACCTGCTACTACCAGGCCATCGACTTCGCGATTGAGCACGGCCTGGATCGTGTTGAGGCCGGAGCCCAGGGCAGCCACAAGGTCGCCCGCGGCTACCTGCCCCAGGCCACCTACAGTGCCCACTGGATCGGCGATCCGCAGTTTCGGAGCGCGATCTCAGACTATCTGGACAACGAGCGGCGCTACGTCGCCGAAGACATCGAGCACGTCGAGGCGCACACCCCCTTCCGCAACGATGTCGACCTCAAGCTTCGTCATCCCCAGGCGCTGCCGGTGTCTCCGAAACCTCCGGAGTGAGGGCCAGCACAAACGCCTGGGCATACTCGCGCAGCCGGACCAGATGCTCGGGGCCCATGCGCAGCAACTGCTTCTGCAGGTCTGACAGCGATTCCAGCTGGGCGTCTGCGTAGCGGTAAGCGACCCCCGGACGCTCCAGCAGCGGCGGCGACGCCAGCACCGGCGTTGCCATGAGGGACGCGAGCCCGCCGTTCAGCAGGTCCCGGGCCGTGCGGCCATCGCCGAGCTCGCCCACCGCCTGATCAAGCAGGGGCTCCACGGTCAGGTAAAGGCTCGCCAGGCGCTCCGCCGGCAGCGACAGCAACACCCCCAGCAGCGGGTCAAAGCGCTGGTAGCCGGCGCTGTCCGGGTAATAGAGCTGGTTGTCCGCCGCAGCGCCGCGATTGGCCACCGTTGCCGGGAAGGGATCCGCTGGGACCAGGGCACTCAGGGATCGCCGGGGGACGCTCCCGTCGGCCAGCGCGGCCAACACCGTCGCGCCCCGGCGCAGCAGCTGATCCGCCGCCAGCCAGGACTCAGGGGCTGCGAGCGGCGCCAGCGTCTCCCGCAGCCAGTCATCGCTGGCATCCAGGGCCGGGAGCGCCGGCGCACGCTCCTCCGGCAACGGGCCCTCCGGGGCGGAGGCTGCCGGCGGCAGCGCGAGCGCCGGCTGCTCAGCGGTCCCGGGCACCGGCGGCGCAACGCTGACCTGAGGCTCGATCACCGGCGGCGGGTCGGCAAACGGTCCCCAGCCGGAAAAGAGCTGCGAGCGAAACTGCAGCCCCAGGATCACCGCGAGCCCGAGAACGAGCGCCGCCACCAGATAGCTCATCCGCATGAATCAGGACCTCCTTGGGCACCGTCGGGGGCAGTTTTGCCGGGCCGGCCAGGACGCGATCGGGGCCGCCCCACACCCGCGGGACAGCAAATCATTTATAGTGCCGCCGCTCTAGCAGGTCAGGAGTTGAGCCATTGTCGGCGGTTAGCGTCAAAGCCATTGTGACCCACCAGCACGCGGTGGGCGATGCGGTTATCTTACAGGGTTGGCTGCGGTCCCGCCGCACGTCCAAGGGCGGCTTCTCGTTCCTGCACCTGCACGACGGCTCCTGCTTCGACGCCATTCAGGTGGTCGCCGACGGCGACTTGCCGAACTACGAGAGCGAGATTGTCGAGCTTGGCACCGGCTGCGCCGTGCGTGTCGCCGGCACCGTGGTGGAATCAGCCGGGCGCGGCCAGGACCGGGAGGTCAAGGCCGACAACGTCGAGGTGGTCGGCTGGGTCGACGACCCGGAAACCTACCCGATTGCCAAGAAACGACACAGCTTCGAGTACCTGCGCACCGTGGCGCACCTGCGACCGCGCACCAACACCTTTGGCGCAATCGCCCGGGTCCGCAACACCGTCGCCCAGGCCACGCACGACTACTTCAACCGCAACGGCTTCGTCTGGGTCAACACGCCGATTATTACGGCCAGCGATTGCGAGGGCGCCGGCGAGCTGTTCCGCGTGTCGACGCTGGACCAGATCCAGGCCGGGCAAAGCTTCGAAAACGATTTCTTTGGCGCAGAGACCTTTCTGACCGTGTCCGGCCAGCTGAATGTCGAGTCCTTCGCCAATGCCATGACCAAGGTCTACACCTTCGGCCCGACCTTTCGCGCGGAAAACTCGAACACCAGCCGGCACCTGGCAGAGTTCTGGATGATCGAGCCGGAAATCGCCTTTGCCGACCTGGCAGACAATGCCGCCCTGGCCGAGGACTTTCTGAAGCACGTCATTCGCGCGGTGCTCACCGAACGCGCCGACGACATGGCCTTCTTTAACAAGCAGATCGACGACACCGTGCTGGAGCGGCTGCAGAAGGTCGAGGGCTCCACCTTCGAGCGACTGCCCTACACCGAGGCCGTCGAGATCCTGCAGCGGGCAAAGCGCAAGTTCGAGTTCCCCGTCGAGTGGGGCGCTGACCTGCAGTCCGAGCACGAGCGCTACCTGACGGAAGAGCACGTCAAGGGCCCGCTGGTCGTAACCGACTACCCGGCGGCGATCAAGGCGTTCTACATGCGCCTGAACGACGACGAGCAGACCGTCGCCGCAATGGACGTGCTGGTGCCCGGCGTCGGCGAGATCATCGGCGGCAGCCAGCGCGAGGAACGTCTGGACGTGCTCGAAGCGCGCATGGACGACAGCCTGATGGAAGAGCTGTGGTGGTACCGCGACCTGCGGCGCTACGGCACGGTGCCTCACGCCGGCTTCGGCCTCGGCCTGGAGCGGCTGGTGCTGTACCTGACCGGCATGGAAAACATCCGCGACGCGATTCCCTTCCCTCGGGTCCCGAACAGCGCCGCGTTCTGAGCGCCTTCGCGTGTGGCGCTCGCTCCTTGCTGTCTGGCCCTTCGTCGCGCCGCATCGGGTCCGGTACTTCGCCGGCATCATCGCCTTCGGCATCGCTCGCATTTTCGAGGGCCTCGTGCCCTGGCTCATGGCGATCGGCATCGACCGGATCGATGCCGCCCTGACCGACGACGCCGGCCCGCCCCTTGACCTGAAGCTGCCCGTTCTGGGGATCATCGGCGCGGTGAGCGCGCGCTACCTGGTGGTCACCTTCGCTCGCTACTGCGTGCGCAGTACGGGCCTGGCGGTGGCCTTCGACCTGCGCCAGCAGCTGTTCGAGACGCTGCAGAGGCAGGGCGCGATCTTCTACAACGAGCACAGCATCGGCGACATGATGACCCGGGCCGTCGCCGACATCGGGCTGATCCAGCGCCTGATCTCCATGGGCACGATTCTGGTGGTCATCCTGGTTTACGCCACTGTCGTCGGCTTCGGCTTCATGCTGTACCTGTCACCCATCCTGACCTTGCTGCTCCTGCCGCCCATGCCCATCGTCTACTACTACGCGCTGTGGTCGTCGCGACAGATGGGCAGTGCCAGCCGGTCGGTGCAGGAAGGCCTGTCGGACCTGTCAGACCAGGTGCAGGAGAACCTGTCCGGCATCCGCACCATCCAGGCCATGGCCCAGGAAGACAACGAGCTGCAGCGCTTCGCGAAAACCAATGACCACTACGCCCGGGCGTTCTATCGCCAGGATCGCGTCAGCTCGCTGATGGCATCGGTCATGCCAACGCTGGCGGCAATCTGCTCGATCACCATCATTGGCTACGGCGGCCACCAGGTGCAGCAGGGCACGCTCAGTATCGGCGAGATGGTGGCGTTCATGGCCTACGTGTCCATGGTGGTGCAACCGTTCCGGGTCGCCGGCTTCATGGTCAACCTGTTCCAGCGGGCGGCGGTCGCCTCGCAGCGCCTGTTCGAGGTCATCGACCTGGCCCCCGAAGTGCCCGACCGACCCAGCGGGGCCACACCGGCGCAGATCCGCGGGCGTATCGCCATCGAAGGCCTGAACTTCAGCTACCCGAACGCCGCGGAGCCCGCGCTGAGCGAGATTGACCTGACGCTCGAGCCTGGGGAGTCCGTCACCATCATGGGACCCGTCGGTTGCGGCAAAAGCACTCTGCTCCGGGCCTTTGTGCGGCTGTTGCCCGTCCCGCAGGGCACGCTGCGCATCGACGGCCACGACGTCGCCGCGTACCCGCTGGCCCAGCTCCGGTCGCAGGTGGTGCTGGTCCCCCAGGAGCCGTTTCTGTTCGGCACCTCCCTCGCCGCGAACCTGAGCTACGACGACACCAGCCGTTCCCGGGAAGCGGTCAGCGAGGCCGCGGCCGCAGCTGACCTGGTGCGCACCATCGCCCGCTTTCCGGAAGGGCTGGACACGATCGTCGGCGAGCGCGGCGTCACGCTCTCCGGCGGGCAAAAACAGCGCGTCGCGCTGGCCCGGGGCCTGATTCGGCAGGCGCCGGTACTGCTGCTCGACGATTGTTTTTCCTCCGTCGATACGGAAACCGAGGAACGGATCCTCACCGCGCTGCAACGGCAGCGCACCGGCCGTACCACGGTGCTGGTCTCCCATCGCGTGTCGACCGCGCGCACGTCGGACCGCATCCTGTTCATGGATGCCGGGCGCATCGTCGAGGCCGGTAGCCACAGCGAGCTGCTGGCCCTCGGTGGCCGCTACGCGGAGCTTGAGCGGCTGCAGCGCGAAGGCACGGAAACCGCGCCGGTGAACGCATGAACGCGCGCGAGGCGAGTCCTGCCCGGGACCACCGGGTGTTCGATGCCGAGATCGCCGGCCGCGGTCTGGACTTCGCGCAGCTTCGGCGCCTGGGCCGCTGGCTGCGTCCTTACCGAAGTCGATTCCTGGCCTCCGCCGGCCTGGTCCTGGTGATGTCCATGCTGCAGGTCCTGCTGCCCATCATCACCGCCATCGTCGTCATCGACGGTGTGCTGCGCGGCGAGACGGACAGCGGGCTGCCTGACCTGGGCATGACCGAGCTGCACGCGCTGCTGGTGGACGTATCAGCGGCGCCGCCGCTGCTGGCGGCCTGCCTCATGTACGCCGTGTTCCAGATCGCCTGGGCCCTGGCCGGTCACGCCCACCGGCTGACGCTGTCGAGCGCGGTGACCAAAAGCCTGCGGGATCTGCGCCAGGACCTGTTCGCACACCTGGAAACCCGGCCCTCATCCTTTTACGACCGGGTCGCCGTCGGCCGCGTCATGACCCGGGTCACGAACGACATCGAAGCGCTCTACGACCTGTTGCGCGGCGTGGGCACCCTGGTCGGCGAGTTCGTGCCGTTCTTTGTCGCCCTGTCGATCATGCTGGCGATCGACGTCAAGCTCACGCTGATCCTGTTGCTGGCGCTACCGCTCATGGGCAGCGTCACCTGGTTCTTCCGCCGCAACACCCGGCGCCTGTTCCGCCAGGTGCGGCTCGCGCTGTCGTCCCTGAACCAGTACATGCAGGAAAACCTGGCAGGGCTGACGGTCGTGCAGCTGTCGGTGCGGGAAGCGGAAAACGCGCAGCGCTACCGGGACATCAACAGCGAACACAAAGGCCACGAGCTGCACAGCGCGCGCTGGGAAACCCTGTACGGCGCCTTCAACGACAGCATGTCGCACATTGCCCAGGGCATGATCCTCTGGTACGGCGGCGGGGCCGTCGTCCAGGAATCCATCAGCCTCGGCAGCATGATCCTGTTTACGAGTTTTATCAGCATGCTGTTCCAGCCCATCGTTGCCCTGGGCGAACAGACCAACGTGCTGTTTCGCGCCATGGCCAGCATGGAGCGAATCTTCCAGGCGCTGGACTGGGACGAGGCCATCCACGAGCCAAGGGAGCCGATTCCGCTGCCGTCACGGCTGCGCGGGCACCTCGAGTTTCGCAACCTGTCCTTCGCCTACGATGAGGCGGTCCCGGTTCTGCACGACGTGTCCTTCGAGATTCGTCCCGGCGAGACCCTCGCCATCGTCGGGCCAACCGGCTCAGGCAAGAGCACCCTGATTCGCCTGCTCGGGCGCTTTTACGACTTTCCCGACGACCGGATCTTTCTGGACGGGATCGACCTGAACCGGATTGCGAGCCAGGACCTGCGCCGCCGGGTGGGCGTGGTGCTGCAGGACTTCCACATCTTCTCCGGCAGCATCTACGACAACATTGCCCTGGGCGATCCGAAGATCAGCCGGGGCCGTGCCGAACAGGCCGCCCGGCAGGTCAACGCCGACGGGTTTATCCGCAGCCTGCCCCGCGGTTACGACACGCCGCTGTCGGAGCGCGGGCAGAACCTGTCGCAAGGCCAGCGCCAGCTGCTGGCCTTCGCCCGCGTGCTCGCCGCAGACCCGGAAATCCTGATTCTGGACGAGGCGACCGCCAGTATCGACACCGCCACGGAGCTGCTCATCCAGGACGCGCTGCGCAAGCTGACCGCAGGCCGCACCTCCATCCTCATTGCGCATCGGCTCCAGACCATTCAGGAAGCCGATCGCATTCTGGTCCTGAAGGACGGCGCGGTGGCAGAGCTCGGCAGCCACGAAGAGCTGCTGGCCCGGGAGGGCCTGTACGCCACGCTGTACGACCTTCAGTTCCAGGACACCGGCACCCCCGGCCGCTGAGCCAGTGAACCTATCGCCGCGGCTGCAGTCACAGCAAACACACACACTGCAAACGAGCCTCGGCCATGATCAACACGCACCCCGCCCGTCCCCGGACCGCCATCCTTGCCCGGATGCTGCTGGGCTGCGCGCTGACCCTTGGGGCCGGCCTGGCCCAGGCGATCCCCAAACCTGACCTCTGGGCGTTCTGGTTCGCGCAGGATGCAGCCAGCACCGAGACCGTGTCCCACGACGACTGGGCCACGCTGCTCAGCCGCTATGTCAGCACCCTGCCCGGCGGCCGTACCGTCGTGGACTACCAGGCGCTAAGCGCGAACGACGCGCCGTTGCTGGACCGCTACATCAGTGGCCTGACCGCCCGGGATCCGCGCGCGCTCAACCGCGACGAACAGATGGCCTACTGGATCAACCTGTACAACGCCCTGACCCTCAAGGTCGTACTCGATCACCCGAAAAAAAAGTCGATTCTGCGCATGGGCGGCGGCTGGCTGCCGACGGGCCCCTGGGACGACGAGGTGGCGCGCATCGCGAGCCAGGACATCACCCTCAATGATATCGAGCACCGCATCCTGCGCCCGATCTGGCAGGACCACCGCATCCACTTCGCCGTTAACTGCGCAAGCGTCGGCTGCCCGAACCTGGCAACCGAGCCGTTTCTTGCCGGCACCCTGAACCAGCAGCTCGATGCCGCCGAAGTCGCGTTCCTGACGCACCCGCGCGGCCTCACGTTCAGGGGCGATAAGCTGCGCCTGTCCAGTATTTTTGACTGGTACATGGAAGACTTTGCCAAGGACCGGGACGGTCTGCTCAGCTACCTCGCCGGCGTCGGCGGCGTTGCCGACCCCGAGCGCGTCCGCAGCTACTCCGGCAGCGTCAAGTACCGCTACGACTGGGACCTGAACGCGAAGCCCTGAGCTGGCCGACAGCCCCCCGGCATGAGCGCGCTTCACGACACGGCGGTCATGGCCGCGGTATAGTTCGCCTTTGATGATCCGCCGGTGTTTCGGCCCGGCGGTCCTGATCAGCCCGGACTAGCCAGCCCATGTCACGCAGCGACCGATCCGACAGCGCGTCTTCCCCCGTCCGCAGCGGCACCAAGTTCACCGCACCGAACGGCACGGTGGCGATTAAAGACGGCATCAAGTCTGCGCGGGCCTCGCAAGAAGCCAGCGCCATCGGCGGTACCGGGGGCGGTACCGGGGTCGCTGCCCAGGGCGTGAGCGGTCGCAAGCCGCCCTGGCTGCGGGTCAAGCTGGGCGGCGGCGAGCGCTACCAATCGGTCCGCAAGACCGTGCAGGAACACCGGCTGGCAACGGTGTGCGAAGAGTCCCACTGTCCGAACATCGGCGAGTGCTGGAACAACGGCACGGCGACGATCATGCTCATGGGTAGCGTCTGCACGCGCGCCTGCCGCTTCTGCAGCGTCGACACCGGCAACCCCAAGGGTTGGCTCGACGCCCAGGAACCGGAGCAGGCGGCAGAGTCCGTGGCTCTGATGCAGCTCAAATATGTGGTGCTCACTTCCGTTGACCGGGACGATCTGGCCGACGGCGGTGCCGGGCACTACGCCGCCTGCGTGCGCGCGATCAAGGCCCGCAACCCGCAGACCGCGGTCGAAGCCCTGACTCCGGACTTCAGCGGCAGCGAGGCCGCTGTCGCAACCGTGGTCGACTCCGGGCTGGAAGTCTTCGCGCAGAACCTCGAGACCGTGCAACGCCTCACGCATCCGGTGCGCGACCCGCGTGCCGGCTACCAGCAGACCCTTGAGGTGCTGCGCTTCGCGAAAGCCCACCGCCCGGCGGTGCTCACCAAGAGCAGCCTGATGGTCGGCATCGGCGAGCGCGATGACGAAATCCGCGGGGCCATGGCAGACTTGCGGGAACACGACGTCGACCTGCTGACCCTCGGCCAGTACCTGCGGCCCACGCCCAACCACCTGCCGGTCGACCGCTGGGTGACGCCAGAGCAATTTGACGAGTATCGCCAATGGGGCCTGGCCCTGGGCTTTACGGAGGTCGCGTCCGGACCGCTGGTGCGGTCAAGCTATCGGGCCGATCGCATCTTTGAAGGCAACAATCTGGGGCTCGATGCTTCGAACCAGATCCCCCTGCGCCAATTGTGATCGGCGCAACGACAACTGTGCCTGACGCCATGGCTGCCAGCGCTACGGCGCCCTGAACCACACACGGAGAATCGAGTTTATGTACGAGAGCGAATGGGTCGCCGGTATCGGAATCGCAGGCCTGCTCGTGGGTTTGCTGCTCGGCATTGTCGTCGGCCGCGCCAGCTTCAAGGGCCGCCGCGCCAAAGATCTGGAGGACGAGCTCGAGACCGCGCAAACCGCGCTCAAGGACTATCGGGCCGAGGTCTACGACCAGTTCGCAGAAACGGCGCGCAAGTTCGAGTCCCTGAACACGAGCTACAACGACTTGCACCGTCATCTGGCCAGCAGTGCCAGCACGCTGCTGGGCGACGGCGCCGGCACGCCGTTGCTGCGGGGGCCGAGCGAGGGCAACGACCCATCGACCATCGACAGCGAGGCAGAAACCCTCGCTCAAGAAGAAACTGCCCCCGATGATCCAGCGACCGCGGAGTCCGGCGACGCGAGCGCTGCAGCAGAGGCTGGCCCGGAAGCGGATTCGGAGACGGCGGCGCAGAGCGCCGACGAACCGGCAGCGGGCACCGCCGGAGAGACCTCGACGGATCAGAGCACTACGGCTACGGCTACCGATGACGCTGACCCG
>CAZXIJ010000018.1:0-18499 GCA_964640725.1 uncultured Pseudomonadales bacterium | reverse complement strand
GACGCTGACCCGGACACCGGGCCCGCCGACGGCAAAACGGCCCCGTGAAGACAGCGCTGGTGGTTGTCGTCGGCTTGCTGGCGACGCTGGCAACGGAGATCACCGTCGCAGCGATCCTGGGCTACGCGCCCCCGGAATGGCCGGTCATCGAGCGCTACTGGCTGCTCGCCGCGCTGCCCGCCATCGCGATCGTCGTGCTGCTGTGCACCCTGCTGCTCTGGCGCATCTTCCGCCGCGGGCTGGCCCGGGACCCGGTGCTGTTCACCCTGGCGTTCATGATGGGCCTCGCCATCGAGCTGACGATGTTCCTGAACCCGCCGGAAACCGTCGCCGCCTATCTGGCCATCGCCTTCGCGGTCTGCCTGGTCATTCTGGGCGGCGCCTGGCGCAGCTTCTGGCGGCCCGCCCGCTAGACGCGCCCCATCGACAGGCGCTGGGGGCCGCTACCAGCCAATCCCGTAGTCCTCGCCAAAGTTGCTCGCCGCGCCCATAAACACGCCGCGCTCGTGATCGAACTCGATGGCCAGGATGGGTCCTGAGCTGCGGTCCCGGAAGGTCAGCTTGTAGCCCCGGGCCTTCAGGTCGTCCCGCACCCAGGGGGAGGTGTCGTCCCGGAGCAGCAGCTTGCCCGGCTCGGCCCGGTGGTCGCCGAAGGAGTTCCGCATCTGATAGCTCCAGACGTGCGGCGCCTCTGCGGCTTCCTGCACCGTCATGCCGAACTCCACCACGTTCAGGAAGAACTGCAGCAGCACCTGGTCCTGAATGTCACCGCCCTGCACCGCGAAGGACAGATAGGGCCGCCCGTCCTTGAGCACCATGCCCGGCGTCAGCGTCGCGCGCGGGCGCTTGCCGGGCTCGAGCACGTTATAGGGGTTCTGCGCCGCATCGAGCACGAAGCTCTGCATGCGCTGGCTCATGCCGATACCCGTATCTCCGGCAATGGCGGCCGGGATCCAGCCCCCGGACGGCGTCACCGACACGACCCAGCCCGCCTTGTCTGCGGCCTGAATCGACGTCGTGCCGGCCAGAAACTGGCGTTCGTGAGCCGCCGCCCGCGCTGCAACGTGAGTCGCTTTGTTTGCCTCCGGGTCGAGGCCGGCCTGCTGCCAGGGCGGCATGACCCCGCGCTCGCCATCGCTGACGTTGGTCCAGTTGGCCAGGTGCTCGGGAAAGGGGTGGCGGCCGCGCTGAAACTCATAGGGGTTGCCAGGCCCGATCGCCGGATCGTTGCGTTCCGGGTCGATGAGCGCGCGGCGCTGCGCCGCGTACTTCTTCGACAGCAGGCCCTTCAGCGGCTCTTCCGGCGGAAAGTAGGGGTCGCCGTAGTAGAAATCGCGATCCGCGAACGCCAGGTTCATGGCCTGGTAGAGGGTGTGAATGTAGGGCGCGCTGTTGTAGCCCATGGCCTTCAGCGGCATGGGCTCGAGGATGTTGAGGGCCTGCAGCATGGCCGGGCCCTGCACCCAGCTGCTGAGCTTGTAGACATCCAGATCCTTGTAGCGGCTGCGCACAGGCTCCTCGATATGCACCTGCCAGCTCGCCAGGTCCTCTTTCGTGTGCAGCCCGCCGAGCGCCTGAGAGCCAGCGACAAAGGCCTCGGCGATGTCGCCGCGATAGAAGCGTTCGTAGGCTGCCATGATGGCGGCCTTGCGATCAGCCCCGCTGGCCAGCGCCTGCGCCTCGGCCTCGAGCAACTTCTCCAGCGTGGCCAGCAGGTCCGGCTGTCGGAAAATCTCGCCGGCGACCGGCGCCTCGCGATCTTCTCCGGGGTGCGTCAAAAACAGCTTTGCAGAGCTCGGCCACTGGCGAATCTCTTCCTTCTGACGCTCGATCGAGTCCGCGGTCTGCGCTTCCATCGGATAGCCCGCAGCGAGCCGCATCGCCGGCGCCAGCACCTGGGCCAGGGACATGGTCCCGTACTCCGCCAGCATCACCAGCAGCCCGCCGGGGGTGCCCGGCGTCACGGCAGCCAGGGGACCGTACTCCGGCGGCTGCTCGTAGCCTTTGGCCTTGAAAAACGCAGGCGTCGCGCCGGTGGGGGCAACGCCCAGGGCATTGATGGCAATCACCTTCTTCTTGCCCGGGTGGTAAATGAGGGCCTGGGTCTCGCCGCCCCAGCTCAGCACATCGAACATGGTCGAGGTCGCTGCCAGCATGGCGCAGGCTGAGTCGACGGCGTTGCCGCCCTGCTCGAAAATGCGGGCCCCGGCGGTCGCAGCGAGGGGTTTGCCGGTGATGGCCAGCCATTCCTGCCCGTAAATCATGGGCTTCTGGGTGGCGCCGGCGGCCGCCAGGCTGAGGGGCAGCAGCACCAGAGTCGCCAGCAACCGGCTACCGAGCCGGCCCGGCCCCGGGCGTTCGGGCACAAAAAAACGCATGTCAGAGTCCTTGTGTTGAAACGGCAGCGGCCGCAGGCGCGGCGCCGGACTCTGCTAAAGTACGCGGCCCGTTCGACTGCTGGCAAGCGGGTTTCCCGCTGGGTTGCCCGTTCATTGCCAATCCATTGCCAGAGGCCGAAAACATCGCCATCGATACCCAGGAACATCCCGTGACGGACTCCATCAGCACCCAGGTTCTCGTAGACGCAGGCACCGCCGCAGACGACGCGATCCCGTTGCTGCCCCTGCGCCCGGACGAATTTGAAGGCTGGCTCAGCACCGCTTCGGAAGCGCGCCAGGCCTGGGTCCGCGGCCAGGGCTTCACGGCGCGCCCGGGCACGCACCTGCGCCTGCCGGCAACGGCCACAGAGCCCGAGCTGCATCTGTCCGGCAAGGACACCAGCGACAGTCTCAGTACCTTGGGCGCCCTGCCCATGAGCCTGCCGGAAGCCACCTACCGGATCGAAGACCCCGTCTCGGATCTCGCGCTGCTGGGCTGGGCCATGGGGAGCTATCAGTTCACCAGCTACAAGGCGCCGAAACGCCAGCCGGCGTTGCTGGCAGTCCCAGACGGCGATCAGCGCGAGCGCGTGTGCGCCATTGCCGATGCCGCCGCCCTGGCCCGGGATCTGATCAATATTCCCGCCGGCGACCTGTTACCCACACAGCTCGCCGCGATCGCGGAGCAGCTCGCGAACCGCTGGGAGGCCAGCTTTGCCTGCACCACGGGCGATGAGCTGCTCACCGCCGGCTATCGCACCATTCACGCGGTCGGCCGGGCGGCGACGGATGCGCCCCGGCTGATCGACCTGCGCTGGGGCAACCCCGCGCACCCGAAGATCACGCTGGTCGGCAAGGGCGTGTGCTTTGACAGCGGCGGGCTCAACATCAAGCCCGGTAACTCCATGCGATCCATGAAGAAAGACATGGGCGGCGCTGCTCAAGCCCTGGGGCTGGCGCAGCTGATCATGGCGCGAGCGCTGCCGGTGCGGCTGCGCGTGCTGGTGCCCGCGGTGGAAAACGCCATCGCCGGCAACGCCTACCGGCCCGGGGACATCATCGAGACCTACCAGGGCACGACCGTCGAGATCGACAACACCGACGCCGAGGGCCGGCTGGTGATGTGCGACGCGCTCACCCTCGCCTGCGAAGAGTCCCCCGCGCTGCTGGTGGACTTCTCGACCCTTACCGGTTCCGCCCGCAGCGCGGTCGGCGCCGAGATCTCGGCCATGTTCGCCAACGACGACGCGGTGGCCGCGGCCATCAGCCGGCACGGCGAGGCCCAGGACGACGCCGTCTGGCGCATGCCCCTGCACCAGGCCTACAGCTACCTGCTCGACAGCAAGGTGGCCGACACCCTCAACAGCGCGCCCTCTCCCTACGCCGGGGCCGTCACCGCCGCGCTGTTCCTCGAGAAGTTTGTGCAGAACACCGCCTGGGTCCACTTCGACCTGATGGCCTTCAACATCCGCAATCGGCCGGGCCGACCGGAAGGCGGCGAGGCGATGGCGCTGCGGGCCGTTTTCGCCTACCTCGACGAGCGCTTCGGCTAAGCCATGAGCAAAGGCACGGTCGACATCAAGGCGCTCGAGGGCGCGGGCGCAGGAACCCGGGTCTCACTGGCGCCATTTCTGGATCAGGTGCCCTTCAACGACCAGGGGCTGGTGGCGGCGGTGGCTCAGGACAGCGAGAGCCGGGATGTGCTAATGCTGGCCTGGATGGATCGCACCGCCATCGAGCGCACGCTCGAGGACGGCTACGCCTGGTACTACTCGCGCAGCCGCCAAAGCTACTGGCGCAAGGGCGACACCAGCGGTCACCGGCAAAAGCTGGTCCGCCTGCGCTTTGACTGCGACGCTGACGCGGTGTTGCTCGAGGTCGAGCAGACCGGCAGCGCCTGCCATACTTTGCGCCGCAACTGCTTCTATCTGGCGGTGGACGGCGACAGTGTCGAAGTCCTCGCCGACGCACCGCTGGGCACATCATGAATATCGAGCTGCACGACAGCCGCACCGGCGCCAAGCGCCCCTTCGAGCCGATCGACCCGGAGCGCGTCACCATGTACGTCTGCGGGCCGACGGTGTACAGCTACGTGCACATCGGCAACGGCCGACCGGCCGTGGTGTTCGACACGCTGTACCGGCTCCTCAAGCTGCGCTACAAGACCGTGCTCTACGCGCGCAACGTCACCGACATCGACGACAAGATCAATGCTGCCGCCAAGGCCAACGGCGAGCCCATCAGCGCCCTGGCGGACCGCTTTACCGAGCACTACAACGACGACATCGCCTCTCTGAATGTGCTGCCCGCCACCGTGGTACCCCGGGCCACGGAGCACATCGCCGAGATCATCGCGATGACCGAGCAGCTGATCAGCGGCGGTTACGCCTATGCGGCCGAGGGCCACGTGCTGTTCCACGTGCCCGCTGACCCGGCCTACGGCCGGCTCAGCCGGCGGTCCATGGACGACCTGTTGGCCGGCGCCCGAATCGACGTGGCGCCCTACAAGCGCGACCCCAAAGACTTTGTGCTCTGGAAGCCGTCCACGGATGACCTGCCCGGCTGGGACAGCCCCTGGGGCCGGGGCCGGCCCGGCTGGCACATCGAGTGCTCGGCCATGATCCAGAAGCATCTGGGCGACGCCATCGATATTCACGGCGGCGGCAGCGACCTGATCTTCCCGCACCACGAAAACGAAGCCGCCCAGAGTCGCTGCGCCCTGGACCGGGAGCAGACCGTCGCCTACTGGCTGCACAACGGCATGCTGACCCTGGGCGACGAGAAGATGTCCAAGAGCCTCGGCAACGTGCTGACGATTCACGGCCTGCGCGAACAGCACAGCGGCGATGTATTGCGCTACGCGCTGCTGTCGGCGCACTACCGCTCGTCCCTGGCCTGGAGCGAGGCGCTGCTGCTGCAGGCTAACAAGGGACTCGACACATTTTACAGCGCGCTGCGGGCCGTGCCGGAGCTGGCCGAGGAAAGCAGCCTGAGCTGGGCAGACGCCACCGCCGATGCGTTTCCGGACGCAGTGCTGGCGGCGCTGGCAGACGATCTCAGTACGCCGCAGGCGATCAGCGAGCTGCATGCCCTGGCCAGCGGCATTCACAAGGCGACCGACGCCGGGGAGCAGCTGCGGCTGGGCCGGGCGCTGCTCGCCGGCGGCTGGCTGCTCGGCATTCTGACGGTGTCTGCAGAAACCTACTTCACCGCCGATGCCGGTCTGGACGCGGCCAGCATCGAAGCGCTCATCGAAGAGCGCAACGCGGCTCGCGCTGCGCGGGACTTTGCCCGCGCCGACCAGGTGCGCGATACCCTGCTCAGCAAAGGCATCGAGCTGGAGGATTCCCGGGACGGCACCCGCTGGCGCAAAGCGGACAGCTAAGGCAGCCGTGGCCGCTGCGCCTGCCATTGCCATCGAGCACGCCGATCTGGGCGGCCTGACGCTGGCCCTTGCTCTGAAACGGGCCGGGCTGGACGGCTGGCAGCTGCAGGAAGCCATCGCGGCGCACACGCCCGCGCCAGAACTGCTGCCGATCTCGCCCAACGGCGCCCGGGTGCTGCACGCGCTGGGGCTGCGCGGCTGGCTGGGGCAGCACGCCGAACGGCCCGCGACCCTCGAAGAGCGCACCGGCGGCAACGGCTTCCAGCTCAGCGCGCTGCCCCTGGGGGAGTTCAGCGCCAACCGTTTTGGCGCGCCGTTCTACCTGGTGCAAAGCCTCGCCCTGCGGGATGCCCTGGCCGACGCGCTCGGCAGCACGGCAGCGCCTGGCGCGACCACAGGCCACTCACACGCGCCGCTGCGGGTCTGCTCCCGGGATCCTGTGGCGGATGCGAACGCGGCCGTGCCTGACTCGACCCGCATCCGGGCCTGGCTGTGGCAGGGTCAGCTGCCGCTTGCCCAGGTGCCCGACCTGCTGCGAGCCAATGCCCTGTCGCTGTGGGTTGGTCCGGGCCGCGCCCTGTGGCTGGCCCGAGACAGCGTCAGCGGGCGCCTGGCGTTTACGGCCCTCGCCAGCCGCCCCGCAAACGCCTCTGCCAGCAACAGCCCGGCACCGGTCCTCGCAACGACCTTCGGCCACTGGCACCGCGCCATCGGTGAGCTGCTGCACGCGGCCGGCGATTGCCCGCCGCGCCCCTGGACTGCGCAGCCGCCCCCGGAACACCTCGCCCGGGACGGCGCAGTGCTGGTGGGCGCCGCCGCCCATCCCATGGGGCCCGCGCTGCTGCAGCAAACCTCCGCAACACTGGAAGACGCCTGGGTGCTGTCGCGCTTTGCAGAGCAGCACGAGGGCGCGCCGGCGCAGATCGCCGAGCAGTACCAGCGCTATCGCCTCAAGCGCGCGCGCCTGCTGGTGGCGCGGAGCAACGCCGCGATTGCAGGACTGCTTTACGCCCGGGGCGGGGAACGGTTGCGGGCCAGGCTGACCAGCACCCTGACCGGACGCTTTCTGCCAGAGCTGGCCCTGGGCCGGCTGGACTGGATTTACCGCTACGACTGCGTGCGCGGCTTTGAGTAAGACTCAGGCAGACAGCAAGCGGCTGTTGGCGCCAAAGCTGCGGCGCAGAAAATCCATCTGGTCGCCCAGGATCCGGCCGCTATTGGTTAGCGCCAGATACTCAGCGTAGTTCGGCACGTACGGCAGCGCCTTCAGCTCCAGGTTCACTTCGTCCAGCAGGCGGCTGCCCTTGTAGTGGTTGCAGCGCCGGCAGGCAGCAACCACGTTGTCCCAGCGATCCCGCCCCCCGCGCGAGGTCGGTACCACATGGTCCCGGGTGAGCTCGTGCTCGGCAAACTCGCCGCCACAGTAAAGGCACAGGCGCCGGTCGCGCCCAAAGAGGGCCTGGTTGGTCAGCGGCGGCACGGAGCGCGCCTTGGCAACGACCTGGCCATCGCAGGCAATGATCGGGTGAATCTCGACGCTGCTCGGCTCGCCGTCTTCGCGAGAGTGACCGCCACGAATGTGCAGCACCGCATCGCCCAGAGTCCAGACGACCAGCTCCCGCGCGTACAGACAGACCGCTTCCTGCCAGGACACCCATTCCACCGGGTGACCCGCAATGTTCAGTCTCAAGATCTTGGGTATCCGCGGATACTCTGAGAGGGTTGCTGTCACTGCCTTGTCCGTTTCTCGCGTCTTCTGTCTGCCCAGCCCGCCTGCAATTCAATGTCGATCGCGCCCGCAGCATCTCGCCGCGGGCCTTTCCTCGATAATGGCCAATCGTCCCGGGGGACGCAAACCAGGGCCCGGCAGCCCTTTTGACAGGCGGAGATGCCGGTGGCTAACTGCGCCCCTTTCCCGCTCGGCCCCGCCGCCCATGACCATGCCGTCTTCCCTTTGTGCCCTGCTCGCGCTCGCCCTGGTCCTGGGCGGCTGCGCCGGACGATCCGACCGGCCAGCGGCGTCGACGCCGGACCCGGAGCTCACTGCCGCGAACAGCAACCAGGGCCCCTGGCTATGCCTGCCCGCAAGCGACAACGAAGCCTGGGACTGCGACAACGATCCCGACAAAGTGGCCAATCCGGAAGCCTGGCGCCCGGCCCGCGCGCCGGCCATGGTGATGCCGGAACCGATCCCGCGGCCGGAAGCGCCGCCGGTCGAAACCATCGTGCCCCTGACGGAGGTTTCGGAGCTGGAAGCAGGCGTTGTGGACAGCAGCGGCGACACCCTGCCACCGGCCCCGGAGGCCGGTTCCGACCTGCCGGAACCGCGGCCGCCAGGACTTGAAGACGCCGTGGCAGAGGCGGCCGCCGCCGAGCCGGTGGCCGAACGGCAAACGCTGCCAGCGGACGCGCCCCGCTATCAGCAGCTCGCCTACCAGCCTGCGCAGCCCGTCTCGCTCATGGATATGCCGCCGACTTTTTACGCCGTGCAGCTAACGGCGCTGAGCAGCGCCGCCGAACTCGAGCGGTCCTTCGTCGAGCTTGAGATTCAGGGGCTGACGGCAGCCGAGGTGGAGCGCGACGGCAGCCGCTACTACGTCTTGCTCCTCGGCATCTATGAAGACTTTGCACGGGCCAAGGCAGCCAGCGCCGACCTGCCCCCGCCGCTGGATCGCTTCGAGCCCTGGATCCGGCGCCTCGGCACGCTGCAGTCCGCCATGCTGCGCGCGAACAAGCTCGCGCAGGACGCCAGCCCCTAGCGCCGCAGCAGCAGCGACAGCGACCTTGGCCCCAGCAGCCGGTTGTTGGGAGTCCAGCGCACCGGCGAGGCGACAGCAATCTGCCGGAACTCGGCAGTGATCATCTCCAGCGCCAGATCGAGCTCCAGCCGCGCCAGGCTCGCGCCCAGGCAAAAGTGCACCCCGGCCCCGAAGCCCAGGTGCCGGTTCGGCCACCGGCCAATATCAAAGGTGAACGGGTCGGCGAACACCCGCTCGTCGCGGTTGGCCGACATCTCCCAAAGCGTGACTTTCTGCCCCGCCCGGATCGAGGTCCCGGCCAAGACGGTGTCTGCCGAGGCAGTGCGCCGCTTGTAGAGCGACGGGCTGGACCAGCGCACGACCTCCTCGACGGCGCTGCGCCGCAGCGAAGGTGTCTGCCGCAGCTGCTCGTAGGCCTGCGGATGCTCTGCCAGCGCCAGCAGCGCGCCGCCGAGGGCGCTGCGGGTGGTTTCGGCACCTGCGGGAAAGAGCAGGGTAAAGAAGGCAACCAGCTCGTGGTCCGTCAGCTGCCCGCCGTCCGGCAGCCGGGCATGGACAATCTGCGAGAAGATGTCTTCGCCGCGGGACTGTCGCCGCTCCTGCACCAGGGCCGTGCCATAGCGGCGCAGGGCCGTGAGCGGCTCCCGGGCCAGAATGCTGGACGAAGGATCGTTGATGCCGGCATCGACCCAGTCCATCAGCTGTTGCTGATCGGCGTCGGGAATCCCGAGCACCAGGCAAATGCCGCGCAGGGGCAGCTCACGCACAAACTGCGCCACCACATCGAAGGGCTCATTAGCCGGCACGGCAGCCAGCAGCTGGCCCAGCTGTTGCTGCAGGGCGGCGCGCAACGCGGCCACTGCCCTGGGGGTAAAACCGTGGGCCAGCAATGCTCGCATCTGCCGGTGCCGCGGCTCGTCGGTCATGTTCAAAGACACGCCCGCGGCGCGCTCGTCCTTCAGCGCAGTGCCGCCGCGCTCGCGCAGGCCGCCGCCGGTCTCGCTGGAAAACAGCTGGTGGTCGCGGGCGATCGCGGCCACATCGTCGTAGCGGCTCGCGACCCAGAAGCCTTCACCGTCCGGCGTGCTGGCTGTCGGCTCGTGCCAGTAGAGGCCTGGCTCGGCGCGCAGCGCCGCAAAAAACGCATGGGGGAAGCCGGCTTCGAACGTCGTGTCTGCCGACAGGTCCAAGGCGATCAGTCCGTTTCGCGGCTGGCAGGTGCCGGCGTGTCCGGGCTGATCGCGCGGTAACTCGGCCGGCTGCGCAGGCGCTCGAGATATGCGGCCAACGGCTGGGACTCCGGCACCAGCCCGTCCACCTGCAGCGCCATCGCCAGCGACATCATCGGCACATCGGCCATCGAGAAGGCACCGCACAGCCATTCCTGATCGCCCAGCATGTCCGTCAGCACCGGAAAAATCCGCGTGCGCAGCGCCTCGCGCGCGCTTTCCATCGCAGCGTCGTTACGCTTCTCCGGCGGCGACCACCAGGGCATCCACAGCGCCGGCAGGGCGCCGACCAGGATGGCTTCGTCGCCAAAGTTTTCCCGCGCCCGCACGATCGCCCGGGCCTGGGGATCGGCGGGCAGCAGGGGCGGCTCAGAGACCAGGTCGTTCAGGTACTCGTTAATCACCGTGGAGTCGTAGAGCACAAACTCGCCAGCATCTGTATCGACCTCGACAAAGGGCACCTTGCCGAGCGGGTGTCGGCGCAGGATGTCGGGCACCTTCTTCCAGACATCCCCTGGGCGGACGCAGATCGTTTCGTAGGCGAGCCCTTTCTCCTCCAGCACAACCCTGGTTTTGGAGCCGTTGGTGGAGCGCAGGGTGCCGTACGGGTAGTCGCGTTCCATGGTGTACAGACGGATCATCGGGGTGCGTTCTCCGCTCGGCCAGAACGCCAACCCTCCACCGTGAACACCGCCAATGCAAGCCAGATCAGGCCGAAGGTGAGGTACTGGTGGGGGAAGAAGGGCTCGCCAAAGGCAAACACCGCCAGCAGCAGCGCAAGGGTCGGGGCGAGGTACTGGAACAGGCCCAGCACGGACAGGGGCATACGCAGCGCCGCAGCGGTAAAGCACAACAGCGGCGTCACGGTAATCAGGCCGCCGAGAGCCAGCTTGCCCAGCAGTGCGCCGTCGCCGCTGGCCGTCGCGCTCAGGCCCTGGCTGTGAGCCCAAATCAGATAGCCCAGCGCAAAGGGCGCCATCACCAGGGTTTCCACCATGAGGCCAGCCACGGAACCCACACCGGCAACTTTGCGCACGTAGCCATAGAACGCGAAGGTCAGGGCCAGGGTCAGGCCAAACATGGGCACGGCGCCCAGGTGGAACACCTCATTTGCCACGCCCAGCGCGGCCAGGGCCACGGCCACCCATTGCCAGCGGCGCAGACGCTCGGCGAGCAGCACCACGCCCAGCGCTACATTGATCAACGGGTTCAGGTAATAGCCCAGGCTGGTTTCGAGCACCCGCTCGGCCTGCACGGCGTAGATGTACAAACCCCAATTGGTGGCGATGAGCACCCCGCTGCCCACCAGCGTCAGCAGCTTGCTGCGGGACAGGCCCAGCAGCGTTGGCCACTCGCGGCTCACCGTCAGCAGCACCATCAACAGCGGCACCGCCCACAGAATACGGTGCGACAGGATCTCCAGGGCAGGCGCATCGCCGACCCAGACAAAGTATGCCGGGGCAATCCCCCAGATCGTGTACGCGGCCACCGCAAAAGCCGCGCCGCCCGGCGCAATCTGCGAGCTGCGCTGCGCTGCCGGCGGCGCTACGGGCGGTTGATCCGAAATGCTAGAGTCGCCGGCCCGCTTCATGAAATTTGCAAGGACATCGGCAATGATCCAGAACCACAAAGCAAGAGGACGGGCGAGCCTAGCAGCATCGCTGCTGTGTGCGCTGGTTTTTGTCGGGCTGCCGGGCAGCGCTTCTGCCGCCGGCAAGCTGGCCCCCTACCTCGCGCTGGCTGACCGCTACGATGTCACCATTCGCCGGGATCGCTGGGGTGTGCCCCACGTGTACGGCAAAACTGATGCGGACGCCGCCTTCGGCCTGGCCTACGCGCAAGGGGAGGATGCCTGGCCACTCATGCGCGGCACGCTGCGCTTCAACCGGGGCATCGCCGCAGAGACCGACGGCCGCAAGGCCGCAGTCACGGACTACCTGGTGCGCCTGCTCGGCTTTCGGGAGCTGGTGGAAGCGAACTACAGCAGCGATCTGTCCGCGCAGACCCGCCGCTACCTGGAAGCCTTCGCCGACGGCGTGAACTACTACATCGCCAAGCACGGCAACCGGGCTGATCGCCGGCTGCTGCCGGTGACCGGACAGCAGATCGCCACGGGCTTCGCGCTGCGGCACCTGCTGTTTTTCGGTCTCGAGGGCGAGCTGAAAGCGCTGAACGAGGCCACGGAGCCCCCGGAAATCGTGCAAGGACCCGCGGCGCGCGGCGTCACGGCAGACAGCATCCCCGTCGGCAGCAACGCGACGGCCATCGGGCCGGGCAAAAGCACCGACGGGGCCACGCGGCTGCTGATCAACTCGCACCAGCCGACGACCGGTCCCCTGTCCTGGTACGAGGCACACGTCAAAAGCGACGAGGGCCTGGACATCATGGGCGGGCAGTTTCCCGGCAGCCCGCAGATCAGCCTGGGCTTTAACCGCCATCTGGCCTGGGGCGTCACCGTCAACAAGCCCGATATGGTGGACGTCTACCGCCTGACCCTGAATCCGGACAACGCCCTGCAGTATCGTCTGGACGGTCAGTGGCGCGATTTCGAGACGCGGGAGATTCGCTTCAGGGTCAAGCTGTTCGGCCCGATCAAAAAGACCATCAAGCGCCGCGCCCTGTACAGCGCCCACGGCCCGGTGATGGAAACCAGCCACGGGCACTACGCCGTCCGCGTCGCGGGCCGGCAGCAGATTCGCCAGCCCGAGCAGTGGCTGCGCATGAACAAGGCCCGCAGCTACGAGGAGTGGCGATCCGCGCTGGCCATGCAGAGCTTCGCCAGCTTCAACTTTGTCTACGCGGACCGGGAGGGCAACATCGCCTTCGTGCACAACGCCCGCATGCCCCGGCGCCTGCCCGGCTGGGACTACCGAGGGGTCCTGCCGGGGGACCGCTCAGACTTGATCTGGGACGAGGTCCTGCCCTTCGACGCCCTGCCCCAGGTGGTGAACCCTGCCTCGGGTTTCGTGCACAGCGCCAACCAGACGCCCTTCGCGGTGTCCGGTGAAGGCGACAACCCGGACCCGGCGACGACGGAACGGCCCCAGGACTACCAGAGCCGCATCACCAATCGCGCGGTGCGCGGGCTGGAGCTGCTGCAGGCCATGGATCAGGTCAGTGCCGCAGACTTCATCGCCTTCAAGCACGACAAGACCTACTCCGCCAACTACCGCGGCTACCGCTACCTGGCGCAGCTCTTTGACCTGGCAAACCCGCCTGCGGCGCTGGCTCCGGCCATCGCGTTGCTGGAGGGCTGGAACCGCTCAACGGACATCGACAATCGCGGCGCGGCCCTGGGCGTTTGCGTGCTGTCGGTGGAGTGGCTGGCGGAACAGGCCGGTCGGCAGCCGCCGCCGGTCGAGCCGGTGCTCAGCGGCTGCACAGAAACCCTGACTGCCGCGACCGGCCGCATTGACCCGGCCTGGGGCGAGGTCAATCGCCACATCCGCGGTGCGGTCAACGAGCCGATTGGCGGCGGGCCCGACACGCTCCGGGCCATCTATGGCCGGGGGCTGGAAGAAGACGGCTACCTCACCAACCTGGGCGGTGACGGCCTGTACTACCTGGTGACCTTTGACCAGGACGGCGCGCTGTCCGTGCAGGGCACGCATCATCACGGCGCCAACATGACGGATCCGGAATCGCCGCACTACAGCGATCAGGCTCGCGCTTTCGCCCGGGAAGAGATGCGGCGCCCGCTGTACACCGAGGCCGCCCTGAAGGCGAACCTGGATCGCAGCTACCGCCCCTGAGCCGCGGGGGCGCCGCCCGGTCGCTAGAAGCTGTCCTTGCGGCGCCGCGTTTCTGCAAACACCGCCACCGGCGCAGCATCCGCCAACGCCAGCGAGGCTGCCAGCGCATCGTCGTCCGCACGCAGGAACGGATTGGTGCGCTTTTCCAGCCCGATGACCGTGGGCACCGTCGGTTCGTCGCGCTCGCGCAGGGCGCGAATGTCTTCCGCCCGCTGCTGCAGGGCCGCGTTGCCCGGGTCCACGGACAGCGCGAAGGCTGCGTTGGCTGCCGTGTACTCGTGGGCGCAATACACCGCCGTGTCGTCCGGCAGCGCCATCAGCTTGCTGAGGCTGTCCCACATTTGCGCCGGCGTGCCTTCAAAGAGACGACCGCAACCCAGCGCGAACAGCGTATCGCCCACAAAGGCCCGGCCGGCCTCGGCAAAGTAAAAGGCGATGTGGCCGCTGGTATGGCCGGGGGTCTCGATGACCCGGGCTTGCGCCTTGCCCAGGGTGACGATATCGCCCTCAGCCACGCGCCGGTCGATGCCTGGAATCCGGTGCGCATCCGCTGCGGCACCCACAACCTCACAGCCCCAGCGTGCCTTGAGCGCCTCGTTGCCCCCGGCATGATCGAAGTGATGGTGGGTGTTCCAGATCGCAGTCAGGCGCCAGCCCCGCGCCTCCAGCGCCGCATTGATCGCGTCTACTTCCGGCGTATCGATAGTGACCGTCTCGCCGCTGTCAGGATCGTGCAGCAGAAATCCGTAGTTGTCGCTCAGACAGGGAAACTGATGAACTTCAAACATGATTCCTCCTCAAGGTTTCGCTTGTGCCAGGGCCAGGGCCGGGCGCGCGAGGCAACGCGTTAGCCAACCGTCCAGCAGCGGATAAGCGGCCAGGTCCACCCGCGCATTGCGGGCCCACAGCAGTACGCTGGCCACGTTCAGGTCGGCCACGGTAAAGGTCTCGCCCAGCAGGTAGGGCCGATCGCTCAGCGCCTCTTCGAGCCGGGCAAAGGCCGGGGCCAGATCGGCAAAGCAGCGCGCCGCCTTTTCGGCGGAAACCGGCAGCCCGAACAGACCGCGCACATAGCACAGGCCGTTGAGCAAGGTTTTCTCGACTTCGGTCATGACCCAGAAACTGTAGTGCAGTGCCCGGGCCTGGTCCGCGGCGCCGGCTGGCTGCAGCTCGCCGCCCTCGCGCTGAGCGAGATACAGGTTGATGGCCATGGACTCGCCCAGGTGCAGGTCGCCATCCACCAGCGCCGGAATGCGCGCGAAGGCGTTGATGTCCTTGAACTCCGGCGCTTTGGCGTCCTCGCTGAAGGTGGTGGGGACGTGGCGATACTCGAGATCGAGTTCCTCCAGCATCCAAAGGCTGCGCACGGCGCGGCTTCCGGACTGGCCGTAAAGGGTCAGGCTCATGGCAGGGGCTCCAGACTGGGCATGAAAACGGTGCAGGTCTGCTAGCATCGCACGATGAATGCCGTTCTAGAAGAAATCGTCAACCTGCTCAACGTCGAACGCATCGAGCAGAACCTGTACCGCGGCCAGTGCCACAACACGGAACACGTGTTCGGTGGCCAGGTGCTGGCGCAGGCCATCGCTTCGGCCTGTCGCACCGTGCGGCCCGAACACCAGATGCATTCGCTGCACGGCTACTTCCTGCGGGCCGGCGACTGGAAGCTGCCCATCCTTTACGAGGTCGACCCGATTCGGGACGGTCGCAGCTTCAGCACCCGGCGGGTGGTGGCGATCCAGCACGGTCGAGCCATCTTCGAGCTGGCATCGTCCTGGCACGTTCGGGAAGAGGGCCTGGAACACCGCGAGGCCATGCCCGACGTGCCGCCGCCTGGGGCCCTGCGAACGGATCGCAGCGTCTACGAAGAGCTGGCGCGCAAGCGGCCGGAGATCAAGCGCTTCGCCTTCCGCTTCAAAGCCATCGACAGCCGTCAGGTCGAGCGCCTGTTTCTGACCACCGAAGGCCAGCACAGCCCGGTCAAGCACACCTGGATTCGCACCGCCGACCCCTTGCCGGACGACCCGGAGGTGCACCTGGCGATGCTGGCCTACATGTCAGACATGGATTTCATGAGCACAGCGACGCTGCCCCACCCCCGCAGCCCCACCCGGGACGACATCATGGGCACGAGCCTGGACCACGCCATGTGGTACCACCGACCGTTCCGGGCCGACGAGTGGCTGCTGTTTGCGAAGACTTCGCCAAGCGCCGCTGGCGCCCGGGGCTTCGTGCGCGGGCGCTTTTACAATGCCCAGGGGGACCTGGTCGCAACGGCCGCCCAGGAATGTCTGATCCGGCCGATCAGCGACAGCGCCCGGGCCGCGGCCGAGCGCTCCGTGGCAGAGCGCGGGGGCGCAGCTTAGGGCGGCACAGCACAGGCACGCGTCCAGCGCCGTGCCAGCGGAGGCTAGAGCGCGGCGAGCATCGCCTCAGCCTTGCTCACTTCAAAGGCGCCGGGCGCTTCCACCGCAAGCGTGGTGACCGTGCCGTCGTCGACGATCATGGCGAAGCGCTGCGACCGCTTGCCCAGCCCGAAACCGGTCCCGTCGAGCTCAAGGCCCAGGGCCGCGGTAAGTTCGCCGTTGCCGTCTCCGGCCATAATCAGCTTTTCGGCGTTGGCGCCTTCGCCCCAGGCGCCCATGACAAAGGCGTCATTCACCGACATACAGATGATGCTGTCGACGCCCTTCGCGAGGATATCGTCCGCATGGACCACGTAGCCCGGCAGGTGCGCCTGAGAGCAGGTCGGGGTGAAGGCCCCGGGCACCGCGAACAACACGACCTTCTTGCCGGAAAACAGCTCGTCGGTCGTTTTCGCGGCGGGCTTGCCGTCTTCCATTACATGCAGGGTGGCTGCCGGAATCTTGTCGCCTTCTTGAATCGTCATGGTCGTTCCTGATTTGTGCTGTGGGGACTGAATACACTGCCATCGCGATCGCGGCCCGCGGAACCAGGTCTCGTTTTGAGGTTCCGTTCGCCGCCAGCGCTGAGGATTACAGACTGCTTAACTGCACCAGCGCAACGAGCCGCTAAGATGGCGGCGCAGTTTGGGCAATGGCTCGTGAAACTGTCAACGCAGCAGCGCGATCCACAATCGCCTGCCCCGTCGGCGCCAGGTTTCGTTGCATTCAAACCAACCATCACACAAGATCATTGAAAGCAACAAGATAGCCCGCTTTTCCAGAAAGAATCGAAAGTAAATGGACGGCTCGATCCCCACTACCGCTGCTGCGCTGCTGTTGCTTTGCGCATTCGTCCCTGCCAGCCAGGGCGCGCCGGACGCCATGGCGGCAGAAGCCGACCTGCCCGGCCCCGCAGCCGCTGCGGACAGTGCGCCTGCGACCCTGCCTCTGTTTGACGAGCGCAGCCTGCCCGCGCGCTCCCTGTCCCTGGCCCTGGGCGAGCCCGTGCAAGCGACGACGGCCCGGCGCCTGGCCCCGGCGCTGAGCAGCGCCCGGGAAACCGAGGAAGGCGAGACCGCCGCCCGCACCGACGACATACCGTCCGCCCGGGACGCGGTGCTGGAGCCCGTGAGCGCGCTCGAACCCGCTGATACGGCCGCGCAAGCCGCCGCAGTCAGCACCGGCGAGCCCGACCCCGAAGCCCCGGCGACCGCCCCTGCCAGCGACAGCAACACAGCCACGAGCGTCCCGGAAGCAGAGGGCACCGCCCTGGTCGGCAGCGACGCCGCCGAAACCGCCCTGGCCGCCGAAGAACTGCTGGACGAGGTCACCGCACCGCTGGCCGACGTCCTGCCTGAAGCCGCAATTCGAGAAACAGCGCCCGGGGGGCTGCCCGAAGCCCTGGCGGCGGTACCCGGGGACAACCCGGAGGCGGAAGTGACCGAAGCGGCCGTCGATGAGGTCCTGTCTGCCCGGGCCGAGGCCGACGCCGCCGAAGCCGCTGCGGTCCTCGCCAGCGCCCAGACCAAGAAAGATCTGCCACCCATGCAGGAACCCTTTGCCATGCTGGGGCGCACCGTCGAAGCCGGGACCATGGAACGGCTCACCTGGAACGCCACTGAAGCCTTCTCGGGCACCACGGTGCCAACCCCGGTCATTGTGTCCCACGGCGCCCAGCAAGGGCCGACGCTGTGTCTGACGGCTGCCGTACACGGAGATGAGCTCAACGGCATCGAGACCGTACGTCGCATCATCCACAGCATTCCGCCAGAAAAGCTGAACGGCACCCTGATCGGTGTGCCCATCGTCAACATGGCCGGCTTCCAGCGCCACAGCCGCTACCTGCCGGATCGCCGCGACCTGAATCGCTTCTTTCCCGGGCACCCGCGCGGCAGCTCGGCCTCACGCATCGCGTACTCGTTCTTTCGGGAAGTGATCGTGCGCTGTGATGGCCTGGTCGATCTGCATACGGGCTCTTTCCACCGCACCAACCTGCCGCAGCTGCGCGCCAATCTGGACAACGAGGCGGTGGTCAAGCTGACCGAAGGCTTTGGCTCCACGATCATCCTGCACAGCGAGGGGGGCGTTGGCACCCTGCGCCGCGCCGCCGTCGAGGCCGGGATTCCCGCGGTAACGCTGGAGGCCGGCGAGCCGTTGCGCCTGCAGGACGACGAGGTCCGCGAGAGCGTGCGCGGTGTCTTCACGCTCCTCGAAACCCTGGGCATGTACGACAAGCGCGGCATTCGCGGCGGGCCCGAGCCCGTGTACTACACCTCGGAGTGGGTTCGTGCTGACACCGGCGGCATTCTGTTCAGCAAGATCAAGCTGGGCAAGCGCATCAAGCGCGACGACCTGCTGGGCACGGTGACCGACCCGATCAGCAACGAGCAGGAAGAGATCCGCTCGCCCTTCTCCGGCCGCGTGATCGGCATGGCCCTGAACCAGTTCGTGATGCCTGGCTTTGCGACCTACCACATCGGCATCGAAGCCGAGGACGCGGACGACGCCAAGCAGGACGAGGATCCGGTCATGCTGAGCCACGACGTCGCCTTCGAACCGGATCTCGACAGCGTCGAGTAGGCCCGTCCCGG
>CAZXIJ010000017.1:40875-88592 GCA_964640725.1 uncultured Pseudomonadales bacterium | reverse complement strand
CGTCGGCCCAGGCAACGCCAAACGGCTGGCGGCCCGGGCCCGGGAAAGCGGCAACGACGTGACGGTGCGGTACTACGATGGCCGGGGCCACGCCGGCGTGCTGCTGGCCCTGACCCGGCCCCTGGGCGCGCTGGCTCCGGTTGTGGAAGACATCGACGCGTTTATTCGCGGCACCGAACAGGCCGCCAAAACGCAATAGACTGCTGGCCCAACGCCGGCGCCGATCCTTTTACGCTAGTGCCGATCGCCGTCATCGGCAGACAGCGCGTGGGCCATCTGCTCGGCTTTTTCCAGCAACGCGTCGACCAGCAGGGCCTGGGGCGCAGAAAACTGGAACCCGACAAAGGCGACCGTCGACAGCTGCAGGAACAGCTCGGCGATCTGCATCTCGTCCGTTGCGCTTTTCAGGGCCGTGTACTGGGTCGTGAAGAAGGACTGCTCGTAATAGCTTTCGTCCTGCTCGAACTGGGTCAGCACCGCTTCGAACAGCGGTCCCAGTTGCTGCTGTGCGCTCAGGACGATGGGGTCGGGCTCAGTCACAGGTCAGTCCTGCAGGATCGGGCTGGCACGCTAGCAGGGATGCTGTGAACTCGTGGCAACGCCACGCTAGCCACGGCGGGCGCCCCACCACCGACGCAGCGCGTCCAGATAGCGGCCGTTAAGGGCGGCGACGAGCGCCTCCACCGCTTCGATGCTGATCTTGCCGCCGGAAAACAGCGCCATGGACCGGAGCGGCATCTCCCGCGCCATGCGATCAAACATTTTGGTGAGCGTCTCGTCGCTGCTGCCGCCACCCATGGATTGAGCGAAGCGCGCCACCATGCGCTTGCGAACCTGGCGGCCCAGCCAGGTCTCGCTGATCTCGTCGACCGCGGAGTTCAGGTGAAAGGGTCGGGCGGACTCCGGGGCCGGGACCGGTTTGCCGAGGCGTCGGGCAAAACTGGCATCGGTCAGCGAAAATCGTTCCGCCGGGTCGGCAATGCTGCTCGCCGCCTGCTCTTGCACGCTCAGCACGTGCCCGGAACGGACCGTCACGCTGACGCGCTGGCGCAGGTCCCGGCTCGACGCACCGATCCGCAGCTCGTAGACACCGGGCAATACCTTCCAGCTCTGGTCGCCGCGGTCGTAGATCGCAAAGGCGCTATCGTCGATTTCGATTCGCGCTGTACCGGTCTCGCCAGCCGTGATGGCCAGCTTGGCGAAGCCCTTGAGCTCCTGGGCCGGCCGGTCGAGCCCGGCGGCTGGCGGTGCCACATACAGCTGAACGACCTCCGCGCCGTCCCGCTCACCGGCATTGGTCACAGGAACCGAGAGCTGTAACCGGTCGCCGGGCTGAAAACCGGCAGCGCTGAGCGATGGCTGGCCGTAGTCGAAGCGGGTATAGCTCAGACCGTGTCCGAACGGAAAACGAACCGCAACATCGGCGCTGTCGAAGTACCGGTAGCCGACGTACAGGCCTTCCCGATATTGCACCTGGCGGCCGCTGCCGGGAAAGGCAGCATCGGCCAACAGGTCGCCCTGCGCCAGGGGAAAGGTCTCCGCCAGCTTGCCGCTTGGGCTTGCAGCCCCGAGCAGCAAGTCGACCACGGCACTGCCGCCGGCTTGTCCCGCCAGATAGCTTTCCAGGATCGCTGCCGGCTGCTCGGCCCAGGGCATCACCACCGGCGCGCCGTTGGCGAGCACCACCACGGTCCGCGGATTGGCCGCACACACCGCTTCGATTAAAGCGTCCTGCTGCGCCGGCAGCGCCATGTGCGAGCGGTCGAAGCCTTCGGACTCGTAGAGCCCGGGCAGCCCGGCAAAGAGCACGACCACATCAGCGTGCTGCGCCGCCGCGACGGCTTCGTCGATGAGCGTTTGGTCCGCAGCGCTGAGCCGACCGTCGTAGCCCGCTGCAAAGGTCAGCGTCGCAGAGTCATCGACCGCGGCCTGCAGGGCGGTCCAGGCATCGTCCAGGGACCGGGGATTCACCTGCGAGCTGCCGGCGCCCTGGTAGCGCGGCCGCTGCGCAAAAGCGCCGACCACGGCGATGCGCTCGCTGCCGGCCAAAGGCAGCAAGCCGTTGTTGCTGAGCAGCACCGCGGACTCCACCGCCGCCTGTCGGGCCAGGGCATGGTGGGCCGCACCGTCGATCGTTTGCTCGCGCGTTGCGAGGTCGGCACCCAAGAGGTTCAGGCTGACCGTGCGCACGACGGCCCGATCGACCACCGCCTCGTCCAGCTCGCCGGCCTGCACGGCGCGCAGCACGCGCTCGTTGTTCATGCCGCCGCTGCCGGGCATTTCCAGATCCAGGCCGGCGGCAACCCCGGCGGGCCGGTCATTGGCGGCGCCCCAATCCGTCACGACCAGCCCCTCGAAGCCCCAGTCGTCGCGGAGCACCTGGTTCAGGAGCCAGTCGTGCTCGCTGCAATAGGTACCGTTGAGGCGGTTGTACGCACACATCACCGTCCAGGGCTGCGCTTCGCGCACCGCGATTTCAAACCCGCGCAGATACAGCTCGCGCAGGGTGCGCTCGTCCACAATCGCGTCGACGGTCATGCGCCCGTGTTCCTGATTGTTGGCCGCGAAGTGCTTGATCGAGGTGCCTACGCCCCGGGACTGCACGCCGCGAACCAGTGCGGCGGCCAGCTTGCCCGTCAGCAGCGGGTCTTCAGAAAAGTACTCGAAGTTGCGGCCGCAAAGCGGGTGTCGCTTGATGTTCATGCCGGGCCCAAGCAGCACAGTGACCTGCTCGGCGACACACTCGTCGCCCAGCGCCTGGCCGATCTGCTCCAGCAGCACCGGGTTCCAGCTGCTGGCCAGGGCGCAGGCGGTCGGGAAACAGGTGGCGGGCACCGAGCGGTGCGCGCCCACGTGGTCCGCCTGCCGCGCCTGCTTGCGCAGCCCGTGCGGGCCATCGGTGATCATGACGCGCGGAATCTCCAGCCGCTCGTTGCCGGCCAGGTACCAGAAGCTGTCGCCGCTCAGCTGCGTGGTTTTTTCCTGCAGGCTCATCTGCGCAACCAGGGCACTGGCCTGGTTGTGTTTGGCTTTCAGGCCGGTCATGAAGGTTGCCCTCGCAAAGGCCCGGCTGCGCGGGCCAGGATCGGTTCAGTCAGCGAGCGCTAGTGTGACACCGATGGGCAGGTGGTCTGAAATGTGGCAATCCAACACCTGGTGGTCGCGAATGCGCAGCGCGGGCGACACCAGGATGTGATCCAGCGACAGTTCCGGCTGCCAGGCCGGGAAGGTCGCCCGGGGCGCTGCCGGGTGCACCAGGCCAAGCTCGCCCAGCGGCGACTCGAGCACGTCCATGGCCTCGTGGCTGTTCATGTCGCCCATGACGACGACCAGGTCGTCCTGATCCAGCTGTTCCGCCAGATATTTGAGCTGCAGTTCGCGCGCCCGGGCACCCAGAGACAAATGCAGCAGCGCGAGCGTGAGGGTCTGGCCGGCATAAGGGACCCGCACGATGATTGCGCCGCGGCCGGGGATGATGCCGGGCAGCTTGTGGTCTTCCATCGCTGCCGGCTTGATCCGCGACAGCAGGCCGTTGCCGTGCTGCGCGAACATGCCGAGGTCGCGGTTGGTCTGCATGTACCAGTACGGAAAATCTGCTTCCTGGGCCAGATACTCCACCTGGTTCAGGAAGCCGCTGCGAATACTGCCGCTGTCGATTTCCTGCAGGGCAACCAGGTCGTAGCGCTGCACCACTTCGGCAATCTTGCGCAGGTTTTCGTGCCGCGCCAGATGCGGCAGCACGTGCTTCCAGCCGTTGGTGACGTAGTGCCGGTAGCCGTCGGTCTTGATCCCCACCTGGATGTTGAAGGTAAGGAGCCGCAACGGTGGCGCGGGCACCAGGTGGGGCTCGAAGGGATCGTTCAGCTTGTGCCCCTGAGCGCGCTCATTCACCCGCGCATCGGGGGTCTCGATGCGGGCTCGGGCACGCTGCAGCTGTCGCGTTCGCACAGTGTCCGCCGGGTTGGCGGCAACGTGGCGAATTTTGTCGGCGAGGCTGCGTTCCATCAGTGTCTTTGCTCGCCTACTCGGCGCCAGCGCTTTGCGCGGCTTGCTCGGCGGCAACCATCTCCACCAGGTAATCGACCACTTTCAGCATCTCGGCGTTGCCGCCTTCGACCATGCTGGCATCCACCACGTACTGGCCGGCCACAACCATGCTCGGCACCGCGCGCAGGCGCAGCGCGCGTCCCTGCCCGGTGGCCTGCTGCACCTTGCTGCGCACGCCAAAGGAGTCAAAGGCGGCAGCGAAGTCCTGCTGGGACACGCCACCGTGCTGGGTGAACAGCGCTGCCATCAAGTCTGGATCACCGATATTGACGTTATCCGTGTGAATGGCCCGGAACAGCGGCCCGTGCAGGGGCTCTGCGACGCCCAGCACCTCTGCCGTGTAGAAGGCCTGCGCCAGAAACGCCCAGGATTGGTTGAACACCGCCGGCACTCGGCGGAAGGCGACTTCGCCCTCGTTCTGCTTGGCCCAGCTGTGGACCATGGGGTCAAAGTTGAAGCAGTGGACGCAGCCGTAGGAGAAAAACTCCGTGACCTCGATACCGTCCTTGCTGGCCGGGGCGACAGCGATGGGGACCTTCTGGTAATGCTCGCCCTCGCGGTAGCGCATGAGGGACGGCGCGGCAGCAGCGCTGGCGCCTTCCGCAGCCAGCGCCGGGGTGGCGACGAGCGCTGCGATAAGCCCGGCGAGCAGGCTCAGCGCCGAGAAAGCGCGAGACAAAACGTTGAATGCTGAGGTCGCTGAGTTCAAAACGGGGGACTCCCGGTCTGTGATTGACAAATTGGACTGGCTAGGCCGCCAAAGGTTCGGGGCCGGGCGCCACGGTCTTGCAGGACACCACTATGCATGATCCTGCCAGAACCGTTGATGAACGCGTTCCCGCGAGCCGCATTTTTACGAAGACGTTGCCCGGGCGCCGCCGATTTTCCGGCAACGCTCGGCAAGTCAGCATCGAATCAGTTCAGGCCTTCGAGGTAGCCCGCCAGGATCCGGATTTCGCCGTCCGTCAGCCCTTCGGCGACACCGCGCATCATCTGGCCGAAGCCCTCGTCGGTCTGACGAATCCCTTCGCGATACTCGGTAAGTTGTTTTACTATATAAGCCGGCGTTTGGCCACTGATCGCCGGGAAGCCGGCGAAGGCGTTGCCCTTCCCGTTCGGCGCGTGACACGCTGAACAGGCAGCGACACCCTTGGCCGCCAATCCGCCGCGGTAGATGTTGGCAGCCCGGGCCACCTCGTCATCGGTGAGCTCGCTCTGGCGCCCCTTGCCCGGCAAGCTGGCGTAGTAGGCCGCCATGTTCGCCAGGTCCTGCTCCGAGCGACCGTTGAGCTGGCCGGTCATCAGCAGAATCTGGCGCTCGTTGGACTGAATCATCTTGAGCTGGTTGAACAGATACTTTTCGTTCTGTCCGGCCAGCACCGGGTAAGTCGGATCAATGGGCGTGGCACCGTCCTGGCCGTGGCAGGCACCGCAGGCAATGACCAGGGCTTCGCCAGCAGCAGCGTCGCCTTTGACCTCGGCCTGTGCCCCGGCTGCCATCGTCGCCAGCAGCGGCAGCGCACACAGGAATCGGCTAAAGAGCCGCAGAACCTGGGAGGATGACGAGATTCGATGTCGCATACTGTTTCCTGAGCCTGTGTTTCGAGCGCCGTGCCCGTAAATTTGCGGGCGCGAATTATATACCAGAATAGAATAACCCGAGCGCGCTTGCGCCAAAGAGTGACCTGACTGCCGTGATCGACAAACTGCCCGAGAGACTGAGCGTCGAGTTTCTGACCAGCGCCCCGGATCGCCAGCGCGCCCCAGAGCCAGACCAGCTGGAAATCGCCATCGCTGGCCGCTCCAACGCGGGAAAGTCCAGCGTGCTCAATCGCCTCACCGGCAATCGACGAACCGCGAAAGTCAGCCGCACACCGGGACGCACCCAGCTGCTCAATTTCTTCGCGATCGTTGGCGCCGATCTGCCGCCGGGGCGGCTGGTCGACCTGCCAGGCTACGGCTTTGCCAAGGCGGCAAAAGCTTCTCAGGCCAACTGGCAAGCTGCCGTCAACGACTACCTGAGCCATCGAGACTGCCTGGGCGCACTGGTGCTGGTGATGGATATTCGCCACCCGCTGCAGCCCTTCGACGTCGAGCTGCTGGAATGGGCCGACGCGTCCGGCCTGCCAGTGCGCATCCTGCTGAACAAGGCCGACAAGCTGCGCCGGGGGGCACGCCAGCAGACACTGATGGCGGTCAAAAAAGAAGTGAGTAAGTACTCCCTTACAAGCCTGCAGCTGTTTTCCGCCCTTCGCGGAGAAGGCCAGCAAGAGCTGCTGGCCTGCTTGCTGACCTGGCTCACCAGCGCCGAAGAGGTGCCTGACGATGCGAAGCAGACCGGTGCGATGGACCCGGACACCGAGCCCGCCGCACCGCCGGCGAGCTAGAGCGTCAGCTGGTAACCCACACTCAGCTGCCAGTCCGTTTCCAGCTGCGGGCCGCGCAGGTCCTGAAACACTGGCACGGTCGCTTCCAGGGCGAGCCGATGCCGGCGCCCGGGTAGCAGCCAGTTGACCCCGGCCCCGAGGTCAAATCGCCGGTAGCCCTGGTTGTCCGGATCCGCGGTTTGCACCGGCGCCACAATCCGCGGATCGATCCCATCGATGTTGCCACGCTGGCGCCAGGTGCCCCGCAGTGACGCGCTGACCGATTCCGCCAGCCGCCAGCTGCCCCAGGCCGTGAGGTGATGCTCGTCGCCCAGCCGATAGTCCTGGTCGTTCTCGCCGATGCGGAAGGTGCTCTGCCACTGCGAGCCCCAGCCCAGGCGGCCGTGGCGCTCGGCGTAGGTCAGCCCGGCGATCAGGTCGTAGGTGCCCGACCCAAGCTGCATGGGGTAGGGCAGCCGCAGCTCAGGCCGCATGCCGTTGGGCGCCAGTACCTGATCTTCCTGGTCGATGTCGCCGGTGGGCAGGGAGACCCCCAGAGTGGCATGCAGACGACGGTTACCGGTTCCGCCCAAATCGATCAGCGCCGCCAGGCGGGTGTCTCCCAGGCCCCGGGTGCGAGTCGTAAAGCGCCCGAGCACGGTATCGCCAGAGCCGCCGGCGAAAGTGATGTGATCCATCTCCTTGTCGACGTAGTTGAACATGCCCATGAGGGTGACGCGGTCCGTCGGCGCGTACATCACGCCGGCCATGTGCATCTGCATGGTCATCCGGGTTGGCACCACCCGCAGGGTGGGCGGCTGCATGGGCCGACCAAAGAAACGATTGGGGACCGTTGTGGCAATCGTCTGGCGCGACACGCTGTCGGTGCCCCGGCCGTTGCCGGCCATATCCATCACCATATAGCGGTAGGAAAACATCCATTCACCGCGCTGGTGGGTGTGATCGCCCATGACCCCGATCGGTGCATGGTCGTCCGGGCCTGCTGGCCCGTGGCCGTGATCGCCGCCCGCGAGCGCGGGCATGGCCAGCAGGCTCGCGCCGGCCAGGGTAAACGCCCCTGCAAAATTTTTGCGCGAAGCTCTGGCGCAACTTTTGCGCGAGGCGATAGCAGCCCACGCAGATACGTTCTGATCCATGGATCAGCTCCTTCATTGATTGAATTCGGATTGCTAGCTGAGAAGGAGCGGCAGAGGGGGGGCTCGGGGCTGCGCGGCGGGACAGGGATGCCGCAGGATGCGCGCCCGCTGAATTTGCGGCGCAGGGCCACGATCAGCGAGGGCCAGCGGCGTCAGGGTCCCGGGACCTGACACCACCGCCAGCGCCGCAAAGGCCGCCAGGGGACAGTGCTGGGCGAGCGCCTGGGAAACTTCCGGGGGGGCCTCGGCGTGAGCTGCATCGACCGGAGGCGTTGCCGTGCCGTGGTGATGGTGCGCGGGCGGCGCCGGCGCGGCGTGATGCTGGTGGGAGGGCCCGAACAGCGCCACCATCACCTCTGCAGACAGCCCGTCCGGGCACAGCTGCACGGGCCAGCCGCTCGCGAGGGGTGCCGGCATGTAGCCCACGGGCACTGCGACGCGCAGCACCACGGCGGCCAGCAGCGCCAGGATCACCAACGGTTGGGCAGCGCGACGGGGCATGGCGGTGGGCTAGTGCGCTTCGTCCCAGTTCTTGCCGGTGCCGACGTCGACCTTGAGGGGCACCGCCAGCTCTGCAGCAGCTTCCATACGCGTCGTCGCCCCTGCAACAAGCGCATCAACGTCTTTCGTCGCGACTTCGAACACCAGCTCGTCGTGCACCTGCATAATCATCAGCGCATCAAGGTTGCTACCCGGCAACCACGCGGCCACATCGAGCATGGCGCGCTTGATGATATCCGCCGCCGTGCCCTGCATCGGCGCGTTGATCGCGGTGCGCTCCGCGGCCTGCTTGCGCATGCCGTTACTCGAGTTGATCTCCGGCAGATACAGGCGCCGGCCAAACAGCGTTTCTACAAAACCGTCCTCATGGGCCTGTTCCCGGGTGCGCGCCATGTAGTCCTGCACGCCGGGATAGCGGGCGAAGTATCGGTCGATGTAATCCTGGGCCACGCCTCGAGCGATGCCGAGTTGCCGGCCCAGCCCGAATGCGGACATGCCGTAGATCAGCCCAAAGTTGATCGCCTTGGCGCTGCGGCGCTGATCGTCGCTGACGGCGTCCGGCTCGACATCAAACACCTCTGCTGCCGTCGCGCGGTGAATGTCCTGGTCCTGTTCAAAGGCTGCGGTCAGCCCAGCGTCACCGGACAGGTGCGCCATGATGCGCAGCTCGATCTGCGAGTAGTCGGCCGCCACCAGCCGGCGCCCGCGCGGCGCGACAAAGGCCTGGCGAATGCGTCGGCCTTCGGCTGTGCGGATCGGGATGTTCTGCAGGTTCGGGTCCGAAGACGACAGCCGGCCCGTCGCCGCCACGGCCTGGTGGTAAGACGTATGGATGCGGCCGGTCTTCTGGTTGATCTGCAGGGGCAGCTTCTCGGTATAGGTGGAGCGCAACTTTGACAGGGAGCGGTACTCCAGCAGCACCGTCGGCAGTTCGTGGCCGGCCGCCGCGAGGTCCTGCAGCACCGGCTCGGCTGTCGACGGCTTGCCCCCCGGCGTCTTCTTCAGCACCGGCAGCTCGAGCTTCTCGTAAAAGATTTCCTGCAGCTGTTTGGTCGAGCCCAGGTTGAATTCCGTGCCCGCCAGCTCGAAGGCGTCAGCCTGCAGCGCTTCCAGACGCTCCGCGATCTCGGCGCTCTGTTCCCCCAGCAGGCTGCCATCGACCAGGGCGCCGTTGCGCTCCACTTCGGACAGCACCCGGAGCAACGGCAGCTCAATGTCCGAGTAAACGCTGGCGAGCCCCGGCACCGCTTGCAGTTGCGGCCAAAGGTGTTCGTGCAGGCGCAGGGTGATGTCGGCATCTTCGGCGGCGTAGTCGCTCGCCTGCTCCACGGGGACCTGATTGAAAGTGAGCTGTTTGACGCCCTTGCCGGCGATGTCTTCAAACTTGATCGTCTGCTCGCCCAGGTACTTGGCCGCCAGCGCGTCCATGTTGTGGCGGGTCGCAACGCTGTTGAACACATAGCTCTGCAGCATGGTGTCGTGCGCCACGCCAGCAAGCGCCACGTCATAGCGTGCGAGCACGCTCATGTCGTACTTCAGGTTCTGGCCAACGATCTGCATGGCCGGATCTTCGAGCAGCGGCTTGAGCAGCGTGAGGGTATCCGTGAGGGACAGCTGCGCCGGCGCGCCGACATAGTCGTGGCCCACGGGCACGTACGCGGCCTCGCCGGCCGCGGTCGCGAAGGAAAAGCCAACCAGGTCTGCGACCATGTAGTCGACGCTGGTGGTTTCCGTGTCGAAGGCGAACAGGCCGGCAGCGCGCAGCCGCTTGATCCAGGTCTTGAGCGCGGCTTCGTCGGTGATGCATTCGTAGTCGCGCGCCGACGCGCTGGCGGTGGGCGCTGCTTCGTCACCGGCCAGCTCTTCGACCCAGCCCTTGAACTCATAGCGTTCAAAGAGCGATCGCAACGTATCGGTATCCGGCTCCGTGGGGACCAGGTCTTCGATGCGCTCGTCCATAGCGACGTCGCACTTGATGGTCGTGAGCGTCCGCGACAGCGGCAACTGGTCCAGCGAGGCGCGCAGGTTCTCGCCGATCTTGCCCTTGAAGGTCTCGGCCTGCGCCATGATGGTGTCGAGGTCACCGTGCTCGGCCAGCCACTTGGCCGCAGTCTTGGGCCCCACCTTGGGCACACCGGGAATGTTGTCGACGGTATCGCCCATGAGCGCGAGGTAGTCGATGATCTGCTCCGGCGCGACCCCGAACTTCTCCTGCACGCCGTCCCGGTCCATGGTGGTTTCGGTCATGGTGTTGACCAGGGTGACGTGATCGCTGACGAGCTGCGCCATGTCCTTGTCACCGGTGCTCACCACGGTCTCACGCTTGCCCTGGGTGGCTTGCAGCGCCAGGGTGCCGATCACGTCGTCGGCCTCTACCCCGGACTCCACAATCAGCGGCAAGCCCATGGCGCGGATGATGTCGTGAATCGGCGCGATCTGCTGCTTCAGGTCATCCGGCGTCGACGCGCGATTGGCCTTGTACTCACTGTACAGGTCGTCGCGAAAGGTCTTGCCCGGGGCGTCGAACACCACCGCGATGGGGCTGCCGTCATAGTCTTTGGCCAGCTTGCGGAGCATGGCAATCACCCCGCGGATCGCGCCGGTGGGGAAGCCATCGCTGGTCGCCAGATCGGGCAGCGCGTAGTAGGCGCGGAACAGATACGAGGAGCCGTCGACGAGGACCAGCGGCGGCGCTTTCTTGGACTTTTTGGCCATGGCAGGAAGAGCACGAGGGACGTTGCGAGCGGGCCGCAAAGTTACCACAACCGCCCAAAACTCCGGGCCCTAAATGCGCCCGCAACGCGCCTGGCCGGACTGAACTGATCGCCGGTCGTGGCATCCAAAGGAGACGCTCGTTACCATGGCCAGCATCATGCCAACGCCGACGAAAATGCGACCCCAGGCGCCCCGAACACTGCCCGGATTGGGCGCCCTTGCGGCGCTGCTTTGCGCGACGCTCGCGGCTGCGCCGGCCGCCCTTGCGGAAGAGCGCGGCGTGAGCCTCGAGGGACCGGATGTCACCATCATCGCCGGCGAAGAACGCACGGTGTTCGAGTTTCGGCAGAACGGTCAGCTGCGCATGGTCCGGGTCGTGCCGAAGTGGGGCAAGCCCTACTACCTGGTGCCCCGGGACCAGACCTCCGGCTTCGGTGACCTGGAGCGGGCAGACATGCTGTTGCCGTCCTGGGTCATCGCCGAGTTCTAGCCGGCCGTGAACGCCGTTACCCAGATCGAAGACGACCAGGTCAACCAGCTGTTCGCGCGCTTCGAGCTCGGCGAGCTGGTGCACTTCGAGCTGGCCGCCAACGGCATCGAAAACAGCAACTACTTCGTCACGGTCCGCGACGCCGAGCAGCGACAGCGCGACTACGTGCTCACTCTGCTCGAGCAGCCTTCGAACATCGGCGGTCGCGCCTACGTCGAGCTGATCGACAATGCGGTGCGAGCCGGCCTGCCCGTCCCAGCGATTATGCGGCACCCGGAGCACGGTGCGGCCTACGACCAGCTGTACGGCAAGCAGGTCCTGATCGCGCGGCGGCTCCGGGGCCAGCACGTGCTGAACCCGACCCGGGACCAGATCGCCGCCATTGGCCGTTTTCTGGCGCGCTTTCACAACCGCACCGGTCACCTGTCGTCGTACCTGCCCCGCTACCCGCGCGACGCGGCCTGGGCCCAGGCGCAGCTCAAGGTCATCGAGCCCTGGGTGAGCTATGGCAGCATCGAGTCCGCGCGCACCGCTGTCAGCGCCCTGTCCTCCTTGCTCGCGCGCCAGGACGTTTCCGAACTGCCCCGCAGCATCATTCACGGTGACCTGTTCCGGGACAACGCGCTGTTCAACGATCTTGGCCTGACCGGGGTGCTCGACTTTCACCACGCCGCCACGGGCTACTGCCTCTTCGACCTGGCAGTGGTCGCCAACGACTGGTGTGCGGACACCGACGGCGCCCTCAATCGCGATCGCTGCCTGACGCTGCTGCAGAGCTATCACCGGCTGCGGCCCCTGCGCCGGGACGAGCTGTGGCACTTCTCGGCCTTTACGCTGTACGCCGGCGCGGTGTTTTACCTGTCCCGGGCCAGCAGCCTCGCGCAGGCCCGGCAGGCTCAACGCGTCGATCAGGCGCGCATCAAGAACCCCCAGGAATTTCTGCAGGTGATGCAAGAGCGGCTGGCCCGCCCGATCACCATTGACCCGCGCATGCTGGACCTAGGCCGCAGCGCCCTGATCGGCACCGGCCAGCGGTAGCAGCCGCTCAGCCCAGCGATCTTCCTCCAAAATGCTTTGCAGGTCTTCTGCCAGGGCGGAGCATCGGTCAATCGTTTCCCGCCAGACCCGAACCCGGGCGACATCGTCATAGCGCTGAAAATCGGAGCGGTCCGGGATCTTGCCGCCGGGCAGACTGGCCACGAAAGCCGGCGACGGGCAGATCACCACGGTGTTGCGGTGGTTCGCCAGGCTCACCTGCCGCCAGCGCAGCCGCTTGTCGAACCAGCCGGGAATGAGCCGCGGCCCGAAGTGCGGATACAGCGCCAGCTCACCGTCCCGGACCGTCGGCAGGTCCAGGTGGTAGTCGACGATCCCGCCGTCGCGGTAGACACCCGCGGGCGCGCCGGCAATGGCGCGCACCCCGGGCATCAGCAGCGGGATCGCGCTGGACGCCAGAATCGCCTCGACCAGGTTGTCGGCCGTCAGGGGCGCCGCGAAGGTCTCGAAGCCGTCCCTTAAGGGGCCGAAGGGCGCCACGTCCCGAGGGTCCGAGAACAGGTAGCGCTCGAAGTGTCGCGCCAGCCAGCGGCGGCTGACCAGGTTGCTGGACGCTGCAGCGGCCAGGCCGAGGCTGAGCGGCAATCGTTCGTCCCGTTCGCAAAGCCGCCGGGCCCGAGCGGCAATCACGTGCAGGCGAAAGCGCTCGGCCCCCAGGACTTCCTGCGCGCCGGTCGGCCCCAGCATCTGGCTCAGCCAGTCTCGCGCCACGGCCTGGATCGCAGTACCGGTCGCCGGCCCATCGTAGGTCTGATTGACGTAAGCCTCTTCGAGCCGGCCAATGGCCCCGGCGGGGTCCGTGCGGGCGTAGCAGGCCATGCGCCAGGCGCCGACCGACGAGCCGACCAGATGGACCGGGCCGCAGAGCTTGGGCAGCAACGAGGCGCTCAACACCCGATCGATCTGGCTCAGCACAAACCACTTGGGCCCGCCGCTGGCCCCGAGCACGGCGCGAACGCGCCGGGCGTCGAATCCGTGCTCGCGAATCTGCTGCGCAGCCCCCGGGCCTGCGAGTAATAGAAGCGGTTCTCTCATGCGCGACAGCAAACCCCGATCCCGCAATTCAGGCAAGCTTTTCCGGCGCCGTCGGCGCTTGCCCGCGTCAGGAAACCAGCGATCAGCCGCGCGGCAGGGAGCCTGTGACGGGCACCTCAATCCGCGGTGCGTCACCGCAGCGGCGCCGCAAGCGCCACGGCAACCGCCCCGGCAACCGCAAGACCAGCAAAAAGCGCAAGCCTGGCGATGCGCTGACGGCAACGCGGCCGGGGACCGGCGAGCTATTGGCACGACATGCGCCATGCGCGGCAAAAACCGGGCGAAAAGTCGTGGCCAGGGACCATCGGCAAGAATCCGTGAAACTGCGAAGCGCCGCCGGTGTTTTGTTGCATCGCAGCAGCGAAACCTTGACTACGCTTACTCCATCGCTAACGAACAACGAACACTTGCATGCAGTACTCGCAAGGCACGCCATCGCCGTCTTCGATGAGCAACACCGACCAGTCCATGAACATTCTGCTTGTTGATGCCAACACCGGTCGCGCGACGCACACGCTCCTCGCGCTGCGTCGCCTGCAGCCATCGCTCAAAGGGCTCGTGGCGGAAAGCTGCCGGATCGCAGCCGGTATGCTCCGGGATCAGGACTTCGACTGCGCCGTCGTGCACCAATCTACGGCCGACCACGACGGTTCCTGGCCGATCAACGCGCTGCGCAATCCGGAAGACCTGCGGCCGCTCCCGATTGTTGTCATTGCCGCCAACACCGAGTACTCCGATGCGCTGCTGGCCCTGCGGTCCGGGGCCGCCGACTTTCTGGCCGAGCGCACGCTGACGCCGGAGGTACTGCTCGAGTCTCTGAGCGTGGTGGTGTATCGCGACGGCATCGATCGCGCGGCGCTCGAGCAGGCCCTGGCGCTCGAGCAACAGAACCTGAACCTGGAGCGCCGCCAGCGGCACCTGGCCGAAGCCCAGGGCACCATGGCGCACGACCTGCTAACGCCGCTGGCTGCCATCAACGAGTATCTGTCCATGGTCCTCGACGGGTTGGCCGGTGACTACTCGGACACCCAGGGACGGTTTCTCGCTGTGGCCCGGGGCCGCTGCGCCGATATCCAGACCAAAATTGAAAGCATGGTGGCTGTGGCCGATGGCTCCACGGTACTGACCGCCAGCGAAGGCCCGGTCCTGGTCGAACAGCTGATCATCGACGTGCTCGACCGCTTCAGCCTGCAGGCCGCCGTGAACGGCGTGCACTTCGGCTACGCCATCGACAGTGGCATCCGCTACGTCAAGGCCGACGAGCTGCTGTTGCAAGAGGCGGTCATCAACCTCCTGTACCGATTGATGGGCGCCTGCTCGCCGTCCGGCAGTGTGCTGGTGCTCGCCGAGCGGGATCCGGACCAGAAGAACCATGTGCGTCTGGTCCTGCGAGCCCAGGTCAACCTGCTGCCAGAGCAGATGACCCGCGATCGCGGTACAGCTCCAGCGGATGAAGACATCAGCTCCGCCGCCCTGCGCTACCTTGCCGACGGCCTGCTGCTCGAGCAGCGGGTCGATAACGACCTGGAGTTCTCGATCAGCCTGCCGGTAATCAACGGGCCGGCCCTGGAGACGCTTCGTAATCGACCAACGGGAATACAACATTCCAGGAGTCACGGATGAACAACGTCTTGCTGGTCGAGGATGACCACGCCATTTCTACCGCCCTTGCCCGGCGCCTGACCGCCTGCGGCTATCAGGTGCACCAGGCTTACGACGCGGTCACAGCGACCATGGCGCTGCGCAAGAACAATCCAGACGTCGCGCTGCTGGACATCAACATGCCCGCCGGCAACGCCTTCGTACTGGCTGAGCGCATGAAGGCCCTGCCCACCAGCATTCCCTATATCTTCATGACCGCCAGCAATGAGCAGGGGCTCAGGCAGCGAGCCCTGGATGCCGGTGCGACCGCGTTCCTGCAAAAGCCCTTCAGCGCCCAGGACTTGATGGATGCTCTGGACCAGACCATGCACGCCTAAGGGAGAGCGACCAATGGACAACGCAGCGATCAACAACGAACGTACTGACCAAGGTGCTACCCAGGCCGCGGGGGCAGGCCGCAGCAAGCAGCGGGTGCTGGTCGTCGAAGACGACCAGGCCATCCTGCAGGCGCTGCGCATTCGCCTCAGCTATGAAGGCTTTGACGTGCTCGCAGTGAACAACGGCAGCGCTGCGCTGCATCAGGCACAGGCTTTTGATCCGGATGTCGCCGTGCTCGACATCAACATGCCCGGCATCGATGGCATTGCGGTAGGCGAACGCCTGCAGCAGGAACGCCCCGATTGCCGTCTGCTCTTTCTCACTGCCAGCCGCGATGGAATGCTGCGGGAACGAGCGGAACAACTCAACGTTCATGCGTATATGGAGAAACCGTATGGATCCAAGGACCTCGTCGAAAGCATCCGCCAATGTGCCCGAGGTAGTCGCTGAAACAGGCATGCTTGCGGAGCAGCTCCTGCAGGAGGATCTGGATCGAAAAGCCACGGACAGCCCAAAGTTTCAGGACTACCGGCTGCTGGTCGTCGAAGACGATCAGCTGGACTGGCAACTGCTCAACCGCTACCTGAAAGAGGTGGATCCGGGCTGCGAGTCCACCTGGTGCGCAGACGGCAATTCTGCCCTGGAGGCGTTGCCCAAGGACAACTACGACTGCGTGTTTATCGATCGGGAGCTGCCGGACTGCGTGGGCGAAGAGTTGATTGAGTCGCTGCGCATTGTCTCCAACGATCCCTGGCTACCCATCGTCATGGTCTCAGGCACGCAGGAGGTCGAGGTCGCAACCGGCGCCATCCGCAAGGGCGCCACAGACTACATCCCGAAGAATCGGCTGTCGGGACGCTCGCTGCAGCGTGTGCTGATCAACGCCGTCAAACAGTCGCGCATGGGCCGCTCCCTGGACCAGGAACGCGACCACATCCGCACGCTCAACGAACAGCTGGTTAAGCGCAACAAGGAAATTCAATCCTTCTATCACACGGTGTCGCACGAGCTGAAAACACCGCTCACGGCGATTCGGGAGTTCACGTCTCTGATCAACGAGGGACTGCTGGGGCCGGTCAGCACGGAGCAGACCGAAGCGCTCGACTACAGCATCAGCTGTTGCGACCGGTTGGTGCGCCTGATCGGTGATCTGTTCGATACGGCGCGGCTGGAAAATGGCAAGCTCGACCTGTCCCTGGAATGGTTTGACCCGGCGAAGTTCGTGCACGCAGAGGTCAGCGTTATGGACACGATCGCTAAGCAGCAGGGCATCACGCTGCGCTTCTCATGTTCCGGCCCGGTGCCCGCGTGCCGGGCAGACCGCACCCGCATCGGCCAGGTGCTGTCCAACCTGATCGGCAACGCCCTCAAGTTCACGCCCGAGGGTGGCGTGGTTGAGGTGGCCTTGTCGTTCGACAGGGTCCAGGAGCAGCTGATATTCGAAGTGCGAGACACGGGCCCGGGCATTGACCCAGAGCAGGCAGCGCGCATCTTTGACCGGCTCTACCAGGTGCAGGGCTCGCCGGACGCCGACCATAGCGGTATGGGCATTGGCCTGTACCTGTGTCGGCAGATCATCGAGCAACACAGGGGCAGCATGCAGGTATCTTCCAGCCTGGGCCACGGCTCCAGCTTTCGCGCCAGGATTCCGCTGATGGTCACCACCCAGACGGCGGAAACAAGCTAGGCCCCCGGGCCGGCGCGGAGCAGGAACACGGAGTAGAGCGCCTCGGCATCGGTCCAGAACCCGGTTTGCGCGAAACCCGCTTCGGCGGCCAGAGCCCTGAACTCCTGCGGGTGATACTTGTAGGAGTCTTCTGTGTGGATGCGCTCCCCCGCGGCAAACTCGATCTGCTCGCCGGCAAGGGTAACGGTCTGCGCCGCCAGGCTGCGCAGGTGCATCTGCACGCATCCCAGGGTCTCGTTGTAGCGCGCCTCGTGCGCGAATGCATCAGGATCAAAGTTGCTGCCCGTGAGCCGGTTCAGGTGCACGAGCATGTTGCGGTTGAAGGCCGCTGTGACGCCGGCAGCATCGTCGTAAGCGGCTTCAAGGATGGCTGCGTCTTTCTTGCGATCAACGCCGATCAGCAGATGGCTGCCGGGGCCCAGCGTTGCGGCGATCGTGCGGAGCAGCGCCCGCGCGCCGTCCGGCGTCGAGTTGCCGATACTGGAACCGGGAAAAAACCCGGTGCGCGCCAGGTCTGCGACCGGCGGCGGCAGGGGAAAGGTCCGGGTGAAATCCGTACACACCGGGTAGAGCGCCAGCCAGGGAAAGTCGCTCTGCAGCGCTCGCGCGTTCGCCTGCAGGTGCTCCCCGGAAATATCGACCGGCACGTAGGCGTGCGGCCGCACCGTCTCCAGCAGCTTGCGAATCTTCAGCGACGAGCCGGAGCCGTATTCGACCAGCGCCCCGCCCTGCTCCAGATGCTGGCCGATCTCTTCCGCATGGCGATCAAAGAGCGCCATTTCCGTGCGCGTCGGGTAGTACTCTGGCAGCCGGGTGATGTCTTCGAACAGGCGCGAACCGGTTTCGTCGTAAAAGTACTTGGGCGATATGGTTTTCGCCGGCGCCGTCAGCCCGCCCAGTACTTCCTGCAGCATGCTGCCCGAGGCCGGTTTGTGATCGAAGTATTGATAGTCGCTGGCCGTCATGCCGCGCTCCCGCTGCGCGGCAGATCGCGCGCCAGCCGAATACCGGTCGCCTGCCATCGGTCCGGTGGGTAGAAGAAGTTGCGGTAGCTGCTGCGCACATGGCCGCGCGGCGTCAAGCAGGAGCCGCCCCGCAGGACGAGCTGCTCGCTCATGAACTTGCCGTTGTATTCGCCAAGCGTGCCCGGCAGGGTCTGGAAGCCCGGGTAGGGCCCGTAGCTGCTCATGGTCCACTCCCAGGCGTCGCCGAACAGCTGCAGCAGCTCACCCTCCGCAGCGGACGCGGCAGCGGGGCGACTGTGCAGAAAACCGTCATCCACGAAATTGCCGGCGACGCTGCTGGCACTCGCGGCGGCAACGGCGCGGTTCGTCGCGGCTTCCCACTCGAACTCGGTGGGCAGCCGGGCGCCGCGCCAGCGCGCGAAGGCATCTGCTTCGTAGGCACTCACATGCAGGACGGGCCGCGCCAGATCAAGGGGCGCCAGGCCGTCCAGACGATACTCAAACCAGTCGCCATCGCGCTGGTGCCAATACAGAGGCGCTTGCCACTGCGCGTCCTGCTGCCGCGTCCAGCCACTGGCCAGCCACAGGGCCGGATCGCCATACCCGCCGTCTTGCACGAAGGCCAGGTACTCGCCGTTCGTGACCAGCCGGTTGGCCAGCTCGTAGGGTTGCAACAGCACCTGGTGGGCGGGATGTTCGTTGTCAAAGGCAAAGCCCGATCCCTGTGCGCCTATGGTCGCCAGGCCATCGGCCTGCGGCACGAAGGCCGCGCTCAGTGCTGTACCTGGCGGCGCCACCGGGCTGCTGCGATACACCGGAAACAGCGGGTTGTGCCCGAACGCATATTTGAGGTCGGTCAGGAGCAGTTCCTGATGCTGTTGTTCGTGGTTGAGCCCCAGCACGGTGTGCTCGCGCAGCTGGGCGTCATCGCCCTGGGCCGTCAGCAGCGCAACCATCGCCTCGTCGACATGCGCGCGGTAGCCGTGCACCTGCGCGAGCGACGGGCGCGACATCTGGCCCCGGCGATGCCGGGGAAACTGCGCGCCGACGCCGTTGTAGTAAGAGTTAAAGAGGTACTCAAAGTTCGGGTCGAAAACCCGGTAGCCGGGCGCTCGCTCCCGCAGGATGAAGGTTTCGAAAAACCAGCTGGTATGCGCCAGGTGCCACTTGGGCGGGCTGGCGTCGGGCATGGGCTGGACGCCGTGGTCTTCGACCTCCAAGGGAGCGCAGAGCTCGAGGCTCGCGCGGCGCACCGCGCTGAACTGTTCGACGAGCGATTCGGAAGCCGGTAGCTGATCGGGCGCCGGTCTGGCGGTGCTGGGCTGCAAAAGTATCCCTGGGGCGGAAGGCCGAAGTCAGTACTGTCAGGGGCCGGCGCGAGCTAGAAGCTTAGCGCCATGGCCTGGAATGCCTGGGCAATCGTATCAGCCTTATGCGGAAGCTTGATGAAACCGTGATAATGCCCCATCGGATTCACGATGACGATATTGCCCGTGTGGTCCACCGTGTAGGGCCCTTCATCAGAAGGCATCTTGGCAAAAGCGACGTTCACGTCCTGGGCAAAGCGGGCAATGTCGCCGTGCGCGCCGTAGACGCCCGCGAAGTCAGCGCCGAAGGCACCCACATATGCCCCTAAGACATCCGGCGTATCCCGATCGGGATCAACGGTGACCATCAGGCCGCGAAACTGCGAGGCCAGCTCGGGATCCGAATCTGCCAGCAGCCGGCGCGCCTGGGCCATTTCTGACAGGGTGACCGGACAGATGTCCGGGCAGTTGGTGAAGCCAAAGAACAGAAAGGACCAGTGACCACGCAGCTGCGCGTTGCCGAAGTCAGCACCATCGGCAGTCTGCAGGGCAAAGGGCTGCAGCTCGCGGGGCGTGGGCCAGATGACCACCCCGGCTTCGGCCAGCTGCTCGGGCGTTGCGACCGGCGTGCGCGTCACGCTGTAGTAGAACATGCCGAGCACGATGCTGATGAACACCAGACACAACAGTACCGTGGTCGCGACACTGCCGCGCGGCTGACCGGCCGCGTGCATCAGAGGACCGTCTGCCCGACGGGCACCATATCCAGAACGCCGCCAGCAGGCGCCTGGGACGCGACAGCGTAGATCGGTATGTAGTGATCAACCAGCATCACCACAAACAGCACCATCAGATAAACAATGGAATACTTGAACATTGCCATGGGCGCGCGCGGATTGCGGTTCCGCAGCAGCACCACCGCCCAGTACAGAAAGATGCCGCCCAGAACTGTGGCGCCCGCGAGATACAGCAACCCAAACATGCCGATCGCGAACGGCAGCAGGCTCGAAGCGAACAGGATGAGCGTGTAGAAAAAGATGTGCAGCCGGGTGTAGGCATCGCCATGGGTCACCGGCAACATCGGCACATCGACCGACGCGTACTCTTCCTTGCGCTCCAGAGCCAGGGCCCAGAAATGCGGCGGCGTCCACGCGAAGATGATCAGGACCAGCAGCAGCGCGCCCGGATCCATGGTGCCCGTCACCGCCGTCCAGCCGAACAGCGGCGGCGCCGCGCCAAAAAGCCCGCCGATCACAATGTTCTGCGGCGTCGCGCGCTTCAGAAACAGCGTGTACACCAGCCCGTAACCGACCCAGGACGCTGCGTTCAGCCAGGCCGTTAGCGGGTTCACCAACAGATAGAGCAGCAGGAACCCAGCGATGCCGATCAAGGCCGCAAAGCTCAGGCCCGCAGCCAGGGACACGCGCCCTTGCGCGATCGGCCGGTGCTCCGTGCGGGCCATGCGGGCGTCGATCTCGGCATCGGCGATGTGGTTGACGGCGGCGGCAGAACCCGCGACCAGGGCAATGCCGATGGTGCCCCAGACCAGCGCCGACAACGGCACCATGCCCGGCACTGCCAGAAACATGCCCACGATCGCGCAGAGCAGCATCAGCATGACCACCCGCGGCTTGGTCATCTCGTAGTAGTCGCGCCAGGTGGCCGGCGCGCTGGAAAGCTCGCTGAGTTCGCTCATTTCGCTCACGGAGATGTCAGGGGAGTGGGCGACCCGAGGGAAACCCGGGCCCGGAATTGGAAGGCGGCGTAGTTTACTGTAACCATGACCAACAGGGTAATGGCGCCGACCGCGTTGTGCGCCGTTGCAACCCACAGCGGCAGCACGAACACGACGTTGGCGATGCCCAGCGCGACCTGCACGGTCAGCGCGCCCAGGGCCGCCAGCGCCAGGCCCCGATGGCGCGACCACAGGCGCCAGATCAGCGCGCCGACGACCAGCACAACGGCCAGGGCACCCAGCCGGTGAGCCACCTGAATCGCGATTCTGGCATCGCTGTCGAGCTGCCCGCCCAGATAGTTCGGGCCCAGCGACTGCGCGAAATTGAAGCCTTCAGCGGCGTCCATCTCGGCCGGCCACCAGGCGCCATGGCAGGTCGGAAAATCGGGGCAGGCGAGCGCAGCGTAGTTGGATGACACCCAACCGCCGATGGCGATCTGCACCACCACCAGCCCCAGGGCCAGCAACGCATGCGGCAACATGCCGCCGGGCAACGCGAGCTGCCAGCGCCGCCCCACGGTGCCGGTCCGCAGAGCGAGCAGCCAGAGCAGCGACAGGGTCGTGAAGCCGCCCAGGAGGTGCGCGGTCACGACCTGAGGCCAAAGCTTGAGCGTGACCGTCCAGGCACCGAACGCCCCCTGCAGGATCACCATGCCAAGCAACGCGGTCGTGAGCCCGACCGGGAATCGGCCGTCGCTGACAGCCGTCTGGCCTTGCCGGCCCCGCCAGGCCGCGGCGGTCATCAGGAGAATGACCAGGCCGAGGCCGCTGGCGAAATACCGGTGCACCATCTCCGGCCAGGTTTTGGACTGGTCGACCGGGGCGTCCGGGAACGCGGCCTCGGCCACGGCAATTTCCGCAGCGTCTGTCGGCCACAGCACATGGCCGTAGCAGCCGGGCCAGTCCGGACACCCCAGCCCGGCATCCACCAACCGAGTGAACGCGCCGAGTACGACCACACAGGCCGCGATCCCGAGCGCCAGCCGAATGGCCAGCCTGTTGTTGCGGCCCGAGCCGTCGGGTTGCATCGCTTGACTCATGGTTTGCGGCCGCCCCTAACCGATCTGGGAAACTTTAAGCAGGCGCTTCAGGTCTTTCAGCACCGGCTTGCCGGCACTGTTCACCGGATAGCGAAACACCAGGTTGCCCAGGGGATCGATCACGTAGATGCCGGCGGCCAGGGCGCCGGGAGCGTCCAGGCGCCAGCGAGCCAGGTTGGGAAAGGCCTCTCGCAGCGTCACGCTGCCAGCGTCCGGCGCGACCAGCGCGCGGCGGACCCGATCCGCCTCTTTGTTGAGCAGCACGTGCAGCTGCCGCATCTCGTGCACAGCGCTGTCGCAAACGGCGTCGCAGGGGCCGTCGGTCACGACCCACAGCCACCAATGCGCTGACGCCGCAACGGCGCTGCCGTCTGCCTTGACCAGCGGCAGGGTCTCAACCGCCACGGCTGGCTGGACCCATTCGCCTTCGTTCGTGGTGCCCCAGACGCCGCCGTCCTGCGCGGAGAAAAACAGAAAATAGGACAGGCCAAGGCTGAACATCGCGATCGCGAAAATGCCCGCAAGCTGCAGGCGGTTCCGCCGCTGGGTCCGGGCCTCGGCTGATGCTGTTTCGTTCATGACGTTCTGCTCTCACTCCGCTGCGCTCTCCCCGAGCGCGAACCAAATACTACAAAACCCGCTATCAACACCGCGGCAAGCGCAAACCACTGCACGGCATAGCCCCGATGTCGATCTGCCCCGCTCGGAAAGTTGAGCACCGGCGGCTCAAGCACCCCGGGCTGCCCGCTCTCCAGCCGCAGCTCCGCCGGCACCGTGCGAGGATCACGCCCGGCCATGACAGCCAGGTCCACCCGTTGACGCAATCGCGGCCAGCCATCGTCTTCGGGCTCTGACTGCAGCAACGGAACCAGCCCGGTATCGGGCCAGACCACCGCGAGGATCACCTGCGGGCCGGTGGGCGCCGGCACTTCGGGCAAGTGGCCCCGGGGACCGGCACTGGCGACAAAGCCGCGGCGTACCAGCCAGATCGTGCCGTCCGCATCCCGAAAGCGCTGCAGCACTGAGTAGCCCACTGCGCGGTCCCGGACCTGATTGTCGATCAGGTAGTACTCACCAGGCCGATAGCTGCCCTGCAGCCGAAGCCGCGCAAACTCCGCAGCCGCCGGCAGCGCGTTCATACCGGCCGCAAGACCCAGGGCCGCCGCCGATTCCGGGAGGGCGCCGGATCGCTCCAGGTAAGCCTCGTACAGCGCGTCTTTTTGCGCCGCCCGCTGCAGCTGCCATACCCCCAGGCCGCAAAGCACTGGTAGCGTGAGCACAACGAAAGCCGTCATCCGCCAACCCGGGGCAAAGCCTTTCGCGCCAGATTGGGCGCCAGGTTGGTTCATACACAATTCACCGGTCTGGGAGTGCAATAGCACTGAATCCCTGCCCCGAACTCCCCAATGCTCAAGCCACTCATCGTCGTCTTGCTCATCGGCGTGCTGCTCAGTCTGTTCAGCGGCCTCGTCTTTCTGTTTCAGGACAGCGACCGGCAAAACTCCAAACGGACGCTGTACGCTCTGGGCGTCAGGATCAGCCTGGCTTCCGCGCTGCTGGCGACGCTGTTTTACGGCTTCTACACGGGCCAGCTACGCATCGGCACCAAAGCGCCTTGGCACAACCGGGTGCCCGTCACCGAATCAGCAGCGCCAGACGGCGTCCGCGACGCGCAACAGCTCGTTGACCTGAGCGCGCCCCGCTAGGACCGCGCGCCTTTTCGCAACTGCCGCTCTGCGCCTGCTTCAGAAGACGTACACGAACAGGAACAGGCAGACCCACACCACATCGACGAAGTGCCAGTACCAGCTCGCCGCCTCAAATCCGAAGCAGTCGTCGGGCATGAAGTGGCCCTTGATCGAGCGGAACAGCTGCACCAACAGAATAATTGTGCCGAGCGTGACGTGGAAACCGTGAAAGCCGGTCAGCAGAAAGAAGGTCGACCCGTAAATACCGCTTTCCAGGGTCAGGCCAAGCTCGTTGTAGGCGTGAATGTATTCCTCGACCTGCAGGATCAGGAAAACGACACCCAGCGCGCAGGTGACACCCAGCCAGGCGATCAGCGCAGATCGCGCCTTGTTCTTGATGGCGGTGTGCGCCATGTGCACGGTCACGCTGGAAGCCAACAGAATGACCGTGTTCCAGAACGGCAGATAGGTGCCCCAGCTGGTCAGTCCCGGTGCTTCCATGCTCTCGCCAGGTCCCTGAAAGCGCGCTTCGTCAGGGTTGGACATGACTGGCCATTCGGAAGAGAAATCCGGCCACAGGTAATCGCCGGTAATGCCCTTGGCGCCTTCGCCGCCCAGCCAGCTCACCGCCAGCACTCGCGCGTAGAACAGCGCGCCAAAGAACGCGGCGAAAAACATCACCTCGGAAAAGATGAACCAGCCCATGCCCCAAACGTAAGAGCGTCGCAGCTGGGCGTTCGCAAGGCCAACGCTGTTCTCCTGAATGACCTTGGCGAACCAGGCGTAGAGAATCGCAAAGGTGCCCAGCAGGCCGACCACCATCATCAGCGGCACGCCGCCGGCGTCGCCCTTCAGCTCGTTGAGCCAGCTTCCCAGCCCGAACACCACCATGAACAGCGATCCCGCCAGCCAGACGGGGTACCAGCCGTTATGGGGTACGTAATAGACAGATGGGTCAGTGGTGGTATTCGCCATGAGTGCGTCTCTTCAAGTCTCTTTTTCGTAATCCAGGGTGGAAGGCAGCAGCGCTAGCCTTCGCTCGTCTCTATCGGGCCTGCCTGCGCTTGCCCCTTGGCGCGCACAGCGGCATCGATCACATCAGCCGATGCCATGTCGGTCACATCGAACAGCGTGTAGCTGAGCGAAATGGAAGCGACATTTGGCGCCAGCTCCGGGCCAACAATAAACCGCATGGGCATTTCCATCTCTTCGCCAGGCATCAACACCTGCTGCTCGAAACAGAAACACTCGGTCTTGTGAAACATGTCCGCCGCTCGCACCGGCACCACGGAAGGCACCGCCTGCCCGACCATAATGCGGTTCGTCGGGTTCTTGACGTAAAAGTTGACCGTGTGTGGCTCGCCGGGATGCACGCGCATGCCGCCTTTCTCTGACCCGAAGGACCAGGGCATGCCGCCGTTGGTGTTGGTGATGAAATTCACCTTGACCAACCGGTCCTTGTCGACCGCCATATCGGCAGCAACGTACTCGTACTGGCCACCGGTCCGGCCACCCAGGCCGGTGATGTCACAGAGCAGGTTGTACAGGGGCACCAGCGCGAAGGCGAAGCCGAACATCCCCACCGTCAGCAAGACCAGCTTGCCAACGGTAGAAAAGCCCTTTGCGCGGTCGGCGTTTTGTGTACCGCGTACTGTCACGTTAGTGCCCGTTGCCTCGCAATCTTACGCGTGCGCGTCAGCGTCGCTGACCTTCGGCGGATGCGTGAAGCTGTGGTACGGCGCCGGCGACGGCAGCGTCCACTCCAGCCCGTGCGCGGACTCCCAGACCCGGCCCGTCGCTGGCTTGCCGGCCCGAATCGCGTGAATCACGATGTACAGGAACAGCAGCTGCGAGAAGCCGAAGATGTAGGCGCCGATGCTCGACAGCATGTTGAAGTCAGCAAACTGCAGTGCGTAATCGGGAATCCGGCGCGGCATGCCCGCCAGCCCGGAGAAGTGCTGCGGGAAGAAGGTGACGTTCACGCCCACAAAGCTCAGCCAGAAGTGCAGCTTGCCCAGGGTTTCGTTGTACATGTTGCCGCACCACTTGGGCAGCCAGAAGTACACCGCGGCGATGATCGAGAACAGCGCGCCCGGCACCAGCACATAGTGGAAGTGCGCCACCACAAAGTAGGTGTCGTGGTACTGGTAGTCCACCGGCGTGATCGCGAGCATCAGGCCAGAGAACCCGCCCATGGTGAACAACACCACGAATGCGATAGAGAACAGCATGGGCGTTTCGAAGGTCATGGACCCGCGCCACATGGTAGCCACCCAGTTGAACACCTTCACGCCCGTGGGCACGGCAATGAGCATTGTGGAGTACATAAAGAACAGCTGGCCAGCCAGGGGCATGCCCACGGTAAACATGTGGTGCGCCCAGACAATAAAGGACAGAAAGGCGATGGACGCCGTGGCGTACACCATGGAGTCGTAGCCGAACAGCGGCTTGCGCGCAAAGGTCGGGATGATTGCCGAGACGATACCGAAGGCCGGCAGGATCATGATGTAGACCTCGGGGTGCCCGAAGAACCAGAAGATGTGCTGGAACATGACCGGGTCACCGCCGCCGGCCGCGCTGAAGAAGCTGGTGCCGAAGTGGATGTCGAACAGCATCATGGTCACGGCGCCAGCCAGGACCGGCATCACCGCGATCAGCAGGTAGGCGGTGATCAGCCAGGTCCAGACGAACAGCGGCATTTTCATATAGGTCATGCCCGGGGCGCGCATGTTGAGAATGGTCGCGATGATGTTGATGGAGCCCATGATGGAACTGGCACCCATCAGGTGAACGGCAAAGATGAAGAAGGTCACGCTGTCGGGCGCGTAGGTCGTGGACAGCGGCGCGTAGAAGGTCCAGCCGAAGTTCGGGCCGCCGCCTTCCATGAACAGCGTCGAAATCATCATCGAGAACGCGAAAGGCAGGATCCAGAAGGACAGGTTGTTCATGCGCGGCAGCGCCATGTCCGGGGCGCCCACCTGCATGGGGATCAGCCAGTTCGCAAGGCCCACAAAGGCCGGCATGATCGCCCCGAATACCATGATGAGACCGTGGTTGGTGGTCATCTGGTTGAAGAACTCGGGGTCGACAAACTGCAGCCCGGGCTGGAACAGCTCCGTGCGGATGACCAGGGCCATCACGCCGCCCGTCAGGAACATGGCAAAACTGAACCACAGGTACAGGGTGCCGATATCCTTGTGGTTGGTGGTGAACAGCCAACGGGCAATGCCCTTGTCCGGACCATGATCATGATGGTCGTCGTGGCCTACGATTACTTCGCTCATTACTTTCTACCTTTCCCTGTGGGCCCGGAACCACACCCGGACCACATTGAATCTACAAATTCTGTCTACTGGCTGTCGGCAACCTTGACCACGTCGCGCGGCTGCGTGACGTCGCCCATGGCGTTGCCCCAGCTGTTGCGCTCGTAGTGGGTGACCGCCGCGATTTGCGCGGCGTCGAGCTGCTTGCCGAACGCCTGCATGGCGGTACCGGCGACGCCGTTGAGGATGATCTCGATGTGACCTTCCTTGGATCCCTTAACAATGTCCGAGCCCACCAGCGAGGGGAACACCGGGGGCAGGCCCTGGCCGTTCACCTGGTGACAGCTGGCGCAAAAGGTGCCATAGACCTGTTCGCCTTCGGCCATCAGCTCTTCGTTGGTGAAAGTCTTGGACAGGGCGGCCTTGCGGACTTCGGCGGCTTCGATCTGGCCCTGATACCAGGCGTCGTACTCCGCCTGCGGCAGCGCTTCGACCACGATCGGCATGAAGCCGTGGTCCTTGCCGCACAGCTCCGTGCACTGGCCGCGGTAAATGCCCGGCTCCGGCACGATCGCCCAGATGTCGTTGATGATGCCCGGCACGGCGTCGCGCTTGATTCCGAACTCGGGTACCCAGAACGCATGAATGACGTCTTCGGCCGTTACCAGGAAGCGCACCTTGCGATTCACCGGAATCCGCAGGGGCTTGTCGACTTCCAACAGGTAGTTTTCGCCCTTGGCGCTCCGGCCTTCGATTTCAGACTTGGACGTCGCCATGTTGCTGAAGAAGTCGAAGGTCTGGTTCATGTCGTCGTCGAGGTACTTGTACTGCCACTTCCATTGGTAGCCGCGCACTTCGACGGTCAGGTCTTCGCCACCGGTGTCGTACATGTCAATCAGCAGGTCGGTCGCCGGCACGGCCATGCCCACCAGGATCAAGGTCGGGACGATCGTCCATGCCAATTCCATCTTGGTGCTTTCGTGGAAGGTCGCCGGCACGGCACCGTTGGACTTGCGGTGTTGAAGGACTGAGTAAAAGATCAGACCGAACACAACGAAGCCGATCACGCAGCAGATGCCGAAGATCAGCATGTGCAGATCGTAGACCTTGGCGCTGATATCCGTGACGCCGCGGGTCATGTTGAGTTCGTCGGCCCACACCGTGCCGCTGGCCACGAGGCCGGCGATGCTCGCCAGCGCTGAGACGGCGGCGCCGCGAGGACTTATCTTGCTGGTGAGGGTCTTCAATCGCTTTCTCATACTGTTTCTCGAACCGCTTTCGCAGCCCGACACCAATCAAACGTCGCAAAAAGGTTTTAGCTCATATCAAGTAAAGCACCCGCCTGCGATGAGGCGGTGGGGGGCTGCGTCCGCTGACGCGTCGAAGGTGCTCCCGCAGTGGCGCTTTGAGATCCTGGCCATCCGGCTTTTTCGCGGCCCGCCGCCAATGCACCGACCGGGTGCTGGCGCCCCTGAGTTGACTGGTGGGGCTGCGAAAAAGCGGCGGAATTATATCAGTGCAGCGCGTAATCTCAATAAAGGCCAGGTGAAATTGAGCGGTATAAACACTCAATTTTTCAACGCTTTATAACCGTTTTGCGATGAACGGCAGGGCAATTTGCGCAGCGCACAAAATGCCCGAAAGTCAAGGCCCGAATCAGACCTTTTTGGCGGCAGGATTCCCGTCTTCGGCATCAGGATCGAGAATCCGGACCACCTGGGGAGCGCTGTCGCTCGCCTGCCGGCCCCGGCGTATCCGCGGCAGCACATCGGCGCCGCGCGCTGGGGCCTCAGAGCGATCGGCAAAGCCGCACGCCACGCAGTGGCGCTCCTGATATTCCAGGGTTCCGGCCCGCAGATAGTCCACCCGCAGCCGGTCCTCGGCCCGGCACTCCGGACACACGGCGCCGGCGATGAAGCGCTTCTTCACCAGTACGGGCGGCTCGTCGTCGGCCGGCGGCTGGTCACTCATGGTCAAGGCTCCGGTCAGAGTCAGGGGCGTCGAGCTCCCGCAGCGCCGCAATCACCGGCGCAGTATCCGGGCATCGGCCATGCCAGAGCGTGAATGCCCCGGCGGCCTGCTCCACCAACATGCCCAGGCCATCGGCGCTGCCGGTTGCCCCCTGCTGCCGCGCGAAGGCGCCGAAGCCCGCTTTTGGACCGTACAGCATGTCGTAGGCGAAGGACCCTTCGAGCAGCCCGTCCGGGAGATGGCGCCGGAAATCTGCCGCATCGCCCTGCAGGCCAATGGCGGTGCCGTTGATCACCAGGTCGAAGCCGCTCTGCAGGGCCGAGAAGGGACAGGCCTCAACCCCGGGAAAGCGGCGCGCAAGGTCGGCCGCCCGGGGCACTGTGCGGTTGGCCAGCACCAGCTGCGCCGGGGCCTCGGCCAGCAGCGGGGCCAGTACCCCGGCCGCAGCGCCACCGGCTCCGAGCAGCAAAATCCGCGCGCCCCGCAGGGCAACCCCGCAACCTTCAAGAAGATCAGCGACCAGACCGGGCCCGTCGGTGTTGTGTCCCGTCGCTCCGCCGGGCCCAGGAACGATCGTGTTGACCGCCTCGGCGGCTTCGGCAGCGGCACTGCGGTCATCGACCCAGCGGTAAGCATCGCCTTTGAAAGGCACGGTCACGTTCAGTCCAAGACCTCCCGCATCGAAAAACGCTCGCGCGCTGGCAGCAAAGGTGCCCGGCTCCGCGGCGCGGCGGTCGTACACGAGGTCGATGCCAAACTGAGCCGCGAAGGCCGCATGGATTTCCGGCGAGCGGGAGTGCTCGATCGGATGGCCAATAACCGCGTAGCGCCCGCTCATATTGGCTCCAGGGACCCTCAGGGGGCGCGAATATAACCTTCGCCCTGACGGTGAACAAACCCGCCCAGCTCCAGCTCCGCCAGCGTTGCGGCCAGGGTGACGGCCTCCAGACCGCTCCGCGCCGCCAGCACTGCCGTGGGCGTGAGGCAACCATCGATCAGGTTGAGCACCCGACGCCCGGTCGCCGACAGGCCGGCGCTGTCTGCTGGCCCGGGAGACGGGCTGTCGGGCCGAGGCGGCAGGCCCAGGGCCTGCAGCACATCGTCAACATCTTCGGCCAGCCCGGCGCCCTGCTTGATCAGCCGATGGCAGCCGACACTGCCGGGCAGCCCCACGGGCCCGGGAACGGCCAGGACATCACGCCCTTGCTCCAACGCCAGACGAGCGCTGATCAGGCTGCCGCTACGCGGCCCTGCCTCGGCGACGACGACCACGCGAGACAGCCCGCTGATGATTCGGTTACGCTCCGGGAAGTGATATTTTCTGGGTTGAGATAGAAGTGAATACTCACTAACAGCACACCCGCCGGCATCCAGAATGCGCTTGAACAGCCCCAGGTTCGCCCGCGGCGCACAGACCCGAAGGCCGCTGCCGAGCACCGCAACCGTGCGCGGCAGCGCGCCCCGGTGGGCCGCCGCGTCGATTCCAAAGGCCAGCCCGCTGATCACAACGACGCCGGCCCCGGCCAGGGCCTGCGCCGTCGCTTCGGTCCAACGCTGAGCCCGCGGCGTTGCCTGACGGGCTCCCACGATGGCCACCGCCGGCTCCCGGAGGCGAGCCAGATTGCCCGTGGTGTAGAGCGCCAGGGGCGGGTCGGGAATCGCGCGCAACGGGGCAGGGAGATCGTTACCGAGCAATGGATTGATGCTCCATTGCGCGAGCTGATCCCCCAACTCTTGCCAGGGCAAGCGGGCCGGCCGCAGGCCCGTTGCGGCCCTCACCCGGCGGAACAGGATCGGGAGCTGTGCAAGGGCACCGGTCAGGGCCGCCGGCGGGCTCGGCGAATCAGCGGCGTTGGCTGCCGTTCGGGAATCCGTTGCGGCAAGACTGCCCTGGCTGGCCCAAAGCGCTCGTAGCCGGGTGCGCCCGAACCGCTCGAGGAGCAGCAGGAACTGGAGGGTTTCCGGGGAAGGAGGCGTCGGGGCGGTCACGCCAGAACCGTAGCGCGCCGCCGGGGCCGTTGCGCAGCAGCAGATGCCCCGCCGCTGCGTCAGCCGGGGTCAATCAGGGGTTGCGGACTTCGTCGCCCACAGACAGTGCGCGCTCCGCCGTCAGCACCAGGCCATAGGAGAGCTTCTCGAAGGCGCGGAAAATCATCAGCAGGCCCGCGCGCTCGCTGGGCAGGCGAATGGTTTCCTTGGCAATCCGGTCCCGGGCCAGGGCACCCTTGCGATAGATCGCCATCACGTTGCCGGCTTCCAGGCCTTCCCGCGCGCCGCGGTTGATCACCACGACGTCGTACTGGCCAATCTGCGTCACGCCGGAGAAGACAGAGATAATGTCGCCGTCGACCTCGTCTTTCGGGCTGCTAGGGTAGAACACCGAGTCGACCTTGCGCTCTTCGGTCGGCAGGACCCGATCGCCAATCTGGACCTCTTCCCGCGTGCTGCTGACAAAGAAGGTCGAAATGTCACCCTCGTTGGCCACCACACTGCCGAGACCGATATAGGTCGCTTCCTGACCGAGAATTTCCTTGGTCTCAGGATCGGCGTAAACCGGTCCTTTGCGCACGAAATTGTAGCTTTCGCTGTCCTCCAGCTCGCCGCGCACGTACAGCCGGTCTCCGGCGCCAAGCACGATTCGCTCCGACTCGCCGTCTACCACGTAGGGCGCGGTCAGCAGCACTTCGGGCTCAACAACCCGGTTCTGCACGAGGAACCCCTGGATGGCATCCAGGCTGATCGCCGGGATCGCCGACTCGAGCGGTGTCGAGCGGATCTCTGGCTTCAGCTTGATGGTGCCGCCCGGGCCCAGCTTGTAGGTGCGCGAGGCATCGCCGCGATCGACCACAATGCGCGGCATGCCGTCGACGTAAACCAGCCGCAGCCGGTCGCCGGGGAAAATAAGGTGGGGGTTGTCGATCTGGGGGTTGACCTGCCAGATCTCCGGCCACAGCCAGGGCCGCTCCAGGTAGCGCCCGGAAATGTCCCAGAGCGTGTCGCCTTCGACGACGGTGTAAACCTCAGGAGCATCGGAGCGCAGATATTGCGCCACGCTATCGGCAGCGCTCGCGCTCGCCGTAAAGCCCAGGGCGCTCACGCTGAGGCTGATTCCCAGCACCCACTGACCCAAACGCTTTTTCATCTTGCCGCTTCCTTTTGACCCGAGCTTGCTCGTGACTTTTCTCGCCGACGGTCCTCGTCGGCGCTGTTTCCGATTGGTCGCCCTGGCGCTCTGACCGGGTTGCAGGCCAGCGCGCATCAAGACGCCCCGCACCGCACAGCCACAATCTGCCCCTGGGAGACAGGTTGAGTGTGCCTGCCAACCATTGACGAATCTGCGGAAGGGTTGGAAAAAGTTATACTGATCACAATCTTAGCAGGGCAATTTGCGCCAATACTAGAGATCGGTCACACCGGCTCTTTGACCTGGGAACGGACCGCAGCGGTCCTTCCAGGCTGCTCCACAACCCGACCCGTGAACTGTCTGAACACACCTTCATCATGGCTAAACTCGACATCCTGCATTTTCCCGATCCGCGGCTGCGCACCAAGGCCAAGCCGGTCAGCGCCGTGACCGACGCGCATCGAACGTTGATCGACGATATGTTCGAAACCATGTACGAGGCACCCGGCATTGGCCTGGCCGCCACGCAGGTGAACGTCCATGAGCGCATCATCGTCATCGACATCTCGGAAAACCGGGATGCACCCCACGTGTTTATCAATCCAACCCTGACCCTGTCGGGAGAAATCATCGATACGGAAGAAGGCTGCCTGTCTGTGCCTGGCTTTTACGAAGCCGTGACCCGTCGCAGCCACTGTCACGTCAAAGCACTGGACCGCGACGGCCAGCCCTTCGAGATGGACGCCGAGGACCTGCTGGGAATCTGCATCCAGCACGAGTGCGACCATCTGGATGGCAAACTGTTTGTTGACTATCTGTCGGGCCTCAAACGCACGCGGATCCGCAAAAAGCTGGAAAAACAGGACCGCCAGGCACGACGCTCGGCCGTCGGCTGATCCCCCGCCCCAACCAACGGCCACACGCAACCATGACCCCTGATGCGCGAATCGGTTTTGCCGGCACGCCCGACTTTGCCCGAGACCTGCTCGCCGGCCTGATTGCTGGCGGCTGGGCGCCTGCGGTGGTGTACACACAACCCGACCGGCCTCGGGGCCGCGGCCGGAAAACACACCCAAGCCCGGTCCGCGCTCTCGCAACGGCACAGGATCTGCCGGTGCGCACGCCACGCTCCCTGAAGGACGCTGCGGTTCAGGGGGCGCTCGCCGCTGAAAGTCTGGACTTGCTGATCGTTGCGGCCTATGGGCTCATCCTGCCCCAGGCCGTACTCGACCTGCCGCGGCTGGGATGCCTGAACGTGCACGCGTCGCTGTTGCCGCGCTGGCGCGGCGCGGCGCCGATCGAGCGCGCAATCATGGCCGGCGACAGCCGCACCGGCATCGCGCTGATGCAAATGGAGGCCGGTCTCGACACCGGGCCTGTTCACCGGATGGTGCCGGTACCGATCGCCGACACGACCACCGGGCCAGAGCTGGAACGCACCCTGGCAAGCGCAGGCGTTACTGCGCTGCTGGCGCTCTTGCCGAACCTCGCGGACAGCTTGCCGGTACAACAAGATGACGAACAGGCCTGCTACGCCCGCAAGCTGACCGCGCAGGACTCCGTAATCGATTGGCAACTCAGCGCGAGCCAGATCGATCGGCAGGTGCGGGCGCTGTGCGGTCGCGCGCCGGCCTACGGCACCGTCACGCCGACCGGCGCGCAGCCCCTGAAGCTCGCCATTCTCAGTGCCAGCCCCGGCGACGACACCAACGCAGCGCCGGGCACCGTCGTTGCCATGGGGAAGAAGGTGCTGCAGATTGCCTGCTCTGACAAGCTGCTCAACGTCACCACGGCGCAGCTGAACCGCGGCCAGGGCAAGCCTCTGAGCGCCGCTGACCTGCGCAACGCGCTGCGTGACAGCCTGGCTCCCGGCGACCGCCTGGACCTTGCACAGTGACCGGCGCGCGCAGAGCCGGGCAAACCGACGATCGGGACGGGCACCGCGATCGTCTGGTCGCTGCCCGCGGGCTGACCGCCGTGCTGCGTCGCGGCCGCACCCTGGACCAGTACGAGCAATCGTTGCCAGAGCCAGGGCTGAGCCCCCTGGGACGGGCGTTGCTGTACGGCACCTGCCGCCACTACGGCGCGCTGCTGGCCACGGCCAACACGTTGCTGGACAAGCCGCTACGGGGCAAGGACCAGGACGTGCTGTCTCTGCTGGTGGTTGGGATCTATCAGCTTCTCGCCCTGAGCACACCGGATCACGCCGCGGTCGCGGCAACGGTCACGGCCGCGCGCAAGCTTAAGCAGCCCTGGGCCGGTGGGCTCATCAACGCCTGCCTGCGTCGCCTGCTGAAACAACGCGCCACACTCCCCGCTGACAAGGAAGCCAACGACCCGGATGCGCCAGCCATCGCAACGCACCCGGCCGACCTGCCAGCCGCGCTGCGGGCACAGCTGGCGGCACACTATCCGGCCGATGCCGAGGCAATCAGTCAGGCCCTGTCGCGCCGCGCGCCCATGTCCCTGCGGGTCAACCGTCGTCAGCTGTCGGTCGATGCGTACCTTGAACAGCTGAACGCCGCGGGCCTGGCCTCGAGGGAAGCCCCGGCGGGCGCCGGACGCACCCTGGATCAGGCCATCCCCAGCACCGGGCTGCCGGGGTTCGATGCAGGCCTGGTCGCCGTGCAGGATGCCGGCGCCATGCTGGTCGCCGACCTGGTCGAGCAGCTGCGCCCGGGCTTTTCCGAGTCGCCCCGGCGATTCCTGGACGCCTGCTCTGCGCCGGGCGGCAAGCTTTTCGCGCTGCTGGAGGCGCCCGGCCTGCAGGGCGGGCTCGATGCATCCGGTGCCAGTGCCCTTGCCCTCGAGCGCAGCGAGCCGCGCTTTGCGGCCCTGCGCAAAGAAGCCGAGCGCCTGGGCCATGCTGAGCACCCAAACCTTCGCCTTGCCGTGGGGGATGCGAGTGATCGCGCCTGGTGGGACGGCGAACCCTGGGACCTGATCCTGATTGACGCCCCCTGTTCCGGCTGCGGCACCCTGCGCCGGCACCCGGACATCAAATGGCTGCGCAATTTCGATGACCTGGGGGACGACACCGCGCTGCAGGATGCCATTCTAGCCAATCTGGCACCTTTGCTGGCGCCGGGCGGGCTGTTGCTGTACGTCACCTGCTCCCTGCTGCCCGCGGAGAACGACGGCCGGGTCGAGCAGCTGCTGACCCGGGAACCAGGCCTCGCTGCCGTTCCCCTCGCCCTTCCGACCGGCCGCAGCACCCGGCACGGCTGGCAGCTGCTGCCAACAGATCCGCAAACGGACGGTTTTTACTATGCTGCAATCGAGCACCTACAATAGTGCCTATGAAGACTAGCCTTCCATGAAGATCATCATCATCGGGGCCGGACAGGTAGGAGGCACGCTCGCCGAAAACCTCGCGAACGAAGCCTTCGATATCACCCTGATCGATCTGGACACCGTGCGCCTGCAGGAACTGCGGGACCGGCTGGATATCCAGACCGTCAACGGACACGGCTCCCACCCGGACGTGCTGCGCCGGGCCGGTGCCGATGACGCCGACATGCTCATCGCCGCGACTTCCAGCGACGAGGTCAACATGGTGGCTTGCCAGGTCTGCTACTCGCTGTTCAAGATCCCGACCAAAATTGCGCGTATCCGCTCGTCGTCCTATCTGTCCCGGGACGGCTTCTTCGACTCGGAGCACATGCCAATCAACGTGCTCATCAACCCCGAGGTGGTGGTCACGGAGCACATTCAGGAGCTGCTGACGCACCCGGGGGCGCTGCAGGTCCTGAACTTTGCCGAAGGGCGCGTGCAGCTCGTTGCTGTGAAGGCCTACTACGGCGGGCCGCTGGTCGGCCAGGAGCTGCGCTTTCTGCGCGAGCACATGCCCAAGGTCGATACACGCGTCGCGGCAATTTTTCGCCGCGGGCGGGCCATCATTCCCGAGGGCAACACGGTCATCGAGGCCGATGACGAGGTCTTCTTCATCGCGGCCGCCGAACACATTAACGCCGTCATGGGCGAGCTGCGCCGGGTCGAGCGACCGTTCAAGCGGGTCATCATCGCGGGCGGTGGCAACATCGGCTTGCGCCTCGCCCGGGCCGTCGAGGAACGCTTTGCCGTCAAGTTGATCGAGTACAATCGCGAGCGCTGCGTTGAGCTGGCCGAATCTCTGACGCGCGCCGTGGTGCTCAATGGCGACGCCACAGACCGGGACCTGTTGCTGGAAGAAAACATCGAGCAGTGCGATGCGTTCTGCGCGGTGACCAACGATGACGAGGTCAACATCATGTCCTGCCTGCTGGCCAAGCGTCTGGGCGTACGGCAAGTGATGTCGCTTATCAGCAAGCCCGCTTACGTGGACCTGGTGCAGGGCGGCGATATCGACATCGCAATCTCGCCACAGCAGTCCACCACCAGTTCCCTGCTCACGCACGTGCGCCGCGCCGACGTCGCCATGGTCCACAGCCTGCGCCGGGGCGCTGCGGAGGCGATTGAAGCGATCGCGCACGGCGACAAGAAGACTTCCAAAGTCGTCGGGCGGGCGATCAGCGAGGTCGACCTGCCGCCGGGCACCAGCATCGGCGCGCTCGTGCGCGGCGAAGAGGTTCTGATCGCGCACGACAACACCCACATCGAAAGCGACGATCACGTCATTATGTTCATGGTCGACAAAAAAGAAGTCGCTGCCGTCGAACGGCTCTTTCAGGTCGACGTCGGCTTTTTCTAGGCCGCAGGCACACCACCCATGCACCTTGCCGTCATTACCCGCGTTACCGGCATCTTGCTGACTCTGTTCAGCATGACCCTGCTGTTACCGGTGATCGTGGCGTTGATCTACGGCGAAGAAACCATCGGCACTTTCGTGCTGTCGTTTGCCGTCGTGTTCGTGATCGGGCTCGCCATGTGGCTCGCGCCCCGGGATCGCCGGGAGCTTCGCGCCGGCGACGGTTTCATGATCACCGTGCTGTTCTACCTTGGGCTGGGTCTGTCCGGCGCCTTGCCGCTGTATTTTTCCGGCGAGCTGCGTTCGAGTTTTACCAACGCCGCCTTCGAGTCCCTGTCCGGGCTGACCACAACGGGCGCTACCGTATACACCGGTCTCGACGCGCTGCCACGGTCAATCCTGTTCTACCGACAGCTGCTGCAGTGGCTGGGCGGCATGGGCATCATCGTGCTCGCAGTCGCCATCTTGCCCATGCTCGGCATCGGCGGCATGCAGCTCTACCGCGCCGAGACGCCTGGGCCGACCAAAGACAAGATCACGCCGCGTATTACGGAAACCGCAAAAGCACTCTGGTACATCTATCTGGGCCTCACCGTCAGCTGCGCCCTGGCCTACTGGCTGACCGGCATGACGCCTTTCGACGCGATCTGCCACAGCTTCAGCACCGTGGCGATCGGTGGTTTCTCGACGCACGATGCGAGCCTTGGCTATTTCGATAACCCCGCGATCGAGTCCGCGGCAATTTTGTTCATGATCATCTCCGGGGTGAACTTCGGGCTGCACTTCGCTGCAGCCAGTCGCCGGAACCCGCTGATCTACCTTCGGGACCCGGAGTTTCGAATGTACATTTTCGGGCTCGGCACCGTTGGCGCCATCGTTGTGTGGGTACTGTTCAGCCACAACACCACCGAGGATCCGCTGCGCGACGGCCTGTTTCAGGTCGTGTCGGTGGCGACGACCACCGGCTTCACCACCAAGGACTTCAGCGGCTGGCCGTCCGTCGCTCCGGTGCTGCTGCTGTTCGCCGCCTTCGCCGGAGGCTGCGCGGGCTCTACGGCCGGCGGCATCAAAATGATTCGCGTGCTGCTGATCTACCTGCAGGGCATGCGGGAAGTCCGCCGCCTGATCCACCCGAGCGGCGTGTTCCCGATCAAGCTGGGCCGGCAGCTGGTGCCCGATCGAGTGATCGAGGCGGTGTGGAGCTTCTTTTCCGTCTATGTGATTCTGTTCCTGACCATGGTGACCATCCTGATGCTCATCACCGAGGTGGACTTCACCACGGCTTTCTCCGCTGTTGGCGCTTGCCTGAACAACCTGGGTCCCGGGCTGGGCGAGGTTGCTCTGAACTACGGCTCGCTGCCCGACTCTGCGAAGTGGCTTCTGATCTTTGCGATGTTGCTCGGCCGGCTCGAAATCTTCACGCTGCTGGTGGTGTTTACCCCGGAGTTCTGGCGGCGCTAGCGACCCGCAAAGAAGTCAGTAGAGCCGGGGATGCTCCGGGGGCAGCCGCTTGAAACGCTTGTAGCCCCACTGGTACTGCTCCGGGGCCTGCGCAATCAGCGCCTCCAACGCCGCGTTCATCGCCCGAGCGCTCACCACCGGGTCGGGGTCAGCAATCGCCGCGTCCGCAGCTTCGAGCACGACCCGAAAGCGATCGCCCTGCCGCAGCAAGGCGCCCACCAGGACGCGCGGCGCCGAGCGACGAATGAGCCGATGAGCCAGAGTCATGGTCAGCGCAGGCTGCCCAAAGAACGGGGCATAGACGCCAGCGTTGCGATCCGGGACCTGATCCGGGAGCAACGCCACCAGCCCACCGTGATCCAGGGCGTGGAGCATGCCCTTCAGGCCGCTCCGGTCTATGGGCAACAATGTTGCACCATTTCGCTCCCGCGCATCGCGAATCGGGGCATCGAGACTCATCAGCCGGGGTGGATCGTAAAGAGCGGTCACGCCAAAGCCCCCCAGGTACAGGCTGAAGAGCTCCCAGTTGCCCAGATGGGGCACCAGCAACAGAACGCCCTGGGCATCGCCAGCAGTGAGTTGCCGAAGCTGGTCGCCGAAAGGTTCATCGTCAATCAGCTGCGCCCAGCGGGATCTTGGCCAGTGCCAGACCATGCCCTGCTCGGCGAACAGCCAGGCGGTTTGCCGGGCGGCGTCCCGGGCGAGGGCACCGGAATCAGCCAGAGGCAGCGCATTCTGACAGTGCGCGACGTTGGCGATCGCGACGGTCTTGCCCGCGTAGCCGAACCGCCAGGCGGCGCCGGCCAGGGCAGCGCTCAACGATCGGGCGACTCCAAGAGGCAACTTGCTGAACAGATAAATGATTCCGCGAATCAGGGCACCGGCAAACCGTCCGGGCCGCCGGGTGGGCCGACGCTGGCGTTGGGGGGCGGTCCCGCGAGCGGCCAAGCTCAGCGCTTGCTCGCTTGCGGGACCATGCCCATGGCTTTACCGGTACGCTCGCACGCCGCATAGCTTGGGCACCCAAGTAAGTGATCATTCACTAACCCTGCACTCTGCATGAAGGCGTAACAAATCGTGGGGCCGACAAACTTGTAGCCCAGCTGCTTCAGATACTTCGACAGGGCTTCCGCCGTCTCGGTTTTGGCCGGCACCTGGGACAGGGTCTCGAAACGGTTTTGAACCGGGCGGTGCCCGACAAAGGACCAGATCAGGTCGGCCAGCGGCTGATCCAGCTGGCGAGTCACCCGGGCATTGCTGATCAGTGCCTCGAGCTTGCCCCGGTGGCGGATCAGGCCCGCGTCCTTCAGCCAGCTCTCCACATTGCGGTTGCTGGCCCGCGCCAGCTTGTCCACATCGAAGCCGAAAAAACGCTCGCGCATTCGAGGGCGTTTTTTCAGTACAGTGATCCAGGCAAGGCCAGCCTGCATGCCTTCGAGCATCAGCAACTCGAACAGCGCCGCGCTGTCGGTATCAGGCATGCCCCACTCATCATCGTGATAAGCGATGTAGTCAGGGTCGCTGCCGCACCAGCCGCAACGCTCCTTTTTGACCCGTCCCATGTGATCCCTTAGATTGCAGCGCGACCCGAGGGGCCCCCATGTTCAAATTGATCCTGCTGGACCGCGATGGCGTCATCAACGAAGACTCCCCTGACTATATCAAGTCAGCGGCGGAGTGGCGGCCCCTGCCCGGCGCGCTGGAAGCCATCGCCCGGTTACGCCAGGCGGGGCGCCTGGTTGGCATCTGCACGAACCAGGCGGGTATTGGTCGAGGCATTCTCACCCGGGAAGCCCTGGAAGGCATCCATCAACGCATGCACGACGCGCTGGCCGAACTCGGCGCGGACCTGTCAGTCGTCGTGTTTTGCCCCCATCACCCGGACGACGGCTGCGACTGCCGCAAACCAGGCCCCGCCATGTTGCACAAGGCCATGCAGGGGCTGGGTGCCAGCCCGAACCAGACCTGCTTTGTGGGCGACTCGCTGCGAGACCTGCAGGCGGCGGAGGCCGCCGGTGTCCAACCGATACTGGTTCGCACCGGCAACGGCCAGCGTACCGAGGTTCGCCTGTCTTCCGTCGGGCCCTCTCACCCCGAACGTCGCGCCCACCCGAAAGAGCCACCCATGATCTTTAACGACCTGGCGCAATTCGCCAGAACCATCCTCGACAATGACGGCGCAGCCGACAGCGACCTGGGCGCTGCTTTGTGACCGTCCCGTATCCGCTAAAAGCGATTCGCTACCTGCAGGCATCGATGTTCTACACCGGTTACACGGTGATCACGATTATCTGGGGCACCCTGTCCATTCTGCTCGGCTGGTTGATGCCCTACCGCATGCGCTTCGACTTCATCATCGGTCTGTGGACTCGCATGATCCTGGCCTGGCTCTTTCTGACCTGCGGTATTCGTCACCAGGTCGAAGGGCTGGAGCACATTCCGGCGCAACCTTGCATCCTGTTCGCCAAACACGAAAGCACCTGGGAAACCCTCGCGCTCCAGAACCTGTTCCGCCCTCAGGCCACCATTATTAAAAAGGAGCTGCTCGATATTCCCTTTTTCGGCTGGGCCTTCCGGATGCTGCGCCCCATCGCCATCAATCGCAAAGAGCCTCGCGCAGCGCTCAAGCAGCTGATTCGCAAAGGCAAGGAGCGGCTGGCCGAAGGGATCTGGGTTCTGGTGTTTCCCGAAGGGACCCGAACGCCGCCGGCAGAGGTCAAGGCATTCCAGGCCGGAGGCGGCGTGCTGGCTGCCAACAGCGGGGTACCGGTCCTGGTCATCGCCCACGATGCGGGTCGCTGCTGGCCCGCGCACAACTTCATCAAGTCGCCGGGGCTCATTCGCGTGCGTATTGCGCCGCCCATCAGCACCGAGGGGCTGTCGGCGAAAGCCATCAACGCACGCGCGCACGAAGTGCTTACGGCAATGACCCAGGAACTGGCTGGCGCACCCGTCAGCGCCGCCGCAGACGCAGCAGCCTAGACGTCCAGGTTCACCACGGACAGGGCGTTGGTCTCGATGAACTCGCGACGCGGTTCCACCTGATCGCCCATGAGGGTGGTAAACATCTGATCGGCAGCGATCGCGTCATCGACAGTAACGCGCAGCATGCGCCGCACGTCCGGGTCCATAGTGGTGTTCCACAGCTGGTCCGGGTTCATTTCCCCCAGCCCTTTGTACCGCTGCATATCCACCCCGCGGCGCGCCTCGTCGAGCAGCCAGTCGTAAGCATCAGCGAAGGTCTGCACGCTCTCCTGCTTTTCGCCCCGGGAAACAACGGCATCGGCGGACAGCAGGCCTTCAAGGCTTTCCCGCATTGCGAGAATGTTGCGGTAGTCTGCACCGTCAAAGAACGATCGAGTCAGAATCGTCTGCTCTGTTAGCCCGTGAATATTGATTTCGACGAGCGGCAGGTAGACCTGGTTTTCTGCATCAAACTGCAGGCTGACCGCGGGCGGCGGTACCCGGCCATCGTCCAGCGCTGCCTCCAGAGACTGGGCGAACTCGCTCATCACAGCTTCCTTAGCGAGCGATTCCGCGTCGACGGGTGACAAGCCAACCAACGCTTCACTCACTTCCAGGGGCACAATGCGCGCGACCCGCTGGAGCCGTTTGCGCAGCGCCGCGAACTGCCGGGACAGTTTTTCCAGCGGCTCGCCCTGAATGCCGGCAACAGCGTCTGCACTCGGCAACAGGCGAGCGCCGTCGAGCGCCACGCCCAGGAAGTACTCGTTCAGCTCTTCGTCGTCTTTAACGTAGCGCTCCTGTTTGCCTTTCTTGACCTTGTAGAGGGGCGGCTGCGCAATGAAGATGTGGCCACGCTCAATGAGCTCCGGCATCTGTCGAAAGAAGAACGTCAGCAGCAGCGTGCGAATGTGAGAACCGTCCACGTCCGCATCCGTCATGATGATGATGCTGTGGTAGCGCAGCTTGTCCGGGTCGAACTCGCCGCGCCCGATGCCGCAGCCAAGGGCCGTCACCAGAGTGCCAACCTCCTGGGAGGAGAGCATCTTGTCGAAGCGCGCCTTCTCGACATTCAGAATTTTGCCGCGCAGGGGCAGGATGGCCTGAGTCCGTCGGTCGCGGCCCTGCTTGGCACTGCCGCCGGCGGAGTCGCCCTCCACCAGGTACAGCTCGGAAAGCACCGGGTCTTTTTCCTGGCAGTCCGCCAGCTTGCCCGGCAAGCCAGCGATATCCAGGGCGCCTTTGCGGCGCGTCATTTCTCGCGCCTTGCGCGCCGCGTCCCGGGCCCTGGCGGCCTCGATCATCTTGGAGACGACAGCCTTGGCATCGTTGGGCTTTTCCTCGAGGTATTGAGCAAAATACTTGCCCAACTCTTGCTCAACGGCAGTTTTGACCTCGCTGGAGACCAGTTTGTCCTTGGTTTGAGAGCTGAACTTGGGGTCGGGTACCTTCACGGAAACCACAGCGGTCAGCCCTTCACGCGCGTCATCGCCGGTGGTCGCGACGCCGGCCTTCTTGACCAACCCCTCGCGCTCAATATAGCTGTTGAGGGTGCGCGTTAGCGCTGCTCGAAAACCAGCCAGGTGCGTGCCGCCATCGCCCTGAGGGATATTGTTGGTGTAGGTAAAAACCTGCTCCTGGTAGCCGTCGTTCCACTGCATTGCAACTTCGACGCCAACCCCGTCTTCCTCCCGCTGGGAGGTGAAGTGGAATACTTCGTTCAGGTCACTCTTGTTCTGGTTGAGGTACTCCACAAAGGCTTTTAACCCGCCTTCGTAGTAGAACTCCTCTGCCTTGTCGTCTCGTTCGTCGGTCAACAGAATTCGGACGCCGGAGTTCAGAAAGGCCAGCTCCCGCAGGCGCTTGGCCAGTACATCGTACTGGAAGTTAATGTTGCCGAAGGTCGCGGCAGAGGGTTTGAAGTAGCACTCGGTACCGCGCTCATCGGTTGTTCCGGTCTCAGCGAGAGGGGCCGTGGGCACGCCGTGCTCATACGCCTGCTCGTAAAGCTTGCCGTCCCGGTGCACCTTTAGCCGCAGAGATTCAGAGAGGGCGTTTACGACGGAAACGCCCACGCCGTGCAGACCGCCGGACACCTTATAGCTGTTGTCATCGAATTTTCCGCCTGCGTGCAGGGTGGTCATGATGACTTCAACAGCGGATACGCCTTCTTCTTCGTGAATGTCGACGGGGATTCCACGCCCGTTATCACTGACCGTAATCGCTTCTTCCGGATGGACGATGACTTTGACGGTATCGCAGTGTCCGGCGAGGGCTTCATCAATGGCGTTGTCGACGAGCTCCTGGACCATATGGTGCAGCCCGGTTCCATCTTCTGTATCGCCGATATACATCCCGGGACGCTTTCTGACCGCATCGAGTCCTTTGAGGACCTTGATACTGCCCGAATCGTACGCTTTCTCGTTGGATCCGGGGTTTTCCGGGCGGTCTGTCTCGTCTGCCATCCTGTTCGCCTCTTTATTGGCTCGTGTCGATCCGCACCGGGGGTGCGCTTATCGTCTTTCGCTCAGTATGGGCGAGCACCCCCGGGCGCTATGACGACTCAGCCGGTGTCACTCGCCCTTGTTTCACGTGAAACACCACGCTGGCCTTCGGCAATGCACCGCGCTCCCGAAGCAGTTCGTCGGTGGAGGTTGCCAGTACTTGCGCGTTGAGGCGTTCCAGCGTCTCGAAAATCGCTCGGTTTCGCTCGCGATCCAGCTCCGCGCCGGCGTCATCCATGAGAAACAGGGTGCTCTCCTGAGCGCGCTCTTTCAGAACGGTTGCCTGAGCGATTTTCATCGCCAAAGCCAGAGACTTGCCCTGCCCCCTTGAAAGCCGCTCTGAAGCTGATCTGCCATCGATCAGAGGCATGACCTCACATCGGTGTGGACCGTAGTGCGTAACCCCTAATTTTACATCGCGGAGCAGGCTTTCTGCTAATAAATTCCCAAGAGAATCAGTTGCTTTGGTCCCGTTCACCCGAAGGTCGAAGCTGATTTTAGAGAGCATGGGATCAATGGCGGAGGCCAGGCTGCGGATAACGGGCACCAGCGCCGCAAAATAGTGGTCCCTGGCCTGTGATACCGGTTTGGCCGCAGCAACGAGCTGCTCAGTAAATGTCCCTAGTACAGAGTCGTTGCTTCCGTCCGACTGTTTAAGCTGAGCATTACGCTGTCGGAGCAGGGTACCGTAGCGGCGCGCGGCCGCCAGATGTCCATGTTCCACGTGAAACACCCCCCAGTCGAGCCAACTGCGACGTTCAGAGGGACCAGCAAAAATCAGATCGCTCACATTTGGCAACATCACCTGCAAGGGCAAATGCTGGGCAAGCTCTGCGATGTTCGCTACCTTCTCGCCGTTGAGTTTCGCCAAAAGCGGACCCCGACGCGGCCGCTGCACGGCCAACTGGGCCATTTTGCCAGAACGGCTGGAAACAACCTCTGCACGCACGACCAACTGCTCATGGCCGTGCTGAATGACCTTGCTCGCCTGTGCTGATCGAAAGGAGCGCCCGCGCGCCAGCATGTGAACCGCCTCAAGCATCGCCGTCTTGCCTGCCCCATTGGGGCCCACGAATAGATTGATGCCAGGCTGAAAACGAAGATCAACCTGCGACAGATTTCGAAGCTGCAACACCTGAAGAGACGAGAGGCGTGCCATATCAGCGTGAGAGAGTTGGAGAAAGCCCCGCGATCAAGGGATCACAGAGTCTTGAAGCTGGGGAGCAGCTCAGATGCCCTAGAGCCGCATGGGCATGACGACATAGAGCGCGTCGTCGTTGCCAGGACCTTCAATCAGGGCGCTGCTGTTCGCGTCGGATACGCTGAGTTTGACCTGATCTGTCGACAGAACCCCCAGGATATCTTGCAGGTAACTGACGTTAAAGCCGATCTCGAGCGGGCCGTCATCGTACTCAACGACAACCACTTCCTCAGCTTCTTCCTGCTCCGGATTATTGGCCTGAATCGTCAGCTGGTCTTTGTCCAGGGTGAGTCGAACACCGCGATACTTCTCGTTGGACAAGATCGAAGCGCGTTGAAAGCCCTGTCGCATCGTTTCACGATCGCCAACAATCGAGCGATTGCTGTCTTTGGGTATGACCTTCTCATAGTCAGGAAACTTTCCATCAACGAGCTTTGTTGTCAGGCTATACCCCGACTGGGTCAGCCTTAAATGATTTCCGGTCATCTGCAGCGTCACTTCGTCATCGGAATCAACAAGCAGCTTTCTTAACTCGATGACGCCTTTGCGCGGCACAATCGCCTGCACGGTGCTTTCGTTGCCGCCGCCAGCCTGGGTGCACATGGCAAGGCGATGACCATCCGTAGCAACGGTACGCACATGCTCAGAGGTCACCTCGAGCAGCATGCCATTCAAAAAGTAGCGCACATCCTGCTGTGCCATCGAAAAGCTCACCTGGTCGATGAGTTTCATGAGCGCAACCTGCGGTAACCGAACTTCGATATCCCCTGGGCCACTATCTATCCGAGGAAAATCTTTGACCGGCAGCGTCGACAGGGTAAATCGGCTACGACCACTTCGAACGATCGCTCGGTCATCTTTCGTTTCGATGGTGACGTCGCTGCCGTCGGGCAGTGACCGCCAGATATCGGCCAGCTTGCGAGCGGGCACTGTGACTTCGCCGGCCTGCGAAACCTCGACGTCATCGACGGTTGCCACCAGCTCCACTTCGAGGTCGGTACCCGCCAGTGTCAGCCGGCCGTCTTCGGCAGAAAGCATCAGGTTTGCCAGCACCGGCAAGGTCTGCCGACGCTCCACAACGCCTGTGGCCAACTGCAGCGGGCGCAGCAGGTTTTCTCGGGAAGTTTTGATTTTCATGATCTTGGTCAGCGCTCGTCATCACTGCAGCGGATCGCCGTGTACCTCCCTATATATAGAAGGTACAGCGGCGTCGCTTGCGCACCAGCCCGATCAGGAACGGTCTAGCTGGTGATTTTCCGGGTCAGGTTCCGATAGTCTTCGGCCAGGTCAGCGCTGGATTCCTTGAGCTCCGCAATCTTGCGGCACGCGTGCAGCACGGTCGTGTGATCGCGGCCGCCAAACGCTTCGCCGATTTCCGGCAAGGAATGGTTGGTGAGTTCCTTCGCCAGAGCCATCGCCAACTGTCGCGGCCGTGCAATGGTACGGCTGCGACGCTTCGACAGAATATCGGAAATCTTGATGTTGTAATACTCAGCAACCGTTCGCTGGATATTCTCCATGCTGATCAGACGGTCCTGGATCGCAAAGAGGTCCCGCAGGGCTCGGCGTACCTGCGGAATGGAGATCCTGGCACCGGTAAAGTGGGCGTTGGCGATGACCCGGCGCAGAGCGCCTTCCAGCTCTCGAACATTGGAGCGGATGCGCTCGGCAATGAAGAATGCCACTTCGGTATCCAGCACGACCTCCTCCGCTTCCGCTTTGGCCATCAGAATCGCCACCCGGGTCTCCAACTCCGGAGGCTCGACCTCGACGGTCAGGCCCCAGACAAAGCGAGACTGCAGGCGCTCTTCCAGTCCTTTGATTTCCCGCGGGTAGCGGTCGCTGGTCAGAATGATCTGGTGATCGTTTTCCAACAGGCTGTTGAAGACGTTGAAGAACTCTTCCTGTGAGCGCAGCTTGTTGGCAAAGAACTGAATGTCATCGAGCAGCAGCGTGTCGATAGAGCCGTAATTCTTGGTGAAGTCGGCCATGGTGCCGCGCTGAATGGCCTGCACCATATCCTGTACAAAGCGTTGGCTGTGCACGTACACCACCCGCGCGTCGGGCCGAGCCTGGCGCACCGAGTTACCAACGGCTTGCATGAGGTGGGTTTTGCCAAGGCCGACACCACCGTAAATCAACAGCGGGTTGTAGGTCGACCCAACGTTATTGGACACCTGCTGAGCTGCAGCTGACGCGATCTCGTTCGATTTGCCCTCGACAAAGTTGGCGAAAGTGAAGTGTTTGTTGAGCTGGTGGGTCCAGCGCGCATGATTTTTGCCTTTGCCGTCGGCCCGCAGGGGGCGCGGCAAGGTCCCGACATCGATCTCGACCGATGCGTCCGCGGCGAGCGCGTCGTCAGCGCCATCGGCAACCGCGTCATCGAGAAAGCGCTCGATCGTTTCCAGGTACCGGCTCCTGACTTCGTCAAGGACATACCGGTTGGGCGCCAGCAGTCGCAGCTGCTCGCTGTCGCTCGCCACCTGAAGCGGACGGATGTAGGTATTGAATTCTTCGGACGGAAGTTCGTCCTGCAAGCGGTCCAGGCAGTCCTGCCAAAAAGTACTCGCCACTAAGTTGCCCCCGAGCTATATCGAGTTGCCCTGCTGATGCGCGCACGGCAACTCGCTGCTTTGTTTTTGATCGCCGCCGGACGGTTGAGCGCCGGCGTCTGTGTCCTGTGCTTCCACTTTTTGCGGCGCGAAGCGTGCCGTGCAGCGGCTGCGCGCGAGCACAACGAGTCTGCAGTATTCAGTTTGCGTCTTGGTGCCGG
>CAZXIJ010000017.1:0-40775 GCA_964640725.1 uncultured Pseudomonadales bacterium | reverse complement strand
CCGATGCGAAGTGTGCGCTCTGTTCTTGTTATTGTTCTCCGAGCCGGCGGCTCATCTTCTTGCCAAACGCGCTGTTAGGCGTGCTGGCTGGCGAGCTTGTACCGTCAATCCGGAGCGCTATCTGAACACAATTGGCGCCTTGAACCCGAAAGGTTCATAGGAACGTCATGTCCCAAACAGGCGATCATTCTAGCCACACAGGCTTTCCCTTGGCTACGCGATAAATTGAAATATCCCGGAGAAATTTCGCGCGGGACGGTAATTCAATCGCTTAGGAAGATTGCTTCACTCAGAGGTTGAATCGATCTAAGCCGGCGTCCCGGCAGGCGCGATTGAACAACTCTGTGGATAACCCTGCTAAGAGCTGGGGAGCAGGTTGGCGCCGTCAAAACTGCGGCAGTTATCCCGCTGCTAGCGGCAGCTAATCCACAGCCTTCGCGTCAGAAAATTGGCACCTGCTGTAAGCACTTAGCCCGCTTACCCACAGACTCAGGCCCCCTCAACAACGAACAACAACTCTTATCTATCTAAAAAATATCTTAATTTGACTCTGTGGATAGCCGTCCTTAGAATCGCCTGCCCTTCGCAGCAGTCCCGTCTGTACGGCACTGCAAGCCACGCGTAAAACAGAGCCAGGCGCCATGAAACGTACGTACCAGCCAAGCACCATCAAGCGAAAGCGCACGCACGGATTCCGATCGCGCATGGCCACCAAAAATGGCCGCAAAGTCATTAACGCCCGGCGGGCCCGCGGCCGCAAGCGCCTCGCGGTCTGATACGGACGGCCGCCCGCGGCGGCGTTCAGCACGGGCTTCCTGGCGGGCTTCGCCCAACCGCTGCCCAATTCGCACTATGTCCAATAAGTTGTCTACTTTTGGACGATTCTGACCAGAGCTTTCCCCGAACTGCCCGCCTGACCTGCAGCGCGGAGTTCAATGCCGTGTTCAAAGCGCGAGCCAAGACTTTTCGTCGCCCACCGGTACGAATCCTCGGCAAACCGAATAGAATGCGCACCGCCCGGCTTGGGCTGGTGATCGCCAAACGTGTGATTCCCAAGGCCCATGACCGGAACCGGATCAAGCGTCTGCTGCGGGACAGCTTCCGCCGCCGGCGGTCAGCGCTGCCAGCCTGGGACCTTGTTGTGCAGCTCTCTAACCGGGCAGATCCTGAGGACATAAGGTCCGCTTTTGATCAACTCCTGGACAAGTTGCAGGCCATGGGCGAGAGCGCCGAAAGAGAAGCCAATGACAAGAAAGAATGAACAGGACCCGCCGGCATCGGTTGCCAGCCGACTGCTGGTACGGCTGATTCGCAGCTACCAGCGATGGCTCAGTCCGCTAATAGGCAATCAGTGCCGGTTCTCGCCCACCTGTTCGGAATACAGCGCGCAAGCGCTGCAAACACACGGAACGTTCCGCGGCCTGCGGCTGACGTTCTGGCGCCTGCTGCGTTGCCAGCCCTTTGCCAAGGGCGGGTTTGACCGGGTGCCGCCTCGATCTCAGCCGTCTGCCCCGTCGACCCATGAGTGCCCACACCATGTTACCCACTGAGCTGCAGCGCATTTTGCTGTTGATCGGGATGGCCGCGACCGGCTATCTGATGATCCTTGCCTGGAACGAAGACTACGGCAACCAGCTGGATGTGGATGCCTACGCCAGCGATCTGCCGGCCACCACGCAAGGACTGGCATCGGATCCAGCGCCGATGACGGATGCGCCAGTCGTGACCGCCCCGGCTGCGGCGGCGGGCAGCTCAGACGCGCCGGATGATTCCCTGCTCGGGCCGGACACGCCTCAGGACGTTGCCCAGCCTGCCGCGCCCGAGGCGCCGGCCACCGAAGATCGCCTGATCAAAGTGACGACGCCAACGCTCCGGGTCTGGATCGATCGCCAGGGCGGAGACCTGGTGCGGGTTCAGCTGCCTAAGTACCCGATCACCCTGGACCGCCCCGACGTGCCCTATCGGTTGCTGGACCAGGGCCGCGGCGCCACCTATGTCGCCCAGAGCGGGCTGATCGGTCGCGACGGGATCGACAAAGGCAACAGCCGACCGCTGTATACGAGCTCTAAGAGTGAGTACTCGCTCACTTCAGAGGGCTCGGAAATCATGGTTCCTTTGACTGCGACCAAAGATGGGCTGCGAGTCACCAAGACCTTCCGGTTCCGCGCTGACGAGTACGTTGTGGGGCTCGACTACCAGGTCGAGAACGTCGGCAGCGCACCGCTCCAGGCCGCGCTCTTTGCCCAGATCAAGCGCGACCGCAGCCAGCCGCCGGATGCCGGCGGCATGGCCCTTGGCCCTCAGCCCTATCTCGGTGGCGCACTCACCACCAGCGAGAGCCGCTACGAGAAGATCGAGTTCGATGACCTCGATGAAGACGGCGACTTCCGGGAAACCGTTCAGGGCGGCTGGGTCGCTTTCCTCCAGCACTACTTCCTCTCGGCCTGGGTCGCAGACGCGTCAGCGACCAATCGCTACTACGGTCAGCGCCGGAACGACGGGACCTACGTGTTTGGCTACGTGGCGCCGGCGGCGGAGATCGCGCCAGGCACCTCCGCCACCTGGCAAAGCCAGTTCTATGCGGGCCCGAAAGATCAGGAACGGCTGGAAGAGCTCGCGCCGAATTTGAATCTGACCGTGGACTACGGATTCCTGTGGTGGCTGGCGGTGCCCCTGTTCAAAGTCCTGAAGTGGTTCCACGACCTGGTGGGCAACTGGGGGATGGCGATCATCCTGCTGACGGTACTCGTCAAGGCGTTGCTCTGGCCGCTCACGGCCAAGGCGTACAAGTCCATGGCCAACATGCGGCGGGTGGCACCCCAGATGAAGCGCCTGCAGGAGCGACACGCCAGTGACCGGCAGAAGCTGTCGCAGGAGATGATGAAGCTCTACCAGAAGGAAGGCGTGAACCCGCTCGGGGGCTGTCTGCCGATGTTGCTGCCCATGCCGATCTTCCTGGCCTTGTACTGGGTCCTGTTCGAAAGCGTCGAGCTGCGTCAGGCCCCCTTCATGCTGTGGATCAACGATCTGGCGGTTATGGATCCCTTCTTTGTGTTGCCTCTGCTGATGGGCGCCAGCATGTTCCTGCAGCAGCTGCTGTCGCCGGCCATGGGTGACCCGATGCAGGTGAAGATCATGCGGATGATGCCGGTGGTCTTTACGGCCCTGTTCCTGTTTTTCCCGGCCGGGCTGGTGCTCTACTGGCTGGTCAATAACGTGATCAGCATTGCGCAGCAGTATTTCGTGAACCGTCAGGCCGACGCGGCCGAACCCGCCAAGGCCTAGGCCCCGGGAACAGCCGATGGCAGGGTCCGTCACGCCCCTTGAGCCGATCGTCGCGATCGCTACAGCGCCCGGTCAGGGCGGCGTGGGCATTGTGCGGTTGTCCGGGGCTGGCGTGCACGAGATCGGGGCGCGGCTCTTTTCCCGTGGCTTGCAGCATCGTCGGCTGTCGGTGGGCGATGTGCTGGCGGCAGATGGCGAGGTCCTGGATCAGGCGCTCGCCACGCGCTTCGACGGGCCAAACTCCTTTACGGGCGAAGACGTGGTCGAGTTCCAGGGCCACGGCGGGCCTGTGGTGCTGGCCCGAATCGTCGCGGCCTGTCAGTCCCTGGGGGCCCGGCTGGCGCGCCCGGGGGAGTTTTCCGAACGGGCTTTTCTGAACGGCAAGATCGACCTGGCGCAGGCGGAAGCCATCGCCGACCTGATCAGTGCCGGCTCGGAGGCCGCCGCCCGTGGCGCCTTGCGATCCCTAAAGGGCGATTTCTCCGAGCAGGTCGAAGCCATCGCTCGCCAACTCCTGTGGCTGCGCACCTTCGTCGAGGCCACGCTGGACTTTCCGGACGAAGAAGACGTCGATCACCTGAGCGATGCGGCCCTGGGCGACAAGCTGCAGGCTGCGCAACAGACGCTTGCCGATTTGCTCGAGGTTGCCGCCCACAGCCGGCGCCTGACGGAAGGCGTGCAGGTGGCGTTCCTGGGCCCCCCGAATGTTGGCAAGTCGAGCCTCCTGAATCGGCTGGCCGCCGAAGAGCGCGCCATTGTGAGCGACATCCCCGGAACCACGCGGGACCTGCTGGAATTCGATCTGGTGCTCGAGGGCCTGCCAATTCGGGTGATCGATACGGCAGGCCTGCGCGACAGCGAGGACCCGGTGGAGCGTGAAGGCGTTCGACGGGCTCTGGCCCGCGCTCGCGAGATTGACCTGGCGATCCGCGTGAGCGCCCCGGGCCAGGCCGCTGACCCGGCGCTCTTTGCATCGGTTGGTGACGTCCCGTTCCTGGCTGTCCTGAACAAGGCTGACCTGCTTCCCGACGGGGCATCGGGCGATACCGGTCCGTTGGCCGTTTCAGCGCTGACTGGCCAGGGGCTCGACGCGCTCGTTGCACAGATTCTGGGCGCGGTGGGCCACGCCGCAGATGCCGCGCCGTTCAGTGCGCGGCAACGACACCTCGAAGCACTGAGCGAATGCGCCGGACACCTGGCCGATGCCGGCCAGGAACTGGCAGCGGCGGATGGCGGGGTGCTGCTGGCAGAGGCGCTGCGTGCCGGCCATGAGGCCCTCGGTCGGGTGACCGGCAGGGTCAGCGCCGATGACCTGCTCGGCGAAATTTTCGGTAGCTTCTGCATCGGCAAGTAGATGCTTTGAACCGTTGCGCAACGGCCCGTGACCCATGGGACACACCAACGAGTTGGAGCATCCCATGTTCAGAACCCTTTGCCGCACCCTGTCCTTTGCCGCCCTTCTGGGCCTGACCCCCTTTGCGCTGGCTTCGCCCTGCGAGCTTGAGCGCGGACCGACTGGCGGCTACCGCGTCAGCGAAGACTGCGAACTGCTTCGGGAACGGTTTGCCGAAGTCCGCGACGACATCAAGATGCGCGTCGGCCCGGTCGTTATGCTCGACCTGCCGGACCTGGTGCCCATCGACGGCGACTTTGAGTTGCTGTTTGGCGAGACGGACCTGTTTTCCCTGGAGATCAAGATCGCCAATCAGGGGGTGAAAGACTCAGCATCCTTTGAGGTGCAGGCGCTGGTCGAGGTCTACAACAACGGCTACATGATCCTGAGCGAGACGCGCTGGGTCAGCTTCGCCAACGGCCTGGCCGCGGGTGATGATCAGCGCGAGATCTTTCCCCAACCCATCCACTACTCGCCGAGCGCTGGGGACTACGTGGTGTTTACTTTCTTTACGGATGCCCGGCAGGCTCAGACTGGCGGCAAGATCTGGGAGAGTAACGAGCAGAACAACGTCGGCGAGGAACGCTGCCGGATCAACAGCCTGAGTGCCGCGGATATCTGCGACGACGGCGCGATGGACATCCTGTCTCCCTGAACCCTCCGCCCTTGCCCCGGTTCGCCCGGCCTTCGCGCCGGGCGCGCTGGCCCCGGCTCCTGTCTCCCCGCGGCCTGCCCGCACCACCCTGCAAACCCGTATACTGCGCCCCCCTGTTCCGTACCTCCCTGGACCCATGCAGTATCCGGACACCTTCGACGTCATAGTCATCGGCGGCGGTCACGCCGGCACGGAGGCCGCGCTTGCGGCCGCTCGGGTCGGCGCGCGCACCTTGCTGCTGACCCAAAGCATCGAGACCCTCGGCCAGATGTCCTGCAACCCGGCCATTGGCGGCATCGGCAAGAGTCACCTGGTGCGCGAGATCGATGCGCTGGACGGCGCCATGGGCCGGGCGGCCGATCACGCCGGCATTCAGTTCCGCACCCTGAACGCCAGCAAAGGGCCCGCCGTGCGTGCGACCCGGGCCCAGGCGGATCGGGCGCTGTACCGGGAAGCGATCCGGCGCATTGTCGAAGCGCAGGACAACCTGTCTCTGTTCCAGCAGTCCGTAACCGACCTGATCATGGACGGTCGGCGTGTAACAGGCGTACGAACGCAAATGGACCTGGACTTCATGGCCGCGACGGTGGTGCTGACGACCGGCACCTTTCTGGGCGGCCGCATCCATATCGGCATGGAAAACCACCCCGGGGGCCGGGCGGGTGATGCGCCCTCCAACGCGCTCGCGGAGCGTTTGCGAGCGTTGCCCTTCCGGGTCGATCGGCTCAAGACCGGTACGCCCCCGCGCATCGATCGCCGCAGCGTTGACTTTTCTGTTATGGAAGTGCAGCCCGGAGATGATCCGGCGCCCTGCCTGTCATACCTGGGTGATCCGTCCCAGCACCCGCAGCAGGTTCCCTGCCACATTACGCACACGAACGAGCGGACGCACGCGATCATCAGTGCGTCATTGGATCGCTCGCCACTGTACGGCGGCGTCATCGAAGGGGTTGGCCCGCGCTACTGCCCGAGTATCGAAGACAAGGTGGTGCGCTTTGCCGACCGCCCGTCGCACCAGGTTTTTGTTGAGCCGGAAGGGCTGCACAGCAGTGAGCTCTATCCCAACGGCATCTCGACCAGCCTGCCCTTTGATGTGCAGCTGGACTATGTGCGCAGCATCCGCGGCTTTGAGCAAGCGCACATTACCCGGCCCGGTTACGCCATCGAGTACGACTACTTCGATCCCCGCGATCTGCAGCGCAGTCTGGAAACCAGCGTGGTCGAAAACCTGTTTTTTGCGGGCCAGATCAACGGCACGACCGGGTACGAAGAAGCCGGCGCCCAGGGGCTGGTGGCCGGACTGAACGCCGCGCGCAAGGTTGCCGGCCAGGCGCCCTGGTGTCCGCGGCGCGATGAAGCCTATATCGGCGTACTCATTGACGATCTGATCACCATGGGCACCAACGAGCCCTACCGCATGTTTACCAGCCGCGCCGAATATCGCCTGCGGCTGCGTGAAGACAATGCCGATCAGCGCTTGACGCCGGCGGGAATAGAGATGGGCCTCGTAGGGCGGGCGCGGCAACAGGCTTACGAACGCAAGCAGGCCGCCCTGCAGGCCGTGACCGGCGCTGTTGAAAACGTCCATGTCGTCAGCGGCAGCGCCCTGGCCGGGAGGCTTGCGGCAGCGACCGGCGAGCCTGTCACACGGGACACGGCGCTTGCGGCGTACCTGCGTCGGCCCAAGGTGACTCTGGCTGCGGTGTTGCCTCAGCTCGACGAGAGCGACGCGATCAAGGCGAGCGCGACCGACGTGGTCCAGCTGGCCGAAACGCAGATCAAGTACGCCGGCTACATCAAGCGGCAGGACGACGAGATCGCGCGCATTCGCCGGCACGAACGGTTGGCGATTCCTGCGGACTTCGATTACGGGGCGCTTGAAGGCCTGTCCAATGAGCTGACCCAGAAGCTGTCGGACGTGCGTCCGGACAGCCTGGCGCAGGCTGCGCGCATTCCTGGCATGACCCCGGCAGCGCTGTCCCTGCTGTTGATCTTCGTGCAGAAGCGGGAGCGCCAGGCGATGGCCTCGTGAGCGACTACACGGATCAGGCCACGATTGCCGATTCGCTGTTGAGCCTCGGTATCAGCACGGAGCCAGGCCAGGTCGAGCGGCTGGCGTCCTATATCGCCCTCACGGAAAAGTGGAATCTGAAGTTCAACCTGGTGTCCCGGCGGGATATCGATCGCTTTTTGCCCCGGCACCTGCTCGATAGCCTGAGCATCCTGCCCTGGCTTCATGGGGACCGGCTCGTTGACCTTGGGTCCGGCGGCGGTCTGCCCGGCATACCGCTGGCGATCATGCGTCCAGATAGCCAGGTGACGCTCCTCGAGCGCAGCGAGAAGAAAGCGCGTTTCCTGTCCTATGCGGTTCGCGAGCTGGCACTCGATAACGCGCAGGTCGTGGTCATGGACGCCAGGGTCTATCGCCCCAAACGACGCTACGCGGCGCTGGTGAGCCGAGCGGTTGCGCCGCCGGCGAAGATCTGGGAGCTCGGCGCACATTTGCTTGCTGAAGATGGACGCATGGTGCTTCATGCGGCGGTGGGGGCGGACATGGAACACATCGAGATGCCGGAACGAGTGGGTCGAGAGACCGCGTCCGTCAATATTCCCGGGCTGAGCGAACCGCACCAGGTTCTGATGCTCGAGCGGCCGCCAACGGAAGCGGCGCGCTGATGCGGGTGATTGCGGTTGCCAACCAGAAAGGCGGGGTCGGCAAAACCACGACCACGGTCAACCTGTGTGCGGGCCTTGCGCTGTCAGGGTGCAAAGTGCTGCTCGTTGATCTGGACCCCCAGGGCAACGCGACCATGGGCAGCGGCGTCGACAAGCAGACCGCCGAGCAGAACATTTACGACTGGCTGATCGACGGCGTGGCCCTTGCCGATGTCGCTCGCAATACGCCCGGCAAGTATCAGGTGGTGCCCGCCAATACGGACCTGACCGCGGCTGAGGTTGCACTCATGAGCGCCGAGGCCCGGGACCAGCGGCTCAAGGAGCGGCTGACGGCCGAGGCCACGGACTACGACTACGTGTTCATTGATTGCCCGCCGTCTCTCAACATCCTGACCCTGAATGCGCTCATCGCCGCAGACGGGGTGCTCATTCCCATGCAGTGCGAGTACTACGCGCTGGAAGGGCTGAGCGCCTTGCTGGAAACCGTTGAGGGGGTTCGTCAGCGCGGTAACCCCACCCTCGCGATCGAAGGCATTCTGCGCACCATGTACGACCCGCGAAACAGCCTGACCCGGGACGTGTCCCGGCAACTGATCTCGCACTTTGGGGACAAGATTTTCCGCACGGTCATTCCCCGCAACATCCGCCTGGCCGAGGCCCCGAGCCACGGGCTGCCTGCCATGCTCTATGACCGACAGTCCCGGGGCAGCGTCGCGTACATGGCGCTGGCGGGCGAGCTGAAGCGCAAGCACAATCAGTCGCAAGACGGAGCCGCGGGGGGAAGCGGTCAATGAGCAAGAAAAGACTGGGGCGCGGGCTCGACGCCCTCCTGTCCGCGGCGGCGGACCCCATTCCGGCACCGGAGCCCGCGGCCGGCGACGCCTCTGCAGGCCAGCCGGCCGGCCTGAAAGAGGTGCCGGTCGAGAAAATCAGCCGCAGCCGCTACCAGCCCCGGCGAGACTTTGACGAAGAAGCCCTGGCCGAGCTGGCCGCTTCCATCAAGGCCCAGGGGCTGATGCAGCCGGTCGTGGTTCGGCCCAGACCGGGCGGCACCTTTGAGCTGATCGCGGGCGAGCGCCGCTGGCGGGCTGCGCAGCTGGCGGGCATGACCCATGTGCCGGTGGTGGTCAAAGATGCCAGCGACGAGCAGGCCTCGGCGATGGCGCTGATCGAGAACATTCAGCGGGAGGACCTGAACCCGCTGGAAGAGGCGATGGCGCTGGATCGTCTGCGTGAGGAGTTTGAGCTGACGCAGCAGCAGATTGCCGACACCGTAGGCAAGTCCAGGGTGGCCGTGGCCAACCTCCTGCGGCTGCTGAACCTCAGCCCCCGGGTGCGCGACATGCTCGCCAATGGCGACCTGGAAATGGGCCACGCCCGGGCCATGCTGTCCCTGGCGCCGATCGACCAGGAGCGCGCCGCGCTCGAGGTGATCGAGCGCGGGCTGTCGGTGCGCCAGACCGAAGCGCTGGTCCGCAAGCTGCAGGCGCCCCGGTCGTCAGCGCCCAGGGTGCCGGCCAAGACGCCGGATACGCTCACCCTGGAGCGTGACCTGACCGAGAAAGTCGGCGCCCCGGTGGCCATCGCCCAGGACGGCAAGGGCAAAGGCACGGTGACGATTCGCTTTTCCAGCCTCGAGGAGCTGGACGGCGTGCTCGCGCACATCAAGTGAGGGTGACAGGCGCGTCAATCGCGCGTCCTGATTGTGCTTCTCTGTCGACGAGGTCTTGTCTCATAACCGGCGGTTCTGCATGGGCTTGTAAAAGGTCTCAATTGCGGTCGCTTTTTGTTTGAATGGCCCCGGCGCGCTCCCTATAATACGCGCCGCTTCGGACTGGTGACCCACTGGTCTGGAGCACTGGATGCGCCTTCACCCCGCGCCCTGAGAGACCAGCGCATTGATTTCAAAGCGTTTTTTCTGCGCTCTCCCCGTTGCACCGGCCGGCGGCCGATGACGTCCCAGTCTGCGCGAAGGCGCCGACCGGACGCGCTGGAACGCCGGTCCCTGTGGTTGGCGGCTGTTATGGCGGGGTTGGCAGCGGTGCTGGCCGGTCTCTGGCCGGTGCCGGGCGAAGGCCCGGCACTGGTGCGCTCAGCAGCAGCACTGCTGGGGTCGGCGTCGATTCTGGTGCCCTCCGGCGTGTTCGGATGGATGGCGGCACGGGGCTCGGCACAGCAGGTGACGGGGCTCGCGGCACTGAAGGTGGTAGGCACCTTGACCCTGATGGTCATTGCCTTCGCGCTCTGTGCCGACAAAGCTTTATGGGTACTGGTGGGCGTGATCACGGCGGCCATCGGACAGAGTATTGCGATCGTGATGGCGTCCCGGTTGGAGTCGCCCTGAACAGAGCGACCGGATGTCGCGGATGACACCGACGACAAGAGAACGAAGAGACAACCAGCAGCACCCGTTATGGCCAGCGAAAACCCGACCTCTCAAGAATATATTCAGCATCACCTGACGAACCTGACCTTTGGTCAGCACGCCGACGGTTCCTGGGGCTTCGCCCACAGTGCTGCTGAAGCGTCTGCCATGGGCTTCTGGTCGATCAATGTCGACTCCATGTTCTGGTCTGTTGGCCTGGGCCTGGTCTTCATTCTGATCTTCAACAGCGTCGCCAAGAAGGCACACGCCGGCGTGCCGACGGGGCTGCAGAATTTCGTCGAGATGATCGTCGACTTTATCGACGACACCACCCGCAGCGTCTTTCACTACAGCAACAGCCTGATTGCACCCATGGCGCTTACCATTTTTGTCTGGGTGTTCTTTATGAACCTCATGGACCTGCTGCCCGTGGACTGGATTCCGGAGCTGGCCAAGGCCGCGGGTATTGGCCATATGAAAGTCGTGCCCAGCACGGATCCGAATGTCACCATGGGCATGGCGCTGACCATTTTCGGCCTCATCCTCTACTACAGCATCAAGTGCAAGGGTGCTGGCGGTTTCTTCGCCGAGCTCGCCTTTCACCCGTTTCCCAAGATCGCTGCGCCGGTCAACCTGATCCTCGAGGGCGTGACCCTCATCGCCAAGCCCCTGTCTCTGGGCTTGCGCCTCTTCGGCAACATGTATGCCGGTGAAATGATTTTCGTATTGATCGCGCTGATGTTCTCTGGCGGCGCGGTTCTGGCTGCCTTTGGCGGCGTCTTGCAATGGGGGTGGGCAGTGTTCCACGTCCTGATCATCACGCTGCAGGCCTTCATCTTTGCGGTTCTGACGGTTGTCTACATGGCGCAAGCCCATGACGTACCGGAGGAACACTGAGTTCGTGTACTGCTAGGTACACGCGCTCACGCAAAGGTCGGAAGTCGCAGCGACTCCACCCCAACCTAAACTGAAGAACTGACTGAACCGGGAGTTAAAATGGAACAAGCGATTTTGTTCGTCGCGGGCGCGCTCATGATGGGCCTGGGTGCTGTAGGCGCCTCCATCGGCGTGGGCGTATTGGGCGGCAAGTTTCTGGAAGGCGTTGCGCGCCAGCCGGAGCTTCTGCCGATGCTGCGAACCCAGCTGTTCATCGTCCTGGGCCTGGTCGACGCGGTCCCGATGATCGCCGTTGGTATCGGCCTGTACGTGATCTTTGCGGTCGCTGGCTAGCCAGTGCTGCTGGCCGGCGCAAGCTGGCCAGGGCGCTGCGCCTGCTGCGTAGCGCCGCAAGAGATCCCGTTACCCAACCGTTCAACCTTTTAGAGGTCAAACGATGAACATCAACCTGACGATTATCGGCCAGAGTATTACTTTCGCCTTCTTTGTCTGGTTCTGCTGGAAGTACATCTGGCCGCCAATCACGACCGCCATGCGCGAACGCCAGCAGGCGATTGCGGACGGCCTGGCAGCCAGCGAACGGGCAGAGAAAGATCTGGAAGTCGCGCAGGCCAAGGCCGGCGAAGAGCTGGAAGCCGCCAAGGCCCAGGCTGCAGAGATTATCGAGCAGGCGCGGCAGCGCGCTGGCCAGATGGTCGAAGAAGCCAAGAACGACGCTCGCGCTGAAGGTGACCGCCTGAAAGAAGCCGCCCAGGCGGAAATCGATCAGGAAGTAAACCGCGTGAAAGAAAGCCTGCGCTCGCAGGTATCAGCGCTTGCGATTACCGGTGCCGAAAAGGTGCTGGGCGAGTCTGTTGATGCCAGCAAGCATGCGGCGCTGCTCGATCAGCTGGCCGCGGAGCTCTAGGCCGTGGCAGAGCTCGCTACCCTGGCCCGGCCCTACGCCAACGCTGCCTTCGATATCGCCAAGGGCGATGCGTCTCTGGATGCCTGGTCGCGCATGCTTGCGCTGCTGGGTGCCGCGACGCAGACCGACGCGGTCGAGCAGTTGCTCGAGTCCCCCGATCTGGAAGACGACGCCAAGGCAACGCAGCTGGCTGCCCTGTTCAGCGAAGAACTGAACGATCGGGGCAAGCGCTTCCTGCACGTGCTCGCCGACAACAAGCGCCTGACGCTGTTGCCGGAAATCGCCGAGCAGTTCGAGGAGCGGCGAGCAGAAGAGGAGCAGGTGCTCGACGTCGAGGTGATCTCGGCGATGCCGCTCACCGATGCCCAGAGCAACACCCTCAAGACCGCCCTGGCCAGCAAGTTTGGCCGCGAGGTCATCATGACCAGCAGCGTCGATGCCGAGCTGATTGGCGGCGCCATCATTCGCGCTGGCGATACGGTCATCGATGGCAGCCTGCAGGGCAAGCTGAACAAATTGAAAGAGACCCTGGGCCGCTGAACGGAAAGCGCCGCCCCCCTACGTCACCAGGAACGCAGACATGCAACAACTGAATCCGTCTGAAATCAGCGACATCATCAAAGGTCGCATCGAAAAGCTGGACATCAAGGCCGAAGCCCAGAACGAAGGCACCATTGTCTCCGTATCGGACGGCATCGTGCGCATTCACGGTCTGGCCGGCGCGCAGTACGGCGAGATGATCGAGTTCTCCGGCGGCCTGTACGGCATGGCCCTGAACCTTGAGCGTGATTCCGTGGGCGTGGTGGTGCTGGGCGACTACCTGAGCCTGTCTGAAGGCATGACCGCTCGCTGCACGGGCCGGATTCTGGAAGTGCCGGTCGGCCCTGAGCTGCTGGGTCGCGTGGTCGACTCCCTGGGCAACGCGATCGACGGCAAGGGCCCGATCAGCGCTGCGGAGTCCGCGCCGATCGAAAAGGTCGCGCCGGGCGTGATTTCCCGGAAGTCTGTCGACCAGCCGGTCCAGACGGGCCTCAAGGCCATCGATGCCATGGTCCCGATTGGCCGCGGCCAGCGCGAGCTGATCATCGGTGACCGCCAGATCGGCAAGACCGCGGTCGCCATCGACACGATCATCAACCAGAAAGGCAAGGGCATTCGCTGCGTCTACGTGGCCATCGGCCAGAAGATGTCGACCGTTGCCAACATCGTGCGCACGCTCGAAGAGTACGGCGCCATGGAATACACCACCGTTGTCGTGGCTTCCGCATCCGACCCGGCGCCCATGCAGTTCATCGCGCCCTACTCCGGCTGCTCCATGGGCGAGTACTTTCGCGACACCGGCGAAGACGCCCTGATTATCTACGACGATCTGACCAAGCAAGCCTGGGCTTACCGTCAGATCTCTCTGCTGCTCAAGCGCCCGCCGGGCCGCGAAGCGTATCCCGGTGACGTGTTCTACCTCCACAGCCGTTTGCTGGAACGTGCCGCTCGGGTGAACGCTGACTATGTCGAGGCGCACACGAACGGCAAAGTGAAGGGCAAGACCGGTTCCCTGACCGCGCTGCCGGTGATCGAGACCCAGGGCGGCGACGTCTCGGCGTTCGTACCGACTAACGTGATCTCTATCACCGACGGCCAGATTTTCCTGGAGTCGCAGCTTTTCAACTCCGGTCTGCGTCCGGCCATGAGCCCCGGTACTTCCGTATCCCGGGTGGGTGGCTCCGCGCAGGTGCCGTTCATGAAGAAGATCTCCGGCGGCATCAAGCTGGCACTGGCCCAGTACCGCGAACTGGCGGCTTTCTCGCAGTTTGCTTCTGACCTGGACGATGCGACGCGCAAGCAGCTCGAGCACGGCCAACGGGTCACCGAGCTGATGAAGCAAAAGCAGTACAGCCCCATGTCCGTTGCCGAGATGGGCGTGGTGCTGTTTGCCGCGAACGAGGGCTACCTGGTCGACGTGCCGGTCGAGAAGGTACTGAACTTCGAGGCCGACCTGCTGAGCTACATGAGCAGCAAGCACAGCGACTGGATGGACGATATCAACGAGAACGGCACGTACAACAACGACGTGGTCAGCTTCATGCATGACGCGATCAAGGCGTTCAAGCAGACGCAAAGCTATTCGTGAGATGCGCGTAAGCCGCTCGTCCCAGGGTTAAGAAAGGACTGATTCCATGGCCGTTGGCAAGGAAATCAAGAACAAGATCGGCAGCGTGGAGAACACGCAAAAGATCACCAGCGCCATGCAAATGGTGGCGGCCAGCAAAATGCGCCGCACCCAGGACAAGATGGCCGAGGGCAAGCCGTATTCAGAGAAAATTCGCTCGGTGATCGGTCACCTGGCGAATTCCAACCCTGAGTACCAGCACACCTACATGAAGCCGCGCGAGATCCAGCGCGTGGGCTATATCGTGGTGTCTTCGGACCGCGGCCTGTGCGGCGGCCTGAACGTGAACCTGTTTCGGGTGCTGCTCAAGGACATGGCCGAGTGGCATGCCAAGGGTATCGAGTCGGACCTTGGGCTGGTGGGCAACAAGGCCGCCGGTTTCTTTCGAAGCGTGGGCGGCAACATCATCAGCACCGTTTCCGGGGTCAGCGAAGAGCCGACGCTGGCAGAGCTGATCGGCGGCATCAAGGTCATGCTCGACGCCTACGAAGAAGGCAAGATCGATCGCCTGTTCATCGCCAGCAACGAGTTTGTGAACACCATGACCCAGGCGCCGACCATTCGGCAGCTGCTGCCCCTGGACCCGGAAGACAGCGCCGAGCTGAAGCATCGCTGGGACTATCTGTACGAGCCCGACGCGCGGCAGCTGATTGAAGGGCTGGTCACTCGATTCATTGAGTCCCAGGTCTACCAGGCGGTGGTTGAGAACGGCGCCTGCGAGCAGGCCGCCAAGATGGTCGCGATGAAGAACGCGACGGAAAACGCAGAGAAGCTCATCGATGAGCTGACCCTGATCTACAACAACGCGCGGCAGGCCGCGATCACGCAGGAAATTGCGGAGATCGTTGGCGGTGCGGCAGCAGTTTAAAGTTTCTTAGAGAGGCAACCTCATGAGCAGCGGACGCATTGTGCAAATCATCGGCGCCGTCATCGACGTCGAGTTCAATCGCGAAGACGTGCCGGGCGTATACGACGCGCTGACCGTCACGCAATCGGGCACCACCCTGGAAGTGCAGCAGCAGCTGGGCGACGGCGTGGTTCGCACCATTGCCATGGGCACCTCTGACGGCCTGTCCCGTGGGCTGGAAGTGACCAATACGGGCGCGCCGATCAGCGTGCCGGTCGGCGAGGAAACCCTCGGTCGGATCATGGACGTCCTCGGTAACCCCATCGACGAGAAGGGCCCGGTCAACGCGCGTGCCACCATGCCCATCCACCGTCAGCCGCCCAGCTACGAAGACCAGAAGGGCGGTAACGAGCTGCTCGAGACCGGCATCAAGGTCGTCGACCTGATCTGCCCCTTCGCCAAAGGCGGCAAGGTCGGCCTGTTCGGTGGCGCCGGTGTTGGCAAGACCGTGACCATGCTGGAGCTGATCCGGAACATCGCCATCGAGCACTCGGGCCTTTCGGTGTTCGCCGGTGTCGGTGAGCGCACGCGTGAGGGCAACGACTTCTACTACGAGATGGAAGAAGCCGGCGTACTGGAAAAGATCTCTCTGGTGTTTGGCCAGATGAACGAGCCGCCCGGCAACCGCCTGCGCGTGGCCTTGACCGGCCTGACCATCGCTGAGTCGTTCCGCGATGACGGCAAGGACGTGCTGCTGTTCGTCGACAACATTTACCGGTACACGCTGGCGGGCACGGAAGTGTCGGCTCTGCTCGGCCGCATGCCCTCGGCGGTAGGCTATCAGCCGAACCTGGCCGAAGAGATGGGCGTGCTGCAGGAACGCATCACCACCACCAAAACCGGCTCGATCACCTCGATCCAGGCCGTCTACGTGCCAGCTGATGACCTGACGGACCCGTCTCCGGCAACGACTTTTGCGCACCTTGACTCCACGGTGACCCTGTCGCGCGCCATCACCGACCTGGGTATTTACCCCGCGGTCGATCCGCTCGACTCCACCAGTCGCCAGCTGGATCCGCTGGTAGTGGGCGAAGAGCACTACTCTGTGGCGCAGGGCATCCAGCAGATGCTGCAGCGTTACCAGGAACTGAAAGACATCATCGCCATCCTCGGCATGGACGAGCTGTCAGAAGAAGACAAGCAGCTCGTATACCGTGCGCGCAAGGCTCAGAAGTTCTTCTCCCAGCCGTTCTTTGTGGCTGAGCAGTTCACCAACAACCCCGGCAAGTTTGTGAGCCGGGAAGATACGGTGCGCAGCTTCAAGGGCATTCTGGAAGGCGAGTACGATCACCTGCCGGAAGACGCGTTCTACATGGTGGGGTCTATCGAGGACGCGATCGAGAAGGCCAAGACCATTCAGGGCGAAGAGAAAGCCGCGTAACCCGCGGATTCTGAAAGAGAGCGAGAGGAACCGACCATGGCCACGATCCACTGCGACATAGTGAGCGCCGAGAAGGAGATCTTCTCGGGGCGTGTCTCCATGATCAGCGCCACCGGTTCCATCGGTGAGCTGGGCATCATGCCCGGGCACGCACCGCTCCTGACCGGTATCGCGCCCGGCCCGGTGCGTCTCAAAACGGAAGAGGGCGGCGAAGAAGTGTTCTTCGCCTCCGGCGGCTTCCTTGAAGTGCAGCCGGGCGTCGTCACCATTCTGGCCGACACGGCAGCGCGAGCCGAGGACCTGGACGAAGCCGCCGCACAGGCTGCCAAGGAAGAAGCCGAGCGCATGCTGGCTGAACAGGCCGGCGAGATTGACTTCGGTGCTGCCGCTGCGGCCATGGCCGAAGCGCTGGCCCAGCAGCGCACGCTGGAGGAGCTGCGCAAGCTGCGGCGATAACGGCGTCGCGCAAAGCAGAACTCAACGGCTCCTTCGGGGGCCGTTTTTGTTGGCGCCCTCGTCCTGACCTAACCCGTCAAGCCGCTACCCTGCTTGCGCATTCCTTCGACTTCACGCCCCGCTTTGAGGTACAGGAGCAGGCCCGGGCGATCACCCGGGCCTTCGGGAGTGCTACCCGAGTTTGCGCCGTCGCTGCAGCCCCAGCGCGAGTACGCCAAGCCCCAGCAGGCCCAGGGACTCCGGCGTCGGCACATCAGCCAGTACCGGGCTGGTTGCCGCGGTGCCGATGCGCAAACCCTCGCTGAACAGATCCGTGCCGAAGGTGGCGTTCAGCGCGCCGGCTGCGGTGCCCGTGAGTGCCAGCACGAACGGGAACCGTCGACGTCGCTGTCAGCGCTGAGCGTGAACAGGTCAACGCCGCTCATGATGTCCAGGGCGCCGCCGGTGATCGGGAAGCCGAAGGTCAGGGTGTTCAGATCGAAGGTGCCGGTGCCCGTTGCGCTGGGCGTGACGCCCGCGTCAAGGACCGCCAAAGCCACCGGTTCGTCGAGCCGCACCTCCGTCAGTCCGGAAACGATCGGAGTTGCGTGGGCTGATGCGCACGCCAGCGTGCCGAGCGCGACGAGCCAGAGTTTCATTCGATTTATGCCGGGGGTCCCTCGTTACTTCTAGTGGTTCGCGAAAGGTAGGGCCGCAGTTGTGAACCATACGTCGCGCAGATGTGAAGGCGCATTTACAGGTCGCGCTGAAGCAGGCGCGAGCGCATACACAGACAAGGGGCTGCGCCACAAAGTGTGAACAAGCAGCCGGCGCATCCGGGCGAGACTGGCGGGGCAGTATCAAGGAGTGCCCGCCATGTCGCGCACGATCTTCGCTCTTGGGCAGGCCCGCAGTCTGGGCCTCGCCGGTTGCCTCCTGTTTTGCCTGAGCGGTTGTGTCACTAACGACCTGTCCATGGCGACCTTCGAAACCGCGAGCGAACCGCAGCTGCCGCCGGTATCTCTTTTCTACCTGCGCGCGAACGCCGACTTCACCCGTGCCTGCAACGATTTCGATCGCGCGTCAGTGTTCAATCACTGCCAGCAGAACAGCTACGACATCTACGACCTCGGCCAGGCGCTGCAGGAAGCGTCGGTGTTCGAAAACGTGGAAATCGCCAACAAGATCCAGCCTTACTCGATTGCCGTCGCGACGGCGCACTTCGATACGGAAACGGCGCGGGAGATCGGCGGGGCGGCGGTGGCAGGGGCCTCGCTGATGCTGTTGCCCATGAGCGTGAGCGCGGCGCTCGAGGTCAAGGCTCACGTGCTCTGGCGCGGCGCGCCGATTCACGAGTTTCAGACGCAGATCCCCTATACGCTGCGGGGCAGCCTGCTGAACCTGGGCAAGGACCACCAGTACGAGCTGATGCGCAGCGTCGCCTCCCATCTGATCGCCGATGTGCAGGAAAGCGGCGCGCTGAGCGGATCTTTCCTGCGCAGCAAGCTCAAGACCAGCGACTACGAGGCGACGCTGTCCGGGCCTGAGCGCCTGGGCGCTTTTGACCGCGGCGCGCTGTACATCTATTCCGACCCGCTGGCCGGCGCTCAGCTGCGCTACCACCATCGGGAATACGACGGCGGACACCTTGATGTCTTCGTCTATCCGATCATGAACGACCGCTTTGAGGACCAGGCGCTGCTGACCGCCCAGATGCAGGTCCAGCAGCGAGATCTGGAAGTGCTGCAGGCGCAAGCGCAGCTCACTGAGCTGGCGATGGGCGAGGCGGTGACCTGGCTGCCGGCTTCGAAAGACCGGCAGTCATCGGTGCTGAAGGCGTCGGGCACCTACCGGCTGTCTGACCAGGAAGTCGTTGATTCCAGGACGTACCTGTTCCGGCTGCAGGACAAGTTTGTGAAGGTTCGCACCACCTTTGGGCGCTTTGCGCCCGTGGGCCGGGATATCGACGCGTTCGTGCGCCGCCTGCCGCAGGCGCTCGCGGTGCCGGAAGAATCGCGCTTTATGGCCGGGCTGCGCCAGCGGTGGCAGGACGAGCGACGACAGCAGACCGTGCAAGTCGCGAACAAGGAGGCGTCGCCCAGCGAGGCCGCCGCGCGGTAGCAGATACGCCGGGCCCCATAGCTCCTATGGCGCTCAATATAAAAGAAAGCGGCTCATTCCCTGATGCGGCCGCGACGTACGCGAGATACCGTAGAGCAGCGGCCTGACAGTGTTGGTGCAATAAAGCACGCGAAAGTGCCTCAAAAGGCTCGCGGCGAGCCTTTTGAGGCACTTACTGAAACTCGCACTTGACCAAAAGCGCCTGAATGCCCGGCTCGTCCATCGCCGAGATTTCTGATTTAGCCCGTTGCAGCAGGCCAGACTGCCGCAGCTCGGCATTGATGCGTGAAACGTTCTCGCGCGTCGTGCCGACCCGGCTGGCCATATCCTTGTCAGTGATGACCACCGGGCCCTCGTGCCGAGCTGACCACAGCCGCAGCAGCTCAAGGCAGACGCGGCCGCGCACGTCGTAGGTGTGGTACTCGAACACTTTCTGCGTCAGGCGCCGGTTCAGCCGGGCAAGTTTCCGCAGCAAGGCGAAAGCGAAAGCCGGATGGCGAGAGGCCAGGGCCGTGACGTCGGCTGCGCTGATGCAGCCGACGGTCGAGTGTTCTTCTGCGGCGACATCGGCGGTGCGGGGCTTGCCGTCGATCGCCGCGATCTCGCCAAACATCTCGCCGGCCCGCAATACCTGAAAGGTGATGCTGCGCCCGGTCGATGCGACCAGGCTGACTCGCACGGAACCGGTAATCACCTGATACAGGTCGCGACTCGGATCGTCGTAGCGCACGATGGTTTCGCCTTTGACGTAGCGGCGAATTTTGGTTTTCGCGTCCAGGGCCTGCTGGACTTCAACCGGCAGCACGGCGCCCGCATCGCCGATCGATGGAATGGGTGGGGTCTTGTCGCCGGTCACCAGTCGCTGTTCCTGCCTTGAATTTGCGGTGCGTCGCCTTTGGGCGAGCCAGGCACAGTGCCCGTGCAACATTGCACCACACAACGGGCCTCGCTTCGGCACAATCCCGCGCTCTTCATCATTGTGCGTAGTCCAGTGAATTGGCCCAAGCTCGGAGTTGTAAACCATTCTGCGCTCCCGCTCGCAGTGCTCGAGTCGGCGGTGCAGGTCGCCAATCGCCAGATTAAAGAGGATTTTGTGCCCATTTGGGGAGCCGGGGCCGAGTGCGTGCTGTTGCCCGACGGCTCGGCGGGATCGACGCCGGAAATCGCAGCGGTGGTGGCGGTGCTGGATGATGCGCTGGGACTCCGGGCGCCTATGCCAGGCGAGGCGCAAAGCGTGCCCTGCAAGATGGTTTGCGCTGCCGACGGCGACCTGTCCCTGCTGTTCACCCGCGAAGCGCTGGAACTGATCATCCGCAGCGCGGGGCCGCTTCCGGCTTAGCGGCGGCAATGTTCGGTAGCGCGATCCCCTTTTGACGGTTCCCCCGTGTGATATTGCACCGACGCGATCCCGGTGGCCGGCGGATATTTGCTTTTTCGTTTGGCAATCCAAAGAGACAATTCATGGCCGGCCCAGTACTTAGCAAAAGCCTTGCCGGTTCTTCCGAACTCTGCATGATTATGCCGATCCGCGCGGGCTTCACGCCGGGCCTGGCGACGCGAACCTATAAAAGCCGGCTGCGCAGCTTTGCCAAACTGTTTTCCGACCTGCGGGTCCTGACGCGGGAAAGCCGGCTCGAAAAACCGTTCTCCGACATCGTTGAGCGGCTTCAGACCATTCACGGGGTCACGATCTCGATCCTGGACGACGAGCTGCTGCTGGCGGTGCATTTCGACCGGCCCTGGGAGCCGTACATCCGGCTGGTCTGGGGGCAACTCGGCGACATTTTCGACCTGATCCTGTGCAATTGTGAGGGCTATCGCGAACAGCACCGCACGGAGCTGGGCTTCGAGGCCTTCGCTGGATGGATTCGCAAGTATCAGGTCGAGACCAACACCTTCTACATGGCGGCAAGCCGAACGGTCAGCGACGTGATCTATCTTGAGCAGCTGGAGCGAGTTGCCCGGGGTGACAGCGTCAGCGCGGCGGCACTCGCAACCCTTGCGTTGCAGTCCCCGGAAGAAACAGCGGCGCAGGTCCGTGCACCGCTGAGCGGTTCAAGCTACGTGGAGTACATCAAGACCGGCGTGCAGGCCGTCTCGGCGTTTCACGCGCTCACGGAGCTGTATCCCAAGACCAGCGCGGACCACGATTTCCTGATTCGCACAGCTCGCGCGGTGCTGCCGGAGGCAGAGTTTCCGCGTCGCAGGGACTGGAACACCAACGGTACGCAAGCCCTCAAAATCCTCGGCGCAGTTTTCTCTACCGAGCTGAACTGGTTCGAAGACTGGCAGGAAACGCCCGTCGCTCCGATCCGTGATCCGGAAGCGGCAGCGCCGCCGGCGAGCGATGCAGTACAGGGCGGGATCCTCGCGCCGCTGTCGGCGAACGTGGGCGTGGTTGCGCTGCTGACGATTTGCGATGCGGCAGGTGCCAGGGCTTTTCTGCAGACGTTGTCGCCGCAGCTGTCCTGGGGCGGGCAACAGGACCAGGGCGTCTACCAGAACCTTGCCTTTACCCCCGAAGGCTTGCGCCGGATCGGCCTGGCCCCGGATCAGGTGGACCGGTTTCCGCCAGCGTTTGTGCAGGGCATGGCGGCGCGCGCCGGGCTGATCGGCGATGTGCGCTTCAACCATCCGGACCGCTGGACCCTGCCGGAACGTAACTGGCCCAACAGCGAAGACGCGGCGGCGCTGCAACGCGTCAATCTGGAATCGGTCGATCTGGTACTGCAGCTGCGTCGGCAGGCCGACCCGGCGGAGCGCTCCTCCGAGCTGGATCAACGGCTGCAGGAGGTGTTGGCCGCGCTTGAGCGACAGGCATCTGGTGCGGTCCGAGTGCTGCACGTGCAGCCCACCTACGCGCTGGGAGCGCCCGGTGCGCCGCAGGAACACTTCGGGTTTCGCGATGGCATCAGCAACCCGGCAGTCGCTGATGCCGGCGATGCGGCAGACGACCCCGAGTTGATAGCGCCAGGCGATGTCTTTCTGGGACGTCGCAACAGCCGCGACGATACCGTGGGCCCGCAGTGGCAGGAGCCGTTGTTCAAGGACGGCAGCTTCCTGGTTCTGCGCAAGCTGGCGCAGGACGTGGTGGCTCTGGACGATGCGTTGGCGCGGGCCGCCGAAGCGCCCGCCCAAGAGCCTCGCTCGGCGGCTCAGCTCGGCGCGTTACTGATGGGCCGCCAGCAGGACGGCACGCCGTTGGTATCGCATGCGGGGCCCAACGCGTTCGATTTTCAGGATGACCCCGATGGCGCTCAGTGCCCGATGTTCTCTCACGTTCGCAGGATCAATCCGCGCGATCAGGGCAGCACAGTACCGCGGCTTGTGCGGCGCGGCATGTCCTGGGGGCCGGCGTACTCGCCGGAAACGGCGAACCAGCGCCGTGGCCTGCTGTTTCAGGGCTACAACGCCAGTATCCCCGAGCAGTTCGAGGTGTTGCAGCGCTGGCTCAGCGGCGGCAATCGCACGGCTCCCTACAGCGATCTGAGCGACCCCATCACCGGTGTGCCCCAGCCGGGGCAGCCGCGGCGCTATCGTCTGGCGAACGGCGATCCCGTCGATCTCGGCGAGCAGCCCTTTGTGTTGCTGGACTGGGGCCTGTACCTGTTCGTGCCGAGCCGCGCCGGGCTGGCTGAGATCCTGTCGGCGCCATCGGTGCCCGAGCGCGACTGGGCTGGCGAAGGCCAGGCGTTAATCGACTCGCTGCAGAGCCTGGAAGCGCGGGACCCTGCGGCAGCAAAGGACCAGTGGAAACGTCTGCTGGAAGAAAAGGACGCCCTGGACCATCGGCAGGATCGGGCGCTCTGGCAAGCGGTGCGGGATCGCCATGCCGGCGTGCTGCGGACCCCCTTCGGTGTTCTGGTGGGCGAAGCGGGCCTGGTGGCCCAGGTGCTGGCGAAGCCGACCCACTTCTCGGTCGCGCGCTACGCCCGGCGGCTTGCGCATTGCGTGGGCGAAAACTATCTGGGCATGGATCCGCCGGAGCACGATCGCCGAGCGAATGCGGCGAACATGGTCTTCTACGGCATCTCGGAAGCGGACGCGTTCGCCGTGGCCTACCAGGCAGGATCGGGTCTGCTGACCGGTCTAAGCCAGGTCAGCGGACAGGCGACGATCCCGTTGCCCAAGTATGCCGACCTGCTGCTCGCTGAAGTGGCCAAGCACTGGTTCGGTGTGCCCGACGGCGAGACCATGCTGGAGCTGTTCGCCCGGCTGAGCGGTAATGACCGCACCGCTGCCGGTGCTGCTGCTTTCGTGATGGCCGGCGGTCAGCCTTCGAGCGGTGAGACGACCGTGCACTGCCCGTACCACGTGATCTCCTCGTCGCGTTACGTCTTTCAACCGCAGCCGACCCGGCAAGTGGACGAGCGGGCTGAGCACGACGGGCAGCGTCTACGGGCTGGCGTTGAGAACTACGTTGAAGCGCTTGTTGCTGAGCCGCAGGCTTTGGCCCGTAAGCCTGTGCTGCATGCGGTTTACCGAGTGCTGCAGCGAGATGGCCTCGAAGACGACTTCGCCGGCGTCCTGCTTGGCGCGTTGCTCGGCTACATGCCGACGGTGCAGGGCAATTTCTTCTTTTCCGTCCGGGAGTGGATCCGGGGCCGCGAGCTCTGGCGCGTGCAGAACAGCTATCTGGCAGCCCGCGCTCAGGGCCTTGAACCTCTGGCCAGCGCGATCGATGGAGTTCGCCCGCAGCTGGTGCAGACCATCGCCAGCCGACCGATACCGGCCATGATTCATCGGCAGGCGGAGCAGGATACGGTGCTGGGCGGCAAGGCGGTGCGCAAGAACGATGTGGTCGTGCTCGGGCTGTCCAGCGCCACCGCGCAATCCGGCTTCGCAGACATGTCAGCGGCTTTTGGCGGCAACTACGGCGACGTGCCCAAGCCGACGCACGCCTGTCCCGGGCAAAAGCTGGGGGTGGGCACACTGCTGGGCATGATCGCGGCGCTGTTTGACCTTAACGGTGCTCTTCGGCGGGCACCGGCGGACGGAGCGGTGCTGTTCGATCCGCCGATCTGAGCGCGCCGGCCGTCAGCGTATTTCGGCTCTGCTGTACCCGGGCGGCGTGGGCATACATGCCAAGCTTGCTGAAGGTGTCCTCGCACGCGCTCAATATCCGGTCAGTGTCTTCTGCCGGCACAGAGGCCCGGAAGTGCACGGCCCGCCGAAACCGCACCAGGGCCAGCTCCCGGGGGGATTGCCTTTTCTCGGCGGAGCGAAGGGCTCGGGCGAAGCAGCGGTCGGCGGTTTCCGGTGCGTTCGGGCCAGGAATCTCCGCCAGTGCGCAGTAGGCAACGGACTCGCCCAGCAGCTCCCGCTTGCGCGCGCGCTGCAGGACCCAAACCGCTGCGCGGCGCGCGGCTTCGTAGGCTTTGCGCTTGACCAGCATCTCGCAGTACCAACTGAAGTGCAGGGAGGTCCAGATCGTCTGGTGGTGTCGCTCGATCCATGCCAGCGCGCGGCCGATCTCCTCCAGCTCGGCGTCCGGGTCTCGCTGCCAGCGCGCGTAGCCCAGGAGCGCCGTGCCAGCCGCGGTAATGTAGCGGCTGCCTGTGCGCTTGCCGATTTCGATGTTGGATTGCGCAGCGGCTTCGGCGCCTTCCCAATTGCCTTGCCAGATCAGCACCGCAGTTTTCATGGACACGATCGAGCCGTGCACCGGATGCACGGGGCCATCGGTCAGAACCTCGGCTTCATCCAGGCATTCGAAGGCTTCGGCAAACTGCCCCCGATCACCCAGCACCATGGCCTTGCACGCTAGAGAGTAGGCGTAGGCGAAGGCAACGCCCGCTTTGCGCTTGTAAGGCTCCTGCTGGCGCAGGGCGTTGTCCATAGCGGGCATCGCGCCGTCGTAGTCGCAGGCCAGCGCCCGGGCCTGTCCCCAGGTCGACAGCACCTGGGTCTGGATCGCCGGGCTGCCAATGTGCCCGGCCAGAAAGTGTGCGCGGTCGACGTGCTTGATGGCTTCCGGCGCGTTGCCCAGCGCGTAGTTCAGATAGGCCAGCCAGTACTCGCCGTCGAGCTCGTTGGCGGAGTCGCCGCGCAGCACCGCTCGGCGGATCAGCTGTCGATAGATATCGCACTGGCTGGGCTCCGCATCGAACAGGCAGGCCAGAGCCAGCCGTTTGGCGATCGCGACCCAGCGCTCGTAAACGTCCTCATCCTCGATGCGGTCGAGAGCGCTCAGCGCGGCCTGATATTGCAGGCGCACGCGATCCGTGACGCCTGCGGCGACGGCTTTGTCGCCGGCCGCTTCGGCATAGTCCGCGGCGAGGCGGTGCTGCTCGGTTTGCCCGTAGTGGTACGCAAGGGTTTCTAAAATCGCGCCCCGCTCCGTGTCGGGGTAGCGGGCCTCGATGATGACGGCCATGCTGGCGTGCAGCTCGCTGCGGGCTTCGCGGCTCAGAGAATCGAGTACCACGTCGCGGGTGACGCCGTGCTTGAACCGCAGCGACTGCTCATCGTGCACGGCGTACACCAGATCCAGGGCCGCCAGCTCGCTCACAAGCGGATCAACGTGTTCGTGAGCGGTGGCCGCTGCCAGCAGCCACTGCGGCACCACGTTGCCGATAACCGACAGCTTCTGCAGCAGTGCCAGCTGGGCCGGCTCCAGCCGGTTGATGCGCGACGCGATGAGCTCGGCCAGCCGGGTAGGCACCGGCGCAGATTGCCAGTGCTGGCTTGCGGGCTCGGCGTCGGGCCTGCCGATGGCGTGGCAGATTTCTTCGATGAACAGCGGATTGCCTCCGGACGCTTCGAGCACCGCCAGAATTTGCTCCGCGTCTGGCGTCGGCATCAGCGCATCGATCAGCGCCGCGCCGTGTGCTCTGTCCAGCGGTCCGAGCTCAATGATCTGGTCCGCCTGGCCGCGGGTCATCGTGTCTCGCGAACACTGCAGCAATAGCAGGCGGCTGGTGACCCGCCGGGCGGCGTGGTCAATCGTTGCCAGGGTCAGGTCGTCCGCCCAGTGCCAGTCATCGATCAGGATGATCAAAGGCTGTTCCGCAGCCAGGGCAGTGAGCACGTCCGTGAAGGCGCGAAACAGGGGCCGCTCGCCCGGGTGAGCCTGCGCGAGCAGCGGGTAGAGCAAACTGTTGACGGTTTCGGCATGCACCTCGAGCCCGGGGGACAGTCGCTGGAGCGGGCCGGAAAAGTCCGGCGTGGCCCCCTGCCGGGTCTCCGGCGTGCCGAGAACCTCCCGCAGTATTTGCAGGATGGGTTGCAGCGGCTCGGCGTTCTGGCCGGCCTCGCAGTAACTTCGCAAGACCCGGCACGGGCTCGAGGCCAGCGGTGCCAGAAAGTCTTCCGTGAGCCGGGTCTTGCCGATACCGGCAGGGCCGGTCACGGCAACCACCTGAGATTGCGCCAGTTCGCTCGTCGTCTGCGCCTGCCGCAAAACCGACAGGGGCGCGCTGCGGCCGATGAGCGGTGCGCGCTCGGTGTTCGGATCGGCCTTGCTTCCTGCCAGGCCGGTAATGTGCTGGATCGGGAACGGCGCGGCCAGATCACCGAGCCTGATCGAGCGCGGCGGTCCCAGGGCGAAGAAGCGCCGAGAGGTCGCCAGGCTGCTGTCAGTCATCAGGATCTCGTCGGCCCCTGCCGCGTCCGACAGCTTGGCGGCCAGGTTGCCTGCCTCGCCCACCAGCGTGTACTTGCCGGACACCTGATCGCCTTCGATCGCGACCACGTAGCTGGAGTGGATGCCGGAATGCAGCGTCAGCGGCTCGGCGTCTGCCGGCAGGCCGTCTCTGGGCAATTGGCGAACCTGTTCGTGCAGTTCCACAGCGGCGATGGCGGCCTGCCGCGCCGCGTCTTCCTGCGGGTGCAGCCCGAAGGCCGCAAACACGCCGTCCCCGCGAATTTGCAGAATCGTGCCGCCATGGCGGGTGATGACCTCTTCGAACAGCAGGCCAAGCCGGTCCAGCAGAGCGGCGAAAGCCTCCGGGTCCGAGCTGCCCGCCAGCCGGGTGGAATGGCTCAGGTCGGAGAATACGGCCGTGAGATATCGTCGGCTGGAGCGCTTTTGGCGCCGCGTGCTGTCCACAGTGAATCTCGCCCAAACCCTCGAGGTCACTGTACCAAACTGCCAGGCGAAGCGAATTGCCGGCAGCTTCCCGCAGTGGCCAAATGGTGGCCCCAGAACTGCCCGGCACCGCGGAGAATCCCATGTCCCAGACCGAAGGCTTCGTGCTCAACCAGACCATGCTGCGGATCAAGGACCCGACGCAGTCCCTGCCGTTTTACACCGAGGTGCTGGGCATGACCCTGCTGGAGCGCTTCGATTTCGAGGCGATGTCTTTTTCGCTGTTCTTTCTGGGGTACCCGCAGTCCCCGATACCCGAAGATCCCGCAGAGCGCGCCCGCTGGCTGTTTGCGCAGCCGGCGTTGCTGGAGCTGACCCACAACTGGGGCACGGAAAACGATCCGGCCCTGCAGCACCACAACGGCAACGACGAGCCCCGGGGCTTTGGCCACATTGGCATCTCTGTGCCCGATGTCTACGAAGCCTGTAAGCGCTTCGAAATCCTCGGCGCCTCCTTTGTGAAACGCCCGGACGACGGTGCCATGAAGGGGCTGGCATTCATCCAGGACCCCGACGGCTACTGGATCGAGATCCTTTCGCCCGGGGGTCTGGCTGAACTGGTCCGGCCGGCGTGATTCGGGCGTCGGTGCATTTCCCGGGCATTGCGTTCATATTTGGCGCTCGCGCCACTTTGGAGGGGAGCCCCAATGCCGCTGCAGAACATCAACCCGATTAACGACCAGCTGGCCGACATCATCGTTCGCGCCGATGAGCCCTGGATTGAAACCGAGCCAGGCCAGGCCTGGATCAAGGTGCTGTGGACGGGCCCGGAGACGGGCCGCTGGGCGGCGCTGTTTCGCTGGAAGCAGGGCTATCGCGCCGCGCCGCACAAGCACCTGTCAGATGCTCACACCTATGTTCTCAAAGGCCAGCTCAAGGTGCGCGACGGCGTGCTGAACGCAGGCGACTACGACTACGAGCCCAACGGGGTGCTGCATGGCGAGACCATTGCGCTGGAGGACACGGAGTACCTGTTCATCTGCGACGGGCCGGTCGTGTTCTACGACGACAACGGACTGACCAGCTACCTCGGCTGGGAGGAGATGGCCCGATTGCAGCAGGCGGCTCAGGGCGGGGGCCAGGCCGGCTTCGAAGTCGCCATCGGCGATGCCAAAGGCGCGTCATCATGATCCGCAATATTGTGCTGGCGTTGCTGTTGGCCGCTGGCGTAGCGCTGGCCATGGCGCCGATTGGGCCGATGCCGGGGGTTTGGCTGGGCGGCACGGCGACGGCCGCGCCGGCAGACTGGCGCACCGTCGAGCTGCCGATGACCGTGCAGCTTAAAACGAGCGGTGGCCTGCTGCCGCGGGTCGTCAACATCTGGATTGTCGAGGCCGACAACGAGCTCTATGTTTTCGGGGCTCGCGACAGCGGCTGGGTGCAGGCGGCCTTGCAGGACCCGGCAGTGACCTTGCGCATGGGCGATGCCGCCTATGCCCTGAATGCCGTAGCAGCGGAGGATCGCGCGCCGGCGGCTTACGTCCGCTATCTGGACCGTTACCGCGCTGACTTCCCGGAGCTCGTGGGCGACCTGCCCGCGGACTCCGCGGACTTTGAGGGCGGCGCCGCTTTTCGCCTCGCGCGGTAACAGCCCCCCGCGCGCCGGGCGCCGCCGTCAGGGCGAAGGGCGCGGCGGCGCTGAAGCTTCTATGCGCTCCAGCCGCCGGGACATGTCCCGCACCAGCTGCATGAGCTCCTCCCGCTCCGCGTGCGCGGTTTCTTCGCTCTCCACGCGCTTCTGTTCCTCTTCCTCCCAGTGCAGCGATTGCATGGAGTTGACGATGATGCCGATGAACAGGTTCAGGATGGTGAAGGCGGAGATCAGAATGAAAGTCACGAAGTAGAGCCAGGCCCAGCCGAACTGCGCCATGACCGGTCGCGCAATGCCCATGGACCAGCTTTCCAGCGTCATCACCTGGAACAGGCTGTAGAGACTCGCGCCGAGGGTGCCGAACCACGCCGGGAAGGCCGCGCCGAACAGCTCGGTGCCCAGCACGCCAAAAATGTAGAACACCAGGCTCAGCATGAACAGGATCCAGCCGATGCTGGGCAGGGCGGCCAGCAGCGACTCTGTAAGCTGTCGCAGGCGCGGCACGGTGGACAGGAGCCTCAGTACCCGCAGGATACGCAGGCTTCGGAGGATGGCCAGCGGTCCAGAGGCAGGGAGCAGCGAGACACCCACAATCACGAAGTCCATCAGGTTCCAGCCGCTGCGGAAGAAGCCGAGGCGATAGCAGTAGAGCTTGATCAGGATCTCGATCACGAACACGGCCAGTACCAGATCTTCCAGCAACGACAGGAAGCCGCCGATGCGCGCCTGCACGGCGTCAGACGTTTCCAGGCCCAGGGCGACGGCGTTGACGATGATCAGCGCAGTGATCAGGTACTGCACGGGCCGGCTTTCCACGTGCCGGGAGAGCTTTTCGCGAGCGGTTTCGGAGGGTTCGGGAACGGCCTGCGGCATGGTTGAAGCATCGGTGTTGATCAGTCGCCGATGGTAGGGGAGCGAGTGCGGATTCGCTATGCTGGCGGCTCGCAGAGCGCGTTCAAGTACGCAACAACGGAGCCGATCATGGGTAGAAGCGAGAGAGTAGAGTTTCCGAACGCTCAGGGCGAGCAGCTGGCCGGCGCCCTGGCCTTGCCGGCGGGCCCGAACGTGCGAGCCGTCGCGCTCTTTGCCCACTGTTTTACCTGTGGCAAGAACAGCCTCGCGGCATCCCGGATCAGTCGTGCCTTATCTGACCTGGGCATCGCGGTGTTGCGCTTTGACTTTACCGGCCTCGGCAATTCCCAGGGAGACTTCGGCAACACGGGCTTTGCGGCCAATGTCGAGGACCTGGTGGCGGCCGCAGACTTTTTGCGCGACCGATACCAGGCCCCGGCTTTGCTCATCGGCCATAGCCTGGGCGGCACCGCCGTGCTGAAAGCGGCTGGCGCCATTGCCGAGGCGCGCGCGGTCGTGACCATTGGCTCGCCGGCGTCACCCGCGCATGTTGTCGCGCAGTTTGGGACCGGCACGGCGCAGCCCGACGATCGGCTCGCCCTGTCCCTTGGCGGTCGCGAGTTTTCCGTGCGCAGGGATTTTGCCGAGGGCTTTGCGGGACAGACCGTGGACGCCGAGATCCACAATCTGCGCAAAGCCCTGCTGGTGCTGCACGCGCCGCTGGATGCTGTGGTGGGCATCGATCAGGCGTCCGGCATTTTCGGAGCGGCGCGGCATCCAAAGAGCTTCGTTTCTCTGGACAGCGCCGATCACTTGCTCACCAATCGGCAGGACGCGGACTATGTTGCGGCCACCATCGCGGCCTGGGCTCATCGCTATCTGCCCGAGCCTGCGCAGGACTCGGCGCCGGCCGTCGCCAGGGGCGCCGTGGCGGTGCGGGAGCTGGGGCCGGGCTTCCTGACCGAGGTCCGCTCGGACGACCATCGCTGGCTGGCGGACGAGCCGCGCTCCGTGGGGGGCAGCAACGAAGGCCCGGATCCCTACGAACATTTGCTGGCGGCGCTGGGAACCTGTACCTCAATGACGCTGCGCATGTACGCGGACCGCCGCAAGCTGCCGCTGACCGGCATTCAGGTCAGCCTCTCACACCGACGCGAGCACCTGACAGACTGCGAAAACTGCGAGGACGCTAACAAAAGGATCGACGTCTTACAGCGGACCATTACGCTCGAAGGAGACCTGGATCCCGCGCAGCGTCAGCGACTGCTGGAAATTGCCGATCGCTGCCCGGTTCACCGGACCCTGGAGAACGACATGCGGATCGATACGGAGTTGAGTTAAAGCGTTTCGCGCTGGGCGTCGTAAAGCTCGAAGCCGAATCGGCGCGCGCCTGGGCTGGTGTAGCACCAGCGAACGCCGCCCTTGCTGAACCAGGCGAGCCAGCCCGCAGCAATGCTGCCCCGGCGTCGATCGCCGGCAATGGAAGGGTAATTGTGCATCTCGACATAGGAGACGCCCTGGTCGCAGCCTCGGGCCAGGCACAGCCGCTCTGATTTGAAAGAGATATCGGACTGCAGATGCAGCCCCCGGTGTTCGGGCATCGTATAGGCCTTGTAGCCGTAGCGTAGCTTGTCGCCCATGCGAACGCGAAAGCCGTCCTCTGCTGGCGCGTCCTTGAAAGCGCGCCAGACATAGGCCGCCAGCGTGTCGCCGTGATAAGCGCCGACGCAAAAACCGCCGTTGCGCCGCGCGCTGGCCACAAACTCGGTGGTCGCCTCTGCCTCGGGAATCGAGGGCAGCGCTGCGTAGTCCGCCTCCGTCAGCTCGCGCACATCGTAGCCCTCGGGCGGGTCGCGCAGCTCGACGTCAACGATCAGGGAGCGATGGAAGACGTGCGCGACGTGCAGGCCGGTCAGTTCGGACACCTTGGGCATGCCGATCTTGTGCAGGGCGCGCAGGGTGCCCCAGCGCTGCTGCTCGGTCGCGAATACGACCCGGAAGCGTTCTGCCAGGCTGAGCTTCGGTGGGTGGGGAGATTGGCTGTTCGGCATGAGTTCGGTTCCGGCTAGCCGCATGGTACCGCAACTCGAAACGCCCGCCTCGCGTCATTTCACAGCTTGCACCGGTTGCCCGGGCCGCGGTATTTGGCCATGCTCGGTGTTCGTCCCATGACCGTTGCTTTGAGGAGCCGCCATGTCCCTGGCTGAGACTTTGACGACAATGCGCGAAGCCGCAAGCGCAAAGATCCCTGAAGCGGCCGCTAAAATCATGCAGCGCGCGACGCATGGCCTGCGCCAGTCCGGCATTTTGGACAAGGTGGTCAAGGTCGGTGACAAGCTGCCGGACTTCACCCTGATCAACCAGGTAGGCGAGCCCGTTTCGTCCCTGGCGTTGCGCAACGCCGGGCCGCTGGTGCTCACCGTCTTTCGCGGCAGCTGGTGACCCTACTGCAAGGCAGAGCTGTACGCTTTGCAGGCAGTCCTTCCGGAGATCGAGGCCGCGGGTGCGCAGCTCGTTGCGATCACGCCCCAGCAGCCTGGCTTCAACGACAAAATGATGGCTGAGCAACCGCTGCACTTCGACCTGCTGAGCGACGAAGGCAACGAATACGCGGCCGAGCTGGGGCTGCGCTTCGCCTTGCCAGACGATCTGCGGCAGCTCTACGACCAGTTTGGCATCAAGCTGCCAGCGGTGAACGGCGACGACAGCTGGACCTTGCCCATGCCCGCGCGCTTCGTGGTCGATGCGTCCGGGGTGGTGCGGGCAGCCGATGTCGATCCGGACTACACCTACCGGCCGGAGCCGCAAGCCACGGTCGAAGTGCTGCGGTCCCTGGGCTGACCTGATCGCCGGCAACCTTCGCTCGCGGCGAAAGCCCTGACCGCTTGCGCGGCCAGGGCTTTGCTGCGCCGGTCTGGCGGTTGCTTACAGTTCGCTGGCAGCCACGCTTTTGATGGTCGGCCACTGGCTGTCTGCCTTCAGGACGTTGCCGGGAATATCCTTCTTCCAGGTGCGATAGATGCGCTTGTTCTTGTTGACGTACAGCTGGCCGTCAACAATTTCGAACGCTTTGCCGTCGACTTCAAACTTCTTGCCGAAGGACGCGCCCAGCGCGCACCAGCCGCCGTAGGCCGGGGCGTACTTCGCCGGGTTGGCCCGGAACAGGTCGCGATTGCTCGCCGACGCGAACTGGTAGGTCGCGCCTTCGTAGTCGTGCGTGAACGCGCTGCTGCCGGGCACTGGCTGGTTCTCGGTGAAGTAGGCGACGGCATCGTGGCCCGCCAGGATGACGCCGTTGCGATCGATCGCTGTCTCTTCTGCGGCGAAGCTCAGCGCAGACAGTACGAGGCTGGCGATCAGTGTGGTTGTTCGAATGAATGGTTTCATGGTCTGGCTCCTTGGGTCCTTGTGACTAAACGTTGTTGTGGGTCGCGGCGGCGGGCTGCGCCTCGCTCAACAGTTCCGCCAGCGCTTTGGCCGACTGCGCGCCGACTCGGCTGGCAACGGGCTCACCGCCGTCGAACAGCACCAGGGTGGGAATACTCCGAACCGCGAACCGTCCAGCCAGCGCGCTGTTCTGATCGACGTCGACCTTCAGCACCGTGACGTCCGCGGTCCGCTCCCGGGCGAAGGCCTCGAGAATGGGCGCCTGGGTTTTGCAGGGCCCGCACCAGTCGGCGTAAAAATCCACGATGAGCGGGGTGGTCGCGTCGCGGACAGCGGCGTCGAACTCTGCTTCGTTGATGGCGGTGATCGCGGGATTGCTCATGGCAAGTTCGTCCTTTTTGTTTGTGCTGTTCAGCGGATGAAAGACACTCTATTCTCTGACCCATTGTCGATATATGCGCGTTTGGGGCGAAAAAGTGTCCGATTCTCCAGAGCCCACCGAACCGGTTGGCGATCCGCTAAGCGATCTGTTGCGCCGCCTCCAGTTCAGCGCTGCCGTGTTTTTCTCCGGCGAATACTGCGGCCGCTGGGCCGTCGATACGTCCGGGAGCCGTCAGGTGCCGTTTCACCTGGTGGCCGAAGGCGAGGGCTGGCTGCACGGCGAAGAGGGCGAGCCTGAGCGGCTGCTGGCCGGCGAGCTGGTGCTGTTTCCCGATGACCGTTCGCATCTGCTGTCGGCGAGCAGCGCACCGCCTGCCCCGACGGAGATCAATCAGGGGCCGCCGTCCGTGCTCGAAGGGCCGACCACGCGTCTGGTGTGCGGCTACTTTCAGTTTGACCGGCGCGCGGCCGCGCCGCTTCTGGCGAGCCTGCCGGGCACCATCGTGCTGCGGGTGACCGATGCCGCAAGCCCGTCTGCTCGCCAGCTGGCGCATCTGTGGATGCGCGAAGCCGCGCAGACCCAGCTGGGCAGCGAGCTGGCCGTCGACCGGCTCGCAGAGCTGGTATTCGTCGAGATGTTGCGCTCGGAAATGGCCGCCGGTCGGCTGGCCGGGGTGCTGGGCGCGTTGGCCGACCCGCGGCTCGGCCCGGCGCTGGCCCGCGTCCATCGCTGCCCGGCGGACGCGCTGACAGTGCCGGCGCTGGCGGAACTCGCCAACATGAGCGAGTCCGCGTTTTCCCTGCGGTTCCGGGAGCAGGTGGGCATGGCGCCCGGGCAGTACGTGAAGCACTGGCGCATGCAGACCGCGTCGGAGCTGTTGCTGGTGCCAGGAGAGGCGATGGCAGACGTTGCCGCGCGGGTCGGCTACGAGTCTGAGGCTGCCTTTCGCAAAGCGTTCAAAGCGCATTTTGGAGTTTCTCCCGGGCGCTGGCGTCGCCAGGGCCCCGAACACGATTACACTGCGCCCTGAGCCCGAGCCTGAGAGCCTGACTTGGCAGATCTCGATTTACCGGTAGCGTCTGACCAGGTGTTGCTGGCCCGACAACCCATATTTGATGCGCAGCTGCAGGTGGTGGCTCACGAGCTGCTGTTCCGCGGGGATTTCGAAGCTGTGGGCGGCGCTCAGGCGAGCGCAACCGTGCTGCTGAACGCCTTCGACCAGGGCCTGCTGCGCAGCGGCCCGGACACCGTGCCGGCGTTCGTCAACTTCACTGAGTCGATGCTGTACGACCTGCCGCCTTTCGAGCCCGGAGCCGTCGTCATCGAGCTGCTGGAAGACATCCCGCCCACTCCGGAAGTGGTGGCGCAGGTCCGGCAGCTCAAGGCCCTTGGCTATACGGTGGCGCTGGACGACTACGTGGACACGCAAGCCATGTCCGCCCTGCTCGCGGTGGTCGATGTCGTTAAGGTGGACGTGCTCGACACGCCTGAAGCGGCGCTGGCGCCGCTGGTCGATCGCCTGCGGGGCTTCGACCTTAAACTGCTGGCCGAGAAGGTCGAAGACCATGCTCAGTTCGAGCGCTGCCGGCAGCTCGGCTTCGAGTGGTACCAGGGCTTTTTCTTTGCCCGGCCGGAAGCGGTGCAGGGGCAGTCCGCCGCACTGAACCGGCAAGCGGTATTGCCGATGATTGCCGCCCTGCAGGACGAGGATCTGGATCCGCAAGCCCTGGCGCAAATCATCAGCAAGGACAGCGGGCTGACCTTCAAGGTGCTGCGTCTGGCCAACAGTGCTGCGCTACAGCGCGCCATGCCGATCGATACCGTTGCCCATGCGATCTCGATGCTGGGGCTTCGCCGGCTGCAAAATTTTGCCACGCTCGTGGCCCTGTCGAACCTGGGCCACAAGCCGCAGGCGCTGGAGGCCTACGCGGCATTCCGCGCGAACCTGTGCGAACGGTTGGGGCGCGTTTGCGATACCGACATCAGCGCTGACGTGTTTTACACCGCCGGGGTTCTCTCGTGCTGTGACGCCTACTTCGACGCCGCGTTGGAAACGCTGCTGCCGACCCTCTCGCTGAGCGATCAGATGCGCGGCGCCCTGCTGCAAAACTCAGGCACCGTGGGCACCGTGCTCGCGGCGGCCGCGCTGCTGCAGGAAGGTCGCTGGGACCAGGTCGACTGGCATGCCCTGGCTGCCTGCGGGCTCAGCGTCGAAGCGGTGAACGAAGCGGTCTGGGCGACGGTCGCCTGGGCCGAGGACGCGCCCTGGCTGGAGGCTGGCTAGCGCGTCAGAGCGCGGCGTGCACGAGCCCCATGACCGTGTAAAAGATGAGCCAGTAGCCCGCGTCAATAAAGAACAGGCTGCGGGTCTTTTGCGAGAACAGGTAGTTGGTGCCGATGGCCGGCACGATAAACCCGAGGGCCACCCCGAAAGCGGTCAGGACTTTGACACTGAAGGACAGGTCTACCGCATAGGTAGCGAAGGTATGGGCCAGGGTCCAGGAGCCCAGCAGGCTGAAAGCGAAGGCGCCGCCGTAGATCAGCCCCATGCTGCCATTCTGGATGTCTTCTTCGGTCAGCCCGACTGCGCCCATCCAGCGCTTGCCCATGAGCGGCCCGTACCAGATGCCGCCGACCAGAAAACCGCAGGCTGCCGCCCCGACAACCGCCAACCAATTGACGTTAAACAGATCCATCGTGCCTCTCCCCCGAGCGCCCTGGGCACTTTAGCGACATTCCGCGGGACCGCAAAATCGCGCCAGCGATCCGCTGCGGCCGTCTCTGAGACCCCGGTCGCAGGGTGAGGCATCGCCGTCGACAGCCGGCGGTGCTGGCCTAGTCTGAAAGGGATGCTGCCATTCCCGCCAGGACATCCTGATGCTCGCGCTTCGCCCACTTCTCATCCTGCTGATCTGCGTCAGCACGCCAGCGCTCGCGAACAGCGTTGATCCGTTCGAGCTGAGCCTGGAAGAACTGCTCCACGTCGAGGTGGTGTCTGCGGCCATGCGCGCGCAGGACCAGTTTACGGTGCCCGCTGCCGTGCACGTCATCAGCGCCCGGGACATCGAGCGCTCCGGCGCGACCTCCGTCGGCGAAGCCTTGCGCGGTGTGCCCGGGCTGGTGGTTGCGCGCATGAACAACAACAGCTGGGCGATCAGTGCCCGAGGCCTGAACGGCGCCTTCTCCAACAAGCAGCTCGTGCTGGTGGACGGCCGCACGGTCTATGACCCGTCTTTCGCCGGCGTGTACTGGGACAACCTCGAGCTGCCGATGGCGGACATCGAGCGGATCGAGGTGATCCGTGGACCCAGCTCAGCAATCTGGGGCGCCAACGCCGTCAACGGCGTGATTAACATCATCACTCGTCACAGCCGGGAGACCACCGGCGCCCGGCTGACCGCGAGCACCGCGGGCCACCACCGCATCGTTGACGCCCGTTACGGGGATACGGCGGGCGAACACAGCCACTTCCGGGTCTACGGCAAATATGCCGAGCGAGAGCTCTTTGCCGCCAAAGGTCAGCCAAACAGCGAGCGAACCAACCGCAGCGTGCTCGGCGGGTTCCGCTGGGACAGCCAGCTGACCGGCACGCAAACGCTGCAGCTGAGTGGCTCGTTCCTGGAACGTGACCTGGAAAGCTATCAGGAAACCCTGGACCCGCTGACCTTTGCGCCAACGGTAGCGGGGTCCGAGGGCAATGCCAACACTGCCAACCTGATGGCGCGCTGGCAGTACCGGCCCAGCGAGCGGCGCCAGCACCAGCTTCAGTTCTTTTCCAATCATTTCGATAGCGACAGCGCGACCCCGCTGAGCGTGGACTACGATACCTATCGGGTGAGCTACCAGCAGTCCCACACGCTGGCCGGGAACCAGCTGGTGGTCTGGGGCCTGGAGTACCAGCACCTGCGATATCGCTCGGACGGTATCCCGCAGCTGCGTTTCACGCCGGATCGCGGCCGCGAAGACGATGTCGCTGTTTTCGCGCACACCGAAAAAGCCTTCGAGCCCCTGAATCTGGTGCTGAACGTTGGGGTTCGGCTGGAAGACAACACGCGCGGCGGCGAAGCAGTGCAACCGCGGGTCAGCCTGGGCTGGACACCCCGGGATACGGTATTTGTCTGGGGTGCCCTGTCTCGCGCCACGCGCAAGCCGTCGATCTCTGACGAGAGTATCGCCGCGCTGGGTTTTCCGGTGCCTGAGCGGATCGATGAGCTATCGCCGGTGCCCTTCGCCGGGTCACTGATCGGCGAGCTGCGAGGCCGCGCGGGTATCGATAACGAGACCGTGGACGCCCTGGATCTGGGGCTGCGCTGGCAGCCAGATTCGCGCTGGTCTGCGGACCTGACCGGTTTCTACAACCGATATCATGACTTTATTCTGGCTGACCTGAGCGACCTGCGCTGCGCGAGCGGCGCATCGATTTTCGTTGATCCGGCCTGTTTTGTGACGTCGCCGTTCGTGGTGTTGTCGACGACAAACAGCAACCGCGGCGAAGCGCGCAGCCACGGCGCGGAACTGGCGAGCCGCTGGCTGGCCGGCGAGTCTTTGTCCCTGGAGCTCAGCTACAGCTATCTGAACCTGGATGTCGAAGGCAGCACCGCATTTACGGACTTTTCTGCGAGCTTGCTGGGCGGATCCAGCCCCCAGCACCAGGCTGCGCTGCGCTGGCACTACAGCCCCTGGCCACGGTGGCGCATCGACGGACAGGTGCGCCACGTCAGCCGGCTGGCCAACCCCGCCACCGATGCGCACACCACTTTTGACCTGCGCCTGTCCTGGGAGCCGCGGCCGGGCCTGACCCTTGCTCTATTGGGGCAGGAGCTGGGGGACCGGCGGCACTTCGAGCTGGACGATTCCTTCGACAACGCCCCGGCGACCGAGGTTCGAAGGTCGGTTGCCCTGCAGCTGCGGTATCGGCGCTAAGCGGCAGTGGTGCGCTTTCGTACTCTTGTTACCGGCATCGGCGTGAGGCCTTTGCTAATGGCCCTGGTGCTCTGGAACGCAGCGCCAGCGCTGGCTGCGCCGCAAAACCCCGACCGCCTGCAGGCGGCCATGATCTACAACATTGCCAAATTTGTGCGCTGGCCGCCCTCCCCTGACGCCGTCGAGCTGCGGTTGTGCCTGCATGGCGCCGCCCCGGTGGCGCGGCAGCTGCAGGCGGTTGTTGGCCGCTCCGTATCTGGTCGGGCATTGGCGGTTGCTCAGCCTGATCGCCCTGGTGCCGGGTGCGAGCTCTTGGTGTACGGAGAACAGGCGCAGTTCTCGGCACCGGCGCCCGCTGGCGCGCTGACCGTTGGCATGAGCGCCGATTTTCTGGAGAGTGGCGGCATGATTGCGCTGTCGGTGGTGCGGAACAAGCTGGTGTTCGATGTGCATCTGACCCGGCTGCGTGCTGCAGGCTTTGACCTGAGCGCCGAAGTGCTGGCACTGGCGCGGAGCGTGCACCGGTGAACCTCTTCGCGCGCATGGCGATTCGCAGCCGCTTGCGGGCGCTGTTCGTGCTGCTGTCCGGCATTCTGGTAACGGCGGTGCTGATCACCTACGCAGTGCTCGAAAACCGGGTCATTCGGGATCGCATGAGCGACCAGTACGCGCAGATCGCGGCCATGACCGCAATGAGTGGCCGCGCGGCCGTCGCTTTCTCAGACGAGGCCTTCGCGCAGCGCCTGGTGGCCGGCGCCCGCAGCGGCGAAGGGGTTGAAGCGGCAGTCATCTTCGACGCGTTCGGAACCGTGCTTGCCCAGTCGGCCAGCCAGCGGTCCTTTGATGCGGAACGCTACCGGCCGAAGCTCGCCAGCGGCAGCCGGGTTACCTTCGGCCAGCCCCTGCTGAGCGCGGTCGAACCAGTCGTGCTGGAAGGCGACATCATCGGTCACGTGGTGGTACTCGCCAACTACGCCTACCTGCAGGCCAGCCGCAAGACCCTCACGCTACTGGTCGGCGTCTCCTTGCTGGCGTGCCTGATCTGCGCGTACCTGATATCGATTCCCATGGAGCGCTTGCTGCTGGGCCCGATCGCGCGGCTTGGCGCGGAGATGGCCAGCCTGCGCCGGGAGCAACACTACGGCCGCAGGGTCCAGCACGAAGGCAACGACGAAGTGGGGGATCTGTACGCTCGCTTCAACGAACTGCTGGAAGAGGTCGAGAGCCGGGATCGCTACATTCGTGACGAGCACGATCGCCTGGAAGACGAGGTGCGCGCGCGTACGCGCGACCTGACGCACATGAACGAGAAGCTCGAGACCAACATCGAAGAGCTCGAGGCGGCGAATGCCGCGGCCCTGGCGGCGGCGCGAGCCAAGGCCGAGTTTCTGGCGAACATGAGCCACGAGATCCGCACGCCCATGAACGGTGTGCTCGGTATGCTGGAACTGGTGCGGGGCACGACGCTCGATTCCGAGCAGCGAGACTGTGTCGAGACCGCCCACCGATCGGGGCAGGGGCTGTTGACTCTGATCAACGACATTCTCGATCTCTCCCGGATCGAAGCCGGCAAACTTAGCATTGACCGGACGCCCTGCAGGCCGTCAGATCTTGTCGAAGAGGTTTGCAGCGTGTTATCGCAACAGGCCGCGGCGAAAGGACTGGCACTGGTGCCGCTGCTGTCGGCCGACTGCTATCAGGTCGCGCAGATGGACCCGGCCCGGTTGCGCCAGGTGCTACTGAACCTGGTTGGCAATGCCGTGAAGTTCACGCACGAAGGCTGTGTGACCATTGAGGGCCGGATGCTGCCGGGTGCGGATGCACAAGCGCCGCAGCTTGAGCTCGGCGTCGTGGATACGGGCATCGGTATCGATGCGAGCGCGTTGGGCAGCCTGTTTGATGCCTTTACCCAGGCCGACGGGTCTACCACCCGGGAGTACGGCGGCACCGGGCTGGGGCTCACGATCTCCCTGCAGCTCGCGCAGCTGATGGGCGGAAACCTGTCCTGCGACAGCACGCCGGGCCAGGGCTCCCGCTTTCTGTTGACCTTGCCAGCCCCGCCCGCAGCCCTTCCGGCTGAAGGCGATCCCGATGATCGGATGCTGTCGGGCACCGCGGTGGCGGTGCAGGTGGCCGATGATCTGCAGCGCCAGTCATTGAGCGGGCTGCTGGAGCACCTGGGCGTCCGGATCAGCGCGGTGCCCGACGCGCCGACGCGCATTGTCGATCGCCTGGAGCCCCTTGATCGACGGGAAACGCAGCGCACGCTGCTGCTGGCCGACATCGGCCAGGCACCGGCAGAGCCCGGCATCCAGTTGCTCTACCGTCCGTTGAAACGCGCCTCGCTGCTCGCCGCGCTTGG
>CAZXIJ010000016.1:88533-93495 GCA_964640725.1 uncultured Pseudomonadales bacterium | reverse complement strand
GGCCAACAATGACCCGACCGGGCTATGGGGTTAGGGAGGAGTTAACTCGTGCGGGTGCGATCAGCACCAGCTCGCAACCGCCGGAGCGCGGCCGTGTTGGCGTGAGCGTCAGGCATCCGTCGACGATCTGAACCAGCCAGGTGTTCTGATCTTTGGTAAAGCACGCGAAGCCTTTGCCGCGCACCGCTTGGCCCAGGAGGGATCGCCCCCAGCGCTCAAAGGCGGCGCGGTCGATGGCGTGCTCGCTGCGGTAGGTTTGCGTTTCAAAGCCCGGATGCGGCGGGTTATCAGCATCACACGGCGGCGGCCGCCGTATGAGATCAGTGATCTTGAAGGTCGTTGCGGGCAACATCGGCGCGTTCGACTGGCTGGCCAGCCAGCTTCGGAAGGCATCTCCCTGCGCTGCGTCGATCTGGTCCAGCTTCGAGATCAGCAGCAGGTCCGCATCGGCGAGCTGCTGCTGCACGTGCGCGCCGACATAGCGGTCTCGGACGAGCGCCCTGGCGCGGGTGGCGTCGGCGATCACCGCGACCCCCCGGAGCCGATAGCCGGGCCATGTCTCCGCCATGCTGCCAAGCTTCATTGGGTCCGCGACGCCGCTGGCCTCCAGCAGGACCTGGTCGAAGCGCTGTGCCTGCGCGTGCAGTGTTGCCAGAGCCGTGCCGAGATCATCGCCGACTGCGCAGCACACGCAGCCGTTGGTCAGGGCGATCAGCAAGCGGGGGCTGCAGCCGCAGCCGGAAGGTTGCCCGCCGCTCGAGATCAAAACCCGCGACGGCTAGCCTTGCCGCTGCGGATCTGCGCTAGGGCGCGGGCTCGAACACCAGCAATACGTTGCCTGGCTCGTGAAAGTACAGCCCGTACCCTGAGTTCAGTATCACGTGCCCGGCCGCAACGGTTGGGCCCGCACCACTGATGCCGCCGCCCTGGCCCTCAATCCCGTTGGTGCCGGTGTGCATGGCTGTAGTGTCGTAAGAGAACAGCACATCGCCGGTTTGGGCGTCGTACGCACGCAGGTAGCCGTCCAGATGGCCTGCGTAAATGACACCGTCAGAGCTGGACACCGGTGCCGAGATGCCAGGATCGCAAAAGGGGCGGTCTTCGCCGCAGGTGTCTTTCTGCACGTGCTGCCACAGCACTGCCTGCTCCACGATGTCGACGCTCGCGATGCCCGGCCTGGATGCCTTGGGGTCGTGGGCCTTGCCGTCCCGAGTGTCGTTCATGTCGTTGATGGGCACGTAAACCCGTCCGTCCTCTGCCGCGAGGCCAAAGTGAACGCCGCCCTGGATGCTGCCGCGCCCCAGCCGCTTGGTCCACAGCAGTTCGCCTTGCTGGTCCGGATTGAGAATCAAAACGGATCCGTCTTTGTGTCCTGCAGCCAGGATCTGTTTGCCATCTTTGCCATCGACCAGGAGGATGCTGGAGCCGTGGTCGAAGTCCGGCCCTTCCTCCTCGGGACAGTTGGGGTTGTCGGCCATCATGCAGGCCACATTCCAGGCGTCCCCTGCGGTAGTTTGCCGTGTCCAGGCCCGTTCCCCGGTGCTGAGATTGACGGCGATGATGCTGTCACTGTTGCCGTCAGCTGGCGAAGAGTAGTTTTCGCCACTGCCCACGTACAACAGGTTGCGTCGCGTGTCGATGGTTGGGCTGCTCCACACCGGAGCCCCGGACGGTGCCAGGATCGCTGTGCCGGCGCTGGTGCGACCGACTTCTTTGGGCGTTTCGGGAATGGTGTAGTGCCGCCACAGTTCTTTGCCGTCGGCAGCGTTCAGCGCCAGCACGTTGCCGCGGAAGCTGCAGCAGGGGTAGGCCGGATCGGCGGCGGGTGTCACCTCGAGAGAGGAGACCGGCACGTAGACCGTGCCCTGGCGGTAGGCGGGCGTGCCGGTGAGCGTGGCGCTGGGGTGATCGTCGGCCTTCAGGGACCAGACCAGCTCACCGGTCAGCGCGTTCACGGCGTAGACTTTGGCGAGGATGTCGCCGAACAGTGCCAGCGGCGGGCCGTCGGTCGTGAGCACGATGCCCGTGCGCACCTCAGCTGCTGCCTCGAAGGTCCACTTCACGCAGCCGGAATCCAGATCGAAGGCTTAGACGGTGCCGTCCTGGGAGCCCGAGAACACAGAGCCCCAGCCCACCGATGGCTGCGAGCGGGCCCGCAGCGCGCCGGGGTAGACGAAAGACCACTTGAGCGTCAGGTTCGCGACCTGCTCCCGAGGAATGCCGCCATCGGCAAGGGTCGTGTTTCGATTCGTATCGTGCCCCCAGCCGATGGCCCTGGGCTGCGTGTCACTCGCCAGGGCGCGATCTTCGCACCAGGGAATCGGTGTCGGCTCTGCATCGTCGGACCGGGTACGCGTGATGTATTCCGAGACCTGCTGCCGTTCCAAGGCAGACAAATGTGCGGCCTGCGGTCGCATGATGCCGTCGTTCATCGCCGCCAACAGCGTCTTGGGCGTCATCATTTCCAGCCAGATCAGGTGCGGCGCCTTGGGCACGGTGCCGTCGTGGCACTGGGCGCAGTTTTCTTCGTACAGCGGGGCGCCAGGCATCTCGTCCCGGGGACCAAAGTCGCCGCTGGTGATCTGCAGGCTGTCGGTGCTGCTGAGGGTCGCCGCTTCGCTGGCTTCAGCGGGCACTGCCTCGGTTGCCGGCTCCGATGGGGGCTGGGCGTCACAGGCGCTCAGCAGGGCTGTGGCCAGGAAGGCTGCCCCGAAGGTGATCGTCGCTTTCATGTCCGTGCTCGCTAGTAAGGCCGGTCGAGTTTGAGATCGCGGTCCACCATCAGCCATTCGCCACCGTCACTGCGAATCACCTGGTCCGTGTACAGCCCTGTCGTGATGAGGTTCGTCGCGCCGTTTTCCGTTGCAAACAGGGAAAGATAGGACACGACCGTTGCGCTGTCTGCCGCCGCTTCGGAAAACCAGATGTTCGAGATCACGTGCTTGCGCTCGTCGGTCTGGTCATCGAGGGCGCCTTTGAACAGCGACATGATCTGCTCGCGCCCCTCGAAGCGCGATGCCTCGGGCAGGCCGGCGATCGCGAGATTGAAGTTGGCGTCTTCCCGGAAGCAGGCCTGCAGCGAGTCCAGATCTTTCACGTCCAGACCGTAGGCCGATCGTGCCAGAAGCTCGCCGATCTCGAGTTTGCTTGTCGTGTCCACTGTTCTCCCCTCACTGAATCACTGGAAGAGGGCAGTTTACGCTAAATGCCGGGATTTACGGCTGCGGAACGGGTGCGACAGCCCCTTCAAAACAGGTTGCCAGGACCTTGAGATCGCGCAGCCCTTCGGCGCCAACGGCGTAGGGGTCCTGATCCAGCACCACGAAATCGGCGGACTTGCCAGCGCGCAGGCTGCCGGTTTCTTCTTCGAGCCCCAGCACGGTTGCAGCGTCGATGGTAATGGCCCGCAGGGCGGCATCGAGGGAGACGCGTTCTGCGGGTCCAACGATCTTGCCCTCGCAGTTCTGGCGCGTGCAGGCTACCCAGGCACTGTGCAGCGGCATGGCAGGCGCCATGGGAAAGTCCGAGTGCAGCGTCCACAGAATGCCGGCTCGATCGACGCTGCCCAGCCGTGCCATCTGCTGGGACCGCTCGATGCCGACGCCGTCACTGCCATAGGCAGCGCTCAACTCGTGCAGGTAGTAGACGTTCGCGGACACGTTGGCCCCAAGCGCTTTGATGCGGCGCACCTGCTCCGGAGTCGAGAAACCAAAATGCTCGATCGTGTAGCCGTGATTGAAGCGCGGTCGCTCCCACTGAAGCTTCTCCAGTGTGTCGACGGCCAACGCGAGCCCCAGGTCGCCCGTGCAGTGCACGTGAATCTCAAAGCCCGCATTCCAGTACACGCGCGCCGCGGCCTCGTAGTCCTCTGGTGTCATGAGCCATTCGCCCAAGTGGCCGTCGATGTAGCCGGGTGGCTGCAGCACCGCGAGCTGGCTGAAGAAAGCGCCGTCGGTGAACAGTTTGATCTTGTTGGTGTAGCGAAACCGGTGCGTGTTCCGCTCGGGCAGCGCCTTGATGGTTGGCAGATTTTGCTCGTGGTTGCTCAGGCTTCCAGCCATCCGCACCGCGTGTGGCACGCGCAGCACTCGAAAGGGCGTGTCCGGCTTGTCCAGCACGCGCTCTGCAGCGTTGTGCTCCAGCTCCGCATTGAAGATGCCAACGGCCATGTCGCCGACAGTGGTGTGCCCGCCAAAGTGCACCAGCGCCCGCAGGCGCTGCAGGCCCTGGTCGATCCATTCCTGAGACATGATGATCGGATTGAGCTTGTTGATCGCGTAGCCCAGGCCGTTTTCGTAAAAGTGGCCGCGCGAAACGTCGATCTGGTGTCGGCCCTGAAGGGCCTGTTCGTCCATACCGACGCGCGCCATCATGGCGCTGTTCAGGTAAACCTCATGAAAGGAACGCTGCCAGACCACTGCCGGACGGTCGCCAAAGATGCTGTCCAGCAACGCACGACTCATGTCGCCGTGCCAGTGGCGGTGATAGCCCCAGGAGAAAAAGGGCGCGCCCCCGCCCTTGGCTGCGTAGCGGGTGAGCGCTGCGCGGTAGCTGTCCGCGGTCTCGGTTGCGGGCACGGTCTCCCAGGGGAACCGCCACTCCAGGGCCGTGATGAACTGCATGGGAAGCAGTACCGCAGCCATGAGCGGGTGCAGGTGCGGATCGATCAGGCCCGGCATGATCACCTGGTCTGCGAAGCGGTCATCGATCTCGAACTCGTCGAGCTCAAGCCAGGGCTTGATCGATTCCAGGGTGCCGACTTCCAGAATCCTGCCGTCGCGCACGGCGATGGCGCTGGCCATAGGCCAGGAGGGGTTCATGGTGATCACTTTGCGGGCGGTAAAAACCTGGATCATCGAGCTGGCGCTATGGACATGCTTGGCGGACCCTGAGAAGCAGCTTAACCAATCGGGTGCGTTGACAGTGCGCGAGCATAGCCTACGACATCGTGGCCATCGTCGG
>CAZXIJ010000016.1:78331-88433 GCA_964640725.1 uncultured Pseudomonadales bacterium | reverse complement strand
ATCGGGTGCGTTGACAGTGCGCGAGCATAGCCTACGACATCGTGGCCATCGTCGGTGCCGGATTGCTGGTACCTGTCCGAGACACGTCAGGGGTCGGGCGGTGAACGATCTAGACGGTTGTCTGCGCTGGATCCAGCTGTCGCTGGCCATCCCGGGCGATCGCCTCGACCGCCGGATGCGTCATGCGGCGCTCAGGCAGAATCGCAAAGTAGCGTTCCACCAGCGCGCTCGTGCGGCCGATCTCGACCACGCCATAGCTGCTGCAGACCCGGGATGAAATTGCCGCCGGTGCCGCGAAGACGCCAAAGCCTTGCTGTCCGAAGGCCTTGACCAGGCCGCTGTCATCGATTTCGGCGACGAAAGCCGGGCGCACCCCCTGATCGACGAACCAGACCTCCAGCCGGGTGCGAAGGGTGTTGCGCGAAGCCGGAATCAGAAAAGGCGCGCCGTGCAGGCAGGTAGGAAAGTCCGGGCCCAGACGGGCGGCCAGATCTGGCCGCGCAAAGAAGGCAACATCGCTCTGGCCCAGCGGCTGGCTGCGGGCACGCACGTCCAGCTCGCTTGGCAGGCTGCGATCGGATAGCACGACGTCCAGACGATGCACGGACAGGTCAGCGAGCAGTTCCTCCAGAGTATCTTCGTGCATGACGACGCGGACAGGCCCTTGCAGCGCCATCGCCGGGGCCACGAGCTCGCAGGCGATCAGCTTGGCGATGGAGTTCACGATGCCGACTGATACGGTGCCCGGGGACCGGGGCTCGCCGCCCTGGCTCAATCGCTGTGTGAGCTCCTGGCCGACGGTGAAAATCTCTTCTGCGTACTGCGCGACCATCTGCCCCGTGTCCGTCAGAACCAGCGAGCGTCCGTCGCGATGAAACAGCGGCGTTCCGATGCTCTCTTCAAACCTCTTGATTTGCCCGCTCACCGTTTGCGGAGTCAGCTTCAGCACGTCGGCGGCGCGGCTGACGGAACCTTCGCGCTGCACGGTCCAGAAGTAGAGCAGGTAGGTGTAGTTCAGGTGCTGCACGATGTCGCCGGTGTTGTGTGAAGGGGCAGTCGGGGAGGCCCCGCGACTCCGGTGATCTGGCCACAGTTCGAGCCCGCCGAACCTCGGCTGCGAAAAAATCTGATGGTCGTGTCGCAGGGCCTCACGTACATTTAGTCTGGGAGCAGCGTACTCCTTTCCAGAGGCGGGGGTGATGAAATGTACTGGCGGCCCAGCAATCGGGGTTTGTGCACCGTGGTCGATGCGGCCAGGCCCTGCGTCCTGATCTCAATGTCTCATCGCCATAAACGACAGGACTCTTGTCATGTTTGAGGGGTCTGCGACGGGTCTGGCCCGTGAAGCCTACACCCGAGCGCTGGCTGTCGCCGGTGCCCATCAGGAACGATTGCCTCCGGATGCGCTTGCAGCCCTCGCTGCGCACGTGGTTACGGTCCTGTCGAGTCGGTTACCGGAGCAGGGCCTGATCGAGCAGCAAGTGCCCGAACGAGGCTTTCAGGAGTTCGTGCAGACGCTGCTGTCTGAGGATCCGCACCGCGCGGCCGATATCATCGACGCCGCCCGCGCCGACGGGCTGGTCCTCGAAACGATCTATCTGGGTTACCTGGCACGGGCGGCCCGGGAGCTGGGCGAACTGTGGGATCAGGACCAGGTTGATTTTGTACAGGTCACAGTAGCCGTTGGGCACATCTACGCCATTATGCGCGGCCTGCGGCCTGCTCGGCCGCTTGTGGAGGACCCCCGGCGTCACGCTCTGTTCGTGACCATGCCCGGCGACGATCATCTCCTTGGTGCCAGCATCGCGACGGACCTTTTTCGCGCGCGGGGCTGGGACATCCAGCTGCTCGCGCCGAAGGATCAGGCCGACGCCATCGACACACTGGCGAATAGCAACCATGCGGTGGTCGCCGTTGCCGCCAGCAGCGTCGAGCAGCTGCCCGAGCTGGTCCAGATGGTTGTCGGGCTGCATATCTGCCGCCCGGAAGCCTTCGTGCTGGTGAGCGGCCACATCACCGAGTCCGTGCCGGACCTGCTGAACCTGATCGATGCCGATGCGATCGCAACCACGGCGCCGGAAGCCATTGACCGACTGGAAAGTCTCATCGCCTACCAACAGCGCGTGGCGGTTGCCCGCAACCCCAAGACAGTCTAGATTCCGGCCCAGGTATCCACGCAAACAACAGGAGGTCCTTATGCGCACGTGCCTGGTCCCCAGGGTTCCCCTGGGCTTTGCACAATGCCCCTCCGGGTCTGCTGCCGGTCAACCCTGCTCGCAATTGCAGCCGGCCTGACCGAACCCGACTCCCGGGCTTTCGCCTGATCTCACCTGTTCCGTCGGCTGCGCATGTTCGCTGAATCTGTGCTGGACGACCGCTATGACTCTGATTAACGCCAACCACCTGGCTCTTGCCCGCGGCAGCAAGCCGCTGTTCCGGGATCTCAATCTGACCATCAACCGGCACGACCGCATCGCTCTGGTCGGGCATAACGGCTGTGGCAAAAGCAGCCTGCTGGCTCTGCTCGCCGGCGAGTTGACTCCCGACGAAGGCGAGCTCACCCGGCAACGCGGGCTGCGCATCGGCATCATGGAGCAATTCGTCTCTCCCGCCCTGCAGACGCAGACTCCTCGGGCGGCTGTCCTTGAGGGATTGCCGGCTAACCGTCGAGCCCCCGAGGCGTATCGCGCCGATGCGCTGCTGGAACGCCTGGGTTTTGCGAGTGAGCAGCTGGAGACAAAGCTCGGACGCTTAAGTGGCGGTCAGCAGAACCTGGTGCTGTTTGCTCGCGCGCGGTTACTCGACCCCGAGTTGCTGTTGATGGATGAGCCCGGGAACCACATGGACGTGCTGGCGCTGGGGCAGCTGCGCAGCTATCTGCAAAACGCCCGAGATCTGACGTTTCTGATGGTGTCGCACGATCGGGACCTGCTGGATGCCTGCTGCAACCGCACGGTTTTCCTGCGCGATGAGCGGACCTGGAATTTTGACCTGCCCTATACGGAGGCCCGGCACGCCCTGGAGGTTCAGGACGAACAGGCCGAAGCGCGACGCAAGGTCGAAGAGAAAGAGATTCGCCGCATCCGTGCGAGTGCCAAGCGGTTGGCCCATTGGGGCCATACCTTCGACAACGAGGATCTGGCGCGCAAGGCCAAGACCATGGATCGGCGTGCGGATCGGCTGGATGCCGAAAAGACGGACGTGACCGCCGGCAACCCCCTGACGCTGCAGCTGGATGCATCTGCGTTGCGCAGCCGCACGGTGCTGACCGTCGAACAGCTGGATGTTCGCGCTCGGGACGATGACCGGCTGCTTGTGCACTGTGAGCATCTGGTCGTGGCGCCCGGAGATCGCCTGGCGCTGCTGGGCGCCAACGGCACGGGAAAATCCACGACCATTGCGCGATTGCTGTCGGCATTCGAACGGGAGGATCCGCAAGTCAGGTTTAACCCGAACGTGACAATCGGCTATTTCGATCAGGAATTAGGCGGTTTTGACACCGGTTTGGGCCGCTACGACTGGATTCGAGACCGCTACCAGGGCGCCGATCAGGATGTCACGCAGCAGCTGCTGGCTGCGGGGGTGCGCTACGAAGACCAGCAGCAGCCGGTTGCGAGCCTCAGCGGCGGCGAGCGGGCGCGGACTCTGTTCATGTTGCTGGCGCTGCAGCGCCCCAACCTGATGGTGCTGGACGAACCGACCAACCATATCGACCTGGAAAGCCGCGAACAGCTTGAATCGCAGCTGATGGGCGCGAGCGCCACTCTGCTGCTCACCAGCCACGACCGCCGCTTTCTCGAGCGTGTGTGCAACCGCTTTGTTTGCATTGTCGATCAGCGGCTGGTCGAGCTGCACGACCTGGACCGGTACTACGCGCAGCTTGAGCAGTGGCAGCCGCAGGGGTCGCGCGGGAAAGTCCTGCCCGAGCGAACCGCGCCCGTCAGCGCGGTGACTGAAGAAGAAGCTCTGGCGAGAATCGAGGCTCTCGAAGCTCTGCTGAATGATGACATGGCGCGTAAGGCGAAGTTTCAGAAACCGGAGCGACAGGCGCAATGGCGGGATGAGCTGACCGAGCTCTGGCGCCGAATTGGTCAATGACCGCGGTCAGCGGCTGTTGGTTGTCATTTGATCGTCGACTTTGCTCATCCAGACGGGCTGAGGCATGTCCTTGGCGTCGTAGAATTTCTCAAGGCGACTGCGATTCGCCTGCCCGCGCTCCAGCCCCAGGAAGCTGGCCGCATTCTGCCCAAAAAATCTTGCTCGCAGATTGCTGGTGACCTGCACCGAAGCACAGCTGAAGCCGGCGCAGGAGACTGGGTTAGTCGAGGCGGTTCAGGCCGATCGGCCAAGTCCCCCTTACCGTTGAGAGTTTGCCCCGCTGGGAGATGAGCTGGGCGATGAGCTCGGCGGCATGCTCAGAACTGTCGGGTGATTGCGGTCAGGAAAAACGCCTGCGATTCCCGCGCCGTGAGCGTGCTGTCGGCGGCGTCGTTGGTGAGCACCGAGAGCTGCATGACCGTGGTCGCGCGCCACTGGCCGATGATGGGCACACTCAGGATGCCCTGCACGCCGGCGCTCTCCAGTCCTGCCTGTGCTTCAAAGGTGCCCAGGCCAGTACGCCCGGCTTCCGCGGCGGTCACGCCATAGAAGGCATCCATGTAGCGGTCGTTGCCGAAGCGCAGGGTTGGGCCGACTGACAGGAACCCGCGGCGACCAATGCGCTGCCGCCAGCTGGCGCTGAGCTGGCCGTACAGGCCTTCGTGACCGCTCCCGAGAGCCTGGGAAAGACTCGCGTTCAATGACCAGGGCCCAGTGCTGTACTCCCAGCCCAGCCGAGCCTCGGCGCTGGGCCCGAAGGTGTCCAGCCCGTCGATGTCGTCTGCATCGCGGTTGGCGAAGCCGGGTGCGAGCGCCAGCGAGACCGCGCTGCGAGAACCATCCTTGTTGCGGTGACGGTACAGGTAGCCGCCGATGCCCTGGGGGACGTTGGCGAAGTACTTCACGCCGAGCTCATCGCGATAGCGAAAATCGAAATAGGGCACCGGCTGGACGTCGTAGCTGGAGGAACCCTGAAAGCTGGGGTTCACGATCACTGCTGCGCCAAATTCCTTCGACCAGCCCAGGGGTGGACCGGCCGGCCGGCCTGCGGTTGCACGGGCTTCCTTTGGGCCCTGCGCAGCCCAGCTCGGATGGGCGGTCAGGGCGGCGATGGCCAGCACCGTTGTGACGACTGAGGACAAATTCCGAGTGAACATGAAACTTCCTTGACTGCCGCATTGGTGCCAGAACAAAAGGTTAGCCAAGGGGATGTGTAGTTAGTGTCGTTGCAACGCCCTAAGTGTCCCGCTAGCGTATCGCGGTCGACAAAGACGCACACAGGCTGGCGGCATGGCAACAGATTCACTGGCAAGCGCCGAAGCGCAAGATCCCCGGGTGCGAGATGCGCTTCGCAGTGCCGCAACGGCGCGGGCGCGAGCCTATGCGCCGTACTCAGAGTTTCACATGGGTGCTGCGGTCATCACCGATCGAAATGACGTCGTCCCGGGGGCTTTGGTGGAGAACATCTCTCTCGGCCTTGCAATGTGTGCCGAGAGGACGGCGCTGTTTGCCACCGTGGCGCAGGATGCAGGTCGTCCGGAAGTTCTGGCCCTTGAGTCTCGTCGGACCGACGGCAAGCTGACCTGGCCCTGCGGGGCCTGCCTGCAGGTCGCGCTGGAACTCGGGGGCCCGGAGCTGTTGGTCGTCGTGACCGATGGCAAAGAGGTGTTGACCGCGTGCTTGAACGAGCTGGCGCCGAATCTGCCGGTCAAATCCTGACCCGGCGGTTGTTGCGGCGGCCAGCCAGAGCAGCAGGCTAGATCAGCTTGAGCCGACGGCCCCGGGGCTCCGGCACCCGGTGCGCCTCAGGCAGCTGGCAGAGCCGGTCCATACGCGTGACGCTGCCGTCCGCGTATTCCCAGACCAGCTGTTCGCCGTCACGGTAGCGGCGTACCACGACCGGACCCCAGCCAAAGGGCCGGAATTCCAGCACCTGATTGTTCCAGATCATGCTGGCTGAGGTCCGCGGGCAGTACTCGCGATCGCCAATGGTGAACAGCACGCTGCCTTCCGTGTCGTTAGACGTCAGGCCGCCGGTGCTGTTCGGGCCGCCATCGTGAATGATCCCGGCGGCGGTCACCACGATGCGCGTGCCGCACTGCTCAACGCGCTCGACATGGCCGACCTTACCGGTCACGCCGATCCAAAGGCCCCGGAGGTCTGCAGCATTGTCCGGCAAAGGCTCTGTGCATTCCCGAAGCACAGGCAACGGAAAGTGGGCGTACGCGCAACCGGGCGTATTGCCTTTCGGTATCTCAGCCGCGGTCTTGCCGCTGCCGTCCAGCACTGACAGTTCGCAGTAGTTGACCGCGCTGCCGTCCCCGGCAAGCGTGGTTGGGTCGATCGTTAGAGCGGGGCGGGGCGAAAAAAACACGAAGCCGAAAGCGATGACCCCAAGGAGAGCCGACGTCAGCGCGGTCCGGGCGAGGATTCTGGCGACGCGGTGCATGGTCGGTTTGCGCCCCTAGGTCGTTCGGATCAGGTCGACGATCACCTTTGCCACCTGCTCCGGGGCGTTCTCCTGCACGAAGTGGCCACCGCCCTTGATGGTCGTGTGCGGCAAGCCCTGGGTGCCCGGGACTCGCTCACGGAATTGCGTTTCCATGGCTCGCGTGACCGGGTCGTCGTCTGAGAAGGCGCACAGAAAGGGCTTATCGAACTTGTCGAAGAATGCCCAGGCCTCGCGCTGCGCCGCCAGGGAAGGCGAGGTCGGCAGGGTAGGCACCTGGCTGGGCATGGCTCGTGGCCCCATTTTGTAGCTCGGGTCCGGAAAAGGGGCGTCGTAGGCTTTGGCCAGCGGCGTCGGCAGGGGCGAGCGTGCGCCCAGCTTGTGCAGCAAAAACTTCAGCGCCTGCAGCGGTTTGGCCGGGCGTTCGAGCATCATCGACATAATAAAGCCCACCGGCAGATCTTCGGTTTCCCAGCACCATTTTTGCCAGTAGGCGAACTTCTGGGCGGGGTGCCCGTCGGTGTCCATGCTCTGGAGCGCCTGCTGCATCTCCATGAGGCTTGGGGTCGGTGCCGTGCTGCGGAACGCTTCGACCTTGCGCACAATGTCTTCCGGCACGTCCGGGTTATAGGGCAGCCCGGTATTGGCAATCACCACCCGGGCGAAGCGATCGCCGTGCGCCGCCACCAGGCGCAGGCCCACAAGCCCGCCCCAGTCCTGTCCGAAAAAGGTGATATCGGAAAAGTCGTTGCCGGTCAGCCAGGCGCCCATCCACGCAACCTGCCGCTCGTAGCTGTAGTCCTCCCGGGCGGCGGGCTTGTCCGATTTGCCGTAGCCCACCAGGTCAGGGGCGATCACGCGCATGCCCGCCGCCGTCAGGTGCGGTATGACGTGGCGGTACAGATAGCTCCAGACCGGTTGCCCGTGCATGCAGAGCACCAGCGGGCCGTCGGCCGGCCCTTCGTCCAGGTGGTGAATGCGCAGTTCGCTCCCGTCTTCGCTTTGAATGGTGGTGTAGCGCGGCGCGAAAGGGTAGTCCGGCAGGTTTTCGAATCGCGCGTCAGGGGTCCGAAGGATGTTCATGGCTGCGACCGGATTTAAATAATGAAATACATTATAACTGGAGTCCTGCTGTTTTCGATAGGATTCTTTCGTTGTCCCGGTGACCGATCGGCTCGCGTCCTGTCGGATCGACAAATAATGAAAAACATTACATAATCGAGCGCATCGCGCCGGCCGTGCGCAACGCCGCTCCCGCAAGAGGAAGACCCATGCTGACACTGCACTTTGCGCCAAACTCCCGCGCTGGACGGATCGTCTGGCTGCTCGAGGAGCTGCAACTGCCCTACGAGCTGAACCATATGAGCTTTCATCCCAAGGACCTGAAGTCCGATGAGCACCGAGCCCGTCACCCCTTGGGGCGCATTCCGGTGCTGGAGGACGGCGATGTCATGATCTACGAGTCGGGGGCGATCGTTGACTACGTGCTGGAGCGCCACAGGAATGGCGGTCTGAAGCCCGCGGTCGAGGCGCCGGAGTTCCCCGGCTACCTGCAGTGGTTTCACTACTGCGAAGGCATGGTCATGCCGCCGATCAATACGATTGTGGTGCAGACCGTTCTGCTGCCGCCGGAACGCCGCGACGAAACGGTCCTGGGGCAGGCGCAGCGCCTGCTGACCAAGTCCCTGGCACCGGTCGATGAAGCCCTCGCGGGCAAGGACTATCTGATCGGCGAATTTTCCGGCGCCGATATCATGCTCGGCCACGCCTGCTTCATGGCGAACCGGAGCAAGTGTGTGCCCGACGAGATGGCAAACCTCAAAGGCTACATTGAGCGCATCGCTGCGCGCCCGGCCTTTGACAAAGCGATCAACCTTTAGGATCAGGAAGCGCTCCGATGACTGCAAAGCGACTCTCCGTGGCGGCGCTGACCTTGGCGATTCTCGCGGGTGCGGCCTACCTGTTCCGGATCGAGCTGGTTCTGACCGGGGTCTCGATCATGTCTGATCGGCGAACGCCGGTGGGCGAACATCAGGTCATTGACTGGGCGCAGGGGCCGGCCACACCGGCTCCCGGTCCGCGCAAGCCGAACATCGTACTCATCGTCGCCGATGATCTGGGCTGGAACGACCTGACCTTCAACGGTGGCGGCGTCGCTGACGGGACGGTGCCGACGCCGCACATTGATTCGATCGCAGCCAGCGGTGTCAATTTCACCAACGGCTACGCCGGGCAAGGCACCTGTGCTCCGTCCCGGGCAATGATCATGACGGGCCGCTACGGTTCGCGGTTCGGGTTCGAGTTCACGCCGACGCCGGCCGGGATGGCACCGGCGCTGGCCTTGATGACCGCCGGGCGCAAGCCGCCTGCGATCCCAGCAGAGAACCCGCGCACCATTCCCTACGAACAGATGGGGTTGCCGTCCAGCGAGATTACGATCGCCGAGTTGCTCAAGGCGGAGGGCTATTACACGGCGCATATCGGCAAGTGGCACCTGGGGCGCGAGAATGGCAGCGCTCCCCAGGACCAGGGCTTCGATCAGAGCCTGCTCATGCACTCAGGCCTGTATGCGAAAGAGGACGATCCGAACGTCGTTAACTCGCAGCTGGACTACGACCCCATTGACCGCTTCCTGTGGGCGGGTATGAAGTATGCCGCCAGCTACAACGGTGGCGCTGCCTTTGAGCCCGCGGGCTACCTCACGAAGTACTACACGGACGAGGCCGTCAAGGTCATCGAGAACAACCAGCACCGGCCGTTCTTTTTGTATCTGGCGCATTGGGCGCCGCATACGCCGCTACAGGCGGCAAAGGAAGATTACGACGCGCTGGCGCACATCGAAGACCACACGGAACGGGTGTACGCGGGCATGATCCGCGGTCTGGATCGCGGCGTGGGCCGGGTGCTGCAGGCCTTGAAGGCGCAGGGCCTGGACGACAACACGATCGTTATCTTCACCTCGGATAACGGCGGTGCCGGCTATATCGGCATTGACGATGTGAACAAGCCCTACCGTGGCTGGAAGATCACAAACTTCGAAGGCGGCATTCACGTGCCGTACTTTATGAAATGGCCCGAGCGCATTCCCGCCGGGGCGCGCTACGATGCGCCGGTACATCACTTCGACATCTACGCCACCGCAGCCGAAGCGGCTGGCGCGACGCTGGATGCCGATCACAGGATCGATGGCGTGAGCTTGCTCGACTACGTGCAGAGCGATGGCGCGCAGCCAAGGCCCCACGACACCCTGTTCTGGCGCGCCGGAGATTACCGCACGGTACGGCATCACGACTGGAAGCTCGCGGTGGTGCCGCAAATTGACCAGACCTGGCTTTTCGATCTGGCGACGGATCCCGGTGAGCAAAAAAACCTGGCCGCGCAACGTCCGGAAGTGGTTGCCGAGATGATGTCCCTGCTGGCGCAGCACAACGCCGAGATGGTGCCGCCGCTTTGGGATTCTGTGAGCGCTGCGCCGATCAATGTCGACAAGCATTTGCGACAGCCGATGGATCCGGCCTCCGATAGCTACGTGTACTGGAGCAACTGAGCCCCGCT
>CAZXIJ010000016.1:59268-78231 GCA_964640725.1 uncultured Pseudomonadales bacterium | reverse complement strand
AGCCGATGGATCCGGCCTCCGATAGCTACGTGTACTGGAGCAACTGAGCCCCGCTAGCCTCCGGCCTTGCGCTTGTACGCTTTGGTCTCTGCGGAAACTGGCGCCCCAAGCAGCCCGCAGAGCGCATCGATCAGGGCGTTCAGAAACAGGTCTGACTGCTCCCCCCGGAACGCACTCTTCTGGTTGGCGTGGTGGTACATGGCGGATGTGCATAGCAGCACCGCTGACTCCATACGACGACGGTAGTCTTTCTCGTCGAGATGCGGCAGCGACTGCCGTAGCAGCATCCCGAGCCGTTCACCGCTCTCGCCGCCCCCGCCGTGCCCGGATATCGCCCGTAGCGGCGATGTGCTCGCGTGCGCCAGCTCTGTGCCGAAAGCGCGGATGTAGCGGCGAAACTCCAACCTGGATCGGGCCAGCTGGAACGTGGGCTCCACCATGAGCGTGCACAGTTGCCGCAGAGTGGGATCCTGCCGTTCTGCCAGCAGGGCATCCAGCTGCTCGGCGCGCTTGGCTCGCACCTGCTCGGCGCGCTCCGTGCGAATCGCGCTCAGCAGCCCACTGAGGTTCTTGAAGTGATACTGCAGCGCCGATTCGTTCTTCTGATCTGCTGCGGCAACGATCTCCCGAATGGAGACGTTTTCGACCCCGTTCTCGGCGATGAGCTTTTCTGCCGCTCGCATGAGCGCGTGCTTGGTGGCATCGCTGCGGGCGCGGCGGCTGTCGGCAGGTTTTGCTCCGGCGGATTTCATTGCGCCGGCGCGGGCTGCAAGCGGAACCTGTAGGGCGCGCCGCTATAGTCCTTCATTTCCAGAATGCCGCTGGCATCGATGCTCAGGGCCCAGACGCGATCTTCCAGCGCACGCAGGGCGGGCCATCGTTGCCGGCCCGGCTCGGTGCAGGGGTACTGCGCCAGGTGCGCTTCGTCCTGCAGCGGCCCGCTCTCCATGAGCGAAAATTCGTAGCCGGACGGCGTAAAGATGCCGGCCCTCGCACTGATTGCATGGCACCCGTCGGAGCCTTTGACCAGGTGGTCCTCGAGGATGATGCGGGGCGGCGGATCGCTGTCCGGCACCGATTGCTTGCCGTCGATCACGGCGCTCACAAATACGTAGGGTTTGCCGTAGATCGTCACGGCCGGGCTCTGGCTGCGACGCTCGTCCCGGGCCGCTTTCTCCTCCGGGGTATCAAAGATCGTTGGCGCGTTGTCGCCTTCTCCCCACTCGCTGCAGCCCACCAGCCAGCCAAGGGTCAGTGCTGTCGCCAGGGCCGTGCGAATGGTCCCTGCTGCAAGTCTTTTCTTCGATCGTTGCATCATCAAGCTGGTTCCGTTGGGTTCTGTCATCTCGTTGAGCCAAATGTACCTGATTTGCAGCGCCTGCATGAGGGGCTCGCAAGGCTGGCCAGGGCACGCCGCCGGTGGCTTTGGCCCCGGGAGCAGGCGAAGCGGCGATGTCCGTTATGATGTGCCGGATCCCAGTGACCCAGGAACGACCATGAATCTTGTCGAAGAGTTTTCTTTCAATGCCACCCTCAAGGAAGGGCTGCCCATTGGCCCGGGGCCCATCGGCACTCGTAACTACCTGGAAGTGTCCGGCGGCGATGTGACCGGCGAGCGCGTTCGCGGCAAGGTGCTGGGGGGCGGCGAGTGGGCGCTCTTTGGGCCGGACGGGTTCGTCAGGGTCGATGTGCGGCTGCAGATTCAGACGCACGATGATGCCTATCTGTACGTGCAGTATGTCGGCCTGCTGGGCCTGAACGAACAGGTACAGAGCGCGCTGGCGCAGGGCCAGGGATCGGACTTTGGGCAGCAGTACTTCTATACCAACCCGCGAATCGAGACCGGCGATGAACGCTATGCCTGGCTCAACACGACCTTTTTTGTGGGCGAAGGGCGGTTCATGGAGGGCGGTGGTGTCGAGTACCGGGTGTGGCGGCCTGCCTGAGCATCTTGATGCCGGTGACGCGCCCGTGAGGAGGTTGGCCAGTTAGAGTGGTACTGAGGGAGGCTGTCGCTGACCAAGACTCAACAGACCCATGCAAAGCCCAACGATCCAGCTCACATAGATGAGCCCGACCAGCCGCTCGTAACCTCCGATCAGGCCATCGCCCATGAGCCCCGCCAGGGGGATCAGCAGAACCCAGGCGATCAGGCAGGCCAGGTTGAATCGGCCCAGGCGCGGCGCAATGCGCCGCAGGCCGGGAATCAGGCAGCCCATGGCGAAGCCGACGAGGGAGGCGACGATCCAGAGCGGGTCGCTGCTGTTTGCCCCTGCGGCGCCGGATGCGAGCTGATCAAAGTGATAGGCAAGACCCCAGACGGCGATCCCGCACCCTTTAACCAGGATTCGCGCAGCGGGCCAAAGGCGGCCGTGGTCGAGCATGCCGAGGGCGAGGCCGACAAGGAGCTGCGCGCCGCCGAACAGCAGCAATGCGAGCAGCGCAAGATTGCCCAGGGGCGTTTGCGTGAGCGCGCTGATCGGTGTCGCCAGGGGGGCCTGCTGGGACGCAATGAGCACGATGCCGTGGAGCACCGGCGTCAGCAGGGCGCCGACCAATGCGAGGATCAAAGCTGGACGTCGGAGTCTGTTCATGCAGTCGATTCGTATGCGCCGAACCGTATTGTACGCCTGCGTTTCGCGGTTGGCCGTGCCTTTGGCACGTTCCATACTGCGAATTTGCCGGCGTGCAACGCAGGAGCCGACCATGCGCTATGACACCTATGCAGATCATATGCTGCGCGCCTTCCAGACTGGCGATGCCCGAGAGACCATCGCGGCCTTTCAACTGAAGCGCCCGCCGAACTTTCGAGGGCGCCAGGTCGCCGTGGCTAGCGGCCTGCCACCGACTCCTCGGGCCAGTAGCTGAGCTCTGGATCAACTCGGGCGATGACCTGCCGGGCGTCCAGCACGGCCTTGTCGCGAACGGCTTTGAGTTTGCGCGTGGTGCTGCTACCGAAGGCTTTCTGCAGACGATCCATGATGCTCATGCCTGGACCCTGGTCCATCTTCGCGAGCGTCGTGTCGATTGCAAAGACCCAGTAGCCCGGCTCGCCTGCCACAGGCGCGTAGGTCTGGTAGCTCAGATCGGGCGTGACCTCTCGCGTCGCTTCGGCGACCTTTGCCATATAGCCCGCAAAGGCTTCGTCCTCGCCAGCTGCAACATCAACCTGTAACCAGATACTGACGCCGCCCGGGTTGCTTGCAGGCTTGCCGACGCTTAGCGCCGGGTTGTGTACCCAGATGCCGGTCTGAACCGTTTCCACCGCGCCCCAGGCCCGATAGATCTCCGCTGCTTTTTCTGGCCCGTAGGCGGTCGTCACAGCGTCCATGGGGGCTTGGTCCAGGGCTGCGAAGTTCGGAAAGCTCCGGCTAAACATCAGCTGATTGTTGGTGCCCGCCATCTGTCGCCAGGCTGTCCAGTAGCGATCGGTTTCCAGCTGGCGGTTGGCTGCCACCACCTGTTTGCCCATTGCCGTCAGAGCGGCCATGCCGGAGGGTTTTACGGTGACAGAGTAGACGGACAGTACGGGTCTGGCGGTGTCGTCGCTGTCGGCCGCGTGAGCGCTCGCGGTGCCGAGAGCCAGTATCGCGATTGCGACTAGGGTACGGAACATGTTCGTTTCTCCTTGCCGGGGCCGCAGCCACCGACTTGAATCAGTGACGGGTCGTTCCTGCCAAGGCAATGCGTTGGCGAGTTCAACCCTGCAAGGGGCGAACAGCAGCGATCGGGGAGCGCGCCTGAATGGACTATCCTGCGCGGCCCGCAAACCTTCTCCCCCAGAAGGACCAGGAATCGTGCGCCTGACTGTCAGACCCTGCAACGGGTTCGACGCTTTCTATGACAGGATGGCCGACACAGACTCGAATGCTGCCGTCCGGGCTGAATTTGATCTGAGAAGCCTCGACGATCTGGTGGCTGCCGCCGCCGCTGGCCTGGAAAAGTGCGCGAACGCTGCGGGCTATGACGCGCTGGGGCTTGGCGTCGCCGGTGCTTCCTCCGGCTCGTCGGTGTGCGTGTTGTCGTCCAGCATGCCCAGGTCTTCCAGGATTCGGACGCCGGAAGGGACCACAAACAGAGTGACGACGGTCGAGAAGATCACCCCAAAGGCCACGGAGGTGGCCATCGGAATCAACACAGCGGCCTGCATGCTCTGGTTCAATAGCAGCGGCGACAGCCCAGCGAAAGTCGTCAGCGAAGTCAGCACGATCGGTCGGCAACGGGTGACGGCAGCCTCGATGACCGCGTCTCGTACCGTCAGCCCGTCGCGGCGGCGACTGTTGATGCCGTGCACCAGAACCAACGATGAGTTCACGACCACACCGGATGCGGCGATGAAACCCATCACGGACATGATGGCCATACTGTTCAGGAGCCCCGCGCCTTTCATCAGCAGGTGCCCCCAGATGGCGCCGACGAAGGCAAAGGGGATCACCGACATGATGATCAGGGGTTGGCTGTAGGAGCGCAAAGGTATGGCCAGCAGTGAGTAGATTACGAACAGGGCGAGGCCAAACATGGGCAACAGGCTGCCCAGCGATTCGCTCTGCTCGCGCTGCGAACCTTCCAGGCTGTAGTCGATGCGCGGGTAGTCGCGCATGATCTCCTGTACCGGTCCATCACTGAATCGGGCCAGCACCTCGTTGGCGGTGATGACCGTGCGATCAACGTCCGCGGTGACGTTGACCACGCGGCGCCCGTCCGAGCGCTCAATGGTCGAGTAGCCGATGCCGGGGCTCGCTTCGGCGATGGATACGAAGGGCACTTCGGAACCGTCCCGGGTGCGAATGCGCATTTCTTCCAGGGTGCTGAGGGAGCGTCGCTCGTTGTCCGTATAGCGCAGCATGACGCGCACATCGTCCCGGCCGCGCTGGATACGCTGAACTTCTTCGCCGTAAAAGGCCTGCCGAATCTGTCGGGCGAGGGTGCTCAGGCTCAGCCCGAGGGTTTCTCCGGCCGGCAGGATATCCAGCTGCAGCTCCTGCTTGCCGGCCCGGAACGAGTCGGTGATGTCCAGCACTCCGGGGTACTGCGCCAAACGTTCGCGAAACAGCAGCGCAACGGCGCTGAGCTCCGTCAGATCGTCGCCTTCCAGCTGGATGTCGATCTCCGAGCCCACGGAGAAACCGGCCGTATCAAAGGTCAGCTCCGTGGCGTCAGGTACGGGGCCAATGGCATCGCGCCAGCGCTGGGTGATCGCCAGGGTAGAGATCTCGCGCTGCTCGCCCGGGGTCAGCTGCATGGAGACTTCGGCAAGGTGCGCGCCGCCGCTGCCGGCCGATGGACTGAAGGTCGGGCCGCCGCCCTGGCCACTGATCGGCTGCCCACCGATCGCGGCCAGAATGTGGGTGACTGGCGGCGCCTCCGGGTATTCGCTATTCACCTGCTGCCGGACCTGCTCGCCGGTTTGCGACAGTCGCTCAACGATGGTTGCGGTAGTCGCGACCGGGGTGCCCAGGGGCATCGTGAGTTTGACCAGCACCCGATCTGCGGGGACGGACGGGAAAAACGAGAACGGCATGTGCCCGCCAGCGAGCGCGCCCACGGTGCCAATGAAGGCAGCCAGGGCGATGGCTGCCGTCACGTAGCGGAACTCTGTCGCCCGGGTCACCAGGGCGCGGAATCGTTGCTGGATCAACGCTTCCAGGGTGTCAGAAAAGCGTTGCTGCAGGGCGATGACGCGCTGGCTGAAGGGCTCGAAGCCGCCGCTCAGATGCCAGGCCACAAAGATCGACAGCGTTGCGATCGCCAGGGCGATGAAGCTCCGGGCGCTCCAGGAGAGTTCCAGCAGGGCGATACCAAGCAGGGGGACCAGCAGCAGGCCGACTTCGCCCGCTGCGCTCTTGACCTTGCGATGGCCAAGATGCGCTGGCAGCACCAGCTGCGATTCGATCAGCGAGAACGCCAGGCAGCAGAGCACCACGGTCCCGATGATGTTCTGGATCTGACCGATGGTGCCGGGACCGAGCATCACCGGGCCGAAGGCCGCGGCGGTGGTCAGGACACCGAAAATTACCGGCACCGAGACCTGCCGGGTACCGTCGATCGCGCCCTTCATCATCTGCCCCGGCGTGGGGTCGACGCCGTTCCGGTACTGCAGGGAATAAACGCGTTCGCCCACCACCACCGCGTCGTCTACGAGGATGCCCAGCACCAGAATGAAACCGAAGGTTGAGATACCGTCGATCGACATGCCCATGAGCGAGAGCAGGAAGATGGCGCCGCAGAACGCGACTGGAACGCCAACGCTGACCCAGAAAGACAACCGCGGCCGCAGGAACACGGCGAGCAGGATGAGGACCAGCAGGAAGCCTTGCCGGGCGCTGTCGATCAACGTGTCTAACCGGTCGCGCAAAAATCGAGACTCGTCGTTCCAGACGGTGACCTGGACGCCTTCGGGCAGCCGGGACGGCGCGTCCGCGACGTAGGCGCGCACCGCTTCCGTGATCTTCAGAACGTCCTCTTCCGTCTTGCGCGCGACGCGAATCAGCGCCGCGGGCTTGCCATCGAACCAGAGCTGCTGGTCGGTATCTTCAAAGCCGTCGATGACCCGAGCGATGTCTCTCAGGTAAACGCGCGTACCGTCGTCCTGGGTCAGAACAACCAGCTGTTCGAAGTCCTGGCCCCAGTAGGCTTGCCCCTTGGTGCGCAGCAGCACGTCGCCGCTGCGGGTCTTGATGGTGCCGCCAGGCAAATCGAGGGACGCGGCGCGCACCGCGTCGGCCAGGGCATCAAAGGTCAGCCCGTAGCGGCGCAGGGCGGCTTCGGAGACCTCCAGCGACACTTCGTAGGGCCGGGAATGGGTGAGCGACACCTGGGTGACTGAGGGGAGGGCGGCAATCTCGTCGCGTACCCGTTGGCCAATGACCTTGAGCTCGCGCTCGTCCGTGGGCCCAGTCACCGCCAGGTCCATGACCGCCGGAGCCGGGGTGACCAGGGTGATGACGGGCTGCTCGGTTTCTTCCGGGAAGGTGTCGATCGCATCGACCCGGTTCTTGACGTCGTCCAGGGCGCGATCGGGATCAGCGGTCTCGAACAGCTCGACGGTGACCTGGCAAATGCCCTCGATAGCAGACGAGCGTATCTTGTCGACGCCCTCGACACCCTCGAGCGCCTCTTCAACGCGGATGCAGACGCCTTCTTCGACCTCTTCCGGTGCTGCACCCAGGTACTGCACGCGTACGGTGATCAGGTTGTAGTCCAGATCCGGAAACGATTTCTGCGGCATGAACGGCAGGCTGACCATGCCCGCCATGACGATGACGCCAAGCAACAGATTGGCAGCGACGGAGTTGCGCGCAAACCAGGAGATCGGGCCGTTCACGATGCCGGTGCCTCGCGTCGCATGGTGGCGACTGCCGGCGCTGGCTCGTCGGCGACCCGCACCCGCATGCCATCGGCAGTGCTCTGCAGCGGCGAGACGCAAACCCACTCTCCGGCACTGAGGCCCTCGCTGATCAGAACCTCGTCCTGATCGCCGCGCAGTACGGTGACTGCCCGAAAGCGCAACCGGCTCTCGTCATCCACGATCAGCACGCGCCCGCCAGCCCGTAGCGCCGTACGGGGCAGACGGACCAGATTGGGCACGGTATTGCCCATAATTTCGGCATCGACGAACAGGCCCACGGCCAAGGGTGGCCGGTCGCCCTCGACAGCGTAGGGTGCCGGTACCCGGGCAACGATGTTGACCATGCGTGTGGCCGGGTCCAGCTCGCCCTCTGTCCGGACGACCTGGCCCTCCCAGCTGTGTTGCTGGCCCGCAAAGCGGGCGCGCAGAATGACCGGGGAGGCTGGTGCTGCCGGGTCTGCCCTGGTGAGCGGCAGGTTCAGAAACGCCAGCTCCTCGTCCTGAATCGGCAGCCGCACCTCGGCAAAGTCCACGGCGTAGATGCTGCCAACCGCTGTGCCGCGTTTGACAAATTGGCCCACGTCCACCTGCTCGCTGCGGACCCGGCCGTCGTACGGCGCGATGATGCGAGTCCGGGCCAGATCCCGGCGCGCCCGGGACAGGCGCGCTTCGGCTTCGCGCACCGTGGCCTCGGCCACGGTGACGCGATTCTGCGCGTCGTCTCGCTCCGCATCGCTCGTCGCGCCGCGGGTTTTCAGGCTGCGCTGACGCGCGAGGGTGCGGGTCGCGTTCTCGAGCTCGCTGTTGCTCCGGGCCAATCCGGCCCTGGCTTGTTCCAGGGCAACGTCGTAGTCCACGGTTTCGATCTGCAGCAGCACGTCGCCGGCGTTGAAGAAACCGCCAGCAACCAGCTGCGGTGATACGCTGACGACCCGGCCGTCCACTTCTGGAATCAGCTCGCTCTCGGTGCGCGGCACCACTGTGCCGTAGGTGCGAGCGCTGAGCTGCAGAGTCTGAGGGCGGGCTTCGACCACGCGCACCAGGGGTGCCAGGGTATCCGCCGGTTGCGGCTCGAGCTTCGGGCCCGAGGCAATCAGCACCGCGGCGACGGCAAAGCCGATCAGAACGATCGCGATGGGCAAAACCACCTTTTTCATGCGCAGGTGTCCGGTTCGGGCGATTGCTGCAGGCCAGCCACCGCGAAGGCAATGAGTTTTTCGATCTGGCTCGCTGGCGCGTCGGCGGCCGTGGCGTCACCGTTGCGGAACATAGCCGGGAGTTCGTGAAAGCGGGCCATGTGCACCATGGCGCCGATCACGAACTGGAATCGCCAGCTCAGATCCTCGGCGCTGACCCCGGGCAACGCCTGCTCGAGCGCGGCGAGGAATCGTGCGGCTACCGGTCGGAAGGTGTGTTCCAGCAGCGGCACGGCGATTGCCGAGGGCTCTGCGAAGACGCGTGCCAGAAGCCTGGGCAGGCCTTCACTTCGGGGCTTGGAGATGACCGGCTCGATGAAGGCCCTGACGATGTCCGCAAGGATCGGCGGTTGGGACGAGGACTGCAGCTGGTCCAGCCGCTGCAGGCGCTCGCTGTTGATGGGCCCGACGGCGCGCTGCAGCGCTGCCTCGAGCAGCCGTGCCTTGGAGCCGAAGTGGTAGTTTGCCGAGGCGACGTTGACCCCGGCCTGCTCGGCGATCGCCCGCAGCGAGGTGCCACTGTAGCCGCGCTCGCTGAACAGTTGCTCCGAGGCGTTCAGGATGCGTGTCCGGGTTTCCGCAGAATCGGCCCGCTGGGTGCGCACGGAGGCAGACATAGGGTCGACTTCAATACATCAAACGATCGTTTAAAGTTAGCAGAGGACTCGCCCCGAACGCAATCCTCGGTGCCGGCACCGACGGGCACGGAGCGCAGGCGCTCGGCCCGAAACCACAACCCGTCATGGCGCTGCCTGCACGCTTTGGGAGATACTGATTCGGTCCCCGAGATTCCCCCGGGAACCGCGGCGAAGTCGTTCTTTCCGTACCGGTAGCCCATGAAACCACCGCAGACCGTTGCAGCGCGGAGCTTGAGCGTTCCGGCAATCCTTGACGTCGAAGCATCCGGCTTCGGCGCTGCCAGCTACCCCGTCGAAGTTGGCCTGGTGCTCGCCGACGGCCGGCGCTACTGCTCGTTGATTGCCCCGGCGGCGCACTGGGCGCACTGGGATCCGGGCGCCGCAGCCATGCACGGCCTGACCCGGGAACACCTCGCGATCTCCGGCAAGCCGGTGGCCACGGTGGCGCGGGAACTGAACGCGCTGGCAGCGGGGCAGACGCTCTACTGCGACGGCTGGGCTGTGGATTATCCCTGGCTGCGCACGCTCTACCAGGCGGCGCAGCTGTCCATGTCCTTTCGCGTCAGCGCGATCGAGATGCTGCTGTCGGAACAGGACCTGTCGGCCTGGGACGACATCAAAGCGGCCAAGCGCGAGGAGATCGGCGAGCCTCGGCATCGGGCCAGCGGCGACGCCTGGGTCATTCAGGAGACCTATCGCGCCGTGGTCGCCGCGCGCGCGGCCGCTGTCTAGCGGATGCGGTCTGGCCTCCATCGTGCCTGAGCCTGCTGCGGCATCAGGAAAGCAGGCGCTGCGCTCGCCGCTGCCCGTCACCTTGCCGATGCTTGCGGGCCTGTTTGTGCTGCGTACACTGCTCACCCTGCCGGTGCTGATGCTGTTTGCCGCGCTGCTCACCGGCTAACCCGCTTACGGACGCAAGGGCCGCCATGAACGCAAAAAATCTCGAGGCGCTGCGCGCCAAGTACGCAGATGCCGGGGCCACGCTCATCTCTGATCCGGTGTTTCAGGAGGCCGCGAGCGCAGCTTTCGATTCTGAGGGCCGGCGACGCATGCCCTTTGGCGGTATGCCGTCGCTGCTGGACTTTCCGCACCAGACCGACCTGACGGAGCTGGATATCGCGCTCATCGGCATACCCATGGACCTGGGCGTGACCAACCGCAACGGCGCTCGCTTCGGGCCCCGGGCGCTGCGCACGATCGAGCGGGTCGGCCCCTTTAACCACGGGCTCCGAGTCACGCCCGGCATGCACGAGCGCATTGCCGATATCGGCGATGTGCCGCTGCAGAGCCGGTACTCCCTGAGCCAGAGTATTGCCGACATCGAGGCTGAGTTTCGTCGGCTGCATGCAGCGGGGGTGCGAACTCTCGCCGCTGGCGGCGATCACTCTGTGACCTATCCGATCCTGAAGGCCCTGGGGGCAGATCAGCCCCTGGGCATGGTGCACATCGATGCGCACTGCGATACCGGCGGGCCCTTTGAGGGCGAGAAGTTTCATCACGGCGGGCCGTTTCGCCTGGCGGTGCTCGATGGCGTGATCGACCCGGAACGTTGCATCCAGATCGGGATCCGCGGTTCCTCGGAGTACCTTTGGGAGTTTTCCCATGATGCGGGCATGACCGTTGTGCACGCCGAGGGAGTGGATGCCATGGGCATTGACGCGCTGATCGCGCAGACGCTGGCGGTGATTGGCGATGGCCCGACCTATGTCACCATCGACGTGGACGGCATCGATCCGGCATACACCCCGGGTACGGGTACGCCGGAGGTGGGGGGCCTGACGCCCCGGGAAGTACAGCGCCTGCTGCGGGGGCTGGAGCCAGCGCAGATTATCGGCGGCGATGTCGTCGAGGTTGCCCCGCAGTACGACCCGAGTCACAACACCGCGCATGTCGGTGCGCAAATGCTGTTTGAGATCCTGTCTTTGATGGTGCTGACACACCGGCGCCAGTGACAACGGGCCGCTGGTGTATACACTGATACGAGCGCACCGCCCACTCTGGGCCGGTGCTCCTGAGCCCCCGTGATGGGGCCTTCCCCTTTGGAATCCCTTTAGATGAATCCTTTCACGAACCTGCGCAGCGAATGGTTCGGCAATGTGCGTGGCGATATCCTGGCCGGCCTGGTGGTGGCGCTGGCTCTGATTCCGGAGGCCATCGCTTTCTCTCTTATCGCCGGTGTCGATCCTAAGGTCGGACTTTACGCCTCCTTTTCCATCGCGGTGATCATCGCCTTCACCGGTGGCCGCCCGGGCATGATCTCTGCCGCTACAGCCGCAACGGCCGTGCTGATGGTCACCCTGGTGAAGGACCACGGGCTGCAGTATCTCCTGGCCGCCACAGTTCTGGCTGGGCTTTTGCAGATTGCCGCGGGCATTCTGCGCCTGGGCTTTGTGATGCGCTTCGTGTCGCGCTCGGTCATGACCGGCTTTGTGAATGCCCTGGCGATTCTGATTTTCATTGCGCAGCTGCCAGAGCTGTACAACGTGCCCTGGCTGACCTACGTGATGGTTGCCGCGGGCCTGGGAATCATCTACCTCTTTCCGTTGCTCACCAAGTCGGTGCCATCGCCGTTGGTCTGCATCGTCCTGCTGTCGGCGATCACCATCGCCCTGGATCTGGATCTGCGAACCGTCGGCGCCCTTGGCGAGCTGCCCGATGCGTTGCCGATTTTTCTGCTCCCGGACATTCCGCTCACCTTTGAGACGCTGTCGATCATCTTTCCGTACTCTGTCGCGGTGGCCGCTGTGGGTCTGCTGGAATCCCTCATGACGGCATCGATCGTCGATGAGCTGACGGATACCCGGTCCAGCAAGAACCGCGAGTGCATCGGTCAGGGCATCGCCAACACGGCGACGGGTTTTATCGGCGGCATGGCCGGGTGCGCGATGATTGGCCAGTCCATCATCAACGTGAAGTCCGGTGGCCGGGGGCGCTTATCAACGCTCTGCGCCGGCGGGTTCCTGCTGCTGATGATCGTGTTCCTGGGGGACTGGGTGAAGCAAATTCCCATGGCGGCCCTGGTTGCGATCATGATTATGGTGTCCGTCGGCACCTTCAGCTGGACCTCGCTGACCGACCTTCGCGAGCATCCGCGCAGCAGCTCCGTGGTGATGCTGGCGACGGTAGTCACGGTGGTCGCGACCCACAACCTGGCCATTGGCGTCGGGGTGGGTGTGCTGCTGTCCGGCATCTTCTTCGCCTGGAAGATCTCTCAAGTGTTTCGGGTCACCTCAGATGTGTCAGAGGACGGGGACCGGCGAACCTATCGCATTGAAGGCCAGCTGTTTTTTGCCTCGGCAGAGACGTTCACCTCCTCCTTCGATTTCAAGGAAGCGCTGGAAACCGTCGTGATCGACGTCAGCCACGCGCACATCTGGGACATATCCAGCGTCGCCGCCCTTGATATGGTAGTGCTGAAGTTTCGGCGTGAGGGAGCGGATGTTGAGATCATCGGCCTGAACGAAGCCAGCGAAACTATTGTCGACCGGCTGGCGATTCACGACGAGCCCGGCGCACTCGACAAGTACTTCGGCTCCTAGCCGCGGCTAGCCGCAGGCAGAGACAACCAGGAACAGCCATGACTCAACTGATTGCCGTCATTGACGGGTCCGTCTACTCAGAGAGCGTTTGCGACCACGCGGCCTGGATCGCCCGGCGCGGCGGCGGTGCGGTTGCTGTGATGCATGTGCTGGGGCGCCGGGACGTAGGCGGTGAGCCTGCCAATCTGAGCGGCAACATCGGCATGAGTGCCCGCAGTGAACTGCTCGAAGAGCTTGCCGAGCTCGATGCGCAAAAGGCAAAGCTCGCCCTGAAGCGCGGCCGGGCGATCCTTGACGGGGCCCGGGCGCGGCTCGAGGCGGCCGGTGTGGCGGAAGTCAGCACCCGGTTGCGGCACGGCGAACTGGTGGAGACGATCGGCGAGCTGGAAGAAGACGCAGAGCTGATCGTGATTGGCAAGCGCGGCGAGGCGGCAGACTTTGCCAGCGGCCATCTGGGCTCCAACCTGGAACGGGTGGTGCGCTCCACGCACAAGATCGTGCTGGTCGCCGCGCGCGCCTACCAGCCGATCGAGCGGGTGCTGATCGCCTTTGACGGTGGGCAGAGCGCGGTCAAGGCCGTGCACTACATGGCGCAAAGCTCGTGGCTCGCAGGGCTGAGCTGCCATTTACTGTCGGTGGGCACTGCTTCCGAAGCCAGCCGGCGAGAGCTCCAGGGCGCGGCCGTGCTGCTGAGTGAGGCCGGCTATACCGTGACCGAAGAGTTTGCCGACGGGCAACCCGAGGCGGTGATCTCCGCCAAGGTCGAGCGCGAAGGCTTCGACCTGCTGGTGATGGGCGCGTACGGCCATACGCGCATCCGCAATATGATCATTGGGTCCACCACGACCGAGATGCTGCAGTCCTGCCGAATCCCCGTTCTGCTGTTTCGCTAGCGGGAGCGGTCGCCGAGCGGGCCGGGCACGCGCTCCGGCAGGTCTGTGCGCGTCATGACCTGCGCCGTGCGCAGATAGCAGGCGCAGGCCGCCACCGCGGCAATCGCACAGAGCGCAATCACCGCGTAGTTCAGGGCTTCGTTGCCGTAGCTAGGCTTGAGCTGATCGCTGGTGAGCCCGATCAGGAATGGCCCCAGGGCTTGCCCGAGCAGGTTGTTCACGAGCAGCGCAAAGGCGACCGCCAGGGCCCGCATGCCAGCACCCACCGATGATTGCAGCATCGACATGGACGGCGCCTGGGGCACCATGAACAGCGTGTAGGCCACCACGAACAGGCCCAGGAACGTCCAAAGCTCCCTCGCGGTCAGGCAGAACCAGAACGCCACTACCGAGAGCAGCACGCAGACGGCCGGAATCCAGGCTCGCCAGCGCTGGTCGCGCTTGATCAGGTAGTCCGTCAGGTAGCCGCCCAGGATGGGCCCGGGAATGCCGCCGAGGAAGAATGCACAGCCCAGATAAAAACCCGTATCTGCTACAGACACATCGAAGTTGCGCAGCATGATCGGCGCCATCCAGATCGCCATGGCGTAACCGACCATGGTCAGCAGCGCGTAAGACAGGGCGACCCACACGTACTCGGCGTTACCCGACAGCGTCCGGAGCGTCGAGCCAAGGGCCGGAGCGACAATATCTTTGCCAGTGGGACCATCGAGGCTGCCGCGCTTGGGTTCCCGCACCGTCAGAAACAGCACGATGCCGAGCAGGACGCCCGGGATGCCCAGCGCCACGAAGGTCATGCGCCAGCCCAGCAGCTCGGCCAGATAGCCCCCTGCCATCAGGCCGCTGCCGGTGCCCAGGGCAGCGCCGGTGATGTAGATGCCCATCGCGCGAGCGCGCTCATCGGGCCGAAAATAGTCCGCAATGATGGAATAGCTGGGCGGCGAGCCGCCGGCTTCGCCGACGCCGACGCCGAGCCGGGCCAGAAACAGCGAGATGAAGCCCGTTGCCGCACCACACAGCGCAGTCATGGCGCTCCAGACCACCAGGGCCGCCGCGACGATGTTTTTGCGGTTCGCCTTGTCAGCCAGCCGGGCGATGGGAATGCCCAGGGTCGCGTAAAACAGGGTAAAGGCCAGACCTGCGAGCAGCCCCAGCTGCGTGTCGGTCATGGCGAAGTCGGCCTTGATGTCCTCCAGCAGGATCGACATGACCAGGCGATCGGCGATGCTGAGCATGGAGGTCAGGGTCAACATGCCCAGCACGTAGTAGCGGTAGGATTTGTTCACGCCCGGTGCGGCCTCATCTCTTGTTCATGGCGGGGCTCGGAGTCACCACAGGGTGCGGCGCAGAGGCTCGTTGCAGTGAGAGCAGTTCGTTGGCACCAGCGGAAAGGTGGGGTTAGCGGGCTCAAGCAGGGCCGCGAGCCGCTGCAGAATCCTTGGGTCACCCTCTATCTTTACGCCACCGGCGGCTTTGAGCGCCTTTCTTGCGCCAGCAAACAGCAGCGGCAAATTGGCCTTGGCGATGATAACGGTGGCGTCAGCTGCCGCAGGCTCTTGGGTCTCGATGCTGCTCAGATTGGCATTTGCCAGCTCCAGCAGAAATGACTGCTGGGTATCCGGGAACTCAAAGCTCAGGGTCCAGGCCTGCCCCTTCGCCTTCGCGCTGTTCAAACGGGCCGCGACAGCATCGAGCATCTGCTCAGCCGTGGCCGCGTTGATCAGGTCGGCGCGCCGCCGCGCGGGCGTGCTGCTGGAGACGATGTGGCCGGTGCGCAGTTCCCGGGCGGCGGACAGGTAAGCGTTGCGCCACTGGGGGCCCTCAGACTGGTAGCCCAGCTGCTCGTAGCTGTCTGCGAGCAGCGCTCGGGCCCGATCGTTCCCAGGCTCTGCCCAGGCCAGCTTGTCGAGCACCGTGGCGACGATGCGGTAGTTGCCCTGGTTGTAGTCACGCCGCGCGCGCTTCAGGATCGCCCGCGCGCCGCCCATATACGCCACCAGCTTCTGTGCTTCGACGGCTCTGGGCAGCGGGTTCAGGTTGGCGGGGTTGCCGTCGTAAAAGCCCAGGTAGCGACTGGCGACGCCCCGGGCGTTGTGGCTGTAGGTGCCGTGATAGCCGTGCGTGTGCCAGTAGCGGGACAGGCTGTCCGGCACCAGCGCCGCGACGCGCTCGCCGATATCGCCAATGGGCACGCCCTGGTTCATGAGGCGCACGGTCTGGTTGTGCAGGAATCCGTAGTTGTCGCGCTGAATGCGCAGGTACTCGTTGATTTGCGCGTTGCCGGCGAAGCTCGGCCCATGGGGGCCAGTGGTGCTTTGCACGGTCTGGCCCCAGCGCTGAATAATCTGTCCGATCAGCTTCGACCAGTAGAGCGCGTCGCGCACTTTGGCGCCACGTAGCGTGTAGATGTTGTGCAGCCCGACGTAAAACAGCTCGGAATTGAACAGCAGCTCCTGCCCTGGCAGATAGATCAGCGTAGCAGCTGGCGCTTCAGCACCGCTGATGTCCATAAACTGCAGGGGCACGCCGTCTACGACTCGGTCAGTCACAGCCCCCGGTCCCTGTGGCAGCTCGATGGTGGGCGCGATCAGGGTAAAGGTGCCGCTCTTGAAGTTCGCGCTCATGCGCTGCCGGCCGTCGGGAGTCAGTGCCAGGTTGGCGCCAAAGTGGTATTCCGAGCGCCGGCCCATTGCAGTGCCGGCCAGAATGTTCTCCGACACCGCTTCGCGCATGAACCCCCAGGGGGCGATGATCTCGACATCGCCGCGATTCACCTGCGCTTGAGAGACAAAGCCTTTAACGCCGCCAAAGTGGTCGGCGTGGCTGTGGGAGTAAATCACCGCAGAGACCGGCACGGCAGCACCGCCGGGCAGGTGTTGCTTGGCGAAGGCGAAGGCTTCCTCGGCAAACTCCCGGGTCAGCCCAGGGTCGATCACGATCCACCCGCGCCGGCCCCGGACCATGGTGATTTGCGTGAGATCGCCGCGAATCTGGTAAACGCCTTCGGCGAGCTGGTACAGCCCGCTATCGTTCAAGCTGGTTTTCAGGTACCGCAGGGTGCTTGGGTGGACCGTGTCCGGCGGCTCCCCCTGAAAGTAGCGCTGCTGCTCCGCAGACACCGGGCCGATGCCGTCCGGGAGCGGCGCGATCAGCGTTTCCTGGGCGTGGTCGGCGAACAGGCTGCCGTCGCTGAAGTCCCCAATGGGCAGAGCTTGCGCGGCCTCCCGCAGCAGCTTGACGGTCGCCGCGCTGGCGGGCTGGCTCTCGGGAGAGCGGCTGGCTGGCGCAGCAGGCTCGCCGGCGAGCACGGTGGCGCTGGCCAGCAGGACAGCAGCGATAGTCCCTTTGGCGACAGGGTCCTGGCCTTTGGATGCAGGCATGGAAGGTCTCTGGCGGTTCGAATGTCTGCCAGCCAGTCTAGCAGCGTGGCTTGTCAGCTCGCAGGCGCCGGTGGGGTCGCCTGCGCTCGAGACTCAAGCTCCGCCAGTATCTCGCCGTGCCGGATTTCGTTGAGCTCGTAAAAGTACAGGGGAATGAGTGCCAGCAGACCGCCGATCCCCGGCAGCAGGGTGATGAGCCAGAAGATACCGGTCAAAGCCTCGGGGGACTGCTCGGCGTTTGGCACGTAGTTGATCAACGTCAGTGCCATGCCGCCCGCGAAGCCGCCGATGGCGGTGGTGATCTTGGCGAGGAAGGTCTGGGTCGAGAAGATGATGCCTTCTGAGCGCTTGCCCGTTTTCCACTGCATGTATTCGATGGAATCGGCAATCATCGCGGTTGTCAGTATGCCCACGCTGCCCAGGAACAGTCCGTTGCAGAACGTCATGAGATACACCAGAGTTTGGTTTTCCCACCCGATCAGGTAGTAGATGACGGAAACCAGGGCCCGGGCGATGGTGATGAAGGCGAAGGTGCCTTTTTTGCCCAGGCGCCTGACCAGCCAGGGGATCGGCACCATGCCGCAGATCAACGCGGCGACGGTGACGAGCATGAGCGTCGGCATCAGGCCGCGGTCGCCCAGGTTGTAGGTCACGTAGTAGATGAACAGGGACTGCGCTGCCATGGCGAAGATGCCCATGAAGCTCATGAGAATGATCATGAGCAGCGGCCGGTTTTTTAGCAGCGCGTTGGCGCTGTCTCGCAGGGTGGGCTTGCTGGCATCAGCAATCACCCGTTCTCTGGTGTTGAAGAAGGCAAGGACCATCAGCAGTGCCGCCACCGCAGAGAGACAGCAGGCGGTGTAGAAGTACCCGGCGGCATCATCGCCCTTGCCGAAGAAATCAACCATCGGTATGACCAGTATCGCCGGCACCATGATGCCGACGGTGGCGAGGATGCGTGCCAGGGAGATCAGTCCCGTACGCTCCTGGGAGTTCTGCGACATGGCAGAAGACAGAGCCCACAGCGGCACATCGTTCACCGTGTAGACCATGCCCCAGACGATATAGGTCAGATAAGCGAGGGCGAGGCGAGTGGCGGCAGAAACGTCGGGGGTGAAAAAGCAGGCAACGGTGGTGATCGCAATGGGCAGCGGTGTCCACAGCAGCCAGGGCCGAAACTTGCCCCAGCGGGTTTGGGTGCGGTCGACGATCATGCCCATAACCGGATCGTTCAGCGCGTCCCAGGTGCGGGCCACCAGAAACAGCGTGCCGACGGCAGCGGCTGATATGCCGTACACGTCGGTGTAGAAGATCATCAGGTAGTTCAGGAACAGCCCGTAGATCAGGTTCTGGCCGAAAAGCGCGAACCCGAAGGAGTAGCGTTCCTTTGGGGAGAGCACGAAGTCTTGCTGCAAGGGAGGCATCCGATTGGCTTGTTACTGGTAGCGGGGCTCGTAGCTGTCCAGGTAGTCCTTGACGCGCTGGTACCCGTAGTGCGGATTGGTCCAGCTGTCCCGGCGACGGATCCAGGTGGGCCGATACCAGTTTTGAAAGGGCGGGCGCTCGGCGCGCGCCACGGCTTTCTCAAGCTTTTCCAGAACCTCCAGAGCCTCGTGCACGTTCGCTAGCGCGTCGGCGTCCGGATACTTGCGAAAGCCTTGATTGACGAGCGCTGCGGCCTGGCTGGGGTAGTAGTCCATGAGCAGTCCGAGCGTCACATTCTCGAAAAAGAACTGCCGTTGTTGCGCGGTCATGGTTTGCTCGGCCCGGGCCGCTGTTGCCAGGGCCTCATCGTATCGGGCGATACGGGCCTGCAGCGTTTCCAGCTTTTGCAGGTCGTCCAGGGTGTAGTGCACGTGGTGGTCGCCGCGCAGGCGAAAGCTGAAAATGTCCAGGGCCCGGTGCAGGCTGATATTGCCCTGGGTGATCTGGTCGTGAGAATGCAGGATGTCGAAGTAGTTGGTATAGG
>CAZXIJ010000016.1:31450-59168 GCA_964640725.1 uncultured Pseudomonadales bacterium | reverse complement strand
TTGCCCTGGGTGATCTGGTCGTGAGAATGCAGGATGTCGAAGTAGTTGGTATAGGCGGCGCGCGCATCGGCAGCGGCCGCTTTGCCGAAGTATTCCCGTGACCACCAGGCCACGAAGCGGCTCGCCGCATCGCTCTCGGCGAACGCGTCCTTCGCGTCCCAGCTGATGTCGGCGATAAAACGCGTATTCATAACGTGTTCGCGCAGTTCCGAGACGTTGAGCAACAGATAGCGGGTCGCGCCGCTGTCTGCGATCTTGCGGAACTCCGCCTCGATGCGGTCCGGGCGCACGGTGTGGTGGGTCTGCTTGGTGTACTGACCGTAGTAGGCCAGGTGGTAGTAGATGCCGTGCTGCCAGCGCCCCAGCTTTTCCGGCAGAGCGCGCATGATGCCGTCGCCAGTATCGTTCCAGACCAGGATGACGTCCTCGGGAAAATCGAACTCGCCGGTCTGGTAGTCCGTCAGCATCTCGCCGTACAGGGTAAAGTGAAATACCGGTGCGCTGTCCGCTTTCACGAGGCGTTTGGTCAGCGCTACCTGATCGCGAATCGCGCTGACAAACACCCGGTTTTTCTCGTTCTGCGTGGTGCCTTTGGGGAACCGATAGGCCGTGTCTGCAGTGCCGCGAAGCCCGACCGGCCAAATGACGTCCAGATCCTTGTTTTCCTCGACTCCGGCCTGCCAGTAGGCCTCGATGCCCTGGCGGTTGGAGGACCAGTCGTAGTCGCCCTGGATTCCCCGTTGCTCGGCGAGGCCGAATCGCTCGTAGCCGAAGGGGTTCGACAGCAGGATGTCGTAGTGATGGGAGGTATAGATCAGGCCCCAGTCGCTGGCGAGCTGCTGCACCGCAAAGGGGCGATCCGCCCGGGTAAAGGGCGCTACCTGGTTCAGACGCAAGCGCAGGGCAGTCTCGAAGAAGCGTTCGTACCAGACCGGGTCAATGGTGCCGCCGGCGTACTGCGGGTAGCCGTTGCCGTCCAGGGGTTCGGGCAGCGTGTCCTCGTCGTCATGGAACAGGCCCCGATACTTGAAAGTTGGCTCACCGGCCTCGTAGTCGATGGCTTTCGCCCGCAGCACCTTGACGCGCGCAGGCTCATAGCCGGTCCAGTGATGTAGCGGGTCAATACCGAGTCGTTCGCTGAGCGTGTAGGCGGCAAACGCGGTGCCGCGGGGATTGGCGCCCAGCAGCCACAGAGCGTTACCGACGGTGCGGATGCGGTGCGACTCCCATTGTCCCAGCAGCGTTTGGGCGTCCAACTCAGCGGGGCTTGGGGCAGTTCCGGCGGTGACCAGGTGGATGGCCACGTGGCCCTTGCGGGCCTGCGCCACGATGCGCGGCTTGCGGCCGCTCAGGGTCTGTAGGTCGCGAGCGAGAAACCGCGCTGCCTGGCGCACAGCGGTGTGCGCCTCCGGTGCCACCACGATGTCGGCAGCGCCCCGGCGGCTGGCGAGGATCAGGGCGTCTGGCTCGTCTTCGGCGGCCAGCCAGCTGCCCCGCAGCGGTGCGTCCCATAGCTTTGCCTGCAGCGGGGCCGGCGCGCACAGCACACCGATCAGCAGCCAGGCAAGTCGCCACCGCATGGCTGGTTGGCTAGGCAGCCGCAAAGCCGGCCAGCCGCTCCGCAATGATCGCTTCGGCCTCGGCCATAATGCGGTCGATCAGTTCCTGGCAGGTTGGGATGTCGCTGATCAGGCCGGCGACCATGCCGCAGGACCAGGCGCCGGCGTCCATCTCGCCCTGGGTCATGATCTTGGGGTAGACCCCGGCGACCTCTTCGACGATGTCCTCAAACTTGAGGTCCGCGCCGAGTTGCTTTTCTTTCTCGAGCAGCCGCTCGACAGCGTCATTGGTCAGCACGCGCTCTGTGTTGCGCAGCGGGCGCATCACGAGCCGGGTGTCCAGCTCTGATGCGGCAACGATCGCCTGCTTGACGTTCTCGTGCACCGGGGCTTCCTGCGTCGCGATGAACCGGGTGCCCATGTTCATGCCCTGTGCGCCCATGGCCAGAGAGGCGACCAGCGATCGGCCGTCCGCCATGCCGCCGGAGGAAACGAAGGGAATCTCCAGCTCGTCTGCTGCGCGGGGCAACAGGATCATGTTCGGGATGTCGTCTTCCCCCGGGTGTCCGCCGCACTCGAAGCCGTCGACAGATACCGCATCGCAGCCGATCTGCTGGGCTTTCAGCGAATGCCGTACCGAGGTGCACTTGTGAATGACCTTGATCCCGGCGTCCTTCAGCGCTGGCATCAGCTTCTCCGGGCTGCGGCCTGCGGTCTCCACAACTTTGACGCCGCCATCGATAATGACTTTGACGATGGCCGGGTAGTCCGGCGGGTTCAGGGTCGGCAGCATGGTCACGTTGACGCCAAAGGGCTTGTCGGTCATGTCCTTGCAGCGCGCAATTTCGTTTGCGAGGTCCTCAGGCGTTTTCTGGGTCAGCCCGGTGATGATGCCCAGACCACCGGCGTTGGAGACCGCGGCGGCCATCTCGGCAAAGCCGACAAAGTGCATGCCGCCCTGGATAATCGGGTGCTGGATGCCGAACATTTCGGTGATGGCTGTTTTCATGGCTGACTTCCTTCCTGAGGTTCAATTGCCGCGCGCAAGGGCACAGCCCAAAGGTCTATTGTCGCCGATTCCGGGGCCTTGTGGGGGCCTGGCCGGCAATCTGTCACACCGGGCCGTCTTCGGCTGTGTTGCCTGCCTCGCAGGGGTCGCCTACATTGCAGCGATCAGGAACAGGGGACGAGCCGTTGACCGATCCGCAAACCGCAACGCTGCCGCCCATGCCAGACGGCATCACAGCGACCTGGCTGACGCAGACCCTGCGTGCGCTGGGACACCTGGGCGATGGCTGCATCACCAACGTAGAGTTTGAGCAGCTCGGTGACGGGACCGGCATGATGAGCGAGATCGCGCGTTTGCGGCTGGTCACGGAAGGCGATGTCGGCGGGCTGCCAACCACCCTGGTGGCCAAGTTTCCCTCGCGCAACCCGACCAATCGTGCCTCGGCCATGACCTATCGGGTGTACGAACGGGAAGTGCGCTACTTTGCGGAGCTCGACGCACAGACCGCGGCGACGTCGCCGCAGATCTATCTGACTGAGCGCCAGGACGACAACTTCCTGATCCTCATGCAGGACCTGGGGGACTATCAGGTTGGTGACCAGGCCGCGGGCGCGACCCTGGCGCAGTCGGAGCTCATGGTGGATGCGCTGGTCGGCCTGCACAGCGGTTTCTGGAACAAGGTGGAGACGCTCGATTGGGTCCCACCGATCGCGGGCAGCTACCACGCCGACACGATGACTGCCCTGTGTGAGCCAGGATGGGCCAGCATGTGTGAGCGCTTCGCCGAGCAGCTGGCCCCACAGGTTGCGGCCGAGGGCCCGTCGTTTCGGAATGCCCTGCCGGCGCTGCAAACGCGCATGAACAGCGCGCCGGTCACTCTGCTGCACGGTGACTTCCGCATGGAGAACGTGCTCTTCGGGCAGCAGCCCGATCACCATCGGGTTGCCATCATCGACTGGCAGGGGCCGCTGCTGGGCAAGGGCCTGGTAGACGTTGCGCTGATGCTGGGCCAGAGCACCCGCACGGCAGTTCGCCGCGCGCACGAGCGCGCCCTGATCGATCGCTATGCCGCCGGGCTCGAGCAAGCCGGCGTTAGCGGGTACGGTGCAGAACAGGCCTGGGAGGACTACCGCTGGGCTGTACTCTACAACTGGGTCTACGTGGCCGTGGTGTCGGGCACCCTCGATGTGTCCAACGAGCGCGCGTTTGCTTGGATGTCGAAGATGGTCGCGCGGCAATCCACAGCGAGCGTTGATCTGGACGTGTTTGCGCTGCTGCGGACCGGCTAGCTTTTCAGGTCACGGTGCCTGCGCCCGCTCTGCGGGCGATCTCTGTGGCCACGCGCCAGGTCCGGTCCTGGCCCCAGCAGGCAAAAACCGAGGCGCTGTTGCCGCCGGTGACCCGGAAGCTCGGGACGCCCCAGAGACTGTTGCTGAACATGGCCTGCAGGTTGTCTTCCAGCACGCTTTCCCAGTCAGCGCCCCGGGCGGCGTCATGCAGCGCTTGCCAGTCCAGCCCTGCATCGCCAGCGACCTGCGCGAGCCCTTGGTCCGTGGTGATGTCGATGCCTTCAAACCAGGCGGCGTTCAGATAGGCCGTCACGAAGGCCAGTTCTGCATCCATCGCGGCAGCGCCGGGGAACAGGGCAAAGGCCTTTTTTACCGGCGGGCCGAACGGGTCCACGATCTTGCCGAACGGTGTGCCGCGTTCCCGGCCCTCTCGCGCGGCGTCCGTGATGATGTAGCGCTGTTTCGCGCGCGGCGCCGGAATACCGCGCATGAGCATGGGCATGACCGGGCGTACGGAGACCCGTACGCCACTGCGCTCGATCAGGTCGAGCACGCGTTGGTGGCCAATGGCGGTGTAGGGGCTGCGCAGGGACGGAAAGTACTCCAGGTGAATATCCGTCGTCTCGGCCCGGGGGCCGACCTCCGGCTCCGGTTCCGGCACGCACAGCCGGGCGTCGCCGTCCCCCAGCCCCTCGTCCTGAAGTCTCGCTTCCAGGGAGCGGATCCGGTCGATGCCCCAGAACCATTCGCCGTCGAAGTAGAACATGCCGCCCTGGTAGTGGCCGAGCTGCGACCGAAGCGCATTGCCCTGCGCAACGGCGCTGGTCCCCGCCGCGGCGTTGCCGGTAGCGTCGATGGCTCGCCCAGCCCAGAGAGCCTGTCCAACGAGGAACGCCTGCGCGGCGAAACTGTCCTCAGACAACATCGGAGCCAGGATGGCGTTGGCCCGGGCGACGGCGTCGCGGTCAGGCGTTTCCAGCGCCGGTTGGAATTCTGTGTGATAGCAAGCAGCCACCTGCGAGGCATCGGCCAGCGCCCAGGCATCGAAGTGGGCGTCACTGCCGCGATAGGCTGACCCGGGGGCGGCGACCAGATGCGGTTCGAAGGTCAAAGGGTATCGCGCCCGGAGCTCATCGAGCTTCTGCACGGCCAGATGGCTGTACGGATCGTCGACCTGATGGAAGTAGTGCACGGTCGGCGGCCTGTCGGCCTGGCGACGCGCTTTCCGAGCTTTCTGGCGCTGCTTTTCCAGCGCCCCCGGGGACGCCAGGTAGCGCATGGCTGCTGAGCGCGCCCGGGTCTTAAGGTTCACGGATCAGGATGTCCTCTGATTCCGGCGGCAGATCAAAGGTCTGCAGGTCCTGAGCCAGAATGATGCCGTCGGGCAGGTCGCGCAGGAACATGCGTGCAGCGACCGCGTTCGGAGGTACCGGCACCATGTGATAGAACGCCAGCTGCCGGACGCCCGCTTTGGCCGCGCGCTCCGGCAGGGTGCGGGCATCGGCGTGGTAGTCGATAACGTCGGTCATGATGCGCGGCATCACCGGCAACCCGGCCTCGGTCGCTGTCTCGATCATCGGGTCCAGCAGGGTGCGCGACAGCGCGTCGTGCAGCAACAGGTCAGCGCCCGCCGCGGCGGTGAACAGGCTGTCGGTCGCGTTGGTGTCGCCGGAGATCACCACCGAGCGACCGCGGTAATCCACGCGATAGCCAAAGGCCGGCTCGATGGGCGGGTGCGCGACCGGAAAGGCTGTCACGGTCAGCAGGTCGTCCTGCCACACCACCCCCGGTTCAATAGTTTTGGCCTGCATCGGGCCAGCGGCCGGCGGCAGCAGGTCGGCGCCGTGATGCGCGGTGCGGTAGCCACGATCCAGCCCGTAGGCGGCGTTGAATCCGTCGACCACGGACTGCACGCCTTCCGGCCCGTACACCGCCAGCGGCTGCTTCCGCCCGCGCACCCAGGTCGTCAGATTGACGTCCGGCAAGGCAGCGATGTGATCGGAGTGAAAGTGGGTCAGGAACACGCCATCGAGTCGGGCCATGGGCAGCTGTGCCTGAGTCATGCGCACGGGCGATCGAGCGCCCACGTCGAACAGCATGAAGTGCTCCGGGGTCAGCACGGCGATGCAGGCCTGCGCGCGGGACGGATCGTTGCCCAGGGGCGAGGCGCTGCCGCAAACCACGACGCGCAGCCCTTGCAGCGGTGCCGGTGCGCGAGCCATCGCCGCTTTGGCGACGCGCGCAAAGGCCGCATCCTGGCCTGCCGGCGTCAGCACAATCAGGGCGCCAAGGCCCAGGAGCAACCCGGCCAGAATGGCGATGGCAAGGAATAGTTTCTTCATGATCAGCAACGCTCCTTTGACGGCTTACGGGAGGATGATGGCCTCGCAGCCGGTGCCGCCAAGCACCTGATCGACCTGCGTACGGGATTCCTGCGCAAGCCCGCGATAGGCCTCGTTCAGCCACTGCAGGCACTTGCCCTGGTAGGGGAAAGGCGGCTGCTCCCAGCGTTGGCCGTCAATGGTGGCTTGCATGGTGTCCTGGCCTGCCTGCAGCGCCTGCGCATTGGCGAGCAGTGCCGGCACGTAGGTGCGGCCGATTTCCGTCAACAGCGGCGTCAGGCTTGTCCGGCACTGCTCAATGGTCAGCCAGCCGTCTTCCGGTGCCGGCTGCCCGCTCAGGTCATCGATAATGTCGGTCCAGGCGAAGACTCGAGGTGCTTTCTCAAGGCACAGGGCGGTCGGCGTGGGGTCGAATTTCGTCAGCTGCGTCAGCTGCGCGTACAGGGCGAAGTCGGCCGACGAGGGCCGCTCGCCAAGCACGAAGGGATGGTGCTGCAGGAGCTTGTCCATGATGAGCAGAAAGCGCTCGTAGCTGGCTTCGATCACCGGCGCGGTGGTGTCGTTCGAGCCCACCACGTATAGCCGGCTGATCTGCCGCTCCGCAAAGATTTTTTTGAGCTCGGCCAGCTGCGCGGGCGGGGCGCTGATACCGCGCCACATGGGCAGAATGGTGCCGGCGCGATCGATATCGGCGTCGTAGTGCCAGCGATAGTGGAACATCGCCTTGGTCAGCCACTCATCGGCGTAGTCTTCGATCAGGTCGTTTAAAAACGCCAGGGCCGGGTCCCGGGGCAGGGCGCTGCGGCCGTGATACGCCGCCTCGAAGCGGCGGATGAGTGGGGTTGAGTCGACCTGGGCCGTGAGCACGCCCTGTTCGTTCGGCAGGTAGAACGTCGGCAGCAGCTCGACCCGAGGCTTGGGCAGGCCCAGGGCATCTTCCGGATTGCCCAGCAGCAGCTCGTAGGGAATGTGCCGGAAGCGCAGGTAGGCCAGCATTTTTCGCGTGTAGGGCGAGCCTGGGGCACCTTTCAGCTTGAGCGGTTGCGTTGCGGCCATGGCCTGCTCCATAAGTTAATGTCTATCATTATTGCATAAGTAGCCGGGCCGGAACAGGCGAGTGCCTGGCAGCGCTTCGGTGCTTAGAGGTTGCGGATGTAGACGCGAGGGTCCCGGGGGTTGGCGCAGGAATCCACCTTGATACCGTAGGACACGCCGTCAGCGCCGGGCTTGATGTCTTTACGGATGGCGTCGAGGCTGCGCCAGGTGCACTGCAGGTAGCGGCTGCCGTTTGAGCTGATCTCGTTGCTGGCGTTGATCTGGCAGCGCTTGTTCTTGAAGTACTGCACCACGGCACCGCCTTTGCCGGTGTCCTTGAAAGCAATGGTGAAGCCGGTGCCTTTGTCCTCACCGTACAGTCGCCAGCGGATTTTGCGCCCCTGAGCGACGTCGACGACGATATCGCCGCGGTCAGCCCGGCGCTTCTTGGTCGCCAGGTACCGTGGCTCAAAGGCGTCCGGCCGCAGCGCGGGCAGACAGTCGGCGCCGGGGTCGGCCACCAGGATTGCGAGTTTGCGTCGCGCTTCGTCGACGTCAGGATCGGAGTTTGTCGGGTCGACGGTGAGTCCGTGGCCCTTGCCACCGTTGGCGCAGCCGACGAGCAAAAGAGCAGTGACAGCAAAAGCTGCCCTGGCGATGGATCGAATCATGGTGTTCCCCCTCCCTGACGGATCACCCCTGCCTGGCGGGCAAGGCTTTGAAGCTGCGGGTCCGCAGCGGCGAGGACCTCAGGGTACCCCAGCTGCATGGCGGCTTCGAGCTGAGCCCGGGCCGCGGCCGTGTGCCCCAGCCGCAGCTCGGCAACAGCCAGGTCATAGCGCACGTAAAAATCGTCCCCTGCGAGCGCCAGCGCCTCGTCCCGGTGCCGCTCGGCGCCGGCCTGATCGCCCAGATGCGCCAGCCCCATGGCCAGCAGGGAATGGGCTGAGGCGTCGTTTGGATTGATCTGCAGGCGATCCCGCACCCGCGCCACGGCATTGCTAAACGCGGTGGCTGCGCAGTCATCATCGTTGAGCATGCGGCAAACGTCTCCCAGCAAAGACTGGTAGCGGTAGTCGTCCGGATTCAGCGCGGCCGCGGCTTCGTAAGCCCTGCGCGCGCTTGCCAGATCATTCAGCAAAAAGTGTGCGGTACCGGTATTGGCCCAGGCCAGGGCGTTTTCTTCGAATTCCTGCGCTTTCTCCCAGGCATCGAGCGATTTGTCAAAGCGGCCCAGAAGCAGATAGGCGGCACCCAGATCGCTGTAGGCCGTTGTGGATTTAGGGAACAGAGTGACCACCTGTTCGAAGGCGTTCGCTGCCTCCGCAATGCGCCCGCGGCTGAAGAGAAACGCACCGTAGGCCGTATGAGCCTCCGGGTAACCGGGAAAATCGCGGATCGCTTTCTGGAACCAGCGCTCGCCGGTCTCGTCGTCCTGAATGGCCGCGTAGGCCTGCCCCAGCCCGATCACGGGGTCTGGCTGCAACGGCGATTGCTCGAGCGCAGTCTGGTAGTCCGTTGCAGCTTCTTCGAAACGACCGGACAGCGCGTTCAGGTCGCCCAGGGCGATTCGGGCCGAGACCTGGTTAGCATCCAGCTCCAGCGCGCGAAGACACTGCGTGCGCCCCTGCTCGAACTGCGCGGCAATGCGCGAGCCCTGGTAGCGCTCCAGCAACACCTGGCACAGCCCGGCATTGGCGCTGGCGAAGGTGGGGTCGGCGACCAGCGCCGCTTCGAAGCGCGCTTGCGCCTGCTGCAGCACGGACTCGTCTGGCGGCCGCCGCAGCAGGTCGATACCGATCAGGTACTGGTCCAGGGCCTCGGGGTTGGCGGTGATGCGGCCGGCCATGTTCAGGGGCCCCCGGGGATCGACGTCGATCTGCAGGGTTTCCAGCACGCGCCGCGACGTTTCGTACGCCAGCTCCAGCAGCCGTTCCAGATCGCCGTTGTAGCGCTCGGTCCACACCCGGAACCCGGTGCTCAAATCCACCAGCTGCAGTTCCAGGCGGAAACTCTCTCCCGTGCCGCTGACCGTGCCCTCGAGCAGGTAGCGCACCCTCAGCAGGTCGGTCATGGCGCTCAGCTCTTTGCCAGCGAGCGCATCGGTCGCGGTGCGTGAGGCAACGGCGATACCGTTGACCCGGGACAGCAGATCGCGGACCTGGCCCGCGAAGCCGTAGCCCAGGTAGTCGCGCTCGCCGGTGGCGCCGTTGACGATTTCCGTAATCGCAATGCTCGCTTCGACCGGCCCCGCTGCCGGCTGATCGGCTTGCTGCTGGTACAGAAGCAGGCCGAGCGCCCCGATTGCAGCCAGAGCGAGCGTCGCCACGGCCCAGCGACGGAAGCCGTATGACCCTGAAGCACCGCGAGCGACCGCCGGCGCGCTGTCCTCCGCACCGGGCTGCGTGCGGATACCGCGCAGCAGCCGGCGGATTTCCGGGTCCGCAGGGTCGTCCTGCCAATGCGTCAGCCGCGCCGCGTTGCGCTGCCGAAAGGGCAGGGGCGGCTTCACGTCGTCGAGCAATATTGGCATCAAGATGCCGCGCTCAAGCCCCTCGCTGGCTTCCGCCTGGACCCAGGAACTGGTGATGGACTGATGCGACCAGAGCACCAGTACTCGATCGGCCTGGGCGAGGGCCGTGTCGATTTCCTGCTGAAACTGAGCGCCGGGATTCAGGCGCTGGTCCCACCACACCCCGTGTCCTTCCCGGGCCAGCAGATCCGCGAGGGGCCGAACGCGGTCCCGGTCCTCGCTGGCGTAGCTCAGGAAAAGGTTGCTCATGGGTAACTGCGGTGCCTGCTGCGGTCGCCGGATGGCGACCAGACCCACATCTAACCCCGTCCCGGCGTCCCCCGCAATCGCGCTCCCCAGTCGCACTCCGCCATTGAGCCCGGGAATCCGGTCCTATCGGGAAAGTACGGCCCTCAAAGGGCTTGCGCCATCTGCTTATCCAGCTGCGCCTGGATCGCCAGGGTGCGTGCCCGGTTCAGCCGATAGCCGAGCAGACAGGCGACGCCCGGGATCGCGATGAGGGAGGCAAAGGGGCCGGACAGTATCGCCATGGACAGCAACACATCCGGCGGCACGTCTGCCGCGCTGCGAATGGTCTCCCCGGTGGGCCAGTCGATGAACTTGAGCAATGCGCCGGCGAACACGGCGCCCGCCGCCGAGGTGCATTTGCTGGCAAAGGACACCGCGCCAAACAGCACGCCTTCCTGGCGCGCGCCGGTTTCCAGGGCGTTTTCGTCGGCGATGTCGGCCATCAGCGTGCTGATGCCGACAAAGACCTGAGCAACGCTGGCGCCGATCGCCAGATAGATCAACGCCAGCAGTATCGCGAGGGCCCAGGTGCCGGAGGCGGGGGTCAGGCCTAGCAGGTACAGGCCGACCGGCAGCGCGTGCAGCAGTGCCCAGGTGACGGCTCCGGTGATCATCGCGTTGCGCTTGTCGAGCCAGGCGAACAGCCGGCCGGCCACCACGTACCCCACCAGACTGCCGAACGGTCCTGTCAGCAACACGCACAGAACCTGAAAGCGGGACAGCTCCCAGAAAAAGGTCATGGTGTAGAGCCCGGTGCCGGCACCGATGCCGTAGCCGATAACGATCAGTATGTAGCCGAGCATCAGCCAGCGCAGGGAGCGGTTCTTCAGGGCCTGGCCCGACTCGCCGAGGATTGTCCCCAGGCTGGTCGCGCTCTGTTTCTCCTGTGCTTTGGGCAGGTAGGGGATGCGGCTGCGAGTGCCCCAGGCGCTGTAAAAGATCGTGGTGGCCATCAGCACCGCCAGGGTGATGGCGAAGGGCGGGTAGGCCCCGGCGTTCAGCTGACCGTTCGGAAACGCCTCCGTCGGCGCGAAAAACACGGCAAAGCCCAGGCCGTACACGAGCAGGTGACCGGATCCGGACATGAACTGGCGAATGGCCACCACGGCGGTGCGCTCCTCGTAGTCCGTGGACAGCTCGGCGCCCAGCGCGAGGTGCGGCACGTGATACAGAGTCATGGCCCCGCGGGTGAGCACCGTGAACGTGAGCATCCACAGGAACAGCGCGGTCTGGCTGCCCTCCAGGGCGAAGGCTGCCGGTGCGAAGAGAAAGTAGAACGCGATCGCCAGCGGTAGCGCAGAGGCGTACATGAAGGGATGGCGACGACCCTGAGCGCTGCGCCAGCGATCGGATGCAGTCCCGGCGACCGGGTCAGTGACCGCGTCGAAGATGAGCGAGACCCCGATGGCGAGCCCGGCCGCGTCGGCAGAAAGCCCCAGCACCTGGTTGTAGTAGAAGAGCAGAAAGACCGAGAAGCTCGCGTTCTTGATGCCCTCGGCCATTTGCCCCAGCCCGAAGGCGAATTTCACACTCCCGCCCAGCGCCGGTACCGGCTGTTCTGTGGTCTCCGCCATGCTTCCCCTCACAGGCTGATCAACGTTCGGTGCGGCGCGCCGCAAAAACTGCTGATTTATTTAATGAACAGTGTTCAATTTACTCTCAAACGCTGCTAGGATCAACTCCATCCTGTTGATCACCCGAGGAAACCCCATGAGCGAGAAGCCCACCATCGACCGCGAGTTCGCGGAGAAATTTCTGCAGGCCGTAGATGATCACACCAACTATCCGGTCTACTTTCTGTTCCACGACTGGTTCGAGAAAGCGCCGCAGAGCGCGATTGACGAGTATCTCGAAGACTTGCAGGGCCTGGCAGGGGCCCGCGAATGCATCGACGAGGGCTTTATCTCGGAGCCGCTGTCGCTGGAGCGGCTGGCAAGCTGCGCGCCCGGCACGCTCGGCCACGGCTATCGCAAATTCATCGTCGACAACAAGCTCGAAGCCAATCTGGGACGCAACTACCGGACCTTTAACGAGGAGCTGCACGCATCAGGCAAGCTGGACCGGTTGCCGGCGGACATGAGTTACATGATGGTCCGCGGATTTCAGATTCACGATTTTCTGCATGTGCTTACCGGCTACGATTCCTCGCCGCTCGGCGAACTGACGCTGGCTGCGTTTTACCTGGCGCAGCTGCGCTTCCCGTATCACGCCATGCGCCTGGCTGCGACCATGGGGCACCTTGCATTCGTGCACCCGAAGCTGACCGTGCCGGCCATGGACGGTATCGTCGAAGGCTGGGCGCACGGCCGCGCGGCCAGAAACCTGAACTTTACCCGCTGGGAAGACGAACTCGATACGCCGCTCGCGACGCTGCGAACGCGCATGAATCTGGATCAGAGCCGCCAGGCAGCCTGAGCACTAGCTTCGAACCCACTCCAGCAGCGTGTCGATCATGGTCGGCACGGCCTGCTCCGGCGGCTCCAGGGCCAGCCGGTCGATACTCAAAGGCAGCGCGATGGCGCCGTGGACGCCGGACCAGAGGGTTTGCGCGATCTGGTCCGGATCGCCTTCCCGGATCTGGCCCCGCGTTTGTCCGGACACAACGATGCCACGCAGGGTGGCAAACAGACGGTCCTGATCCAGGGGAACGGGATTCGGTTTGGTTTGAGTCTCCGGGCGCACGAACATAAACGCGCCGCGGTAGGTCGCGCGTTCCGTCACGGCGAAATGCGCGTAGGTTTCCAGAAAGATTCTAAGCCTGGCCAGCGGTTCTTCGGAACTGGCGAGGGCGGACTCCACGTCCTTGAGCAGGCGTCGGACCGGACCTTTCCACAGCGACTGCATGAGTTCCGTCAGATTGTCGAAATAGCTGTAGAGCGAGCCCACGGACACGCCCGCGCGCTCGGCCACCTTGCGGGCGGTGATGTCCTTGAAGCCGTGCTCTGCATACAGCTGCGCCGCGGCTTGCTGAATCCGGCGCCGGGTCTGGCGGCGTTGCTCATCGGTTAACGCGGGTCGGGCCATGACGCTCATTCGCAGTAGAGGCACGGTCAGCGTCGCATGAGGGCCGTGATGCGTCCAGCCTTCGCAACGCCTTGCTGAGTACACATTCTGATCAGCGGTGGTTTACCACACCTCGCCGAAGGGACGAATCACCGATTCAAAGGTCCAGGCGCTGCGGGGCTGGTGCGCCAGGCGGTAGCACTCTTCGGCGATGTCTGCGGGCTGGCAGAAGAACTCGTCGGGCTTGTCGGCGTAGGCCTTGCGGGTCCAGGGCACGTCAATGACCGCATCGATCGCGATGTAGGCGGCGTGGATGCCCTGCGGGCCTGCCTCCCGGGCGATGCTTTCCAGCAGGATCCGCTGCGCGGCCTTGGTGGGCGCGAACCCCGCAAAGTGCGGCCGGCCGCGATAGGCGGCGGTGTTGCCCGTACACAGAATCGCCCCGGAACCGGCCTCAACCATCGCCGGGGTGGCGAGTTGGGCCAGCTGCAGCAAAGCGATGGTGTTGACCTCGAACGCCAACCGCATGCGCGCCGGATCGACGTCCATGTAGGTCCCTGGCTTCGCCGCGACAGCGTTGTGCACGATGATCGTCGGGGCGCCGTGACGCTCTGTGATTTGCTCGAAGGTATGCTGGAGCAGTTCGCGGTTGCTGACGTCGCAGGGCCAGGAGTGCGCCGTTGGCAATTCTGCTGCAAGGGCCGTGAGCCGGTCTGAATTTCGGGCCAACATGGCGACGTCGTAGCCCGCGTCCGCAAAGCGACGGACGATGGCCGCGCCCGTCCCGGGGCCGACGCCGGTGACAAGACAGATTTTGCTCATGGTATGGGTCCTGGCTGCTGTCCCCGGGTTCTACCATGGGCTCGACGGCGCAGGCCAGGGCTTCGACGCGCAGCAGGCCCTAGTGCTGGTGCCCGGCCAGCAATTCCAGCGCCGGCCGGTCGCGAATCTCGATCTGCTGCCGGCTGGCCGCAATGATGCCCCGTTGCTTCAGGCGCGAGATCGCCCGGGACAGGCTTTCCAGCGTCAGTCCCAGGTAGCTTGCGATGTCTGTCCGGGTCATGGGTGTTGGCAGTTGGTCCGGTAGCCACCGCAGCTGCGCCAGGTGTCGCGTCGTGGCCAGGCAGAACCCAGCCACTCGTGCTTCGGCGGTACATGTTTTGACGGTGAGCTGGTGATCGATGGCCCGGCTGGCCATTTGCTGGCTATGACGGTTGATCGCCTGCAGCGCGCGAGCGTGTGCCGTGCCAGCTTCCTGAGCAGCAGTGGCGCCGAACCGGGTCAGGCAAGCGGAGCTGTCCTCCAGCGCGACGGCCCAGTGACCGTGGCGGCCGTCCCGCGCCAGGTCTGGAACCACGTCCCCGGGCCAGTAAAAGCCGGTGACGGACTCCTGGCCGCTGGCGCTGATGAAGTAGCTCTTGAAGACGCCGGAGCGCACATGGAACTGTCCGCGCACGGAATCTCCTGCGACGAACAGATGCTGCCCTTTGCCGTAGACGGTGCCGAAACGCATGAGTGCCGTCAGCGCGTTCAGATCGTCCGGTGCCAGCCCGTCGGCGACGCAGTGCGGGCGGGTCGGGCAACGGTTGCAATCGGAACGGCCCGGCATGGCGGGTGCGTGACTCATTGAGCGGAGTATGGCGATCCTGTCCTCAGCGCCCTATACGTACATCCCCTAGAACAGCATCGATGCCCGCTTTGATTTGAATCAAGGTCGCCTTGCCTGAACGCTCTAGCTTAGCGCCTGGTCGCTGTTGACCGAAAGCAGGAGAGAGAGATGAAGCGATGTGCGATCTGGATATGGGCGGGCTGGCTGCTCGCGGCCGGCGCCTGGGCAGAACAGGGGGACTGGCTGGTTCGGGTCGGCGCGCACTCGGTCAATCCCAAGTCTGATAACCACGCCGTGGTGGATGTCGACGCGGCGACCATGATGACCTTTAACGTGACCTGGTTCATGCGGCGACACCTGGCTGTAGAGCTGCTGGCCGCGCTGCCCTTCGAGCACGATATCAACCTTGTGGGCGGTGGCAGGGTGGGCAGCACGCGGCACCTGCCGCCAACGCTGTCGCTGCAGTATCACCTGCGACCGGAGCAGCGCTTTCGCCCCTATGTTGGCTTCGGGCTGAACGTCACAGAGTTTTTTGAGGAAGACACCCGGGGCGCGCTCGCCGGCAGCAACCTCAGCCTCGAGACTTCCGTGGGCTGGGCGGCGCAGCTGGGCGCAGACCTTGACCTGGCAGAATCCTGGTTTGTGAACGTCGACCTGCGCTATTTCGACATCGATACCGACGCGCGGCTGAACGGGACAGATCTGGGTACCGTCGAGATCGACCCCTGGGCCCTTGGGTTGAGTGTTGGCCGCAGGTTCTGACGCTAACGGAATCCGCCGTGCAGAAAGCGGAAGAAAGACGGGTTGACCCAGACCGTGTCGACCCGCGGCTGCCAACCCTTGGCGCGCAGTGCTTCCAGGACCTGTGCCTGGCGAGCCTTCAGTACGGTCAACGTCGCCTCAAGGTCGCCCTGGGCGACAAGGATCAGCGCGATCTCTTCAAACGCCGGCACCGGGGCATCGCTGTAGTAGAAGGGCTGCCACCAGGCATCGGCAATCAGGCCAGGCTCATCTTCGGTGTCTTTCTTCGCGAAGCGCTGAACCAGCTCGTGAAAGCGGTCTCGGTCTTCCGGCGTGTCGAACTGGAAGGCGATGGCCATCTCCCGGCCCTGGACCACACGCAGCCCGCTGGCCAGCGCAACGACCTGATCGCCGGGCTCGCCCCACTCGTCCCGAAACAGAAACGCAGAAACCTTGGGGGTCACGTACAGCCAGCCGTTGACCTGCTCCTGTGCAAGGAGCGCGACCAGCTGTCGCAGATGGCGCTGGCTTGCGTGGGAGTACACGAAGGACAGGCCTTGCGGCAGATCCCGGTACACATCTTTCAGGCGCAGGTCGTAGCCGGTCAGCACCCCGTCTTCCAGGAGCTGCCCCAGGGCGGCCAGGAAGGCGTCGTTCGCGAGCAGCGGCGTGTGGTCGAGCGGCGCGGTCAGGGCCGGGTCCAGGGCGGCATGGTGGAGGCGGCCGATGAGCCCCGGGTGTTCGCTGCCCAGGACCCGGGTGAAGCGCGCCAGCTTGTCCCGGGGGCTGTACCGGAGGTCGGCCCGGGTAATGGCACCGAGCTGGACCAGCACTGCGGCGGCTTGCTGATCGGCCTTCGGCAGTTTGCGCCCGGCGCGCCCCAGCACGCTGCGAAGCTGCCGGTCGGAGACCGTTGCGGCCAGCTCCTCAAGCGCCAGGGCTTTGACGGCGTCGGCGTAGATGCCGGCCGAGATGTTCGAGCTGCCCAAAGGCAAAGCAAGGAGCAGCATCACGCTCTGAAGGTGCGGGCGCCGCAGGTTCAGCCCGCGCATTGCAATGCCCAACCCACGACCGTCTCGATCAGCGCCTGACGGCTCCAGGAGAACGAATGATCGCCGGATAGCAGGCGGTGCTGCAAGGTGATTTCGGGGTTAGCGCTGAAGGCCTGGACCATGTTGATGTGCGTAGGATCTGGCGCGACGGCTTCGTCCTGATCGGCGGCGACCAGCAGGATCGACTTGCCGGAAAAAGGCTCGGCCAGACTCGTCACGGCCCAGGCGGTCTGGTTGCGCTGCAGCGCTTCGATCGCAGCCTGACCCGTCAGGCCGGCGAGCATCTGTAGCGTGTCGGTATAAGCGGCGAAGCCGGCGGCTGCCTCCGGCGACATGGCCTGGCTGCGGCTGCCGAAATCGGCGGCTGCCAGGCCTGCGGCGCACTGCACGCGCTCGTCCCGCGCGGCACCGTGGAGGGCCGCGAAGCCGCCCATGGAATGGCCAACGAGCAGGAGCCGGTCGGCATCAACCCGCAAATCCGCGGCGCGGCTGCGAAGCATGGCCAGCGCGCTGGCGACATCCTCGATGACATGGGTAAAGCTGAAGCTGCCTTCGCTGCCCCAGGCGCCGCGATAGTGGAAGAACAGGACGTTAAAGCCCGCTCGACGCAGGGACTGGGCCAAGTCCAGATTTTTCTCGTTGCCGGGAAAGCCGTGCAGGAGCAGCACCGTCGGGTGCGGGCCTGCGCCGTTCGCCTGATACACAATGCCGTTGAGCCGGTCACCGTGACTGCGAAAGTTGATCTCCGTCAGCGCCGGCGGGTGATCGCGGTCGACCGTCGCCGGGTCCGCTGTGAATGCTGGCGCGCGGACGGTCTCCTGCCGGGAATCGGTGTTGGCGCAAGCGGTGAGCACGAGGGCGGCGATGACGGTCAGGAGCAGGCGGGCCAGGGGAGCAGCGGGCATGAGTCACGGGTTCCTTGCCGGGGCGAGGGCTCATGTTGCCTGACTTTCCTGCCCCCGGCACTGCTATCATCGGAGTGTGGCCCGCGATGTCTGCCGGGCTGCTTTTGACAGCGGAGGATCTCATGAGCGAACCCAGCCCCAGCAGCGACAACATCGCGAGCGGCATGCCCTCGGCAGAGGGGGCCAGCGATACCCGGGCGATTCCGTCCCCCTGGGACATCGAGATCGAAGAGATTAACCCCATCAAGCCGCGGCTCTTCAGCGAACATCATTGGCCGGCCTACTTCGAGCGCTTGCGGGCCGAAGATCCGGTGCACTTTAACGAAACCGAGTCGGCGGGCCGCTACTGGTCGGTGACCCGCTACGAAGACATCAAGGCGGTGGATTCAGACTGGCGGAACTTCTCGTCCGCACACGGCATCACCCTGGGCTTTCCCATCGATGCCAAGCCCCCGGAAGGCATGCTGAACATCAGCACGTTCATCGCCCAGGATCCGCCAGAGCACGACGTGCAGCGCAAAGCGGTCGCCGGCTCCGTGGCGCCTCGCAATCTGGGCCGCATGGAGTCGCTGATTCGCGAACGGACCTGCCGCGTCCTCGACTCGCTGCCAGAGAACGAACCCTTTGATTGGGTCGATACGGTATCCATCGAGCTCACCACGATGATGCTGGCAACACTGTTCGATTTTCCTTTCGAGGAACGCCGCAAGCTGACGCGCTGGTCGGACGTGACCTTCGCGGTGCCGCAACCCGGCGGCATTGTCGAGACCGTCGAGCAGCGCCGGGAAGAGCTGCTCGAGTGCCTGGAGTACTTCACAGGGCTGTGGGAACAGCGCAAGTCGAAGCCGGGCGATGATCTGGTGTCGATGATGGCGCACGGCGAGCACACGAAGGACATGGCGCCCATGCAGTTCCTGGGCAACCTGTTGCTTCTGATCGTGGGCGGCAACGACACGACGCGTAACAGCATGTCGGGCAGCGTCTACGCGCTGAACAAGTTTCCGGACCAGTTCCGCAAACTCAAAGCGAACCCAAAGCTGATCCCGCAAATGGTTGCGGAGCTGATCCGTTGGCAGACGCCGCTGGCCTATATGCGGCGCACCGCCAACAACGATTGCGAGCTGGGCGGCAAGGCAATCCAGGCGGGGGACCAGATACTGATGTGGTACGCGTCCGGCAATCGCGATGCATCGGTGTTCGAGAACGCCGATGCGCTGGATATCGAGCGGCCCAATGCCCGGGCGCACCTGTCCTTCGGCTTTGGGATCCACCGATGCATGGGCAACCGGTTGGCGGAGCTGCAGCTGCGAATCCTGTGGGAAGAAATTCTGGCGCGCTTCGAGCATGTCGAGGTGCTCGATGAGCCGGAACGCACGTTCTCGTCCTTCGTGAACGGCTACACGCACCTGCCGGTGCGCGTCACCCGCAAGGTTGCCGCCGGCTAGCGCCAGGCGAAGCTGCCTGGAGGCACAATGCGCAAACTTCGTTTGCTCCTATGGCTGTGCACAGGAACTTGCGCCGGGTTGTTTGCTGGCGTTGCGCACGGGCAGCCTAACTCGAGCACTGAGGCGGTCGTCGAGGTGGTGGCGATCGGCGATGTGCACGGCGCCTTCGATGCGATCCGAAGCCTTCTTGCTGCGGTGGGCCTGATCGATGAGCGCGACCGTTGGGTCGGCGGCAGCACCCATCTGGTCAGCGTCGGTGATCTGATTGACCGGGGCGATGCAACTCAGTCGGTGCTGGATCTGTTCATGGCGCTTCAGGGCCAGGCCCGGGCAGCCGGCGGCGGGGTGCACGTGCTGCTGGGCAACCACGAGATCATGAATCTGCTTGGCGAGTGGCGCGATGTCAGTCCCGGCGATCTGCGCAGCTTTGCCCATGCGCCGGATGCTGATGGCGAGCCGGCGCGGCGGGCCGCTTTCGCGGCAAGCGGACGCTACGGTCGCTGGCTGCTGGACCGGCCCCTGATCCTCAAGCTGGGCGATACCCTGTTCGCCCACGGCGGCTTCTCGGGCACCCTCGCTGGCCAGCAGATCGATTCGGTCAACGCTGATGCCCGAGCGCTGTTGGCGCAGGTCATCGCGCAGGGGGCGGCGCTCCAGGAAGCGGGCAGGCTGCCGGCCAAGGCCTCACTGCTGGCGCTGGCCGAGCCGGCATCGGCGGAAGCGTCTGGGGAATCACCGGAGATCAAGGCGCTGCGTCAGAGCCTCGCGTCGCCTTATCTGTCTGAACTCGGGCCGGCGTGGTACCGGGGCAATAGCCGCTGCCCGGCAGTCCTCGAGTCCCCGGCGGTAAACGCTGTGCTTAAGGCGCACAGTGCGCAGCGGATTGTCGTTGGCCACACGCCGACCTGGAACCATCAGATTGCGCGCCGCCTGGGCGGGCGGGTATACGCCATCGATACGGGCATGCTGAAGTCGGTGTACGGCGGTGAGCCCGCTGCGCTGCGCATCCGTGGGGATCAGGTCGAGGTGCTCGATGCCAGCGGCGCGAAGGTGCCGATGCCGATGAATGCCTCAGAGTTGGCCCTTTCCCCAGCGGCCATTGACGAACGCGCTGCACAGCTGGATGTGCTGGTGGCTTCGGCACAGCCGGCGGTCGCCTCTGCACCGAAGGAATCTGGCATGCCCGTGGCCCTTGCGGCGGCGAATGGCGACCCCGCCGGTTCCGGGGTGTTTGTCGCGCTGAGCCGTCGGGACACGGATCGAGAGCTTGCGGCCTGGCGCCTGGACCGCTGGCTCGGGCTCGACCTGGTGCCGCCTACTTACGCGACGACCCTGGGGCGCAAAACGGGTGTTGTTCGGCTGCTCGACTCGCCGCTGCTGCTGGAAGCAGCGCGATCAGCACGGGGCCTGGCTTTCGATGACTGGTGTGCGGCCGGTAGCAGTTATCAGCTGGTCGCCGCGTTTGACGCCGTCATCGGGCAGCTGTCGCGATCGGCGCAGACGCTCGCCTACGATCGCCGGCTGACCCGGGTCCGGTTGCTGAACCAAAGGTCTGCTTTTGGCAACGCGACGCGGCTGCCGGTCGTTGCGACGCCGCAGGTTCTGCCGCCCTTGCTGCGCGACAGGCTGAAGCAACTGTCCCCGGAAGTGCTCGAGACGCTCGTGGGTGATCGTTTGCCGCGCCGCGCGAAGCGGGCGCTGCTGCTGCGTCGCGATGCGGTCCTCGGCTGGCCTCCGGGCCAGGGCTCATGAGGCCCGGTAGCGCCTTCGGCGCGCCGTTGTTTCTGATGATCTGCTACTACCTGTGCCTGGCGGCGCTGGTCTGGCTGCTGACAGCGCTGTTGCCCCCGGGTCTCATGCCCCTGGGCGGTCTGGACGACCTGCTTGCCGGCGACGGTACCCGGCTCGAGGTGGTGCGCGATTTTTCCAGCGCCGGCAACGGCCACGGCTACGACGCGATCACCCTGGGCCTTGCGATCTGCGGGGCGGTACTGCTGATGCTGCCCGTGTCCTGGGTCTATTTCATGACCACCCGGCGCAAGCGTATCGATCGTTCCTTCGTCCAGACGACCATCGTCTTGCCGGTCATCGTTGCCGGTATTGCGATCATCGTTCAGAACTCGCTGGCCCTGGCCTTCAGCCTGGCGGGCATCGTTGCCGCTGTGCGCTTCCGTTTTACCCTGACGGAACCTGCCCATGCGCTCTATATTTTTGTTGCGATCGCTGTGGGGCTCGGCGCGGGGGTGAGCGCCCTCGGAGTGTCCTTTGTGGTGAGCATGGCTTTTGTGCTGATCAATCTTGCGCTGTGGCGCATGAACTACGGTGCCGACATGACAACGCCATTTTTCGCCTTTCTGACCGGGCGCGGGCAGGATGACGATGAGCTTCCCTAGGGTCCCGGCGCTGCTGTGCGCGTCATTGGCGCTGACCGTTGGCTGCGACGACGTGGCTAGCCCGGCAGGTACGCCGTTCCCGCACGGCTTTTCGGAAGTCCTGCGCCTGAAACTGCCGGACGCGCTGCGAGAGATTTCCGGCCTTGCCGTCGCGGGGCCGGATACGCTGCTGGCGGTCGATGACGAGCAGGCGCTCGTCTACCGCATTGATCTGGCAACCCAGGTCGTGGAGCCACTGCTTGCCATCGGTCGGCCCGCGCGGCCGGGAGACTACGAGGGCCTTGCGCGAATCGGCGACCAGACCCTGCTGGTCGACAGCGATGGCGTGCTGTTCTGGACCGAGGGCGAGCGGGTCCAAACGCTGGACACGCGGCTTGGCGCGCGCTTCGAGATCGAGGGCCTGGGCCGCGATCCGGTGTCGGGCCTGTTGTACCTGGCGAGCAAGCGCGCCCGGGGCAAGGGCAAGGCGATGGCATCGCATCTGCATGCGGTCGACCTGCCGTCGCGGGCGCGCCAGCCGGATGCGGATATTGAGCTCGACCTGGCGGCTGCACAGCAGGCCCTGTCCAGCGCGTCGATGCACTTGTCCGGTCTTGCGTTCAGCGATGACGGCCAGAACATCTGGCTCGTCGCCGCGCGGGAGCGGGCCCTGCTGAACTTTGATCGCGCTGGGCAACTGCGCTCAGCGATCGACCTGTCAGAGCTGGGCAAACATCGCCAGGCAGAAGGGATCGCGCTGCTTCCTGGCGGTCGCCTTGCGATCGCGGACGAGGGGGACGGCAAACGCGCGCGCCTGACGGTGTATCGCTTTGAGCGCTGAGCGTGCGGTCGTGCTCGTACACGGCCATGGGCCCAAGCCCGGGGCGGAAGCGCTGCTGACGCTCTGGCGTGGTGCGCTCACCACCGGTCTCGCCCGGGATCATGGCGCGCAGCTGTCTGCCTTCGAGCAGACAGAGCTGCACATGGTGTACTACGCCGACCTTTTTCCGGAGCCCCATCGCCCCTCCTACGATGCGGCGCTCGATCTGGCAGATCGTCGCCATGCGCTCGATGCGCTTGCGGCGCTCGACAAGCCCAAGCGGTTTCGACGTGCTGGCTACGATGCCCTGCCCGGCAAGTCCGCGGTGCGGGAGTTTCTGGCGGATCTGTCCTCTCCCATTGCCCGCGGCCTGGGCCTGGGCGAGCGCGCGCTGGCCCGCCGCATGCCCGAGTGCGAGCCGTACTGGGCGTCGGACGGCACATACGCCGCTGCCTGTCAGGAACGGTTGCGCTCGCGGCTGGCACCGCTGCTGCGAGAGGGCCGGCGCGTGCTCTGCGTGACCCACGGCTTTGGGGCGGTGCTGGCCTGGGACGTGCTTTGGGCGCTCTCCCAGGACAACTCGCTGCAACCGGAGCAACGACTGCACAGCTGGCTGACCCTCGGCGCACCGCTGGCCGATGACAACGTTCGCGCTCGGCTGGCCGGGGCACAGCGAAAAGGCGCGGAGCGGTACCCGCGCAGCCTGACCTTCTGGCACAACGTTGCGGCGGAGGACGACTACATCTGCCACGACGAAACCGTTGCCAACGATTTTCGCCCCATGCTCGAGCAGCGCTGCGTCAGCCGCATCGAAGACCATCTGATCTACAACCTGGCCGTGCGCTTCGGGCGCTCCAACCCGCACAGCAGCCTTGGCTATCTGATTCACCCGAAAGTGAGCGGGCTGTTGGCAGATTGGCTCAAGGGCGTACAGTGACCCCGGGACTCGCGGCCTAGCCCAGGCAGCTTTTTTTCAGTTTTTGCTGGCCTGCGGGGCTCAGCTCATCATCGAAAAAGGCAGCCAGATAGCGGCTGATCCGAGCTTTCTCCTTCGCCCGTATACCCGGATGTTCCGCAAAAAGAGTCTCGATCGCTGCGCGCTGTGCGAGCATCTGCTCGATTGCGGGCCCCAGCCCGGCGTTGTGACGGCAATAGCCGCGGTAGACACGCTGTCGTACGTTGCGGATCTTGATATTGGCAGGCGCAGTGGCGTAGCGCGGGTTGACCAGGCCGGTGTTGTCGAAGTCGTAAGGCACAGAGTAAACAAGGCCCTGGGCATCCATCAGCGGCACGCTGTTGTGGCAGCAGTCATCGCCAGCGGGGCCTCTGGCGAGGGAGAAGTCCGGATTGCCGATGAGCATATTGAACAGCGCGACCAGGGCGCTGTGTTTGGCATCGAGCGCGGTGCGCGCGACCTGTTCCTCTTTGAACGGCTTTAGGGCAAGGCGTGCTGCCAGCTCCTTCTTGTGCTCGATCAGAAAGCCTGGATGGGATGCGGGCCGCTCGGGGCGATCAGTATCGATGTAGGTCAGCGCCAGGGGCTGCACGCGAAAGCTTCGCGCGGTCAGCAAATTCAGGGTGCGGTAGGCCTGCATCTCTAACCAGACTTTGGACGGATCCTTGCTGGGCCGATGAAGCGCGGAGCAGTGGGTGACCAGCTTGCGGCGATGATGGCCCGCGAGATCCGTGCCGGCGATGGCCGTCTTGTCGAAGCGCAGCCACAGGGGCGGAAAGCGACAGTTGGCGGTTTTGCGGCGAGACTTGCCCCGGGGCCGGCTCTGCAGCGCGAACTGCTCGCCGCTGGCGTCCAGGGTCAGGCTGGCATCGCGGTACTCAGGCTCCGGTTGCCGGTCCCGCGCCAGCGTTTGCCAGGGGCCGGTCAGCGTCACGGCGATGGGCTCTGCCGAGTGTTCGCCGGTGCTGAACAGCGGTGTCTGCGCCCTTGCTGCTGGCGTCAGCCCTGTTGCGAAGACGATGCAGCAGCCGAGCAGCAACGCGTCCAGCCGCGGGCGGTGGATGCTCCGATGTGCCATGGGCAGTGCTCCCAGCCTGGGGTTCGCTGACACTATCAGTGCCGCGCGACTGTCGGTCAATCGGCGTGACGTCAGCCTTTGGGAGCGGGGCGGCGAGCAATAACACGGGCAACCCTTGACGCTCTCATTCATCGCGATCCCGGCCTATGGCACCACCGACGGCTGGGTGCGTGCGCACAGCGGCGTCCTTCGGGCAGGTCGCCGCGTCTTCGACTGACTCAGCTGAACCCGGCGTCGTCCACCTCGTCCTCGTCAAAGCCGAAGTGGTGGGCGATCTCGTGGATGAGCGTGCGCGCGACCTCGTCGGCCAGCGCCCGGTCCGGCAGCGCCAGGGCGCGGTGGGCATTGCGATAGATGTAGATCACGTCGCTGAGCTCGCCAGCGGCGGTGACGCTGCGGTCAGTGAGCGGGGTGCCGCAGTAGAGACCCAGGATGTCTGTTGGGCCACCGGGCTCTGACGCGTCTGGCCCGGCGGCGTCGATAAAGGCTTCTGCCTCCGGCCCCGGGTCATCTTGCACGATGACGTCGACTTCTTCGAGCACGTGATGAATCCAGGGCGGTAGCCCTTCGATGGCCCGCCGCACGATGTCATCGAAGACTTCGTCTGGCGGCACATCGCTCACGATTTAGCGCAGCGGGCCGGTGCCAAGAATGGCCTGTGCCTGTTCTACCCAGTCTTCGGACGCCATGCGCCCTTTCAGCGCGTGCAGCGGGTGCGCCTCGCTGGCCAGGTCGTCGACGTTGATGGCTGCCAGCTGCTTGATTGTGCGCACACCGGCGCTCCGCAGTTCCTCGGCAAACACGCCGCCGATCCCGTCAATCTGCTGCAGGTTGTCCTGGTCGATCGTGGGCTCAGCGTCCGGCACGATCAGCTCGCGCGCGGTTGCGGCGGCCCCGTCCTTGCGGTGCTCGCCAGTGTCGCTCCAGCCGCCCCGCACCGCGGTCCGGGTCTGCTCCAGGGCTGCTCGGACGACCTCGGCGCGGGCTTTGATGTCGGCAGAGATGCCGGAAAACAGGGACCGGCCGTAGGTCTGCTGCAGGGACACAAAACCCTGCATGCCTTCCGGTTGCGCCATCTTCCTGAGGTAGTCCTCATTCAGCGCCACCAGGCGTGACAGGCCGTCGGCGCTCAGCTGCATGAGGGCGCGCAGGGCATCGATGTTGATTTGCGTGACCTCGCGAGCCACGTGAGATTGCCGTTCGAGCATGTTCATGGACACTCCTGATTGCGAGCATTGGGGCTCGCCAGGGCGCTTCTTACCGGGCGCCGCCCGGTTTGGCAAGTCAACCGGGCAAATTTCGCCAGCTTGGGCGGTGGCTCGGCATCAGGGCGCCACAGGTGCGGGTTCGCTCAGCCACGGGATTTCGGCGTCGTCATAGCGGCCGCTGGCCAGCAGCGCGCGCATCGCTGCCAGGGTATCGAAGGGCGCCCCCACCAGCAGGCGATTGGTCAGCCAGGCCGGTGTCGCGCCCTCGGGGTCGATATGCGCTTCGCTGGTCACCGTGACTGTGTTGTTGCCGGTGGGCGCGAAGTGCCAGCTGGTCGTGCCGGTGGTGAGCCGCACCGCGCCTTTGGCTTTGGGCGCGTTCGCCGGAACCTGGTCGCCGCCGAGGATCGTCGCGATCATCGTCACCGCACCGGTGTCCGGGCTTTGGGACCACTCCACTTGTGTGATGCCTTCCCGGTCCGCCACCGGCCAGGGCAGATCGTTCAGCGTGTAGGCCACGAACTGTTTGTCGGACGAAGCAGTCAACACCTGGCTGCGCTTGCAATGGGCCGCCCACTCCGAGCAGTTCTCGGAATCGAGTACCAGCGCCGCCAGGGCAGACACCGTGCCCGGGACCTGCATGGACGCTTTGACGGCCTTGTAGCTGGAGCCTTCGACGGAGCGCGTAAAGACGGCGATACCGTCCTTGTCTTTCTTGAGCTCCCAGGCGGCTTCGGCGGCACTTAAGTGCGTGCCCGGGCCGAGCAGGAATGTCAGAATCAGCCCCGCAAAAAAAAGTGGCTTCATAGGCCCTGGCCTGAATTGCAGAAGTCGCGAGAACATATCACGAGAGAGGAAAACCATGCAGAAAGTACTGCCATGGGCGCTGGTCATTTTTGTGGCGTTTGTGTTTATCCAGTCGCTGGTTTTCAAATTCAGCGGCTCAGAAGAAACAGTCATCATCTTTAACACCATTGCAGACTGGATGGCTGGCATTGCGCCGTTGAGTGCTCTGGCAGAGCCGTTTCGGAACCATGGCGGGCTTGCCGTGGGCGTGACGGAGCTGGTGGCCAGCGCGCTGATCCTGGTTCCGCGCACGCGGCTGTACGGCGCGCTGCTGGCGTTGGGGGTCATCAGCGGCGCGATCTTCTTTCACCTGTTTACGCCTCTGGGCGTTGACCGGCAGGTCGATGCGGCAGGCAATTCGGATGGCGGCGTGCTGTTTTACATGGCGTGCGGCGTCTGGGTCGCGAGCGCCATCACGATCTGGCTCAATCGCCCCGGGCAACACTGACCGTCTGAGTCCTGATGCCTGCGGCGTCAGGACTCAGGCATCAAGCCTCAGGCGTCGGCCTCTGCCATCAGTTTCTGCAGATTGGCCATGGCAGGGAAGGACGCGTCGCGCAGGCGATTCATAATCGCGCGGCGCGCCGTGTCATCTTTGTCGACGCTGGCAGCGGTCTTGCTGAAGCCGTCCAGGCGATTGCTGACCAGCCAGCCGCGCAGCTCCTCGTCCTGAGACCATTTGTACTGATTCATCATGAAAGCTGCGGTCATGGCGGGCCAATCCACCGTTCGGTCCGGCAGCGGGACCGGGCCGCAAAGGTCGTTCTTGGCATCGTCCCCGTCCCGGGTCAGCTCGACGTGGGCGATCAGCGCAGCGCTGAACACAGGCTGGAAGGAACGCACCATCTGCGGAGTGATTACTTCGCCGGCAAAGATCGGCTGTACGGGCAATTTTTTCAGGGCGCTGGCCGAGCAATCGATGTGAAGGTGCTCGGGGCTGGTGCTTAGGGTCCCCCGTTCCAGCACGATCTCATCGGGACCCAGCTGCGTGACCTTGCCCAGGCGCACCACGTGCTTGAGCCGGCGGAGTTCGGTCAGCTCCGCAGGGCTGACCGTTGCCGCGTGAAACATCGTTGGCGTGATCTCGGGATCGATGCGGAGCACGTTGCCGGCTGCTTCCAGCCGCGCGAACAGGTCGTCTACAGAAGTGGCGGCGGCCGCCGCCTCCATCTGTGCGGCCTGGGCGCCCATGCTCTGCTCGAAAAACTCGATGCCCGGCTGCGTCGTGGCACGGTTGATCAGCCAGGCGTCTCGTGAGGTGATCCAGGTGATGTGGTCTGGATCAGCGCCCTGTTCCAGCAGCCACAGCAGCGCATCGATGGCGGTTTTGCCGCCGCCGATCACGACGTAGCCCGCCGGGGTGGTTCGGGGCCGGACCAGATCGTTGACCGGGATAAAGTCGACCCCCTCGTCAACGGTGAAGTTGGGCGTGTGCGTCGATGGCACGGTCGTTTTGAGGAAGGTACAGTCCACGGTCTTGAGGCGCGGCCGGACCCTGCGCTCCTGCCCCGAAATCACTGATCGGAAGCGCCCGTTGCCGAGGTACTCGCAGCCGGGAAAGTACTGCACCCGGCCGGTGGGCAGAAACTGCTCGCGCATGACTGCATCGAAGTAGCCGCTCACCTCTGC
>CAZXIJ010000016.1:1541-31350 GCA_964640725.1 uncultured Pseudomonadales bacterium | reverse complement strand
CGGTGGGCAGAAACTGCTCGCGCATGACTGCATCGAAGTAGCCGCTCACCTCTGCGCCGCTGGCGAGATCGTGCATGCCCTTGTTCAGGCCGATCTGATCGATGACGCCCCGGCTCAGTTCCCGGGAGCTGACGCCGTAAAAGGCTGACGGCTGGTGGAGCGTGACGAAAGGGTAAGCATCGTTCCAATGGCCTCCTGGTGCGTGGTGCCGGTCGACGATGGCGATGGTCAAATCGTCGCTCTCTGTCAGCAGGATGTCGGCAAAAGCCATGCCGACAGCACCGGCACCGACAATCAGATAATCCGGCGTTAGGTCCTGGCTCAGGGTGTCGGTGGTCATAACGCCTCCGGGACGCATAGGATTGACTGAGTGTATAACATCGTTATTTAGTGTATAACGATGTTATATCAAGTCAACACTTTTCTCTCCGATGACCAAGTCCCCAAGTGATTTTGCGGTCGAAGCCGGCGAGTCCGCGGATTCCAAGGCGCGGATCCTGGCGGCCGCCTCGGCACTGTTCCTGAATGGCGGCACGGGCGCTCTGAGCGTTCGAGCGATTGCCCGGGAGGCCGGTCTGTCGACCATGGGCATCTACAGCCACTTTCAAGGCAAGCAGGGCATTCTCGATGCGCTCTACGCCGAAGGATTCGCACGACTCGCAGCAGTCATGGCCGATGCCGCAGAGCAGGCTGACCCGCGGGCGGCGGCACTGGCAGGCACGCAAGGCTACCTGCGGCTTGCCAGTGACTACGAGGCGCACTATCGGCTGATGTTCGGCGAGCGCACCGGCGAGTATGTACCCTCAGCGGCGGCGCAGGCGCAGTCCGAGATTGCCTTTCGTGGCCTCGTGGCGCTAGTGGGCCGGTTGATGCCAGCGAAGACGACCCGCGATCGCAGGCTGCGGGGCGCCCTGCAGTTCTGGGCGCAGATTCACGGGTACGTCAGCCTCAAGCAGCAAGTGCTGTCGAATGTTCCCGCCATGACTGACTGGCAGGACCAAGTGCTGGATGCGATGACCTCGCTGATCGACAGCATGCAGAGCTAGGCCCTGCGGCGACGCTCGGCAGCGGCCTGCTGTACTGGAAGGGGCGCCACAACCTGGTTCGTCCGCAGCCCCATCATGAAGCTGGCACGCTTTTTCATGCGGGTGAGCTGGGCGTCGCGTTTGATCAGATCGCCGACGGATTTGCCGCGCCAGTACTGCAGGCTGGCGTAGCACGCATTGCAGACCCCGAGCTTGCGGTAGCGCTGCACGATATTGTCGTCGCAGACTTTGCAGGGCGTGGGTTGGCGGGTTGAGGCGGCGGGCTTGGACATGGGCGGCTCCTTGGTAGACTGTATAAATATACAGTACTCTTGGGCGCCGTCAACGCACAGCCTCAATCCCCGGCTGTGATTGTGAGACCGGCTGCGGAAAGGTCGGCCTGCAGCCTGGGGTCCTGCCAGTCGGCGATCTGCCCGGGATCCGGCAACGGGTGGCGGCTCGCCGCCCCGGGAAGGATGAGGTGGCTGCCGGCGGGCAGCAGGGCGAGCGCCTGGCCGGCCGTTTCCGCAAACGAACGGCGGGGCTGAAGGGGCATGAGCAGCACGGGGCTCAGCGCCGGTGCCATGGCCAGCAGCGTCGCCAGGGGCTCGCCATCAGCGGGCAGCGTGCGGTCAGGCATCAGGTATGGCACCAGCCAGCCGGCTTCGCGGGCCGGCGCCAGCCCGGTGCGCAACACCAGGGTGACGGGCGCTCCCGCAGGCGGCGCCTGTAACCAACAGGGCTGCTGCGCGGTGCTGGCGAGCGCCGGTTCAGGCACCGCCTGGTGGGCGAACGGACAATGGCGGCAAGCGCGCCCGCAGCAACGCCCGCGCTGGCGATGCCCGTGGCTGGTGAACACAAGGTAGCCCGTGACCGGGTCGAGGTATCCCGGCTCGGCTGCCGCGCTGGCGGCTGCCTCGAGGGACCATACGGATTCTGTCGCTGGTTCGTTCAAGGGGTTCGCAGGTTGTCGGCTCGCGCGCGAGGATGATCGAGAGCATGCCTCTGCCGCAACCGCGAATTCTAACGAGATTGTTGCTTGTTGATTGCGCAGGGCTGCGGCACGATCCGCGCATGAAAAAACGTTTGTGGAAAACGCTCGAGTCCAGCAGCTTGCTGGCAGCCTCGACACTGGCGGTGGGCTGCGGCGCACCAGAATCTGGTGCTGAACCTGAAGCCGCGCAGCCCGAGCCGATGGGACACAACATGGCGTCGATGCCCGCTCGCGGCGAAGGCGGCGAAGGCGAAGGCGAGGGCGGCGAAGGTGCCGGCACCGGCGCGCTGTTGACCGATGACGCTGCGTATCTGGCGCAAATCGGCCTGATGCGAGGACACCTTTGGGTGGGTCACCAGCTGTACCTGGCTGGCCTGGTCGAAATGGCGGCCACCCACATGAAGCATCCGCAGGCGGAAATTTACAGCACGTTGATCGACGCCTTTACCGGCCGCGACGTACCAGGCTTCGCCGAAGAACTGACGGCGCTGGCCGATGCAGTGACCGGGAAGGAACCGGAGGCTGCAGTCCAGTCCGCGTACGATCAGTTGAGCGCCGCGATTGCCGTAAACGAGCGGGACGGCGCCGATACGCGGTCTCCGGCGGTGATTGCGGCCACGATGGTGGCGCTGCTGCGCACGGCAGGTGAGGAGTACGCCATCGGCATCGTTGATGAGCAAGTCGCCAACGTTCATGAGTATCAGGATGCGCTGGGCTTTACCCAGGTTGCCCGCCAGTGGGCCGCAAGCCCTGCCTTCGCTGCGACGCCGGAAGCGGTGGCCGCTGCTGCGAGTTTGCAGGCGCAGCTGGACGCCTTGCTGCCCCTGTGGCCCACCCTCGCTCCGGAAGGCCCGGTGCCGTTTAGCGCGGAGCGCATCTACGGTGCCGCAGCGCGGATGGAAATTACCGCGCTGTCTTTACAGACCGCGCCCTAGCGGGCGTCCTGCCAGCCAGGCCCCTGCGGCAATTTGCCGCGCGGGTGGCGCGCGTCAGAGCTGGACCGTCGCCCCGACCTGATCCGTGTGGCCTTCGATGTCGAAGGACATGATGACCATGTCCCGGGTCACGCCGTTACGATCCTGCACGAAGTCAGCAAGCAGCGCTTCCGGCACAAACCCCAGGCGCCGAAAAGCCGCCTGCGCACCAGGCTGGTCAGAGGTCATGTTGGCGGTCAGCTTCTTCAGGCCGATGCGGCCGGCAACATCGAAGATCTCGGCCGTGAGGATGCGGCCCAGCCCCCGGCTGCGATAGGTGGCGCTGACGTTGACCCGCACCTCGCCCACGTGCCGCGTCCAGGACACGGGGTTTCGGCTCACGGTGGCGTAGCCAATCATGCCCTGCGCGTCATAGGCAGCGATGCTGTGGTACTGGCCGGAGCCGATCGCGGCAATCCAGTCGTCCACGACTTTGTCCTGGGTAATGTCGACCCGCAAAAACATCAGGTCTTCCGGGGTCAGCGCTCGCGCGAAGGCAAGCAGCGCATCGCGATCGGCAGCGCTCATGGCGCGCAGTTCGACTTCGCCGCCATCGGGCAAGGAACGGGTTTTGGGGTATTGGTCCATGGTTCTACTCTCGTCTTTGATCAGGCGCTGAGTGCTGCAGCCCGGTCCCGGGCGCTCGCAAGCAGCTCATCGAAACTGTCCCGGGCATGGCTGGCCAGCAGTTCGACCTGCGGCATCAGCTTCGGCTCGCAGTTGAAGCTGAAGTACAGCCGCTTGTTGTAGCTGGTGATCGTGGTGCCGAGGCCCAGGTTGCCGGACAGCAGCAGCACGCCGATGTGGTCGATGAGTTCGTGGCCGCACAGGTATTGTGGGACCTGCGAGCCAGGCACGTTGGTGCACACAAAGTTGAAGCCGAAATTTGGAACCTTCAGTCCCGCCGGAATCGCGGGCTGCGGCATGCGCGCGGCGAGTGCCGTGGGGTCGTAGGCTGTGCCCACGAGCTGTGTTGGCCACAGCGCGAGCGGCCAGGGCTCGGGTACGCTCTCCTGCAGCATGGTGATGGCCTGGGCTTCGCTGTTGCTCTTGATACGCTCCATCTCGGCGATCACCGTCGCCAGCCGCTGGGTCACGCCCATGGGCGAGGCTGGCAGCATCGGGAAGATCGCTGAAACCTGGTTGCCCAGAGCGCCCTTCTTGTCTTCTGTGCGCACATTGACCGGGCACATGATGCGCATGGACTCGTCGCTCGTGTCGACATCCTGATCGCTCAGATAGCGCGCCACGGCCTCGCTGACCACGGTCAGCACCACGTCGTTGATCGTGCCGCCCATGGCGCGACGGATTTCGCGGATCTCGCCGAAGGGCACCTGCATCCAGCGCAGCTGGCGCTCCGGACCGACCAGCCCGGCGTTAAAGGGTGCCATGATGGCCGGCTTGGAGACAAAGCTGCTCATGATTCTGGCGGCACGCCCAAGCAGCTCGCGGCTGTTGCTGGCCGAAGGAATCAGGCTGGACAGCTCGGTGTTGCGCAGCTTTTCCATGTTCTCGGAGAAGGCGGTGCGCAGCAGGTCGAGCGCGCTGGGCTCGGGCTCGGCTTGCCAGAACCGCTCGCCCAGGGCCTGCGGGTCGTAGTTTTTGTCGAAGTCGAAAATGATGGCCAGCAGCTCGATGCCGCTGGCGCCGTCGATCATGGCGTGGTGCGTGCACATCAACAGCACTGTGCGATCGGCCACGCCGGAGAGCACGTACACCTTCCACAACGGCTTGTCGCGATCGAGCATAGCCTCATTGAGCTGGGCGGCGGTCGCCACCGCGTCGTCCATGGTGCTGTCCGGCGGCAGCTCGACATGTTCCAGATGGTTGTCGAGATTGAACGCGGGATCGTCGATCCACACCGGGTGCGCGAGGTTCAGCGGCGTGGGGGCGAGCTTCTTGCGGTACGCCGGGATCTTGTGCAGCCGGGCGGCGACATGGTGATGGATCGTTGAGAATGCGATCTCGCCGTCAAAGGTGTAGATGCCGGAAATGTGCATGGGACCGCTTACGGACTCTCCGTACACAAAGCCCGCATCGGTAGTCGTCAGACGCTGCATCGGCTCCCCCTTTCTGAACAACGGCAGAAGCCACTATTGCCCATTTGCGCACGCCTGTCGAACAGCTGGCCCGCCGTTCAGACGCCGTCGCGATCGGTGCTCAGATCAGGTTGATCTCGATCAGCCGCTGGGTCAGGTAGTCGTCCGCCAGGATCGGCTCCGGATAGCGATTTGGTCGTTCCGGCCCGGTGCAGCCGGGCAGCGTCTCGATCAGAAAGTCCGGATTTGGGTGGCAGAAAAACGGAATCGAGTAGCGGCTTTCGCCGGTGTAGGCCGCTGGTGCGTTGACGACCTTATGGGTCGTGGATGGCAGCACGTGATTGGTCAGCCGCTGCATCATGTCGCCGATGTTGACGACGATGGTGCCGGGCTGAGACGTGACCGGGATCCACTGGCCGTCGCGGGTCAGCACTTCCAGCCCGGGTTCCTGAGAACCCACCAGCAGCGTGATCAGGTTGATGTCTTCGTGCGCCGCCGCCCGCAGGGAGGGCGTGTCCCGCGCCGGAATCGGCGGGTAGTGCAGGGGCCGCAGGATCGAGTTGCCCCGGTCCGTCTTGTCTGCAAACCAGTCCTGGGGCAGGCCCAGGTGCAGCGCAAGGGCTTCCAGAATGCGATTGCTCAGCTCGTCGAGGGCTTCGTACAGGCTGTAGAGCTTGCTGCGAAAATCAGGCACTTCTGTGGGCCACAGGTTGTCATACAGGCTCTGGTGCCGATCGCCTGCAGGCATCTCCCGCCCCACCTGCCAGAACTCCTTCAGATCAGGGTGTTCGGCGTCCTTGGCGGTCTCGATCCCGAAGCTCGTGTAGCCGCGGGCGCCGCCTTTGCCGGTCACATACCGGTCTTTGATGTCTGCGGGGAGCGCGAAGAAACTGTGGAGCACCTCGTAAGCCTCCGCCAGCACGGTATCGCTGATCCCGTGGCCCTGAATGCCGCAGAACCCGAATTCCTCGTACGCCTGACCGTGTTCGGCGACGAAGTCCCCGGGGCCCTGGAACTGCGAGATATCGAGCGTGGGGATCTGGACCGGTTTCATGGGGCTCCGAGCTGCAGGAAGAGGCTGGCGATCGCAGCGCTCATCAGGTTGGCGATGGTGGCTGCGGCGAGCGCCCGCAGGCCCAGCTGCGCAATCTCCGGCCGTCGGTTCGGCGCCATCAGGCCGATGCCGCCGAGCAGAATGGCGATCGACGAGAAGTTGGCGAAGCCGCACAGGGCAAAGGTGATCACCGCCCGGGTATGCTCGCTGAGCTCGGCACCGTCCCGCATGAAGTTCACGTAGGCCACGAACTCGTTCAGGATCAGCTTCTGGCCGATAAAATTGCCGGCCTCTACCGCTTCGTGCCAGGGAATGCCGATGAGCCAGGCGAAGGGGCTGAACAGATAGCCCAGCAGCAGCTCGAATTTCAGGCCTTCCAGGCCCACCAGGTTGCCGAACCAGCCAAGACCGCCGTTGGCCAGCGCGATGAGCGCGATGAAGGCGACCAGCATGGCACCGACGTTGGCGGCCAGCAGGAGCCCGCTGCTGGCGCCCCGGGCAGCGGCGTCGAATACGTTCACGGGGGCCTCTTCGTCGCTGTCTTGCTGCAGCTCCGTCAGGTCCATGCGCAGCGTCGTGCCAGGGGTCTCGGGCACCAGGATTTTTGCGATCGCGATGGCGCCGGGGGCCGCCATAAAGCTCGCGGCGATCAGATACTTCAGTTCCACACCAATGGCGACATAACCCGCCATGGGAGATCCCGCAACGGTCGCGAGCCCGCCAACCATCACCGCGAACAGTTCTGACCGGGTCATGGAAGGCAGGAATGGGCGAATCGCGATGGGCGCCTCGGTCTGGCCGATAAATATGTTGGTGGCTGCGGCGAGAGATTCCGGAGCGCTGGTGCCCAGCAGCTTGCTGAGCGCGCCGCCCAGAATACGTACCACCCATTGCATGACGCCCAGGTAGTACAGCACCGAGATCAGCGAGGAGAAGAAGATAATGGCCGGCAGCACCTGGAAGGCGAACACGAAGCCGAGCTTGCCGGACCCGACATCGCCAAACACGAAGTCGATGCCGTCCTGAGCGTAGCGGAGCACGCTGTCGACGCCGGCCGTGACGGCTGCCAGCAGCGACTGGCCGATGGGCACAAAGAGTACGAAGGCGCCAATGGCGAACTGCAGCAGCAGCGCCCCGCCGACGGTGCGCCAGTTGATCTGGCGCCGGTCCTGGGACATGAGCAGAGCGAGGGCGACGAGCACGGCCATGCCGACCAGGCAGGTGAGCGCGCTCATGGCGGCGATAACCTCGGGCAGCAGCCGTATCGGTGCCCGGCCCGGTCTGAATCTGTATCGCTGATGGTGCTGCCCCCGTCTTAAGACGGGAGCATATAACGAACGCTAAGGCCGGGGCACCAGCTGCAGCACGATGCGGTCAGCGCCAAAGCGGGCCTTGATCGCCGGGTCCTGCACGGGCTTTGCCAACGCCGGAAAGACGATGTCGCCATCCGGCAGGCGCATGCGAACCCGGGGGTCCTGGGCAATGTGCTGGTACCAGCCGCGCTCGGCTGTGGGGTCGACATGCAGCACGCCGTCGATCGCGACGGCGTTGACGTACACGGAGTAGGGCTTGCCGGGCCGGTCAGGTGACCCGAGGGGCCATGACCAACACCCTGAAGCGCCTCGAAGCCCGGGGCTGCGTGCGGGTCGAGCCGGATGCCACGGACGGGCGCAGCAAGCAGGTCAGCCTGACCCGGCGCGGCGGCAGCTTGCGGGAGCGGGCGGTCCGGAGCATGGCTGGCGATCTGGCGCTGGTGCAGAAAGGTCTGGACGCGCAAGCCCTGGTGGCTTTGCTGCCGCAGCTGCAGGGGCTGCGGGCCTGGCTGGACAGCCAGCGGGATTGACCCGGTTTTTGCCCTGATGTGGCAAAGTGGCGCGCTGAGTCGTTGACGAGCGTGCATGATGATCGAATTCACCCTGAACGGGCAGAAGGTACAGACCGATGATGCCCCGGATACCCCGGTACTCTGGGCCGTCCGGGACACCTTCAAACTCAAGGGCTCCAAGTACGGCTGCGGCGCCGGCCTTTGCGGCGCCTGCACCATGCACGTCAACGGGCAGGCGGTGCGCACCTGCGTGCTGCCGGTCTCGGCCGTTGCCGGCAAGGCAGTGACCACCATCGAAGGGCTGGGCACGCCTGAGGACCTGCACCCCCTGCAGGCAGCGTGGCGTGATCACAACGTGCCTCAGTGCGGTTACTGCCAGTCCGGGCAGATCATGTCGGCGGCTGCGCTGCTGGCAGCAAACCCGTCGCCCTCCGCGACAGAGGTGGAGCAGGCCATGGCCGGCAACATTTGCCGCTGCGGCTGTTACCCGCGCATCAAGGCCGCAATTCTGAGCGTGGCCGAGTCCCGGGCCCTGGCCGCGAAGCTCGCGACGGAGGTGTCCTGATGAGTGACCAGCCTATGAGCGTTAATCTGTCTCGCCGTCGCTTTCTGCGCAGCTCCGGCGTCGTCGGTGGCGGGCTGGTGGTCGGCGTATCGCTGACCGGCTGCGGCACGCCAGAGATCCCGTTCTACCCCCTCGAAGGGGCCTGGTCGCCGAATGCGCTGATTCAGGTCACGGCAGACAACCTGGTCCGCTTCTACTGTCCGCGGGACGAGATGGGGCAGGGCGTCACGACGGGGCTCGGCACGCTTGTGGCCGAAGAGCTGGACGTGGCGCCGGGCGCTCTGGATGTTGCCTTTGCCGGTGCCCATCCGGCGTACAACAATCCTGACTTTGGCGCGCAGGCGACGGGCGGCAGCACATCGATCAAGGCGCACTACCTGCCCCTGCGGCAGGCCGCGGCGAATGTGCGCGCGGTGATCCTGGATGCCGCGGCTGCGGAGCTTGGGTTGCCCCGGGCCGACTTGCGCTCGGCAGACGGCCACGTGCTGGCTGGCGACGAGCGCTACCCCTACGGCCGCTTCGTCGCCGCCGCCGCGGCGCTGAAGCTGCCCGACGAAGCGCCCATGAAGGCTGCAAGCGAGTTTCGCTATATCGGCAAGGACTTCCCTCGGCTCGATGCCGTTGCCAAGGCAACGGGCACCGCGGAGTACGGGATCGATGTCGATGTGCCGGGCATGCACCACGCGGTAGTGGTTCGGCCGCCGGTCGCTGGCGGCGTGCTCAAGGCGTTTGACGCGCAGGTCGCAGCGGGCGAGCCCGGGGTCACGCACGTGCTGGAAGTTGCCTCCGGGGTCGCCGTTGTCGCGCCCAAGTACTGGCAGGCCAGGCAGGCGGCGGCGAAGCTGGCGCCTGCGATTCGCTGGGAGCTCCCCGAGCTGGCGACGATCAGCACGGCTCAGGTCAAGGCGGACTACGCTGCGGCGATGGATAACACTGCGGGCGATGTCGACGGCGATCAGGGCGATCTGAACGCTGGCTTCGACAACGCGGCGCACACGCTGGAAGGCGACTACTGGGCGCCTTACCTCGCGCATGCGCCGATGGAGCCCATGAATGCTGTCGTCCGCATTGAAAATGGCGAGGTGGATGTCTGGTCCGGCACCCAGGGGCCTGGCATTGCCCAGGGACTGGTGGCTCGGTACACAGGCATCGACAAAGAGAACATTCGCGTCCACAACAGCTATCTTGGGGGGGCCTTTGGCCGTCGCGCGACGCTGACGCACGTGATTGAAGCCACGCAAATCGCTCAGGAAACCGGTAAGCCCATTCACCTGTTGTGGTCCCGGGAAGACGACATCAAGAGCGGTATCTACCGGCCTGCATCGCTCATGCGCCTCCGCGCAGGAATCGATGAGAGCGGTCAAATCAGTGCCTGGCAGGCCAAGCGTGTGGGCGGCAACATCTTGCCGGACACGCTGCGCAACATGCTGCCGGGCGTATTGCCCGCCGGCTTTGGCGATAGCGTCATTGACTGGATGGTGGGCATGGCCGACGGTGCTTTCGACGGCTGGGTGATCGAGCCGACCAGCATCGAAGGGCTGTTCGAAGATTACGACTTTCCCAATCGGGAAGTGCAGCACGTGACCGTCAATCACGGTCTGCCCCTGACCTTCTGGCGCTCCGTGGGCCATTCCTTCACGGCCTTTGCCAAAGAGTCGATGGTGGATGAGCTGGCCCAGGTCGCGGGCACTGACCCGGTAGCGCTGCGCCTGCAAAACAGCCGCAACAATCCGCGGCTTGCAGCAGTCACCCGGATTGCCGGCGAACGCATGCGGCAGATGACCGTGCCGCAGGGCCACGCGCTCGGTCTGGCGGCGCACACCTCTTTCGGTTCCTACGTGGCCGAGGTTGCCGAGGTCTCCGTCGAGAACGGCACCATCCGTGTGCATAACGTGCTTTGCGTTGTGGACTGCGGCCAGGTGGTCAACCCGGATGTCGTCAAGGCGCAGATGGAAGGCGCGATCATGTACGGGCTGACGGCCGCCCTGCACGGCAACCTGGACCTGGCGGACGGAACCATTGCGCAGAGCAACTTCCACGACTACCCGATCCTCCGAATGAACGAAGCGCCCGCGGTAGAGGTGGTCATGCTTGACTCCGCTGAGGCGCCGTCAGGCGTGGGTGAGCCGGGACTGCCTCCGATCGCGCCTGCGGTTGCGAATGCGGTCTTTGCGGCAACCGGCCAGCGGCTGCGGAGCCTGCCGCTGAAGCTGGCGTGATGGCCCGCCCGGCTACTGAACCCTGAGCACCAGCTCCACCCGGCGGTTGCTGGCTTTGCCGCTGGCGCTGCTGTTGCTGGCTGCCGGTGCAAAGGGACCTACGCCGTGCGAAGACAGTTTGTCAGCGTTGGCCCCGAGCTGTCCGAGGGCGCTAACAACAGCCTGAGCCCGTTTGGACGAGAGCGCCAGGTTCTGGCTGACGTCGCCGGTGTCGTCCGTATGGCCAACCACGTAGAAAGACTGCGTGGCCCGCTCTTTGAGGTACGTCGCAATGGTCCTCAATGCGGGCTCGGACTGCGCTGTGATGCGATTGCTTCCAGTTTCGAAGAACAGGCCGCGCAGCACGACCTTGCCCTCGCTTGTGAGTTTGTCGTTCATCATCTTGCTGGTGATCTGCACCGATCCGGTCGCCATGGACGCAACCCGGATCGTGTCTACGGAATAGAGACTGTTCTTGTCGCTGACGATGACGACTGCGTAGATGTCCTCTGTTCCGGTCTCTTTTCTAGCAGAGACATAGTGGTGGGCGTTGAAGGCAAGCCAGGTCATTGAATCCCGGGGCAGGGACGGGTAGTTCCGGGCCTTGAGTAACCGGTGGTAGTTTGAAGAGATGATGTAGCTGGTCTTGCAGTTGTTCCGGCTTTGCTCGCAGGTCAGCATGATCTCGAAACCGGCGGCCTCTAGCGCTTGCGCGTAGCTCCGGGTGACCTCCAGGGCCGACACGTCCTTTGGCCTTTGGAACACGCGACTGTCCAGTTCGCCCTCCTGGTCGATTCGCTTCGGGACCTTCTGCGCATCCATGGGTTCTGCGAGCACCGGCAGTGTTCCGAATCGAGACTGATGCTGGCCGATGAGAGTGCTGCCGGCAAAGGGCGACACTGCGGTGTGCTGGGCGGCGAGCGTCGACGAGGCAAGCGTGACAAGCGCTAAGACAGCAAGGCTGCGGCTGAGATTGTTCATCGTAGGGTGTCTGGTTGATTCAGGCCCATCGTAAGCTGCCGTTTCTGCCCGCGATGTCAGGCCGGCGACAGAGACGCAGATTGGCGGATCAGAACCGGCCCACAAGGTCCGTTTCGGCCCGGCTTTGCAAAACACTGATAACGGATCAGCCGGTCAAGTGGATTCTTGGCGCGCTCACCGCCAACCTGAAAGCGCATCTCAACAGAGGGGGAATGTGCATGGAACTGATCATCAGCTTGCTTAGCGGTGCCGTCGGCGGCCTCATCAAAAACATGATGAGCAAAGCGTAGCCTGCACGCAGGCGCAGCGGTCTAGGCCGCTGCGGACTGCGCCGGCTCTGACGTTCCTGCAGTGTCGCTGCTCTGGACAAGCGCCAGCATCTCGTTTCGGTCAGGCCCGCGCATGAGCCTGGCCTGGGCGTTCCTTTTGCGACCGCGCAGCATATAGGCGAAAACGATGTAGCGCGTTTTTCGGTCCTTCAAAAAATCCCCGGGCGCTTCCAGCAGATTCACCGTGCGCAGCATGCCGCGGAAGACTCGCAGGTTGTAGCGCGCAGCGGCAGCGATCGCATCGCCAAAGGCCAGTGCGAAGCGCGCCTTGAAGCCCCGGGCCTGTTCCAGGTCGCGCCCTTCGGCCAGTGCCACCGCGCGCTTGATGCCGCTGCGGTCCTCTTTCAGGCTTGCGGTGAAGATCGGCCGCAGCTCGGTCTCAGTGCGCTCTGCAAAACGCTGCGCCCGGGCGACGGGATCGCTCTGTTCGTCCAGCACGTCGGCCAGAATGTGAGCGTGCAGGATGCCCGTGCTGCAACCGCGACCGTACAGCGGGTTTGTGCGCAAGGCAGCGTCGCCCACAGCAAAGTAGTTGTCCAGCAGCGGCAGGTCGTCCTGCAGGTAGTGCCGCCATACGGCGCGAATGTCGCCGATGCCAAAGGACTCGGTGGTCGGCGTGATGGCTGCGGGGTTCAGCCAGGGTTGCAGGCCGGGAATCGCTCGGCAGACCTGATCGAAGCCTGCGCTGCTCTTGATGGCCTCCCGCAGCTCGATCTCGCTTTTGTGCAAACAGACGATGATCGCAAAGTTGCCGTTGTCGCCCGGGAACACGCCAAATTTGATGTAGCCGAGGTCGCCGGCGGCGCGGTCCTTGCCGCCCCGGCCGGGTTCGCTGTAACCGGGATTCAACCGGTAGTGGCGCGTGTAGTACACGATTTCTGCATCGTCGCTTTCGATGCGCACAGGCAGCCCGTGATCGCTCAGCCAGCGGGGCCCCTTGCTCATGCGGCCACTGGCATCGACGATGATATCGCCCGGCACGGTCTCGCCGAACCGCTCCGCGCAGTCCCGGCGCACCTTGAAACCGACCGCTTTTGGGCGTTCCGCGCCAGGGGCCAGAGCCAGCCCGTCCACGTGGATGCCGGTGACGATCTCGACGTTGGGCAGGGCACTGACGTAGCGCCGGAGCACGGTCTCGATCGTTGCCCGACGGCACATCAACACCCACAGGCGCTCATCGCCGGGCTCCGGTTGATAGCGATCCTCCAGCTCCGGTGTCAGCATCTCTTCGATCCCGGTACGACGGGCGCCAGCCGCGTAGAACGCGTCCAACAGATCCGGGTAGTTGTCCTGCAGCAGGTTGCACATGAGTCCCAGAAACGCGTGGGGATGGCGAAACTGAGCGGCGCCCCGGCGCTGCCAGTCGAAGAAAGCCTGGTCGGCATCGCCCCCCGGCGGCGCCGGATCGCGCTCGAGCACGCGCACTTTGTAACCGCGGGTCGCCAGCGCCAGGGCGGTGCACATGCCGGCGATGCCGCTGCCCAGAACCAGAACCTGCTCCGGTCGCGGGGTCGGGGTTGCTGCGGGACTCAAGGCGCCGGGCTCACGTCACCCAGAAAGCGCAGCAGACCATCATTGACGGCTTCGGGCGCCTCCTGCTGAGTCCAGTGGCCGATGTCGGGAATAATCTCGTTCACGCGCAGATCGGGAACCAGCTTGGGCAGCGCTGCCAGCGCTTCGCCGGCCATGAGCAGCACGCCGTCTTTGGCCCCGGCCATAAACATCGCCGGCTGTTGAATGCTGGTCGGGGCGCCTTCTGTCAGGGACCAGGTCAGGTCGTGATTGCGGTAGTAGTTCACCGGGCCGCGAAAGCCGGATCGCGTGAACTCCCCGGTATAGAAATCCAGGTCTGCCTCTGTCAGCCAGGCTGGCAGCTGAGCCGGCGACGGCAGGCTGCTCAGCAGGTCGTCGTCCGGGCCTTTGGGCGGCAGGCTCATGAGATCGGTTTCGCCAGCGCCCATCACCAGAAATTTTTTCAGCGCCGTGCGGATGTCCCGCTCGAACTCGGCCTCGGCAATGCCTTCCTCCTGAAAGTAGAGCTGATAGAAAAACTGCCCCTCGAAGACTGCGCGCATGGTGGCCATGGGCGGGCTGTCGGCCCGGGGCATAAAGGGTACAGACAGGGCGCCGACCGCGGTGACCTTGTCCGGATGATGCAGCGCGGTGCTCCAGGCGGTGGGCGCGCCCCAGTCATGGCCGATTACGATGGCCGTTTCGAAGCCGAGCGCGGGAATGAGCCCGATGATGTCGTTGACCACTTCGACCTGGTTGTAGGCAGTGACGTCGGCCGGCTTGTCGCTCTTGCCGTAGCCGCGCATGTCCGGTGCGGCTACGGTGTAGCCTGCGGCGGCCAGCGGCGCGAACTGGTGCCGCCAGGAATACCAACTCTCGGGAAAACCGTGAACCAGCAGCACCAGCGGGCCGGAGCCGGCGCTCGCGACGTTCAGCTCGATACCGTTGCTCGCGAGCCGCTGCTCCTTGACGCCCGGCCAGCTCACGCGCGAGCGCTCGCAGGCTGCGCGGCGCGGTTCGCCTGCGGTCCAGGCAGAATCCTGCCGCGCTGCGCGTCCGGGTCGTCGCTGTAGCCTTCCTCCTGCTGCCACACCAGCGCGCCGCCGACCACAACGGCCTCGACGCCAATCGCATCCCGCACGTAGCGGCTGCCATTGCCGGGCACGTCCTGAACGTACACTTCCTTGCCACGATCGATGGTCTCGGGGTCAAAGATGGTGATGTCGGCAATGTAGCCGGGCTTCAGCAGGCCGCGGTCAGGAATGCCCCAGATGTGCGCGGTGTCGCCGGTGATTTTGCGTACGGCATTTTCCAGGCTGAGCGCGCCAGTGCGCCGTACGAAACGACTGAACAGATAGCCGGTGTCGCCGTACGTCGAGAAGGACAGGATGTGTGCGCCGCCGTCGCTGGCGCCGATGTGCACCCGGGGGTGGTCGAGCAGCTCGCCAACGCGGGCATCGTCGTTGTGGCCCATGTCAGCCGCCAGGAAGTGCGCTTGCAGCGACTCCTCCAGCGACAGGTCGATCATCGCGTCGATGGGCTCACAGCGGCGCAGCGCTGCGATCTCTGCCAGGGTCTTGCCGACCAGCGGTTGGTTGGCGTCGGTCTGCACCTGTCGCAGCACGAGCCGGGGCAGCAGCGGTAGCAGGGACTGGGCCTCGGCGATCAGCGCTTTGCGCCGTTCGGCATCGCCAAAGGCGGCCATGATTTCTGCGGGCGTGCCGAAACGCATGATGGCGTACCAGCTGCTGTAGCGAATAAACAGCAGGCTGGGGACCGCGAAGCAGAAACTGATGTCGATCGGCCGGGTCTGCACCTGCGGCCAGACGCGGGCCCCGCGGGCGAACTGCTCGTCCACGCGTGCCATGACCCGGGCCACGCTGTCCGTGTCGTCGTTGGCGACGAACAGCGGCGAGAAGGTGGTCGGTATGTTGAACGCCAGGGACAGGTCAGCCAGCTGATCGACGCGCGCGATCGACAGGTCGACGTCATAAAACTCCGGCACGACCTGCAGCATGCGGCTGTAGTCGGCGAGCACGGCGCACAGGCCGCGCAGCTCACGCTGATCGGCGTAGCGGCTGGGCACCGGCTGCAGGGTCTCGTCCATGTCCACGAAGCTGGTCGACAGGCCCAGGGCGCCGGCCTCCAGGCATTGGCGCAGCAGGTCAGCCATGGCGCTGATCTCGGCATCGGTTGCCGTGCGCTGGGTCGCCGCTTCGTTCATGACCCACAGGCGCAAGAGGCTGTGCCCGACCAGCGGCGCAACGTTAATGGTCAGGGCTTCGCTGATGCGTGCGAGATAGTCGTCAAAGCTTTCCCAGGTCCAGTCCACGCCGCTGTCGAAGGCTTCCAGCGGCATTTCTTCGATCTGGTTGAACATGCCGACCAGGCGCTTGCGATGCTCGGCCTTGAGCGGGGCCAGCGACAACGAGCAGTTGCCGGGCACGATGGTCGTGATGCCGTGTTCCAGGGCAGGCCGGGCGCACCCGTCCCACAGCAGCTGCGCATCGAAGTGCGTGTGTGGGTCGATAAAGCCTGGGGCAACGGCGCGGCCGGCGGCGTCGACAGTCGTGGTGGCCGGGCCGTCCAGCTGCCCAATGGCAGCGATGCGATCGCCCTGGATACCCAGGTCTGCCTTGTAGGCGGGCAGGCCGGAGCCATCGATGATGGTGCCGTTCTTGATGATCAGGTCATACATGTTCGGATCCTTGTTGATATCGATTCCAGCTGCTGGCGAGCGCGCGCTGCACGCTTTGCCAGCCCAGGCCGATGAGATCATTGAGGTCTTTGCTGCCGGCTTCGGTCAGCAGGGTATCGGCGGCGCGGTGATCGAGCGCAACCTCGGAGCGGCCGCCGTTGCCGTGGGTCAGGATGATGACCAGCTCGGCGACGCCCTCGTGCGCTGCAGCCAGCCGCACTTCGGAAATTTTGGCGATGGCCTGGGTCATTGCGAGTCGTCAGATGAGCCGGGGAACGCAACGGATGTTGGCACCGGTGGCGGCTCCAGAAAAATAACGTCGCTGGGCAGGATGGGGTTGCCGGCCCGGGGCGAATCGGTCGGTGCGGCTGGACGCATGAAGACATGCAGGTTCCAGCTCTGCAGTGCGGCCGCCGCGTCCTCGGCGCCCATGTCGCCCAGCTCGCGCTGCGCGATGGTTGCCCAGGTGTCTTCGGCCGCAGGAAAAATTGAGCGCCGGACAGCGTTCAGCCCGCCGGCAGGCGAGGTTTGAGTGGTCATGAGGTAGCCTCCGTAGGATCCGGGTTCAGCTCGCGACGCATCGCGAGCTGGTCTTCGTAGAGCTTGATTTCGTCAGGGCTCAGCGCCCCCCGCGCGAGCCGCCGCTGCAGGTTACGCTGCCAGAGGGCCTGCAGCTGCTGCTGCGCCTTGCGGTACTCGGTTTCGAGAGCGGTGCGGGAACGCTCCGTCGCGGCGCCGAGCAGGACCAGAGCGAAGCCGAGCCGGCTGCGAGCCGCCAGCTCCGGTGCGTCGAGTCCCTCCAGCACCCATTCCATGACCGGCGCGCTGAGCTGCTGGCAAACGGTGATCGTCAGGGCGTCCAGATCAAAGTCCTTACGCAGCTCGCCGGCGTCCTGAGCGCCGCGCAGCAGGCCTTTCCAGATCAGATACCGGGGACCGTTCACGAGCAGCCGCAGATCGCTGTTGCCGGTCTGCGCCAGGGCCGTGAGCAATGCCCGGTTATATTCCGGGTCTTTGGTCAGCTGCTCGATGGTCTCTGTGCAGGCTGCCAGCAGATCGCCGATGCTGCGCCGCGGACGCGAGTCATAGCGCGCCTGCTGCCGGGCCAAATCGGCCTCCATAACGGCCAGAAGCACCGCCTCTTTGGACCCGAAGATATTGTAGGGCGTGGCGATGCTCACACCGGCCGCTTCAGCAAGGGCGCGCATATTCAACGCGTCCGCGCCACCGCGGCGAAGCAGCTCCACGGCGGCGTCGAGGATCAGCGCCCGGCGCGGCGGCCGGGGCGATTCTTTGGGTGGTGGCTGGGTTCTGCTGGTCATGCGGTGCTCTCTATCCAAGTGATTAGAACACGTTTCAACGCGATTGAAACGTGTTCTAATCGAAGTGAAACGCAGATCCGCCTTTTCGGATCACATCTTTGCGGTTGCCAAGAGCAACAGGGTTCCTAGAATGGCGGCATGATTCCGGCCAGATATCAGCTTTTCCTGTGGAACCGGCCCCGGCCCCGGCGCTGGTCGATGGCGTTGCTGTGTGCCGGACTCTTGCTGTCCGGGCAACTGCTGGCTCTGGACCATCTCCATCTGGATGCCACGCCGGAAGCACCGTGCTGGGTCTGCGTGTACGGTGACGGTGCGGTGGTTGCTACGACCGCTGCGGAGTCGAGCCACCCCACCGCTGCAGCTTTGCCGCTACACCTGCCAGAACTCGCGCAACGAGTGCATGCCCCACCGCGCGGTCCGCAACACTGCCGGGCACCGCCGCGCTCCTGACCTGACGACCGTTTTTTCTCGTCTATTCCGCGCGTCCGCATGGCGCGGCGCGCACCACTGTCAGGATTTGAATATGTTTACCTATCGCCCCTTGCTGCTTGCCGTCCTGGCGGGCAGTGCCGTGTCTGCGAATGCCGCGACCCGGGAAATTGAAGAAGTGATCGTGGTCGCCCACCCCTTAAGTGCCGAGGGCGTGGCCCAGGCCAGCCTGGTGGTCGAAGGTGCCGAACTGCAGCGCACCATGGCCGCCAACATCGGCTCAACGCTCGCGCGCCAACCGGGGATCCACAACAGCTCCTTCGGCGCTGCGGTGGGCCGCCCGGTGATCCAGGGTCTTGGCGGCCCGCGCGTCCGGGTGATGGAGGATCGGATCGATGCGCTGGATGTGTCCGTGACCAGCGCGGATCACGCCGTCTCTGTTGAGCCGCTCATTGCCGATCGCGTCGAGGTCCTGAAGGGACCGTCAACGCTGCTCTATGGCAGCGGCGCCATCGGCGGGGTGGTTGACGTGCATACCGGCCGCATCCCCCATGCGGTCCCGGAAGACGGTTTGACGGGTAGCGTAGAAACGCGCTTTGACAACAACAACGACGGCAACGCGACCACTGGCAAGCTGCGCGGAGGCGCGGGTTCCTTCGCCTTCCACCTGGATGGCACCGTCAAAGACGGTGACCCCTACGAGATTCCGGGCTTCGCAGAGTCTTCGCGAGTTCGTGCTGCGGAAGCTGCGGAAGAGGCCGATGGCGGCGAAGAAGAGGAGGAAGAAGAGGTCCGCGGCGAGGTACCCGGCAGCGAGTACGATTTTGAGTCCTTTGCCGCGGGCGGCTCTGTGATCGGCGACTGGGGCCTCTTTGGTATCTCCGTCAGCCGTATCGAAGCCGACTACGGGCTGCCTGGCGGCCACGGGCACGAAGAGGAAGAGGGCGGAGAGGAAGAAGAGGAAGAAGAAGGCAATCCGGTGCTGGAGCTCGAGCAAACCCGCTTTGACGCGGAGCTCGCCATAGCGGATCCATTCTCGGTCTTCTCCAGCCTGAACGTGCGCCTGGGTATCAACGACTACGAGCACCAGGAGATCGAGCCCAGCGGTGAAGTCGCGACGAACTTCGAGAACGATGCCTGGGAGCTCCGGGCGGAGCTGACCTACGACAGCGATCTGTTGACCAGCGTGATTGGGCTGCAGCATCAGGACCGCGAGTTCAGTGCCGTAGGCGAAGAAGCCTTCGTGCCACCGGTGGATACCACGAACACGGGCCTGTTCTGGGTTGGCGAGCGCGGCTTTGACGGCTTCGACCTGGAGGCTGGATTGCGGGTCGAGCAGGTTTCTCATGATCCGTCCGTGGGCCGAGACGAAGATTTCACCACCTGGTCGGGCTCCGTCGGCGTCGTCGTGCCGCGCGGCGACGGCTGGACCTTTTCTGCGATCGGTAGCCTTGCAACCCGGGCGCCGGTTGCCGAGGAGCTCTATTCCAACGGTCCGCACCTGGCCACGAACAGCTTCGAGATCGGCGACCCGACCCTTGATGAAGAACGTGCCGCGAACCTTTCCGCGACCGTGCGATACCAGCAGGACCGGCTTGGCTTCACCGCGACCGCGTACATCACGGATTACAGCGACTTCATCTACGAGCGCTTTACCGGTGAAGAAGAAGACGGCCTGCCCGTTGCGCAGTTCCGCCAGGACGATGCCTTTTTCTATGGCCTGGACGTCGAAGGACAGTTCGTTCTGTCACGCTTTGACGGCGGCGAGCTGCTCGCCCGCGTGCTCTTCGACATGGTGGAAGCAGAGCTGGACATCAGCGGCAACGACAACGTGCCGCGTCTGTCTCCGCTTCGCTTCGGCGTCGGCCTGGGTGGTCGCTGGGAGAACTTCGAAGGCAATATCGACTACCTGCGGGTTTCCGATCAGGATGACCCGGGAGTCGGCGAGTTTGCAACGGATGGCTACAACGATCTGTCGGCGCAGCTGAGTTACCGGATCGATACGGACGCCGCGGCACTGATGCTGTTCCTGCGCGGCGACAACCTGACGGACGATGAGCAACGACACCATACGTCCTTCATCAAGGGCTTCGCGCCGGCTCCGGGCCGATCTGTGCAGCTCGGGTTACGGGTGGATTTCTAGCGCGGGCAGACCCGCGGGGCTGTTCCCGGGTACGCTGGGCTTGTACCGTTGAGTGTGCACTGCCCGAGGCCAGCCATGGGATCCACAGCACAGGACCTCCGCAAAGTCCGCAGGGCTGCTGAGCCTGGTCTGCGTATTGGGGTTTCCCTGCCCGTCCGCGAGCTGGCAGGTGACCTCGGTGCGATCCGCGATTTTGCCCAGGGCGCCGAGGCCCTGGGGCTCACGCACCTGCGGATTCCCGACCAGGTCATCCGGCCCGGCAGCAAGCCGCTGCCGGAAGCGCTGACCTTCTACAGCTATCTGGCGGCGTTGACGACCACCATAGAACTGGTGCCGTCGGTGATTGTGCTGCCGCTGCGGCAGACGGCGCTGTTTGCCCGGCAGGCTGCGCAGCTCGACGTTCTCAGTGCGGGCCGGCTGCGCCTGGGAATCGGTGTGGGCGTCAATCGCGCGGAGTATCAGGCCATGGGCGTGCCCTTCGGGTCCCGGGGACGGCGCTGCGACGAGCAGCTCGACGTGCTGCGAGCGCTCTGGACGGAACCGTCGGTCACCTTCCGGGGAGCGTTTCACGAGATTGAGGACAACGGCATCAACCCTCTGCCAATCCAGCGTCCAATACCCGTGTGGATTGGCGCCCGTGGGGTGCCGGGCACTGCCGTGACGCGGCGCATCGGTCGCGCAGCGGATGGTTGGTTTGTGCTGGCGACACCGGAAGAGTACCCCGCGGTGCGCGCCGGCATCGATGCCCAGGCCCGCGCGGCGGGGCGCGACCCGGCAGCCATCGGCACGGAGGCCGGCGTTGCTGTGGTCGGCGAGCGCCAGCACGAGTGGCGCGAGCGCGTCGAGCGCTGGCATCGCATGGGACTTTCGCACCTGTGCCTGCGAACGCTTGGAGGCGACCTGGCACCAGGCCAACATCTGCCCACCCTGGAAGCTGCGGTGCGAGATCTCCCGGTCCCGCTGGGTGCCTGAAGTCATACAGGTTGCCGGCGGGGCGGGAGGCGCGCTCCGGGCGGTCGGTCGCTGGCTGTGGCGGGCTGTGCTGGCGTTGGCGGCGCTGCTGGCGATTTTTTACGCGGGCCTGCTGGGGGTTATGACCTTTACGGAGCGCAGCTGGCTCGGAGATCCGCCGTTTCATGAGGCGATCGACGCTCAATCGAGCGCGCCGCACCAGATTACGCTCATCGATCAGGGCGCTGCGGCGCTGGCCTACCGGCTGGAGCTGATAGAGAGCGCCCGGGAGACCCTGGAGCTCGAGTACTTCATCTACGATCTCGACCCCTCGAGCCGGGTCGTCACCCAGGCGCTGGCGGCGCGCGCAGCAGCCGGCGTGCGGGTGCGGGTGCTGGTCGATTTCTCCTTGCCGGTGCTGGCACTGCGGCCGGCCTACGCGCGCACCCTCGAAGACGCCGGTATCGAGGTGCGGTACTACAACACAGCGTCGGTCGCCCGGCTGTTCAGCGTGCAGCACCGAACCCATCGCAAGCTGATCATTGCCGACGGGCAGGCGGCGATTCTCGGTGGGCGAAATATTGCTGACGAGTACTTCGACCTGTCGCCGGACTACAACTTTCTCGATAGCGATGCGCTGGTTCGCGGCGAGATCGTACAGGCTATGCGCGAGAGCTTTGAACTGTACTGGACCTCGCCCTGGGCGCAGATGCTCGACGAGGACGATGCTGATGGCGATGCGGCGGCCCCGGACGCTGAGCGGTTTCTGGTGCCCAGCCCCCGGGATCTGGACGTCGCCCGGCGAGCGCGATCCCTCGCCACCGACCTGCCGGCCCACAGCTGTACGGATGTTCGCTTCGTGACGGACTATCCCGGACTCGCTGTGCGCAATCGTCAGGTCTACACCGCCATCGTGTCGCTGCTGACTGAGGCGCAGGAGGAGGTACTCGCAGAAAGCCCGTACTTCGTGCTCCGAGGCGATGGCCTTGCGGCGGTGCAGGCGCTCACAGACCGCGGCGTGCGACTGTCGGTGCTGACCAACAGCCTCTACTCGACCGATGCCTACTACACGGTCGGTCCGTTGTTCTTCTCCCTGGGCGCTTTGCGCAAGACCGGCATGCAGCTGTTTGCCTACGGCGGCGCTGCGCCTGAGCTGCCAGCAGGTTTTGCCGGCTCCGAGCGCTGGGGTGTCCACAGCAAGCGGGCGGTCATCGATGACCAGACCATTCTGCTGGGCACCTACAACATCGACCCGCGCTCGGCCAACCTGAACTCAGAGCTGATCTTGGTGTGTCGCGACAGCCCGGCGTTGGCCGCGCAGCTGCGCGGTGACCTTCAGGGTCGCATCGATCAGGCGGGCCGGGTGCTGGCCGGTGACACGGTGGCCCGCAGCGCTCTGCTCGGCGATGCCAGTGCCTGGGACCGGCTGATCATGGTGGTGGTTGCCCCGGTGGCAAGAGCTTTCGATATTTTGCTGTAGGCTCGCTGCCTGAACCCCGTCATCCCCTGATCTGAAAGAGGAGTCCGAGCCCGTGCGAGCTGGAGTACTGGTTGGCCCCCTGGCCGACGCCCAAGACCCCCGCGCCCTGGCGCAGCTGGCTGAGACTGTAGAGGGAGAAGGCTTCGACAGCCTTTGGCTTCCGCAGGTGATCGGCCGGGGCACCATGGTGCCCGATCCCTTCGTGGCCCTGGCGGTGGCCGCAACCACCACCGAGCGCATTGAGCTGGGCACGGCGATCATTCAGCTGCCGCTGTACGCGCCGCTGGATCTGGCGCACCGGGTGTTTTCCTTGCACCAGCTTTGCGGTGAGCGGCTGACCCTGGGGGTTGGCGCGGGGTCCTCCCTCAGCGATTTTCAGGCCTTCGAGCGAGATCATGACCGCCGATTCAAGGACTTCAACGCACATTTGAAGGTGTTGCAGGAAGTTTTTGCGAGCGGTTGCCGCGGCGAGATTGACCTCACGCCCTGGCAGCATCTTCTGGGCGGGCCCCGGTTGCTGTACGGCACCTGGGGTGCTGGTGTGGAGCGCGCGGCGCAGGCCTTCGAGGGCTGGATTGCGTCGGCGACCTACCGCAGCGCTGATGAGGTGATTGAGACGATCGCCCGCTTTCGGGCCGCCGGCGGCCAGCGCGCGGTGATTTCGTCTATCCAGACCGGGCCCGACACGGACCTTGGCGCCCTCGGAGAGACGCTGCAGCGGTTCAAGCGCGCCGGTTTTGACGATGCGGTGATCTGGCCCCAGACCGGCAGTCCACCGCTGGCGGAGCTGCGCAAGCTCGTTCCTTGAACGCGTTCCCTGAACGCGTTCAGGGAACGGGCCAGAGCGGCCGGCTGAAATCCGGGCGAAATTCGCCCTGTCGATTCACCGCGCGCGGATCATTCCGCTATGATCCGCAGCTGTTGAGAAATCTGAGGGGAGCCCATGAACTTCGAATTTGCCGAAGAGCAGATGATGTTGCGGGACCAGGCCCGGGGCTTGCTGCAGGACCACTGTCCGCCAGCGGTCGTGCGCCGGGTGCTTGATACCGACGAGCTGTATGCCGCCGATCTGTGGCGGACCATGGCCGAGATGGGCTGGACCGCGACCACGATTCCTGAGGAATACGGTGGCCTCGGCCTGTCGTACCTGGAACTGGCGGTCATTGCCGAAGAGCTGGGCCGCGCAGCAGCACCGGTACCGTTCTCCTCGTCTGTTTACCTCGCTACCGAAGCGCTCATGCTGGCGGGCAGCAAGGCCCAGAAGGCCGAGTGGCTGCCAAAGCTGGCCAGCGGCGAAATCGTGGCGACCTTTGCGTACGCCGAAGGCGGCGGCCAGCCCAGCGCTGACCGGCTCGAAACCGTCGCACGGAAAGGCCAGCTGTCTGGCACCAAGCCGGTCGTCGCAGACGCGCCCATCGCCCAGGTCGCCGTCGTCGTGGCCGCCAGCGACAAGGGTGACGGCGCCACGATGTATCTGGTGCCCCTCGATCAGGACGGCGTGACGCTGGAGCCGATCGCGACCGTCGACCCGACGCGCCCGCACGCGCACCTGGTCCTCAACAATGCCGACGCCGAACGCCTCGGCGCCGATGGCCAGGGCTGGCGCATGCTGCAGTCGATACTGGATCGCGCTGCGGTGCTGTTTGCCTGGGAGCAGCTCGGGGGCAGCGATGCCTGCCTGGACATGGCCAAGGAATATGCCCTGGGGCGCTATGCCTTTGGTCGTCCCATCGCTTCCTACCAGGCCATCAAGCACAAGCTTGCCGACATGTATGTCAAGAATACGCTGGCTCGCTCGAACGCCTACTTTGGTGCCTGGGCGCTGAACACCAACGCCGACGAGCTGCCCCTCGCGGCAGCGACGGCCCGCGTTGGCAGCACCCAGGCCTACTACTACGCCTCAAAGGAAAACATTCAGACCCATGGCGGCATGGGCTACACCTGGGAATTCGATTGCCAGTTTTACTACCGGCGCAGCAAGCTGCTGGCGGTCGCGATCGGCAGCGAGCACCTGTGGCAGGAGAAACTGATCAAGGCGGCGCGCAGCGCGCACGCGGCTTAGGGAGCAGACCATGGATTTTGAAGACAGTGCTGCGGAAGCGCAGTTTCGGACAGAAGCGCGAAGCTGGCTCAAGGCCAACGTGCCGAGCCGGAAAGACCTCGAAGGGCTGGACGCCATGGCTCGAGCCAAGCGCTGGCAAAAAACCAAGGCCGACGCGGGCTGGGCCTGCATTCGCTGGCCGGCGGAGTACGGCGGCCGGGATGCCAACGCGATTCAGCAGGTCATTCTGAATCAGGAAGAAGCCAAGGTGGATTCGCCGGAGACCGGCGTTTTCAGCATTGGCCAGGGCATGGCAGCGCCAACGCTCATGACCTGGGCCAACGAAGACGACAAGCGTCGCTTTCTGCCAAGGCTCGCCAGCGGCGAAGATATCTGGTGTCAGCTGTTCAGTGAGCCGGCAGGCGGCAGTGACCTTGCGGCGCTGCGCACCAAGGCGGAAAAAGACGGCGACGAGTGGGTGATCAACGGCCAGAAGATCTGGACCTCCGGCGCCCACTACTCTGACTGGGGCATCCTGGTCGTGCGGACGGACCCGACCGTGGCCAAGCACAAGGGCCTGACCTACTTTTACGTCGACATGAAGAGCCCGGGCATTGAGATCAAGCCCATCCGGCAACTGTCTGGCGACGCCAATTTCAACGAAGTCTATTTTACCGATGTGCGCATTCCCGACAGTCAGCGCCTGGGCGAGATCGGCCAGGGTTGGCAGGTCTCCCTGACCACGCTCATGAACGAGCGGGCCAGCATCGGTGCCGGCGGGGGCGGGGTGAACTTTAACGCCCTGGCGGAGCTGGCAGAAACGGTCCACATTGGCGATGACCTGGCGATCGAAGACAGCGCCGTGCGCAGCAAGCTGGCGAGCTGGTATGTGCAGGAAGCCGGCCTCAAGTACACCGCTTACCGGACCCTGTCGGCTTTGTCCCGCGGCGCGATTCCCGGGCCGGAAAACTCCATCGGCAAGCTGGTCGGGGCCGTCAAGTCCCAGGACATGGCGTCCTTTGCGATGGACCTGCTGGAACAGGAAGGCATTGTGCGCGACAAGGCGTTCGACGATCAGTTCGGCGCGCTGTTCCAGGACACCTACATGGCGATCCCCGGGCTGCGCATTGCTGGCGGTACGGACGAGATCATGGCCAACATCATTGCCGAACGCGTGCTGGGACTGCCTCAGGAACCGCGCATGGACAAGGGTATTCCGTTCAACGAGGTGCCGACCGGATCCTGATCCGGCGCTGGTGACGATCGTCGTCATGGCTGGCAAGCGGGCTGCGGGGAGCAGCCCGGGCCTTGCCGGTATCCGCCCGCAAGAGAGATAGACCCTTGGCAGGACTTGAGATACTCGCGGTAGTCGGCTTTCTGCTGGCCGCATACTCCATCGTTGCGAACGATGCGATCCAGACTCTCGGTACATTTCTGGCCTCGAACGCCGCCCGCCCCTGGTGGTTCCTGTGGCTGTATGCCTCCAGCATCATCGTCGTCATTATGGTCTACGGCATGTGGGCGCTGAATGGCGATATCGGTTTTGGTCGCCTGAATCGTATTCCCTTTCCGGACGGCGGCATTCAGTGGTGGCATGCCGTGCCGCCGTTCGTGCTGCTGATCCTGACTCGCTTCGGCATTCCCGTATCGACGACCTTTCTGGTACTCACGCTGTTTGCCATGACCGGTGGGGCGGCGACGGAAGGGGTGCTTGAAAAGATGATGGTCAAGTCCGCCCTGGGCTACGTGGTGGCCTTCGCCGCAGGCGGTGTCATCTATCTGATCGTAGCCCGGACCTTTGAGCGATGGGTGCTCAATACCCGGGACCGCGCGCCCGCGCCTTACTGGGTGGTGTTGCAGTGGCTGTCGACGGCATTCCTGTGGTCCCAGTGGCTCATGCAGGATCTCGCCAACATCTTCGTCTATCTGCCACGCACGACGCAGGTCATCGACGGCGCTACCGTGGTCCGCTTCGACCCGATGATCATCGTGCTGGCAACGGTCGTTATGCTGGTGCTGCACGCCTACATCTTTGCCACACGCGGCGGCAAGATTCAGCAGATCGTGCTGGTCAAGATCAACACCTCTGATATCCGCTCGGCGACCATCATCGACTTCATCTACGGCCTGGTGCTGTACTACTTCAAGGAGCTGAACGATGTGCCCATGAGCACCACCTGGGTGTTCCTCGGGCTGCTGGCCGGCCGGGAGCTGGCGACCGCCTGGCTCACTGGCGCACGGAGTAATCGAGAGGCCCTTCGAGACGTTGGTTTCGATATGGGCCGGGCGTTTTTCGGCCTGATTGTCAGCATCTTGCTGGCCTTTTCCATGCCCTGGATCGCGACTGGCGAGATGCCCAGCTTCTAAGCCGCGCCTTCGCTTGCCGGCTGCAGGCGCTCAAGGCGGGCGCTGGCAAGTGTCGCCAGCAGCAGCATCACGGACGAAGCCACCAGACACGGCGCCAGTCCCCAGTTCTGATAGATTGCTCCGGACAGTACGGTGCCGAGCAGGCGGCCGGCCGCGTTCGACATGTAGTAAAAGCCAACGTCCAAAGACACGCCGTCATGCGCTGCGAAGCGCACGATCAGGTACGAGTGGATTGCTGAGTTTACGGCGAACAGAGCGCCGAAGACGAGCAGGCCCGCGATCAGCACCGGCGCGGTCTGCCCGCCGCCCGCCGCCGGGACCAGGACCGCGGCCAGCAGCACCGGTACGCCGGTCATCGCAGCGCCCCAGCGCGTGCTGGCAGCCGCGCCGGTATCTTTGCCCCGCCGGGTGCCGGTGATCGCTGGCGCCAGCATCTGTACCACGCCGTAGCCGATTATCCAGCCCGCGAGCAGGGTCCCGACTGCCGTGCTGGACCAACCCAGCACAGACTGCAGGTAGACGGGAACGGCCACGACGAACCATACGTCCCGCGCTCCGAAGAGCAGGCAACGAGCCCCAGACAGCCAGTTGATCCGGGGGCTTTTGGATAGCAGCTGGCGGAACTTTGGTTTGAAGGTGGTGCGCCCCAGCGCTCGGTCAAAGCCCCAGAGTCCGAGCAGCAGGGGCCCGATCAGCAACGCTAGGAGCACGGTTACAGCGCTCGCAAAGCCGAGCTGAGCCAGCAGCCATCCGCCCAGGAAGAACCCCACGCCTTTCAACAGGTTCTTCGATCCGGTGAGCCAGGCCACGGCGCGGTAGAGTCGCGGGTCGGCACCCTCCGGCACGACAAACTTGACGCCGCTCTTGGCGCTGAGTTTGTTCAGGTCCTTGGCGATGCCGCTCAGCGCCTGGGCGAACATCACCAGCGCCACCCCGGGGGCATCGCTGACCAGCAGCAGCCCAAGCCCGGCAACCTGCAGCGCCAGCCCGGTCATCTGCGTCCAGGCAAGGCCGATGCGCGCGGCCAGGAGCCCGCCGATCAGATTCGTGACGATCCCGAACACTTCGTAGAACAGAAACAGCATGGCGATTGCCAGCGGGCCGTAGCCCAGCTGATGAAAATGCAGCACGACCAGCATGCGCAGCGCGCCGTCGGTCAGCGTAAATGCCCAGTAGCTGATCGTGCTCGTCAGGTAGTGGCGCATCCGGGGGGCTCTTCAGGCGCGGCCGCGCGCTAGGGCGCGGCGAGCATCGCCTCGGCCAGATCCACCATGCGTGCCACGTAACCGCTTTCGTTGTCGTACCAGGCCAGGACCTTCAGATGAGTGCCGTCGATCAGGCGCAGCGACGGCGCGTCAACCACGCTGCTGCGGCGATCTCCCAGGTAGTCGACGGATACCAAGGGTTGCGCTTCGTAACCGAGGATGTCGGGCTGGGCAGACGCTGCAGTCTGCAGGGTATGCCGCACCGCATCGAGCGTCGTGGGCCGCGACAGCTCAAACACGCAGTCGGCGATGGACGCATTGGCGACGGGGACGCGAATGGCGATGCCATCCAGCTTGCCGCGAACCTCGGGCACAACCCTGCCAATGGCGGCAGCGGAGCCGGTCGTGGTAGGGATCAGCGACGTGCCGGCGGCCCGAGCGCGGCGCGGATCCTTGTGAAAGCGATCCAGCAGCGCCTGCGTGTTGGTGAAACAGTGCACCGTGGTGAAGGTGCCCCGATCGATGCCGTGGTGGTCAACCAGCGCGCGAACGATCGGCGCGATGCAGTTGGTCGTGCAGGATGCAGCTGACAGCAGAGAATCGCTGAGCGGCTCCGCACCGTCGTTGACCCCGAAGACAATATTTGGAATGTCGTCGGGCAGCGGCGCCGAAACCAGCACCTTCGGCGCGCTCCGCCCCAGATAGGGGGCCAGCCGATCGCGAGTCTTGAACTGGCCCGTGCAGTCGATCACCAGATCCAGATCCAGGTCTTCCCAGGGCAGCGCCCCGGGATCCGGCTCCTGGCTGTAGGGCACTGGTTGTTCGTCGAGCAGCAGCTGTCCATCCCGTTCGGCGGTCTGAGTGCTCCAGGCACCGTGCAGCGAGTCCCGGGCCAGGAGCTGCGCGGCCTGTGCCGCGTCGCCCGCGATTTCGTTCACGGCGACCAGCTTCAGGTTGTCCCGCTCATACAGCTGTCGGACGAGGAGGCGGCCGATGCGGCCGAGGCCGTTGATGGCGATTCGGGACATGGCAGAGGCTCCCATCTTGCATAACGTGCGGCCGCTCAGATTATGCGGCAGATTGTGACTGTTCGGTGACGGCCGGGTGGGGCCACGCTAGTCGAAGGTAAGAACGGCTTTGACCACATGGCCTGCTGCCGCATCGGCCAGCGCGTCGTTGATCTGCGCGAAGGGGTAGGTTGCGATGAGTTGGCGATAGGGCAGGTCGCCAGCGTCGGCCAGGGCGATCAGCTCGGGAATGAAGCGCGCAGGATCGCTGTCGCCTTCGATGATGCCGATCTGCGTCGTGTTCATAAACGCGAACCCGCCCGGATGGGCGACGGGCGCACCGAATTCCCCCGGATAGGCCAGAGTGCCGCAGATGCCGCCAGGGCGCAGGCACTCGATCGCGGCGGTGTAGACCAACGGCTTTCCGACACCCTCCAGGGCGTAGCGTGCCCCGCCCCCGGTGAGGCTGCGGAGCTGTTCGGCAATGTTTGCCTCGTCTCCGGTAAAGCTGTCCGTGGCCCCGAAACGAAGCGCCAGCGCGCGCCTCTCTTCCTGGGGCTCGACGGCGATGATGGGGGCACAGCCTCGAGCCCTGGCAGCCATAATGGCGGCCAGACCCACCGCGCCGCACCCGAACACGACGATTGGCTCGCCGGCTTGAGCGTCAAAG
>CAZXIJ010000016.1:0-1441 GCA_964640725.1 uncultured Pseudomonadales bacterium | reverse complement strand
ACCCACCGCGCCGCACCCGAACACGACGATTGGCTCGCCGGCTTGAGCGTCAAAGCTGCGCAGGACGGCACCGGCCCCGGTCTGGATTCCGCAGCCCAGGGGCGCTGCCTCGGCAAAACTCACGTGATCGGGAACAGGTACCGCGTTGTCCTGCTGCACGAGGGCGTGGCGGGCGAAGCTGGACTGCTCGAAGAACGCGCTGTAGACCGGGCTGCCGGCTGCATCCGTCAGTCCCGGCTGGCCGCCCGGGCGGACCCCGTCGAAGTTGCGGCTGGCGTGCGTCATGCAGTACGCCGGATGGCCGCTCGTGCAAGTGGGACACTGTTCACAGGCTGAGAACGTCAGGACAACGCGATCGCCGGGGGCAAAGCGGGTGACCCGCTCGCCAACCTGGGACACGACGCCGGCACCTTCGTGGCCGAGGACCGCTGGACGAGTGACATGGGCTGCAAAGCCAAGATCAGTGTGACAGATGCCACAGGCCCGGAGCTCGACGATCATTTCCTGGGGGCCAGGGTCGGGCACGATCAGCGGCTGCAGCTCGCAGCGGCTACCGCTGTTGGCTGTCAGAACGGCAGCCTCAGTGGTGAAGGGCATGGTGGTACCTGTTTCGCTGCGCCGTGCCCAGTCTACCGTTAGACTGCGCCCCCATGGATATGCTCGACGCCATCATTTTGGGAATCGTTCAGGGGCTCACGGAGTTCCTGCCGGTCTCCAGTTCCGGTCATCTGGTCATGACCCAGGCGTTGCTGGGCACCACGCCGGAAGGGGGGATCCTGTTCGAGGTCGCCCTGCACCTGGCGACGTTGATCGCGATCGTGCTGTTCTATTTTCGCCGGGTGTTTGCCCTTGCGATGGGCGCGCTGAAGGGCGCCGCAGACGCCTGGCGCTATATCGGCAAGCTGGCGCTGGCCACGGTGCCGGCGATTGTCGTCGCGCTCGCAGCCCGGGACTTCATCGAAGCCCAGTTTGCGACCCCGGCCGTTGCCGGCGTGCTGCTGCTGGTGACCGGCGCGATCGTCTGGAGCACGCGCTACACCATCACCCGCGGAACAGCCGAGGAGCCGAGCTGGCGCGATGCGCTGCTGATCGGCTGCGCCCAGGCGTTTGCGATTCTGCCCGGAATCACCCGCAGCGGCACGACCCTGGCGGTCGCGATGGCGCTGGGCATGAGCCCCCTCGCCGCGGCAGAGTTTTCGTTCCTCATGGGCGTCATTGCCATGGCCGGTGCCGCCATTCTGATGCTGCCCGAGCTGTCCAGTGCCCCGCCGGACATGGTGGCGAACATTCTGGCCGGGGGCACGGCCGCGCTGATCAGCGGCCTGCTGGCGCTGGTGGCCTTTATCTGGCTGCTGCGCTCGCAGCGCTTTTACGTGTTCGCCTGGTACGCCTGGGTGGCTGGCGGTGCGTTTCTGGTCTGGTGGTTTGCGTTCGCCAACCA
>CAZXIJ010000015.1:81844-110135 GCA_964640725.1 uncultured Pseudomonadales bacterium | reverse complement strand
AGAACACGAAGTCGATGTCGTAGATGCTGCGGCCGGTCTCGTAGCGGTCGATCAGGTAGAGCGGCGCGCCGCCGATGCCGCGGATCGCGGGCAGACGCAATTCCATGGGGCCCGTGGGCACGTCAACGGGCTGGGCACCGAGGTCGAGGGCGCGCTGGTAAGCCTGCTGCGCGTCCTGGACGCGAAAGGCGAGGCCGCAGGCACAGGGCCCGTGCTCCTCGGCATGGTAGGCGGCCGGGCTGCGGGCCTCGTAGTTGACGATGAAGTTGATACCGCCCTGGCGCCACAGCTGTGCGTTTTTGGAGCGATGCCGGGCCACCTTCGCGAAGCCGAGCTGTTCGAACAGGGGCTCCAGCAGCCCCGGCTCCGGGGCGGAAAACTCGACGAACTCGAAGCCGTCCAGGCCCATGGGGTTGTCGCGGTCGTGGCTCATGGCGGTGCTCTGTTGAAACCTGCAGGTATTTTAGATGGATTTGGTCGGCAAAATTTTGCTAAGTCGCTCTAAATCTCACTCTTAATGGTTAAATCATCTAATATGGGATTCCAGAAGGGAGAAAAAGGCCTCTGTGATGGACAAGGTCGATGCGGCGCTCCTGGCCGCGCTGCAGGACAACGCCCGCACGCCGAATGTGCAGCTGGCCGCTCGGGTTGGCCTGTCGGAGTCCCCCACCTTTCGGCGGGTCAAACAGCTGGAAGGCAGCGGCGCGATCCAGGGCTATGTCGCGTTGCTGGATCAGCGGGCGCTGGGCCTGAAGGTGACCGCCTATGTGAATGTGCGGATGGCGCGTCAGCCGGAGGGCAATCACAGCGAATTCCACGAAGCCGTCTGTGCCGAACCGCATATCGTCGAGTGCCACGCGATGAGCGGCGCCTTCGATTTCATCGTCAAGGTGGTCGCGCGGGATATCGACCACTTCGCCGAGCTGTGCATGCAGCAGATCCTGCGGTACCCGGGCGTTGCGCAGGTGGAGTCTGCCTTCAGCCTGAGCTGCGTGAAGGCATCGCCGGCGCTGCCGGTGTCCGAATAGCGGGCAACGCTTCCCCGAAATCAGCCGCGGCGCTATCGTGGTGCGCTTGTATCGGGAGCTACCGCTGTTGTCAGATTTACCTGTGCTGGAACTGGATGCGTTGCGCCCTCGGGGCCCGGGCATCGCGTCGCTGAGCCGGGCGTGCGAGGAGTGGGGCGTCTTTCTGCTGCGCGGGCACGGCGTGGACCCGGCGACGGTCCAGCACTGCTTTGCGCAGGCCGCGGCGTTCTTTGCACAGCCGACGGCGCAGAAAAATCGGGTCCGCCGCAGCGACGATAACCCCTGGGGCTTTTACGATGCGGAGCTCACCAAGAACACCCGGGACTGGAAAGAGATCTACGACGTCGGCCCGCAAGTTGGTGCCTGGGCACCGCGCTGGCCGGCTGCCCCGGCCAGCTTTCAGGGCGCGATCACAGCGTTGTCAGACGCTTGCTACCGGCTGGCCCTGCAGTTGCTGGATGGTGTCGCGGCGAGCCTTGGCTGCGCGTCCGGCGAGCTGCGAGACGGCTTTGCGCCTGCTCACACGAGCTTTCTGCGAATCAATCACTATCCCCTGTGCGCGCAGCCAGCGGCAACGGCGCAGCTCGACACGCCGGCGTCAGGCTACCTGGGCGTCAATCACCACACGGATTCCGGCGCGTTGACGGTGCTCGTGCAGGACGATCAGCCGGGCCTTGAAGTCTGGCATCAGGACCAGTGGGTGCCGGTGCCGGCGGTGCCGGGGGCGGTCGTCGTCAATCTGGGCGATATCGCCCAGGTCTGGTCCAACGACCGCTACCGCGCGCCGCTGCACCGGGTGCGGGCCAGCGAGGCGGGTGTGCGCATGAGCGCGCCGTTTTTTCTCAACCCGGCAAACAGCTACGCCTACGCGCCCCTGGCAGCCGCGACGAGCGCGTCGCCGCGCTACCGCCCCATTGTCTGGCGCGAGTTCCGCGAGCAGCGCGCTGCTGGCGACTACGCAGATCAGGGGCAGGAAATTCAGATCGACGACTATCGGATCCAAGCATGACTTACGCTCTTTACGGTTCGGCCGCCAGCTACTTTTCTGCCAAGGCGCGCGCCTACCTGCGCTGGCGGGGCGTGCCCTTCGAACAGCCTCGCGTGACAGCGGAGGTCATGCGCGAGCAGCTGCTGCCGGCCATCGGCTGGCAGGTGGTGCCGGTGCTCGGCCTGCCAGGTGGTGAGCTGGTGCAGGACACGGAAGACATCATTGCTGCCGTCGAGGCCCGGGTCGATGGGCCGCGGGCGTTGCCGGAGGCGGGCCTGCAGCGCGTCGTCAGCCTGCTGCTGCAGTTGCTGGCAGACGAGTGGCTGACCTTGCCCGCCATGCACTATCGCTGGCACTACAACGAACCCTGGATCTTTCGCGAGTTCGGGCGGGCCAGCGATCCGGACGCAACGCCGGAGGCGCAGAGTGCCCTCGGCGCCAAGATCGGCAAGCGCTTTCGCGGCTCCGTTCCGTTGCTCGGCATCGACGAGCAGACCATTCCCGGTATCGAGGCGAGCTATCTGCAGTTTCTCGATGACTTCAGCGCGCACCTTGAGCAGCACCCTTTTGTGCTGGGCGAGCGTGCCAGCTACGCGGATTTCTCGCTGGTGGGCCCGCTTTACGCGCACTTGTTGCGAGACCCCGCGTCCGGTGACCTGATGCTGCAGCGCGCCCCCAGGGTCGCAGACTGGGCGGAGCGCACGCACGGCGGCAACGGGCAGCTCGGGGCGTTGCTCGCGGATGACCAGGTGCCAGACTCCCTGCAGCCCATTGTCCGAGCGCACCTGCGCGATCACTGGTCCCTGCTGCAGGAGACCGCTGATCGCTGCAAGCACTGGGCCGCGACCGCCGAGCCGGGCGCAGAGCTGCCGCGCGCCTTCGACATGGCACCGCTGACCATTGGCGGCTGTACGGGCCAGGGTATGGCGCGCAGCTTCTCGCTGTACCGGCTCCAGGCCGCGCTGGACGCACTGGCTGCGCTCACCGGCCCGGCGCGTGACCGGGCTGCGGCCTGGCTTTCGGCCTGCGACGCTGCGCAGCTGCTGGATTGGCGGCTGCCCGTGCGCCTTGAGCGGCGTCATCACCGCCTGTGTCTGGCGCGCTGATCATGGCGATTCAACTTCGTCAGCTGTGCCTGGTCGCAAGCGAGCTCGAGCCGGTGGTGACAGCGCTGGAGCAGGTGTTCGGATTGGCTCGCTGTTACGTTGATGATGGCGTCGCCCAGTTCGGCCTGCAAAACACGCTGTTGCCGGTCGGGGTCAATTTTCTGGAAGTCGTGGCGCCAGTTCAGGCAAACACCGCGGCTGGCCGTTACCTGGAACGCCGGCAGGGTGATGGCGGTTACATGGTTATCACGCAAGCGGACAGCCCGGCCACCCACGATGCGTTTCGAGCGCGGGCAAGGGACCTGGGTATCCGGGTCGCGTTCGAAGTGGATCGCGCACCCTGGCGGCTGACGCAGCTGCATCCGGGCGACATGCAGGCGGCATTCCTGGAGATCGAGTCCGATGATCGGTGTGACTTCCAGGGCCAGTGGCACCCGGCCGGCGGCCTGGGCTGGGCGCATTGCGTGCGCCAGGAACGGGTCATTGACGTGCTGGCCGTCGAGCTGCAGTGCCAGGATCCGGAGGCGCTGGCCGCGCGCTGGGCTGCAGTGCTCGATGTCCCCCCGGCCTTTGACGGATCGCGCTGGACCGTGCTGCTGAACAACGCGGCACTGTATTTTGTGCCGCTCATGGACGATCGCGGTCCCGGGCTGCGCGGCGTGCATCTGGCCGTTCGCGACGGGGCGGCGATCGAGCAGGCAGCCCGGGCCCTGGGCCTGGTTCAAAGACCTGGGGAAGTAGAATTGGGCGGCGTCTGCTGGCGCCTGATCGAAGCACAGGAGAGCGCAACGGCGTGAAAGCGGTACTCATTGCGAATCGCGGAGAGATTGCCCTGCGCATCGCTCGTGCGGTCGAGGATCTGGGATTGCGGGCGGTGTGCGTCTACAGCCGCGATGACGCGCGCAGCGCTCACGTGCTGCTGGCGCAAACGGCGGTGCCGTTGCCGGGCGAGGGCGCGGCGGCCTATCTGGACCAGCAGAGCCTCGTCGCCATCGCCGAGGCGCACGGCTGCGACGCGGTGCATCCCGGCTACGGCTTCCTGTCCGAGCAGGCCGCCTTCGCGCTGGCCTGCGAGCAGGCCGGCCTGACCTTTGTGGGGCCAACGGTCGCGCAGCTGCAGCTGTTCGGCGACAAGGCGCGGGCGCGGCAGGCTGCCGCTGATGCAGGCTTGCCGTTACTCGCGGGCAGCGGCGGGGCAGTGACCCTGACCCAGGCGGAGCAGTTCATGGCTGAGCTGCCAGCGCCTGGCACGATGATGATCAAAGCCCTTGCCGGCGGTGGGGGGCGGGGCAGCCGGCGCGTCGATACGCCGGAAACGGTGGCCGCGGCCTTCGAGCGCTGTGCTTCCGAAGCTCGGGCCGCTTTTGGGGTCGCCGATCTTTACGTCGAGCAATATCTCGCTGCAGCGCGACATATCGAAGTGCAGCTGCTGGGCGATGGCGCTGCGGTGGTCGCGCTCGGGGAACGGGACTGCAGCGTGCAGCGCCGCTACCAGAAGCTTCTGGAGATTGCGCCGGCACCGGGCATTGACGATTCGCTGCGCCAGCGCTTGCACGAAGCCGCTTTAGCCCTGGGCAAGGCCACCGGCTACGTCGGTGCCGGCACGGTCGAGTTTCTCGTCGAACCGGATTCCGGGGGTTTTTACTTTATCGAGGCCAATGCCCGGCTGCAGGTCGAGCACACCGTGACGGAGATGGTTACGGGCGTTGATCTGGTACAGGCCCAGCTGCGCATTGCCGCCGGCGAGACCCTGGATGCCCTGGCTATACCCAGTCAGTCGCCCGGCGGCTACGCGATCCAGGCCCGGATCAACCTTGAAAGCTATGCCGCCAGCGGCGATGTGTTGCCCGCCAGCGGGACGCTGACGGCTTACGAGCCGCCGACCGGCCCCGGCGTGCGCATTGACGGTTACGGGTATGCCGGCTATGTCACCAGCACGCGCTATGACGCACTGCTGGCCAAGGTGGTTGTTCACAGCCCCGGCAACGATTTCGCGCATGCGGTTCGCCGTGCACAGCGAGCGCTGCGAGAATTTCGCATCGAAGGCGTGGCGACCAACAAGGCCTTGCTGCGACAGGTGCTCGGCAGTGCAGACTTCGCGGCCGCTCGCGTGCACACCACCTGGTTTGACGAGCAGGCGGCGGGGCTGGTGGCGGGCGCCGTCGAGGATGCGCCTTTGTCCGCCGAGCCGGCCCTGGTCCCAGGCGAAGGGTCCGGGCATGCGGGGGCGCGGATTGACAGCGTCGACCCCCTGGCACTGTTCGAGCACGGCAGCGCCGGCCCGGCGGCGCCGCAGTCAGCAGCATTGCCAACGCCATCGGCCCCGGAAGGCAGCGGCGGCGTGGCCAGCCCGATTCAGGGAACCCTGGTCGCGCTCGAGGTAGAGATCGGCAGCGCGGTGCAGGCAGGGCAGACGCTTGCGATTGTCGAAGCCATGAAGATGGAGCATGTGATTGCGGCGCCTCATGCAGGGATTGTGCGCGCCCTGACGATGGCGCCGGGAGACGTGGTGCGGGAAGGCTACCCGCTGGTTTTTGTCGAGCCTGGCGCCGGGTTGGATACAGCGGCCGCGCAGGATACGGTGATTGATCCGGATCATGTGCGTCCGGACCTGCAGGAGAACCTGGACCGGCACGCACTGACCCTGGACGCGGCGCGGCCCGACGCGGTGGCCAAGCGGCATGCTCTGGGCTACCGGATGCCGCGGGAGAACATCGACCAGCTGCTGGACCCCGACTCCTTTCGTGAGTACTGGCCGCTGATCGTTGCGCGTCAACATCGCCGCCGCAGCGCGCAAGAGCTGCGGGCCAGCACCCCCGCGGACGGCCTCGTTGCCGGAACGGGCACCATTAACGCGGATCAATTTGGCGCCGAGGCCGCGCGGGCCATGGTCGTGCACTACGACTACACGGTGCTGGCCGGGACCCAGGGCGCACGCAACCACTACAAGCAGGACCGCCTGTTCGAGCTTGCACATCGGTTTCGCCTGCCGCTGGTCCTGTTCGGCGAAGGCGGCGGCGGGCGCCCCGGCGACGACAGCACCGGGCCTGCTGTTGCCTTCGATACAGACACTTTTACGCAGTACGCGCAGCTGTCTGGCCTGGTGCCGCTCATTGCGGTGGTGAACGGTCGCTGCTTTGCCGGCAACACGGCCTTGGTCGCCTGCTCGGATGTCATCATTGCAACAAAGGGCTCCACGCTCGGTATGGGCGGGCCGGCAATGATCGAAGGAGGCGGGCTCGGAGTCTACCGGCCGGAGGAGGTGGGCCCCATGAGCTTCCAGGTGCCCAACGGCGTCGTCGATATCCTGGTGGAGGACGAGGCCGAAGCCGTACGTGTTGCCCGGCAGTATCTGGGCTATTTCCAGGGCCGCACCCAGCACTGGGAAGCCGCGGATCAGCGCGCTCTGAGGCACGTGGTGCCGGAGAATCGGCTGCGGCTGTACGACATGCGGGCGGTCATTGACACCCTGGCAGATCGCGATTCAGTGCTCGAGCTGCGCCGTGAGTTCGGGGTCGGCGTGATCACGGCGTTCATTCGCGTTGAGGGCCGGCCGGTGGGCGTCATTGCGAACAACCCGCATCATCTGGCGGGCGCCATCGACTCCCCGGGAGCAGACAAGGGGGCCCGGTTCCTGCAGCTGTGCGACGCCTTTGATATTCCCGTACTCAGCCTGATGGACTGCCCGGGCATGATGGTTGGACCGGATGTAGAAGCGACGGCGCTGGTGCGGCACTGCACGCGCATGTTCAACGTGGGCGCCAACCTGAGTACGCCGCTGTTCGGTGTGATTGTGCGCAAGGCCTACGGTCTGGGCGTACAGGCGATGTGTGGGGGCAGCGCGCAGGTGGGGTTCTTCACCATTGCCTGGCCCACGGCAGAGTTTGCGGGCATGAACATCGAAGGCTCGGTCAAGCTGGGTTACCGCCGCGAACTGGCGGCGATCGAAGATGCCGAAGCCCGCCGGGCGGATTTTGATGCCCGGGTCGCGCGAGCCTACGATAGTTCCAAGGCGGTTAACGCGGCCGCCGGTGGTGGCGTCGATGACGTCATCGATCCTGCCGAAACCCGTGCCTGGCTGGTCGCGGGCCTGGAACGCGTGCCGGCGCCGCCCGCCCGGGCGGGCAAGAAGTACGCGTTCGTGGATACCTGGTAGGGCCCCATGGCGCCCTCGGCCGGGTGCCTACGCGTCAGCCTGCCAGCTGCTGGCCGCGTAGCTGCCGTCCATGAGCGAACTGCCAGGCATGACGCGTAGTCGCCAGGGCGTCAGTTTCAGCGGGTCAAAGCCCGGAGAGTCAGCGTTCTCCCAGCCGGGGATCATGGCCGGGTCGTAACCGACCGGAGCCGGACCGTTTACGAACAGATCCCAGATCCGGTGCTTGCTGGCTTTGTCCGTGACCCACTCAGCGGCGCATTCCGCCACGCAGGTGTCCTGCGCCGGCGTCCAGTAGTTGCAGGAAACGTGAGGGCTGGCGTCCAGATGGGCGGCTTTGGTCGGGGTGCGCGCCGTGGCGATCCAGCCTACGAGGTTTTCCCCGTCCCACTCCCAGATCGGGTGCAGCACGCGCGAGCGGGGACGCTGCCGGGCGTCGACGGTCGCGGCCGTGCACCAGACGATCTGGTGCGCCATGGCAACGAACGCCGGCGCTACCTCGGCAAGCTTGCTCAAGCCTGGGCCTCCTGCAGAAACTCCAGCACCTTGCGCGGATGGTCGGCGGCTTTGGGAACTCGACGCCAGTGTTTGGCGACCTTGCCGTCGGGGCCGACGATGGTGGTGGAGCGAATGACGCCGACGGTCTTTTTGCCGTACATGTTTTTCTCGCCCCAGGCGCCGTACTTTTCCATGACCTTTTTGCTGGGATCACAGAGCAGGGGAAAGGGCAGATCAAACTTGTCGATGAACTTCTGGTGCGACGCTTCGTCATCGGGAGAGATCCCCAGCACCGTCGCGCCGAGCTTCTGAATCTGCGCCCAGTCATCGCGGAACCCGCAAGCCTCTTTGGTGCACCCGGGGGTGTCGTCCTTGGGGTAGAAGTAAACGACCACGTATTGGCCCTTGAGGTCTTTCAGAGCGACTTTTTCGCCGTTTGCGTCTTTCAGGGTGAACGCGGGGGCTGCTTTGCCTTCTTCGATGGCCATGGGAGTCCTGTCTGCAGTGTGTCGCCGGCAGTGTAGGGAATCGGTGCCCGGGCGCAACGGCTGGACGCTGCAGGTTGCTCACAATTTCCTCGCCGGGTTCGGGCCGCGTCGGGCCTTTCGGATATATACTTATGCCCTGAATTGATAATGAGCCTGGATCGTGCTGTCGACCTCCCGCACCGCCAACCTCCTGCCCCTGGCTATCGTGATCGGGGGCCTCGCGCTCAGCGTCGCCATTGGCCATCCGGCTCTGGCGCTGCTGCTGGGTATGGGCCTGAATCTGGCTTTCCAGCCTGCGCTGCCCGCGCAGGTTAAAAGCGGTGGCAAGTTTCTGTTGCAGGGCGCCATCGTGCTGCTCGGTCTGACCCTGAGCGCACGCACCCTGTGGTCGGTCAGTCAGGACTACGCGGGCCTGATCGTGCTGTACGTCGGTGGGGCCCTGGCCCTTGGGCTGGCGCTCGGGCGCCTCTTGCGGGCCGACACGGATCAAACCCGCCTGCTGGCCTCTGGCACTGCCATCTGCGGCGGTACGGCCATCGCCACCCTGGCGCCGGTGCTCCGGGCCCGACCGGAGTCGGTCGCGGTTTGTCTCGCCATCGTGTTCTTGCTGAATGCCCTCGCGATCCTGGCCCTGCCGCCGATCGGCGAGTGGCTTGAGCTGTCGCAGCACCAGTTTGGCCTCTGGGTGGCCCTGGCCATTCACGACACCTCGTCGGTCATCGGCACGGCGGCCATCTATGGCGAGGAAGCCCTGGAGATCGCCACGACCATCAAGCTGGCCCGCACGCTCTGGCTCATTCCCCTGATGCTGGTGGCCGGGCTGATCATGCAGCGGCAGGAAGCGAAGCTGCGGATTCCCGGTTTTGTGCTCCTGTTTATCGCGGCATCGGTGCTGGGCAGCCTGCTGGGGCTTGAAGCCTCGATCACCGGTTTTATCAAGGAAGTGAGCAAGGTCATGCTGATCGGCGCGCTGTTCCTGATCGGCCTGGAGATTCAGCGCAGCGCACTGGCCGCCGTGAACGGCCGCGCCGTCTGGCTTGGGGTTGGCCTGTGGCTCATCGTACTGCCCACAACGCTCATGGCTGTCAAGCAATGTACCTAACGCTGGCGGGTATACACCGTCGCATATCCATAGAGCCACTCAGTATTTCTGTTCGTCGGACGCGACCGGTACGGTGCGCCCATGAGTATTCGAAATCTGCAACTCGACGGACTGAGCGTTGCCAGCGTAGCGGCCGTTGTCGCCTTCTTCGCTGTCTCGATCCTCGTCTGATTCCGGCGCGCACGCCTGGCCTTGCCAGCGCTGCTGCGCGCTCCCCTAGCGCCGCCCGGATCCGGTCCGGCTGCTTTTTTTTCGCGGGCTCCTTCCTGTGAGCGCCTCCTACCGCAAAGGACTGGTCGAAACCGGTGCCGGACTGTATGCCTGGCTGCAGCCCGATGGCGGCTGGGGCTGGTCCAATGCTGGCCTGATCGTCGACGGCGACGAGTCGCTGCTGGTCGACACGCTGTTCGACGCCCGGCTGACCCGGGAGATGCTGAGCGCCATGGCGGATGCTGCCGGGGTACAGGCAGATCAGATCGACACGGTGGTCAATACCCATGCCAACGGCGATCACACGCACGGCAACGGCCTGTGCACGAAAGCTGAGGTCATCGCATCCAGCGCCAGCGCCCGGGAGATGGAGGCCTTTACGCCGGCAATGATGCAGGGGTTTATGGCGGCGGCTCCGGATATGGGGCTTACCGGCGAGTACCTGCAGGCGTGCTTTGGGGCATTTGATTTTACCGACGTGGCAGAGAAGCTGCCCACCCGCACCTTTGACGGCCACCTGTCCCTGACCGTTGGTGATCGCGCCGTCGATCTGATCGAGGTCGGCCCTGCCCACACCGGTGGCGACGTGCTCGTTCACCTGCCGGATGCCGGCACGGTGTTTACGGGCGACATCCTGTTCATTGAGGGCACCCCGCTGATGTGGGCGGGCCCGGTGTCCAACTGGATCGCCGCCTGCGACCGCATCATCGCCATGGCGCCCGAGGTGATCGTGCCGGGGCACGGCCCCCTCACGGATTGCGATGGGGTACGCCGCATGCGCGGCTATCTGGCGTTCGTGGCGAAGGAAGCGCGGCTCCGGTACGACGCGGGGCTGAGCGTGCGTGACGCCGCCCTCGACATCCCCCTGGGCGACTACGACGCGTGGATTGATGCGGAGCGAATCGCGATCAATGTCGACACCCTGTATCGCGAGTTTTCCGGACGCCGGCAGGCCACGCCGACGGCGGACCTGTTTGCCCTGATGGCAGAGGTGCAGCAGCACCGCCGGAGCCTGAAATGACTGAGAGTTTAGAAAAAACTGAATCGGAGAAGCGGGACCTGGACGACGGCGCAGGCGAGCAAGAGTCTTTGACTCTCATGCAGATGATTGTCAGCGGTCTTGCGGCCGGGCTGGGGGTTCAGTCCTCGGCGAATCGCAAGCGCGATTTCAGTCGAGGCAAGGCGTCCCACTTTATCGTGCTGGGCATTGTGTTCACCGTGCTGTTCGTCGTTGGCATGGTGACGTTCGTGCAGATGGTGCTGTCGACCGCTGGCTAATTGCCGTAGTGAGGGTCGACCACACGACGGCCTTCGATCTGCTGCGCCATGCGTTGCTCAGCGGTGGTGCAGATCGTTTTCTCGATGCGCGAGCCTACGGGCTGGCGTTTCTTGCAGCGAATACCCAGGTCCTCCGCCGTCATCGCGCTGAGGGCCAGCTCGTGCAGCGTTAAGGGCTCTTCTTTTTCCTGGGAGTGGGGCAGCAACGGCGTGCAGGCGCTGTTTGCCAGCAAAATGACGGCCCCGACGGCGATTCGACGTTTGCTTGAAATCATGATGGTCTCACTGAGTTGAGCTCGGGAAGTTGGCTCGGCGGACGGTATCCTCAAAGCCAGCCCTGGACGCCTCTGTGCGGGCCTCGCGCTGCTCGCGGGTTGAGCAGACTTTCTTTGTCATACGTGTTCCCAGCACCGGCTCCCGGCGGCATTCTAATCCGAGATCTTCGCCGTCTTCGTCGACGTTCGCGTACACCTGACGATCTGCGCCGGCGCTGTTGCCGGTGTACTGCATGCTGCAGCCGCTGGCGAGTAACAGGCCGAGCGCGGCAGCAGTGGCGATCTTGAATGCCGCAGAGCAAGCAGGCGGGGTGGTCGGGAGGATCCGGGTAGTCATATGGCAATCAGACGTTGTGTTTTGATACCCCCTCGAGTGTAGGGGGCTTCCGGGGTCAAGACCAGCTGGATACACTATGGCCACGCACAGCGAGGATCGCCAGCTTGACCCCCATCGAGGCCGCCCAACTGGACGAGCGCCGGATCGTGTTCGTGACTCCCCCTTACGAGCGCATTGCCAAGGGCTACGAGTTTGTCCGACACATTACAAACCGCTCGCCGTCCCTTGGGCTCCTGCATCTGGCAGCTGCGGTGCGCGAAGAAGGCTATGTGCCATCGATCATCGAAAGTGATCTGTTCGATCTGTCGCCGGACATGGTGGTTGCCCAGGCCCTTGCGGAACGTCCCGCGTACATCGGCATCACGCTGTTCACGGTCGGCACCTGGGTTGCGTCCGAGATTGCGACCAAGATCAAGGCCGCCAGCCCGCACACCAAAGTCATCATCGGCGGGCCCCACGTTTCTTCCATGGGCGAGGAAACCATCGCTCGCTTCCCGCAGTTCGATGTGGCGGTGGTCGGCGAAGGGGAAGAGGTGCTGGTATCGCTGCTCGACGCCTGGCGCACCGGTAAGCCGATCGACGATGTGCCGTCGCTCATTTACCGCGACCCCAACGCCATCAACACTCGAGTCCTGACCACGCCCAAGCTCGCCATCAACAAGGACCTGGATCGCCTGCCGTTTCCGGCCTGGGATCTGCTGCCGGATTTTCCGAACGCCTACCTGCCGGCGGTCTACGATTTTCCCAAGGGGCCGGTGGCGTCCATTGCCGCATCCCGGGGCTGTCCCTTCCACTGCAAGTTTTGCGACACCTCGACCTTCGGGGCCAGCGTGCGCGCCTACAGCCCGCAGCGGGTGTTCGAGATGATGCGGCATCTGCATGAACGCTGGGGTATCCAGCACGTGCTCTTCGTCGATGATCTGTTTACGGCCAGCAAGAAGCGCACCCGGGCACTGTGCGAGCTGATCCTGGAAAACAAACTGAAGATGACCTGGAGCTGCGCGTCCCGGGTCGACGTGATTCACCCGGAAATGCTGGGCCTGATGCGCGAGGCCGGCTGCTGGGAAATGAGCTTTGGCCTGGAGTCCGGGTCTAACGAGCTGCTGCAGAAGATGGACAAGTCTGCGTCCCTGGAAAAGTCGGTGCAGGCCATCGAGTGGACCCACGACGCCGGAATCCGCAGTAAGGGGCTGTTCATGCTGGGCTATCCAGGCGAGACGGAAGAGACCATGGCGCAGACCAAGGCCTTCGTGAAGCGCATTCCGCTGACCATTATGAACCTCACGAAGTTTACGCCGTATCCGGGGTCGCCCATCTACCGGGACCTGTACGGCACGAACATCCGCGACGACCACTGGCAAAAGATGAACGGCATGAATTTCGTCTGGACCACCGAGGGCCTGACCCAGGAACGGCTCGACGAAAGCTACCGGCAGATTCTGACGGGCTTTTACCGACAGCATCGCGTCGGCAAGAACTACGTCCTCATGACCCTGAAACATCCCGCGCACCTGCTGCGCTTCGGGCGCTTCACGGTGGCCTTCCTGAAGGCCAAGGTCCGAGATCGCTGGCAACGCCTGCTGCGGCGCGGACCTCGAGAAGCGCTGGTCAGCCTGGACTAGACCACCGGCGCCCCCGCCGGCCTCTAGCCTTGCTGGTCCAGCGTCGGAATGCCTTCTTCCAGCTTGACCCAGGGTTGCTTGGTGCTGCACCAGAAGTGGAGCTGCGGCGCGAAGTCGCTGGTGTCGTCCAGGGTGCCGGATTTTACGAACACCATGTCCGGCTGGGCCGGCACTGCGGAGTAGATGGGGGAGCCGCAGTCGCCGCAGAAGTAGCGCTCGACCGGCGTGCCGCTCGTGGTGTCGCCGTCCAGATACTGCTTCGGAGTGCCGCGGGTGATGGCGAAGCCTGGCTTTGGCACGCCGACCAGCGTCGAAAACGCAGAGCCGGCTTGTCGTTGGCAATTGCGGCAGTGGCAGACTCCGGCCATAGCCAGGGGCGCTGTCAGCTCATAGCGGACGTCTCCGCACAGGCATTGACCGGTTCTGGTGTCTGATGCGCTCATGATGCTCCAAGGCTGCTGGGAAGATCCCGCAGTCTATCGAAAGGGGCAAGCGCCTCGCTACAATGACCGCCGTTCTTTCGGAGTTTCCTCATGCGGGCACTGCTATTTCTCGCCCTCCTGTTTGCCGGCTGCACCGGCCAGGCGCCGGCCCAGCCGGAGCGCCCCGCAGGGGCGCAGGACCTGTCGGCCACGACCGCTGCAGCGTCGGCGATCGAGCAGCTGGCGGACAGCTTTCTGCGCGCCCTGCTGGAGCGCCATCCGGAAATCGGAACCCGCCTGAGCCTGCCCGGCGCGCGTTACGACCTGCTGTTCGATAACAGCGAGGCGGCGTTGGCGCGCTGGCAAGCCCGGGAGGATGAATGGCTGGGCCGTTTGCGGTCGCTGCCAAAACCGCCGGTGGGCAGCCGGGACTGGTTGACGCGAGGCGTGCTCCTCGAACACCTTGAGGCTGCGCGGGGCGAGCGGATTTGTCGCAAGCCGCTTTGGGAGGCGAGCACCACGACAGGCTGGCATACCAGCCTGCCTTTTCTGTTTGATACCCAGCCTCTGGACACCGCCGAGGAGCGGCGCTGGGCGCTGGCGCGCCTGGCCGCGCTGGAGCGCTATATCGACACGGAGGTTGAGAACCTGCGTCGGGGGCTGGCGCTCGGTTACAGCTCGCCCCGGGTTACCGTCGCCGCCGTGCCCGATCAGGTTCGCGCGCTCCTGACCGCCGCCTCGCCCCTGCGGGCCATGGTGGCCAGGGCCAAAGACCCGGCGTTCGCAGCCAGCGCTGGCGCGCTGCTGGACGAGCGCATCGAACCGGCCGTGACGCGCTATGCGCGCTTCATGCAGAACGAGTACCTGCCCACAGCCCGGGAATCGCTGGCCGTCATCGCGCATCCAGACGGCATGGCCTGCTACCGCGCCGTGATTCGATCGTTCTCGACGGTGTCGCCAGAGCCGGACCGTGTCCATGCGCTGGGTCTGGCGCAGGTGGCTGCGATTCGCCAGGAGATGCAGGCGGTGGTGGCTGCGGAGTTTCCGGAGCGCACGCTGGCACCGTTCCTGCGAGCCCTGGGCCAGGACCCGGACCTGACGTTCCCCAGCGAAGCCGCTGTGCTGGCCTATTCCCGGAACGCCCTCGCTGCCGCGAAGGCCGCGATGCCTCGGGCTTTTCATGATCTGCCCCGCGCCGACGTGCTGATCAAGCCGTACCCGCCCTTCGCCGCGAGTGGCGTTGGCGAGTACCACGCGTCTTCAGAGGACGGCTCCCGGCCCGGTATCTATTACATTGCGGTGCGGGACCCCACGACCCGGCCCAGAGCCACGCAGCTGTCCACGCTGTACCACGAAACCTATCCAGGCCATCACCTGCAGGGCGCGCTCAGCGTCGAGCTGGGCGACGCGGTCCACCCGCTGGCTCGGTACCTGGGCAACGCCGGGTTTTCCGAAGGCTGGGCGCTCTACGCGGAGCGCGTGGCCCAGGAGCTGGGCCTGTACGCAGACGGCGTGGATACCATGGGCCTGCTCTCGGATCAGGGGGCGCGGGCGGCGCGGCTGGTGGTCGATACGGGACTGCACACGCGCGGCTGGAGCCGGCAGCAGGCGGTGGACTACATGCTCGCCAACACCGGCTGGGGCGAAACGGACATCCAGAACGACGTCAACCGCTATATCTCCTGGCCTGGGCAGGCGAACAGCTACATGCTCGGCATGCTGACCATCAAGGACCAGCGCCGCAGGGCGCAGCAGCAGCTGCGGGAGCGCTTTGAGCTTCGCGATTTTCACCGGGAGGTGTTGCGCTATGGCGAGCTGACCCTGCCGATGCTCGAGGAAGCGATCGGTCACTGGCTGAATCACCAACAGGAGAAGGGTGCATGGAACTAAAGGGCAAGGCCATCGTCATTACCGGCGGCAGTGGCGGTATCGGCAAGGCTATGGCAGCGGCGTTTCTGGCGGAAGGTGCCCGGGGGGTCATGCTCGCAGATCTGGATCTCGCGGCGACCACGGCGGCAGCGCAGGCCCTGGGCTGCGACGCGATGGCCTGCAACGTGACCGACGAAGCGGCCGTTGGGGCGCTTGTTGATGCTGCGAAAGCCAAGTACGGCCAGGTTGATCTGTTTTGCTCGAATGCGGGCGCCGGCGCTGAAGGCGTGCTGGCCGATGCGCCGAACGAGAGTTGGCAGCAGCAGTGGGAGCTGCATGTGATGGCGCATCTGTACGCGGCCCGGGCTGTTCTGCCGGATATGTTGAATCGCGGCGAGGGCTACCTGTTGAATACCGCGTCCGCGGCCGGGCTGCTGGCGGCCATCGGCTCCGGGCCGTACACCGTTACCAAGGCGGCCGCCGTGAAGCTGGCCGAGTTCCTGGCCATTACCCATGGCGACGAGGGCATCGGCGTTTCGGTGCTCTGTCCCCAGGGCGTCAACACGGCGATGGCGCCCCGCAGCCTGGGCGATGGCCAGACCGACGGCATTATCGAGCCCGAGCAGCTTGCGCAGACCGTTGTCGAGGCGTTGCGGGAGGAGCGCTTTCACGTGCTGCCGCATCCCGAAGTCGGCGAGTACGTGCGCCGCAAAGGCGAAGACGTCGATCGCTGGCTGCACGGGATGCGCCGCCTGCGCCGGGCCGCTCTTGACCACTGAGCCCGGTGCGCAGGCAGCGCGGCCTCGAAAGGCGCTTGCGGCGTTGCCCCGGCAGATCCTGGCGCAGGCGCCAACGCCGCTGACGCCCCTGGACCGGCTGAGCGAAGAACTGGGCGGGCCGCGCATCTGGCTCAAACGCGATGATCTGACCGGCTTCGCGCTCGGCGGCAACAAGGTCCGCAAGCTCGAGTTTCTGCTCGGCGATGCCGTCGCGCGTGGCTATCGCAGTGTTCTGACCTTCGGCGCGGTGCAGTCGAATCACGCCCGGCAGACCGCAGCGGCCTGTGCCAGCCTGGGGCTCGATTGTCACCTGCTGCTGACCCGCAGGGTTTCATGGACTCATCCGGGCTATGAGCGTGGGGGCAACCGGTTGCTCGACGAGCTATATGGCGCGACGGTGACCATGGTCGAGATGGACGACGCGAAAGCGGCCTACGGGGACCTGATGGCGAAGCTGGGCGGGCCGGAAACGGTGTACGAGATTCCCGCCGGCGGCTCCAGCGCGCTTGGTGCGGCGGGGTACGCCGTGGCGGCCACCGAGCTGCTGGCGCAGTGCGATGAGCACGGCCTGCAGCCGCGCTGGGCCTATCACGCCAGTGCCAGTGCAGGCACCCAGGCGGGGCTCTGCTACGGGTTGGCGGCCGAGGGCGCAGCGCTGGGGGTCCGTGGGGTCAATGTCTACCACCCGGACCCGGAGACCCTGCGAGCCCGGGTGCGAACGCTGCTGCAACGCCAGATAGAAGCCTTTGGACCTTTGCCGCAGCTGCCGGAGATCGAGGTCGTGTCCGGCTACCTCGGCCCGGGCTACGGGCTGCCCACAGCGGCCCAGCGCGAAGCGATCGAGTTGTGCGCACGGCTCGAGGGGGTGCTGTTTGACCCCGTGTATGCCGGCAAGGCGCTGCACGCGCTGCTTGACCACATCGCGCTCGGGCGACTGGCCGGGGAGCAGGATGTGATTTTGCTGCACACCGGTGGGACAGCCGCGTGGGCGGTGTACGATAACGATTGGCCGAAAGACTAGACCGAGGGGAAAGCGATGATTGATTTCGAGATACCGGAAGACACCAAAGCAATTCGCGCCAAGGTGCGCGGTTTCGTCCAGGATCACTGCATTCCGGCGGAAGCCGAGCTTGAGCACAGGCCCTACGAAGAAGTGCTCGCCGAGCTTCGCGGCAAGGCCAGGGCCCAGGGCCTCTGGTGCCCCTTCATTCCAGAGGCCTATGGCGGCATGGGGCTCAAGCCGCTGGCGAATGCGCTGGTACAGATGGAGCTGGGCGAAAGCTATCTGGGCGCCTTGTCCCTGAACACTCAGGGCCCGGACGATGCCACCATGCTGACGCTGCTGGAGCATGGCACGGACTACCAGAAAGAAAAGTTTCTGAAGCCGCTGCTCGAAGGCCAGAAGCGCATCTGTTACTCCATGACGGAAAAAGCCGCGGGCGCCGATGCGACCGGCATGCAGACGCGTGCCGTGTTGGACGGCGACAACTGGGTGCTGAACGGCGAGAAGTGGTTCAGCTCTTCCGCCAGCGTGGCCGACATCGCTGTCGTCATGGCGATGACGGACCCGGACGCGCCGCGGCACGAACGCTACAGTACCTTCATCGTTGAGCTGCCCAATCCCGGTTACGAAATCCTGCGCGATATCGAGACTATGTCGCCCCACACAGAAATCGGCGAGAAGCTGGGGGCAACGCACTCCGAGATCAAGATCGACAACCTGGTCGTCCCGCGGGACAACCTGCTGGGCGGCCAGGGCAAAGGCTTTGCCATGGGGCAGCACCGGCTGGCCTATGGCCGCTTGCGTCACGGTATGCACAACGTCGCCATGGCGCAGCGGGCGCTCGATCTGGCGGCGAAGCACGTGACCGGCCGCGAAACCTTCGGCAAGCGCCTCGCAGATCGCCAGGGCGTGCTGTGGATGCTGGCGGACTGCGCCAGTGAGCTCTACATGGCTCGCCTGATGCTGCTGCACATCGCCTATAAGGCAGAGAAGGGCATGGACATGCGTCAGGAGAACGGCATCGCCAAGGTGTTCCTGGCCCACATGGTGCACAAGGTCGTCGATACAGCACTGCAGCTGCACGGCGCGCTCGGGTACAGTCATGACACGCCGCTGGCGCGGTGGTACACGAGCATTCGCAGCCAGCGTCTGGTCGACGGCCCGGACGAGGTGCATCGCTGGCGCGTGGGCCGAAACGTCATCAAGGCCTTTGAGGCCGATGGCACGACGGCCGCTGCCGCCGGCGGCGACCTGCTCTGAGCGAGCGGCGCGCAGCGTGAGCGGGGCCTGGGACCGCTACTGGTCCGGCACGCGAGAGAACGCGGCGCACCGGGAGGGCGGGGCCCAGGACGCGGCGCTCGACGCGTTCTGGTCGGCGCTGTTCGATTCCCGGCGAGCGCCGGGCAGGGTAGCCGACCTGGCGGCGGGCAACGGCGCCGTGCTCGGCAGGGTGCTGCGCCAATACCCGGGCTGCTGGAGCCTGGCCCTTGACGCTTCTCAGAGCGCCGGCGTGCAGTTGCTGGCACGCTATCCGAAGGCCGCCGTGGTGTGTGCCGACGGCGCTCGCTTGCCGCTGGCGGATCACAGCTTTGATTGGGTCCTGAGCCAGTTCGGCATCGAGTACGCCGGGGCGGCAGCTTTCCCGGCGGCCGCAGGGCTCGTTGCGCCCAACGGTATCTTCGCCGCAGTTGTGCATCTGGCAGGCGGTGCCATCGCCACGGAATGTGCGGCCAATCGCGCCGCGGCCCGATCCTTGGGCGATCTTGAACTCTTGTCCCTCGGCAGGAAGGCTTTCGCGGCCCGGTTCGCGCTGAATGCCGGTCGCGGCAGCGTGCCTGAGTTTCAGGCTGCAGAGCGGGCGTTTGCGCCAGCTGTTCGGGGAACCGAGCAGCTGATTGCTGCGCTGGGCACGGACAGCAGCGCCGATCTGTTGCGGCAAATCTATCGAGACATCGCCTACATGTACCCGCGGCTAAAGACCCACGATGAAGCGTCGGTCATGACCTGGTTTGAGCGGATGGGGCACGAGCTCGATGCTTACGAAGCCCGCATGGCGTCCATGAATTCCGCGGCGCTCTCCGCCGCGCAGCTCGACCAGATTGACGGGGCCCTGGCGCAGCTGGGACTCGTGCCGCAGGCGCGGCAGACGCTGCGCATGGGCGCAACCCAGACCCCGGGCGCCTGGGGCTGTATCTGGCACCGCCCGCAAGATCTTTAGAACGCTAGCTCGCGCCTTCTTCGAAGGACAGCACAGCGACCAGCATACGGCTGATCCAATGGCGTTCCTCGGCGCCCAGCTCAGGCCGCCAGATATCGAAGATCAGCACCGTGCGCGCGGCATCGCTGTTGTTGGCGGCGCTGTGCTCGATGCTGTCGTCAAAGATCAGCAGCTCGCCTTCCTGCCAGGGCCGGGACTCATTGCCGCAGCGCAGCGCGCCGCAGTGTTCCGGCACGATCAGCGGCAGGTGGCAGATCAGGCGGGTGTTGATCAGCCCGTGGTGTGCAGGGATTTGTGTTTTCGGCGCCAGCCGGGAAAACAGCACGTGGGGCATATTGCCCTTCACGCGGCACAGCGGGACGGAGGCCAGCGCCTGGATCGTTCGGGGGCACTGGGCGGCGTTTCCGGCGATCACGGTGCCGCGGTCTTCCAGGTAGAAGGCGCCCCAGTCTTTGCTGTCCAGATTGGTCGTGTCGTTCAGCGCCACCTTGTCCGGGCTGCGCTGCACGTAGGCTTCGTAGTGAGTGTCGGCCTCGGGCTCCAGCGCCAGTGCTTCGCTGCGGATCGCGGCGGTTTGCGCTTCCAGCTCGCCGGCCCAGGCAAACTCATCGCGTTCAAAAAACGGTCGCGACGCCAGTCCCGGAAAGTAAAAGCGCGTGGGCTGCTGCAGCGCAGGCTGCTGGTCGCCGAAGGCGATGGCCAGGGCCTCGTCGAAGCGGCGCGCCTGTCCGGGCCGGTAACCGTCCGCATCGAGGCGCTCGCGCAGATAGCGGGTGTAGCTCTCGCCGAGCTGATTGACGGCCTGCTGCGCGCGGCGCAGGCCGTCCATGACATCCCCCGGCAGCTGCTGGGCCTGGCGCTCGGCGAGCTTCAGGGCGCCGCGGTAGGACGCCAGGGCCCGGCGCGATTGGCCGAGCTGCATCAGGTGATCGCCGCGAAAGAGGAGGGCGCGCAGGTTGTGCGGTGCCAGGACCAGCGCCTGGTCAACGGCCTGCAGCGCGCCGTCGCCGTCGCCGAGCTGGCTGCGAGCGAAGGCCATGCCCAGCCAGCCGTCGACGTTGCGCGGGTCCGCGGCGAGGAGCGTTTCGAAGGCCTGGGCCGCGCCGGCAAAGTTGCGGCGCTGCAGGGCGCCGACGGCCTGCTCGCGAAGGATGGCGGGGCTGAGGTCAGCCATGAGAACACTCGTGCTGGCGGTGTAGCATAGGCTGCGCGATAACGAAGGTCAGCGCCAGCTTTGAAGGGCAGTTCCGATTCCAGTAGCGCGGCCATTGAACGGCTGCAGGCAGCGCTTGCCGAGGCCAGGCGCACCGGACCGCCGGCGGCCACCTTGCCGCAGGTCGAAGCCCTGGCCCGTGCCTTCGGAGCGCAGGCGCGCTGGGCAGATGCCTGTGAGGTGTACGAAGCGTTCCTGGCTCGCTGGCCGGACAGCGGTGACGGCTGGTACAACTACGCGCTGATCCGTCGCGCCAGCGGCGACCGGACCGGCGCCCTGGCGGCCTATGACCGGGCCCTGGCGGTCCAGGTTCAGCAGCCGGAAGAAGTGCATGCCAACCGCAGCGTGCTGCTCGGAGAGCTGGAGCGTCATGAAGAGGCAGAGGCAGCCCTGAGGACCGCTCTGGCCTGCCGGCCGGGCTACCCGCCTGCGCTTTACAACCTGGCGTTGCTGAAGGAAGAGGTTGGAGACTGGCCTGCTGCGAGAAAGTTGCTGACCGAACTGGTCGAACGCGTGCCCGAGCATGCCGACGCCCTGGCGCGGCTGGCGCACGGAGAACGGCACCAGGACGCGCGGGCGCCGCACACCCGCAAGGTCCTGGCAGGCATCGACGCCTTGCTGCAGCGGCGCCAGCTGCCTCCTGCGGATCGGGAAACGCTGCTCTACGCGCGCGGCAAGCTGGCGGAGGACCAGGACGCTTTGCCGCTGGCGGGGCGTTGCTATGCCCTGGGCAACGCCCTCAGCCGCCGGCGTGCAGGGCCTTACGGGCGCGCTCGGCAGGAAGCCATCTGCGAAGCGGTGCTGGATGCCGCTCGGCAGGCAAACAAGCCCGAGCGAGCTGCGCCAGCTGATGTCGGCCCGATCTTCGTGTGCGGTCTGTACCGGTCGGGCTCAACGCTCCTGGAGCAGATGCTGGGCGCCCACCCGGAGCTGGCGCCGGCCGGGGAGCTGAGGTTTTTTAGCGAGCAGGCGCTGTTGCCCGCAGCGTTGCCGGAGCTCTACAGCGATGCTGGCCAGACCGTCGCGCAGGGCTACCTGGCCATGCTCGCGGAGCGTTTTCCCGGCCGCAGCGCTGGCCAGCTGCTGAACAAGCAGCCCGATAACCTTTGGTACGCAGGCTGGCTCTGCAGGCAGTTTCCCGGCGCGCGCGTGCTGGTCACGCAACGGGATCCGGCTGACAACGCCATCTCCGTGCTCGCTCAGCAACTGTCGGCAAACTACCCCTGGGCCAACGACCTTGATGATATCGCGCACTACCAGGGACTCTGTGATCGCCTGACAGCGACCTGGCTGGCGGAATTCCCCGCGCAGGTCCGCACGGTGTCCTATGAGCAACTGGTGCAGGCGCCGCAAGAGGTGCTGACGCAGGTTCTGGAATTTCTGGGACGCGGCTGGGATGTCGCCTGCCTGGAAGGCATCGCGGCTGGGGCTCGGGTGCGGACGGCCAGCGTCGGGCAGGTGCGGGAGCCCGTCCATCAACGCAGCCTTGGCCGTGGCGCAAGGTTTAAGGGACTTGTGCGTTAGCGGCCTTTCCCGCTGCAGCGGAACGCCGCCAAATCGTAGGCAAAAAAAAGGGCCAACCGAAGTTGGCCCTTTGACCGTTAGGTCTGCGAACTTCCCTTAGAAGCTGAAGGTCGCACGACCGAACCAGTATCGACCCAGGTGATCGTAGGCACCGGGGAAGATGTTGCCGTTACCGTTAATGGACGGTCCAGCAGCGTTACCGGCGATCGGCGGGGCACGGTCGAATACGTTGTTCACACCGACGGTGATCGTCGCGTATTCGTTGATGTCCCAGTAACCAGCCATGTCGATGTAGTCACGGGTACCGAGGTCGAGGTTGCCGTTCAGGTCCTCAACGTCAGCGATGTGACGCCATGCGGTGCTGAGCGTAACGTTCCACGGGGTGGTCCAGCTCACGCGCATCTGGTTCTGCAGATCGATCGTCGGGTAGCCACAGGTGCCGCCCCACTTGCCTTTGCAGTCCACAACGGGCGCGCCGGCCAGCTCCTGCTGGTCCCAGGTGTCGATGTACGACAGCACGTTGTTGATCGCGACACTGCCGAGATCGCCGATGTCGAAGTCATAGCCTGCGACCACGTCGAAGCCCTTGACCCGCTCAATCGCCAGGTTGTCGTTCAGGGCCTGGATCCGGCCGCTGTTGTTGACGTCACTGCCAATCCAGAGATCGCCGGCGTTGCCGCGTCGAACCAGGCCACACTGAGACGTGTTGCCGTCCAGGCACTCGTTCAGGATGAACTCAGGGGTCAGGTTGCTGATGCCTTCTTTGATCTCGATATCAAAGTAGTCAACGCTTACTGACAGGCCATCGGCAAAAGCCGGCGTCCAGACCACGCCCACGGAGTAGGTGTCAGCTTCTTCCGGCTCGAGGTTGGGGTTGCCGCCCTGCAGGAAGTTGTACTGGCCTGCCGGCGAGTTCGGAATGCCCCCGAAACGATCGGCAGTCACGCCGCTGCGTGCACATTCTTCGAAAGAGCGGCCTGCTGCGGTCAGTCCGTTGGCGTCCAGAGCACCGGCACAGGGATCCTGGTCCAGATCGAACAGGTTGAAGCCCTGGGGCAGGAACAGCTCGCGGATGTTCGCAGCGCGAACGGCTCGCTGATAGCTGGCCCGCAGCTTCACGTCATCGTTGATGGCCCAGCCAGCACGGATACCGAAAGTGTCGGTTTCAACGCCGGTGGAGTAGTCCGAGTAGCGGTAGGCCAGGTTCAGGCTCAGCTCTTGAGCGAAGCGCCTGCCTTCGATCAGCGGAATCTCGGTCTCAATAAAGAACTCCGTGACGTCAAAGCCACCGGATACGGCACCAGTCGCGCCACCCTGTCCCGCGCCGTCACCGCTGGTGAAGCCCTGGTCGGGGTTGAAGTCCAGGTTTTCTTTCCGGTACTCAGCACCGACGACAACGTTGATCCCGTTGTCAGCGCTCGGCAGCTTGATGCCGTACTCGCCCAGGTCGCCCGCGACGTAGCCCGAGAAGACCTTCTGGTCCGTGGTTCCGCGAGCGAACAGCGGCAATACCAGGTAGTCGATCTGCTGCTGCGTCACGCCGTTGGAATCGAAGATGTTCCACGGGATACAGTTCGGGTCGCTGCCGTCAACGACTGAACGGCAAACGACGTTGCCGCTGCCGTCGTCAACCGCGTCCAGGGCCCGGCCGATGCGGGTGATAGACAGGTCGTTCAGGTACGTGTTTTCCATGCTGACCTCGGAGTACTGACCGAACAGGTCATAGCTCCAGGCCTCATTGATGTCACCGCGAACCCCGAACACGCCCCGGAAGGAGGTGTGACGGAGGTCCTGCTGACGCGGTCCGCCTTCGACGTTACGGCGGCCAATATAGGCGGTCTGCACATCATCGGTGGTGAGTCCATCCTGGCCACAGAGCGCATCAAATTGCTGCGCGGACAGGAGTGGATTGCCACAGGGGATCGTGTTGGTGATGAAGAACGCGCCGGACGGTGCGATCTGCGCCACGCTGCGATCGTCCATGAACATCAGTTCAGTGTAGATCTCCGCCTGGTCGGTGATGTCGTAGTGTGCAAAGACACCGGCCGTGTAGCGCTCATCGGGGCGCTGGAAGTAGTTCAGCGGCGCGTAGTTGTAGAGCTCGCCGTCACGGTCTTGGAAGTCGGTACCGTTGACGATGAAGTCAAAGTTCCGGTCGTTCACACCGAAGTCGGTGATGCGGCCCTGCGGGATGGTGCTGGAACCAAAGCAACCGGTGCCCTGGTTGTTCAGCGCACAGGAGCTGTAGTCTCGCTCGCTCTGGGTGACCGCGTCGATGTCGCGGTAGCTGGCATAGGCTGTGATGTTGCCGCGACCGTTGTCGATGTTGCCACCAATCACGATGCTGAAGTCCGAGATGTCGCCGTCGGTATTGGAGCCGTCAGCGGTCTCAAAGCCCGTGTCGCGAACAATGCGCTGGATGCGGCTGTTGTCGCTGTTGTGGTTGTACTGGCTGAACTGGGCGTCGATCTGGACGCCTTCGAAGTCGTCCTTCATCTGGAAGTTGACAACGCCGGCGACAGCATCAGAACCGTAGGTGGCAGACGCGCCGCCGGTCAGGATCTCGACGTTCTCGATCATCGCGCCAGGAATCTGGTTGATGTCAGCGCCGATGCCGCCAGCCAGCGGAGAGCCCGCAGGCAGACGACGGCCGTTAACCAGCACCAGGGTCCGCTCCGGGCCGAGGTTCCGCAGGTTAATCGTTGCGGTACCGGTCGCGCCGTTGGACTGGGTGGTGTTCTGGTCGGAGTAGACCTGCGGCAGGTTCCGCAGCATGTCTTCAACGCGAACCGTGCCCTGCAGGATCAGCTCTTCGGCGCCAACGGTCGTCACCGGGCTGGAGCTGACAAGGTTGCTGTTCTTGATGCGTGAACCGGTCACGATCACTTCTTCGATCACTGCGTCGTCTTCAGCTGCAAAGCTGACGGCGGGCAGAGATGTGACTCCGAGTGCCGTGGCAACTGCCAGCGACAATGGATTTCTCTTCCACATGGTTTTCAATCCCCTATAGGTGTGTGACCGGCATTAAGTTCGGTCGACACCTTCTAGACGGATAGCGAGCCTGACCCCTCCGCTAATAATGAAAGAAAAATGAAAAATATTTCGTCAGAGAGGGAATTATGGCCGGACGAGGTGGCAGAAATTATGCAAGTGTCTGAAATATATGGGAATAAACGTGTTTCTAATCTGTGTCTAAATGATTCGGAAAATACTGAATCTTTTCCGCAGCGTTTCGCAGGACGGGATTTACGGATCCCGTCCTGCCGGGTTTGCAGGCCCGAGAAGCGCTAAGTCTGATCTTCTTCGGCCGCATGCATTTCCAGCAGCCGGTTCCAGTTTTCCAGGGAGAAAACGTGCGCGTAGATCGATGCCAGGTAGCCGTTCTGATGGAGCGCCGCGAGATCAGTTTCGGACAGCGCCTGAAGCTTGTCGGTGTCGACGGAGGTGTACTGGGCCATGACCTCCGGCTCGTCCGTGCCTTCGGGCTGCCGGGTCACCTGCTGGGGCGTCAGCAGGTCGAGCGCCTTCAGCTTCTGGCAGAAGCTTTTGGTTTCCCGGTTCGCAGCGTCGTACTGCCGGCAGAACTCCACCATCTGGTCGGTGGTTTCCGTGGCCTTTTCGCCGTCAAAGAACGGCAGCTCCGGGGTGTCTGAGATCATGGCGGCAGACCGGTCGATGACGACCGAAAATTGATCCTCGGAGCGACGGGCCAGCGCGAACGGGTAGCGGCGCAGATACCCTGGCACGTAGGCGCCGTCGCGCCACTCGCCATCCGCGTCCACAAACAGGTTGCGGTCCTCCAGAACGCCGACCACGGCGCAGGGCGCTGGATTGTCGAGTTCCGTGAACACCACCGGGAAATGTTTTTGAGCTGACGGGATCTCCGAAAACACCAGGGGCACCAGCCGCGCGTTCCGGGCGAAGCCAAAGCGATCCGCGGTTTGGCTGATGCCCAGCTTGCCGTGGGTTTGCCAGGACAGCAGTTCCGGCTGGTCGTAGAGGTAAACAGAGCCTTCGAGCTTAACCTCTCCGGTCAGCGGGGCGTCGGGGCTTTGGTCAGACATGGCGTTCTCTAGTGTGGGTCTTGGGTTGCAGGCTGGCTCTCGCGCAGTTCATCGGGTCCCGATACACTGACGGCCAGCCCGCATTCTATCGATTCTCCGCCCATGCTCGCAGTGCTTTCCCCCGCAAAGTCCCTGGATTTTGAATCTCCATCGGCAACGCGCAAGTTTTCGCAGCCCCAGTTTCTGGACGAATCTGCCGATCTGATTAAAAAGCTGCGCGGCTACTCGCCCCAGGCATTGAGCCAATTGATGGGCATATCGGACAAGCTGGCGCATCTGAACGCCGATCGGTACGCGTCCTGGCAGCCGCGCTTCTCGCAGGACAACGCCAAAGCCGCGGCCCTGGCCTTCGCCGGAGACGTGTACAACGGGCTCAAGGCGCCGGAGTTCAGCGAGCGAGATTTTACCTGGGCGCAGAAGCGCCTGCGGATCCTGTCCGGGCTGCACGGCCTGTTGCGACCCCTCGACCTGATCCAGCCCTACCGGCTGGAAATGGGCACCTCTCTGAAGAATCGCCGCGGCAAGGACCTTTATCAGTTCTGGGGCGACCGGGTCACCGACGCGCTCAACGAGGCGCTGGCAGAGGTGGGCGGGCGCCACCTGATCAATCTGGCGTCCAACGAGTACTTCTCGGTGGTTCAGCCCGAGCGGCTGAATGCCCAGGTGGTCAACGTGCAGTTCAAGGATCTCAAAGACGGCAAGTACCGCTTCATGTCCTTTTACGGCAAGCAGGCGCGGGGCGCCATGGCAGCCTTCATGGTGCGCGAGCGGGTCAAGACCCTGAAGGGGCTGCGGGCGTTTGACGGCGGTGGCTACTACTTCAGTGAGGCCCAGTCGCAGGAGTACGACTGGGTGTTTCTGCGGGACCGGGTCCCGGGTGTTGCCAAAAAGTAAAGCTGCCTTCGTATTGTGGTCGGGACAAACTGATATCTTTTTGATATCATTCTGAATCGTTGAATCGGTTCAGGAACGCCCATGGCCCCCAATCCCAACTCCGCCCCGTCCCAGCTGCAGCGCGAAATTATCGCGCGCCCGGTCTCTGGCTACATCATGCTCGTCGTGGTGCTGGTCGTTGGCGCGTTCTCGCTCTTCAGCTTTATCGGCGGCGCGCCCGCCATTGGCGTGCCCGGCATCATCCTGACCGTTTTTCTGGCCGTGGGGCTGTTCCTGGTCAACCCGAACGAAGCCAAGGTGCTGCAGCTGTTCGGAAAATATGTCGGTACCGCCAAGGAGCCCGGCCTGCGCTGGGCCAACCCGCTCTACCAGAAGCGCAAGGTATCGCTGCGGGTTCGCAATTTTGAAAGCGGCAAGCTGAAGGTGAACGATTCTTCGGGCAGCCCCATCGAGATCGCGACGATTGTGGTGTGGCGCGTCATCGACACGGCCGAGGCGGTGTTTGAGGTAGACGACTACGAAGAGTTCGTCACGATCCAGAGCGAGTCTGCTTTGCGCAACCTTGCCACAACTTATCCCTACGAAGGGTCAGAGGCGGACGGTGAACTGTCCCTGCGCAGCGATCCGCTGCAGATTGCCGAAGCGCTCAAAGGCGAAATCCAGGCTCGGCTGGAGCAGGCTGGCGTCGAGGTGATCGAGGCGCGCATCAGCCATCTGGCCTACGCGCCGGAAATTGCGGGGGCCATGCTGCGACGCCAGCAGGCGAGCGCGATCATCGCTGCCCGGGAGCAGATCGTGGCCGGTGCCGTGGGCATGGTGGAAATGGCGCTCAGCCAGCTCGAGCGGGACGAGATCGTGGCGCTGGATGATGAGCGCAAGGCCAGTATGGTGAGCAATCTGCTCGTGGTGCTGTGCAGCGATCAGGAAACCCAGCCGATCGTCAACACCGGCACCCTGTACAGCTAGCGCTGCGCGCCATGGCGAAACGCAAACCGTTCGCGCTCCGTATTGACGCTGAGCTATTCGCGGCACTGCAGCGCTATGCTGATGATGAGCTGCGGAGCCTGAACGCGCAGCTGGAATATCTGCTGCGCCAGTCGCTGCGCGACGCTGGGCGCTGGCCAGCGGAAGCTGCGCCGGACGCGGAAGATCCGGCGCCGGGCGGAGAAGCGCCAACCGACTGAACGACGGTTGGCGCGAGGCGTTGCCGAGGCGTTGCC
>CAZXIJ010000015.1:37349-81744 GCA_964640725.1 uncultured Pseudomonadales bacterium | reverse complement strand
CGAGGCGTTGCCGAGGCGTTGCCTACCAGAGGTCGTACTTCTGGATCTCGGCACGGCCGACGACCATGTGATGGACCTCGTCCGGGCCGTCTGCGAAACGCAGGTGGCGCATGTCTGTGTACATGTCCGCCAATGGCGTCCACTGCGAGATGCCGGCGGCGCCGTGCATCTGAATCGCCTCGTCGATGATGCGGCACACCGTTTCCGGGACCATGGCCTTGACCGCGCTGACGTAGACGCGCGCTTCCTTGTTGCCCAGCACATCCATGGCCTTGGCCGCTTGCAGCACCGCCAGCTTCATGGCGTTGATGTCGATACGGGCACGGGAGATGACTTCCAGGTTCTTGCCCAGCTTGGCGATCGGCTTGCCGAACGCCTCTCGGGTCGCGGAGCGCTTGACCATCAGCTCAAGGGCCCGCTCTGCTTTGCCGATGGAACGCATGCAGTGGTGAATGCGCCCCGGGCCCAGGCGCACCTGGGAAATCTCAAAGCCGCGGCCTTCGCCCAGCAGAATGTTGTCCTTGGGCACCCGCACGTCCTTGAAGCGGATGTGCATGTGGCCGCGCGGCGCGTGGTCGTGACCGAAGACCTGCATGCCTTCCAGAATCTCGACTCCGGGCGTGTCGATGGGGACGAGGATCTGCGACTGCTGTTTGCTGGGCGCAGCATCCGGACTGGTCCGCACCATGGTGATCATGATCTTGCAGCGGGGGTCGCCGGCGCCAGAGATGTAGAACTTCTCGCCGTTGATGACCCACTCGTCGCCTTCAAGGACCGCGCTGGTGCTGATGTTCTTGGCATCTGAGGACGGCAAGCCGGGTTCGGTCATGGCATAGGCAGAGCGGATGTCGCCGTTCAGCAGCGGCTTCAGCCACTGTTCCTTTTGCGCCGGCGTGCCCACGCGCTCCAGCACTTCCATATTGCCGGTGTCCGGCGCGCTGCAGTTCAGGGTTTCCGAGGACAGGGCGTACTTGCCCAGCTCCACTGCGATGTAGGCGTAGTCCAGGTTGGTCAGGCCCTGGCCGATTTCCGACTCTGGCAGAAAGAAGTTCCACAGACCGGACTCCTTGGCCTTGTTCTTTGCGCCTTCGAGCAACTCCAGCTGGCGCGGGTGCCAGGACCAGCGGTCGGTCTTTTCCTTGTCGAGGGCGAAGAATTCTTCGGTGATCGGCGCAACGTGGTCTTCGATGTGTTTTTTGACCGCATCCATCAGCGGCTGGGCCTCGGCCGACATCGCCAGATTGAAGAGGTCGGCCTCGAGGTCTGGTGAGCTACTCATATTCATGCGGGGATTCCTTGCGCGGTGCGCTCAGTTTGAAATTCGGTGATCAGATTCTGGGCCAGCTGCTGCGCACTTAACAGCGCATCGCCGACGGTGGGGCCGAGACACCAGTCGCCGGCGAAGCCAAAGCGCAGCTTCGAGATCCATCGCGGGCCAGCGGCAGCTGCGGTCGCAACGCGGCTGTAGCGCCATCTATGTGCCTTTGCGATCGCCAGCTGTGGGGCCTGGGAGGCACTGCCGGCGAGCAGTGGCAGGGCCAACTGCGTCAGCTTGCTCGCCGCCTGGTCTGGCGAAAGCTCCAGCTGAGCGGTGGACCAGGCACCGGTGGCCTGGGCGATCCAGTGGCTGCTGGCGTCCTGCGGCTCCGGCAAGCCGGTGCGCAGGATGGCCAGCTCCGTTGGAAGGGGCAGGGCGCTCCGGGATGCCGGTGCCTGCAAGGCTAGCAGCAAGGTCCACTGCGGCTCGTAAGACGCGTCGGCAACTGCTGCGGGCAAGGTCAGCTCGCTGGCTTGCATGAGCGCCTGCAGCTGGGGGGCGGGCAAAGCGCACAGCACGGCGCTGAAACCGCTGACTTGCCCGCTGCCCCGGGGACCTGCACAGGACAGGCTCCAGAGGTCGTCTTGGCCTCGGGCAAGAGCCGTCACCTGCTGGCGGAAACGGATTGGCAGGCCCCGAGCCAGCGGCCGCAGCAGGTCGGCGATGCAGGGCTCTGCCTGCCACCGTGTCTGGCTGTGCCCTGCGGCAATCGACTGCAGCTGCGGCAACGGCAGCGCCGCGAGCGCTGCGCTGGACACGTCCGCAGCGGCGGCGCCGTGATTCCAGCGATGGCCGTCGCGGCCGCGCGTGGCGAGGCGCCCGCTGACGTCGCCGCTCTTCTCGAACAGCTGCACGCCGATGCCCGCGTTGGCCAGGGACCGCCCCAGATACAGGCCGGCCGGCCCGGCGCCGATGATGGCCACCGGGCCCCTGCTGGCGGCTGTTTTGGTCTGGGGGCTGGTCTTTTCGGTCGCGGCCTCGCTCATGGGGCCATGGTAGCATCCGGGGTCGATCGAGGAGGGCTGGCGGTGAGCGAATTTGAAGGCAAGAGCGTCCTGATCACTGGCGCTGGCGGCGGTTTGGGCAAAGCCCATGCGCTGGAATTTGCGCGTCGCGGCGCGCGGGTGCTGGTGAACGATCTGGGCGGTGCCGGAGACGGTACCGGGGCTGGCGATGCTGCGGATCACGTGGTGGCGGAGATCGTCGCTGCCGGCGGCACCGCCGTTGCCAACAAGGCTTCGGTGGCAACTCGGGAGGGTGCCCGGTCCATCGTCGACGATGCCCTGTCGGCCTTTGGGCGCATCGATATTCTGGTGAACAACGCGGGAATCTTGCGCGACAAGTCCTTCAAGAAGATGCCCCTGGATGACTGGGACCTGGTGATGGATGTCCATCTGAACGGCACCGCATACGTCACCCACGCGGCATGGCCGCACATGATCGAACAGCAGTACGGTCGTGTCGTGTTCACCAGCTCCGTGTCTGGCATCTTCGGCAACTTCGGCCAGGCAAACTACGGCGCCGCCAAGACGGGCATGCTGGGCCTGATGAACGTGCTGGCGGTCGAGGGCGCGGCAAAGAACGTCCGCGTCAATACGCTGTCCCCAGCGGCCGCGACTCGCCTGATCAACACGATTCCCGGGCGTGAAGAAGACCTCGACAATCCCGATCCCGAGCGGCACCCGCGACTGGTGACACCAGCCGTGCTGCTGATGTGCACGGACGATGCGCCAACCGGCAAGATCATTCAGGCCGGCAACGGCCGGTTCTCCACCATTGCGGTGTTTAACAACAAAGACATCGAGCTCGGCTCAGGCGCAGATTTCGAGTCTCTGCTGGCACGGCGGGAGGAACTGCTGGACATGAGCGCGGCCACAGAGGGCTGGACCTGGCGCAACAAGCAGCTCGCCAAACAGGAAGCCGGGCCATGACGCCGATCTCTGACAAGGTCATCGTGATTACCGGCGCGGCCGGGGGGTTCGGTCAACACATCGCCCGGCAGGCGGCCGGCCTGGGCGCGCGCATTGTCGCGACAGATATTGATGAGGCTGGCGCGATCGCGCTGGCGGAAGCCCTGGCGGCGGATGGCGCTGCGGCGGTCGGTATGGTTGGCGATGTGACCAGCGCGGCGTCCATGCAGGCGGTCGCGACAGCAGCGGTGTCCCGTTTCGGCACCCTCGACTGCTGGGTCAACAACGCGGGCGTGATGCCGCTGGCGTTCTTCAGCGATCACGAGCAAGCACTGGAAGCCTGGAGCCGCTGCATCGACATCAATATCAAGGGCGTGCTGCACGGCATGATCGCCGCTTACGAGCCCATGATGGCAGCAGGTCGCGGGCACGTGGTGAATCTGAGCTCGATCTACGGCAATTTTCCGGTGGTCGGCGCCGGTGTGTACGGCGCCAGCAAGGCTGCTGTGAACTTCCTCAGCGAGTCCATGCGCGTCGAAACCCAGGGGCGGATCAAAGTCACCACAGTCAAGCCGACCGGGGTACCAGCCACGGGCCTGGCCCAGGGCATCGTCAACGACGCCGCAGTGGTCGGGATTCTGGGCCAGAACGCTGCAGCATACGGCCAGCTGATGGCAGGGCTGCAAACCGGGGATACCGATCCAGCCTATCTGGACGCTGACGCGATCGAGTACGCCATGCTGGCCCCGGAGCAGCTCGCAGAGCAGGTGGTGTATGTGCTCAACCAGCCCTGGGGCGTTTCGGTGGGCGACATCACAGTCCGCGCCAGCGGTGACGGGTTCATTCTCTAGCGCTGCCGGTCGGTGAAGCTGGATACCCTGATACGCCTGGGGCAGCGAGCGCCGGTGTTTCTTTGGCCAACGCTGTGCGGGCTGGTGCTGGCCAGCGGGTTTCTGCTGGCCGCGCAATTCGGCGGCGATCATATCCGCGATCTCTTGCCGGCCCGGCAGGTGATCGGTACCAGCATGATGTTCGTCCTCATGCCTTCTTACCTGCTGGCCATGGCCATGCTGCAGTATCGACGAACCTGCTGGCTGCTCGATGAGCTGCGCCCGATTGCGCCGGTTGATCGAGTTGCTGAGGTCCAGGCGCGCTTGAACCGGCTGCCCGGGACAGCCCTGGTCGTCGGCGCTGTCGGCGCGCTGTTTGGGCTCAGCCAGAACAACTACGTGCTGGACCTCGTGCGCGAAGAGGGCGCGATACCGCCCTTTGATCTGGCCTTTGTACTGGGCAACTGCCTGCTCTGGACCTGTGCCGTGCTGATTCTGGCCTGGCGATTGCCGGTGAGTCGCAGCGTGTCCCGGCTCGGTGCCAGCCTGCCGGTCAACGTGCACGACCTTGCGCCCCTCCAGCCCCTAGGGCGCCTGGCGACGGTCGATGTGCTGGTCATTGCCGGCGCGGCTGCGTTCATGCCTCTGCAGTCTCTGGACGCGCAGTTTCGGACGGAGAACTATCTGGCTGGCATGGTTCTGGCCCTTTCCGCGGGGCTCGCGTGCTTTTTGCTCCCGTTGCTGGGCGTTCACCGCCGGATCATGGATGCCAAGGCCGCCAGGCTTGAAACCCTGCGAGCCGAGATCGCGGCCGCGGATCAGAGCGATTCGGTGCAGCTGGAGTCGCTGTTGTCGCATCGTGATCGCATTGCCAGCGTGCCGAACTGGCCGCTGAACACCCGGCTCATTACGCGAATCGTGGCCTACGTGGTCATCGCGCCGCTTGCCTGGGTGGCGGCAGCGCTGGTCGAGAACCTGGTGGATCGCTTTTGAGTATCCCGGCCGCCGGTTCGCTGCGGCGCCTGCCTCGCTGCGGCTTTGGAAGCCCCCGGGCAATGCCTTAGGATAGCTCGGCGGCAGGTCGTAACGGTTGCCTGCATTCCCCTTTCACCCTGACGCAGGACGACCTTTTGCCCAGCCTCTCGAAGCGAATGCTCCTGATCGGTGCGGCCCTGCTCGCGGCTGGCGGTCTGCTGGGTGCTGCGCTGGACGCCGTTGGCTGGGGGCTGTTTGCCGGCATGAGCCTGTTCTTTGGCGTCTTCGTGCTGGAAGCGGGGGAGTTCGTGCGCTGGTCGCAACGCCCCTTACAGCGTCCCAATCATCGCGATCCGGTCTGGGACCGGGCGACGACACGCATCTACAAAGGCCTCAACCGCGAGCGGCGGCGCAGCAAGTCGATGCTCGAGCAGCTGCGCAGCCTGCAGCTGGTGACCGAAGCGCTGCCGGATGGCGCGGTGGTGCTGAACGAGGCGGGCGAGATCGTGCAGCTGAATGCTTCTGCCCGGCTGTTGCTGCGCTTGTCAGATACGGATCTTGGGCAGCCGATCTCGAGCCTGATCCGGCACCCGGAAGTGACCGAACTGCTCAAGGGCCAGTTTCCCGAGAACACGATCGAGTTGCCGTCGCCCTTCGAGCCGCGCCAGCAGCTGGAACTGCGGCTGTATCACGCGCCGGACGATCGCGAGGTGCTCCTGGTTCGCGACGTGACCGAGCTCAATCGCCTGCTCAGCATGCGCCAGGACTTTATCGCCAACGTGTCGCATGAGCTGCGCTCGCCGCTGACGGTGATTGTCGGCTACCTGGAGGCCATGGACGAGGAATCGCTGGACGCCGACAGCCTGCGGGAACTGGTGGCGCGCCTGCGCTCGCCAACGACGCGCATGCAGGCGCTGGTGCAGGACCTGCTGCTGCTCACCCGGCTGGAGTCGGCGCCGGTGCCGACAGGGGCGGACCTGGATCTGGTGAGCGTGACCGATCTGTTGCGGCAGATCGCGAATGACGTTGGCGCCCTGGCGCATGCGGACCACGAGCTGCAGATCGAGGTCCACAGCGACGCCCGGGTGATCGGCAAAGAGAGCGAGCTCTACAGCGCGTTTTCCAACCTTGTGACCAACGCGCTCCGATACAGCCCTGGCGGCGGCAAAATTCGCGTTGCCTGGGAAGACTGCGAAGAAGGTGCGCGCTTTTCGGTGCAGGACGATGGCGTCGGCATTGCGCAGGAACACATTGCCCGGCTCACGGAACGCTTTTACCGGGTCGATCTGGGCAGTGCGCGGGTGCGAGGCGGCACCGGTCTCGGCCTGGCGATCGTCAAACACGTGCTGCGTCGTCATGGCACGGAGCTGGCGGTCAGCAGTGTGATGGGGGAGGGCAGCAATTTTTCCTGTGTGTTTGAAGAGTCGCACCTGGAACGGTCTGCGCTTGCGGCGCTTTGACGGGGCACTGGCGGTGAAAGTGTCGGCGCTGTGGCTCGTCTGTGTCTTGCTGGGCGGCTGTGAAGAGACGCTGCCAGCCAGAGACGGGAGCGGATTGCCAGGGGCCGCCGGCACCGCTGATGTGCGGCCAGGCCCGGTCGCAACTGAAGACGCGTCGCTGCCGATGTATTTGCCCCAGGCCAGTATCGCCGGACAGCTGACCAGCGCCGGCAGCGATACGCTCGCGAATCTGATGACGCTCTGGGCGGAGGCTTTTCAGGCGCGCTATCCGGGTGTCGCCATGCAGGTGCAGGCTGCAGGCTCCAGCACGGCGCCGCCGGCGCTCAGCGAAGGCGCGGTGGATCTGGGCCCCATGAGTCGGCGCATGAAAGACAACGAGGTCGAGGCGTTCCGGCGGCGCCACGGATACGCGCCGTTGCCGGTGCGGGTGGCGATCGATGCTTTGGCGATTTACGTTCACAAAGACAATCCGTTGGCTGCCTTGTCACTGCAGGACATCGACGCGATCTACTCCAATACCCGGCGCTGCGGCCGCGCGAAGCCGGTGCGGTACTGGGGCGATCTCGGCCTGGCTGGCAGCTGGCACCGGCGGCCGATTCAACGCTTCGGGCGCAATTCGGTGTCCGGTACCTACGGCTATTTCAAGAGCGTTGCGCTGTGCGGGGGGGATGTGCGGGATCGAGTCAACGAGCAGCCGGGTTCCGCTTCGGTGGTTCAGGGCGTCGCCAGCGCGCTCAACGGCATCGGCTACAGCGGTATCGGTTTTCAGACCTCAGGCGTGCGAGCGTTGCCGCTGGCGGCTCTGCCGGGCAGCCGGCCAGTACTGGCCACCCGGGAGACGGTGGCGAACGGTGACTACCCGCTGGCGCGTCCGCTCTACATCTACCTGAACAAGGCACCGGGCAAAGCGCTGTCACCGCTCACCCTGGAGTTCATGCGCTTTGTCCTGTCCCGGGAAGGGCAAGCGGTGGTCGCGCGTGATGGCTTTGTGTCTCTGCCAGGTGCCCGGGCGCGCCGCGAACGAGCCCGGCTCGAATCGTGAGCGGCACTCGACATCGGGCCCTGGCCGCCGGCCTGTCCGCCCGGCGGCGCTGGGTCGATCGCATGACCCGACACCTTGTGACTCTGGGTGGCGTCGGCGTTGTGGGCTCCGTCGTCGTGCTCTTCGGTTATCTCCTGAGCGTTGTCTGGCCGCTATTCGAGCCAGCGTCTATCGGCGCTGCCCAGCAGTTTCAGGTCAGCGCCGGCACGTCGCGCATGCTGGCATTTGACGGCAGCGGCGAGCATCTTGTTCGGATTACCGCAGCGGGCAGCATCGATACAATCCGCGTGAGCGACGGCGCGCAGCAGCGGTCTGACGTGCGTCTTGATCAAGTTCTCGGCGCGCAGCCCGTCGCCGGCGATGCGTCGCTGTTTGCGCTGAGGCAGGCCGATAACCGGGTGCGTTTTGGCGGCCTGGAGGACCGAGCGGGCGCAGCGCCGCGCTGGCGGTCCCGTTTTCGCGATGCGGCAGTGCCTCTGGCTCCGGGGCTGCTTGATCTGGATGTCGCCCTGGAAGGCGACGAACTGTTCGTCGCGCAACTCCATGCGGCTGGTCTGCGATTGCTTCGCTATCGAGGCGCCGAAGCCCGCTTTCCCCTGGAAGCGCCGGAGCAGGTTGCGATAGCGCTGGCGCCGGGCAAGACCTGGGTTCGCCTGGGCCCCCGGGGTCGAAGCTTGTGGGTCCTGGGCCCGGACAGCGCTGTGACGCATTTCGATCTGGGCCGGTTCGGCCAGCCGGTCCGGCAGGACTTCGATCTGGCGTTGCCAGCGGGCGTGTCGTTGCAGGCCGTCGAGTTCCTGTCAGGACGCGCGTCGATGCTGCTCGCGCGCTCTGACGGCGTGATTGAGCAGCGCTTTCTGCAACCTGGCCCTTCGCGCGCTCGGCTCGCCAGGGTGCGACAGTTTCGAAGCGACACGCCGCTGGCGACCTTGATCAGCGAATCCCGGCGCAAGGGTTTCCTTGCCATCGATGCACAGGGTGGGCTGCGCCTCGGCCATGCCACCACGGGCCAGTGGCTCACGGACCCCCGGCAGGTGGCCGGGCTGGCGACCCGCCGCGAGGCGCTGGCCCTGAGCCCCCGGGCAGGACATCTGGCCAGCATCGAGCCCGGGGGCCGTCTGACCCTGGTGGCTCTGCACAACCGGCACCCCGAGGTCAGCTTCGACGCGCTGTGGGCGGCGATCTGGTATGAGGGCTATCCCGAGCCGGTGCAGAGCTGGCAGTCCTCCGCCGCCGATGACGATTTTGAGCCGAAGCTGTCCCTTGCGCCCCTGATGTTTGGCACCCTGAAAGCGGCGCTGTTTGCGATGTGCTTCGCGGTGCCGATTGCCGTGATGGGAGCGCTCTACACGGCCTGCTTTATGAGCGCCGCACAACGCGCAGTCGTCAAACCAGCGATCGAAGTCATGGCGGCCTTGCCGACGGTAGTGCTGGGGTTTGTCGCGGGTATCTGGCTGGCGCCGGTCGTTGAGCAGAACCTGTCATCCGTGCTGAGTCTGCTTGTCCTGCTGCCGCTGGGCCTGGGGCTCTGCGCTGTGGCCTGGCAATGGTTGGCGTCGCCCTGGGCGAATGCGCTGCGCGGTTCCTATGGGCTCTTGACCATCGCTCCCATCGCGCTGATTGCCGCCGGGGCCTTTACGCTGGGGCCGGTGCTGGAGCGCTCGCTCTTTGCGGGCAACTCAGCGGCCTGGCTGGAAAACTGGCTGGGCCTGGAATTCGATCAGCGCAACGCGCTGGTCGTCGGTGTGGCCATGGGGTTCGCGATCATTCCGGTGATTTACAGCATCGCCGAAGACGCGATCTACGGCGTGCCCGCGCATCTGGCCAACGGCGCTCTGGCGCTCGGGGCGAGTCAGTGGCAAACAGCCCTGCAGGTGATCTTGCCCACCGCGAGCCCGGGCGTGTTCTCTGCGGTCATTATCGGTTTTGGCCGTGCTGCGGGAGAAACCATGATCGTGCTGATGGCGACCGGGAACACGCCGATCATGGACTGGAACCTGTTCGAGGGCATGCGCACCCTGGCCGCCAACATCGCGGTGGAGCTGCCCGAGGCCGAAGTCGACAGTTCGCACTACCGCGTGCTGTTTCTGATCGCGCTGGTTCTGTTCCTGCTGACCTTCGCCTTTAATTCCCTGGCCGAGGTGATCCGGTCCCGGCTCCGCGCTCGCTATGGCAATCTTTAGCTCATGCTGACGGACCGACGGCGCGGTCTACAGCGCTGGCTGGCCTCCGGCGAGGCGTTCGTCTGGCTGAACGCCAGCGCGATCGGGCTCGCGCTGCTGATGGCCTTGGGGCTGCTGGGGCTGTTGGCGGTCCGCGGCGTAAGCTACTTCTGGCCGGCGCCGGTGGCGCTCGTTGGCTTCGCGTCGCCGGTGTACGGCACCCGCCAGCTCTACGGGCAACCGGTGGACCGGGACCGGATTTCCCTGGCGCGTTACCAGGAAGCCACGGGACGCAGCGCGCCCGCCGGCCAGGCCAACGATCCGGCCAGCGAGGTCGCGCGGGTGCTGGTGAAGACAGGCAATCGGCGAGTGAACCCGCCGGCGTTTCGGTGGCTCTACGATCACGAGATCCTCAGTGTGTCTTACCCTGCTGACGCCGTTGTCCTTGAGCGGCGTCAGTGGGGCCAGGCCTTCGGCGCGATTGCCTCCCTGACCCTTGGAGACGTTCGTTATCAGGGCGACGCGCCGGGGCTGTTTGCCGCGCTCGATGCTGAGCTCGGGCGCATTCGCGCCCTCGAGGAGCAGCTGGACCGGCTGCAGTCTGCGGAGCTGGCGCCGTTGAGTGCGGCGTTGCAGGACAACCGGCGTCGGCTTGCGCGCACTGCATCGGAGCCGGATCGGTCGCAGCTGCTGGGGGAGCAGCAGGCGCTGGAGCGCCACTTCGCCCAGGCCGAAGCGCAGCGTCGACAGCTGGCGCAGCTCCAGGAGGGGGCGAGCCTGCGGCTGGACATTGGCGACGGCACTAGCACTTTGCTGCCCGTCTCGCAGCTGGTCCGGGTCTGGCGACCGAACGCCATGAGCCTTGGGGACAAAGTCAGGCACTATTTTCAGAGCCTGGCGCTGTTCCTGAGCTCTGATCCCCGGGAAGGCAACACGGAAGGCGGGGTGTTTCCGGCGATCTTTGGCACGGTGCTCATGGTCCTGATTATGAGCGTGCTGGTTGCTCCCATTGGCGTGCTCGCTGCCGTCTACCTGCACGAGTACGCCGAGCAGGGCCGGTTTGTGCAGTTCGTGCGCATTGCAGTCAACAACCTGGCTGGCGTGCCCTCGATCGTTTACGGGGTCTTCGGTCTTGGATTTTTTGTCTACGTGCTGGGCGGCAGCATCGACTCGCTGTTCTTTGCCGATCGTCAGCCCGCCGCGACTTTTGGTTCCCCCGGACTGCTGTGGGCGTCGCTGACCCTGGCGTTGCTCACCTTGCCCGTCGTCATCGTGTCAGCCGAAGAGGGACTGAACCGCGTGCCCCGGAGCCTGCGAGAGGGGAGCCTGGCGCTCGGCGCGACGCAGGCGGAGACGCTGTTCAAAGTCGTTCTGCCCATGGCCAGCCCGGCGATTCTGACCGGGATTATCCTGGCGGTTGCTCGCGCCGCTGGGGAGGTTGCGCCGCTGATGCTTGTGGGGGTGGTTAAGCTGGCGCCGGCGCTGCCTGTCGACGGTATCTTCCCGTACGTACACCTGGACCAGCAATTCATGCACCTGGGATTCCATATCTTCGACCTGGGCTTTCAGAACTCCAATGTCGAAGCGTCCGGATCCCTGGTGTACGCGACGGCACTGTTGCTGGTCATGATTGTGCTGGTGCTGAACCTCGCGGCGATGGTGCTCCGCAACCGCCTCGAGAAACGCTATAAAGGACAGGAGCTTTAGCCATCGCTGCCATGACTGAGACCGACGACAACCCGTTGCCTGGTGCCGAAGATGCCGCTGCAGAGGCATTGCCGCCCTGTCTGGAAGTCGAACAGCTGAGTCTGCGTTACGGTGGTCAGCAGGCCTTGCAGAACGTCTCGCTGACGATTCCGGCACGGCAGATCACTGCCTTCATCGGTCCTTCGGGTTGCGGCAAGTCGACGCTGTTGCGTTGCTTCAATCGCATGAATGATCTGATTCATGACGCCGAACTGACCGGCCGGATCCTGCTTGAGGGCGAAGACATTACCCGCGCCGAGATTGACGTGGCTCAGCTTCGGCGACGGGTCGGCATGGTCTTTCAGCGCCCGAACCCCTTTCCGAAAAGCATTTTCGAGAACGTTGCCTACGGCCTGCGTCTGGCGGGGCGCGTGTCCCAGTCGTTCCTTGACGAGCGTGTCGAGTGGGCGCTGCGCAGCGCGGCGCTCTGGGACGAGGTGAAGGATCGGCTGGCCCTGTCAGCCCTCACGCTGTCCGGCGGGCAACAGCAGCGGCTGGTGATTGCCCGAGCGGTGGCGGTCGAGCCTTCGGTGTTGCTGTTGGACGAGCCTGCTTCGGCGCTCGATCCGATCTCTACGCTCAAGATCGAAGAGCTGATGCACCAGCTCAAGGAGGACTACACCATCGTGGTCGTCACGCACAACATGCAGCAGGCAGCGCGCGTGTCCGACTACACGGCCTTTTTGCATCTGGGCGAACTTGTCGAAATTGGCGAAACTGATACAGTGTTCACGCGCCCTGAGCAAAAGCAGACTGAAGACTACATTACGGGCCGCTACGGATAGCACCGGCCTCGTTCGCCGCCAGCCCGCGGATGCTCAGGCCACAGCCCTGACCAACAAGCCCGCAGGATGCGATGTTGAGCAAGCACATTTCCGAGCAATACGACGCAGAGCTGTCCTCCGTGCGCGCTCAGCTGATGGAGATGGGCGGTCTGGTCGAGCAGCAGCTCAGTCAGGCCTGTCGAGCGCTGGTGACCCATGACATCGCGCTGGCCGAAACCGTTCGCGAAAATGACAATCGTGTGAACCGTATGGAAGTCGAGCTCGATGAGCTCTGCGTCCAGATTATTGCCCGTCGTCAGCCAGCGGCCAGCGATCTGCGCATGCTGATCGGGATCATGCGGGCCATTACCGACCTTGAGCGCATCGGCGACGAAGCGGATCGTATTGCCAAGATGGCCAAGGGCATGGCCCGGGAGCCGGTGCCGGACGATCTGTACCGCGAATTCAAAGAACTGCACGAGGCCGTCGCGCAGCAGGTCACTCGCGCCCTGGATGCCTTTGCGCGGCTGGACGATTCGGTGGCGCTGCAGGTGATTGCCGGGGACGAGCAGATTGATGACCGCTATAAGGCGTTGTGTCGCGTGCTCATTGCCGAGATGGCAGATCAGCCGGCGACGATTCACCGATCCATGAACACCATCTGGGCAGCGCGCGCCCTGGAGCGCATTGGCGATCACGCCAAGAACCTTGGCGAGTATGTGCTGTACCAGGTCAAGGGCGAGGACGTTCGGCACTCAAAGCTGCGCCTGCAAAAGGGCTGACTGTCCTGGGCAAGCGTCCGGATCCCGGGGCGGCCAATTTCGATCGCCGTCAGGACAACGGTTCCCGCGAGCCGTTGCGCTCGGAGAGCCAGCGAATCACCTCCGGGTAGCGCGTCGGTAAAGCTCGGGCCACCCAGTCGAGCAGCCGGGCATCATTGCCGACCAGAATTCGTCGTTTGTCCCGGCGCACGCCCGCCAGAATGATGTCCGCGGCCTGGTCAGAGGTCAGCCCGGCCATCGCCTCGAAGCGCACGATGGCCTCGTCCCGGGTGGGCGCTGCGTTATCGCTTGGGTAATACCGCGAGCTGCGCACGATGTTGGTCTTGACGCCCCCGGGCAGCACGCAGCTGACCCGTACCTGCGTGTCCCGCAGCTCCTGCTCGAGAGATTCGGTGTAGCCGCGAACGGCAAACTTGGACGCGTTGTAAGCGCTTTGGCTTGGCACGGCGACGACACCAAAGATGCTGGCGGTATTGATGATGTGCGCATGGGGCGCAGCACTCAGGTACGGCAGAAAAGCGCGACAGCCGTGCACGACGCCCCAGAAGTTGATGTTCATGAGCCATTCGAAGTCCGCCATCTTCATCGCTGCAGCGGCTCCGGTGACCGAGACGCCGGCGTTGTTGAACAGAAGATGGACAGCGCCGTGCGCTCGCTGTGTTTGCGCGGCCCAGGCGTTCACCGCTTCAGGATCGCTGACGTCGATTGCGTCGGCGGTGACTTTGACCCGTTGCGCGCTCACGGCGGCCTGGACTTCAGCCAACGCCTCGGCATTGCGGTCAGCCAGCGCCAGATGACATCCCTGGGCGGCCAGGGCGCGAGCGAGGGCAGCGCCCATACCCGAGCCAGCGCCGGTGATCGCGGCAACCTTGCCGGTGAATGCTCTCATGGGGATGTCCTCTGAAGTACTGGTTGGCCGGGGTCGGGAAGGTGGCTAGTAGTGTGGTGGCGGCGGTTCTGGTGCAGCCGTGCCCGCGCCTTGGAACAGCGCTTCCAATTGTTTTTCCAATCGTTCAATTTTAGCCTGTAACTCATTGATTCGCTTGCTTTCAGCAGCTAGAGCATCACTTAAGTCAGCTTGGCTTTGGTCGTTGAACGCGCCGCGCATTTCCAGCTCGTCGACGCGGGCTCCCAGCGCCGTCAGCGCTGCTTCCGGGTTGCTCTGGCTATCGTTTGTGCGGGTCATACGCTTACTCCTGGCGACAATCCGGCTGCGTGAGCAGCAGCCACAGATCGCGTCGTTGCTCCGGGGTTGCGCGGCGGTTGGCCCACCAGCGCACATGGGAATCGGCGCCAGTATCCGCCTGCAGCTCGATGCCCCACAGCGGATCGATGGCGTTTGGCAGGTTGGCGTAACGCACGTCAATGATCTGCGCATTGCCGCTCCGGGATCCTTCGGGCCACAGTGCCAGATAGCCGCCGGAAAACCAGCGGAAGCGGGCCAGATCGCGCTGCTGCTGGCTGCCAGGGCGAACCAGGGGCGGATCCTGACCCGGTGGCAGGGCCGCTATCGACGTGCCGCCGCAGTGGGACAGGGCGGTACCTGCGCGAATGCCGTCGACGTATAGCCGATCGCCGCTGCGATACACCGACTTCCACAGCAGCAGGTTGCCGAACGCTGGCTTGATGAGCACGTCGGCACGCTCGTGACCGCGCGCATCGGCAATCGATTCTGCGAGCTGATCCGCACGCTGCCCCTGCACCGCGCCGATGGCCAGATAGAAGAGCCCCCAGAGCAGCGCAGCTCGTGCTGGCCCGCTTTGGCCACGACGCCAGGCAATGATCGCGAGCGCCAGGATTGGCAGGGAAAACAGCGGGTCCACCACACTGATCAGGTCCCAGGCGACGCGGGTGTTCGCCAGGGGCCACAGCAGCTGGGTCCCGTAAGACGTGCAGGCGTCCAGCAGGCCGTGGGTCCCGTACCCCAGGCATGCAGCGAGATAGAGGCTGCGAAACGGCAGGCCGATGCCCGGCACTTTCCACAAAGCCAGAGACACGAGCAGGGCACCGACGGGCACAAAGGCGAGCGCGTGCGTGAACTGGCGGTGGTACTCCAGGAACAGCAGGGGGTCTGCGCGGCTTCGAATCAGAATGTCCAGATCCGCGGCCATGCCCGCGAGGGCACCGACGATCGCCAGGCGACCGGCGTGTGCGCCCGGGCCGGCACTCTGGCTGGCGACTGCGCCGAGGGCGCCTTGCGTGAGGGGATCCATGGCAGGCACTCTGACGGTGCATCCACAGTCCCGCAACCACACTGCGCGGCGACTCTTTCTACAAGGATTCAGCCATGTCTTCCCTGTTGTATCTCCAAGCTTCCCCCCGCGGTGCGGACGCCGTGTCGTCCCGAGCCGCCGCCATCTTTCTGGAGGCCCTGCCAGGCAGCGTCTCTGTGGACCACCTGGCGCTGTTCGATGCGCCGCTACCGGCCTACGACGAAGACCTGGCCGCGGCCAAGTACGCGGTGATGAGCGGCCGGGCGCTGACCGCCCTGCAGGCGGCCCGGTGGGCGGAAGTCGAGGCGATGGTCGAGCGGTTCAAGGCGGCCGAGCACTATTTGCTGACCGTGCCCATGTGGAATTTTGGGCTGCCGTATGTGCTCAAGCAGTACGTCGACCTGGTGACTCATCCGGGGCTGACCTTCCGGCCTGCGGCGACCGGCATGGAAGGTCTGGTCGGCGGTTCGGCAACGGTCATCTACAGCCGCGGCGGCGACTACAGCCCCATTGACGGTGCACCCAACCCCTACGACCTGCAGACGCCGTACATGCAGGCCTGGCTGGGCATGGTCGGCATTGATCCAGTCTTGGAGATTGCCGTGCAGGGCACCATGGGCGGACCGGACGTCGTCGAAGCTCAGCTTGCTGCTGCCCGTCCTCAGCTGGAATCGCAGGCCGGGTCCCTCGGCAGTTCCTGATGTCAGCAGGCGCCCGGGCGACTCCTTGCTGCGTGCTGTCGCTGGTGTTGTGGCTGGCCGGCTGCGCGGTTCCCTTTCCCGTGGCCGATTCTGGCTGCTGCACGGCGCCGGACGAACTGACGGCGGATGAGATCTTCGAGCGGACCTGGCGTGTGCATGGCGGGCAGACCCCTGGCGCGCTGAAGGACCTCAACGTCGCCCTCGATGGACGTTGGAAATTTCTGATTACGCGCATTCAGCCCCTGGTCACAGATCATCGCTACCGCGTCCGCTCGCAGGAGCGCTTGCTGCTCCCCCAAGGCGTGTATGCGGCGCGCTACGAAGGTCCCGCGGGCAGCAAACAGGTGTACCGGAGCCGGTCGCAGATTCGGGTCTGGTACGACGGGCAGGAGGTGCTGGACGAAGACGTGCTGGCCTCGACGGCGCTCACCGCAGACTCCTTTCTGTTGTTTGCTCTGGGCCCCCTGGCCCCGGCTGCTCGGCGACCGGCGCAGGCGTCTGCCGCCGCGTACCAGCGATTGCCGGATCGAGAAGAGGGCGGCAGGCGCTACCATCGGCTCTACCGGGTGCTGACCCCGGGGCTCGGCCTGTCGGACCGGGACGAACTCGTGCTGTGGGTGGATGCGCGAACGGCCAGGACCTGGCGCGTACAAATCACCCTGGAGGGCTATCGCACGACCCGCGGCGCCCACGTCGATGTGACCTACCTGGACTACAAGCAGGTCGGCGCTGTGCTGCTGCCTGTCGCGTTCAATGAGCGGGTGCGCGGGCCGATCGCGATCACCGCCCACCGCTGGTGGCTCACCGGGCTGGATCTGAACCGTGGATTGGAGGCTGCTGATCTGCAGACCATGCCCTGGCAACGGGAGGCGCTGACACCGGCCAAGGCGCTCGATTGAATGGCGGGAACCTTTGTCGAGCATTCGGCCTGCGGCCGCGCAGCCGCTCGAGCTAGCACTGGGGCAGCGCTGGCATCAAGGCGGCCCCATCGATCAGACTCCGGGCTGTTCTGACCAACCGAGACATGCCATGACCGATCCCTTGCCGCCCGCTGATCAGCTTCGGGACCTGTTGACCCGATTCATGGATGAGCACATTTACCCGAACGAGGCCCGGTATCACGAAGAGCTGGCCTCGATGCCCAACCGTTTCGGGACCGTGCCGCTCATGGAAACGCTCAAAGCCAAGGCTCGGGAAGTCGGCCTGTGGAACTTGTGGATGCCCGTCGACCACGGCGGTTTGAGCAATGCCGACTACGCGCCGCTGGCAGAAATCATGGGCCGCGTGCTGTGGTGCCCCGAAGTGTTCAACTGCAATGCGCCGGACACGGGCAACATGGAAGTGTTCATGAAATACGGCACGGATGCGCAGCGCGCGCAGTGGCTGGAACCGCTCCTGAACGGCGAGATTCGGTCTTCCTACGCCATGACCGAGCCGGACGTTGCGTCCAGCGACGCGACCAACGTGCGCACCCGCATCGACCGTGACGGCGATTCCTATGTGGTGAACGGCCGCAAGTGGTTCATTACCAATGCGCCCTACGAGCGCACGAAAATCCTGATCGTGATGGGCAAGTCAGACCCGGATAACCCCAATCGGCACCTGCAGCAAAGCCAGATTCTGGTGCCAAAGGATGCGCCTGGTGTCACTGTGGTTCGGCCGCTGACAACGCTCGGCTATGACGATGCGCCCCTGGGGCATGCCGAGGTGCACTTTGACAACGTCCGGGTGCCGGCCGAGAACATCCTGCTGGGCGAGGGCCGCGGTTTTGAGATCGCCCAGGGTCGCCTGGGGCCGGGTCGCATCCACCACTGCATGCGGCTCATTGGCAGCGCGCAACGAGCGCTGGAGTTTGCCTGCCGCCGCAGTGAAGAGCGCGAGACCTTTGGCCGCAAGCTGTCGCAGCACCAGAGCGTGCTGGAAGACCTGGCCAAGTCCTTCAGCGAGATTGAACAGGCGCGGTTGCTGACGCTCAAGACGGCCCAGCGGGTGGACGAACTCGGCGCCAAGGATGCGCGCGACTTTATCGCCGCCGCCAAAATTACCGTACCGCTCATGGCGCAGACGGTCATTGACCGGTGCATGCAGATTCACGGCGCCGGCGGGCTGACCGCGGACTACCCGATGGCCGAAGCGTTCAACTACGCGCGCTGGTGCCGGCAGGCCGACGGTCCGGACCAGGTTCACATGATGGCTTTGGGTAAGCAGCTGGTACGGCGCTACGGCTCGCCCTGAGGCGGGCCTCGAGATGGGACTCGCTCAGTCGAAGCCGTTTTCCAGCAGACGCGCCACCAGCACGGGCATCTCTATCTGCAGTGCGGTCTGGTCGCTGGCGAGTGACCCGCACAGGTTGATCGCCAGCGGCGCAGCGGGCAGGGCAGCTCGATAGCGCGCCAGCGCGTCGCCGTGCCCGCGTAGCCAATCCCGGGCCACCAGCGGCGGCAGCATGGCAGCGCTTTCGATGACGTTGAACTGCGCGATGTTGTGCAGCGCCGTCAGCAGCTTCGGGCCAATGAACTGGGGCGCCACGGGCCCCGGCCGGTGGGCCTGCAGCAGCACCGTCGCGGTTCGGCGATAGAACGGCAGCAGCGGATCTTGCGCGTCGAAGCTCATGAAGGCGTTGTGGACCTGGCGGGACAGGCGCAGGCCAGTGCGCCCGGCCTGAACCCACAGCTGCCGGCCCACGCCGTGCCCGCTGGGCAGAGCCAATTGGTCCGCAGCTGGCAGTAGCAGCACGTCGGCATCGACCCAGATCGCCCGGCTGTAGCCTTCCCGGTGCGCGGCTTCCAGTGCCGCCAACCGCGCGAGATCGCTGCCCACAACGGGCTGGGCGCGGGCTCGCTCGAGCAGCGTACTGTCCTCGGGGTTCAGGTCCGCGAGCAGCGCGTAGATCTCGTCGCCAAGATAGCGATAGTCGTAGCCGCGCCCTGCGGCCCAGCGCCGGACGGAGTCGAGGCAGGGCTCTAGCCAGGGGTAGGGCAGCGGGCTGCGGTGGGACTGCACAACGAGCGTTTTCATGCGGGCAGTGTGCGCTCCGGGACGCGCACCTTGAAGGGCGCCAGGCTCTGGTAGGCTGGGCGCAGAATCACTGACGCCGCTGAGCGGCCCGGAGACAGCGCATGGAAACCGTGCTTTACGAGACGACTCACGAGGGCAGCGTGGCGCGGGTCACCCTGAACCGTCCGGAAGTGCGCAATGCGCAGAACCGGCAAATGACCTACGACCTCGATATGGCGCTGAAACGCGCGACCAACGATGACGCGGTCAAAGTGATCGTGCTCGCGGGATCCGGACCGCACTTTTCCTCGGGCCATGACCTCAAGGACCGCGGCGATTTTGACCTGCAACCGGTTGGCCTGGGCGGGCCCTTTGACGCGCCGGGGGCGGAGGGGCATCTGGCCTTTGAGGACGAGGTCTATCTGAAGATGTGCCGGCGCTGGCACGATCTGCCCAAGCCAACGATCGCCGAAGTGCAGGGCAAAACCATTGCCGGAGGGCTGATGCTGATGTGGGTGTGCGATCTGATTGTCGCCGCCGACGACGCGCTCTTTGCCGATCCGACGGTCAACTTCGGCGTCAACGGTGTGGAGTGGTTTGCTCACCCCTGGGAGCTCGGTATCCGCAAGGCCAAGGAACTGCTCTTTACCGGAGACTTTATGCCCGCGGCAGACGCCTTGCGCCTGGGCATGATCAATCACGCGGTACCGGCTGCGAAGCTGCGCGAGACTGTGGACGCGCTTGCGTCCAGGATCTCGACGCGACCGGCCTTCGCGCTGCGCCTGGCCAAGATGGCCGTAAACCAGGCGCTGGATGCGCAGGGCTTCTGGACCGCGCAGCAGGCAGCGTTCAATCTGCAGCATGTCGGCCACAGTCACAGCCGCGAGCAATACTACCGCGGCAAGCTCAAAGACAGCTGAGCCGACGGCCGGACAACTGTCCTACTGCACCGTCAAGCCGCCATCGGCGGTGATCACTTCGCCGGTCGTGAAAGCGCTGGCCCGGGAGCTCAGGAAGATGGCGATGCCCGCAATGTCTTCCGGCGTGCCGACCCTGCCGCTGGGGTTGGTGCGCGCCACCGCGTCCCAGTCCGTGTTGTCCACATCGCCGCCGCCGCCAACACCGGTGCTCAACATCCAGGTCGGGAACGGGCCGGGCGCGATGGCGTTGACGCGGATGTGGTCCTTCGCCAGGTGCGCGGCCAGCACGCGCGTCAGGTAGTGCGCGGCAGCCTTGGACGGGCCGTAGCTGAAGGTTTCGAAGACCGGGGTGCGGATGCCGTCGATGGAGCCGATGTTGATGACCCGGGCCGGGGAATCTGGCGTGGCGGCAGCGCGCAGCAGGGGTAGCAGCTGCTGGGTCAGGAAGAAGTAGCCTTTGACATTGGTGTCCATGACCTTGTCCCAGCCAACCTCCGGGAACGACTCGAGCGGCGCGCCCCAGGATACCCCGGCATTGTTGACCAGAATGTCCAGGGTGGACTCGCGTTCCTTGAGTGCCCCGGCCAGCGCCTCGATGCCTTCGACCTCGGCAAGGTTTGCAGGAATCGAGAAACACTCGATGCCGTGGGCATCGCTCAGGCGCTTGGCCGTCGCGTCGCACACGTCAGCTTTGCGGGAGCTGATGTACACCCGCGCGCCGGCGGCGAGAAAGCCGTTCGCAATCATCTCGCCGATGCCCCGGGAACCCCCGGTGATGAGCGCGGTTTTGCCTTTGATGGAGAAAAGGTCCTGCATGGGTCGTTCCCGATTTGCGACTAAAAAAATATAGTAGGCTAACGCCACTTGCTTCGCGACGGCCGATCGCGAGCGCTTTCGGGGCATCGTTCGCGCGGCACGAACAGGGGGGAGTGCGTTTGAGCATGGTTACTTTGGGGAGAGGGCGTCTTGGGCGTCGTGCCGGCCTGCTGCTGGCGTCGCTGCTGATCGCAGTCCACGCAGCGGCCGAGGATTATCGCGCTCCGCGGCTGCCGGGCACGGCGCTGCCGGACCTGAACGGTGTCTGGCAGGCTCTGGGGGCCGCGCACTACAACCTGGAGCCGCACAGCGCCTCGGCCTCTCTGCAGCTGCGGGAAGGTCCGCACGGCCCGATTCCCGCCATCGAGACGCTGCATCTGGGCAGTGTCGCTGCGGTGCCGGCCAGCCTCGGCGCGGTCGTGGGCGGCGAAATTCCGTACCTGCCCGCAGCCCGGGCGCGGGCGCAGGACAACCGGCGTCACTGGGCGGCGCGGGACCCGGAGGTCAAGTGTTACCTGCCGGGCGTGCCCCGGGCGACCTACATGCCGTACCCGCTGCAGATCGTGCAGGGCAAAGACGCGCTGATGATTGCCTACGAGTATGCGGGCGCGGTGCGCGAGGTGTTTCTCGATGACCCGGGCGAGGCGCCCGTTGACAGCTGGATGGGTTGGTCTGCGGGCCGATACGAGGGCGATACGCTGGTGGTCGAGGTGACTGGCCAGAACGGCGAGAGCTGGCTCGACCGTGCCGGCAACCAGGCGAGCGCAACGCTAAAGGTGACAGAGCGCTACACACCCATGAGTCCCTGGCACCTGATGTACGAAGCGACCCTGGAGGACCCGGCTGTGTTTTCCCGGCCCTGGACGATTCGCATGCCCCTGTATCGGCGCATTGGCGACGATGCGCAGCTGCTGGAGTTCAAGTGTGTCGAGTTTGTGGAGGAACTGATGTACGGACAGTGGCGTCGTGAGCCCTTGCCTCGGACTCTGCCGGCAGCAGGCCCGGAGGAAACCCCATGAACAGTCGAATTGCGATGGCAGCCTGCCTGGCGCTGCTGGCGGCTGGATGCCAGGGCAGCGGACCGCAGGCTTCGCCCCCTGATCTGAGCGGTACCTACGACACGGCGACCATCACGCCGCTGCAGCGCCCGGAGATCTATGGCGACAAGCTGACGTTGAGTGCTCAGGAAGCCAAGGCGATCGCCGCCGAGGCCGCAGCCCGGATCGCCGAAAACAGCGCCGATTCGGATCCGAACCGCGCAGCGCCCCCGGAGGGCGGCGACGGCAACGAAGCCCTGGGTGCAGGCAGTGTCGGCGGCTACAACCTCTTCTGGATCGATCCCGGCGAGGAGGCGACGGATATCGACGGCGAGTTCCGCACGTCGATTATTGTCAGTCCGGCCAACGGTCGCAGGCCGCAGCTGACCGCGGCCGGGCGCGAATGGCAGGCGTCCCGGCGCGCCCTGTATCGCCCGAACACCGGCAAGGCCTGGTGGGTCTCGGAAACTGACCTGCCGCACGGGCCCTACGATGGTCCGGAAACCCTGTCGCTGGCAGAGCGCTGCCTGCTCGGGTTTGGCTCTACCGCAGGACCCCCGATGTTGCCTGTGCTCTACAACAACCATAAGCGGATTGTGCAGACCGAGGATCACGTCCTGATCCTGGCCGAGATGATTCACGACGCGCGGGTCGTGCGCATGAATGCCGAACACCGACCGGCCAACATGCGCTTCTGGCTCGGCGATGCCGTGGGTCGCTGGGAAGGCGATACGCTGGTGGTGGAGACCACCAACTTTTCTGCCCGACCGGCATTGCGTGGCGCTGACGAGAACCTGAAGGTCACAGAGCGTTTTCAGCGCCAGCCTGACGGCTCTTTGCGGTACCGCTTTACCGTCGAAGATCCGACGATCTGGACGCAGGCCTGGAGCGGTGAGTACTCCTGGAAGCCGACGACCGAAAAGGTGTTCGAATACGCCTGCCACGAAGGCAACTACTCAATGGAAGGTATTTTAAAGGGCGCGCGGCAGCTGGAAGCGGATGCCGATCAAGCGGGCGAATCCAACCCCGGCGGAGCGAGCGAATGACGAGCTACAGCTGTATCAGCTACGAGATTGAGAACACCGTCGCCACCCTGACTCTGAACCGGCCCGAGGTCGGCAACGCATTGTCCCCGGAGATGGCCCGAGAGCTGTCAGACGCCGCACTCCGCTGCGAGACGGACGGTGCGCGGGCGGTGATCCTGACCGGTGCCGGCAAACTGTTCTGCGCCGGTGGCGACCTGGGCGTGATGGCCAAGGCCGGGCCGCAGACGCGTGCAGTGCTCATGCAAATGGCCGGCGATCTGCACATGGCCATCTCGCGGCTGACACGAGCCGATGCGCCGATCATCGGCGCGGTGAACGGCACCGCCGGCGGCGCTGGCATGAGTATGGTGATGGCGACGGACCTCGCAATCTGCTCCGAAAAGTCGCGCTTTACCATGGCCTACACCAATGCCGGGCTCTCGCCGGATGGCAGCTCAACGTTTTTTATGCCGCGCAAGATTGGCGACCGGCGAACCCGGGAGCTGATGCTCACCAATCGGGTGCTGACTGCAGCGGAGGCATTGGAGTGGGGCGTCGTCAATCAGGTCGAGGCCCCTGACAAGGTCCTGCCCGCGGCGCAGGCGCTCGCTGCCCAGATCGCTGCGGGCCCCACGCGCGCCTTTGGCGCGGCTCGCGCGCTGCTCAACGAGTCCTTCGAACATGGGCTTGAGGCGCAAATGGAACTGGAATCTCGCGCCATCGCCGCCATGGCGACAACCCGGGACGGCGCAGAAGGCATTGCCGCCTTCATGGACAAGCGCACGCCGGCCTTCGAAGGGCGCTGAGCTGCCCTTTGTGGTTGTTTGTCGGGTATGTCGCCAAATGTTTGTCGACTCCTTAGACTTCGTGCCAGAGATGTAAAACCGGGCTGACCTGCCGTATTTGCGTGTTAATTTCGCATTTGACGACACAGGAGAGCCCCGCATGGAGTGGCCCACAAGCGCGCGCACGAACCGCTGCGACAGCGACAGCAACATCAAATACTGGGATCTGCCGGCGCTCGCTGAAGCCCTCGAAGCAGAGGGCAGCAGCAGGACGCTGCGCACCGTAGAGCGGGATGTCGAGCAGACCAACCTGCTGCCCCCGGCCGTTGCCCTGAATGCCATGAGCGATGCTGGCGGCACGCCAGGGCGTCAGCTGGTGATCGACAATTTCTCGCAGCGCGCCCGCAAGCGCCGGCAGCATTGTCTGGTCGTACAGCTGCACGAGTCGGAGCTGGGTACGGTGCTGTGCGCCAACGATGGCCGCATGGCCCGGCGTTGGGTGTACCTGGAAGAGACCACGGAGGCAGCCCTGCTGCAGGGGCTTGACGCCCTTGCGGCCGGCCGCACGACGCTGTTCTGGCCGCACGGCGACCTGGTGTCCCTGTTTCGCCCGTTGACCGCCGACGGCGCGACCCACGAGATTGCTCTGCCGAGCGGCACCAGAGCGCTGCTGGGCGTGTTTGCGTTTCCGAGGCTGCAGGGCCGGCTGGCGAGCGAGGCGAACGGCGCCCGCATGCGCAGCGGTGACGGCCCCAACGGCCTGACGCACCTGGACCGGCTAGAAGCGGAAAGTATGCACATCATTCGCGAGGTCATGGCGCAGGCGCAGAACCCGGTCATGCTTTACTCCCTGGGCAAGGACAGCTCGGTCATGCTGCACCTGGCGCGCAAGGCGTTCTATCCGAGCCCGCCGCCGTTCCCGCTGCTGCATGTCGACACCCGCTGGAAGTTTCAGGCCATGTACCGCTTTCGCGACCTGATTGCACAAGAGAGCGGCATGAAAATGCTGGTGCATATCAACCCGGACGGCGTGGATCGGGACATGAATCCCTTTGACCACGGCAGCGCCTTGCACACGGACGTCATGAAGACCCAGGGCCTGAAGCAGGCCCTGAACGAACACAAGTTCGATGTCGCCTTTGGCGGCGCTCGTCGGGACGAAGAGAAAAGCCGGGCCAAGGAGCGGGTATTTTCCTTCCGCAACGAAGCGCACCGCTGGGACCCGAAAAACCAGCGGCCAGAGCTGTGGAACCTGTACAACGGCCACAAGAGAGATGGCGAGAGCATTCGCGTCTTTCCCTTGTCCAACTGGACCGAGCTGGACATCTGGCAGTACATCTACCGCGAGTCCATACCGCTGGTCCCGCTGTACTTCGCTGCCGAGCGCCCGGTGGTGGAGCGGGACGGCACGCTGATCATGGTCGACGACGATCGGATGCGGCTGCACGAAGACGAAGAGATTCAGCTCAAGAAGGTCCGCTTTCGGACGCTCGGCTGCTACCCGCTGACCGGCGCGGTCGAATCGGACGCAGATGACCTCAGCAGCATCGTGCTGGAACTGCTGCGGAGCCGCGTGAGCGAGCGTCAGGGGCGCACGATCGATGCCGACTCCAGCGCTTCCATGGAACAGAAAAAGCAGGAGGGCTACTTCTAATGGCCGCTCAACTCAGCGAGATCAACACCACAGACGACGTCGAGCGCTATCTCGAGGTTCAAAACTCTCTGGACCTGCTTCGCTTCATTACCTGCGGCAGCGTCGATGACGGCAAAAGCACGCTGATCGGCCGCATGCTCTACGAAGCCCAGATGGTCTTCGATGACCAGGTGGCGGCGTTGCAGGCCGATTCCAGGAAGCAGGGCACCCAGGGCGAAGACATCGACTTCGCGCTGTTGGTCGACGGCCTGGCGGCAGAGCGTGAGCAGGGCATCACGATCGACGTGGCGTATCGCTTCTTCACGACCGATCGCCGCAAGTTCATTGTCGCTGACACGCCCGGGCACGAGCAGTACACGCGCAACATGGTGACGGGCGCCTCGACCGCCGACGTGGCGGTCGTGTTGCTCGATGCGTCGCAGGGCGTGCTGACCCAGACGCGCCGGCACTCTTTCATCGTGTCCTTGCTGGGTATCAAGCACCTGGTGCTGGCGGTCAACAAGATGGACCTGATCGGCTACGACCAGAGCAAGTACGACGCGATTGTCGAGGATTACCGGAATTTCGCCGCAGACCTCGGTTTTGAATCGATCACGCCGATTCCCCTGTCAGCGCTGAAGGGCGATAACGTCATTGAGCGGTCCGAGGCGACTGGCTGGTATCACGGCCCGACGCTGCTCGGGTTCCTGGAAAGCGTGGATGTTCGTCAGGCGAAAGAAGAGCACGGCTTCCGCTTTCCGGTGCAGTGGGTCAACCGGACCAGCTCGGACTTCCGGGGCTACGCTGGCACCGTGGTCGCAGGCAGTATCAAGGTTGGCGACGCGGTGCGAGTGCTGCCGTCTGGCCACACCGCGGCGATCAAGGAAGTCGTCCTGTTTGAGGACAAGCTCGAGCGGGCCCTTGCAGACCAGGCCGTCACCCTGACGCTGGATCGCGAGGTCGATATCTCCCGGGGCGATTTGATCGTCGCGGCCGATGATCCCTGCGAAGTCTCCGACCAGTTTGATGTGTCGATGGTCTGGATGGACGAGGAGCCAGGATTCATTGGGCGTTCGTACTGGCTGCAAATCGGCGCGCAGCGCATCAACGCGACCATTGTCGACATCAAGTACTGCTACAACATCAATACCCTGGAGCAGCTCAACTCCACCAAGCTGGAGCTGAACGATATTGGCCGAATCACGCTGAGCTTTGACAAGCCGGTGCCTTTCGAGGCGTACAAGGACTGTCAGGGCCTGGGCGCTTTCGTGCTGGTCGACCGGTACTCCAACGCCACGGTGAGCGCCGGCATGATCAACTTTGCGCTGCGCCGGGCGGCCAACGTGCATCACCATGCGCACAGTATCGGCAAATCAGAGCGCAATCGCCTGAACGGGCACCGCGGCAAGGTGCTGTGGTTCACGGGCCTGAGCGGTGCCGGCAAGTCGACGATTGCCGATGCGGTCGAACGGGCGTTGCACGCTCAGGGCATCCGGACCTACCTGCTGGACGGCGACAACGTTCGACACGGGCTCAACAAGGATTTGGGCTTTACGGACGCGGATCGGGTGGAGAACATCCGCCGGATCTCCGAGGTCTCCAAGCTGATGGTCGAGGCCGGCCTGGTGGTGCTCACGGCTTTCATCTCGCCGTTCCGTTCCGAGCGCGACATGGCGCGCATGCTGTTCGAAGACGAGGAGTTCGTTGAGATCTACCTGGACGTGCCGTTGTCGGTGGCGGAAGAGCGCGACCCCAAAGGCCTGTACAAGAAGGCCCGTCGGGGCGATCTGCCGCACTTCACGGGCATCGACAGTCCCTACGAGGCACCGGAGACTGCCGAGGTTATGATCGACACCAGCGCCCTCAGCATCGAGGAGTGTGTCGAGAAAATTCTGCCCTACGTCGCGCGCTAGGGCAGGCCGGGTGCCAGCTCTGCGATCAGGGCTGGTACCAGATCGGTGAGCTGTAGGCGCGATCCTGAATCGTCGCCGGCACGTTGTCCGGGCGATCGGTCTTGAAGCGTGCCGCGTCGTAGGTTGACCAGCGAGGGGTCGGGATCTCCAGCACCCGGGCGTAGTAAAACGCTCGCTCGCCGGGCCGGAAGTCGGGGTCTTGCCAGGTCGCCGTGAGCGTCGCGGCGCCGATGCTGTTGCGATAGGTCGCGGCTTCGATGTCCACCGTTGTGCCGATCACCTTGCCAATGCCGGACCGTGGGTCAGGCTGGCGATCTCCGGCCAGCGCCACATCGTAGACCTTCTCCTTGAGGGTGCCGTTGGCAGTGCGCCACCCCTTCACAACCTGAATTCGATCCAGGTTGGCGCCAATCGGGTCTCTGCTGGCCATGACCAGAAAGCGCGGCGCGCTGGCGTTCTTTCCCACGGTCAGCACCCCGCCCATGGGCACGCCGTCGGCGTAGCTGCGCGCAACGGCGTCGGGCAGTTCGTGCTGTGCGGGATCGAACTCAAAGCCGCCAAAGAACCGGAGCGTGATCCGCGAGCCGGTGGTGGCGTACACCTCGCGGCGCAGCAGGGCATCGAACAGGCCCTGCCGGGTATTTTCCCTGGCCCAGATTGCGGCATAGCCGGAGGCGGTGAGCAGCGCGTTGTTCCAGAGCACGCCGGCGACCTGGGAATCCCGGGTCCGCTCTGGCGAGGGCTGCGATTCGGGAAACTTGCCGTAGAACGCATCTTCGGCAGTAGTCGTAAAGGTGTTGTGGCCATCGGTGCTGCCGATCATGCCGAACTGAAAGGGGTTTTCCCCCAGGCTGGCCTCGAGCGCCAGCCCGAGCTTCAGTGCCCCGCGGGCGTACTCGTGCTGCAACATCCAGTCTTCTTTCTCGGCGGTACGGCCAATATTGTCCCAATCCCAGTTCTCGAAGTCCGCAAAGGGATCATTCGGTGACAGGGTTGGGTGGGCTTCGCCATCGCCCTTGACCTGGCTGACTTCGTACACGGGCTCGAAGCGTCGTCGTAGCGCGGCGTAGGCGGCATCCAGGGGCTCGCCGTCAACGGTTTCCTTGGGGAACATCATGCCGTTCGACAGATTGCCGTTGTGGGCAATCGCCAGTACCCGGCCCCCGGTGCTGGCTTCGTAGCCCGCGAGAGCGCGCCACAGGTCCCGGGGGTCGGTGCTGTCCTGGGCGGAGAAAGGCACCGTGAGCCCGACACGGTCGACGCTGTCTTCGAACAGCACGACCCGGTGCAGATTGTTGCCGTTGATCATGGACGTCCACTCGTAACCGGTGAAGGTCGTGAACTGATGGGGATCGTTGAACTCGTCAGCGGTGCGCGCGACCTGTTGCCAGATACTGCGTCGAACGCTTTCTTCGAAGGGGGGGAACTCCTTGGGCGAATTGATGCTGCCGACGAAGCTGCCCATCATGCGAACCGCATCGCCTTCGGCCATCCACTCGGTCCAGCGCTTGCCCATCTCGCTGTTCTTGATCCGGGGATCGCCCACGGTAAAGCCGTAGTAACCGCCCAGGTACTCGGCATGGTCCGAGACGATCAGAAAGTCCAGGGGGCGGCGCAGAGCGATCGGCGCTCCCGAGTGGTCCAGGAGCGGCTCGCCGCGCGCGAACCGATAGGCGTCTTCCGGCGACAGGTTCTGGTTGCCCAGAGAATAGGCATCTGCGCTGTTGCGGGAGTGCAGGTGGGTATCGCCCCAGAAGACCTGGTCCGGGTGGCGGGCGCCTGGCGCGTTGCCGGCGGTGGCCGCCGCGGCAGCGCCGGCTAGCACGGCAAGGCATGCAGCCTTGAGCAGCGCTGTGGGGCGGCCCGGCCGGGCGCTCATGTCGGATCCTGCGCAACGCGCACCATGCGCTTGCCGCGGTTTTCGCCGGCCAGCAAACCGATCAGGCCAGCCGGGGCGTTTTCCAGCCCGTCAACGATATCTTCGACGACCTTGAGCTGGCCTTGGGCGGCCCAGGTCGCGAGATCATGCTCGGCGTCGGCATCGCGGTCGGCAAAGTCCGAGACGATAAAGCCCTCGACCCGCAGCCGTTTGGTGACGATGAGCCCGGGCACACCGTAGGGGCCGGGCTGCGGTTGCCCGTCATACATGGAGACCGCCCCGCAGCAGGAGACCCGGCCTTTCATGCGCATCGCGAACAGCGCCGTCTGGAGGATGTTGCCGCCGGTATTGTCGAAGTAAACGTCGACGCCTTTCGGCGCCACCTCGGCGAGCTGATCGCGGAGTGCCGGGCGTTCGGCCTTGTAGTCCAGGCATGCATCAAACCCCAGGCCGTCGCGGACCCAGGCACACTTTTCAGCGCCGCCAGCGACGCCAATGACCCTGGCGCCCTTGATCTTGCCAATCTGGCCAACAAGGGAGCCCACGGAGCCGGCGGCGGCGGAAACCAGCAGGGTCTCGCCGGCGTGGATGCCCGGAACGTTCAGGAGCCCGTGGTAAGCGGTTTTGCCGGCGACGCCGAGCAGCGAGATCGCATGGCTGAGTTGGCGCAGCTGGCCGGGCACCCGAGCCAGGGCCCGGGCGTCGATGCTGGCGTAGTCCTGCCAGCCCAGATCGCCCCAGACCAGATCACCTTCCTGGAAGCGGTCGCTGGCAGACTCAACAACCTGCCCGACGCCGCCGCTCGCCATCACATCGCCGGCGGCAATCGCGCTGCGGTAGGTTGCGCCCTGCATCCAGGCCCGGTTCGCGGCGTCCTGGGACAAGAGGATCGTGCGCACCAGCACCTGGCCCTCGCCGGGCTTCATGATGGGCACTTCGTCCATCTCGAAGTGCTCCGCTGCGAGCTGCTCTTTGGGCAGCTCCCGGATCAGAATTCGCCGGTTGCGCGCAGCATTCTGCGCCGTTTGCTCTGCCATCGCTGTCCCCCCTCCAGGACTGCCTAACCTGACATAATCACCCTTCGAAACCAACAGTGACGTCATGCAGCAGGCACCGCCAGACAACCTGATGGCCGTGGTCAACGATCCCCTCGCGCAGTGGATGGTGCCCCTGTTTCTGCTGGCGCTGGTGCTGGAGGCTCTCTGGAGCCGCGCGCATCGCCTGGGCTGGCACGATCGGTCCGATTCGCTTGCCTCCCTGGCGATGTTGCTGGGCTCAGCGCTGGTCGAGGTGCTGCCCAAGCTGGGCGCGGTCTGGCTGATGTTCCAGCTCGCTCCGCTCAGCCCCTGGGCCGATCTGATCGGCCGACAGTGGTGGGCCTGGCTGCTGCTGTTTGTGCTGGACGACTTTTCCTACTACTGGTTTCACCGGCTCAATCACCGGGTACGCCTGTTCTGGGCGGGCCACGTGAATCACCACTCGTCCGTGCACTTCAATTTTGCGACCGCTCTGCGCCAGGGCGTGGGCGAACGGGTGCACAAGTATCTCTACTGGCTATGGCTGCCCCTGCTGGGTTTTGACGTGGTCATGATCCTGACCATGATTTCGCTGAATCTGTTTTACCAGTTCTGGATTCACACGCCGGCGGTGGGGCGCTTGCCCGCGCCGATCGAGGCGCTGTTCAACACGCCGTCGCATCATCGAGTCCATCACGGCAGCAACGTTCGCTACCTGGATCGCAATCACGGGGGCGTGCTGATCATCTGGGATCGACTGTTCGGGACTTTCCAGGCGGAGGCGGACGACGAGCCGGTGCGGTTCGGCCTGACGAAAAATCTGCACAGCACGAACCCCTGGACGGTGCTGACCCACGAGTACCGCGCGCTCTGGCGCGACTGCCAGCGGGCCCCCGGCTGGCGAGGGCGCTGGGCTTACCTGACGAAGGCGCCCGGCTGGTCCCATGACGGCCCGGATCAGCGCGCCGCTTGCTTGCGGCAGGACGCCGACGCCGCGCCGACCTGAGGGCCTCTCTGGCCCTCAGACTTTCAGAAAGCCCTCAGACGCCGCGTTTGCCCGCTTCGCGCAGCATCGGCTCGTATTCGGCGAAGGCGGGCAGGTTGGCGGTAGCGCCGGTGGTGGCACCGGCATCGGTGGTCAGAGTATGGCCATTGGTGTAGCCGGACTCATCGCTGGCGAGCCACAGCGCTGCATTGGCCACGTCGTCGGCGACGCCGGCGCGATTCAGCAGGGGCGAGGCCGCAGCCAGCGCCTGGGTCGTTTGCTCAATGGCATCCGGATCGCCGGCCATCACGTTGGCCACCATGGCCGTAGCCATCCCTGCCGGCGCGATGGCATTGACCCGGATCCCAAAGCGGCAAAGCTCTGCGCCGACATTTTTGGTGAGCCCGATGACCGCGTGCTTGGCGGCGCAGTAGGCGTGGGGGCCAAGCCCGCCAAGAATGCCGGCGGTGCTGGCCATGCTGATGATCGCGCCCTGCTGCCTTGGCTTCATGACCCGGGCGCCGTGTTTCATGCCGAAGTAAACGCCGTTCAGCAGCACGTTCAGGCTCGCTTGCCACTCATCGGTCCGGGTGGTGTCGATTGGGCCCACGGCGCCGACGATGCCGGCGTTGTTGAACATCACGTCCAGCTGGCCGTACTGCGAAACGGCTCGATCGACCAGTGCTGCGACCTCGTCTTCGACGGTGACATTGCACTGCTGGGCGACGGCTGCGTCACCGAGACCGGCTGCGATCTCGCCCAGGGGGCCTTCCTGAATGTCGCCGAGTACGACCTGGGCGCCTTCGGCCACGAACCGCTTGGCTGATGCGGCCCCAAAACCGCTGGCTGCGCCGGTGATGACGGCGACTTTGCCTGCCAGTCTTCCGCTCATGAGTTGCTCCTGTTCCGTTGCTGATGAGGTGGGGGGATGGATCGAAGCGTGTTCTGTGCTGCCTCAGCTCTCGCTGGCATTCAGAATGCTGTACACCCGTTTGGAGAAGTACCAGCGGCCGTCGCGCTTGACGTACTCGTCGTCGTAGCGCCCGGTAATGGCACGCTGGCTGCCGTCTTTGCCGTGCAGGAACTCCTGCTGATACCAGATGCCGGTGGCGGTGTCGCCAGTAATCTGGATGGGGCCTGCCGAGGCAAAGAAGCCCACGAAGCTGAAGGCCGCCATGGCCTGCTGCCACGCGCCAAAGAAGTTTTCCTTGCCCTGGATGTCGCCGGCGCCGGGCAAGTTCCAGATGGCATCGTCGGTCCAGTTTTCCTTCCAGGCATCGCCGTCAAAGCGCATGACGGCGTCGTTATAGGACTCGACGAGTTCCCGGATGGACAGGCGATCTTCAACGGGGCCTTGGCTGATCATCGGCGTTTCCTGGTTGGCACTGAACCGCTAGTGTACCCCTTGTCGCAGCGCGCGATAGCGGCCAATCTTGGGGCTCGCCCAAACCCCGGAGCCTTCCTTGACCCCCCAGACCCTTCTGTTCGGTGCCCCAGCCAGGCGCCTGTCCCTTCTGGCTGTACTGTCATTCCTGGGCGCTTGCGCCGGGCCCTCCAGCCCTGAGCCCACAGCGCCGGCGGCGGATGCCGCGGCTGATGCCGCGGCAGTGCTGGCGCGGTCTGCCCTGATCGTCGACACACATATCGATGTGCCATACCGGCTACACAAATCGCCTGAAGACGTCTCGGTGCGCACCGAGGCCGGCGACTTCGACTACGTCAGGGCCCTGGCCGGGGGGCTGAACGCAGCGTTCATGTCCATCTACATTCCCGCAGCGACGGACGCCGCTGGAGAAGCCTATGGCTTTGCCGAACAGCTGATTGACGACGTGGAAGCCATGGCTGCCGCTGCGCCAGACAAGTTTGCCATCGCGACCTGCGCGGCCGATGTGGCCGCAGTCCTGGGCAGCGACCGCATCGCGCTGCCGCTGGGCATGGAGAACGGCGGCCCGATAGAAGGCGCCTTCGACAAGCTGCGCCATTTTCGAGACCGGGGGATTCGCTACATCACACTCGCGCACAGCCAGTCGAATCACATCTCTGATTCCAGCTACGACAGCAATCGCCGCTGGCAGGGACTGAGTGATTTTGGCAAGGCGCTGGTGCCGGAGATGAACCGCCTGGGGGTCATGGTCGACGTCTCCCATGTCTCTGATGACGCTTTCTGGCAGGTGCTGGAGATCTCTGCGACCCCCGTGATCGCCTCACACTCATCGCTGCGTCACTTTACGCCCGGCTTCGAGCGCAACATGAGCGATGAGATGGTGGCAGCCCTGGGCAAGGCCGGGGGCGTGGTTCAGATCAACTACGGCTCGTCGTTCCTGACCCAGGCGGCGCAGGACTACGGCAAGGCCAGCGCCGCCGCCATGCAGGCGTATCTGACGCGCAACGGTCTGCCGGCAGACGCGCCCGAGCGCCGCGCCTTTGCCGAGCAATATCGCGTCGAGCATCCCTATCCCTATGCCAGCGTTGAAGATGTGCTCGATCATATCGATCGTGCGGTGCAGCTCGCCGGGATCGATGCGGTGGGCCTTGGCTCGGATTATGACGGCGTTGGCGATAGCCTGCCCACCGGCCTGAAGGACGCGGCCAGCTACCCGATGCTGATCGCCGGGCTGCTGGACCGCGGCTATGACGAGATCGCGATTCGCAAGATTCTCGGCGGCAACCTCATGCGCGTCTGGCGTGCGGTAGAGGCGCACGCGCTGGCCGGCGGCGAGGCGCCTCAGTGCCGCTTTGCAGCGGCAGCGGGAAGGTGAGAACCTCCATCGCCAAGGGAACAGAGGGAACAGGACGATGAAAACTCGCGCAGCTGTCGCGGTTGCCGCAGGGCAACCGCTGGAAGTTCACGAGGTGGATCTCGAGGGGCCCAGGGCCGGAGAAGTACTGGTCGAGATCAAGGCCACCGGCGTGTGCCATACGGATGCGTTCACCCTGTCAGGAGACGATCCGGAAGGTGCCTTTCCGGCCATCCTGGGACATGAAGGCGCCGGCGTCGTGCTGGAAGTCGGCGAAGGGGTCCGCAGTGTCGTGCCTGGCGACCACGTGATCCCGCTCTACACCCCGGAGTGTCGCGAGTGCGAGTACTGCCTGCATCCGAAAACGAATCTGTGTGGCGCTATCCGCGAAACCCAGGGGCGCGGTCTGATGCCCGATGGCACCAGCCGCTTCAGCCTCGGCGGGGAGCCGCTGTTGCACTACATGGGCGCGTCGACATTTTCCAACCACACGGTGCTGCCGGAGATCGCTCTGGCCAAGGTGCGCAGCGATGCGCCCTTCGACAAGATTTGCTACATCGGCTGCGGCGTGACCACCGGGGTTGGGGCCGTGGCCTTCGACGCCAAGGTGGAGCCGGGCAGCCGCGTGGTGGTGTTCGGTCTGGGCGGTATTGGCCTGAATGTGATTCAGGGGGCGCGCATGGTCGGCGCGGCGCAGATTATTGGCGTCGACCTGAACGAGGGCAAGGTGCCGCTCGCCCGGCAGTTCGGCATGACCGACTTCCTGAACCCGAAAGACGTGGATGATGTGGTCGCCGCGCTCATTGAACTCACCGGTGGCGGTGCCGACTACAGCTTTGAGTGCATCGGCAATGTCGAGACGATGCGCCAGGCCCTGGAGTGCGCCCACAAAGGCTGGGGCGAATCGATGATCATCGGCGTCGCCGGGGCCGGCAAGGAAATTTCTACCCGGCCCTTTCAGCTTGTGACAGGCCGGGTCTGGCGGGGCACGGCGTTTGGCGGTGCCCGGGGCCGAACCGACGTGCCGAAGATCGTTGACTGGTACATGCAGGGGCGTATCGAGATCGACCCCCTGATCACCCACACCATGCCTCTGGCGCAGATCAACGATGCCTTCGACCTTATGCACCGGGGCGAGAGCATTCGCTCCGTTGTGCAGTATTGAACGCTGTGACCGATAGCGAGACACAGCCGCCGGCGGACCTGCCAGAGGCGGGGGCACCTGCCCTGCAGGACGAGGCTGCCTATTGCCAGGCCTGGCAGCAGGCAGGGCTGGCGGCGCGGCCGCCAGCGCAAGCTGCTTTCGAGGGCGGGCTGCTCGCGGACCGGCCGGCCTGGGTGTTCGTGGCCGGCTACCAGGCCGCGATCCGCACTGTGTTTCCCGAAGTCGAGTGCCCGGGTTGGCTGGCCTTTGCCGTGACAGAAGATCGCAGTGACCCGGACAGCGCCCTTGTCGCGCAAGCGGACGATGCGGAGTGGCAACTCACCGGTCGCAAAAGCTGGGTTGCAGCGGTGAATCAGGTCGAAGAACTGATTGTGTCGGCGCGCTGCCGAGGGCGTACCGAGCTGTTTCGACTGGCTGCGGACATCAAGGGCGTGACGCTCAATGCGCGGGAGGCGCCCGGCTTTCTGGGCACCATGAGTCAGGGGCGGGCGCTCTTTGAGGCGGCGCCGGCAGCGCGCCTGGACGGCCCGGGACGACGCCGACTGTTCGCGGGCGCCGAAGCGGTGGCGATGATGCTGGCTGCGACGGGCTACGCGCGTCGGTACAGCACTGCTGCCAGCGCCGACGCGCTGGGGCAGCTGGAAGCGCTGGCGCCGGCCCTGAACGATGCGCTGGCGACTGTAGACGAACTGGATCCGGAGCAGCTCCTGGCGCTGGATGTTCGCTGGCACCATGCCTTTGAGGCCTGGGAACAGGCAGCTGACAGCCGGGCGCTGCCGGACTACAGCGCCGACGAACGCCTGTTCCGTCTGTATCGCGGTGCCATTGCGAAGCGGACAGAGGCGGCGCGCATTACTGTGGCAGAGCCCAAAGATGAGCGCTGAGAACAGCGGCTGCGAGGTCGTCAGCGAGGTTCGCCTGTTTGAAGGCTGGCAGCGCACATTGTCGCACCGCAGTGAAGCGCTCCAGGGCACCGCGCGCTTTGCAGTCTTCGAGCCGCCCGCTGCCGCGTCCGGGCCCTGCCCGACCTTGCTCTGGCTCTCCGGGCTGACCTGCAACGAAGACAACTTTGCGACCAAGGCTGGCGCCCAGCGGTTGGCCGCGCAGCTGGGCCTGACCCTGGTCATGCCGGACACTTCGCCCCGAGGCGATGCGGTGCCCGATGATTCCGCGGCAGCCTATGACTTCGGGCTCGGCGCCGGCTTTTACCTGGATGCGACCGTTGCGCCCTGGACGACGCACTACCGGATGCGCAGCTACCTGGAAACAGAGCTGCCGGCGCTGCTGGCGAGGGACCTGCCGGTCGATCTCGATCGCCTCGCGATCAGCGGCCATTCCATGGGCGGTCACGGTGCGCTGACGCTGGCGCTGCGCTCGCCGTCGCGGTACGCAAGCGTCTCTGCCTTTGCGCCGATCTGCGCGCCCGCGGACTGTCCCTGGGGGCAAAAGGCGTTCGGTGGTTACCTTGGGCCAGACATCGCAGCCTGGCGCGCCTACGACGCCTGCGCGCTGATCGATGACGGCGCCCGGGTCGACCGACTGCTCGTGTCCCAGGGGTCGGCGGACGATTTTTTGACCTCGCAGCTGATGCCGCAGCGCCTGCAGGCCAGCTGCGAGGCCGCGGGCATTCCGTTGGACTACCGGCTGCATGCCGGCTACGACCACAGCTACTTTTTCATTGCCACTTTTGTCGATGACCACCTGCGCTGGCACGCCGAGCGCCTTGGCCTCTAGCCTTGAATGACGGGAACCTTATGAGCGCTTCGTCCTTTTCGCTGCCGGCTGAGCAGCAGCAACTGATCTCGACCATCGACAGCCACGGGACCTTGACCCTGAGTCTGCGGAACCTGCCCGTGCCGGAGCCGTCCGACGGCCAGGTGCTGGTTCGCATGGAGGCGGCTCCCATCAACCCCTCAGACCTGGGCGTGTTGTTCGGCACAGCGGACATGACGCAGGCCACCTTTGACACCGATGCCGCGGGCCCCCGCGTTCAGGCGCCGGTGCCGGAGGCACTGCGCGCTGCCGTGAAGGGCCGTTTCGACCAGGCCGTGCCGGCCGGCAACGAAGGCGCCGGCACCGTCGTTGCAACCGGCCGCGGCGCGCAAGCGTTGCTGGGCAAAACGGTGGCGGCGCTCGGGGGCGGCATGTATTGCCAATACCGGGTGCTGCGCGCTGACGATTGCCTGGTGCTGCCGGACGGCACCGCTGCGGCGGCGGCGGCCAGCTGCTTTGTCAATCCGCTCACGGCGCTCGGCATGGTTGAGACCATGCGCATGGAAGGGCACAAAGCCCTCGTGCATACCGCCGCTGCCTCAAATCTCGGGCAGATGCTGCTACGCATTTGCCAGGCTGACGACGTGCCGCTGGTGAATGTGGTTCGGCGCGCCGAGCAGGTCGAGTTGCTGAAGGCGCAGGGCGCGCAGTGGGTGTGCAATAGCAGCGATGACGATTTTGTCGAGCAGTTAACCGACGCCTGTGCCGAATCTCACGCCACGCTGGGGTTCGATGCGACCGGCGGCGGCCGCCTTGCCGACCGTTTGCTGACCGCCATGGAGCGGGCCCTGGTGCGATCCGAGAGCGGCTTTAACCGCTACGGCAGCACGACTCACAAACAGGTCTACATTTACGGCGGTCTGGACCGGGGCGCGACGAGCCTGATGCGGGGCTACGGCACGGCCTGGGGCCTGGGCGGCTGGCTGTTGCCGCCGTTCCTGGCGCGTATTGGCAGCGAGCGTGCTGATGCCTTGAAAGGCCGGGTGGCCAGCGAGCTGGAGACCACCTTCAAAAGCGAATACACCGATCAGATCAGCCTGGCCGAAGCGCTGACCAAAGAGCGGCTGGTTGCCTACGGCGCCCAGGCAACCGGGCAAAAGTACCTGGTGTGCCCCAATGGCTAGCCCGGGCCCCTGGCTGCGACCTGGGCAGGGCGGGCTGGCGCGCCAGCTTGAACTGGTGCCGGAGCTGGCGCAGGGCTACGCTCAGTTTCTGGCAAGCCTTGAGTCTGTCGATGGCGTGCCGCGGCGCTTGCTCGAGCTGTGCCGGCTCCGCATCGCCCAAATCCACGGCTGTGCCGCGCAGCTGCAGGCCGGCGCTGCGCTGGCACCGGTCAGCGATGCGGATCAGGCTCAGCTTGCCGCCCTGGATCTTGGCGCCTTCGAGGCCCCGGAGCAGGCGGCGCTGGCGCTGGCAGAGAAAATGCCGCTGGCGCATCATGAAGTCACCGATGCCGAGGTCGAAGCTCTGAAGACCGCCCTTGGCGAACGGCCTGCCATGGCCGTTATCGTGGCGCTGTCTTTTTTTGACGTGCAGTGTCGTCTGAACCAGACCCTGGCCACAGACGCAAACGACTGAGCGCGGCCAGGGCCGCGAAGGAGCAGAACATGTCGACCACCCCCCGTTTCTCCAAGGCTGCCGATACCGGTGCTGGCTTTGGCGACATTACCGCGCACGTGGCAGATGTCATGGGCCATTTCTCCAGCCTCTACGGGACCTACTGGCAGAGCCCGCGCACGAACGCGATGCTCAAGGAGATGACCCGGCTGCGCAACGCGCGCACCACAGACTGCGGCTTCTGACGCCAGGTCCGTTTTGACTCCGCTCGTGCAGCGGGGCTGGATGAAGCCACGGCGCAGAAGGTCGAAGATGGCTATGAGCAGCGACTGGCACCGGACGCGGTTGCCGCGCTGCAGCTGACAGATGCGTTTCTGAATTTTCCCGAGCCGCCCACTGCCGCAGTGCAGGCAGCCCTGCGTGAGCAGTTTGACGATGCTCAGATCATGGAGCTGCTCCTGGGCGTCGCGCTCTACCACGGTATGTCGAAGGTGCTGATCGTGCTTGGGCTGGAGCCGGAAAGTATGCCCGTCACGCAGCTGCCAACGCCGGGTTCCCATGTCGCGGCTTAGCGCTGTGCCTTTCTGGCGCAGCGCGCGCGTGTTCTGGCTTGCTGTGCTGGCAATGGGTCTGTGGCCCCTCGGCGGCTGCTCGGCAGAAGGCCCGGCGGCCGCAGACCGCGCGCCGGCCGCTGCCGCGCTGCCTGAAGGCGCCGCCGTGGCCGTGTTTGCCGGCGGCTGCTTCTGGTGCATGGAGCCGCCCTTTGATGCGTTGCCCGGGGTGCTCGACACCCGCTCGGGCTTTGCGGGCGGGGCTCGCCGAAACCCGGGCTATCGGGAGGTGACGGCTGGCGGTACCGGGCACCTTGAAGTCGTGCAAGTGGCCTATGACCCGGCGCAGGTCAGCTTCGAGGCGCTGCTCGAGGTGTTCTGGCGCAACATCGACCCGCTGGATGCCGGCGGCCAGTTCTGCGATCGCGGCGACAGCTACCGCACCGCCATTTTCGTGGCCGACGAGGCGCAGCGTGCGGCAGCGCAGGCCAGCCTCAAGGCAGTCGCTGCGCGATTCAGCGCGCCGGTGGCGACCGAAGTGCGAGCGCTGCCGGAGTCCGGGTTCTCGCCCGCAGAGGACTACCACCAGAACTACTACCTGGAAAACCCGGTGCGCTACAAATATTACCGAACGCGCTGCGGCCGTGATGGACGGCTGGCGGAGGTCTGGGGCGAGCCGTAAGATGTGCGGCCGTTTGCGCCGAGACCGTCCGCCCAGTGTTCAGAAATGCTCGCCTGTATCGCGTTCACAGCAGTTGGCCCGAGTCCGAGGAAGCCCTGCACGGGATCCTCGGTCACGGCCTGTTCCAGCCCTGCGGCTCCCTGAGCGAGCGAAGCGCCGGCTGGGAATCCCCGGAACCGGTGATCGAGGGACGCGAAGATCCGCCGCTCGCCCGCCGCGTGGCCGGTGCCGACCTGCTCCAGCTGCGCCACCAGACCCGAGTGCTGCCGCCCGCTGCTGTCAACGAAGCCCTGTCTGAGCGGCTGAGCCAGTTTCAGGCGCGTACCGGGCGCTTGCCCGGCCGGAAAGAGAAGCGCGATCTGAAGGAAGATGTTTACGACACCCTGTTGCCGAAAGCTTTGCTCAAGTCAGACCGGGTTCAGGGCCTGTACCTGAAGTCCGAGCGCCTGCTGGCCATCGATACCGCGAGCGATACCGTTGCGGAGCTGTTTCTGGATCAGTACCGGGCTGCCGCCGGGTCTCTGGAAGCCACGCCGCTGGCTTTCAAGCGGCCGATCGGCGAGTTGCTCCTGCGGGTCTTCATGGGCGATGGGCCGACGGAGCTGGCTTTGTCCCGGGAGTGCCGCATGCAGGATCCGGCGAACGGCAAGTCGAGCGTCAGCTGGCTCGACATGGACCTGGGCGACCCGCAGGTCCGCAAGCACGTGCAGGCGGGGCTCGCCATCGATCGCCTGGGCATCGAGTTCAACGGGGTGGTGGGGTGCGTGCTGGATCGGGATGCGATCCTGCGCAAGCTCAAGCTGCTGGACACCGATGGCATGGACGATCTGCCCGATGAGGAACCGCTGGCGCGGCTCGACGCAGAGATTGCTCTGACGGCCGGCGCGATCGCCGGCCTGTGCCGAATGCTTAAGAAAGTGCAGGGCGGCTACGCCTGAGCAGGCGCCCGCGCTGCAGCGGCTAACCTTCTGTCGGGTCGCGGCCGTCCTTCGGCGCGCCGGTGCCGGAGGACCCCATGAAGATCTTGCGCCCGTCCGTGAAGGTGATGTCCCGGCCGTTGGCCCGATTCGAACGGTCCTTGGACTGATACCCGTCGACCACGATGACGGTGCCCGGCGTCAGCGAGCGCTTGTTCAGGCCGCGACGCAGCAGCGTGTTGGGCGTGCCGCCTTCGACCATCCAGTTTTCTTTGCTGCCGTCCTCCTGGGTGACCTCCAGATGGATCCAGGCGTGCGGATTGACCCACTCGACCTTGGTCACCGGTCCGGTCAGCACCAGGGGGCGGTTGGGATCGAACTCGGCGCCGAAGGCGTGGTGGCTGCGGGCACTGGGCGTCGCGAGCAGGGCTGCCAGGAGCAGGAGCGCGCCGCTGTGGCGGCTCATGGCGCCTCGGGGCCCGGCAGAAAAGCGTTCAGTCATGGGTATTGGCCTCTGAATATGGGTTGCTTGCCAGCCCTCGCCAAGCGGGCGAGGATGCGCTCATCGCGCAGCAGCGCCCGCTACAGACCTGCCATGATAAAGCCATCTGCTCTCGCCTCAAAACGCCTCCGAAACCGCGCATCCGTTGCCGCGGTGCTGATTCCAGCGCTGCTCGCTGTGGTCGTGATTGGCGGCTGCGCGGCGACCGGCACGCAGGGCGGCGCTGCGGCGCCGGGCCTGCTGGACCGCGCCACCGTGTTCGGCAACCCGTCCCGCACCCAGGCCCGAATCAGCCCGGACGGCCGCTATCTGAGCTGGCTGGCGCCCGATGAAGGCGTGTTGAACGTCTTTGTAGCACCGGCGAGCAATCCGGCCGCGGCCCGAGCGGTGACCCGGGATCGCTCCCGGGGCATTCGCGCGCACTACTGGTCGCCGTCCAGCGAGCATTTGCTCTATCTGCAGGACCAGGGCGGCAACGAGAACCATCATCTCTACGCCGCCCGGGCGGACGGCGCGGGACAAGTGCGGGATCTCACCCCGGTGGCCGACGGTGTCCGGGCCACGCTGGAGGGCCTGAGCGATCGGGTCCCGGGCAAAGTGTTGGTGGGCCTGAATGACCGGGAGCCGGCGCTGTCAGACCTGTATCTTGTGGACATTGCCAGCGGCGAGCGGGAACTCGTGCTGGAAAACCCCGGCTACGGCAGCATCATCGTCGATAACGATCTTGTGCCCCGGCTGGCCACGCAGGAGTTGCCCGAAGGCGGCGCCCGCTGGGAGCGTTTTACCGGCGACCGCTGGGCGCCGTTTCTCCGGATACCGGCCGAGGACGTGCTCAACACCTATGTCGCAGGTTTTGATGCCACCAACGAGCAGGTGTTCCTGATCGACAGTCGCGATCGCGATACCGCGGCGTTGACGGCCATGACCCTGGCCACGGGCGACACGGAAGTGCTGGCCGCGGATCCCCGGGCGGACATCCAGACGCTCATCCAGCACCCCCGCAGCAAAGTGCCCTTGGCTTTCGCCTCCGAGTATGAGCGGCGCCGCTGGCAAGCGCTCGATGATGGAATGGCGACGACGCTTGCGGCGATTGCCGAGCAGGTCGATGGCGACATCAGCATCGTATCCATGACCGAGACGGCGGAAACGCTGCTGCTGGCCGTCGATTCGTCCGTTGCGCCGCTGGCGTACTACCGCTACGACGTTACGCCCGCGACCCTGGAAAAGCTCTTTGATGTCCGGCCCGCGCTGGTCGGCAAGCCGCTCGCGCGCATGCAGTCGCGGGTGATCGATGCCCGGGACGGGGTGCCGCTGGTGTCCTACCTGACGCTGCCCGTGGGTAGCGATCCGGACGGCGACGGCGTGCCAGCGGAGCCGCTGCCCATGGTGCTGTATGTTCACGGCGGCCCCTGGGCCCGGGACAGCTATGGTTACAACTCGGTTCACCAATGGCTTGCGAATCGCGGTTACGCGGTGCTCAGCGTCAACTACCGCGGCTCGACGGGCTTTGGCAAAAACTTCACCAACGCCGCGGTGCGCGAGTTCGCAGGCGCGATGCATAACGACCTGCTCGACGTCGTCAGCTGGGCTGTGGACGGCGCGATCGCCTTGCCCGACCGGGTCGCCATCATGGGCGGTTCCTACGGGGGCTATGCGACGCTGGTCGGCGTGAGCTTTACGCCGGATCGTTTTGCCTGCGGCGTCGACATCGTCGGTCCTTCGAGCCTGGTGACCCTGGTCGAGAGTTTCCCGGCCTACTGGGCACCGTTCCTTGCGAACAGCTGGTTCAAATTCGTTGGCGACCCGACGGTCAGCGCTGACCGGTCAGATATGCTGGCGCGCTCACCCATTACCCGTGTGGCGGATATTCGTGCGCCTTTGCTGATTGGCCAGGGACAGAATGATCCGCGAGTGACCAAGCTGGAGTCTGACCAGCTGGTCGCGGCCATGGCGAAGCGCGGTGCGTCGGTGACCTACCTGAACTATCCCGACGAAGGCCACGGCTTTGCCCGCCCCGAAAACCGGCTGTCTTTCTTTGCGACAACGGAAGCGTTCCTGAGTCAATGTCTCGGGGGAACTTACCAACCGATCGGCGCTGACTTCCAAGGCAGCAGCGTCGAAGTGCTGCATGGCGCAGATGTGGTTCCCGGGCTGGCCGAGGCGCTGCAAGAGGACGCTGCCCTGGGCGAAAGCTAGCCGCCCCGAAATGGCGGCGGTGCGGTCCGACGAGCGCCGGGCCGCTCCTGGAGCGCCGCCAAAAGGCGCCGGCTACCAGCTGTTGAAGTGTGTGACGCTCTCTAAAGGCTTGCGTGCGCCAATCTTGAAATCCGTGCCTTTGGTGTAGCCGATGGGAATCAGTGCGATCTGGGTGACCTCGTCGTAGGGGATGCCCAGGATGTCTGCAACGGCTTTCTCGTGACCCAGGTGCAGGGTGGTCCAGCAGGTGCCGATGCCGCGAGCGCGCGCAGCGAGCATGAAGCTCCAGACAGCCGGGATCACTGAGCCCAGGGTGCTGGCCTGCGACATGTTCATCGCCGCCGCCGGAACAGCTTCGAGGCGGCCCATGTAACAGGGAATCAACATGGCCGGCACTTCGTGCATATGGTCTGCCAGGTACTGAGCAGAGCTCTGCACCCGTTGCGCCACGGCATGCAGGTCCTTGTCGTCGGCGTGCTGCTGGCTGGCGGCCATGTCGCTGGCCGCGTAGCCGGCGAAGGCCTGCCGGTAGAGCTCGCCAATCTGGGCGATCTTGTCCTTGTCCGTCACGAACACGAATTGCCAGGTTTGCGCATTGGAGCCGCTCGGGGCCTGCAGGCCGAGTTCCAGGCACTCGATGAGCATTTCCTTCGGCACTTCGCGGGTAAAGTCGAGACGCTTGCGAACCGCGCGGGTTGTTGCAAGCAGCTCGTCGTTGCTGAGATTCAATTGCGTCACAGGGCGCTCCTTGTGCCGGCTGGGCGGCGTGATCACCGGTGCAGAGTATCCGGCAGGGCATGGCAAAAATGCCGGGATCTGCGGTCCCGGGCATGACGCACCCATCTTAAGGTGAGACACGGCCCATGGCGATGAGTTTGCCAGGCCGTTACCCTGTCCGGGCTGTGATCAAGGTAAAGACGATGGGAATCTGTGTACGCCTACCGGCCATGCTGGCCGCGGCCATGCTCGCGGCCGCAGGCCATGCTGACAGCTGGACCTTTGAGGAGCGCGACGACCCCTTTGCCGCCGGTACCATTGCGGTGGCCACCTCTGCTGCGGGTCCGGCCCGGCTCTTCGTCCGCTGCTGGAGCAGTGCCGCCGCTCTGGATCTGCGTCTGGTGTTTGGCGACGGTGTGCCTCTGCCGGAACAGCGTCTGCCTGAGATCAGCCTGGACGAGGCACCGCCGCAGGCCCTGTCCTGGCCAGCCAGTGCCACCCGGCTGGCGCTGACCGCCCCTGCAGCGGACTGGCTCCCGCTCCTGCGCGGACTCAGAAACGCTCAGGCCGCGACCCTTTATCGGCCTGTCGGCCCGGAAGGCTTTGAGGCCGTGCCCGTATCGCTGCGCGGCTCGTCCCGGGCCATTAGCCGAGTGCTTGCCGCCTGTCGCTAGCCGTTGGCGAGCCG
>CAZXIJ010000015.1:30176-37249 GCA_964640725.1 uncultured Pseudomonadales bacterium | reverse complement strand
AGCCGTTGGCGAGCCGCTGGCGAGCCGCTGGCTAGGCGCTTTCCGGTCGATGGCTGGAGAGCAGATCGACCAGTTTGCGCACGGTCATCGACAGGCCTGCAAACTCCATGTCGGGCGTCAGAGACACCGCATCCATGGTGCGGTCCCAGCGGGTCATGAGCGCCGCGTTCGCAGCTGCCCACTCTGTTACTGACTGGCCCTCCGCGAGGACCTGGGCCGCCACGGCCAGCTGCTGCTCGCACAGATCGTCCAGCAGCGCGTCCCGCTCCATGGCACGCCAGTGGCCGCTGGCGTCGTAGTCCGCCAGGAACGCGCCCAGGCGATCCAGCTGCATGTGTTCGCCGACGGCCTGGTAGATGGGCCCGGCCTGCTGCGGGTCTGCCCCGGTACGCGCGGCCAGCTCTGCCACCGCCAGAGCATCAAACAGCTCAAACCCGGCGGCGATGGCCGGCGGTGCCTCTGCCGCTGCTGCGAACTGCGGTTGCCGTGCCAGATAGCGTTCCTGCTGCCTGCGACTGAAGAACAGCGTTTCCGGCTGCTCGAGCAGGGCATCGACCGGCGGCTGGTAACGCTCGATCAGCGCAGCGGGCTCCAGCGCCGTGCGATGCCTGCGGATCAGCCACCGCACGCTGCGTCGCATCAGGCGAACCAGATCCAGCATGAGGTCCGTACGCGCCGCCGGTTCGGCATCGCAGCTGTCCGCCCAGTTCATGCGTTCGGGAAAGCGGAACAGGCGTGCGCAGGTCCAGTACGCGCGCACCGCGTCTTGCGCTTCGCAGCCGACGAAAGCCATGATGCGGCTGACGAAGGTGATGCCGCCGTAGCCGACCACGTCATTGGTCAGCACGGTGATTGCGATCGCATCATGCAGCCGATGATCGGGAATCTGATCGGCGAAGCGGTCCGCCAGGGCGGCTGGAAACTCCTGCCGGGCGAGGGCAGCCAGGGCCGGCTCCGGCGCAAACCCCTCGGCCAGCAGCTGTTCCTTCAGCAGGAGCTTGGCGTAGCCGAGCAGCGTCGACAGCTCGGGCAGGTGCAGCCCGGCGCTGTTGCGGCGTCGCTCGTCCAGTATTTCTTCTGATGGGAAATCTGCTTCGCCACGGTCGAAGGCCATGGTGCTTTCCAGCGTTTGCGCGAGCCGGTTGTATTCGTCCTCCCGGCCAATGGCATGGGCCCGTGCCAGGGCCAGGCAGCGGGCCTGCACGAAATTGTTGGCCAGGACCAGCTCGGCGATCGCGTCTTCTTCGCCGCGCAGCAGTTCGTCCCGCTCCGACGGCGAGATCAGTCGCTCATCCTGGGCCGCGCCGAGCAGGATTTTGAGGTTGACCTCGTGATCGCTGCAGTCGACCCCCGCGGCGTTGTCGATGAAGTCGGCGTTGATCAAGCCGCCGTGCGCGGCGTACTCGATGCGGCCCAGATGCGTCAGGCCAAGGTTGCCGCCTTCGCCGACGACCCGGGCACGAAGCTCTGAGCCGTTCAGGCGCAGCGTGTCGTTGGTGCGATCGCCGACCTCGGCGTTAGCCTCGCTGCTGGCTTTGACATAGGTGCCGATGCCGCCGTTCCAGAGGAGATCCACGGGGGCCTTGAGCAGCGCCCGGATGAGCTCGTCACCGGTGAGGCTGCTCGCTTCGATGTCGAACGCGGCCTGCATCGGCTTGGTGATGGTGATGGACTTCTGGGTCCTCGAGAACACGCCCCCGCCGGGCGAAATCAGCTCCTGATCGTAATTGCTCCAGCTTGACCGGGGCAGGGCGAACAGCCGTTGCCGCTCGGCGAAGGAGCTGGCCGGGTCCGGATCCGGATCGACAAAGATGTGCAGGTGGTTGAACGCTGCCAGCAGCCGGGTCTGTTCCGAGCGGAGCATGCCGTTACCAAAGACATCGCCGCCCATATCGCCGATGCCGACGACTGTGAACGGTTCTGTCTGCGGGTCGAGGCCGAGGGATCTCAGGTGCCGCTGCACCGAGATCCAGGCGCCCTTCGCAGTGATGCCCATCTTTTTGTGGTCATAGCCGACGGAGCCGCCAGACGCGAAAGCGTCGCCAAGCCAGAAGCCGTGCTCCTTGGCGATGTCGTTGGCGGTGTCGGAGAAGGTCGCGGTGCCTTTGTCGGCGGCCACCACAAAGTAGGGGTCATCGTCATCGCGGCGGTACACGCCTTGGGGCGGAACGATCTGTCCGTCCTTCAGGTTGTCGGTAATGGACAGCGCGGCGGTAATGAACCGGCGGTAGGCGTTGATGCCGGCATCCGGGTCGGTGCTGCGTTTGGCCACAAAGCCGCCTTTCGCACCGTTCGGCACGATCACGGCGTTCTTGACAATCTGTGCCTTAACCAGCCCAAGCACCTCGGTCCGGTAGTCCTCCTGCCGATCGGACCAGCGAATGCCGCCCCGGGCCACCTGGCTGGAGCGCAGGTGCACCCCCTCGAAGTCCGGGCTGTAGGCATAGATCTCGAACAGCGGTCGCGGCTCTGGCAGCTCCGGCAGCTCTCGGGCCGCGAGTTTGTGCACGACCAGCCCGGGGTCATGGCGATCGGCGAAGTAGTTGGTGCGAACCGTGGCCTGCACGAGCTCATAGAGCCGGCGCAGCACCTGGTCTTCGTTGAGCAGCTCGATCTGGTTCAGGTAGGCGCGGAACGCGTCATCCTGGGAGGACAGCTGCTGTCTTGGATCGAGCCGGTGCTCGAAGTGCGCCATCAGCAGCTTCGCGGCCGGGCTGTGCTTGAGCACCGTCTGCTCGATAAAGGCCTGTTCGAAGCCGTAGGCCGCCTGTTTCATGTATCGGGCGTAGGAACGCAGCAGCGCGATCTGCTGCCAGTGCAGGTGTTCGCTGATCACCAGTGAGTTCAGGGCATCAGACTCCGCCAGGCCTTGCCAAACGGCGCTGAAGGCCTGCTCGAACAGATCGCCCACGGACTCCAGGGGCAGCGGCGAGTCGCTGGCCACCTTCAGGTCCTGGATGCTGTAGCTCTCATCGCCGGTGTCGACGTGATAGGGGTGTTCCGAGCGCACTTCCAGGCCAAAGTGTTCCAGCATCGGTACGATGCGGGACAGCGGCAGCGTGTCGCCCCGGCGGAACAGTTTCAGCTGAATCTCGTGGGCGCCCTCAGTCGTCTCGCCCTCGGCTTCTGGGCGGTAGAAGCGCACGCGCAGATCGTCGCTGTCGCGGAGCGCCAGAAGCTGATCGATATCGTAGCTGGCGACCTGCTGGCTGAACCGTTCCTGATAGTCCGAGGCGAAGCCGTCAGCAAAGGCCAGCCGGTGCACCCCGGCCGGAGTCGCCTGCAGCACGGCGCGCAGTTCTCCCTGCCAGTCGCTGGCGAGGGCCAGGACTTCTGCTTCCAGCCCTTCGCGATCGAAGTCGACATTGGCGACCGGGTCGACCCGAAGGATGTACTGCAAGCGCACGAGCACGCTCTCGGAAAAGAACAGCTCGAACTCGACATCCAGAGCCCCCAGGCGTTTGCACAGCAACTGCTGGATACCCATGCGCACCCGGGTGCTCAGCGCGTCTCGCGGCATGTAGACCATGCAGTTGTAAAACATGCCGTAGCGCCCGCGCCAGAGGAACACCCGGGTCAGGCGGCGTTCGTGGATGTGGGCGATCGCGGTCGCCGTATCGAGCAGGCGTTCCCGGGGCGTTTGGAGCAGCTCATCGCGCGGGTAGGTGTTGAGGACCTGGCGCAGCGCCTTGGCGTCGTAGGACCCCATCAGGTAGCCGGATTCCTGCATGACCCATGACACCTTGCGGCGCACCACGGGAATCGTTGCAGGGTCCATGCGGTAGACGGGGGAGGTGTAGAGCCCGAGGAAGCCGTCCTCGCCAATCACCCGGCCGCTGGCGTCGAAGCGCTTGATGCCGATGTAGTCCGGATAGGTTGGCCGATGCACGCGGGACGGCGTGCCGGCCTTCGAGAAACTGACCGGCGTCGGTTCCAACAGGAAGTCCCGCGTGCTGTCTTTAAGGTCCGACAGCTCGCGGCGCGTCGCCGGCCTGCGGCTGCGCAGCATGCCCAGGGCACTGTCGGGTACTTGCTCGATTGCGCCGCCTTCAAAGCTGAAGCTTCGAAAGCCCAGGAAGGTAAAGTGGTCTTCCCGCAGCCAGTTCAGAAAGGATGCCGTCTCCATGGTCTCGGCGCCGCCGCGGCGCGTGAGCTCTGCTGCGAGATCCTGGGCTCGCTCGAGCATGGCCTCGTGGTCGGCCACGACCTCGCGCACGTCGGCCAGGGTGTCCGCAAGATCGTCTGCAACCGCCATCCGGCGCGGCTCGCTCAGCGCGTGCAGCTCGATATAGATCAGCGTTTCCTTTGGCGCCTGACCGTGGTCGCGACCGCTCGTTGGCAGCCGATGCGGTCGCCCGGCCTCGTCGCGCTCGAAGGCCAGGGTGACATTGTGCAGGTAGCGCAGGCTTACATCGGCGCGCTGCAGCGCCATGAGCACCGAGTCGGTAATGAACGGCATGTCCGGGTGCAGAATGCGCAGCAGGGCTTGATCGTCCGTCGCGCCGGGCAACCACTCGATCTGGGGCGCCTCCGGCTGGAACCGCGTGAAGGCATCGAAGGCATCCTGGGTCAGGCCGACATCGGCGGCCAGGGTCCGGCCCTCGAGGTCTTCCTTTTGCACCCCGCGCCAGAACTCCTGGGCGAAAGCCAGCAGCAGGGACTGTTCGGCAGCAACGCTGCCCTTGATCAATTGGGCCGCGATGGCGGCACCGTAATCCTGTGAGGACATGCTGTGGCTCAAGGGTGGACGGGCGTATTCTAGAGCCCTTCTGCGAAGGATCTAGCAATTAATGAACTTCGAGCAACCCTACCCGTCAAGGCGTTCGCCGGTCTGTGCGGACAATCTCGTTGCCACCTCTCAGCCGCTGGCTACCCAGGCCGGGATCGCGGCGATGCGCGCCGGTGGCAATGCCGTCGATGCAGCGCTGGCTGCGGCGATTGCCCTGACCGTCGTGGAGCCCAACAACAACGGGGTGGGCAGCGACGCCTTCGCGATGGTGTGGGACGGCGCGGCACTCCATGGCCTGAACGCCTCGGGCCGAGCGCCGGCGGCCTGGACGCCAGCGCGTTTTGCGGGCCAGGACCAGATGCCGCTGCTCGGTTGGGACGCGGTGACCGTACCCGGCGCGGTCAGTGCCTGGGAGGCCCTGTCGAACCGATTCGGCCGGTTGCCGTTTGCGGACCTGTTTGCTGACGCGGTGCGCCTGGCCCATGACGGCTTTCTGGTGGGGCCGGAAACGGCATTCTTCTGGAGCGCGGCAGCCCGGACGCTGGACGCTCAACCTGGCTTCGCAGAGCACTTCCTGCCGGCGCCCGGCCCCGGGACTCGCTTTCGCCGGCCCGATCTTGCGGCATCGCTGCGCACGATCGCGGAGCAGGGCGCCGACAGTTTTTACCGAGGCTCGCTGGCGCAGCGGATCGCCACCGCCGCCGCCGCAGGCGGGGGCGCCCTGACGGCGGACGATCTGGCGGCACACCAGGCCGACTGGGTCCAGCCGGTGGCCCAGCCCTACCGGGATGTGGTGCTGCACGAGATCCCGCCCAACGGCCAGGGTCTTGCTGCGCAGATCGCGCTGGGGATTCTGCGGCATCTGCCGCCGGAACCGCTCGACAGCGAACGGGCCGCCCACCATCAGATCGAGGCCATGAAGATTGCCATTCGCGCGGCCTTCGATCACTTCGCGGACCCTCGGGCCATGACCGTGACACCGGCAGCGCTGCTCGAGCCCGGCACGCTGGCTGCCTGTGCCGCGGCGATCGGCGAGCGTGCCAGCGCCCTGCCACCCAAAGCGCTGCCGCTGTCCCACGACACCGTTTACCTGTGCACGGCAGATCGCAGCGGCATGATGGTGTCGTACATCCAATCCAATTACCTCGGCTTCGGGTCCGGGGTCGTTGTGCCAGGTACGGGCATTGCACTGCAGAATCGTGGGGCGGGCTTTAGCCTGGAAGCGGGGCACCCGAACCAGGTTGGTTCCGGCAAGCGGCCGTTCCATACCATCATCCCGGGCTTTGTCTCGAAGGCAGACGGCGCGCTCATGGCCTTTGGCGTGATGGGCGGTCACATGCAGCATCAGGGGCATGTGCAGATGGTTCATCGCGTCGTGGATCACGATCAGAACCCGCAGGCGGCCTCCGACGCGCCGCGATGGCTGGTGGAGCCGGACTACAGCGTGACCCTGGAGCAGGGCTTCGACCCGCAGGTCGCCGCCGGGCTCGCGGCCCGTGGCCATCGGGTGCGCAGCACCAGCCAGTACTGGAAGTTCGGCGGCGCGCAGCTCATCGTCAACACCGAGCACGGCTACATAGGCGGTTCCGACCACCGGAAGGAAGGGCACGCTGCCGGCTACTGAGCCGGCCGGCGCTCAGCTGTCGATGGCAGCGATCAGCGCGTCTGTGAATTCGCTGGTGCTCAGGCGACCGCCAATATCTGCGGTGGTTTGGCCGGCTTCAAGGGCAGCGTTGTAGGCCTTCTTGATCCGAGCTGCCGCTTCGCCGCAGCGCTTTCGGCCTTCGGTTTCGGCGATGTGGTTGAGCATCATCACGCCGGACATGAGCAGGGCCAGCGGGTTGGCCTTGTTCTGGTTGGCGATGTCCGGCGCCGAACCGTGCACGGCCTCGAAGATGGCTTCGTTCTCGCCGTAGTTGGCCCCCGGGATGACCCCCAGGCCGCCGACCAGCCCGGCACACAAATCGGACACGACATCGCCGTACAGGTTTTCCAGCAGCAGGATGTCAAACTGCGTGGGGTCCTGAACCAGCCGCATGCAGCCCGCGTCGATGATGACGCTCTCGAACTCAATGTTCGGGTACTCCGTTTGATGCACCTCTTCGGCCTTGCGCAGAAACATGCCGTCGGTCATTTTCATGATGTTCGCCTTGTGGAACACCGTGATGCGCTTGCGCCGTTTCTGGGTGGCGTAGCGCGATGCCCAGTGGGCGATCCGCTCGCAGCCTTCTTCGGTAGCGACTTTCATGCTCATCACCACGCCCGGCGTGACTTCGTTTTCGACCCCCGAGTACAGGCCTTCGGTGTTCTCGCGAATAATGATCAGGTCGACGTCGTCGTAGCG
>CAZXIJ010000015.1:27218-30076 GCA_964640725.1 uncultured Pseudomonadales bacterium | reverse complement strand
TCTGCGGCTTCAAATACGCGCAGCACCGCCTCGGTGATCTCCGGGCCGATCCCGTCGCCAGGAATCAGGACTGCGGTGCGTTCTTCCCTGCTGCTCATGATGTGTCCTGTTAGATCCGTTCGACCAGGGTGCCGGTGCCGAGCCCGCCGCCGCAGCACATGCTCACGAGCCCGTAACGGCCGCCGGTGCGTTTCAGTTCGTGAACAGCTTTGGTGATCAGGAAACAACCGGTGGCGCCCAGGGGGTGCCCGAGGGCGATAGCGCCGCCGTTGGGATTGACCCGCTGGGGGTCAGCGCCGACCGTCTTGGCCCAGGACAGCACGACGGAGGCAAAGGCCTCGTTGACCTCGAAGACGTCGATGTCGTCGATCTTCAGATCGTTGTCGCTGAGCAGCTTTTTTGTCGCCGGAATCGGCCCTTCCAGCATCAGTACCGGGTCACAGCCAACCAGCGCGGTGTCCACCATGCGCGCCAGCGGTGTCAGTCCCAGCTCGGCAGCCTTGTCGGCGCTCATGAGAAGCACGGCAGCGGCGCCGTCGGCGATTTGCGATGACGTGCCGGCCGTGTGGATGCCGTCTTCCCGGGCAACGGGCTTCAGCCCGGCCAGCGCTTCGAGGCTGGTGTCCCGCAGGACTTCGTCCTGGCTGAAGACCTGGCTGTCGTCGGTACGTTCGCCCTGGTCGTCAAAAACCGGCACGGTGAGCGGAATGATCTGGTCTTCGAAGTGCCCGGCCGCCTGCGCCTGCGCCGCCCGACGTTGGGACTCCAGGCCAAAGGCGTCGGCATCCGAGCGCGTGATCTGGTACTTCTCCGCCATGCGCTCAGCGCCTTCGAACTGGCTGGTGAACTCGTAGTGCTGGAAGTAGCTGCGGCTGACAGGCTTGCCGTATTCCGGCTTCAGGCCCATGGCGTCGGCGCCGATGGCCAGCCGGGTCATGTTCTCGACCCCGCAGGCCATGACGGTGTCGGCGACGCCGGACTTGATGATGGAGTAGGCGAGGCCCGTCGCCTGCTGGCTGGAGCCGCACTGGGAGTCGATGGTGATACAGGGGGTGCCCTCAGCGCCGCCGTGCGCCAGCCAGGCGGTGCGGGTCACGTTCATGCCTTGCGCGCCGAGCTTGTTGATGCAGCCGCCCACAACCTGTTCGACCTGCTCGCTGCTCAGCCCGTTGCGGGAGATCAGGCCGGCCATGACCTGGCCCAGCGTGTCGGTGGGGTGCACCCAGCCCAGGGCACCTTTGCGGCGCCCAACGGCGGTCCGGGCGGCGTCGACAATGACGACTTCAGTTGCGGCTGCGGCCATAGCGGATCCCTGTTGTATTCGATCGCAATTGTACCAGAGGCCAGCGGCGCGGCTCAGGGCTTCGGCGCTGGAACGGCCTTTTCGAACGGAAAGCCGCCCCGGTAGTCGATGGCCCGATCGAAGAAGCCGACGGTCTGCAGCGCAACGGTGATCGGCGCGGCGCCGCGGTTCTGAAAAAACCAGCCGTGGCGTCCGGCGAAGGGCGCCACGAACACGCCGTGATTGGCGCGCGCCCGGCCGTTGTTGAAGGCGGTTGCCGCTCCGTCCGGCGAGCCGTTCGCCGGATCTGACACAGGTGCCGCGGGAGAGCGCTCGCCGTGAAAGTTGACGAGCACCTCGCCGCTGCTGTGCCACGAATAGAGCAGGCCCTCGCCGGTGTTCAGCTCGTATTTGTACTCAACGGACTCAAAGGGCCCCAGCTCAAAGGTCAGGTTTTCCCGGCGCACCGGCGTTGCCGGTGGCGCAGACTCCAGGAAGTCGTGCAGCCCGGTCGCCCGGTCCGCGGGCGGCGCGCCGAGCGCGAGCAGGCCGAGGCGCTGTCCGAGACCGGTGGGATCCAGCCCGTACTCCGCAGGCAGCACGGCGACCAGCAGCACGCCTGCGGCAATCCCGGCAGCCAGCGCCAGGGCACGGACGCTGGGTGGCTGCTCGGCGGTCACTGCACCGCCGCGGGGGCATCTTCGATCTCGCGGTCATACTGCTGGTGACAGGCGAGGCAGACCTGATACAGATCTGCGCCAGCGGCGAACAGCGCATCGCCGTCCTGAGCCTCTGCCGCAGCCATTGCTCGCTGGCCCATGGTCGCCAGCCCGAGCGCAAATTCCTGCCAGTCTTTCGTATCCGGTGCCCGGCCCGGAAGCATCAGCAGATTCGCGGCCTCTATGAGCGTAGCGGCCCCGAACTCAACCTGGTGCCAGCCGTCTTCATCGGTCGGAACGAGGCTTTCCGTGCCGGCTGCCGTCACGATTTCGCCCGACGAGCCCCAGATGATGTCGGCGGCCGGGTCGAGGACGTGGGCCATCAGGTCGTGCATGGGCAGATCGGTCACGAACGGGGTCGCGGCGCTGTCCCCCGGCGCGGTGCCACTCCCGGGCGTCCGGTCACAGGCCAGCAACAGTGACAGCGAGGCCCCGAGCACCGCACACCGGGCCAAGCGGGCGCAGCTTTGACGGAACGAGCGACGAGGGGGAGACGGGTAGCGCATGGCGATGCTCAAGCTGGGTCTGCCAACACCTTAGCGAAACCGCTCTCTGCCTGCGATCTGCGGGCAGCGGGTCGCGAACCGCCACCGCTGTTCGCCGCCCCTTGCCGTCGGTACCATGCCGGCCAGGGACGAGAGGGGGAATCGGATGATGCGCTTATGCACGCAGCGCCTGGCCTGGGGGCTTGGCACGGTCCTGACCGGGACCGTGATCGGGAACAGGGCAGCACTCGCGGCAGCGGCTACCTTGCTGCGGCGGGCTGTTCCTGTCTGCCTGTCTTCGATTCTGATTCTGAGTCCGCCTGCCTTGGCCGCAGATGCGGCGCCTGCCCTGGCCGCAGATGCGGCGCCTGC
>CAZXIJ010000015.1:0-27118 GCA_964640725.1 uncultured Pseudomonadales bacterium | reverse complement strand
TGGCCGCAGATGCGGCGCCTGCCCTGGCCGCAGATGCGGCGCCTGCGGTCCAGGCGATCGACTGGCCGGCCTGGGGCCGCACGCCGGGCGGCACGCATTTCTCGCCGGCGCAGCAGATCAACCGCGATAACGTCGGTGACCTGGAACTGCTCTGGGAGCACCGGAGCGGCGATGTGCGGCAAGGCCGGCGCGGCGACGGCGACCATGGCGGCCCGCAAACCTCCAGTTCCTTCCAGGCAACGCCCATCGTGGTCGATGGTCTGCTCTACTACTGCTCGCCGTTCAACAAGGTGTTCGCGCTCGACGCGCAAACCGGTCAGGAACGCTGGCACTTCGATCCGAAGGTTGATCCCAACGCCGATGTTCTCCCCAACTGCCGCGGAGTCAGCTACTGGCGCGATCCCGTCCCGAAGGACGCTGGCGCAGAAGCGCAGCGGTGTGCGGCGAGAGTTTTCGTCGGCACGCTGGATGCCCGGTTGATTGCCCTTGACGCCGCCACGGGGGAGCGCTGCGCAGACTTTGGCGAGCAGGGCAGCGTGGATGTGACCGCCGGCCTGTCAGACCATCAGTCCTTTGAGTACTCCATCACGTCGCCGCCGGCGATTCTGGGGGATCTGGTGATCACCGGCAGCATGGTGCTCGACAACGTGCGCGTCGATGTGCCCAGCGGTGTCGTGCGGGCTTACGATGTACGCACCGGCGCCTTGCGCTGGGCCTTTAACCCGGTACCGAAGGGGCAGGCGGCCCTCAACGACGACGGCACCTTTCGCAGCGGCACCACCAATGTCTGGTCGGTGATCTCGGTCGACGCAGACCGAGAGCTGGTGTTTGTGCCGACGGGCAACACGTCGCCAGACTACTACGGCGGCCACCGCGATGGCCTGGACGAGTTTTCCAGCTCGGTCATCGCGTTGAACGCTGCCGATGGCAGCGTCGCCTGGAACTTCCAGACCGTGCACCACGACATCTGGGACTACGATGTGCCATCGCAACCAACGCTCGTGGAGCTGCCTCTCGCGGGCCAGCGAGTGCCGGTGGTCGTGCAGCTCACAAAGATGGGCCATACCTTCGTCCTGCATCGGGACAGCGGCGAGCCGGTCTGGCCCGTGCAGGAGCGGCCGGTGCCGCAGGACGGTGCCGTCGCCGGAGAGCAGCTGTCGCCAACGCAGCCGTTCCCGACTCATGTGCCCGTCCTCAACAACGCGCCGCTGTCGCCGGACGATGCCTGGGGCCTGACGCCCTGGGACCGGGGCCAGTGTCGCAAGAGCATCGAGGCGCTGCACAACCTCGGGCTGTTTACGCCGCCCACGGTGGAGGGCTCGGTGTTTTTTCCTGGCAACAGCGGCGGCAACAACTGGGGCTCCCCGGCCATCGACCCGGACAGCGGGGTGATGGTCGTCATGACCAATCGCGTGCCGTCCTACCTGAAGCTGACGCCGCGCAAGGACTGCGACGCCTCCGGGTCCGGCGCGCAGCTCGGCACGCCGTACTGCTCGCAGACCCGCTGGCTGGTATCGCCCCTGGGCGTGCCCTGCACCGAGCCGCCCTGGGCCACCCTCGATGCCGTGGACCTGGTGGCCGGCAAAATCCTGTGGAGCGTGCCGCTCGGCACCACCCGGAACATGGCGCCGTTTCCGTTCTGGTGGATCAAAGGCGTGCCGGGGATCGGTGGCCCGCTGCTGACTGCCGGCGGGCTGGTGTTTACCGGCGGCAATCTGGACTACTACTTTCGAGCTCTGGACCGGGACACCGGCCAGGAGCTGTGGCGCACGGCGCTGCCCACGGCAGCCAACGCGGTCCCCATGACGTTCCAGACCGCAGGCGGACAGCAGATCGTTGTCGTTGCTGCGGGCGGTCACTGGAGCGGCATGGCGCCGCCCGGCGATCATCTGCGGGCCTACGCGCTGCCTGTGCCCTGAACCCGATTCAACCCTTGATGGAGAACGCTGATGGAGAGTTTTGAAGGCAAGCTGGCGGTCGTGACCGGCGGCGGCACTGGAATGGGCCGGGAGCTCTGTCTGCAGCTCGCTGCGGCAGGCGCAAACATCGCCACCTGCGATGTCGACCCGGCGGCGATGGCGGAGACCGTATCGCTGGCCCGGGAAGTGGCGCCGAAAACGGTGATCAGCACGCACGAGTGCGATGTCTCTGACGAGGCGGCGATGCTGCGTTTTCGGGACGAGGTGATCGAGGCGCACGATGCAGACCACATCGACTTGCTGTTCAACAATGCCGGTATCGGCGGCGGCGGCAGTTTTATCGAAGACGATCGGGCCGACTGGGAGCGCACCTTCGGCGTCTGCTGGTACGGCGTCTACTACGGCTGCCGGGCGTTCGTGCCGCTGCTGGTCAAGAGCGAAGAGGGCGCGCTGATCAATACCTCCAGCGTCAACGGTTTCTGGGCGACGCTCGGGCCGAGCACCGCTCACACGGCTTACAGCGCCGCCAAGTTCGCCGTCAAAGGCTTTACGGAAGCGCTGGTCAACGACTTCCGGCTGCATGCGCCTCAGGTTCAGGTGGCGCTGGTGATGCCTGGACACGTCGGCACGTCGATTGCGCTCAACTCATCACGCGTGCTGGGACACGGCAGCGCCCTGGAGCTCAGTGCGGATGATGTCGCCCGTGCCCGGGAACGCATGATCAAGGCTGGCGCGCCGGTCAGCAATCTGACGGACGATCAGATCCGGGGCCTGCTCCACCAGCGAGCGATCGAGTTTCGCGACAACGCCCCGCTCAGCGCTGCCGGAGCGGCCGATATCATTCTGTCCGGGGTCAAGGCGGGTCGCTGGCGCATCCTTGTCGGTGACGACGCACACCATCTTGATCAGATGGTCCGCAACGATCCGGAGGCCGCCTATGAGCCGGACTTTGTCGAGCGCCTAACGGGGGCCGGACACCTGGAAGCCCTGACCCGCGCCAGAGCAGAGGCCGCTAGCGAGAAATAACGATGTCGTCGGACCGGGTGAACAGGTCCGGCAGGTCGGCGTCTTCTGCCGCCAGGATGCGATCGAGCCAGCGGTGAAAGTTCTGGCCGCCGGCTTCGTTGCGCCCGAACATCACGTGCGGCTTGGCCCCGGTGCGCAGTGCGCGCTGCTGTTTAAGGCCGGTGGCGTAATCTTCGTCGCGCACCACGTGCTCCAGGAACTTGAACTGCTCGTGGGCCAGCTCGGCCTGCTCTGCGGTGGGTTTCTCGGCCATCAGATAGTTCTGGATCGTGATTGAGGTGCCGGGCGTATCTCCGGGAAACAGCTGCGAGAGCATGACGCCACGGCCGCCGTTGTCGAAGGACGCGATGGATACGTGCGGGAAGATCGTCCACACCCCGCCCATCATGGCGTCGTTCTGCCACTCGGCTTCGTCCTGATCGAGCAGCTTCTTCAGAGACGGATCCGGTGAGGTGGCTCGCTGGTGCGGTCCCCAGGCGTAGTACATGGCACGGTTCGGAAAATCCGGACCAAAGGTGTTTTTGTGCAGAATCGGCAAGTGGTACAGGTCCAGGTAGCCGTCGTAGGCAATCTTCCAGTTCGGGCCTTCAACCGCACGGCTCTCGAAATGGTGCCACTGGTCGAAGCCGAACTGCGCCAGCAGCTCGTCATAGCCGGACAGAAACTTCTCGATGGGCAGCGTCGAGTTCGGGTCGAGGGTGACCCAGATCAGGCCCGCCCGTTCCAGTACCGGGAGTGGCGTCAGGGAGTGACACTCTTTGTCGAGTTCGCCGAACTCGCGACTCAGCAGCACCCCGGTCAGCTCGCCCTGCTGGTTGTAGCTCCAGGCGTGGTAGGGGCAGGTAAAGCGGTGCGTGTTGCCGCGACCTTCTTCCATGATCTGCGCGCCGCGGTGGCTGCACATGTTGACGAAGGCGTGAATCTTGCCGTCGGCATCGCGGTTAATGATGATCGGTGTGCCGACAGCTTCCATCGCTTTGTAGTCGCCAGGCTCAGGCAACTCGGCGGTCATTGCCAGCAACAGGGGCATGCGGCGCCATACCTGCTTCATTTCCAGGCGCCAGCGGTCTTCGTCGTAGTAGTGGTCAGCGGGAATACGGGCGATCTGGTCGGCCTGTTCGATGGTGCCGGCTTCAACGTGAGACAGGTTGTGCTTCGCCATGGAAATGAGCTGTTGCCTGGACATGGGATCTCCGGAACCTAAAGGATGCTCCGATACTAGATCCTTGGGTCAGGGAAGCCAACGAATCCCTTGCCGGACGGCCTGTGATGGCGGCCGCGAGAGAGGCCCGGATGCAGCGCAGGGGCTTGAAATAGCCGGTTTCACGGCCGTCCAGGGTCCGAAAGCTGCCCTGGGCGATGCCGACCAGCCGGTTGTCTGCGCCCCAGACACCGCCACCGGAAATGCCCGGTCGGAAAGGCCGATTGACCTCCAGCACCAGGCCAGAGGCGCAGTCGTCCGTGGTCTGGGCACCGTCTTCGCTCGCCAGGGACCAGGTACGCCCCAGCACCCTGGCCGCGTGCCACCCCGGGGCGACGGCGGTGCCAGTTGCCGGCTTTCGGTACCAGCGGATCGATTCGTTCAGATTGGGGTCCCGGGCCGGCAGGGACGTCTGGCGGGTGCACCACTGGGCGCAGAGCGCAGCAGGAATGGGCAGGACCGCGATGTCCAGGTTGGCGTCCGCCAGTATCGGCGTCACCGGATAGCCGCCCACGTAGCTGCTCACGCGGGTGGCGCCGCGAGCGGCTTGCGGCTGCAGGTTGTGCAGCACCGTGAGCAGGTGGCGTCCGACCACGACCGTGCTGCCCCGATTCTCGACGACGCTGCCGTCTGGCCGCTCGCTGTAGGTCGTGATAACCCGGGTGCGATCTTCCAGCTCGGGCGTTGCCTGCGCGGCGCTGGCGGTTCCCAGCCCGAGTGCGAGCGCAAGCGCCCAGCTCAGGCAGTGGCGGCGATGTCCGGCTTGGTGCGGCATGGCGAGCTCCCGGGTACAGATCCCTGGTGATTCAGAGTGCCTGTCCTGAGATTAGTTTCCGCTTTCCCGGGAAAGCGGGCGGGGGGTCTCAGTTTGCGGGATTCGGTGTCCGCGCCAGTGCGATCGAAGATCGATGGCAGTTTTCAGCGCGACGAGCATGAGCAGCATATAGATCGGCGAGCCCAGCGCGTCGACCACGATGCCGCCGATGATGATGGTGACGTGTAACACCATGATCCGCCGGTAAGGCCCGCTCATCAGCGCCTTGAGGGACCGGCGGTGACGTTCGCCCCGGGCGAAATCGTTAAGCAGAAGCGACGCGCCGTGACTGACGAACAGTGCGAGCAAGCCCCACAGCCACAGCTGCGGCAGGTTCTGGACCACCGCCTGGGCGATATCCGTCAGGGGAGCCGCCGGCGCCGGGGTGCTCCAGGGGGTGGTGGTCGAGGCCGCGGGCAGCTGGTCCTGCAGGTTGAACAGGTGATAGATAAAGAAGCCGTGACCGGCGGTGAAGCCGCCGTAGTGGACCAGAAAAAACAAGGCGCTGAACGTGGATCCGGGCTCCGGATGGGTCAGCAGCCGAATGACGTTGAAGAAGCCGATTGCCAGGTTTTCTGCCCAGAAAAACAGCACGATCGTGCCGACGTCCCAGCCGGCGAACAGCACGCCGGCGACGGGCAACAGGTTGGCGAGCACCAGCAGGACTGCGGACACATAGGGTCCCTGGAGCCAGCCCTGCACCGGCCGTTTGAGAGGCTGTGCGTCGGTGACCACGGGCGCCTAGACCGGCGAGCCCTTGGGAAAGTTCGGCGCCCGCTTTTCCTTCAGGGCTGCCAGGCCCTCGGCCGCCTCCGGCCCGACGAAGCCCAGCATTTCAAGCGCGGTGCTGGCGTCAAAGGTCGGCCCCATGGCCCGGAGCCAGTTGTTGAGGGCGTATTTGGTAAAGCGGATCGCGCTCGGCGCACCGTTGGCCAGCTTGTCTGCCACTTCCAGCGCGCGGGGCATCAGCTCGTCATCGTCCACGCACAGCGACAGCAGCCCGATGCGCTCCGCTTCCTCTGCCGGCAGGGCGTCGCAGGTCAGCAGGTAGTACTTGGCTTTGGCCATGCTGCACAGCAGCGGCCAGACGATGGCGGCGTGGTCGCCCGCTGCGACACCGAGCCGGGTGTGCCCGTCGGTAATGCTGACGCTGCGGGCAGCAATCGAGATGTCGCACAGCAAGGCCGCGACCAGGCCGGCCCCCACGGCTGGGCCGTTGATGGCAGAAATGGTCGGCTTGCTGCAGTTGATGATGTTGTAGACCAGGTCCTTGGCCTCTCGCCAGGTTGTGAGCAGCGCTGTGTGATCGCGCGTCATCTGCTCAATCATTTCGAAGTCGCCGCCGGCTGAAAAGGCCTTGCCGGCGCCGGTGAGCACGACCACATCCACGTCCGGGTCGGCATCGATATCGCGCCAGACTTCGGTGATTTCCCGATGGCCAATGGCGTCCAGGGCGTTGTAGCGCTCCGGCCGGTTGAAGGTGACGCGCAGCACCCGGGGGGCGGGCTCGTCAAAGGCAAGGCGCTGATAGCGCTGGTACCGGTCGTGCATGGATCCTCCAAAGCTCGGTCTGAGGGGCCATCTTAACCGCCGATGGACCTGTGGGCGGGCTATACTGGCCCGATGCCGACGTTAAAGCTCCAGGACCCGACTCCCCGCGAAATGCTGGCGCAGCTGGTGAGCTTTGCGACCGTTTCCCGGGACTCCAATCTGGCGCTCATCGAGTTTGTGCGGGCCTTTCTGGAGCGCCACGGGGCCCGGGTGGCGGTGCTGCCCAGCAGCTGTGGGGGCAAAGCCAACCTGCACGCCACCATCGGCCCGGACGGGCCCGGGGGGATCGTGCTGTCCGGCCATACTGACGTGGTGCCGATTGACGGTCAGGACTGGCACACCGACCCCTTTGAACTCACCGAGCGCGATGACCGGCTGTATGGCCGCGGCACCTGCGACATGAAAGCGTTCAGCGCGATCGCGCTCGCCCGGGTGCCGCAGATGACCGGGCTCAAGCGACCGATTCACTTCGCCCTGTCCTACGACGAAGAGATCGGTTGTCTCGGCGCGCCGGCGCTCATTGACCATATTCAAGCTCGCTGGCCGGACGTGGCTGCGGTGGTGGTCGGGGAGCCGACGGAACTGAAGGTCGTGACCGCGCACAAGGGCATCATCTACTTCGAGACGGAAGTTTACGGACACGAAGCGCACTCAAGCCTGCAGCACCAGGGGGTCTCCGCAGTCATGGCGGCCGGGCGCCTGGTGCACTGGCTGGGCGAGCAGCAGCGCGCCAATGCTGAAGGTGTCGCAGCGCAGGCTGGTCCGGCGCCTGACGCGGGCCACGGCGGTTTTGAACCGGCCTATACCACCGTCCACTGCGGCCTGATTCAGGGTGGCACCGCGCAGAATATTACCGCTCGGCACTGCCACTTCGTGACAGATATCCGGGCGCTCCCGAGCGAGGACCCGCAGACTTTGCTGGACGCCTATCGGCGCTTTGCTCTCGAGGTCGTGCTGCCGGAAATGCAGGCGATTCACCCGGATTGCCGGATCGAGGTTCGCGTCCACTCGGACGTGCCGGCCTTCGAGGCCCATCCCAGTTGCCCTGCGGTCGCGCTCGCCAAGCAGCTGACGGGGCAAAACGAGTGTTTCGCGCAACCCTACGGCGCCGAAGCCGGACAGTTCCAGCGCGCCGGGTTCCCGACGGTCATGTGCGGCCCGGGCAGCATCGAGCAGGCGCATCAGCCGAACGAGTTCATCAGCCTGGCACAGTTCGCGGCCGGCACCGCGTTCATTGACCGCCTGATCGAGTACCAGTCCCGCTAAGCAGGGCTTCGGCTTGTCCGTGCCAGGGGCTTTCGGCAGACTGTCGGCGTTCCACAGCCAGTAGCTTGCCATGACCCGAATTCGCCAGGACGACCTGATTCAGAGCATCGCCGATGCCCTGCAGTTTATCTCCTACTACCACCCGCTGGACTTCATTCGCGCCCTGCGACGGGCCTGGGAGACAGAGGAATCGCCGGCGGCCAAGGCGGCGCTGACCCAGGTGCTGGTGAACTCGCGGATGTGCGCCCTGGGCAAGCGCCCGATCTGTCAGGACACCGGCATTGTGATCGTCTACCTGGACATTGGTATGGATGTGCAGTGGGACGCTGACATGTCGGTCGACGATATGGTGAACGAGGGCGTGCGCCGCGGCTACGCGCACCCGGACAACGTGCTGCGCGCCAGCGTGCTGGCGGACCCGGACGGCGCGCGCGCCAATACCAAAGACAACACGCCGGCAGTGATTCACTACCGGGTCGTGCCCGGCGACAAGGTGGGCATCGAGGTTGCCGCCAAGGGCGGCGGCAGTGAGGCCAAGGCGAAGTTCGCGATGCTCAATCCGTCCGACGATGTGGCCGACTGGATCGAGAGCGTGGTGCCGACCATGGGGGCGGGCTGGTGCCCGCCAGGCATCCTCGGCGTGGGCATCGGCGGCACGCCGGAGAAAGCGATGATGCTCGCCAAGGAATCGCTCATGGAGCCGATCGACATTCAGGATTTGCAGGCCCGCGGCGCCAGCAACCGTGCAGAGCGCCTGCGCCTGGAGCTTTTTGACCGCATCAACGCGCTCGGTATCGGCGCGCAGGGGCTTGGCGGCTTGACCACGGTCATGGACGTCAAGGTGCGCGAGTTCCCGACCCATGCCGCGAACAAGCCGGTGGCGGTCATGCCCAACTGCACGGCGACCCGCCATGTCCACTTCGAGCTGGATGGCACGGGTCCTGCTGAGTTTGTGCCGCCAGACCTGTCCGAGTGGCCGGATTTGGACTTCGAGCTGGGCGACGGCGTGCGCCGGGTCGATCTCGACACGCTGACGCCGGAAGCAGTGCAGAGCTGGAAGGCTGGAGACACGCTGCTGCTGTCGGGCAAGCTGCTCACCGGGCGCGATGCGGCGCACAAGAAAATTATCGACATGCTGAACGCCGGCGAGCCTTTGCCGGTCGATTTTCGAAACCGCATGATCTACTACGTCGGCCCCGTCGATCCCGTGCGAGAGGAAGTGGTCGGGCCCGCAGGCCCGACGACCGCAACCCGCATGGACAAGTTCACGGAGCAAATGCTGGCGGATACGGGGTTGCTGGGCATGGTCGGCAAAGCCGAGCGGGGCCAGATTGCGATCGATGCCATCGCCAAACACAAGGCGGTCTACATGATTGCCGTGGGCGGGGCGGCGTACCTGGTCTCCAAAGCAATTACCGGGTCAAAGCTGCTGGCGTTCCCGGAGATGGGCATGGAAGCGATCTACGAATTTGAAGTCAAGGATATGCCGGTCACGCTGGCCGTCGATGCCGGCGGCGAGTCTGTGCACCGGGAAGGCCCGAAAATCTGGTCGGCGAAGATTGCCGACCGCATACCTGCCGCCAACGTATGAGCGCTGCGAGTGGCGACCGCAAGCGCGGCAGCGGCCTGAACCGGCGACACTTCCTGCGTCGGGTCGCGACCGGTTCCGCGGCCGCCGGCAGCCTGCTGGGCGGTGCTGGCGTTGCCCAGGCAGCGGATGGCAACGACACAGCGAGCGCGCTGCGTGCGGCCGCCGACACGGACCTGATCTATATCGCCAACGAGCGGCCCGATGGCGCTCTGGGGCGCTGCCAGGCCGAAGTCTGGTTTGCGCCTTCGGGCGGTGAGCTGGTGGTTGTGACCGACGCCAGCAGCTGGCGCGTCAAGATGGCGCAGCGGCAAGGCGCGACCGCGCGGATCTGGATCGGCGATGTCGGACGCTGGCAAAGGGCCGACGGCGCCTGGCGCGATTTGCCTTCGATCCGGGCCGGGGTCCGGCTGGATGACGACCCGGCGTTTGCCGCCGCAGCGCTGGATCAGTTTGGGCGCAAGTACCCGGCGTCCTGGCTGCTCTGGGGCCCGCGATTTCGGAAAGGGCTGGCGGACGGCAGCCGCAAGCTGCTGCGGTTCGCGCCGCTCGCGTAGCGCCGGTCACCGCGCCGGGGCCTGGCCTTTCTGCTCGCGCGCCCTTGATGTCATCGTCAGCATTTCTTCTATGTGCTTATGAAGTTCTGGTCGTAAATAACTGAAATTTATGCCTCTTTCAGTTAACTCCCAGTATTCGGGGCGGGTTTCAGAGTACAGCGCCTGGGCAATGGCTCGCAGTCGCCGATCGGGCTCGGAGGCAAGATCTTCGGCGATCTGCTCGGCGCGAGCGTTGTCCCCCAGGCTCGCAAACCAGGCCGCCAGCTGCAGCTGAGCCCGTCGAACGCCCACCAGGCTGGGCTGGTCTTCGTCGCTGCTGATCGTTTGGTCCAGCTCCAGCAGCACCGCCAGCAGGGCATCGGTGAGCGAAGGGTCAGAGCCTGAATCCGCCCCGGCCTGCTCCCGGCCTCGGCATTGCTCAATCAAGTGCACCAGGTCATAGGCCGCGACTTCCAGCAGGAACGGCAGCTGCGCGCCAGCGGCCAGCTGGCCGTAGTAGCGGAAGTGGGCTGCAATTTCCAGAACCAGCCCGTTTGCCTGCCGCTGGGCCAGCTGGTCGGCCAGTTTGCGGTACTGATTCAGAAGATAGTACGAGGTGCGCGGATCGCGGCGGTTGATGCTGGTTCGCAGGTAGCTGTTAAACGCCTGCAGGCCCAGGGGCAGGAAGCCTTCGGCGCTCGCGGGGGCAGATTCCAACTGCTCTCTGGTGCGGATCGCAATGACCTGCGAGAGGTCGCGCAGATCGTGCACGCCATGCCCGAACAGCGAGGTGAGCTGGCGGAACACCTTGAGCTCGAGCCAGAGTCCGTGTTGCGTCATGGGTGCCAGTGCGTCGCCCTCCATCGACACGAAATCCGGATCCCGGCGCAGCGTATCGTCCAGCTCAAACCAGGCCGGCGGCAACCCGCTGCGTGCTGCCCGGTAGTCTGCAAGCAGCGCGAACAGGGCCTCTGTCGCGATCAGCGCCACGCTCCGATCGCTTTGCTCGATGGCCTTGCGCGCGACATCGTGCAGATCCTCTACCGTTTGCCCAAAGAGCGCCCGGGCCGCCTGCCGCGGCGCCGGCGCATCGCGGTGGTGCAGGGCTGTCATCGCGTTGCGAGACAGGCGGTGAACGATCGCGGCCGGCGAGATGAAATGCAGGACGTAGGAGAAATAGGGCAGCAGCAACAGCAGGCACAGGCTCATGAGCCCGAGGGCGAGCCACTGCCCGATTGCCGACGGAGCGAGCAGGGCACCGCCGTTCCAAAGGCACAGCAGCGCCGTCACGGCGAACAGCGACAGCACCGCCCGGTTGGTCCGCGCTCGCAAAAAGAGTTCGGTGACCCGATGGCTGTAGCGAGTGGCGGCCAGCTCCACCACAATGGCCACCACGGTGATGGCGATGGCGAGCACGGCGGCCATGACTTCCGCAGCATTGCCGAGCGTGTCGGGCAGACCGGCTGCGTTGATCCGTGCAGTACCGTCCAACAGCGCCGGCAGCAGGCCAGCGAGCAGGAGCGCCAGGGCAATGGCAAACAGCAACGAAACCTGGATCCAGGGGAGGCGGGCGCCGGCGTTGGCGTTCGGATCTTTGTGAGCGACAGTCATCCCGCTAGCGTTGCACGCGGCTTGAGCCACAATCAAGGCGCGGTGCCGCCGCTGGATTGGCAGGCCTTGCCGTTCCTGGCGGCCGAGCCTGGCGCGCGAATGGGGCTGCAGCCGCTCTCGACCGGCCATTGGCTGCCCTTTGCCATCAGCGCCGAGGAGCGCGCCCGCAAACAGCAGGTGCTGGCGGACCATGCAAATCAAGCCAGCGGCCGGTGGACGCCCGGGACCGGGCTGACGGCCGGCGGGCCTGGGGACAACCCCTCGCTGACGACGGCGGAGCACGCGCTCGAGGCGCTGGTCGCTGCGGCTGTGCCAGGGGCAGAGCTGCCAACAGCCGAGCTGTCGCCGGTGGTTCGGGCCGCGCTCAGGGTTCCGGACGATCTGTGTCTGCTGATGCGTTCATCGGACGACGGCTGCTACCGACTGGCGAGTGCCTGCGTTTGCGCGCCGTCCTACTGGTCCTTGCCGCAAATGCTCGGCCGCACGCTGCCCGGGCTGCACGCCGGCGTTGCCGACATGACCCCGGCGCTGGCCGGCCGGATCGACGCCTTCTTTCAAGGCTTGCGCGAGACAGATCTGTTCGAGCGCCGCAACTGGTCCGTTCACGGCAGCCCGGAGCGCTGGCAGCCGCGCCCGGCAGCGGGCGAGCTCCTTGAGCGCGTCTGGATGCGCAGCGAGCGCCAGACCCTGCGGCGCGTTGGTGCGGATGCCGTGCTGTTCACCATTCGCGTCGAGATTGCACCGCTGGCAGAAATTGCCGCCTTGCCGACGGTGAGGGCGGCGCTGGACCGTGCCCTGACCTTGCTGGCAGGGCCGTCGCTCGCCGCTTTTGGTGGTCCGCAGAAGCTGCAGCGGGTTCAGGCGGTGCTCGCTGCGCTGCCGGGACGGTAAACTGCGGCCTTTCAAGCTCGGAGCACCCGATGACTGGATGCTTGCAACACCCCTGGACGCTGCGGGCCCTTGCCGGGCGGCATTTCAGACTCTGGCTGGTGCCGCTGTTACTGGCGTTACTGGCGTTCCTGGCGATTACGGTGCTGCCGACGCTCGCGCTGGCGCAGACGCCAAACAGCACTGAAGACGCCGCGGGCGCGGCGGACCCCCTCAGCCTGCAGCCGACCCGAACGGTGCGGTTCGATACCGCCGCGGCGAGCTGGTTGTCCTTTGACCTGTCGCCGAACGGCGAGACCTTTGTGCTGGAAGTACTTGGCGATCTCTACCTGCTGCCTGTCGCCGGCGGTCGGGCGACGCCTCTGACCGAGGGCCAGGCGTTCGACAGCCAGCCGAAGTTCTCTCCGGACGGTCGTCAGATCGCCTTTGTCAGCGACCGGAGCGGTCAGGACAACCTGTGGGTCATGGACGCCAGCGGCGGCGAGCCCCGACGCATCACCAAGGGAGACTCCCGGGTTGAATTTGCATCACCCAGCTGGTCGCCCGACGGCAAACATCTGGTGGCGTCCCGCTCGAGCTGGGGACTGCGAACCTACGAGCTCTGGGGCTATCACCTGGACGGCGGGAAGGGCGTTCGGTTGGCGAAGTCGAAAGCTCGCAAGGATGCACCGCCGGCCGAGCGCCGCAACCATCTCGGGCCTGTCTACGGCCCCCGCGGTGAGGCCCTCTACTACGCAGTCAAGAACGGCGGCTTTGCCTACAACCTGCGTTTTCCTCAGTGGCAGATTGCCCGGCTCGATCTGCGTACCGGCACCGAGACGGTGCTGACCGGGGCGCCCGGCAGTGCCTTTCGGCCCCTGTTGAGTCCCGATGGCGGCGCCATGGTGTACGGGACCCGCAGCGATCAGTTGACGGCGCTGCGCTGGCGCGATCTTCGAAGCGGCGAAGATCGCGAACTGGTTCGGGGGGTAACCGAAGACGAGCAGGAATCGCGGTTTACCCGCGATCTCTACCCCGGTTTCGCGTTCAGCCCCGATGGCGCGACACTCTACTATTCGGCGCAGGGCCAGATTCAGGGCCTGACGCTGGCCACCGGTGCGCAGCGGACCGTGGCCATGACGGTCCCGGTGCAGGCGCAGCTGGGCCCGCTGGCACGCTTTCCGCAGCGCCTGGGCGTTGGCCCGGTCAAGGCCCGGGTATTGCAGCAGCCCGTGCTGGCCGAAGACGCGAGCAAGCTGATCTTCTCGGCCTTCAAGCGCCTGTATCGCTACGACCTCGACAGCAAGCGGCTCTTTGCGCTGACGCCGGACTCGCAGCCGGCCTTCTACCCGGCCTTAAGCCCGGATGGCCGGCAGGTGGCCTTTGTCTCCTGGCAGGACGGGGCAGCGCACATCTTTGCGGTACCGAGCCGCGGCGGCCGACCGAAGCAGCTGAGCCGTCAGGCTGGCCACTACACCGACCTCGCGTATACGCCGGACGGCAAGCAGCTGATCGCGATTCGGGCAAGCGCTCACGAGAGGCTGCTGCGCGAGTTCGATTTTGGCCCCGCCACCGGGGCGGAGCTGGTGCGGCTGCCGAGCCGCGGCGGCGAGGCGACGACCGTTACACCGGCAACCGGACTGTCGCAGCCGCACTTCGGGCCTGAGCCGGACCGGGTTTACCTGAACAGCAATGCCAGCGATTTTGCGCGCAACAGCACCGGCGGCCTGATCTCCGTCCGCCTGGACGGAAGCGATCGCCGGGACGAGTTGTCGGTGGCGGCGCCCGGGATTTACTCGGCAGAAGATGATGTGCAGGTCAGCCAGCTGGTGCTGGCGCCGGACGGCCGTCAGGTGCTGGTGCGCCATGCCGGTCAGGTGTATCTGACCGAGCGGCTGCACGGCGCCCTTGGCGCACAGACGCTCAAGCTGACGCAGGCCGAGCTGCCGGCCGTTCGGCTGACCAGTGTTGGCGCCGACGCGATGGGCTTTAGCCAGGGCGGCCAATCGGTGTGGTGGGTCGTCGGGCACACGCTCTATCAGCGGGCGCGGGCCGACATCCGCTACCCGGAGGCCTTTCCGGCCGCAAAGGAAAGTTCTGCAGCAGCCTCGAAGGATCCGGATGACATCGCCGGCTTTGAGCCGCTGGAAGCGGATCCTGCGGTGCAGGTTGATACCGTCGATCTGTACAGGCCCCGGTCCGTGCCGGAGGGGAGCCTCGCGATCGTTGGGGCCTCGGTGCTGACCATGGCCGATCGGGCGCGGCCGGCACAGGTGATCGATAACGCCACGGTGCTCGTGCAAGGCGATCGCATCACTGCCGTAGGCCCCGCTGCCGAGATATCGATACCGGCGGGCGCCCACCAGGTGAACGCGACCGGTCAGTGGCTGGTGCCGGGTTTCATCGACACGCACGCGCACTTTCGCCCGCTGCGCGGCACGCACGATAGCTACAACCCGTCGATGCTCGCGAACCTGGCCTACGGCGTGACCACGGGGCTCGATGTACAGCCTTCGACGATCGACATCCTGGCCTATGAGTCGGCCATCGATGCCGGGCTGGATCTGGGCCCCCGGGCGCTTTCCACCGGCCCGGGAATCTTCAACCATCATCAGTTCAGCTCCCTGGAGTCTGCCTACCATGTGCTGCGGCGCTATCGGGACCACTACGGGGTGCGCAACCTGAAGGCGTACATCTCGGGCGATCGTCAGCAGCGGCAGTGGCTCATTCGCGCCGCGGTGGCGCTGAAAATGATGCCGACCACCGAGGGTTCCCTGGATATGCGCCTGGGCCTGACCCATGCGCTCGACGGCTTCAGCGGCAACGAACACAACTTTCCTCTGCAGACCCTGCACGAGGACGTTGTGCAACTCGTCGCGCAGAGCGGCATGGGGTACACGCCGACGCTGCTCGTGCTGTACGGCGGGCCCTCGGCCGAGGAGTACTTCTACAGCCGGGAATCGCCGGCGCAGGATCCCAAGCTGCAGCGCTTTACGCCGAAGGCCTGGCTGGACCAGCGTGTGCAACGCCGGGGCATATGGACGCTGGACGCGGAACAGCGCTTCACCCGGGTTGCTCGCCAGGCCTACAAGATTTTCCAGGCCGGCGGCCTGCTTGGCGTGGGCTCCCATGGCCAGCTGCAGGGCCTGGGCTACCACTGGGAACTCTGGGCCATGGCCACGGGCGGTTTCACCCCGGCGCAGGCGCTGCAGGTCGCGACCATCGATGGCGCCCGGCTCATTGGCGTGGACCAGGATGTCGGCAGCATCGAGCCCGGCAAGCTGGCGGACCTGGTGCTGCTGCAGCGCAATCCGCTGCAGGACCTGCGCGCGACGAACAGCGCCACCCGGGTCGTGAAAGGCGGCGTCGTCTACCGCGCCGACGATCTGACCGAGGAGTTCCCCAGGCAGCGCCCACTGCCCCGGCTTTGGTGGCAGCCGGCGCGCTAGGCGCTCGCGCCTGGTGCGCGCCAGGCGCGCGGATGCTGGCCGAGCCTCTCCCGCCAGCATCGACACCGGCCAGTCCGGCCTGCATAACGGATCTGCGGCGCTGCCATACAGGTGAATGTGCGTTCACGCACAGAATCCCTGATCCCCACTGCCTATCGTGAATCTGACGATTAGTGACGTTGCTCACAGGATGTGGGCAATCTGGGTGTTGTTGGCAAATCAGCGATTTGCCGAAATGGAGCGAAAGGGATGACAACCGGAGTCTCAGGCAAATTGCCGCGGGCGATACTCTCAGTGCTAACGATGGCTCTCGCTATGGCGCTGCTGGGATCCCTGCTGCTGCTATCAAGCAATCCAAACCAGAACGAGTATCGCGGCGCGGATACGACCCTGCGTTATCTGCAGGACGTGACCGATGCACTGTCGCAGTCCCTGGATGTCGCTGTGCGGCCGGATCTGGACGTTCAGAACGAGCTTAAAGAGGTCGCCCGGGCGCTAAGTGCAGCGAGCAGCTCGCTGAACGCGGATCTGGCGGCGATCTATGCCGCCGACGCCCCCGGCCACGAGGTTCAGCGCCTGCTGATCCAGGGCTTCAACGCGATCGATGCGGATCAGCGACCGCTCGCTGATCCGGAAGCGGTGCGCGACCTGAGTGCGACGCTCGAGACGCAGACGCGCGGGCTCGAAGAAACGCTGCTGGCCCTGGCGGATCGGCAGCACGAGCTGGCGGAGTCGACGACTGCTTTTGCCGGTCTCAGCCGCAACATGGTGAACGATCTGCGGGCTCGCGGCCGGGATTCCCTGGCCGATGAAACCTTCCGCTTTGACCAGCTGGTGCAAGAGCAGCTCGACCGTCGCGTGCCCCTGGACCTGACGGTGATGGACCGGGTGGTCGACAAGATCCGCGCCGATGCGGGTTTAACCAGCACCGATCGGGAAGCGCTGGAAGAGCTGGTGAGCGAAGCCGAAACCCTGCGCGACGCACAGATGGCGACCATTGACCTGGCAGGCGCTGCGGATCTTGCCCGGCTCGGCGGATCGCTGGAGCGTTTGCGGGACTCGGTGACGAGCGACTATCTCGCGCTGCTGTCCGTGGTGAACGAAGCGCGCATTCTGCTGAACATTTTCACAGTGCTGTTGCTCGGGGTGCTGGCGTATTTCGGCTTCCGCCTGAGCCGGTCTTACTCGGCCCTGGAGCACTCGCACGACGATCTGGAGCAGCGGGTCCAGGAGCGTACCTCCGATCTCGAGCTGGCGATGGACGAACTCAAGGAGTCTCAGGTGCAGCTGGTGCAGGCCGAGAAGATGTCTTCGCTGGGACAGCTGGTGGCCGGCGTGATGCACGAGATCAATACGCCGCTCCTGTATGTGCAGAGCAACACCAGCGTCAGCGCCGAAATGGTCGACGAGATGCGTGGCTATGTCGCGGCGACGCTGCCGATCGTGCAGGCCCGCAATCCGGCGGAAGCAGAAGCGGCCATGAAAGCTCTGGTGCAGCAACGCGACGCCCTGGATGCGGACCTGATCGGCGAGAGCATTGACGAAATGGTGACGCTGTCCCAGGACAGCGTCGAAGGGCTGAACCAGATCAGCGAGCTCGTGCAGTCCCTGAAAGACTTCAGCCGCCTGGACCGGGCCGCGCAGGATCGCTTCGATGTGCGTGAAGGTCTGGAGAAGACCCTGGTGATTACCAAGAACATGCTCAAGTATGGCGTCGAGGTGCAAAAGGATTTCGAAGAAGTCTCAGACATCTTCTGCGCGCCATCGCGAATCAATCAGGTGTTTATCAACCTGGTCACCAACGCTGTGCAGGCGATGGACGGCAAGGGCACCCTGACCCTCGCCACGCGACAGCTCGCCGACGGCATCGAAGTGTCTGTCTCGGACACAGGCTGTGGCATTCCCGAAGAGCACCTCAGCAAGATCATGGATCCGTTCTTTACGACCAAGCCGGTCGGGCAGGGAACAGGCCTTGGCCTGTCGATTGTGCACAAGATTGTGCAGGAGCACGGTGGCCAGCTCACGATTGACTCGAAGGAAGGACGCGGGACTCGCATTGCCATCACCTTCCCGCTGCGGTCTGCCCAACCGGTGGCTGCGAACGAGGAGGAGGCCGCCTGATGTTGACTGCTGTTGCCAACACGCCGAGCACCGCCGAACCGGGAGTCGTGCTGTTTGTGGACGACGAGCGCCGGGTGCTCACGTCCATGAAAGCGATGTTTCGAAAGGGCTATCGAGTGCTGACCGCAAACTCCGGTCAGGAAGGTCTCGAGATCATTGGCCGCGAAGCGGTCGATGTCGTGGTGTCCGACCAGCGCATGCCCGGCATGACGGGCGTCGAGATGCTCACCGAGATCAAGGACCGCTCGCCGCACACGATGCGCATCTTGCTCACAGGCTATGCCGACCTGGAAGCCATCGAGGCATCGATTAACGATTGCGAAGTTTTTCGCTACCTGATGAAGCCCTGCCCGCCGGATCAGCTCCGGGGCGCCGTTGCCCAGGCGCTGGAGGCCGCGCGTGCCGGTGAGGCCGAGGGTTGCGAATCTGTGCCGCCCAGTGCTGACGTGGTGGTCCTGCACGGCTCGCCAACCAGCCTGCCGGAGCGTGCAGCGGCCGCTCCTGCGGCGGGGGATGCGAATCCGCCGTTGCCTGAGGCCAATCTAGCCACCCCGGAACCTGTGGCTAGAGATATCGCGGCTGACCTGCCGGCGCCCAGCAACGATGAGCGCTGGGACGGCGATGCTGCAGGTGTCGACATCGGTGCCGCCCAGGGCACCCGAGTGGATGTGCTGGTGTTGAGCCACGATAACGAGCTGCTGGAGTCGATCTGCGATTCCGCGCAGACCCTGGCTGACGAGACCCGCGTGCACCGCGCTGCGGGCGTGTCAGAAGCGCTCGACGTGCTGGCATCGGAACCCATTGGCGTGCTGATCACCGATATCGCGGTCAGCGAAGAGGAGGTCACGGCGCTGACAACCGAGCTCAAGCGCGAAGTCCCGGCGCTGGTCACGATCCTGGCCGCGGACCGGAGCGATTCCGGGCTGCTCATTGATCTGATTAATCACGGTCAGGTCTTCCGGTTCCTGCTGAAACCGATTCCCGTCGGCCAGTGTCGCCTCTGGCTGACGTCGGCTCGGCGTCGCCACCTGGAACTCGCCGCATCTGCGGCGGAACGGCTGCGGTATCAACCAGAGCTCGCTGACGATGAGTCAGAACCTGCGGCAACGACACCGGAAGACGTCGCAGTTGCCCTCGGAGACGAGGATGTGACGCACTCTGGCGAAGACGCCACAGCCGAAGATGAGGCTGGCGCAACGATGACCGATGCTGCGGCTGAGGATCACTCGACGACTGGCATTCGAAGCCGAATTGGCCGGCGACTCAGCCGCCTGAAGTCCCGATTCTCCAAGTGGGGGCAGCGCAATGGGTAGCATGACCGCGAGCGCTGAGCTCGCTCCCCGTAGCCTCCTGAGCAGCTTCGGCATCGCGTCATTGGTCGTGGTGCTGGGCGTTGCCGGAGCCTGGGTGTTCATCAAGTCCAACTCCGAGCAGACCGTAACGGCGTTGCCGCCGCTGCCCAAGTTTGCCTGGGCCCAGTCCGCTGTCGCCACAGGCAACGAAGACCTGCCTTTGCTGGAGCGCGCCGAGGCGGCCTTTGCCGCCGGCCGTATCGCCGAGCCGGAAGGCAACAACGCTTTCGCGTTTTACAGCGCTGCCGTTGCCGAAACACCGGATGACGAAGCCGCCCGCGCCGGTCTGGAGCGCACGATCTCCTACATGATCGGCACGGCAGAAAGCGCGGTGTTTCGGAACGAGTGGAGCCGCGCTGAACGTCTGGCCCGACAGATTCTGGCGGCTGCGCCCTCGCATCAGCAGGCGGGCAGCTTGCTCTCTCGCACGTTGCGCTTCCAGAAGATCGAGCAGCTGACCGCGCAAGCCGCCAGCTATCTCGCGAGCGGTCAGCTCGATTCTCCGGTGAGCGAAAACGCGGTGTCGACGTACCGACGTATGTTGCGCCTGGACGGCGCCAATGTGGTCGCGGCGCAGGGGCTGGACACCGTTGCTGGACGATTCCTGGCCAACGCGCAAACAGCAGCCTTTGCCGGTGAGCTCGACCAGGCCAAGGCCTTTATTGCCCGGGCAGAGGCGGTCATGCCGGACCACAATGGCCTGCAGAGTACGCGCAAGATGATCGCGGACTGGAACAAGGTCAATCAGAACCAGGCACTGCAGAGCCAGCTGCTGGCCGCTGCCGATGCGTTGCAGGAAGACCGTCTCATTGGCCGCGGCAACGATACCGCGCTCGCCCTGTACACCGAGGTGTTGAAGAGCGACCCCAAGTCAGAAGCGGCGCAGCGCGGCAAGCTGCTGGTCGCCGAAGCGCTGCTTGATCGTGCCTGGACGCAGCTGCGGGCCGGCGATCGCGACGCCGCGAGTGTCTCGATGGCCAACGCCAGAACCGCCGGCGCGGCTTCAGCCAGCCTGCTGGAGCTGGAGAAGGAACTGAGCTACCAGACGACGCTGGCGAAGGCCCGGGAAGGCGAGTTCGACACGACGTTGCCGATTTCGAGCCTGAAAGTGGTGCGGCGCGCCAACCCGGACTACCCGAAGCAGGCCGCCAAGAAAGATCAGGAAGGCTGGGTCGAGGTGATGTTCACCGTTTCCGTCGACGGCGAAGTCGTCGATGCGGCCGTCCACAAATCGAGTGACTCGGTCTTTGATCGCAGCGCCCTGACCGCCATCGAGCGCTGGCGCTTTGAGCCTTACCGGGAGAACGATCGGCTGGTGCCGGTTCGCTCGGGCGTGCGGTTTGCATTCAGACCTTAATTGGTAGGCGCGGGGGGCAGCACGGCTGGCACGCCGGCGCCGCTCCGCGGTCCCCTCCCTCCACGCCGAGCCGCTTCGCGTCTCTCTGCTCCGTTCGGCTTGGCGCCACGCCAGCCGTGCTGCCCCCCGCGCCACCGGGGTGTGGGGCCCTTGTCGAAGCAAGGCGCTGACTGATCTGTTGCCAAACAGACGAATTCTCAGGGTTTGCTGGCGTTTCGAATCGGCATCCTCCCACCAGTCGTAGACGGGCGATGTGGGGGCGCGGGGATGGGAGGCGCGGGCAATGATCGCCGAGCCGAGGGGCGCGGAAAGACGCGCAGCGGCTTGGAGCAGACTGAGGGGACCGCGGAGCGGCGACGGCGAGCCCGCGCGTCCCATCCCCGCGCCCCAACCTCACCCTACAAAATCCGAACCAGCGCACGTCCCAACAGCAACGCCCGCGCCACCATGAATAGCGCCAGCGCCAGCCACAGACCGTGGTTGCCCAGGGTGTCCAGGGTCAGCCACAGGCAGCCGGCGAAGACGACGAAGGAGAGCGCCATGGCGTTGCGCATGGTGCGGGCCTGGGTGATGCCGATAAAGATGCCGTCGAGCTGAAAGGCCCAAACGGAGGCCAGGGGCAGCAGGATCAGCCACGGCATGTAGCGCAGCGCTTCGGTGACGACGTCCGGGCTGGTGGTCAGCAGGCGCACGAGCGGTTCCTGCGCCAGGGCGATCGCGGCGGCCCCCAGGCTGGCCACGGCGAAGGCCCAGAGCGTGGTGCGCCGGGCGGCGGCGCGCAGGGCCGGGCGATCGTCGGCGCCCCAGGCGGCCCCGCACAAGGTCTCTGCGGTGTGGGCGAAAGCGTCCATGGCGTAGATCATGACGAAGAAGAACTGCATCAGAATCGCGTTGGCGGCGAGGGTCAGATCGCCGAGGCGGGCGCCGATGGCCGTGTAGCTGAAGAACGGAGCCTGCACGAAGAATGAGCGAACGATCAGGTCGCTGTTCAGCTGCAATAGCCCAAACAGCGCGCGGCGATCCCAGCTCTTGGCATCCGGTCGCAGGCTTGCGCCTTGCGCGCGTAGCGCTCGGGCGACAAAGACCCAGCCGGCGGCAGCGGCCAGGTACTCGCTGATGAGCGTGCCGGTGGCGACGCCGGCCACGTCCCAGCCCAGGCCGAGCACAAAGAACAGGTCCAGGAGCAGATTGCACAGGTTAAAGCCCAGGCTCAGGACCAGGGTGGTGCCCATGCGTTGCAGCCCGAACAGCACGCCCAGCGCTGCCAGGTAGAGCAGGGCGGCCGGGGCGCCCCAGATCCGAATGTGCAGATAGTCGCTGGCCAGCGGCTCGACAGCAGCTGAGCTGTCGATGAGCTTCAAAGCCAGAACTTCGATGGGCAGCATCAGCAGCAGGATGAGGCCGCCGATCCCGAGCGCTGTCACGAACGCGCGCTGCGCGATGCGGCCCAGCTCCCGAGCGTCGCCAGCGCCCAACGCCTGGGCGGTCAGTCCCGTGGTCCCCATGCGCAGAAACCCGAACAGCCAGTACAGCGCGCTGAAGATCGTGGCGCCCACGGCCACCGCGCCGATGTAGGCGGGGTCGGGCAACCGTCCCATGACCGCCGTGTCGACGGTGCCGACCATGGGGATCGTCAGGTTGGCCAGCAGCACCGGCCAGGTCAGCGCAAGAACGCGTCGGTGCGAAAGATGACCCACGGGCGGGGCGGGCGGCGAGGCCATGGTCAGACCAGGATTTGCGGGCGAGCGGCCAGTCTACCGGCACCGCCCGGCGAGCACGGCAGGAAAGCGGAAATATCCCGCGCGTTGCGGTAACGTGCGCGGCCGACCAACCAACCAAGGAGAAAGTCGTGAAGGTTGTAGCGACCACTGACGAGTACACCATCTACCAGAAGCGCAATGAGCGCTATGCGGTTCGCAAGGGCGACCGTGCCTGGGTCAACGGCGACGAGAAAGTCGCGATCCTGCTTGAGCACAAGCTCATCAAGGCAGCCCCGGTGAAGGCGCCGGAGCCGGAGCCCGAAGCCGAAGCTGCCGCCGAAGAGGGCGCGGAAGCCAGTGCCGAGGAAGGCGAAGCGGCCGCTGACGGCGACGCCAGCTAGCCCCGGGCACGAGCGCGATGTCGCAGCAGGCCAATGCTTTCGAGGTCCAGTCGGACTTCGAGCCGGCGGGAGACCAGCCGGGCGCCATCGCGTCTCTCATTGACGGTATCGAGTCCGGGCTGAGCCACCAGACCCTGCTCGGGGTGACCGGTTCCGGCAAGACCTTCAGCATTGCCAAGGTGATCGAGGCGCTGCAGCGCCCGACCATCGTGATGGCCCCCAACAAAACCCTGGCGGCCCAGCTTTACGGCGAGTTTCGGGAGTTCTTTCCGAACAACGCGGTCGAGTACTTTGTCAGCTACTACGACTACTACCAGCCCGAAGCCTACGTGCCGGCCTCGGACACCTACATCGAGAAAGACTCCTCGATCAACGCGCATATCGAGCAGATGCGCCTGTCCTCCACCAAGGCCCTGCTGGAACGTCGCGATACGATCATCGTCGCGTCGGTCTCCGCGATCTACGGCCTGGGCGATCCGCAGTCTTACCATCAGATGGTTCTGCACCTGGACCGCGGCGACAAGATTGACCAGCGCTATGTGCTGCAGCGTCTGGCCGAACTGCAGTACACCCGTAACGATATGGCATTCCAGCGCGGCACCTATCGCGTTCGCGGCGATGTGATCGACGTGTTTCCCGCCGAATCGGAGAAGGAAGCGGTCCGCATTGAGCTGTTCGATGACGAGATCGATAACCTGGCGGTGTTTGATCCGCTGACCGGTGAGGTCATCAAGCGTGTGCCGCGCTACACCGTGTTCCCCAAGACGCACTACGTCACGCCCCGGGAGCGCATGCTGTCCGTGCTCGACGACATCAAGGGGGAGCTGCAGGAGCGACTGAAGGTGCTGACGGACCAGCACAAGCTGGTCGAAGCGCAGCGCCTGGACCAGCGCACCCGCTTCGACCTGGAGATGATTCAGGAGCTGGGCTACTGCAGCGGCATCGAGAACTACTCGCGTTACCTGTCCGGGCGCGAGTCCGGCGATCCGCCGCCCACGCTCTTTGACTACCTGCCCACCGACGCGCTGCTGGTGCTGGACGAGTCGCACGTGACCGTTCCGCAGATCGGCGCCATGTTCAAGGGTGACCGCTCGCGCAAGGAAACGCTGGTCGAGTTTGGCTTTCGCTTGCCGTCGGCGCTGGACAACCGGCCGCTGCGTTTTGACGAATGGGAGCAGCTCGCGCCGCAGGCGATCTTCGTGTCAGCCACGCCGGCGGACTACGAAGCGCGGATGGCTGGGCAGGTGGTGGAGCAGGTGGTCCGCCCGACCGGGCTGGTGGATCCGGAAATCGAGATTCGCCCGGCGTCTAACCAGGTGGAAGACCTGTTCGGCGAGATCCAGACGATTACGGCCCGCGATGAACGCGTGCTGGTCACGACGCTGACCAAGCGCATGGCGGAAGACCTGACCGACTACCTGGACGAGCATGGCGTGCGCGTGCGCTACCTGCACTCAGACATCGATACGGTCGAGCGGATGGAGATCATCCGCGATCTGCGGCTTGGCGAGTTCGACGTGCTGGTGGGCATTAACCTGTTGCGGGAAGGGCTGGACATGCCCGAGGTCTCGCTGGTTGCGATCCTCGATGCCGACAAGGAAGGCTTTTTGCGGGCCGAGCGCTCGCTGATTCAGACGATTGGCCGGGCCGCTCGCAATGCCTCCGGCCGGGCGGTGCTTTACGCCGACAGAATCACCCGCTCCATGCAGGCCGCCATCGACGAGACGGACCGCCGCCGGGCGAAGCAGGTGCTGCACAACAAAGAGCACGGCATTACTCCCAAGACCATTCGCAAGAACATCGCGGATGTCATGGAAGGAGCGCGAGCGCCTGGCCCTGGCGCAGCCAAGAAGACCAAGGGCGGCCGGCAGCGCGGCGTGGATGCGATCGAGATCCCGGACAACCCCAAAGCCATGGGCAAGCTGCTGAAGTCTCTGGAAGACAAGATGATGGAGCACGCCAAGAACCTCGAGTTCGAAGAAGCGGCGCAGGTACGCGACCAGATTCAGAGCGTGCGCGAGCGGCAGCTGCTGGCAGGGATGTAGCTAGCTGGCGGCCCGGTCGGCAGTCTCGATCAGCAGGTGCAGCTGCTCCGTGACCTCCTGAGCCGACAGTTGCCGCCGCGGCAACGGCTCCCAGACGCTGTAGCCGATGCGCGCCAGCGTCGCCTGCTGTTTTCCTTGCGTCCGCAATTCGCCATTGCGCAGCACGCTTTGCAGACGGTCGGCGACTGCGGCTGCTGCTGGATCGGCCGTATCGCTCAGCAACACCAGAAAGCCCCGCTCGCCATGGCGGCTCACCAGGTCCTGTCCGGCGCGCAAGCTGGCTTTGAGGTCTCGTGCCAACCGCGCCAGCCGCTCGGCGCGACGCTCGTGGCTCAGGCTGTCGCGGCACAGGTGCGCTTGATCGAGCTTTATGGCGAGGAGGCACAGGGGGCTGCGGTGTCGCGCAGCACGCGCGAGTTCTCTGGACGCCGCATCGGCGAAGCCGTTTTCGTTCAGCAACCCGGTCTGTGCGTCGATGCTGGTCAACTCGTGCAGCTGCAGACGCAGCTCACTGATCACCCGGTCGGCCTGCAGCCCGCAAGCTGTGCCAGCCAGCAGGCCGAGGGCGAGCCAACCACTTGCGAGCCCAATCTCTGGGGACGGTGCGGGCAGGGCGAAGGCCAGCAGAGCCGTGGTGCTGAGCCAGAACAGGCTAGTGAGCAGGCAGAGCCTTGCGCCACCAGCCAGGGCGCCGATGACCGGTAGCAAGGGCGCCAGCAACAGCATCGGGCTCTCGGCGCCGCCGGAGGGCAACATCAGGGCCAGCAAACCGATGGACGCGGTCAGCAGCAGCGCATCCGGGGCGCGAGCGGCAAGCGTTCCCTGTCGCATGGCGCGGTGCAGCAGCAGCGTGATCACGGTCGCCGCTGCGCACAGGGCGGTCATTGCGAGGCTGGCGTGGCCAACAATCTGGGTCAGGACCGTGCCGGCGCAAAACACGCCGACAAGGGGCAGCGCCAGCCGCTGCGCGAGGGCAGCCCTGGCATTCAGCTCCTGGGCGCTGGGGGGCAGCATGTCAGGGACAACCGGCGTTCATGCGCCGATGCTAGCGGTTCGGCGCGGCGCTTACCGCGGCACGCTTCTCAGCAGTCTGCGCTGACCACCGTCACCGTGCAGTCCGGATTGCCAAAGGAGTCGTAGAGCACATAGCAGCCGCTGCTGGTGTTGCCCGTGATGTCGTAGCCGATGCGGGTGAACTGGTTGTCGACGGTGATCGTCATATCGTCCGTCAGGCTCAGGCGCATGTAGTCCGCCATGTCCAGGGCAGCGCCGAGCTCGGCGCTGCTTTCCGGGCACAGGTTGCGGAAGTCCAGCTCCGAGCTGCCGGCCTCGGTTTCGATGATGTAGGCGGTCTGGCCTGCCCCGGGATTGACCAGGATGGGTACCAGGCCCTCGGCCCGGGCCTGAGCCTGAGCCAGGGCGATGGTGCTGCGCATGGTGCCAGCAAGGCTCTCCAGGGATGCCAGACGCGCCGTATCGCTCAGATTGACGAAGCGGGGCAGAGCGAGGGCCGCGAGAATGCCGAGGAGGATGATGACCACCACGAGCTCGATGATGGTAAAGCCGGTCGCCGCGGCGGGTCGCCGCGAGCAGCGCGGGGATCGTCGGGAGACGCCATCGAGAGTAGGAGAGGGATGCGCGCGCACTTGGGCTGAACCGGGCTTTGCTTGAGCAAGCCTAGCAGCGCAATGGGGCCGCGCAAGCAAGGGCCGCGCAGCCGGCCGGCACCCGATCAGTTCAGGACGCGGTAGTTCCGCTGGCGCAGGCAGCTTTTGACGACATCGCTGCGGGTGCGCATGCCGTTCAGCCCGCCGCGGGCTGCACCGTTGGCCGCACCGGCGCCTGCCACCTGTTGGGCGGTCCGGCTGTCGCCGATCGCGGCCCCGATGACGCCGCCAAGAACGGCTCCGCCGAGGGCACCGGCGCCGACCCGGGCGCCCACGGCGACCTCGCCGGCGTACTGGCGGCACTCCGCCAGGTCCCGGCTGTAGACGGCGGGGTCTGTGCCCTGAAGGTCAACAATGGGCTCGCCGGGGCGATTGTGGGCTGCGCAGCCGCTCAGGCTGGCGGCCAGAAAAACGATGGTGCTGACTGTGAGTTTCGGGCGCTGGGACAAGATGGACATGGGTGACTCCGGGCCTCAACTGCGGCAAGTGCCCTGGCACATTAGCAAAGCCGCGGCCCGCCGTCTTGCCGGCGTCCGAAGCGGCCGCCAGCGGTTGAGTTGGCCGGGGCTGGGCGCTAGACTGCGCCCCGCATTAGGCGCGTAGCTCAGTTGGTTAGAGCGCTACCTTGACATGGTAGAGGTCGTTGG
>CAZXIJ010000014.1:102867-112511 GCA_964640725.1 uncultured Pseudomonadales bacterium | reverse complement strand
GCAGAAAGCGGCTGCAGCTGCCGCCGAAGCCGCGGCCGCGGCGCTGGTGCGGCTGGAGGCCGCGGAGCCGCAGCGCGCCGCCCTGCTCGCGACTGCGGCACCGGCGGCAGACGCAGCGCCCCTGGATCGGCTGGAGGCCCTTGCTGCAGCGCGGCGCGAGGCGAGCGCGCTGCGCAAGCAAATCGACTGGCCGAACGCACAGCCGGAACCGGAGTCCCTGCAGGCCCTGAAGGCCTGGGAACAGGCTCAACAGCAGGCCGAGCGCGCCGCCCGGGAAGCCCTTGGCCCGGTCCGGGACCAGGTCGCCGAAGACATCGTCACGCTGCAGGGGCTGATCGATGAGGGCGCAACCCGCAAAGCCCAGACGCTGCACGCCAGCATCCGCCGCGCTCACCCGGAGCGCCTGGGATTGCCGAAGTCAGCCATGGCCGCGCTGAATGCCGCGAGCGGCACCTTGCGGCAGCTGGGGACCTGGGCGGCTTTTGCCACCTCGCCCAAGCGCGATGCCTTGCTCGAAGCCATGACCGCTGCCGCAGACAAGCCCATCGAAGCACCGCTGCAAGCCGAGCGAATCAAGGAACTGCGTCGGGATTGGCAAGCCCTCGGCCCGCCGCGCGGCGAACAGGAACGCGACGCGCAGGCCCGCTTCGACGCCGCTGCCGAGCGCGCCTTTGAGCCCTGCAAGGCCTACTACGATGGCCTGGCCGAAGCGCGCGAAGCCAACGCCCAGGCGCGCGCAGCGATCTGCGACCAGCTGGCGAGTTACCTGGAGGGCACAGACTGGCGCAGCGCCGACTTTGGCGCCGCCGAGCAAATCCTGCGGGAAGCCCGGAACGGCTGGCGCGAGCACCATCCGGTGCCTCGCAAGCAGGAGAAAGCGCTCAGCGATCGCTTTGAGGGGCTGCAGGGCCAGCTCCACGACCGCCTCAAACATTTTTGGGACGCCAACGCAGCGGCCAAGCAGAAGCTCATCGACCAGGTCACGGCACTGGCGAGCGCCGACGATACGGCGCTGGCTGACCGGCTCAACGCTGCCAAAACTGCGCAGCGGGACTGGCAGAACATCGGGCGGGTACCCCGAAAGCAGGACCAGGCACTGTGGCAGGATTTCCGAACAGCGTGTGATACCTTGTTTTCCCAGCGCGATGCGGCCCAGCAGGAAGCGAACCGCGCCGCCGATGCGGCCGCAGAAGAGGCCCGCGCGCTGCTTCGGGACTTTGCGGTGGCGAGTGCCGAGGCCACACCGACATCGGCCGATGCCGCGACGCTCCGCACCTTCGAGAACCGCTTTAAATCGGCGCTGGCCGGAGTGCCTGCCCGGGCGCGCCGGCCGCTGACCGACGACGCCGAAGTCGAGACCGCACGCTATCGGGGCCTGCTGGCCCGGGCCCGGCAGGCGGCGCAGGCCGAAGCGCTGGATCAGCGCGCGAGCTGGGACGCGCAGCTCGCCGCAAACCCGGCAGCGGCACCCGCGGACGCCCCCGACGGGCTGTTCGGAAACAGCGCCGGGCCGGTCGAGGAGACCGCCCTCCGGGACTTCGCGGTGCGGGCCGAACTCTGGGCTGACGTGGCCTCCCCCGCCGAGGACGCAGCCCGCCGGCTCGAACTCAAAGTTGCCGCTCTGTCTGCCGCCCTGGGCACCGGCGAGGGCAGTGCGCCTTCGGCCCTCGACCTGGCGAACGAATGGTGCGCTCTGGGTGCCAAGCCCGACACGGAGCCTTGCCAGGCGCTGCGGGCGCGCTTCTTCGCAGCGCTGCGCGCAGGCATCGCCGAAGACGAAAGCTAGTCGCCGCTCAGCTGCGGGAACTGCAGGGCGATGCGGGCACCGCCCCAGCGGCTCTCACCAATGGTCAGGTCCCCCTGGTAGAGGCGGATCAGCTCGACGACCACAGACAGGCCGATTCCCTGACCGGGCTGCACCTGGTCCGCCCGGGTGCCGCGACGAAGGACTTTTTCGCGCACCGCCAGCTCGATGCCTGGACCGTCATCCTCGACCACCAGCACCCGCATGTTGTCTTCAACCGCCCGGACCAGGACCCGCTGGCTGGTGTACTTGAAGGCGTTCTCGAGCAGGTTGCCGATCATTTCCAGGAGGTCCCGCTCGTCGCCGCGCAGGTAGAAGGTGTCTGGAATATCGGTTTCTACGCGGATCTGCTTGTCCTGATAGGCCGTGCCCAGCGCGCGCAACAGACGATCCACCAGGGCCGCGACCGCGACCGGTTTGCCCACAATCACCGGGCCCGTCACTGATGCGCGCGACAGCTGGTAGCTCACGGTCGTTTCCATGCGATCCACCTGCTCGCGCAGCAACACCAGCTGTGCGAGGTCAGCCGGTGCCGGCTGCGCCCGGCCCCGCAGGCCGTTGCGCAACACCGCCAGCGGCGTTTTCAGGCTGTGGGCCAGATCTTCCATCGCTTTTCGGTAGCGCGTGCGGGAGCGTTTTTCGTGCGAGACGAACCGGTCAAGGTTACGGGCCAGGCCTTTCAGCTCAATCGGGTACGCGGCGCTGAGCTGGTCGCGCTGACCGCTCTCCAGCTGTGCGACCTCTTCGGCCATGGTTCGCAGAGGCCGCAAGCCCCAGCGCACGGCGAGCGCCTGGACCAGCGCAAAGAGCGCGATCACCGCAGCCAGCCCGACATACAGGCTGCGCCGGAAGCTGTTCATGGTCTTCAGGTACGGCGCCTGGTCCGCCACCATGTTGAAGACCAGCTGCAGGTCTTCGACGCTCTCCCAGATGACCGAGTAGCTGAGCGAGTAGCGCGGAACGCCGCCCAGCATTACCTCACTGAAACGGAAGTCGCCGGGCTGCAGAGACGCCCCGGCGCCGGGAAACTCGAACTCTACGGCGATGCTCGAGGGCGATCGCCAGTAGGTTTCTCCCAGCACGCCGAACACCCCGGCATAGAGACCGGACTGCGGCTGTACCAGACGCGGCTCCGGGACTTCCAGGCCGATCCGGATATCGCCGCCTTCGTCAATGATGCTGCCCATGAGCGAGAAAACCACCAGGCGCAGCTGTTCTTCAGCACCGGCCTTCACGCTGGCCTGAAAGGACCGGTCGAGCACAAAGCCCGCCAAGGACAAAAACAGGGCCAGAACGCCGCTGGTCAGCAGCAGCAGCCGGGTCTGGATCCCGGCTTTCAATCCGTGCCTTCGCGACTCAGCCGATAGCCCTGGCCGCGCACGGTGCGAATCGCCTTGAGCGGGCTCAGTTTCTTGCGCAGACGACCGACAAACACCTCGATCACGTTTGAGTCGCGATCAAAATCCTGATCGTAAAGATGATCCGTGAGCTCGGTTTTGGAGACGACCCGGCCCGGGTTGAGCATCAGGTACTCCAGCACCTTGTACTCGTAGGCCGTCAGGTCCACGGCCTGATCAGCAACGCGAACCTCTTTGGTCGCGGTGTCGAGAGACAGATCGCCTTGCTTGATGAGCGGCGCGGCATAACCGGCAGCCCGGCGCACGAGCGCGTTGATGCGGGCCTGCAGCTCTTCCATCTGGAAGGGCTTGGTCAGGTAGTCGTCCGCACCGGCTTCCAGGCCCAGCACTTTGTCTTCCCAGTGACCGCGGGCCGTGAGGACCAGAACGGGAAAAGCCCGATCTTCGCCGCGCAGGCGGCCAATGAGATCAATGCCGTCGATCTTTGGCAGGCCCAGGTCGATAATTACCACGTCGTAGTCGAACTCGCGGCCAAAGTAGAGGCCCTCTTCCCCGTCCGCCGCGCTATCAACGACATAACCCGCGGACTTCATCTCGGCTTCGAGCTGCTCCCGCAGGGGCGCTTCGTCTTCAACGATCAATACACGCATCAGCGGTCTCGCACGGCGCCATCATTATCAACAAACAGGGTGGTGACGCGGCTGCCGTTTATGAGCAAGCGCACTTCGACGCCGGGCCCGCCGTCGCGCTGCACCCGCGAGGTCGACAACACGCGACCGCCGCTCTGGCGCCGGGCAATACGCGCGGCACGCTCGACGGGCATCAGTTCTGCGGCTCCGGAGGGCGGCGTGGGAGCCAGCGAGGCCTGCGGCGCCAGGCCGCTCGGCTCCAGGGCCGGGGCCGCCCAGAAAGGTTGCGCATGCGCGCCCCCGGTGCTGATCGCGAGTATCAGGCCAGCGGCCGCTGCCGCGCGCCCGGCACGCCGCCGCAGCGGGGCTGAGCATTGCAGAGATCGGGGGCTGGCAGTCATGGGGTTACCGAACGTCATGTTCCCCGCCATTGTACGCCGTTTGGCCGGCGCGATCAGCGGCCGACGGGAGAGACCGCGACGCGGACGCGAATGCTGTCCCCGGGATGTCGATCCGTGGTGGTGCTCAAGGTTTGGCCGGCGTAGACGTAGCTGACCCGATAGCCGATCTGGCGCTCTTCTTCACGCACCTCACGCTCCGTCCGGCACACCCGTTCCGTGCGGTAGCGAACCTGCTCGCCGTAGCGTGCCTGACGACGGGAAATGTCTGCGCCGATGCTGCCGCCAAGGACCGCGCCGACTGCGGTACCGACCTGTTTGTTGCGCTTGCGGTGGCCGACGGCGTTGCCAATGGCACCGCCGATGACCGCGCCCAGCACCGGGGCGACCACAGAGCCACGGCGACGAGCGTGCACCGCCACCTCTTCATCGCGACACACTTCGGTGGGCACCGTGTAGCTGACGGTCTCGTACATGGGCTCGACGTCCACCACCGGCGCCTGCTCGTAGCTGACGTTGGCCTGCGCCGCGGCTGCGCAGCCGAGGGCAAGGACAGCGACGCCGCGGGCCAAGGTGCGGGACACTGGGGATGCAGAGGTCTGCGGGTTCCGGCTCATGATCACGACTCCTCGCAGCGGTCTGGTTTCCGGCCTGCGTAAACATGGAATGTGGGACTGTGAGCGCTACTCTACCGGCGGCGGCTGAACCCTCTCTGAACCCGCCTGCAGGCCGGTAAAATTGTGATCCAGCCCCAACTCCAGGGACCAGGTTGCCCGCTTCGGGCCCTGCTCGCGCAGCCAGTCCGTGAGCCGGTGATAGTGGGCCACAAACCGCGCCAGGCCTTCATCGTCCATGCGTTGGGCAGCCGGCAAGGCCTGCTCTTGCTGTCGCCGCCAGTTCAGGACCGAGGCCCGATCTGGCACCTGCAGGTGCAGCCAGGCATCCAGCTGCGCCCATAACGGTACGTAGTCCAGGGCGATCCGATCGTTCACGTACCGGCGGTAGCTGCCTTCAGGATCTTCCAGCGCTTCCAGCGTGTTCACTGGCGCCATCAGCTGCTCGGCCGATTGCGGCGGCACGCCAACGCACCAGCCTTCGAAAATCAGCACGTCGAGGGGCCCATCAATCACCGCCCAGGCGGCCTCCGGCTGTCGGTCGTCGGCGCCCTTGTCAAAGCGCGGCAACCGGACCTGCTCGGCGCGCAGCCCCGCCAGCACTGATGTCAGCAGCGACAGATCGTGGGTGCCCGGTACGCCGCGGGTCGCGAGCAGCGGATGTATCTCCCGCGCCAGCGCCTGACGCTGCGCACGGGTCATGTAGACATCGTCCAGCGAGAGCGTCGCCGCATTCAGCCCAGCCGCAGCAAAGGCCTGGACCAGGGCTGCCGACAGGGTGCTCTTGCCGGCGCCCTGACCGCCAGACACGCCCAGCAGCTGACATCGTGGAGCGCCAGTTGCGGGCGCAGCTGCAAAATGCGCTGCCAGCTCTCCGGCACAGGCGCGCCAGAGCGCCGGCAGCGTGGTGTCAGTCGCAGCTTCGAAGCCCGCCGCCGCCGCACCGCCAGCAAAACCTGCCGCCACCGCCGCCCGCACGGACGCCGGCAGGCGAGTCGCCGCAGCGCCGGTCACCGCCGGCTGCCGACGGTCGCTGAGCGAGTCGCGCACTGCAAAAAAAATCGCGTGATGAGGGAACCTCGCTGCATCAAAGGGTCAAATTTCGGGCGTTGGGGGCGCGATACTGACACAAACCCCGGGAGCCCATCATGAACTCGATCACCGACGCGGCCAGCGGTCTGTACCACCGGGCCGCGAACTTTCTCGCCCACTTCGACGGCGTCGCGTCGCTGTTGCTGCGCCTGATCCTGGGCCCCGTGCTCATCGCCGCCGGCTGGGAAAAGCTGAGCGGCGACAACTGGTTTGGCGGCATCCAGGAGGCCATGCCCTTCCCGTTCAGTGTCATTCCCGTAGAGGTCTCCTGGTTCCTCGCCTCCTGGACCGAGTTCCTGGGCGGCATCGCACTGCTGCTGGGCCTGGGTACGCGGCTGTTGGCGATCCCGCTGGCTGTCACCATGTTCGTCGCCGGCTGGTCCGTGCATCTGCAGAACGGCTGGCCGGCAATTGCGCCCTCGAGCCCGCCGGCCATCTGCATCGCTGGCAGCGAGGCCAACGCCCAGAGCGGGTTATTCGAGCGTGGCATCAAATGTTTGAACGTCAACGACCGCACCATCGAAGCGAGCAAGCGGCTGAGCCGGGCGAAGGGAATCCTTCGCGAGCACGGCAACTACAGCTATCTGAACGGCAGCGGCGCAATCGTCAAACTCAACAGCGGCATCGAGTTCGCTGCGATCTACTTCACGATGCTGCTGGCGCTGATCGCGATTGGCGGGGGCCGCTACCTGAGCCTCGACTACTACCTGAACCGGTTCCTGTTCCAGCGCGCCCCCGGGGGCTGACCGTCGGCGATCGAATCTTTCAGTATTCACGGCAATTCCTCTATATTGCGCCGCGTCCAAAGGCTGTTCAGTCGGCCTGAATGCACCTCGAGGCCTTTGATGATCAATCGATTCCTGCCCCAACCGCTCCGCACCCTTTGCGTGGTGATCTTTGCCGGCACCCTGCTCGCGGCCTGCAGCGCCAGCGAAGGGCCGACAGCCGGCGCTGACAGCGGCGCTGTGAGTATCGCCCAGAGCCCGAACGACGATCGCAGCTACCGCTACCTGACGCTGCCGAACCGCATGCAGGTGCTGCTGGTGTCTGACCCCGACACCGACAAGGCCGCCGCCTCCCTGGTCGTCCAGCGCGGCAGCTTTCACGAACCGGAAGGCCGTCAGGGCATCGCGCATTTTTTGGAGCACATGCTGTTTATAGGCACGGAAAAGTACCCGGAAATTGACGCCTACCAGCAATTCATCGGACAGAACGGCGGCAGCAGCAACGCCTACACCGCGATGGATCACACGAACTACTTTTTTGACATCAATCCGCCACAGTATCGGGAAGCCATGGACCGCTTCTCCCAGTTCTTCATCAGCCCGCTGTTCGAAGCCGAGTTTGTGGAACGCGAGAAGAACGCCGTCAACTCCGAGTACCAGCTGCAGAGCAAAGACGATGGCTGGCGCGCCAACTCGGCGCAGAAGGCCGCGCTGAATCCGGCGCACCCCGGTTCGCGCTTTACCATCGGCCGCCTGGACACGCTCGACGGCGATATTCGCGCCGACCTGCTGACGTTCTTCGATGCAAACTATTCCGCCGACCAGATGATCCTGGTCGCGCTCAGCAACGAGCCGCTGGACGCGCTCGAATCCTGGGTGACGCCCATGTTCAGCGCGGTCGCCGATCGCGATATCGGCCCGGCGCCGAAGCTGCCGCCGCTGTTCGCGCAGGGCGGGCTGCCGGCGCAGATGCAGATCGCTTCGATCAAGGAAAACTATCGCCTGTCCTTCGAGTTTCCCGTGCCCACCGCGCAACCGCACTTTCGGGCCAAACCGCTGCTGTACATCACCAACCTGCTTGGCCATGAGGGCGACGGCAGCCTGCACCAGGCCCTGAAAGGCCGCGGCTGGATCGAGTCCCTGAGCACGTCCAGCACTGACTTCGACGCCGATACGGGGCTGGTCGCGGTCGATATGGAGCTGACCGAGGCCGGCCTCGAACAGGTTCCGGCAATTACGAAAGCGCTGTTCGACCAGATCGAGCTGCTGCGCCGGTCGCCGCCCAGCCGCGCGCTGTTTACCGAACAGGCCCAGATGCTGTCCCTGGCCTTTCGCTTTCAGGAGGAAAGCTCCCCCACAGGCTTCGTGTACCGCACCGCGCCGGCCTTCATGGACACGCCGCCGGCAGAAGTGCTGCGGGCACCGTATCTGATGACACAGTTCGACCCGGCGCTGATCGAGCAGTACATCGGCTACCTGACGCGAGACAACGTCATCCGCACGCTCAGCGGCCCGGACGTCGAGACGCGCGAGGTCGAGCCCTGGTTTGAGGTCGAGTACGCGCTCACCCCTGGTCCCCTCAGCCTGGATGGGGACTTCGAGGCCCCGCTGGCCCTGCCGGAACCGAATGCCTTCCTGCCCGAGCGGGTAGAGCTGGTCGCCGCCCCCGCCGGGCCCGTGGTGCCGGTACAGGCAATCGCCGAGCGCGGCATCACCCTGTGGACCGCGCCAGACAGCCAGTTCGGCACCCCGCGCGCCAACGCCTTCCTGACCCTGGCGGTGCCCGGCGGCCTGCAATCCCTGAACGACGTCGTCAACGCCGAGCTGTACGCGCGGCTGGTTGCCGATTCCCTGAACGAATTCGCCTACCCGGCCTACCTGGCCGGGCTGAGCTACCGCATTAACACCAGCGGCAGTGGCTTTGAGATTCGGCTGTCGGGCTATGACGACAAGCAGCCTCTGCTGCTCGAAAAAGTGCTGGAAGCCTTTGCCGGGCTGAAGATCGACCCCCAACGGCTCGACCTGTATGCGGAGGAGCTCGCTGAGGACTGGCGTGGCTTCGTCTCCGAGCGCCCCTACACGCAGGCGTTCGCTGCCCTGAACAACCTGCTGGTCTCGAACAGCTGGCCGAGCGCCGAGCTGGCAACCGCCGTCAGCGCCGTTACGGCCGATGGCCTGGCTGCGTGGGTCGCAGAGCGCACCGCCGCCATCCAGGTCGAGGGGCTCGTGCACGGCAACGTCCGGCCGCAGCGACTGGCTGCCATCAAGGACCTGCTGACGACGCACCTGCCGCTGAAAGCATTCCCAATCAGTCGCAGCACCGTTCACGCCCCGGTCGAGGCGGCCCGTCTGGGCCTGGACATCGACCATCCGGACGCTGCCATGGTGCTGTACCTGCAAAGTCAGGGCACCGGCTACGATGCCCGCGCCCGGGCGGCGCTGGCGGTCACGCTCATGCGCCAGGCCTACTTCACTGCACTGCGAACCAACGACCAGCTGGGCTACGTGGTCAGCATCTCCTACCGCCCGCTACGCGAGCGGCCGGGACTGGCCTTTGTCGTGCAGTCGCCGGTCGCTGATCCGGCACGACTCGCCCAGCGCACCTACGCCTTTGTCGAAACCCGCCAGGCAGAGATCGCTGACCTGCCGGCGGCGGAGTTCGCCGCGTTCAAAACGGGCCTGATCTCGAATCTGCTCGAGACCCCGAAAAATCTGAGCGCGCGCTCTGCCCGGCTGTGGCGCGACCTGACCCTGGGCGAACTGACCTTCGACAGCCGGCAGCAGATGGCCGACGCGGTGGCCGGCATTACCCAGGCCCAGGCAGTCGCTTACCTGGAAGACATGCAGGGCGCTCTGAAGGAACGGCAACTGCTGATCTACAGCACTGGCAAGTTCGATTCAGCGCCGACCCGGGGGGCCTTGCTGAAGCAGGTGAGCAGCCTGAAGACCGCGACCACCGCCGGCGGCACCCAGCAAGGCCGCTAACGGACCGGGCGCAACTGCCCTGGCGCCATTTCGGGGCGC
>CAZXIJ010000014.1:99313-102767 GCA_964640725.1 uncultured Pseudomonadales bacterium | reverse complement strand
ACTGCCCTGGCGCCATTTCGGGGCGCTACTCGACGACCAGCTGATACGGCGGCAGGGAGCCAAGCAGGTCCCGGCCATAGGACTTGGTCACGATGCGGCGGTCCAGCAGGGTAATCCGCCCGTGATCGCCCTCATGGCGAATGAGCCGGCCACAAGCCTGCTCCAGGCGCAGCGCCGCGTCGGGCACCTGCAGCTCAAAGAACGGGTTGCGGCCTTCCGCCTCCAGCCATTCCGAGACCGCGCGATCGATGGGGTCGTCCGGCACCGAGAACGGCAACTTGGCAATGATCACGTGGCGGCAGTAATCGTCGGGCAGATCGACGCCCTCGGCAAAGCTCTGCAGCCCGAACAGATAGCTGTCGGTACCCGCATCGACCGCTTCCCGGTGGGCGGCGAGCAGCGCCTGCTTCGATCCTTCGCCCTGCATCAGCACGCGCGCCATGAGCGGTGCATCGAGCAACCGAGCGACGGTGCGCATCTGCCGCCAGGAGCTGAACAGCACCAGGGCGCTGGGGGCGAGAGCCAGCAGCTCCGGGAGCATCGCCGCCACCTCGTCCGTATGCGCATCGGCGTCCCGGGGATCGCTGCTCATGGCCGGTATCACCAGCTGGGCGATACGCGGGTAATCGAAAGGACTCGGGAACCGAAAGGTCTGCGCAGCCTGCAGGCCAGACCGGCTCACAAAACGGTCAAAGGAACCCAGGGCTGACAAGGTGGCAGACGTGAGCACCACCGCAAAGGCCGGGGACCAGAAGTTGTCTTCGAGCAGCCGGCCCGGATCAATCGGCGCGCTGACCAGCTCCAGATCAGCTTCCGTCTCGTTCGCCCAGCGGGCGTAGCGCGTGCCCGCGCGGGCGTCGGGTGCGGCGGCGGCACGGGCATAGTCATCGACCAGAGTGACCAGCGAGGCGGCGCGCCCTTCGAGCTGGCCGAGAATCGGCAGCCAGTCTTCTGCCTCGTGCGCGTTCGGCCAGTCAAGCTCGCCCTCGAAGGCCTTCTGGGCCAGGTCATGCATGCGTTCCAGGGCTGCTGCGATCATCTGCACGGGCTCGCGACAGTCGTCGATCGACTGTGCCAGCGCCTCGGGGACAACGCCGAGGGGGAAACGATGCGTTGCCAGCACATCGTCTCGAGCCTCGAACGGCAGCTGAGCGGCCTGCTCGCCGACAATGGCCAGCGCCGCGGCCAGGACGTTGGCTGCTTCGGAGACTTCGACCGCCCGGTCAACCAGAGACTGCGGTCGAGCAAAGCGCGCGGTCATGGTGCCCACAGCGTTCGCGAGCTGTTCGGTCCAGCGCGCCGTGGCACCGAGCGCGGCCCGGGCGGAGAAGTGCTGCTGCGTCTTGTCCGGCAGGTGGTGCGCTTCGTCGATGACGTAAATGCTGTCTTCCGGCGGCGGCAGCACCGCCCCGCCGCCCAGCCCCAGATCGGCGAGAATCAGATCCTGGTTGGCCACCACCACATCGACGCCGTCCAGGCCGTTGCGGGCCTTGAAGAACGGACACTGCCGAAAAAAGCCGCAGCGCTTGTTGGTGCAGCCGCGATGGTCCGTTGTGACAGCCCGCCAGGCCTCGGGCTCGACGCCTTCCGCCCAGCTGTCGAGCTCGCCGTTCCAACTGCGATCCGCAAACTGCGCCAGCATCTGCTGGTAAAGCGCCTGATGATCGCCACCCGTTGGCCCGAACAGCATTTGCTCCTGGCCGCCGTCCTCGCGCAGCTGGTCGTCGAGGCGCTTGACGCACAGATAGCGCCCGCGACCCTTGGCAATCTCGAAGCTGAAGTTCAGCCCCGTTGCGGCCTTGAGATCCGGCAGGTCCCGCATGACCACCTGCTCCTGCAGCGCCACGGTTGCAGTGCCAATCACCAGCTGCTTGCCCAGCGCCTGGGCAATCGGGACCGCGGCAATCACGTAGCCCGCAGTCTTGCCGGTGCCGGTGCCGGCTTCGATGACCGCCAGGCGCTGAGCGTTGGTGACATCGGCCATGAGGGTTCGGGCAACCGCGGCAATCATTTCCCGTTGGCCGCGGCGCGGGGAGAAATCGCGAGCGGCCAGCCAGGCGCGATAGGCATCCTGGATCGCCGCCTTGAGCTCCGGGGTCAGGGCATCGCTGGGCACGGGAACGGCTGACATGGCGGGAGCTTAGCGAGCCATCCGCACACAGGCCAGCAGCGATCACGCCCGGTTCCTGTAAGCAGCCGGCAGGCTGGCGCTCACAAGACCACCACCGCAGTTGCGGTAGCATGGAGCCTGTTCCGCTGCCAAGAGTTGCCCGTGCCCAGGATTCTGCCTTTCTCCCTCGCCCTGCTGTCCGCCATCGCCCTGCACCCGGCCCTGGCCGCCGAGCCGCTGCCGCTCGGCAACCTGAAGTTGCCCCCCGGCTTTGAGTTACGGGTCCTGGCCGACGACGTCCCCAACGCTCGGCAGATGGCCCTTTCGGCAGCGGGCACGCTCTACGTCGGTACCCGGCGCGAAGGCAAGGTCTACGCGATCGAGAAAGTCTTGAGCGACACTGGGCGCGCGCCGGCCGCCACCATCCTGGCGAACCTGACGATGCCGAGCGGTATCGCTATCCGGGACGGCGATCTGTACGTGGGCGCAGTCAGCCAGATCCTGAAAGTCGCCGACGCGGACGCGCAGCTGGCTGCCCGAAAGAACGGCAAAGACCTGCCCACGGTTGTAGTGGCAGACGACCTGCCCACGGAAAAACACCATGGCTGGAAGTACCTGAAGTTCGATCCCGCCGGCCGGCTGCTGGTCCCCGTCGGTGCGCCGTGCAATATCTGCCTGTCCGAGGACCCCCGGTTCGCCGCGCTGCTGGCCATGAATCCGGCAACGGGCCAGTCCGAAGTGATCGCCAGCGGCATTCGCAACACCGTCGGTTTCGCCACCCACCCGGGCAGCGGCGCGCTGTGGTTCACCGACAACGGCCGGGACATGCTCGGCGACGACGTGCCTCCGGAGGAGATCAACATCCTGGCGCAACCGGGCAAGCACTACGGCTACCCGTTCATTCACGGTGGCACCATCGCAGACCCGGAGTTCGGCAAGAACGCGCACCCGGACGCCTTTGAGCCGCCGGTGCTGAAGGTACAGGCGCACTCGGCCCTGCTCGGGGTCGATTTCTACACCGGCGCACAGTTTCCGGCCCGCTATCGCGGGGCGCTGTTCGTTGCCGAGCACGGCTCCTGGAACCGCAGCAAAAAGGTCGGTTTCCGGATCGGCGTTGCCTTGAATACGCAGGCCGATGCAACGCCAAGCTACGAGCCCTTCATCGAAGGCTGGCTGCAGGGCGAGGACAACTGGGGGCGGCCGAACGATGTGCTGGCTGCACCAGACGGCTCGCTCCTGATCTCGGACGACCAGGCTGGCGCCATCTACCAGGTTCGCTATCGAGAAGCGTTGGCAGACCGCTAGGAAGCGAAAACCGAACGCCAGGAGGCGAAAACCGACCGC
>CAZXIJ010000014.1:92906-99213 GCA_964640725.1 uncultured Pseudomonadales bacterium | reverse complement strand
GCGAAAACCGAACGCCAGGAGGCGAAAACCGACCGCTAAAAGAACAGGAAGCGTTTCGGCGCCCGGGAACAACGTCGGTACTGGGCGCCGTAGCGCGCTGCGCGATCAGACACAATGCTGGCGTAGCGCTTGATGGTCTTGCTGCGGCGCCACTTGCCGGTCTTGTAGCCGCCCGGGCCAGCATAGTAGGCCACGTACAGGCGATAGGCGTCGTTGCGCGCGATGCCCAGGCCACGATGGCTGCGATCGTTGTACCAGCCGATAAAGTCGATGGCGTCGCCAAAGTCGTCCCGGTCCGAGAGTATGCTGCCGGCATCCTTGACGTACTCGCGCCAGGTCGGGTCCGTCGCCTGCGCGAAGCCGTAAGCAGAGGACGGGCGCGGCCCGGGAATGAAGCCGAGAAAGCGAGTGCGCGGCGGCTTGGCCCGGGCTTTGTAAGAGGATTCGCGGTGCACAAAGGCCATGGCGATCGGCACCGGTATCTTCCACTTGCGCTCCATGCGCTGGGCGCTGCGGTGCCAGCCGGGCTTCTCAGCAAAGATGGCGCACAGCTCTCCGGGACGCTGCGGGGGCTTGCTGACGCATCCGCACGCCACCAGCAGCAGGGGCAGCACCAGCAACCGCCGGCTCGCCAATGCACGAGATCGGCCAGCGGTCGGGCAGGACAGAACGCCGGATGTCATGCGCCTACTCCTCGAGCGAGATACCCTGTTCAGAAAGAAACGCTACCAGTTGGTCCTCGTCCAGCACCTCAAGTTCCAGTGCCTGGGCTTTGTCCAGCTTGCTGCCCGCCCCTGGGCCAGCAACCACTCGATGGGTCTTTTTCGAGACCGATCCGGACACCTTGGCCCCCAGTCCCTGCAGGTGGGCCTTGGCCTCGTTGCGCGTCAGGCGTTCCAGCGTGCCCGTCAGCACCCAGGTCTGCCCGGCCAGGGGCAGTGCTGCCTCGTCCTCGACGCGCTGCACCTCGAGCGCCGGCCAGGTCACGCCGCTTTCCTGCAGCGCGGCAACCAGCGCCTGGTTGGCGGGCTGCTCAAAGAATTCGTGAATGCGCCGGGCCACGATCGGGCCGACGTCGGGCACGGTCTCGAGGACATCCGGCGTCGCCGCCATGATCGGTGGCAGATCACCGAAAAACTGTGCCAGGCCTCGCGCGGTCGCCTCGCCCACTTCCCGGATCCCGAGCGCGAACAGGAACCGGGGCAAGGTGGTCTGCCGCGCGTCGCTGAGCGCCGCCACCAGGTTCGCCGCCGACTTGTCCCCCATACGCGGCAGCGCGCTGAGCTGCTCCACGGTCAGGGCGAACAGGTCCGCGGCGCTTGCCGCCAGGCCTTCCGCAACAAGCTGTTCCACGAGCTTGTCGCCCAGCCCTTCGATGTCGAGGGCCAGGCGAGAGGCAAAGTGCTTGAGGGCTTCTTTCTGCTGCGCCGGACACTCGTGCGCTGGCGAGCTGCAGCGCGCCACGGCTTCTTCTTCCAGGCGCAGAACCTTGCTGCCACAGCTCGGGCAGGCGGTCGGCAATTTGACCCGACGCGCGCCCTTGCGCCGGGCGCTGAGCACCACGTCCATGACCTGAGGAATCACGTCGCCAGCCCTGCGGACCCGAACACGGTCGCCCAGGCGCAGGTCCAGACGCTCGACCTCGTCCATATTGTGCAGGGTAGCGTTGCTGACGGTGACGCCGCCCACGAACACGGGAGCCAGCCGCGCCACCGGGGTGACGGCGCCGGTCCGGCCGACCTGAAAATCCACGCCTTCCACCAGCGTGCTCGCCTCTTCTGCCGGATACTTGAACGCGATCGCCCAGCGCGGCGTGCGGCTGCGAGCACCCAGGGCGCGCTGCTGCGCCAGGCTGTCGACCTTGATCACGGCGCCGTCAATGTCATAACCCAGTTCGGCGCGCCGCGTCTCGATGGCCGCAACCGCGGCGATGCAATCGCTCGCACCCTGAGGCCCGCTGAAGTCGGCGTTGGTGCGCAGGCCCCACTCCCGGAACCGGGCCATCACCTCGCTGTGGCGCTCAGGCTCCCAGCCCTCGGCCCACCCCAGGCTGTAGCAGAACCAGGTCAGGGGCCGGGTCGCCGCCAGCTTGGGGTCCAGCTGCCGCAGGCTCCCGGCAGCGCCGTTTCTGGGGTTGACGAGCGGCGCCCCGCCGGCTTCCCGGGCGGCGTCGTTAAAGCGCTCGAAATCGTCCTGGGACATGTAAATCTCGCCCCGGACCTCCATGCGCGCAGGCCAGCCCTCGCCGCGCAGGCGCAGCGGCACCGCGTCGATCGTGCGAACATTCGCGGTAATGTTCTCCCCCGTTGCACCGTCGCCCCGGGTGGCTGCCTGCACCAGGCGCCCGGCCTCGTAGAGCAACGCCACGGCAACGCCATCGATCTTGGGCTCACAGGTAAACTCGATGGAGGCGCCGGCCAGCGTTGCCTCGGCCCGTGCCATCCAGCGTTCCAGCTCTTCCGTCTCGGTACACTTTTCCAGAGACAGCATGGGTACCGGATGAGCGACCTGCTCAAAGCCCTTGAGCGGTGCGCCGCCCACGCGCTGGGTGGGCGAATCCGGGCTTTGCAGATCGGGGTGCTCGGCTTCGAGCTCGGTCAGCTCATCAAACAGCGCATCGTATTCGGCATCGCTCAGCTCGGGCTGGTCGAGAACGTGGTACAGATAGCCATGATGTTCCAGCGTCTCACGCAGCTGTGCAGCGCGCAGCCGGGCCCCTTCGTCCTTCGCAGGGCGCGCCATGGAACGTGCCTAGAGCGCCTTTCGAGACATGTGCTTGAGGGCGAAATCGCTGACCTGCTGCTGCATGTGCGACGCCGCCTGGCGCGTCAGGCGATTCTTGGCTTCGTCGCGCAGCTCGCCGCCGAGCTTGTGCGCCACGGCCTGAGCCACGTCCAGCATGTCTTCCATCGCCGCCGAAGGGTTTTCCGGCCCCGGCAGCTGCAGGAAGAAGGTCACGCCCGGGGTCGTCATCTTGCTCAGGTCCGACAGATCGAAGAACCCGGGCTCGACGGCGTTGGCAACGGAGTACACGGACCCTTTGGTGAGCGGATCAACCCGGTGGAAGATGTTCATGGTGCCGAACTTCAGCCCTTTCTCGCGCAACGCATCGCACAGCGCGTCACCGGCAAAGGTTTGCCCTTGCGGCGCAACCAGGTGGATCAGCATCAAGGCCTCCACAGGCTCCTTGGGCGCAGCCTCTGCAGCCGTCGCCTGATGGTCGGGCTTTCTGGCCTCGCGCTCCGGCAAGGGGTCATTCGCAGCGCTGCGCAGGGTGCCCAGGCGACGCGGCTTGTGGGTCGACCGGGTGCTGCCGCCGGCCGGTGAGGTCCGGCGCGGCCTCAACTCCCGGCGGTTTTCGCTTTGCAGCGCGTCGGCCTCACCGTCAGCGACGGCGGGCTCTGCCGGCAGCTCCACCTCGGCAACGCGAGGTCGCTTCGGTTCCGCGCTTGACTGCGCGATGGTGGGCTCAATCGGCTGCGCGGCCTTGTCGCTGCCGGATACCGGATCCGTCGTTGCCGCCGGTGCCGCCGGTGGCTCGGAGGACTCCGTCGGGGGCGCCACCGCAGCCGCAGCGGCCATGTCGTCCTCGTCAGGGCCAAAGCCCTCTGGAATGGTGAACAGGTCCGGGCCTCGGGGCTTGGGCCGGGCCCGGGAACGTTCAGCCCGTCGAGCAATGGCAGGTGCCTCGTCAGCGCCCAGCAGTTCGCGGTCCGCTGCGGCCTGAACAGCCGCATCCTTCATGGCCGATGACGCCCCCTGCACAGAAGGCGTCTGCGCCGGGGCGACCGGCTCTGGCCCGGCCGTCACCTCCAGCTCAAAGCTGCCTTGATCGGGGGACTTGGGCCGAGCGCCGCCGTTTGGCAGCTCGCCGCGAAAACGATCCATCTCGTCGGTTTCGTCGGGAATCAGCTCCGGTTTGATCTCGATCTTCAGCGGCTCGCGCTGCGACCGCCAGGCGGTCCAGAAACCGTGGGCAATGACCGCGACAATCAGCGCGCCCCCCACGATGAGAATAAAGTCCTTTATGTCCACCAAAACACTCCTCGAGGGACCCGGCCTCGATCGGGTCCGCAGCGTTCAGTCGGGAACGATTCCCGACTATACAGCTGCGGCACGCAACTTGGATCAGCGATGGTCACGGTCATGCGGCGCGCAAGCGCTACATCGCGGCCATGGCTGCTGCTTCTTCGACGTCGACAGAAACCAGCCGGGAAACCCCGGCCTCGTGCATGGTGACCCCCATCAGGTGGTCCGCCATTTCCATGGTGATCTTGTTGTGCGTGATCACCACAAATTGCACCTCTTCCGACATCTCCCTGATCAACTCTGCAAAACGCGTCGTATTGCTATCGTCCAGCGGCGCGTCCACCTCATCCAGCAAGCACACGGGGCTTGGGTTGAGATGGAAAATCGCGAAGATTAACGCGACCGCCGTCATTGCTTTCTCCCCACCGGAAAGCAAATGAATACTGGCGTTCCGCTTGCCCGGTGGTCGCGCCATGAGCGAGACCCCGGTATCGAGCAGATCCTCCCCGGTCAGTTCCAAGTAGGCGTGTCCCCCGCCAAACACTTTCGGGAATAGTTCTCCCAGACGGGTGTTAACCGTTTCGAACGTTTCCTTGAAACGCGAACGTGTTTCCCGATCAATCTTCTTGATCGCGTCCACGAGCGTTTCCAACGCTTTCTCGAGATCGTCGTTCTGCTGGTCCAGGTAGACCTTGCGTTCCGACTGGCTATCGTACTCATCGATCGCCGCCAGGTTGATGGGGCCAAGCCGCTGGATCCTGCGATCCACCTTGCCCAGCTCCTCTTCCCAGGATTCGGCGGTTGCCTCTGCGGGCAATCCGGCCTCCAACTCTTCGGCGTTCAGGCCGGTGGCTTCGATCTGCGTACGCAGATTGGCTTCGTTCACCACCAGCGATTGCCGTTCCAGCCGCGCCGCCTCTACCGCAGAGCGCGCATCTTCGACGCGCGCATGGGTATCGCTGCGCTGCTGTTCCAGATCACGAATCGCCGCATCGGCGGCCTCCAGCTCGCGCCGGACCTCGCCCAGGTTCGTCTCGATCCCGGCGCGCTCAGCGAGCTTGCTCTCGAGCTCACTCTTGAGCTCCGGCATGGGCCGGCTGCTGGACTCGATGCCCTCAACGAGCCGTTCTTCCTGCTCAACCAGGCTGCGCTGCTGCTCGACCAGGCGCTCCCGCGCCGCGATGCTGGCGTTGAGACCGCTCTCGAAGCGCTGGCGATCGGCGTTCACCCGGTGAAACTCGTCCCGGCTGTCACGCGCCAGGGCTCTGGCACTTTCCAGCTGGGCTTCCAGCTGCTCCCGGTCTCTGACCAGGGCAGCACGCTGCTCGCTCTGGGCGTCCAGTGCGGCCCGGGCGGTCGCCAGCGCGGCCCGCGCGGTCTCGAGCGCGCTCGTTTCCTGGGCGATCTGGCTTTCAATCTCGGCCCGCTCGACAGCGACCCGCTGCCGGCGTGCCTCGGACTCTTCTTTCTGGACACGACGCACGCCGTGGTCCGTGCGCAGCTGCGCGAGCTGATCGGCGTATCCCTTGGCCTGCTGCTGCAGCGATGCGCGTCGCTCTTCGGCCTGCTCGACCTCGGACCGGGCCTCTACCACGCCCCGTTGCTGGGTCGCCAGCGCCGCTTCGGCGTCTTCGAGGGTCACGGTCAGGGACTCGATTTCCTGGGCCCGGGCAATGATGCCGCCATCGCCGGCCCGCTCGCGCCGCACCTGCATCCAGTCTGGCCCCAGCCACAGCCCGTCGCGAGTCACAATGCTCTGCCCGGGGGCAAGCTGACCGCGCGCCGCCAGGGCGTCAGGCACGCTGGACGCCGCGAACACGCCCGTCAGTAGCGAACCGAGCTGCACGGCCTGGGCGCTGTCGGGGCTGCCCTGACGGACCAGCGACGACAACGACGGCAGATTGCCCGGCGCGATGCCATCCGTCTCTCTTGCCTCCGCGGCGGCGTCGACCAGCGTGATCTCGCCGGCTTCGAGGCTGGCCAGCGCATCGGCGTAGGTCGCGGCGTTGTCGACCTTGAGCGCTTGCAGGTAAGGCCCGAGAACGAGCTCCACGGCTTGCTCCCAGCCGCCCACCACAGCCAGATGTTCGCCGAGCCGGGCGGCCTGCTGCAGCGACTGCATCTCGATCCAGTCAGAAGCCTCCTGATCTTCGCGACCGAGCGCCGCCTGCTGCAGGGCCTGCGCGCTGGCCAGCTCGTGCCGCAGGGTCTGGACCTGATTGCGGGCGCTGTCCAGCCGCTCCTCGCGCCGCAGCACCTCTTCGCGGTTGGCGGCAAT
>CAZXIJ010000014.1:51260-92806 GCA_964640725.1 uncultured Pseudomonadales bacterium | reverse complement strand
AGGACCCGGTAGCGCTCGGCCGCTTTGGCCTGACGCTCCAGCCGATCCAGCTGCTTCGCCAGCTCTTCGCGAATATCGGTCACCCGGGACAGGTTTTCCCGCGTGTGCTTGATGCGGTTTTCCGTTTCGCGGCGGCGTTCCTTGTACTTGGAGATGCCGGCGGCTTCTTCCAGATACACGCGCAGCTCTTCCGGCTTTGCTTCGACCAGCTGGCTGATCATGCCCTGCTCGATAATCGAGTAGCTGCGCGGCCCGAAGCCGGTGCCCAGGAAGATATCGAGAATGTCCCGGCGCCGGCACTTCTGGCCGTTCAGAAAATAGGTCGACTGGGCTTCGCGCGTCACCTGACGACGAATCGCGATCTCGGCATAGGCCGCGTACTCGCCGCCGATGCGGCCATCAGAGTTGTCGAAGATCAGCTCGATGCTCGCGATCGCCGTCGGCTTGCGCGAGTTGGACCCGTTAAAGATAACGTCGGTCAGGTTTTCGCCGCGCAGCTGCTTGGCGGAGCTTTCGCCCATGACCCAGCGCACGGCATCAATGATGTTGGATTTGCCGCAGCCGTTCGGGCCGACGACCGCACAGCGGTTGCCGGGGAGGGTTACGGTGGTGGGATCGACGAACGATTTGAAACCCGCGAGCTTGATCTGCTTGAGTCGCATCTAAGAAATACGGCGCGCGAGCCCGTCCAGGAAGTTCAGGCAAGTTTAAAGCAAAAAGTTTTCCTTCGTAACAGCGAAAGCGCGGAAGCGCCGTTTTTTTACTGCCCGAAGTCGTTTGCGCCCGCGCGCTCAGCGACTGGCGTCGCAGCGCGAGATCAGCTGCCGCTCGCGCCGCGCCTGCGCATCGATCAGCTCGTCAAGCCGGTCGCTGTCGCGCTCGCGCAGCGCCTGCTGCAGCGCCTGATGAAAACGCAGATCGTCCTGCGGGTCGAAGTTCGGGTTGCCGCTGGCCCGAAAAGCCAGCCGCAGGCGCACCGGCGCGAGGGTGCGCACCAGCGTCACCAGGTAATGGTTGCGCCCGAACTCGCTCAAGATCTCGATGAAGCGCTCGGTGGTGAAGGTTGCAGCCGCACGATCACCATCGGCCACAGCCTGGCGCTTGGCCTCGATGACTTCGCTCAAGGCCTCGGCGACATCCGCGGGAAGCCGGCACAAAGATCTGAACAATCTTTTTTGAAGGTCGGTGTAAATTTCTGAAAATTCGAAGATTTCATCTTCATTAAATTCTCGGACAATGGCTCCGCGACGCGGCAGGATGTCGATCAGCTGCTGCCGCTGCAGAACCAGCAACGCCTCGCGCACAGACCCCCGGGACACGCCCAGCTGCCGAGCCAGCGTGAGTTCCTGTAGCCGGGTACCGCCCGGACGCTCAGCCTGGATGATCTCTCGTCCCAGCTGATTGACGACCCACTCGGTAGTGCTCTGTTTGCCCGCGATCACGATAGGTTGCTCCTGGTCTGCCCTGCTCATGGGCTGTTCGACCATCGGCCGGACAAGGAGGTTCCCCAGGGACCTTCGAAACCCGCCCTGGGGCCTGCGGCCAGCGCGCTGCCGGGCCCAGCCAGGGTTCCGGGCGCTGGCCTAGCCCGGGGGGCTGAGCTCCGCGACCAGGCTGTGCTGGCGCTGTCCGTCGGCGAAAGACAGGGTCTTGGAAGACCACTGCCAGTCATCCGGGCTGCGGCGCGCCGTACCGGTCACGCTCGCGCGCACGATCACCTCGACCGCCGGGGCGCTGGAGAGCGGCGCCGCCGGGTTCATACTGACCAGATCGTCCAGCCGGACCTGCGCCGGAAAGTCCGGGCCTGGACGGCGCACGACCGCATAGGGCATGCCGCCCCCCGGCGGCCGGGCAATCACAAACAGGGTGCGCTCTGCGGGCACCGAGTCGAGACCCTTGATGGTCACGTCGATCGCCGGGCCCGCCGCAGCCGCAGCGGGCGCTTCCGGGGACCCATTCGGGGACCCGTTCGGGGACCCATTCGGGGACCCATTCGGGATCCCAGCAACGCTGGGCCCCGGCTCGGCCTGCGCCGGCAGGCCAAGGCGGCTTCGGGCCTGGGCCAGGCCCGCCTGGAACGAGGCGCGCTGGGCCGCAGGCAGCGGCTGGGCGAGCGCCCGGTTGAGCACCGATACCGCAGCGGCAAAGTCGCCGCGATTAAAGGCGTCGATGGCCAGCACCTCATACAGCGCGGCCATCCCGGGCCGCTGCGCGATCAGGCGCTCGGCCAGGGCGCGGGTGTCGGCATCCAGCTTGCCGTCTGCGGCCAGGAACCGCGCCTGCAGCAGGTACAGTTCGATGTTGGGGTCCGCCTGCCCGTGGGCGGCGGCGGCGCTTTCGAAGGCGGCGGCCGCAGCGGTGTAACGACGCTGCTTGAGGGCCACGTGGCCCAGCAGGTACCGACTCTTGGCGTCATCCGGACGTCGGGCCACGCGGTCGCTGAGCACGTCCTGCCAGTCTCGCAGCGCTGCCGTGTCGGACTCCTCGAGCTGCAGCAGATCGGCGGCCTGGGCGAGCTCCGGCGCCTGTGGCTCGCCCAGCAGGCCGTAGAGCCACAAAGTTCCGGCAAACACGGCCGCAGTCAGGGCCAGGCCGGTCAGCAGGGGCCGGGCAGCTCCCGCGGTTGCCGGGGCATCGGCGCGCTCAGCCGGCGCCAGCTCCGCCGCCTGGGCGTTCAGAGCGTCCACCTCCCGCAGCAGCGTCGCGTCCAGCTCGGCAAGCGCCGGCGCCAGGTCTTCCGGTGCCAGCACGCCGCGCTCGGCATCGGCCTGCAACTCTTCGCGCCGGGCGCGATGCAGCAGCTTGAGGGTGTCGATACGTCCCGTGGTGTTGCTCCGGACCGCGCTCCGGCGCAGCCATGGGGGCAACACAAAGAGCACGGCGCCGGCCGCGATCATCGCGGCAAGGATCCAGGGGGTCATGAGGCGTCGTCCCGCAGCAAAGCATCGAGCCGGGCCTGGTCGTCGCCGGACAGCGCCGGCTCGCGCCGCGCGGCGTTGCGAACCGTCCGACGCAGCACCCAGAAACTGATCAGCAACAGGACGCCGGGGCCGAACCACAGCAGATAGGTTCCCGGGCGGACCGGCGGGCTGTAAAGCACGAAGTCGCCGTAGCGCGTCTGCAGGAACTCCCGGACTTCCTCGTCGCTGCGCCCCTCGGCGATCGCCAGGCGATGCACTGTGCGGCGCAGATCCTGGGCAATGGGCGCATCAGAGCCGAGCAAATTGGTGTTCAAACACTTCGGACACCGGAACTCGGCAATCAGAGCTCGATAGCGTGCCTCCTGGGCCGGCGTCTCGAAGGCAAACACGTCCACCGGGTTCGCGCTCCAGGCTGCGCCCTGCGAGACACACAGCAATGCGCCCAGCAGCAGCAGCGTGACTCGATGACGCGTCATGTCGACGCGTCCCGAATCGCCCGCAGCAGCGGTTCGATTTCGTCCCGCCAGACCCGGGGGTTGACGTCTCCAACGCGCTTGTAGCGAATCACGCCCTGGGCATCGAGCAGAAAGCTCTCCGGTGCCCCGTAGACGCCGAGCTCGACGCCCAGGCTGCCGTCCGGATCCTGCACGTTGAACTCGTAGGGGTCGCCCAGTTCCGCCAGCCAGCGCAGCGCCTTGCCCGCATCGTCCTTGTAGTTGACGCCAACGATGCGCAGGCCATGCTCGCGTTTGAGCCGGTTCAGCTCTTCGTGCTCGGCGCGGCAGGTCGGACACCAGGTGGCCCAGACGTTGACCAGCACCGGGCTGCCCAGCAGGTCGGCCTTGCTGAGCGTGCGCTCCGGATCGGTCAGGCCCGGCCCGGAAAATTCCGGAAACGGCTTTTCCAGCAACGCCGAAGGCAGCGAGTGCGGATCGTTGAGGCTGAAACCGGCGTAACCAAAACCAATGATCAGGCCGAACACCAGCAGCGGCACAAACAGCCCCAGCCGGCTCATGGCGAGTGCTCCGCCGAGGCCAGTCCGGCGGCGCGGCCAGTCCCGGCTGCCCCCGGCTCGGGCGCTCTATCGGAGCGCTCGTTGATGCGCCGTCGCAGCCGGCGATAGCGCCGGTCAAGGATGGCAATCACGCCGCCCAGCGCCATGAGCAGCGCCCCCAGCCAGATCCAGCGGACGAATGGCTTAACCTGAATGCGGATGGCCCAGGCGTCCGCCGAAGGATCAACTGGCTCGCCAAGGGAGACGTACAGGTCTCCGAACAGCCCCGCATCGATCGCGGCTTCGGTCATGACGTTGTTCCGAGCCAGGTAGCGGCGCTTTTCTGGCGTCAGGCGAACGCCCGCGGCATTGGGCGCCGCGTCAGCCGGGGTAATGGTGAACTCCCCGCGATCAGCCAGGTAGTTGGGTCCCGTGTGCCGCTGGGTGCCGGCAAAGGCAAAGCGATAATCGCCCACGACCACGGTGTCCCCGGGCACCATCCGCACGTCCCGCTCGACGGACAGCAGGGACGTGATGCCGGCGCCGAGCAGACAGACCGCAAAGCCGATGTGCGCGACCGCCATGCCGACGTAAGCGCCCGGACGGCCCGTAAGGCCACCGCGCCACCAGTCGGTCAGCTGCGCAGCGATGACCCAGAGGCCGAGCGCCGCAGTCACCGCAACGCGCCAGTCCAGCGTGCCCGTCAGCAGCAACGGCGCTGCCAGACCGAGCACCCCGGCGAGCATCAGCGGCACCCGCAGACGGCCCCACAGCCAGCGGCCGTCGGTGCGCTTCCAGCGCAGCATGGTCGAGATGCCAAGAGCGATCGCGACCATGGCCATCAGCGGCACAAACAGCAGATTGAAGTACGGCGGGCCGACGCTGATCTTGTCGCCCCCGGTCACCGCCTCGTAGATCAGCGGCGCCAGTGTTCCGGCCAGCACCACCGCCAGCGAGACCACCAGCAGCAGGTTGTTGAGCAGCATGAAGGCTTCCCGGCTGAGCCAGGTATAGCTCGCCGAGGAGCGAATCAACGTCGCGCGCAGCGCGTACAGCAGCAGGGAGCCCCCGACGACCAGTCCCAGGAACGCGAGAATGAACAGCCCGCGGGTGGGGTCGACCGCAAAGGCGTGCACGGACGTCAGCACGCCGCTGCGCACGATAAACGCGCCGAGCAGGCTCAGGCTAAAGGCCGACAGCGCCAGCAATACGGTCCAGCTTTTGAAGGTGCCACGCTTTTCGCTCACGGCTAGCGAGTGCACGAGCGCCGTGCCCACCAACCAGGGCATGAAGGATGCGTTCTCCACCGGGTCCCAGAACCACCAGCCGCCCCAGCCCAGCTCGTAGTAGGCCCACCAGCTGCCGAGCGCGATACCGACGGTCAGAAACGCCCAGGCCACATTCGTCCAGGGCCGCGACCAGCGCGCCCAGGCCGCGTCGAGGCGACCGGACAGCAGCGCTGCCACCGCAAACGCAAAGGCAACAGAAAAGCCCACGTAGCCGATATAGAGGAGCGGCGGATGCACAATCAGGCCAAAGTCCTGCAGCAGCGGATTCAGGTCTGCGCCGTCGCTGGGGGCCAGCGGCAGCAAGCGCTCGAAGGGGTTGCTGGTAAACAGCAGAAAGCTGAGAAAGCCGCTTTGCATGAGTCCCATCACGCCCAGCACCCGCGTGCGAATCGCCAGCGGCAGGTAAGCGCCGCGCAGCGCAACGGCCAGCAGCCAGCTGGCCATCACGAGAATCCAGAGCAGAAAGGACCCCTCGTGCGCGCCCCAGACGGCGCTGACCTTGAAGTACCAGGGCAGCAGGCTATTCGAGTTCTGGGCGACGTAGGCCACGGTGAAATCGTCCTGCAGGAACGCGGCAGTCAGCAGCGCGAAGGACACCGCCGCAAAAACCCACTGGCCGGCCGCCAGAAAATTTGTGCTGCGCGCCAGCCGCGGGTCGTTGCGCGCTGCGGCGAGCAGGCCGGACCCGGTCAGCAGCAGGGCCAGGAGGAAGGCAACAATCGCTGCTGCGTGGCCGGCTTCTGCAATCATGGCGTGCCCTGCTGGTTGCCGGCGCCGTTGGCCTGCGCCAGATCGGTCAGCTCCGGCGGCATGTAGTTCTCGTCGTGCTTGGCCAGGACCTCGTCGGCTTCAAAGCGACCATCCGCCCGCAGCTCCCCCTGAACCAGAATGCCCTGCTCTTCTCGAAACAGGTCCGGCAGGATGCCGCTGTAGCGCACGGTAAAGTCGCTGCCAGCCAGGTCCGACAGCACAAAGGTCACTTCGAGACTGTTCGGGTCGCGCTCTACGGTGCCGGCCTTGACCATGCCGCCCGCGCGAATCCGGGTATCCGTCGGGGCCTGACCGCTCGCAACCTGGTCGGGCGGGTAAAACAGGTTCAGGTTCTCGTTCAGGGCACTCAGAACCAGCGCCAAGGTGGCCCCGGCCCCGAGGAGCACGAAAGAGACGATCAGCAATCGGTTGCGACGTTTCGGGTGCATGGGAACTCCTGGTCCTTAGCCTGTCTCGGAAATGGAAGCCGCCGCGGCAGAGGTCGCTGCGTCGCCCTGCGCACTCTGCCGAGCTTCGGCACCGTGCCGAGCGTCGGCACGCCGGCGGCGCGCCGCTGCGTCTCGAGCAAAGCGCCGCCGGGCCAGGCGCAGCGCCAGCACGTTGCCGCCGAAGAACAGCAGCACCAGCACGACGCAAAACCAGACATAGGGGCCGTGCCCGTCCATGGCCAGCCAGGCGGTCAGGGAATCGAACTGAAAACCGCTCATGGCGCCTCCTGCAGGCCCAGATGCTCCTGGACCCAGCGAGTGCGTTCCTCGCGCTGCAGAATCAGCAGCCGCATGCGCCCCAGCAACAGGTAGCCGAACAGCGCGTAAAACCCGAGCACGTTCACCAGCAAGGGCGCCCACATGGAAGCCGGCATGGCCGGTCGCTCAGTCAACGTAAAAGTGCTGGTCTGGTGCAGGGTCAGCCACCAATCCACCGAATACTTGATGATCGGAATATTGATGACGCCGACAATGGCCAGCACGGCGCAGGCTCGGCCAGCGGCCTCGGCCCGGGGAATCGATTGCCGCAGCGCGTAGAGACCGAAGTACAGGAAAAACAGCACCAGCGTCGAGGTGGTGCGGGCATCCCAGACCCACCAGGCACCCCAGGTCGGCTTGCCCCAGACCCCACCGGTAATGAGCGCCAGGGCCGCGACCGACATACCGAACGGCACAGCGGCCTGCATGGCCACATCAGCCAGCTTCATGCGCCAGACCAGGAACAGCACGCCCGAGGTCCCGATGAACAGATACACGGACTGGGCAAGGATGGCTGCCGGCACGTGCAGGTAAATGATGCGAAAGCTGTTGCCCTGCTGGTAGTCGGGCGGCGCGAAGCCCATGCCCCAAAGCGTGCCCGCGCCGAGCAGGACCACGGCCAGGGCACCAAAGCCGGTCATCCACGGGCCCGTCATGTCATGAAACCAGCGCGGCGAGCCGAGCCGGTGCCAGAGCCGGGTGAGCGCTGATTGAGTTTGAGAGGACACTGTTGCTGCTGATCGTCCGTCTGCGTGGGTGGAGGGCGCGTCTGTTGATCTCGTCTGCGAGGGATTATCCCCTAGTTGACCGCCAATCGCGCGCGAATCCGTGCCCTAGGGCTCCGCGCCGATCCGCAGCGCGGCCTGAACTGCGAAGGGCGCCACAGTCAGCGCCAGCAGCGCCGTCGCCGCCAGCCAGTAGAGCCCCGCACTGTGCGGCAGCCCCGCAACGGCTGCCGTGACAGCGCTCGCGGCAAAGATGAGAACCGGCACGTAAAACGGCAGCACCAGCAGCGCCAACAGCATGCCGCTCCGTCCCAGGCCGACGGTCAGCGCCGCGCCAACGCTGCCAATCAGCGTCAAAGTCGGCGTTCCGGCAAGCAACGTGAGAAACAGTACCCACAGCGCCTGCGTCGGCAGGCTCAAGGACAATGCAGCCAGCGGCGCCACAACGCACAGGGCACCGCCGACGACCAGCCAGTGCGCAACCAGCTTACCCAACACGCCCAGAAAACCAGGCTCTGCCAGCAACACAAACTGCTCGAGGCTGCCGTCTTCGAGATCGCGCTGGTACAGGCTATCCAGAGACAACAAACCTGACAATAGCACCAGCACCCAGATCACAATCGGCGCAAAGGCGGCCAGTACGCCCGGATCGCCGGCAAAACCAATCGCGAACAGGGTGACGCCGATGAATAGAAAGACCAGCGGGTTCAGCACGTCTGCGGGCGCCGCCAACAGCTCCGTGAGGGCGCGGCGAAACTCGGCCCGGAAAGGCTGGCCGGCCGGCGCGAAGTCGGCACTCAAGGCACGGGTACCAGCGGGACCGGGTCTACGGCCAGCATGCCGGCGCGCACGGTATGGTCCTGGTCTGCGGGCACCCGCCCGGCGAGCGGTTGGTGCGTTGCGGCGATGACCGCCCCGCCGTCCGCGCAGTGCTGCGTCATCAGCTGGTCCACCAGGGCTTGCCCGGCCGGGTCCAGCGCTGTGTAGGGCTCATCGAGCAGCCAGACCGGTGCCTGCTGCAGAAGCAGCCGGGCCAGCGCCAGCCGGCGCTGCTGTCCGGCCGAGAGCTCCGTCGGCCGCGCGTGCTCGTAGCCGGCGAGCCCAACCCGATCGAGCAGGGGCGACAAGGACTGCGTGCTGCCCAGGAGCCGCGCGTACCATCTAAGGCCATCGATCACGCCGAGCAATCGAGGCACGCCGCTGCGATGGCCCAGATAGGCCGTGGGCTCGCTGGCGAGCACCCCCGTGGTGTCCTGAAAGAGTCCCGCGAGGCTTCGCAGCAGGGTCGACTTGCCGCAGCCGTTCGGTCCGGTCAGCGCCCAACAGCTGCCGGGGTCCAGGGCCAGACACAAGCCCTCGAACAGCCAGCGCTCGCCGCGCCGGCAGCCGTAGTCGCGCACCGACAGCAGCGCTCCCGCTGACGGCGAAGCGCTCGCCGGGTGCGGCGGGTTAGCGGACGGCGACGCAGTCACCCTCAGGTCTCCACGACCCGGTAGCAGGGCTCGTACTCAGCGCTGGCCAGCTTCATGCGGCCATCGCTGACGAAGGCGCGCAGCAAAGCGTCCAGGGCGCCGGCAATCGCGCTGTCGCTGTGCAGGGTGAGCGGCCCATGGCGCTCGATGCGGCGAATGCCATCAGCCTTGACGTTGCCCGCTACGATGGCCGAGAAAGCCTGCCGCAGCTGCACGGCAAGCTCGTGCACTGGCATGTCGTGACGCAAGCGCAAGGCAGAAACCGATTCGTGCGTCACTTCAAAAGGATACTGGTGCGCTTCGGGAATCTGCAGCAGCCAGTTGAAGTAGTAGGCATCGCCATCGCGCCGGCGCTGCTTGCGCACCGTGCGCAGCTGATCGCCCATCACGCGGCCCACCTTGGCGGCGTCGCCCACGATGATCTGATAGCGCTCGGCGACCGCCTCGCCCAGGGCGAGCTGCAGGAACGCATCCATCTGGTCCCAGTAGGCGGCCGACTCCGGCGGCCCGGTAAAGATCAGGGGCAGCGCCTGGCCCGCATTGGCGGGATCCAGCAACACGCCGAGCAGGTACAGGATCTCCTCGGCCGTCCCAACGCCGCCCGGAAACACCACAATGCCGTGCCCGAGGCGCAAAAACGCCTCCAGCCGCTTTTCGATGTCGGGCATGATCACCAGCTGGCTGACCATGGGGTTGGGCGACTCCGCGGCGATAATCCCCGGCTCCGTGAGACCGATATAGCGAGCGCCGCTGCGCCGCTGTTTGGCATGGCCGACCGCCGCACCTTTCATCGGGCCTTTCATGGCGCCAGGGCCACAGCCGGTGCAGATGTCGAAACCGCGCAGGCCCAGGTGATAGCCGACCTCTTTGGTGTACTCGTACTCGTGCCGGGCGATGGAGTGGCCGCCCCAGCAGACGATCAGGTTCGGCGCGAGGTCCGGCTGCAGCACCCGGGCCTGCTTCAGGATATGAAAGACCGCATCGGTAATGCCCTGCCCGCTCGCCAGGTCAAAGCGGGCGCTGCTGTGCACTTCCGTGCCGATGTAGACAACATCCCGGAGCACCGAAAACAGGTGCTGGCGAATGCCTTCGATCATGGTGCCGTCAACAAACGCCGTCTCCGGCGCGTTGCGGATGACGAGCTTCAGGCCACGGGTGCGTCGCTTGATCTGCACGTCGAAGTCCTTGAACGCTTCGAACACCAGCGCTGCGTCATCGGATTCGCTGCCGGTATTGAGCACCGCCAGGGCGCAGTCCCGGAACAGCCGAAACAGGGCCCGGGGGTGGCCGTTGTCGCTGAGCGCCTCGACCTCCCGGCGCGAGAGCAACTCAAGGGTGCCGCGCGGGCTGACCTGAGCGTCGCGCGTCTTGATGGCCTGGGGACGGTGCGCGCTGGCACCGTCACGAGTACCGGTGACAGCGCTGGGAAGCGGCGCCACCGGGTCGGCGGCTTTGCGAGAATCTGATGTGGGCACAATGCGTCCTGCTGCGGTGCGGCGCGCATGATAGCTCAGCCCCCGGCGCCAGGCGGCGCGGCCGGTCACAGCCAGACTGCCGCTACCCCGGCGGTGAGGGCCCCCGGCGTTAGCTGCCAGGCCGCCAGTCGATGCCCAGGTACAGCTGTCGCGGACGACCCGGAAAATAGCGCTCGCGGCCAAAGGCGAAGTCCGCTCGCTCGGCGTAGCGTTCGTCGAGCAGGTTGTGCACTCTGCCAAACAGTTTGACCGAATCCGTGAGCTGGTAGCTGCCGCGCCAGTTCACCAGCCAATGCCCCGGATAGCTGGCCGTGTTCGAGGCATTGAGTTCGTGGCTGCCCACGTGCACCGCTTCCAGCTCCAGGTCCAACCGGGGACCGGGTTGCCAGCCCCAGCGGGCACTGCCCAGCCAGCGCGGCGCCGTATCCACCGCGTTGCCCGATTCGATGCGCTCCCCAAAGCTCACTACCCGATCAAAGTCGTACTCGTGCCGGGCATAGCTCGCCGCCAGCTCCAGCCGGTGACGCCCCAGCGGCTGCGCGACACTGACCTCGGCACCGATCGCGCGGGTGCGGCCATCGCTGACGTTGAAGCCGTCCGCATCGCGAAAAATGAGATCCCGGGTTCGCTGGCGGAATACCGCAGCCGTCACCCGCTCGCTGCGGTAGCCAAGCTCGAAGGACAATACCCGCTCGCTGTCGAGGTCAGTGACCAGCTGGCCGTCCTGCAGGCGGTACAGCTCCGTTGCCTGCGGCGCGCGGAAGCCGCTGCCGATCTGGGCGTAAAGCTCGCCGCGATCCAGCTCCCGCAGCACGCCCAGGCGCCCGGCGACATCGGTAAAGCGGTCGTCGCGGCTGGCCGGTCGCGTGTAGCGGCAGCCGCCAAAGCCACAGTTTGTGCCGTCAGCCCGCGTATTGCCCACGAGAAAATTGTTGTCGTAGTCATAGCGCAGCTGCTCAACCCGCGCGCTGTGCACCGCGCGCCAGCGATCGGCGATTCGCCATTCCAGATCGTAGAACAGCGCGCCCATCTGGCCGTCCACGTCATAGTCGTAGTGCACCCCGGGCGGCCGGGTGGCCACCAGGAACGCAGAGCCCACCGTCGGCCCGTCCTGGTCTTCGAACAGGGAGCCGCGCAGCCATTCCAGCTGCAGGCCCAGGGTGCCGGACAGCGCACCGCGTTCGAATCCTTGTCGCACCAGCAGGCCCGCACTGGTCTGCTCGTTCTGCTCCAGAGGCTGACCGGGCAGAAAGTGCTGCAGGAACGCCATGCGGGAACGCCGCAGATAGGGCGTGATGACCAGGTCGCCGCGCTGCCAGTGACTCGCTGCGCGCAGGGACCATGCGTCCCGATAGGCTTCCGGGTTCGGGTTCGAGCGCCGCAGCCCGCCCACTTCGTAGGCATCATCGCCAACCACGAAGCCACCCGTTTCCTGATTCAGAAGCGAGCCGCTGAGCGTCGTCAGAACCGACCAGTCACCGACTGTCATCCGGTGCGACAGGTTCAAGCGCTGCTGGCCGTAGCCGGTCGCGTCCCGGTACCCGTTGCTGTGATCGCCGTGAAAGGCGACACCGACGGATTGCTCGCCAAAGGAGGCCGCGGCGGTGGCGCTCACGCGGTAGTAGTCCCAGGCCCCCGCCTCGACTCGCAGGGATGTGGCCTCCGGCACCGGGCTGATGCTGTTGATGGCCCCGCGCAGAGCATTGCCGCCGAGCACGGCGCTGGCCGGGCCCCGATAAAACTCCAGGCTCTGAGACTGCACTGTGTTCAGCTCGAACAGATTGTTGACGTTGCAGAACCCGCTCGGGCGAATCGGCACGCCATCTTCGAGGATCGCGAAGGCGCCGCAGGCGCCCGGTCCGGTCAGCACCGCCGAGCGGATGGCGGTGAGATGCTCCTGGCCGCTGCCGCGAGAAATCCAGACCCCGGGCACCCGCACGGCCAGCTCGTTCGGGTGCAGCGCGCCCGCTCGCTCGATCGCGGCGGCGTCCACGGCCTGCCGGCTGCCCAGGCTGCCCGTTCTCGTCAGCAGGCTGCGATCGGCGCTCACCAGCAGCTCTTCGATCGTTGGTTCGTCCTCTTCCGCCGCCAGGGCGCTCGCCGCCGAAAGCAGAACAAACAAGAGAGCGAACGTTGCAGCCAGGACGGATCGCTCGAGAAGGGATTGACGGGGCGCTGGCGGCAGCGTCTGCGCAACCAGGGTCAGGGATTCCGGCATGAAGGGCTCGCTGTACATCGGGGTCCTGCGCCAAATGCGCGGGCCGCGGGACCTTAGCGTAGCGGTTTATCCGGGGCAACCGGGCTGGTGAAGCGGCGGATCAGGTCCTGGTCGAGCCGCAAGCGCAGCTTCAGGTAGGGTCCCTTGGCGGTAAACTCCGCGTCGGCAAAGTCTTCGTCGCTGAAGCCGACGAAGTTGTAGCCGAGGGTGAACCAGCTGTCGGCGAAGGGCGATACGCCCACGGAGACGCCCGCCGAGTAGCGCATGGTGCCGGCATCAAAGGACTTGAGCGCCGCCATTCGAGCACCGAAATCGAAGCGTTGGCCCAGGTCCCGCCGGTACTCAGCCCCCGCCAGGCCCGTTACGCCGCTGAAGCGCTCGCCGTCGAACTGGTCTTGCACATACTTTAGCCCGAGCTGCAGCGACAGCTGGTTGGCCCCCTCGTCCCGGTAGTTGGCATGGAAGTTATTGACCACTTTGCGGGATCGGACGTCGAAGCTCAGGTTCTCCTGTGCGCTGGCACTCAGGTCCAGACGGTTCAGCAGCAGCCAATTCGACGTCGTCGGCCGGAAAGCGTAGCCGAGGCGCAAATCGGCCGAATCCTGGCGACCGCCATCGGTGAGGTCCTCGTTCAGCACAGACAGGCTGGCCGAAACGATCCGGCCATCGCTTTGCTGGCGATTGGCGCCGAGCAGCCAGTTCCACTTGTCGGAGCGCTCGCCCAGGTGCCACTCCAGCCGCGAGGACACGTCCCAGTCATCACGCCGGTACCCGACTCCGGTAAAGAACGCGGTGAAGTCTTCCTGCACGCTCCCGGAAGCGGGCTGATTGATCGGGCGGAAGGTTGCGAGCGGCGTCGCAGTGCTGTCGCCGCTGCGGCGAATGGTCTGCACCCGGTCGGCGCCAAAATCGAAGAACCAGTCATCGTTCAGGCGCCATTGCTGGACCAGTCCGGTGGTCGCAAAGACCCGTTGACCGTTTTCCGTCAGCTCGCGCTCCAGCGAGGTGTTGAAGTCCGCGCCCGGCCAGGGCCGCATGCGCAAGCCAACCCGGGTGTCCTGGGTATCGCGCTCGTCGGCAAAGGTGAATTCCTGCTCGCCGATCAGAGTGATGCCGGACACCAGGTCCAGCTCGGCACCGAAGATCGCCCGGGTGGGGTAGTCCGCCGCCTCGCTGCCGCCGCCGATGCCCACTTCAGCGTCGCCGCGCAGCGTGAGCCGGTTATTCATCAGCCGGCGGCTGACGCCACCAAGCAGCTGGTCGCCGCGGCGCTGCGCACCGCCGGGCAAGCTTTCCCGCACGCTGCGCAGCCCGGCCCGATAGCGCTGGTTACCGTCCTGAAACTCCCCTTCCCCGCTGACCACCTGCCGGCGGCCACCGCTGGACAGATCGCGCTGCTCGAAGGCTTCGCCGCGCAGCAGCCAGCGCTCGCTGAGCCGGTACTCGCCGGTCGCGCCGAAGCTGCGCAGAGCGCCGCTGAACGCGCTTTGCTGGCCAATGCCGAAGCGCGCGTCCTGTTCTCGGAAGAAAATCGTGCCAGCGAGCGCGGCGGTCTGTTGCTCCAGCTCGAACAGGTAGGCATCGCCGGTGCCAAGCCGGGTCTGCGTTTGCGCGAGCTCGGCACGCACCCGGGTGCCCGGCAGAAACTCCCAGTTCAGATCCGCACCGTAAAGCTGCGCATCGCTGCCCAGGCTGTCGTCGTACACGTAGGTGAGTGCGGCCTCGCTGTCCTCGTCGTCGAGCCGCCAGGCGACTCGGCCGCCGGCCAGCAGATCGTTGCCGCTGGCGTTGGGCTCCACCTCGTAGGTCACCTCGATGAACACGGGATTCAGCTCGAAATCCTGGCTGAAGACCGGCTGCTTGAAAATCAGGGTGCCGCGATCGTAGTCAATGGTGTAGTCCAGGTAGCGCACCAGCGCCTTGCGGGAACGCTCCTGGTCCTGCCGAAAGCGGTCCCGGGTCAGAATGCTGACCTGTTCGCTGTTGATGACCAGTCGCTGCCGGCTCAGCCGGTAAATGCCGGACGTGCCGTCACCGGGCAGCTCGTCGCGCACGAAGCCCTGGCCCGTCTCGCTGCCGAAGGCGTCAACGCGCAGCTTCTCGCCCCGGTACTGGGCTGACAGGCCATTCAGAGAGCGCGCGTAGCGCGTGAACTCGGTCCGGTCCAGGGGCGTCTCGTAATCGCCGAACAGCGCGCTGAACTGCGATCGCTCCACCTTCAGATAGAGCTTGCGCTGGCTCTCGGCATCAAAGCGCTGCTCGGAGCCGTCGCCGTAAAGCGTGTAGAAGCGATTGGGGTCAATCTGTTGGCGCAATCGGCGCTGCGTTTCCTTGTCTGTGTCGTAGGCTGCGGTCACCAGCCAGTCGCCGCGCACGGTGCCCTTGGCGTAGAGCGCCACGCGACCATCGGTGAGCGTGCTGTCGGCCAGGTCCGAGCGGTCGATCGCGTCGCGGTTGCCGCCGCGGTCGTTGAGGCCAAGCACGCCCTCGACAACGCCAACGAGAATCCATTCGCGCTGACCGGGCGTCAGCATCGCGCGCAGCGTCTGCTGGCGCAGCGCATCAAACTCAAAGTTCAGCACCACTTCGCCGGCCACGGTGGTCGGCTCCAGCTGGATATAGGCGATGCCGTCCTGTCGGACCCGGTAGCGGTTCAGTCCCTGGCCCCGACCTTCCGGTCCCCGCAGCGCTCGCAGGGCCCGGTTGTCTTCGAAGGGCGCATAGGGTGCGGCCAGGCCGTACTCGCCGGTCAGCCCGGGCCGCGCCGGACGACCCGCGCGATCGTACAGCCGCACGGCCAGCATCGGCGGCGTCACGCCGTCGGCGATCAGCCAGGATTCTTCTGGCACCAGCTCGACATCGATGGGCGCGCTGCCGAAGTGCACCGTGCGCTCCCGGCTCAGATCGCCAGAGGTGGCCCGCAGCACGCTGTCGGTCTCGCTGATGGGCACGTTTTGCCAGTAGCTGACGGCGACGCCGCGCTTGCGGTCGCTGACCGTGCCTTCAAAGGCGAGGCTGTTGACCAGGGCGCCGTCAACCTGCAGCAGCGGCCGGTCCCCGGGGCGATGTTTGACCGCAACCGCAATGGACGGGATGCGCGGGTTGAACTCTTCCGGCGGCCACACCAGCTCGAAGCCCGGGTCCTGAGTGGCCAGCCACGCCCGATCGAAGGCCGGCGGCGGCACCTCGGCGATCTCGGGAATCTGGTACGGCGCCGTGGCCTCGGGCATCGCCGTGGCCAGCGGCAAGCGGGCCAGACCGCTGTCGGCGTGTATGCCATCGCCGCTGGGCTCGTAAACGCCGGCGCGCAGCGCCAGCGGCGCCGCACTCATGACATCGTTGTCGCTGCTCTGGCCCTTGCTTTTGCCGTTGCCCGCCGGCGCCGGCCGCTCCGGCGCGGCGCGATCGGTCAGCGGCGCGGCCGCCGGTTGCGCGCGTTCCTCCGGCCGGTCCGGATAGGCCAGCCGCAGGCGGTCCCGGGCGATCTCGATCAGGCTTTCGGGCCAGTCCAGGCTCAGCCGGTTCGACAGCACCGGCACCCGCACTGCCGCCCCGTCCAGGCGCCCGCTGATGGCGGCGCGGGTCAGCAGCTCAGCGCTCGCATTGGTGACCAGCGTGTCGAAGCGGATACGCGTCTGGAACCCTTCCGGACGCTCTGGCAGGCGGAACGTGAGCGCGCCCAGGGCGACGCCTTCCGGGTCCGGCGCCGCTTTGCCGTCAATGGTCACGGATCCCGGCGCCAGCACGAGATGATCTGACAGCATGACCGTGGCGCGCACGCCCGCGAGCGGCGCGGCCCCGGCCTCGACGTCCAGCCGATACGACACCAGCCCGTCGGCGGCCTTCGCGCGCAGGCGCCCGGTGAGCGCCGCGGCCGCGGACTCGATTTGCTGCAGCTGGAAGTCAGCCCGCCACAGGCTGCCCTCGGCAACGTCCACAAAGCGCGAGCGCGCTTTGCCCGCAGCTCTGCTGTCCGCATCGCAGGCCACCAGCTCGTAGCCCCGGGGCACGGTGATCTCGTCCACCTGAACCACGTGCGTGCCCGGACGCACGCCCTCGAAGTGATACTTGCCTTCGGCATCGGTCACGGCAAAGCGGCCATCCTCGAGATGCACCCGGACGTCGGGCTGGCCGGGATTGCGGCGAAAATCCTCGCAATCGCCAACGGTAACGCGGCCAAGGATGAAGGTATCCCGCGTGATCAGGTCGTCCCGGATTTCGACATCGGCGAAGGCCTCGTTGGCACCCTCGGTCCCGGCGCCGAGCAAGCGCACCCGGTTACGGGCAGAGCCCTGCGGCGTGCCTGCAGCCACTTCGACCACGTAGCGCAGGGACCGCTGCGCCCCCGGAGGCAAGGGGGCGAGGGGCAAGCGCAGGCCGCGCCCGGTGCCGTCCGCCTGCAGCGCAGCAGCCTCGCCGTCATCAAAGCGCGCCGACCCGGGCACCAGCCGCAGGCCCCGGGGCAGCTGGTCTTCGAGGATCGCGGCATCGACCGCGGCGCCACCGTCGCCGTTGCGCACGGTGATTCGATACTGCAGGAAATCGCCGATGGCAGCCGTTTCCCGGGACACTTCCTTGACCAGGCTCAAGGCACCAGTCAGCGGATCCAGAGGCACGTCGAAACCGGGCGCTGTACCCGCGACAACCTCGAAGGGATCGCTGCGGGAGCCGCTGCGCAGCTCAAAGGGCCCGCCCGGCAACGCGCCGAGCGCGCTGGCATCGGCCAGCGAAGGGTAACGATAGGCCGCGCCGGTCTCGATCAGCAGCCGGTAGCGTCCCGGGGCAATGACCGGAAAACGGAAACTGCCGCTGGCGAAGCGCACCACCACGCCGTTGCCGTCGGTCACCGTGCCGCCGGCGACAACGGTCGCTGGAAAGGGCGTGCTGCCGTCGGCAGCGAACACGCGGCCAACTGCAGGCGCGTTGGTCAGCGCGTCGACCAGGGTGACCGTCAGGCCATCGACCAGCGCGCCGTTAACGCTCGAGAACAGCCGGAAGGCGGGATCGAGCTGCGCTTCGGCGCGCACCAGGTCAGACGCATCGTCCGGATCGATGTAGGTCAGCTCGACGGCGCTGCCGGCCGGTCCGGCGAGGACGCAATCGTCGACGGCGCCCGCATCCTCCGCACGGGTCTGCAGGTAGCCGGTGAATATGCCCGTGCTGGCCCCGGTTTCCGTCAGCTGTACCTGTTCGCGATCCTCGGATTCCGTCAGGGCGACCCGCACCGTCAAAAGGTCTGGCGCAAAAGGGTCCAGGTCCTGATCAAGGTCCGTCACCGTCAGGAACAGCACGTCGCCACGCTGGAAGCGGCTGGCAGCGGCGAGGGACAGCGCGTCCGGCAGGGCCAGGGCGCCTCCGGCCAGAGTCTGCGCGGGCGGCGCCGGCAGCGGCCCGTTGCCCGCCAGACACTGGCCGGGCGCCACGGGCAGATCAACAGCGTCGGGGCTGGCCGGATCGAGACGCTGCGTCACCAGCTGCGCTCGCGTGGGCTGCACCGGCAGCACGTCCAGGGGCACATCGACCCGAACCGCGGGGCCGACCGGCACGACAAAGGTGGCGCCGCGGCTGGCATCGCTGAGCGCCCGCGGCGCGCCGGGCAGAGTCTGCAGCGTGGCATCGTCGACAGTGCTGGGAAAACGGAACCGGTTTGGCGGCTCAATCTGCAGCCGATATTCGCCAGGCGCGACAAAAGGAAAACGGAAAGCGCCGGGAGAGCCTGCGTACAGCTGGCCGGCCCCATCGGTGACCGGCGCGCCGGTCACCACCGTCGACGGGTAAGTGGCAACGCCGTCGTCGCCGAACACGGCGGCTGGCTGGCCGGTGGTCGCGTCCAGGAGCGTCACCCGGGTGCCATCCACTGGCTGGCCGGTGGCGCTGTCGAACACCACGCCCAGGGGATCCACCAGCACCGCAGCGACCGCACGGTCTGCCGAGTCGGCGGCATCGATGTACAGGGCCTGCAATGTCGTGCTGGTCCCGACGCTGAGCCGGCAGTCGCCGGCCACGGGGGTGCCGCTCACGGTTTCGATGTAGGCAAAGAAGCGGCCGCTATCGATGGCGGTTTCCGTGGCCAGCAGCGACTCCAGGTCGCCGCTGTCCGTGCTGACCGTAAACTCCAGCTGCTCCCGGATGGCCGGGTCGGCATTGGCACTGGGATCCAGCACCTCGATGAGCGCCGGCTCGCCGGCTTTGAGCACCGACGCCGGTGCCAACGGCAAGCTGCCGGGCACCGCCAGGGGGCCATCGCGCAGCGTCGCCGGTGCAGGCAGCAGCTCGAAGGTGCCGCCGGCCATGCAGCTGGCGGTCGCGATATCCGGCGCTTCGGCCGCCGGGTCGCCGGGCGCACGCTGGTAGAAGGTCACGCTCGCGCCGTCGCCGCTGCCGCCGCCAGGCGGCGTGGCCGTGAGCACAAAGGGCTCGCCGTAGCTCAGACCACCGTTATCAGTGGTCGTGACCGTCACCGTGACGGTTGTTCCCGGCGCAAGGGACTCGCCGTCGCGCAGGCGCAGCTGATCGCCAACCACTTCGAAGCGGGGGTCGTCCACTTCATAGCTGTGCGTGTCTCCGGCGTTCGGGTCCGTGCTGCTCAGCGTGCCAACGGTCGCCCCCGGCGTGTCGCCGGGAAACTCGCTGTCGCTGAGCAAAATGTCTGTTGGCGGCTGGTTGCCTGCCGCCGAGGCAGAAACAACAGTGCTCTGGGCTTGCCCGGCCAATGCCGCACCGCCGACGTTGTAGTCGACGTTTGCGGTATTGACGATAGGCGTATCGGGCGCAATCGCATGCGCTCGATCACTGGCGCCCAGCACTGTCATGCCGATCAGGAGCACCCACGCAAAAACGCCCGGCATGATTGCCGGGCGCACGGCAGCGCGCGCGGGGTGCGTAAACACTCCGGGCACGCTGCGTCCCTTTGCGCGCGCGCAAAATCCGTTTGCGCGAATCCTGGAAGGCATGTCTCGCTTTCGGTCGGCTAGTTCAGCGTCACGAAATAGACGATGTAAGCGGTATCCGATGCGGCGCAATCGCCTACATCACCGCTCAGGCCCGTCGCAGGAGGACCGCCGACATAAGCCGGAGCCGCCGTCGGTGTGGAACAGGCATCAAAGGACACCACATCCAGGTCCGTCACGGCCGTCAGGTCAAAGACCGGCGTGCCAGAGCCAACTGCAAAGGTCGCGCTGGCCGGGATCACGATGGCCGGATCGCCGCTCTGATTGCCCGCCGTGACTTCCGTCGGCAGCGTATCGCCCAGAGACACGCCAACAGCAGCCAGGGCCGCGTTGTCGTTGGAGATGCCGAGCACGTACATGATCACAGCGCCAGGAATGGCCTTGGGATCTGCCAGCACGGTGCTGCGGTCGGCGTCGTAGCGATTGCCGCTGACCGGGTCGTAAATGACCTCGGCAAACTTGGCAAGGCCCAACGCGACACCGGTCACGAAGCCCGAGCTGTCGGCGCTCTGGCCATCCGCTGCGGCATCGCTGGTGCCGAGACCGGCTGTGGTGCTGAAGAAGTCGAACTGCTCGTCTTCGGCGTTGGCGCTGCCGGCGTCGGCCCAGACCGTTTCCACCGTGGTCAAGCCGTTAACAACGTTCGCTGCCGTCGCGCCGGAGCCCGGTGCCACATTGCCGCTGTCGTCGGTCTGCTCAGGCGCGTTGGCACCGTCTGCAACAGCCGCAACCAGGGTGTAGGCCCGGTAGGCATCGTTGCCTTCGCCGCCGTCAACGCTGATGGATACCACGATCGGCACGGTGCCGTCTGCTGCGACCGCTGCCGGCAAAACGTACAGGCCGTTCGCGTTCGGGGTCAGCTCGGTATCGCTGCCGTCATCGAACGCGCCGTTGGCGCTGCCGCCGCCGTCGTCGATGGCGACCACGACCGTCGCCGGAGCCGTCGCGAACGCGCCGCCCACGGTTCCGAAGCCCGTAACCTGAGTGCCGTCCTGATCGATCAGGCCGAGCACGAGGTTGGCGCCATCGTTACTGAGGTTGGATACCGTGAAGTTCAGAGCTGCGATACCGGCAGCGCCGCTGGTGACGGACTGACCCGGCACCACCGTCACCCAGTCGGCATCGGTAGAAGTGACATCGACCACGAGCTTGCGGTCGACGTTGAACGTGACGTCAGTGCTATCGGTCTGGGCAGTGCCGTTGACCGTAAAGTTGAGCGTCACGCTGTTCGTCACTGGCGTGTTGACCGTCGTTCCCGCGGCCCACACGCTCGAAGCGCAGAGCAGCGTCAGGGTCGCAAGGATCCCTTGGCTGATGCGTCGTACGTACTGCATGTGATTTTCCTTTCATGACTTACCAGGGTTCCCCCCCTAGCTGTGACCAGTCATGGCACGCCGCTGCGACGATCTCTTGCGGATCGTTCTTTCACGGACATCACTGCGTTCGCGCATCATCAGTTACTGCTGCAGCGCCAAGAGGCGTTGCTGACAGCGTCCCTACTTCAGGCGCACGTTGAACGACACGAAGCTCGTCTCGCCGGGTTTCAGCTCCGGGTTGAACTGCCACCGAATGGTGGTGTAGTCCTTGGCCATGGCAGGTACGGAAGTCCCGCTGCGGGCCACACTGAGCTGATCCGGATCGCCGAAGCTGCTGCCGGCGTCTGTCGAGAACGTGATGTCTGTTCCCGAGCCGAAAGCGGTGCCGTCCAGGTATTCGGTGTCGTTGGGGATGGGGTTGGTAATGACGATGCTTCCGGCATCGACATTTTCCGTCCCCTGATTGGTAAAGGTGATGGTGTAGCGCAGCTCATCGCCAGGCACGACGCTTTCCACGTCGACCAGGCGCCGCTGGGGCACACCGTCATCATCTACGAAGGTCTCCACCTTCTTCACCGAATTGTCGAGAGCCACCTGCGCGGCCGCCAGCGGGGCGACGAGCAGCAGGGCCAAACTCAAAATCGTTGCGAGGCCCCGGCGCCCGGCAAGGGCCGCCATCGAGGCCGTCGGGGTCCGGGACATAGACAGTTCAACAGTCATCCAATATTCCTCCGTGGCAGTGCCAGCAGCATTGCGGCTACTGCACCGTCGCTTGAAACTCGATCGTGATCGCCGCCGCGCGAGCCGGTTGAGTGCCCAGGTTGGCAGTCAGGGTTCGGGTCGTGGCGTCGTACCCGGTATTGTCCGTGCCTGCCGGCAGAAAGTCGTCATCGATTTCCTCTCCCGGCGCCAGCGTGCTGACAGTCAGGGAACCTGCCTGGTATTCCAGCACTGGCGGCAGCGGGTCGCGCACCACGATGGCGTCGGCGTTGCCGCTGCCGTTGACGTTCACGGCGATTCGGTAGGTGAGCACCGAGCCGGTGCGGATCTCGCTGCCGCCGCTGCTGTCGACGATCGCGACCACGCTTTTTGCCAGCTGCACGACCGCGGCGCTGACCTCATAAACCGCCGTGGCCCGCAGCAGCAGGTTGGCCTGGTCATGGGCATTGCCCACCACGGCGTCGACGTTGCCGCCGGCCTCGCTCGGATCGCCGAGCCCGGCAAAGGTCACGCCCGGGGCGGGGAAAGCCGGCGCGCCCGGGTCGTCGGTGCCGGTGGCGCTGACAATGGTGTTGGCAACCGCCCGCAGGGAAACCGTGCCGAGGGCGTTCTGCGGCAGCGCATCGGGAATGGTGCTGGAAAGGTAAACGCTGATGACGGCGTCCGGCGCCAGCAGCGGGTCGTTGCCGCCAGGCAGATACTCCGCATCGCCGCCGGGGCCGATCTGCAGGCCGGCCGCCCCGTTGCTCTCCAGGTACACGGTGATGATGTCCGGATCGAAATCGTCGCCAGCCAGCACGTCGCGGCTGCGCAGCCGAAAGGACTCGTTGCCGTTGCCCGTATTGGTAACCGCAAACTCGACGACCGCGTCGCTGGCTGGCGAAGTGACGGCCTCGGCGCCGGTCTGGACGCTGACAACACTGACATCCAGCAGCTCGGCGACGGCTGTTCGAACCTCGCTGGCGGCGTCCAGCTGTCCGCCGCCGCTGATCTGGTAGCTGAGCTGCGCGCGATTCACGACGCTTCGTCCGGCTTCGGTGCCCGCCGCCAGGGCCAGGTTCGCCCCGAGCAAGAACCACAGGCCCAGCAGCCCGCGAGCACGGGCGAGCCGTGCTGGCGCAGGGGCAGAGCGCACAGGCTCTGGCCTTCGGCGCTGTTGGGAATGTTGTTGCATCACGGGCAATACCTGTCCGGCTGTAGTTCGTCCTGAACCAGAGCGGAAGTTTGCCGGGGCCCGGGACAGGGACCGTGATGCGCCTCTAGAAAGTCGGAAAATTGACGGGCTGGCCGTCACCAAGCGCAGTTTTTGTGACAGCCCGGCCGGGCAGGCGTCTTATATTGCGGACAGACTCGCGCAAACGTCGAAAGGCCGTCGGCGGCCTGGCCCGACCGTGCCGGAATCATGCCCCCAAAAGGATTGGTGTCAGTCCTCTGACGCCAGTCGCAAGGTCACGCTCTCGCTCGCGGGGTCGAACCAGATGCGCACCGTACCGGCCTCGAGCTGCGCCAGCACCGCGTCGCGCTTGCGCTGCAGGCTTGCAGTGCCATCGCCGTAGTCGGTGCCTTCGCGCAATACAAAGTCGTCGATGACACCCAGCAGGGCGGCTTCAGATAAGTCTGCGGGCGAAATATTGATCATGGCAGAGCACTTTACGTGATGGGGCACGCAAGTTCGCGGCTGCGGCCATGCCGTCCCTTGAAATTGCGCTCTGCCGGTGCATTACTAGCTGCGTACGCGGTTCCACCAGGACAGGGAACAATAGAAAGCGATGGCTGAGCAGGACCACATTCTGATCGTTGAGGACGAGCCCATCACCCGGGAACAACTCGTATCCTACTTCGAAGAAGAAGGATTTCGGGTATCCCACACCGGGCAAGGCGACGAAGTCCAGAAATTGCTGGACGACAACGAGATCACGCTCGTGCTGCTTGATATCAAGCTGCCTGGCAAGGACGGGCTGACCCTCACCCGCGAGATCCGGACGCAATCCGACGTCGGGGTTATTCTGGTGACCAGCAAGCAGGAGCAGATTGACCGCATCCTCGGGCTGGAAAGCGGCGCCGACGATTACGTCACCAAGCCCTTTGATCCCCGGGAGCTGCTGAGCCGGGCCCGCAACCTGCTGCGCCGAGTTCACATTCAGCAAAGCCAGCGGCGCAAAAATCACATCCGGCGCTTCGACGGCTGGACTCTGGACCTGAACAAGCGTGAGCTGCAGTCGCCGGACGGCGAGATGAAGCAGCTTTCCGCCGGGGAGTACCAGCTGCTGCTGGCCTTCATGGAGAAAGCCGGCGAGGTGATGAATCGCGATCAGCTCATGAACCGCATCCGCAATCGCGAATGGTTTCCTGACGACCGCTACATCGACGTGCTGGTGGGTCAGCTGCGCAAAAAGCTCGGTGAGCGCGCGGCCAATGCCAAGATCATCGCCACGATTCACGGCACCGGATATCTGTTCACGCCAGAAGTGGCCTAAATAGCAAAGCTGCCCTCGCCTGCCGGGGGTCATCTGAGGCCAGCAGGTGGCGCAGCCCAACGATCGACACACCCTCTACGAAAGCCAGGCGACGCTGGTGGCGCGGGTGTTCTCGCCTGACGGCCCGGTCATCGTCAAATCCCTGAAGGCTTCTGCGCAAACGCCGCAGGCCATCAACCGCTACTACCACGAGTTCAACGTGGTGCAGTCGCTGACCAGCCCCTACGTCTGCCGTGCGATCGAATATGACCGCGTGAACCACCAGCTGATCTTTGAAGACTGCGGCGGCGAGTCCCTGCGCGACCGGCTGCGCAGGGGCCCGATCGCCACGGAGGCCGCGGTGACGATTGCCGCCAACATCGCGACGGCGCTCCAGTCCATTCACGATGAGGGCGTTGTCCATCGGGACCTGAATCCCGGGAACCTCATTGTTGACGACGAGCTGAACGTTCGCATCATCGATTTCGCGCTGGCCACTTTTGCCGAGCGCGGGCATCCGCAAACCGATGCCAGCGGCACCCTGTCGGGCACCCTGCCCTACATCTCTCCGGAGCAGACGGGTCGGGTGAACCGCATCGTCGACTACCGCACTGACCTGTATTCCATGGGCGCCACGCTCTACGAGCTGTTCAGCGGTCAGGCGCCCTTCGCCGCGAGCGATCCGCTGGAGCTGATCCACGCCCACATCGCCAGCCAGCCGGCGCCGCTGACCGACGTGTCCCAGCGCGCGCCGGGCTGGGTCTCGGACATTGTCGCCAAGCTGCTCGCGAAACAGCCGGAAGATCGCTACCAGAGCGCCGCCAGCGTCCGGGACGACATCCTGGAAGGCCGGGACCAGGCCAACGTGCTGCCGTTCCGGCTTGGCCAGACCGATGCCCCCGGGCAGCTGTCGCTGCCCAAACGCGTGTACGGCCGGGACGCGGAGCTCAAACGGCTGCAGGACAACCTGCAGCGGGCGCGCGACGGCGAAGTCACCTTTCTGCGGGTGCGCGGCAGTGAAGGCATTGGCACCTCTTCCTTTTGCAGCGCCATTGCCCAGCAAGCCGGCGAAGGCGGTTTGCTGGTCGCGCGAACGCGGGTTGCCAACCCCAGCTACAGCCAGCAGGACGTCAAGGATGCCGAAGAGCTCTGGCTCGAGTTGCTGCGCCCGGTGCTGCGCCAGGCGCTGTCGCTGGACAGCGACGTGGTCGGCGATCTGATCGATCGGCTGCAACGCCTGTCCAGCGATCACGTGGCCGCCCTGGTGCCCTTTGTACCTGAGCTGTCGAGCTTTGTGCCGTCTCCCAACATCAGCGCCAGCGGCATGCTCAGCCAGGGCGTGCGCGAACTGGCCGCCGCGCTGGCGCCCCTGCCCATCTGCCTGGTGATCGAAGGCACGGAGCAGCTGCGCACGGCGGTCATCGAAGAACTGATGCACACCGCGCTGGAGCTGAGACACCTGTTGCTGGTCCTTGGCGGCGACGACGGCAGCGATCACGAAATCTTCGGCACGCCGCGCATCGCAACCAAGATGACCATGGTTGCCCTGCGACCCCTGGAACGGGAAGACGTGCGAGCCATGCTGTCGGACATGCTGGGGCAAACGGAGGCCCGGGTGCGGGAACTGGCGACGCTGCTGCACGAAAAGACCGAAGGCCTGCCGGCGCCGTTGCTTGACCTGGTCTTCGAGCTGCATCACGAGGGCGCGATCAGCTACGACAGCGCCGAACACGAATGGGCCTGGGACATCGCGGCGATTCGCGAGCACTATTTCAGCAGCAACTCCGCCGACCAAATTGCCGAGCAGCTTGCAGCGCTGGGCAGCGAAGCCTGTCGCGTCCTGCACATCGGCACCTGTCTGGGCGATCGCTTCACCCTCGCGGAAGTCGCCGCCATTGTCGACCTGCAGGAAGCGGACACCGCCGTTGCGCTGCGCGAGGTGATCCGCCAGGGCATGCTCGGGCTGGAAGGCAACGAATATCGCTTCTCGCACCCGCGAATCGCCCAGGTGATCTACGAGTCGATTGCCGCCCCGGACAAGCGCAGCCACCACTACGCCATCGCCCAGCAGCTCATTGCTTCCCGGCGGCAGGAAGGCAACACGCTGCTCAACACCGTTGACCATCTGAACGCCTCCGTCGACCTGGTCGATCTGGACGACGACCGCCGTTCGGAGTTTGCGCACTACAATCTGCTGGCTGCCCGGGAGTCTCTGAAACGCGGCGCGTTCCAGAAAGCCTACAAATACTGCCGCAGCGGGCTGGCGCTATTCTTCGGGCGCGACACCGGCAGCACGCCGATTTACCTGGAACTGTGCCAGTGCGCGGCCGAAGCGGCCTTCCTGTGCGGCGACTTCGACCAGCTCAACCGGGTCGTCGCCAGCGCCGATCAGGCCACCAGCGCCATGAGCGAGGTGGAGATTCGCGCGGCGATCGTCAGGAACGAGCTGCAACGGGCCGCCAGCCTCACCGGGCAAGCGCTGCTGGCGCTCGGCTACGACACGAGTCGCGCGAGCGGTAGTGGCCCGCTCAAAAGCCTGCGACGTTTTGGCAGCCGTGCCGGCATACCGCATACCCTGAAGTCGCCGCTCAGGCCGACCAGCGATGCGCGCATGCAGCAGTCCTTCCGGCTCATCGCCCTGTTGCTGCACGTCAGCTTCCGCAGCGCCACGGACAAAGACGACCTGCTGCACGCGGAGTACGTGATCCGCAAGGCCCACAGCGAGGACGCCTACTGCGGCGAAGTGGCCTACGCCTATGCGCATGCCGCCATGCGAGCGCTGGACAACGGCTTCAGCGAGCGTGCGCTGAAGCACGCCAACAGCGCCCGCCTCATCGCCACACAGTTCGCCCAGGATGCGTTTTCGGTGCGCGCGCGAATTCTGCTCGCCGGCGTTGTGGAGCCCTGGTCCAAGCCCCTGGACGCCACGCTCAAGTCTCTGGCCGAGCAGCAGCAAAAGGCCCTGTCCCAGCAGGACTTTGGGTTCGCCGCCGAGGCGAGCGCCCTGTACGCGACCAACGCACTGCTGCGCGGCATGGAACTCGGCGCCTTGGCGCGCGAGCTGGGCAAACAGCTCAAACACTTTAGCGGCGGCCAGCAGGTGTCGGGGCTCAGCCAGGTTGCCTTTATGCAGCAGCAGCTGAACACTCTGGCCGGCAACAGCAGCGACGAAGAAGCCAACGCCATTCCGTCCATCGGCACGGAAGATGGCCTGGCGGCCGCCCATGTCTACTCCCTGCGCCTGTATCTGGCGGTGCTGTTTAACGATTTCACCGGCGCTGCATCGGTGCTCGAACTTGCCGAGCAAACGGCCGGGCAGCTGCGCCATATGCCGGTCGTCATGACCTACACCTTTGCGGCGGCCCTCACCCGGCTGCGCCGGCAACCAGAAGACGCAAACCCGGCAAAGCGCGGCCGGCGTCCGGCTGCGGACCGAGGGACCCTGACCCTGGCCCGGCAGCTGCGAGAGTGGTCCGCCAACGGCGCCAGCTTCGCCGGGCCCAAAAGCCAGATCATCGAAGCGGAGCTCGCCTGGGGCCGAGGCCAGACTTCCGCAGCGCTCGAGCTGTACGAACAGGCCGCCAAAGAGGCCCGGCGTCTGGGGCTCGCGAACGACGAAGGCCTGGCTTACGAGCTGGCCGCCCGGCGCTGCGATGCGCTGGACCGGCACGACTTCGCCAAGCTGTTCATGCACAACGCCAACCAGGCGTACCTGCGCTGGGGGGCTATGACCAAGGTCAACCAGCTGGAGCGCGATCACGGCGACATGCTGGCAGCCAGCGCCAGTGCTGGCGCCACGCCAGGCTTCAATGTCGGCGACCTGGTCGATCTGACGGTTCGCGACTACCCGATCAACGGTCGCACCATGACCGGCATCGCCGAGAGCACCGAGTTTTCCGATCAGGCCATCGACACGAGCACCGTGCTGCGGGCCGCGCAGACCCTGTCCGGCGAGATTCTGCTGGAGCGCGTGCTCAGCAAGCTGTTGCGCCTGGCTCTGGAGCACGCCGGCGGGCAGAAGGCCGCCATGCTACTGCTGGGCGACAGCGGCAGCCTGTCCGTCGAAGCCATCGCGCACGTCGACGGCGACTCCAGCCGCCGGCTGATTCCGCCGGAACCGCTCGAAATGAGCAACGAAGTGCCTGTGAGCGTGATCCAGTTTGTTGCCCGGACCAAAGACGTGCTGGTGCTCGCCGACGCGACCCAGGAAGACGTGTTTACCCAGGACAACTACATCACGCAAAACCTGCCCCTGTCCGTCATGTGCGTGCCGATCCTGCACCGGGGCCAGCTCACCGGGGTGCTCTATGTCGAGCACCGCTGGCTCACAGGCATGTTCACGGACCAGCGGGTCGAGGTGCTGTCGCTGCTCGCCTCGCAGGCTGCCATCTCCATCGAGAACGCGCGCCTGTACGCCAACCTGCATGCGGCGCGGGACGAGTATCAGGCTCTGTACGAGAACGCGATCGAGGGGCTGTTCCGGATCAGCCCCACGGGACAACTGCTGCGGTCCAACCCGACCCTCGGCAAAATCCTCGGCTTCGAAAACAACCAGTCTCTGGAGGAAGAGTATCGGGACCTCCTGGACCGGGTGTTCTACTCCCGGGAAGCATCCAGCCAGTTCCTGTCGCTGCTGGAAGAACGCCGTCTGGTATCGGGCTTCGAAGCCCAGGGCGTGACCCGGGAGGGCCGCGTGTTCTGGATGTCATTGACCGCCCAGATCAACGAGGTGGCCGATCGCGGAGAGTTTATCGACGGCTCGCTGGTCGACATCTCTGAACGGATGGAGCGGGAGCAAGCCGACAAACAGCGCCAGATCGCCGAGGAGGCCACCAAGGCCAAGAGCGAGTTCCTGGCCAATATGAGCCACGAAATTCGGACGCCCATGAACGCGATCCTGGGCTTTTCGCAGCTGACCCTGGAAACCGCGCTGAACGACAAGCAGCAGGGCTATCTGTCAGCGATTCGCGGCGCGGCCGAGAACCTGCTGACCCTGGTCAGCGACGTCCTTGATTTCTCCAAGATCGAGGCCGGCAAACTGACCCTCGAAGAGACGCACTTCGACCTGCGGGCCACGCTCTCCGACGTGGAGCGCCTGTTTCAGAACGATATCCGCCGCAAGGGCCTGTACCTGGCGGTTGACGACAAGACCGCCGAACATCCGGACTTTCCGGAACATGGCCGCCTGCTCGGCGACGCGCTGCGCCTGCAGCAGGTGCTCGTCAATCTGGTCGGCAACGCGGTGAAGTTTACAGAACAGGGCGGCATTCAGATCCGGGCACGGGTTGGCGACACGGACCTGAATGACGAAACGCCAACGCTCACCCTCTGCATCGACGTCGAAGACACCGGCATCGGCGTCAACGCCGAGCAGAAGCGGCGCCTGTTCGACTCCTTCGAGCAGGCCGAGACCTCGATTACCCGGCGCTACGGCGGCACGGGCCTGGGGCTGACCATCTGCAAACGCCTGGTCGAAGTTATGGGCGGCGAAATCGTGCTGGAGTCTGACCCGGGCGTCGGCAGCTGCTTTTCCTTCAGCGTCAAACTCGGGCTCCTGGCGGAAGCGCCAGAACGAGAGAGCGACGGCCGGGCCCGCAAAGGCAACTTCGATATCCTCGCTGGCCGGCGCCTGCTGGTCGCCGAAGACAACCCGATCAACCAGCAGCTGGCGCTGGAATACCTGGATCGCGGCGGCGCCACGGTGGACATCGCCGGCGATGGTCGCCAGGCCGTGGACTTCGCGACCCGCAACAGCTACGACGCGATTCTTATGGATATCCACATGCCAAACATGGATGGCCTGCAGGCCACCCGCACGCTGCGCGAGCAGGCGCTCGTGGTACCCATTATCGCGGTGTCTGCCGACGCCCTCGCCGAGCGCAAGGATGCGGCGCGCATCGCGGGCTGCAACGGCTATCTGACCAAGCCCATCGACTTCGATCGGCTGCTGCTCAAACTCGAAGACCTGTGGCTGGCCGACGGCAGCAAACCGCTGGCGAGCCCGGGCGAAGCACCGGTACCCGCTGCCGATAGCCCCGAGGCGCCGGCCGAGAATGCTCCCGTCAGCGCGGTGCAGGCAGAGCTGGCAAGCCTCGAGTTGCCGGGCATCGACGTCGCCGCGGCGCTCAAGGGACACAACGACAACGTCAAGCTGATGATCAAGCTCATGGGCGACTTTGACGGCTACTACGGCGCTGCCGGCGCGACAGTCCTTGGCCATCTGGAGGCCGGCGAGCTCCAGGACGCCGAGCGGCTCACCCACAATCTGCACGGCGTGGCCGGCAGCTTCGGCGCGGCGCGGCTCAAGGTCGCGTCGAAAACCCTCGAGCTGGCGCTGATCCGCACCCAGGATGGCGATGACAGCGATGACCTGCCAGCCCTGGCGGAGGAGTTCGACGAGGCGCTGACGGAAGTTCTGAGCGCCGCGGCGACCCTGGCCGAGCACGGGCCTGCAGCGGTCGCCGAGCCTGGCTGAACGGGCTCAGTCCGCGCCGGTCAGGTCCAGCAGCGACAGCGGGCTGGCCTCGGCCTGCAGGGCCGCGAAATCAAACAGGGTCCGGTCCCCCAGGTGCGACGGCGTCACGGCGCCAATGCTGCGAGCAACGTTCTCCACGCGTCCGGGATGCTCCCGGTCCCAACGCTGCAGCATGCCCTTGAGCTGTTGGCGCATCAGGTTGTCCTGAGAGCCGCACAGGTTGCAGGGAATAATCGGGTATTGCTGCTGCGCGGCGTAGCGCTCAATGAGCGCTTCGCGAACGTAGTAGAGCGGCCGGATGACGATATGCCGGCCGTCATCGCTCTTGAGCTTGGGCGGCATGGATTTCAGTCGCCCGCCCTGGAACATGTTGAGAAACAGGGTTTCGACCGCGTCGTCCAGATGGTGCCCCAGGGCAACTTTGGTCGCGCCCAGCTCCGTGGCGACCCGATAGAGAATGCCGCGGCGCAGCCTGGAGCAGACCGGGCAGGTGGTTTTGCCTTCCGGGGTCAGGCGCTGAACGATGCTGTAAGTATCCTCTTCGACAATACGAAAAGGGACCCCGAGACCGGTCAGGTAATCAGGGAGCACCGCTTCGGGAAAGCCCGGCTGTTTCTGGTCCAGGTTGACCGCAATCAGCTCGAAGTGAATGGGCGCGCTGCGCTGCAGGCTCATGAGCACATCGAGCAGGGTATAGGAGTCCTTGCCGCCGGACAGGCACACCATAATCCGGTCGCCGTCTTCGATCATGCCGTAATCGGCGATCGCCTGGCCCGTCAGCCGGCGCAGGCGCTTGGCCAGCTTGTTCTCGCGATAGCGCTGGCGTCTGGGATCGGGATGATGGTGGCGGACCCTGTCGTTCATGCGGCGCAGTATGCCTGCCCCGAGCCGCGCTGGCGACGCGGCAGACCGGCCCTAGGCGCTGCTGGCCAGCGCCGTGACCGTTGCCAGCTGCTCGCTGTTCTCGCCGGCGAAGGCCTCAAACTCTTCGAGCGGCAAGGGTCGCGCAAACAGGTAGCCCTGGGCGTAGTGGCAGCCCACCTGGCTCAGCTGCAGCACCTGGTCGCGCTCCTCAACGCCTTCGGCAACGACCCGCATGCCGAGGATCTTGCCCATCGAGATGATCGACGCCACCAGGCCAAGGTCCCGCGGCGACGCCAGCCGGTCTGTGAAGGCCTTGTCGACCTTGAGCACGTCGAAATTAAACTCGCGCAGATACGCCAGGGACGAATAGCCGGTACCGAAATCGTCCAGGGCGACCTGGCAACCCATGCGTCGGGCCCGATCGATAAAGAACCGCGCCGTCTCGGCGTGATCCATGAGTGCGCTCTCGGTAATCTCGAGCGTCAGGCGGCGGGCGTTGTGCCCCTGCAGTTTGTCGAGCAGCACTTCGCAGTCTTCCTGCCGCTGAATCTGCAGAGGGCTGACGTTCAGGCTCAGGCGCAGGTCCTTGAGCCCCCCCTCGCGCCACCGGGCCACGATGCGCTGAGACTCTTCAACGACCCATAGCCCCAGCTCCTGGATCAGCCCGGAGCTTTCCGCAATGGGAATGAACTCCCCCGGGGAGATGTTCCCCAGGGTCGGGTGGCTCCAGCGCAGCAGCGCCTCGGCGCCGAGCAGGCGCTTTTCGCCCAGCGCCACGATCGGCTGCAGGGCCAGCGACAGCTCGCCATCGACCAGCGCGCTGCGCAGCGCGCTCTGAAGCATGAGCCGGCGCTCGGCCCGCTGGTTGATCTCGACCTCGAAGTAGCCGACCGCATTGCCGCCCGCCCGCTTGACCTCGCCGCGCGCAGCGTCTGCTTTCTGCAGGAGCTCGGCGCCGCTGGACCCGTCCTTGGGAAAACTGACAATACCGATGCTGGCCTGCAGAAAGATCTCCTGATCGCGCAGCCGGAACGGCTCCATCAAGGCGACGGGCAGATTTGTGGCCAGTTCCTGGGCACGCTGTTCCGGGTCAGAGCTCTGGCTAAGGATCACAAACGCATCGCCGCCGATCCGGGCCACGGTATCGTCTTCCTCAGCGCACATGGCGAGCCGCATCGCCGCATCCATCAGCACCTGGTCCCCCAGGTTCGGGCCGACGGAGTCATTCACTTCCTTGAAGCGATCAATGTCGATGCTCAGCAGGACGCCCTGCGGTTGTTCCTGCATCAGCGCCCGGGTCAGCCGCTCTTCGAACATGATTTTGTTCGGGAGTTTGGTCAGGGGATCATGGTGGGCCTGCCACAGCATCAGCCGCTGCTGCTCGTCGGCCTGCAGGGACTCCCGGGATATCGTCAGATAGCCGGCCCGGCGATCGTTGCCATCGCAGATCACCAGCCGGACCACCTTGTTGGCGTAGGCTTCACCGTGCTTCTTGCGCATCCACAGCTCGCCCTGCCAGCGGCCCTCGAGGTGCAGCGTGCGGCGCATGGAGTCAAAGTACTCAGGCTGCTGCCGGCCGGCTTCGTTAAACAGCAACGGCCGGTTCAGCAGCTCTTCGTCGCTGTAGCCTGACATCCGCAGGTAAGCCGGGTTCACCGCAAGGATCTGGTCCCGCGCGTCGCTGTACACCATGGGTACCGGCGATTCGTCGAACATCTGCAGGTCGACGGCGCTGTGCGGCCAGGGCCGCGTGTGCGATTGCTTGCGCGGCGAGCGCGCCAGCAGCGCGGTGCCCAGAGCGGCGGCCAGCAGCGTCGCAATCAGCGCGTAGATCATCTGTTGCACGGAGCGCTCGCCCTGGGCGACCGCGGCCCGGAGCTCCCCGGCGAGGGAACGCTGGGACTCGTCCAGCAGCATCAGCGCGTTGCGATTCGCCGGCGCACCAGCTTCCACGCCGCTGGCGACAAGCGTGGCAACGACGCCGTTCAGATCGTTCACGTAGCGCGCGCCAGCAGCGCCCCCAAGAACCGTCAGCGCAGGCGCCAGGCGCTGGGCCTGAACAACGTATTGCACCGGTGATCGGGAGTCGCTGTCGGCCGGCAGGGACTGCAAGTCCGCCAGGGTGTCCGCCGTCCAGAACTGGCGCCGCTCAGAATCCAGCCAGCCACTCGCCATGGCCAGGCAGCACAGCACACCAGCCAGCGGCAGCAGCATGGGCCACAGCGGGCGCAGCGATACGGGAGTCGCGTTGGCCTGGACTGAGTTCATAAGCGCCAGCGGCACCTTGATGGATATACCCTCTAAAGGTAGCGCACGGGGCTGCGACTACTGCGAACAGGCACCGAAACTGTGCCGCCGTTCGCTCCGATTTTGACCCGGACGGGCGAGCGTCGAAACACTGTCGGCAGCGGCCGCGATTGGCGTCAGCGGAGCGAGCGCAAAACCAGCATCGGTGGCGTTCGCACCAGGGCGCGAGTGCTGAACGTGCCGATCCCCATGATCAGCAGAGCGCCCAGAACCGGGCCACCCACCCACAGCCAACCATGCAGCGATGGCGGCAGCCCGAACACCTGATCGTTCAAAACGGCCACCGCAAGCTCTGCGCCCACCGCGGCGACAATGCCTGCCAACAGGCCAAGGGCCGCAAACTCGATGGCCAGCGACCCGGCAACCAGCGACCGGGTCGCGCCCAGAGCCCGGAGCAGAGCGTGTTCCGCCATGCGCGCGTCGCGGCTGGCCTGAATGCTGGCGATCAGCACCAGCGCTCCGGCAACCAGCACCAGATAAAGAATCAGCTCCACCGCCCGGCTGACGCGCGCCACAATGCTCTGCACCTGGGCCATGATGGCATCTACCTCGATCACCGTGACGGTCGGATGGGCGCGCAGCAGATTGTTCAGAAACTGTTTGCGGTCAGGCGGCAGGTAAAAGCTCGTCATGAACGTCGCCGGGTAGTCGTCCAGCGTTCCGGGAGAGAACATGATGAAAAAGTTCGGGCGCATGCTCTCCCAGGACAAGCGACGGATCGCGGTCACCGGCACCTCAAAGGTCTGGCCAGCAACATCAAAGGTCAGCCGGTCGCCGACCGTCAGGCCAAGCTCCCGGGCGTAATCCTCCTCCAGGGATACGGCAGGCTCGCTGCCCTGTTCCGGCCACCACTGGCCAGCGACCACTTCGTTGTCTGGCGGCAGAGCCGCACTCCAGGTCAGGTTGCGCTCGGCGCCGACACTGGGCCGCGCATCGCTCGGCCGCTCCCGGGCCAACCGTTCCGCCGCGTCCTTCGCGCCTTCGCCGTTGATCGCTGCGAGCCGCCCCCGAACGACCGCGTAACCCACTTCATGGGGAACCTCGGCGGCGGTCAGGCGACCGCGAAAGGCCGCCATCTCGTCTGGCCCGATGTTGATGACGAAATGGTTCGGCGCGTCTTCCGGAATCTGCTGCTGCCACTCTTCCAGCAGAGCCGTGCGCAACAGCACCAACATCAGGAGCAGCATGAGCGCCAGGCCGAAGATCAGAATCTGGCTGGTGTTTTCCAGGCGTCGGCGCTGCAGGCTGGCCAGCGCAAAGCGCCACTGGCTGCCCGCCTGTGTGCCCAGGGCCCTGCTGCCCCGAAGCAACGCGAAGGCCAGGCCTCCAAAAACCAGCAACACCAGCGCGGCGACCCCGAGCGTCCACAGGGTCAGGGCCAGGCTGCCCGTGTACCAGATCAGCAGCGCGAGGATCCCCGCCGCGGCGAAGCCCATGCTCAGGTAACGCGACGGCGGCGCCGCGCCAAAATCGCGGCGAATCACGTTCATGGGCGACACGCCGCGCAGATGCAGAAATGCGGGCAAGGCGAAGGCGACCGCGCAAATCAATCCCGTCACGGTGCCGAGCACGTACGGCGCGAGGCTGGGCGCAGGCAGCGCGACCGGTAACAGGGACTGCAGCACCCACACGATCAGCGCGTGGAGCAGATAGCCCACCAGCAGCCCCAGGGGCACGGCAAAGGCGGCCACCAGCAGCAGCACAGCCGTGTAGCTCCAGAGAATCTGGGAGGGCGTGGAGCCGATGGTTTTGAGCACGGCCACGTGATCGAAGTGGCGGCGCGCATAGCGGTGTGCCGCCAGGGCAACCGCAATGCCTGCCAGCAGTACGGCTAACAGACCCCCGAGCAACAGAAAGCTCTCGGCCCGATTGAGTGCTCCGCCAATCGATGGGCTGCTGTCTTTGATGCCGACCCAGCGATCCCCCTCGGGCAAGTTCAGGGCTTTCTGCATGGCCGCCAAAGCCGCCTCTTCACCGCGCAGGAGCAGCCGATACCGCAGCCGGCTGCCGGGCTGCACGACCTCTGTCGCCGGCACGTCCGCCAGGCGCATCAAGACGCGCGGCCCCATATCAAACATGCTGCCGCCACGATCCGGCTCCCGGGTCAGCACGCCGGCGACCCGCAGCGAGGCCAGGCCGACATCAATGGTATCGCCCAGCTCGATGCCGAGCGCGGGGAACAGCCGGCTCTCGACCCAGACCTCTCCCGGTTGCGGCAAGTCGGTCGTTGCCGTGCCCGCCACAAAGGGCGCTTCGCTTCGCTCCAGCGTGCCGCGCAGCGGGTAGCCGGGGGTGACCGCCTTGACGCTCGCCAGCGCGTTGCGGTCCTGCGCGCCGAACACCATGCTCGGAAACAGCAGCGTGTCTGCGCTATCGAGGCCGAGGACCCGGGCCTGCTCCCGGTAGGCATCCGGCAACGCCCGGGCACTGCTGACGTAGCGATCCGCCGCCAGAAAGTCAGCTGACTCATCGAGCAGCGCCTGCTGCAGGCGGTCCACAAACAGGCTGATCGCCGTGACCGAGGCGACCGCGACAATGAGCGCGGCGAACAGCAATCGGAGCTCGCCGCTGCGCCAGTCTCGCCAGGCCAAACGCCGCGCCAGAGCCAGCGCCTGACCGAGGGACGGGGGCATGAGCACGGGCGCCGCAGCGCTGTCCGAGGCGGCCGCCACCGGTCAGGCGCCCTCGCCCGGCGCCAGGGAGTCAGGCGCTGTCGGCTGTCCGTCGCGAACGATACGGCCACTGGCAATCTCGATCTGCCGGGCACAGCGCGCCGCCAGGCGCGCATCGTGGGTGACCAGGACCAGGGTGGTGCCAAACTCGGCGTTGAGCTCGAACAGCAGGTCGATAACCCGGCTGCCCGTCGCGGTATCCAGATTGCCCGTGGGCTCGTCCGCAAAAAGGATGCTCGGATCGGTCGCAAAGGCCCGGGCAATGGCCACGCGCTGCTGCTCGCCGCCAGACAGCTGCCGCGGATAGTGGTCGAGCCGGGGCGACAAGCCCACCTTGTCGAGCAAGGCCGCAGCCCGCGCTCGAACGTTTTTGCCGCGCTTCAGCTCGATCGGCAGCATGACGTTTTCCAGCGCGGTCAGGCTTTCCAGCAGCTGAAAGGACTGGAACACAAACCCGACCCGCTCAGCGCGCACCAGCGCGCGCTGCTCTTCGTCCAGCGCGGTCAGCTCGTGCGGGCCGAGGAAAACCTGGCCGCTGGTGGGCGTATCGAGCCCCGCGAGGATGCCCAGCAGCGTGGTCTTGCCAGAGCCTGAGGCTCCGACAATCGCCAGCGTGTCCCGAGCGCTGATTTCCAGATCGATATCTTGCAGGATTCTGAGCTCGCCCTCGGCCGTCGGCACGGCCTTGCCCACTCCCTGCGTGCGAGCGACCGCTGGCTCGTCCGCTGAGCTCGCAGCGGACGGCGCTGGCGCGGAGGCCTCGGGAACCGGCAGGGAATCTGGCATGGCATGGCACCTGTCTATCGTTCTGGCTGGGAGGTTCGCACTTTGCGTCGGTCAACGCCTTCGCCCACAATTCCTGCTATGAGCAGACAACAACGCAGCCCCGCCTGGGGCAACAAGCTTCGGCCCGCGCTTTGGACCCTGCTCGCCCTGCTGTGGGGCTGCAGCGACCCGGCAACGGTCACGCTCCCGGCTGAGCCGGCGACGCCCGGGACCGGATCCGAAACCGCAATCGAGATTCCGCAGGGACTGGGAGAAGACACCCGGCTGGCGCCCGGCTCTGTACAGGCGCCCACCACCATCATGGTTCTGGGCGACAGTATCAGCGCCGCATACGGCATTCAACGCGCCGAAGGCTGGGTCGCGTTGCTTGAGGCCGAAGTGAATCGCCTGGGCAGTGAACATCGTGTCGTCAACGCCAGCATCAGCGGCGAGACGACCGGCGGTGGCCTGGCGCGCCTCGATCAGGCGCTGCAAACGCACCAGCCGGATATCCTGGTGGTGGAGCTTGGCGGCAACGATGGCCTGCGGGGCTATCCGGTTGATCGCATCGAGAAAAATCTGCGCGCGATCGTCGAAGCCAGCCAGGCCGCCGGCGCCCGGGTCGTCCTGGTCGGCATGCAGATCCCGCCCAACTACGGCCCCCGCTACACCCGGGCCTTCACCGGACTCTTTGATCGCCTCGCGGACGACTACGACGTACCGCTGGTCGACGCGTTTTTGGAAGAGATCGCCCTCGCCGGCAACCTGATGCAGGCCGACGGCATCCATCCCACGGCCGAGGCCCAGCCGCTGCTGCTGCGCGCGATCTGGCGCCCCCTGGCGACCCTGCTGCGCGAGCGCTAGGGTTCAGTCACTGCCGGCGTCGTCGGCAGGCTGTGCCTCCGGGCCAAGATGAGATCGGCCCCGGTGGCTGGCCAGGTCCATCTGGCGCTGGCGCTCCCGATAGGCCGCTCGAGCATCCTCAGTCTTCTCGCCAAAGCAGGCGGGACAGCTGACCCCTTCCTGATAGTGCGGCGATGAAAGCTCCGCGGCGGCGACCGGGCGACGACACGCGAAGCACTGCACGTGCCCGCCCGGCTGCAGGTCGTGATCAACGGTCACGCGCTGGTCGAATACAAAACAGTCCCCGTGCCACAGGCTCTCGTCCTGGGGCACCTCCTCCAGATAGCGCAGGATCCCGCCATCGAGCTGGTACACCTTGGTGAACCCTTGCTCGACCAGATAGGCAGAGGCCTTTTCGCAGCGAATCCCTCCGGTGCAGAACATGGCCACAGGCTGGTCTCGATCGGCGCCGAATCGCTCCGCGACGTACTCCGGGAACTCTCGAAAAGATGCCGTTCCCGGATCTTCGGCGCCGGCAAAGGAACCGATTTCGGTCTCGTAGCGATTGCGGACATCCAGAACGGCGACCGCCGGATCGTTCAGCAGTGTGTTAAACGCCTGCGGCGCGACATGTTCCGCCGTGTGTTCGCGCACGTCGACGCCCGGCACGCCCATGGTGACGATCTCGGACTTGAGCTTGACCTTGAACCGCAGAAACACAGGGGCGTCGCCAGCCGCACGGGAATACTTGACACTCATGCCGCCAAAGCGACCGTCGCTTGCCAGACTTGTCAGAAACTCGTCGATTGCGGCGCGCGGCCCGCAGATCGTGGCGTTCAGCCCTTCCGGGGCCAGCAGCACCGTGCCCTTGAGGGCCAACTGGCCACCAAGGGCCAGCAGACGCTCGCGCATCGATGTCAGGTCATCGAGCGTCGTGAAGTGATAGAAAGTCGCAACGTGCAACATGGGAATCAGCGATTCGCCTGCTCGCCCCCGAAGCAAGGCGGCGATAAAGGCGCGTTGCCGTGACGGCTGTGCCATTCCGGGCGGGTGTAGGCATGAATGCTCAGCGCGTGAACGGGACCTGCAAGTTCTTCCGCCACAACGGCGTTGACCGCGCGGTGACGCCTGATGCGCGCTTGTCCTTCAAAAGCGCCGGACACCAGCACCACCTTGAAGTGGGTTTCTGAGCCCGGCGGCACGTTGTGCTGCCCGCTTTCGTTCACAACCTGCAGGTGGTCAAGCGCAAAGGCGTTCGCGAGAGCCGCTTCGATGCGTTGCCCGACAGGACCTTGGGCGGCAGAAGATTGTTGTTCGGTTGTCACAGACAGACGCCTTCAGGAAATGAGCACCACAGAGATGTTGTCGTTGCCGCCGGCGCGGTTGGCGGCGGCGATCAGCTGGTCAGCAGCAACCGAGGGCGCCTCTGCGGTGGTGAGGATGGCGAGCATATCGGCTTCAGACACCATATCGGACAGACCGTCGCTGCACAGCAGAATCTGGTCGCCGGGCTGCTGCTCGAGCTCGATGATATCGGCGGTCACCTGCGCTTCCAGCCCAATGGCCCGGGTGATGATGTGCCGGTTGGGCGCCCGGGCAGCTTCCGTTTCGGTCAGCAGGCCGTGATCGAGCATCTCCTGCACGACGCTGTGGTCCCGGGTCACCCGTTCCAGCTCGCCGCTGCGCAGCAGATAGGCGCGGGAATCGCCGATATGAGCAAAGAGCCACTGCCCACCGGACTCCTGCGCCGCAAAGGCACAGGCCACCAGCGTCGTGCCCATGGTGCCTAGCGCCGTGTTGTCCCGACTCATCTCGAACACCTTGCGATTCGCTTCCATCGCAGCCTGTTCCAGATCGGGCCCGGTCATGCGCTCGGGCACCGCTTCGAGGAACGCCCGAACAGCTGCGGCGCTGGCAATCTCGCCCGCATTCAGCCCGCCCATGCCATCGGCCAGCACGGCGACCCGCCGACCGGCATCAAAGCCGTAACTGTCTTCATTGCCAAGGCGAACCTGCCCAAGGTCAGTAGCGCCGACGAACTTCATAGGAAACGTATCTTGTGGCTGCGGGGGTGGGGAGTCGGAGATCCCCTGGCGCGCGGGCGCGAGGCCGGCTCGATTCTTGGGCCTATTGTGACGCGCCCGTGCCGGGCACGCAAAGCGGTCAGTTGATCAGATCACCGAGCTGCGCCTTGCGCAGCTTGACGCTCGCCCTGCGCTTGCGCTGCGCGCGTATGTTGAGCACTTCGACGCCAAAGGAGAACGCCATGGCGAAGTAGATGTAGCCCTTGGGGACGTGAAAATCGAGGCCCTCCGCCACCAGCGTGACGCCGATCAGTACCAGGAAGGTGAGCGCCAGCATCTTGACGGTTGGATGCTCGTCGATAAAGCCGCTGATGGTGCCTGCCGCCGCCATCATCACCAGCACCGCAACCACAATTGCGGCGACCATGATCGGGATCTGATCGACCAGCCCGACCGCCGTGATCACGCTGTCGAGGGAAAAGACCACGTCGATCAGCGCGATCTGGGCCAGCACGCCCACAAAGCTGACTGTGCGCCCCCCCGCAGACGGATCGTCTTCGTCGCCCTCGAGGGAGTTGTGGACCTCCCGGGTGGCCTTGGCGATCAGGAACGTGCCACCGGCCAGCAAAATCAGGTCGCGGCCAGAGATCTCGAGTTCCAACAGCGTGAACAGCGGCGTGGTCAGCCGCATGATCCAGGCCAGAGACAGCAGCAATGCGATACGCATCACCATGGCCGCTGCCAGGCCCAGAAACCGTGCCCGGGGCTGCTCTGCCACCGGGAGCCGATTCGTCAGGATGGATATGAACACGATGTTGTCGATGCCGAGCACGATCTCGAGCACTGTCAGGGTCGCAAAGGCAACCAGTGCCTCTGGAGTCAAGAGCGCTTCCATGGGCAATCTCCTTCAATGATCTCCCGCGCAAGCCTGCACGCGCGCAGACTTGCAGGCTGTGCGGCCACCGCCGCACACTGGCGCGAACTTTCTCACAGCGGATATGACCATGGCTTCAATCGATCTCGAGGCAGACCAGCAGCAGGCGCTGGAAGCGGCGGTGTTCAGGCGCTTGCTCGAGCATCTGGACAGCCGCAAGGACGTGCAGAACATCGAGCTGATGAATCTGGCGGGCTTTTGCCGCAACTGCCTGTCCAAGTGGTACGTCGCGGCGGCGCAGGACGCCGGGGTCAACGTGCCCATGGAAGCGGCCCGAGAGCGTGTGTACGGCATGCCATACAGCACCTGGAAGGCGGAGCACCAGACCGAGGCAACGCCAGAGCAGCTGGCCCAGATGCAGCAGCAGTCACAGTAGGGTGCCTGCCGCCTAGCGGCGCCGCCGCAGCACCCTCAGGATCACCGCGAGAACGGCCGCCAGGACCAGGGGCACCGCCACGAACAGCAGGCTCGCCAGCAGGTAGCGGACGATCTCTGCGCCGTCGAGCCAGCCTTCGCTGCTGAGCCAGTAGAGGCCGGCCGCCAGGGCGGCAGTGCCCAGCACAACGGTCCTGGCGACCCGGCTGCCGCCCGTTCGGGGGCTCTTTCGGG
>CAZXIJ010000014.1:38315-51160 GCA_964640725.1 uncultured Pseudomonadales bacterium | reverse complement strand
CCCCGGACGGGTCCCCGAATGGGGTGGCTTGGCCGCCGCCAAAGGACCGCTGCGCCCGATCAGGAATCGACGCTGATCAGCTCGACTTCGAAGATCAGGGTCGAGTTGGCCGGAATGCTGCCCGTCGCCCGCTCGCCGTAGGCCAGCTGCGAGGGAATGAACAGCCGCCACTTGCTGCCCGGCTTCATGAGCTGCAGCGCTTCGGTCCAGCCAGGGATCACGCGGTTGAGGGGGAAGCTGGTCGGCTCGCCGCGCTCAATGGAGCTGTCGAACACCGTACCGTCGATCAACTTGCCTTCGTAGTGCGTGGTCACGGTCGAGGTCGGTCCGGGGGAATCGCCCTCGCCTTCCGTCAGGACCTGGTACTGCAAGCCTGACTCGAGGACGGTCACGCCCTCGACCTTGGCGTTCTCTGCCAGAAAGGTTTTGCCGGTTTCCGTGTTGGCTTCTGCAGCCTTAACCGCTGCGGCCCGCGCCTTCTCGCCGATCGCGCCGAGGGTCCGCCGTCCTTCTTCCTGCGTGACCTGAGGCGTGGCTTCGCTGATCGCATCCTGAACGCCAGCCATGAAGGCAGCGCCGTCAAAATCTTCGTTCATGCGCGTTTTAAGATCGTCGCTGGTGCCGTAGCCCAGCGTGTAGCTGGCCTTGGCGCCGTCAGAGCTGAGGTCCAGCGCAGGCTCCGCCGCAGCCGGGGTCGTCGCGGCGGGCTTGGCACAGCCCGCTGCCAGCACCAATAGCAGTGCCGCCGACGGGGCCAAAATACTACGCAAATTATTTGCTCTAATCCTCATAAGCGCCTGAAATCCTTGATTGCTCATCGGTTCACGACCGGGTTACATTCTGGCCGTGATGCTTGGGGGCATCTTACAGGACAATCAGGCCATCAGAGCCGCGAATCCGACCGCGAACAGCCCGCAGCGAACGATCACAGCGCGAGACCAAGGCCGGTCGGGAGCAAATCTGCTGCAGCACGGTCCAAAGAGGCGACTGGGACGCAGCGCGTGCCGTCGCGAGCGACCAAACTGGACATAACCGGGTACCTTCGGAAGACCGGTTGCAAGCCACCTTCAGGGCGGCGAGCCAAAGAGAGGCAAGAGATTAGATGGAACGTGCTGTCGCAGTAATCGCTGCACCCGCTTCACCCACCACACATCGGGCGCCGCGCTTCAGCGCGATGCTCCTGGCCGGCTTGCTGCTTGCCGGGCTCGGCACTGCCGCCCGGGCCGATGTCGAGGCCGCTGCACCGGCTGCACCGCCCGCTCCGGCAGATACGGCCAGCACGGCGCCGAAACCACCGCCCGTGCTCGGTTCTGCGGGCATGGACCCAACGGACTTTGTGTGGAAGTCGGTGTCGCCGCTCGACATCCATCCGCGTACCAGCCTGACTATTCTCGAGCAACTGCGCCATGCGCACTTCCTGGAAAAGAAGATTGACGACGATCTGTCGAGCCACATCTTCGACAACTATCTCGACACCCTCGACAGCGCCCGCTCATACTTCACCGCTGCCGATGTCGCCACCTTCGACAGCTATCGCTACAAGCTCGATGACGCGCTGAAGCGCGGCAACCTGCGTCCGGCATTCGAGATGTTCAACCTGTTCCAGGACCGGGTCGTGGAGCGGCTCGAATATATGCTCGAAGCGCTTAACAAGCCCCTGGACGACACCCTGTTCGAGGCCAAAGACGCGCTGCTGATCGATCGCGAAGAAGCGCCCTGGGCAAAAGACGAGAAGGCCCTGGATGCGTTATGGAACCAGCGCCTGCGCGCTGCGGCCTTGTCCATGAAGCTCAACGGCAAGCCCCTGGATGAGATCCAGGAACTGCTGACCAAGCGCTACAAGAACCGCCTCAAGCAAACCAAGCAGACCAAGGCTGAAGACGCCTTCGCGCTCTACATCAATTCCTTCGCGAGCATCTACGACCCGCATACGCAATACTTCTCGCCGCGAACATCGCAGAACTTCAATATCAACATGTCGCTGTCGCTGGAAGGCATCGGCGCTGTGTTGCGCAGCGAAGATGACTACACGTCCATCGTTCGTCTGGTCACCGCCGGCCCCGCTGACAAGACCGGTCAGGTCAAGCCATCAGATCGCATCCTGAGTGTGGGGCAAGGCGAAGATGGCCCCCTCATCGACGTCGTCGGCTGGCGCCTGGACGATGTCGTCGAGATGATTCGCGGCCCGAAAGGCAGCATCGTGCGGCTCGAAGTACAGCCCGACGACGAGGGCGCCACCACCCGCATCGTGCAAATCACCCGTGACGCCGTACAGCTTGAGGAACAGGCCGCGCAGAAGAAGCTGCTGACCCTGAAGCGTGGCGGCAGCGACTACAAGATCGGCATCATCGAAGTGCCAACGTTCTATGCTGACTTCAAGGCCAGCCAGCGTGGCGATCCCAACTACAAGAGCACCACCCGCGATGTGGCCCGCCTGATCGAAGAGCTCAAGGCGGACGGCGTCAACGGTATCGTCATGGACCTGCGCAACAACGGCGGCGGCTCCCTGACAGAGGCTGACTCGCTGACCGGCCTGTTCATAAAGTCTGGCCCCACGGTGCAGGTCAAAGCGGCGCGCCGCCGCGCCAGCGTCTACTCCGACAATGACGACAAGGTCGCCTGGGACGGGCCCCTGGCCGTGCTGGTCAACCGCCTCTCGGCATCAGCCTCAGAGATCTTCGCCGGCGCGATTCAGGACTACGAGCGCGGCGTTGTCATTGGCAGCCAGACCTTCGGCAAAGGCACCGTGCAGACCCTGATCCCGCTCAACCGGGGGCAGCTCAAGGTAACCGCTGCCAAGTTCTACCGGATCTCCGGCCAGAGCACCCAGCACCAGGGCGTTATTCCCGATGTGGCTTTCCCGGAGCTGTATGACACCGACCGCATTGGCGAGAGCGCGCTCGACGACGCCCTGCCCTGGGACGTTATCCAGCCCGCCGTGTACCCACGCAGTAACCAGGTGCAGCCGGTGCTGAACCTGCTCAATCAGCGCCACGAGGTACGCGTCGAAACCGATCCGGACTTCGTCTACCTGCGGGCGCTGATGGCCAAGAACAAAGAGAACGGCGAACGCACCCACATCTCTCTGAACGAAGCTGAGCGCCGGCAGGAAAAGGCTTCGGAAGACGCCTGGCGCCTGGCCCTGGAAAATCAGCTGCGCAAAGCCAAGGGCGAGCCTCTGCTGGCGGACCTGGACGAGCTGGATGACGAAGCCGATGCGGCCGAAGCGGAGGAGACCGACGAAGATCCGCTGGAAGATCCGCTCCTGCGCGAAAGCGGCCACGTGCTGCTCGACTACCTCGAGCTGAGCCGTTCCGTGGCTGTCGCCGAGCGCAGCGGCGCGCGTAGCGACACGGCTATACAGTAGGCTTTCGGCGCGCCGGACGACGCGCCCGACAACTCAGACCGTCTCGGGCAGCTGGAAAGCCAGCGCGCGATCGTTGATGGTGCTCAGCAGCGCGGCCTCGAAAGCATCGATCGTCAGCGTGTGCTGCTCCCGATGACCGTAGCGTCGCAAGGTCACAGTCCCCTCGTCCCGCTCCCGCTCGCCGACAATCAGCAGGTTTGGAATCTTGCGCGTGGTGCCCTCACGAATTTTCTTGGGCACGGTGTCGTTGGAGCGCGCCAGCTCTGCTCGCACCATGTGCCTGCGCAACCGGGCCACCAGCGCCTTGCCGTAATCGTCAAACTGGTCTGAAACCGTCAGCACCTGCACCTGCAACGGTGCCAGCCAGGTCGGGAACGCGCCGCCAAAGTGTTCGATCAGAAAGGCCACGAACCGCTCGTGGGTGCTGAAGGGCGCGCGGTGAATGCAGTAGGGCACATGCTCCTCGCCGTCGGAGCCCTTGTACTTCAGGTCCATGCGCGGCGGCACCGCAAAATCCAGCTGCACCGTTGACACGGTTTCTTCGCGGCCGGTCACGGTCTGGAACTGGTAATCCAGCTTCGGGCCGTAGAACGCCGCCTCGCCCGGCCCTTCGACAAACTCGATGCCCAGCTCGTCCAGAACCTCGGCCAGCATGGCTTCGGACTCCGCCCAGGCCGGCGGGTTATCGACGTACTTGTCCTTGCCGTCGGGATCTTCCGGGTCCCAGCGCGACAGGCGGATGCGGTAGTTGCTCAATCCGAGCACGCCGTAGGCTTTGTCGTACATGGCCATAACGGCCTTGAACTCGTCCTTGATCTGCTCGCGCGTGCAGTAGATGTGGGCGTCGTTCATGCACATGCCACGCACGCGCACCAGGCCGCTGACGCCCCCGGACTCCTCGAAGCGGTAGACCTGGCCGTACTCCGCCAAGCGCAGCGGCAGGTCCCGGTAGCTGCGCGGTTCCGAGGAGAAAATCTTGTGGTGGTGCGGGCAGTTCATGGGCCGCAGCCGGTAAGCCTCCTTCACCTCTGGCGCCTGCTCGGCGTCGGCCTCGTCCTCGGCCTGCTCGAGCACCGCCATGGGCGGATACATACCTTCGCTGTAGTACGGCAGGTGTCCGGTTTCGTAGTACAGAGATTCCTTCGCCAGGTGGGGCGTCGCGACCCGATCGTAGCCGGCCTCGAACTCCAGCTCCTTGGCCAGCTTCTCGAGTTCTTCGCGCAGCACCATGCCGTTCGGCAGCCATAATGGCAGGCCGCGACCGATATCGTTATCGATGGTGAAGAGCTTCAGCTCGCGTCCGAGTTTCTTGTGGTCCCGCTGCTGGGCGAGTTCCCAGGCCTCGATGTGGGCATCCAGATCTTCTTTGCTGGCGAAGGCCCAGGCGTAGATACGCGTCATCATCACGTTGTCGCTGTTGCCGCGCCAGTAGGCGCCGGCCACGCTGCGCAGCTTGAAGGCATCGCGGGCGATCTGCTTGGTGTTCTCGACGTGCGGGCCTTCGCACATGTCGACAAAAGGCCCGTTGCGGTAGAAAGACAGGCCCGCCAGGCCGTTCTTCTCGATCAGCTCGGCGCCGTATTCGCGCTTGTAGGGCTCGCCCATCTCGTCAATGCGAGCCAGCGCCTCGGCCGCGGGCAGCTCTTCGAAGTCAAAACGCTGCCCCTTTTTCAGGATTTTCTTCATGCGGCGGGTCAGCTCGGGAAAGTCCTCCTCGGTCAGCGGCTCGCTCAGGATGAAGTCGTAGTAGAACCCGTCGGCAATGGGCGGCCCAAAGCCCAGGGTGCTCCCGGGGCGCAGCTCCAGCACGGCCTGTGCGAGGACGTGAGCCAGGCTGTGGCGGATACGGTAGAGCTCGTCTACCGCCTGGTCGCCGCTGTGTTCGTGCGCAGACATCGCGTCATTCTCCGGGTCGTCAGCGCCGCATCTTAAGGTGGGACGGGTCTAATGCAAGCGAGCAGGGACGACAGGTACAATGGCCGGATGCCCGCTCTCAACGTGATCGCTCTGTGGATCCTGCCGGTCGCCATGATTCTGCTGGCCACCGGCGGCGTGCTGTTTGCCGTTCGGCGACTGATCCCGGACGAGCCGGAAACCCGGGTTCGCCGCCAGCTCACTCAGGTGGCGATCGTGTTGCTCGCCTTTGTGGTGCTGGCCCTGGCCGTACCGCTGCCCACGGACACCCGGGGCCAACTCCTGAGCCTGTTCGGCCTGCTGCTGACCGGCGTGCTGGGCCTGGCATCCACCACCTTCGTCAGCAACGCCATGGCCGGCTTCATGCTGCGGTCGGTGTCGAGCTTTCGCGCCGGCGACTTTGTCAGAGTTGGGGAGCACTTTGGCCGGGTGACCGAGACCGCCCTGCTGCACACCGAGATCCAGAGCCAGGACCGGGACCTGGTCACGCTGCCCAACCTGTACCTCATCAACCAGCCGGTACAGGTGGTGCGCGCCTCCGGCACCCTGATTTCTGCGGAGGTGTCCCTCGGCTACGACGTGCACCGGCAGCGCGTTCGCGAGGCCCTGAACGCCGCCGCCGCAGACGCCGCCCTCGACGATGCCTTCGTGCAAATCACCAGCCTCGGCGATTTCGCCATCAGCTACCGGGTCAGCGGCTTCCTGAAGGACGTCCGGGCGATGGTCAGCAAGCGGTCAGAGCTGCACTCCAAGATCCTCGACCGGCTGCACGGCGACGGCATCGAGATCGTCTCGCCCGGCTTCATGAACCAGCGGCCACTGCCCCCGGAGCAGGTGTTCATTCCCAAGCGCAGCTACCAGCCGGAGCAGGTCGAAGACCAGGTCGACGCCGAGCGTCTGATGTTCGACAAGGCAGCTCTGGCCGCGCGCGTCGAAGATCTTCGAGCCCAGCGCGCCAAGCTGAGCGAAGAGCTGCGCGCCCTCAAAGAGCGGCCGGACGATGCAGATCCCAACGACTACCAGACCAGCTGGCGGCAGCGACAGATCGCGTCGATCGACGAGCTGATCGAAACGCTCGCCGTCGACCCGAACGAAATTCGCTGATGGCGATACGCCGGCGAAGGCTTATGATCGCTCCCCCAGCCCCCAGCGGAACTCCCAAGCTGTGAACGCACAGACCGCCCCCGTTGCCGCTGAGCTGGCATTTCCGGGCCTGCCGGATCCCCACGCGATCGCCTGCATGTTGCTGACGGTCGTTGCCCTGTACCTGTTCACCCGGGACCGCATTCCGCTGGAAATGACGAGCCTGGGGCTGCTGGCCACGCTCCTTGCCGGCTTTGCGCTGTTCAAACATCCCGCAGTGCACCCGGAGATGCTGTTCGAAGGCTTTGGCCACGAAGCGCTGATTGCGGTTTGCGCGCTCATGATTCTCGGGCAAGGGCTGGTGCTCACCGGGGCTCTGGAACCCGTCGGCCGGGCCCTTGGCTTGCTCTGGGCGCGCTCCCAGTGGCTGACCTTTCTGCTGACGCTGGTGGTCGGCGGCGTGCTTTCGGCGTTCGTGAACAACACGCCGATCGTGGTGCTGTTGCTGCCCATCCTGATCAGCGTCTGCCTGCGCACCAACAGCTCGCCTTCCGGCGTCCTCATGCCCATGGGCTTTGCAACCCTGGTCGGCGGCATGGCGACGTCCATCGGTACCAGCACCAACCTGCTCGTGGTCAGCGTGGCGCACGACCTGGGTTTGCCGCAGATCGGCATGTTCGACTTCGCCAAGCCCGCCGCCATCGCCGCCGGCGTCGCAATCCTCTACCTGTGGCTGATTGCGCCGCGCATGCTGCCGCCGCGCGAGCTGTCGCTGCAGGACGCTTCAGCCCGACTGTTCAATGCTCGCCTGCGCCTGCCGGAAAGCTCGCCAGCCGTCGGCAAGACCCTGAGCGACGCCGCGGCGCTGACCGGCGGCGATATGCGCGTGGTGCGGGTGCGCCGCGGCAGCAACTTCATCATGCCGTTCCCGGATGTCGTGCTCCAGGCAGACGACCGGTTGCGGGTGCGGGACACCCCTTCCAACCTCAAGACCTACGAATCAGCCCTGAAAGCCCAGCTGTATTCCGGCGAAACGCGCGTCGATGAGGAGCATCCACTCAGCGCCGAGAATCAGATTCTGGCTGAGATCGCTGTGGTTCAGGGCTCGAGCCTGGATCGCACCACGCTCAGCAACGCGCGCTTTCTGGACAAGTATCAGCTGGTCGTCCTGGCTCTGCACCGGGGCGATAAGGACCTGTGGCACGCCAAAGAGGAAATCCAGCAGGTGGTGCTGCAAACCGGTGACGTCATGCTGGTTCAGGGTCCCGCAGACCAGATCAGCTCCATCAAGCGCAGCACGGACTTTGTGGTGCTGGACGCCACCGTAGACCTGCCAAAGACCGAGAAAGCGCTGCCGGCGCTGGCCATTCTGATTGCCGTCGTGACCGCCGCCGCCTTTGGGATCATGCCGATTGCCGTCAGCGCTGTGGTGGGCTGCGTCCTGCTGCTCGCCACTCGCTGCATCTCCCTGGAGGCCGCCCTGCGCGCGGTCAGCCCCAGCGTGTTTTTCGTGGTGGTGGCCAGCCTGGCGTTGGGGCAGTCGTTGATGCTGACCGGGGCCACGGAATACATCACCCAGGTGTTCCTTGCCGTCACCCAGGCCCTGCCCCCGGCAGGCATTCTGTCAGCACTCATGCTGATGCTGGCCGTGCTCACCAACGTGGTCTCCAACAACGCCGCCGCGGTCATCGGCACGCCGATTGCCATCGGCATCGCCAACCAGCTGGCCCTGCCTCCGGAACCCTTCGTGCTCGCCGTTCTGTTCGGGGCCAACATGAGCTTTGCGACGCCCATGGCCTACAAAACCAACCTGCTGGTCATGAGTGCCGGCAACTACACCTTTTCGGAATTCGTACGGGTCGGCGTGCCGCTGACACTGCTCATGTGGGTCACGCTCAGCTGGCTGCTGGCGACCATGTACCTGTAAGGGGAACGCTGGCCGTTCAGGCCGGCGCGTGACGGGTCGCGCGATTGCGCACCAGCGTGCGGCCCGGCACCGACAAATCGACGGCCGCGCCCGGATCATTCGCCGCAGCGCTCGCGGTATCCGCGGCGCGGGTCAAGGGCTCGGGCACGGTGAGCCCGTCGGGCATCGCCGGCGCTTCGCGGCGCGCACGGTTGTGCAGCTCTCGGGCAATGAGGCGGGATTCATCTCGGGAAATCACGGTCGGGTACAGCTCGGTCATGGCAGTGGCACACAGTCGCGTCGCCCCCCGGGTCTGTGCCCGCGAGCGCGCGACACTCACCTGACCAGTGTAGACAATGTCTGCCAAAGGCAATGGCAAACAGCTCTCGATTTTTTGCAGCTTGCGGCCGTCCCGGCCAAAAAGGTGCGCTCGCGCACAGCTTTTTCTGTGGCGCAGCGCTCCGCCCCGGGGCCAAGACGCTGCGCGGCCGATCAGCCGTTCAGGAAGCCTCGGCGACCAGGTTGTTGAGCACGTACTGCAAGATGCCGCCGCTCTTGAAGTAGGCGATCTCGTTCTCTGTGTCGAGGCGGCTCACAACCCGGGCCTCCCGCGTGCCGCTGTCGTCTTGGACCGTGACCACCAGTTCCTGCCCCGGCGCCAGCTCCGTGGCGCCGTCTGCCAACCGGATATCGACGATCTCGTCACCGTCGATACCGAGACTCGCGCGCCCCTCTCCCGCCTTGAACTGCAGCGGCAGCACGCCCATGCCGATCAGGTTGGAGCGGTGAATACGCTCAAAGCTCTCGACCACAACGGCTTTGACCCCCAGCAACCGCGTGCCCTTGGCCGCCCAGTCGCGGCTGGAGCCGGTGCCGTACTCTTTGCCGCCGAACACGACGAGCGGCGTCCCTTCGCTCTGATAGCGCTGGGCCGCGTCGAAGATGCTCAGCTCGTCACCGCTCGGAATGTGCACGGTGTAGCCGCCTTCCTTGCCCGGCACCATCTCGTTCCTGATGCGAATGTTGGCAAAGGTGCCGCGCATCATGACCTCGTGGTTGCCGCGGCGGGAGCCGTAGCTGTTGAAGTCCTTCACGTCCACCGCGTTCTGCTGCAGATACTGGCCTGCGGGGCTATCGGGCTGGATCGCGCCCGCCGGCGAGATGTGATCCGTCGTCACGGAATCGCCCAGCACCGCCAGCACCCGGGCGCCGCTGACCTCGGCCCCTTCCTCGTGGTCATCGCCCACGGAAAAGAACGGCGGCTGCTTGATGTAGGTGGATGCTTCCCAGCCGTAGGTGCCGCCACTGGACACATCAATGGCGCGCCAGGCCTCTGGCCCGGTAAACACGTCCGCGTACTGGCGATCGAACATGTCCGAGGTCACCTTGGACACCGCGTCGGCGATCTCCCGGTTAGACGGCCAGATGTCCTTCAGGAACACGTCCTGGCCGTCAGCGTCCTGCGCGATCGGGTCCTGGGCGAGATTGATGCGCGTGGTGCCGGCGAGCGCGTAGGCCACCACCAGCGGCGGCGAGGCCAGCCAGTTGGTGCGCACTTCCTGGTGCACGCGGCCTTCGAAGTTGCGGTTGCCCGACAGCACGGACGCCACCACCAGATCAGCATCGGCAATGGCAGCGCTGATGTGTTCCGGCAGCGGCCCGGAATTGCCGATACAGGTTGTGCACCCGTAGCCCACCAGGTTGAAGCCGAGGTCATCGAGCGCGTCCTGCAGCTTCGCCTTTTCCAGATACTCGGTGACGACCTTGGACCCCGGCGCCAGCGACGTCTTGACCCAGGGCTTCACCTTCAGGCCCCTGGCCAGCGCTTTCTCGGCCACCAGCCCGGCGCCGAGCATGACCGCCGGGTTGGAGGTATTGGTGCAGGAGGTGATGGCGGCGATCACCACGTCGCCGTGGCCAAGGTCGTAATCCTTGCCGGGCACCGGCACGCGCTGGTGGGCACTGCCCGCCCTGCCCTGCAGTTCCAGGGCCTCGTCAAAGGCACGGCCCAGGTCGGTCATGGCCACCCGGTCCTGCGGGCGCTTGGGGCCCGCCAGGGACGGCACTACGGTCCCCATATCGAGGGCGAGCGTGTCCGTGTAGGTGGCGTCGTCGGCATCGTCCTCGCGCCAGAGCCCCTGGGCTTTCGCGTAGGCCTCGACCAGCTCGATCGTCTCCGCCGGCCGGTCAGACAGCTTCATGTAGCTGATGGTCTCGCCGTCGATGGGGAAGAAGCCACAGGTCGCGCCGTACTCCGGCGCCATGTTGGCAATGGTGGCGCGATCCGCCAGCGGCAGGTCGACCAGTCCGGGGCCAAAGAACTCGACAAACTTGCCAACCACGCCCCTGGCGCGGAGCATCTCGACCACGCGCAGCACCAGGTCCGTGGCGGTGACGCCCTCCGCCAACCGGCCCGTGAGCTTGAAGCCGACCACCTCGGGCACCAGCATGGAGATCGGCTGGCCGAGCATGGCCGCCTCGGCTTCGATGCCGCCCACGCCCCAGCCCAGCACGCCCAGGCCGTTGATCATGGTGGTGTGGCTGTCCGTGCCGACCAGCGTATCGGGATAGGCCACGGTGGTGCCGTTCACGGATTTGGTCCAAACGGCCTTCGCCAGGTACTCCAGATTGACCTGGTGACAGATGCCGGTGCCCGGCGGAACCACGCGAAAGTTGTCGAAGGCGGTCTGGCCCCAGCGCAGGAACCGGTAACGTTCGCCGTTGCGCTGCATTTCGAGCTCGACGTTCGCATCGAAGGCGTCGTCATCGCCGAACTCGTCCACCATGACCGAGTGGTCGATCACCAGATCCACCGGCGACAGCGGGTTGATAAGGTCCGGATCGTGCCCAGCGGCGACCACAGCGCTACGCATGGCAGCCAGGTCCGCAACTGCCGGCACGCCGGTAAAGTCCTGCATCAGCACCCGGGCCGGGCGAAAGGCGATTTCTTCGGCGGCCGGCGCGCTGTCCGCCCAGCCTGCGACGGCGCGGATATCGGCTTCCTTGACGCTGACGTTGTCCTCGCAGCGCAGCAGGTTTTCGAGCAGGATCTTCATGGTCATGGGCAGCTTTGCCACGCTGCCCAGACCGGCTGCCTCGGCGGCTGGCAGGCTGAAATAGTCGTAGCGGTGGTCGCCCACGGTCAGTGTCTTCCGCGTCTTGAAACTGTCGTTGCTCATGGCAGGGCCCGCGATCAAAGGGCCCACATTTTGCCCCGAATCACCCCCTCGCGCAGCCCGACGGAGTACCATGCCGCCCCCGTCGCCAAGCCCTGCGCAGCTGGTTCCCCTGAGTTCGACCGTCCACAAGCCGTCCCCCGATGTCTCCGGCGCCTCCGGAACCAAGACCCGGTATCTGGGCTGGCGCATGGTCACCGTGGCCTTTTTCGTGGACTTCGTGGCCGTTGGCTTCTTTTTCTATTCCTACGGAGTGTTCTTCAAGTCCGTCGCGGCGGAGTTTGGCGATTCGCGACTCGGCGTGGCCATCGGTCTGACCATCACCCAGGTCGTGGGCGCCCTGCTCGCGCCTTTCATCGGCCGGGCCCTGGACCGCTTCCCGCTGCGGCGAATCATCGCCGCCGGGGCGATATCCATGAGCATCGGTTTCCTGGGCCTGTCCCAGGTCTCGACCGCCTGGCAGTTCTACCTGGTGCTGGGCGGGTTTATCGGCTTCGGCGCCGGCGCCATGGGCGGCCTGGCCACCGCCAAGCTGGTGTCCAACTGGTTTGACCGGCGGCGCGGCACGGCGCTCGGCATTGCCGCGACCGGCATCTCCCTGTCCGGGGTGGTCATGCCGTTCATCACCGCTCTCATCATCGACTCCGTGGGTTGGCGCGAAGCCTTCGTGGTCTATGGTCTGTTTACGCTGTGTATCGTGACGCCCGTCGTGCTGAAGATGGTGATCTCGCGCCCGGAGGACGTCGGGCTGCTGCCTGACGGGGCGCTGCCCGAGCTCCACGATCCCGCTCAGCCGGCGCCGATGCGCCCGCAGCCGGTCCAGCAACGGGTGCTGCGCACCCGGGATTTCTGGACCCTGGCCCTGGGCCTGTCGTTCCTGCTCTGCTGCATGAGCGCAACGCTCACGCACATGGTGCCGCGGCTGACCGATGCGGGCCTGTCGCTGACCCAGGCGTCGCTGATGTTGTCCCTGTGCGCCGGCTTCGGGGTGCTCGGCAAGCTGACCATCGGCTGGCTGGCGGACCGCTGGTCCGGCCGCAAGGCGTTCTGGCTGGCGGCGCTGGCCCAGGCGACGGGCCAGATCGGCATGTTCCAGGTGGAGACCTTATGGATGTTCGCGATTGGCGCCTCGATCTTCGGTTTCGGCATGGGCGGCGTCGTGCCGCTCCAGGGCGCGCTGGTGGGGCGGCTGTTCGGCCGCGAGCGCTTCGGGCGCGTCATGGGCCTGATGCGCCCGACCATGCTGCCCATTCAGATCCTGGGGGTGCCGATCGCAGGCTACGTGTACGACCGATTCGGGACCTACGACCCGGCGTTTATGGCGACCTTTGTGCTGTACGCCCTGGCAGCCCTGGCGGTCTACCCGCTGCGGGCGGGACGCTCTGCGACCTGATCTGCT
>CAZXIJ010000014.1:12208-38215 GCA_964640725.1 uncultured Pseudomonadales bacterium | reverse complement strand
ACCCGCTGCGGGCGGGACGCTCTGCGACCTGATCTGCTTCGCAGCCTGATCTGCTGCGCAGCCTGATCTGCTTCGCAGCTCGATCTGCTGCGCAGCTCGATCACCCGTTCGGTGATTGATCGCCAGGCAGCTCCACCAGGCCCGGCTCCACGCGCTCCTTGGGCTTGCGGTAGAGGTGGCTGCCGCAGCGCCAGCAAAAGGTTGCCTCGCGGGAATGGCCTTCGGCGCTGCAGTCCCCGCACACGCGGGTATTCGCGCGGCGGCGATGCGCTTCGTTCATCTCCAGGGTAATGATGCCCGTGGGCACGGCGATGATCCCGTACCCCATGATCATGACCAGGGTCGCCATGGTCTTGCCGAGCGGCGTGATCGGCGTGATGTCGCCGTAGCCAACGGTGCTGAGGGTCGTCACCGCCCAGTAGACGCTGCGGGGAATGCTGCTGAAGCCTTCGTTCACCGAGCCCTCAATGACGTACATGAGAGAGCCAAAGATCACCACCAGCGCCAGCACGGTGCTGATGAACACGATGATTTTGCGAATGCTGGCGCGCATCGCGTCCAGCAGCAGATTGGCCTCGCTCACATAGCGAACCATCCGCAACACGCGAAACACCCGCAGCACGCGCAAAATACGAATCACCAGCAGGTTCTGGGCACCGGCCCAGAACAGGCCAACGAACGACGGCAGAATGCACAGCAAATCCACAATGCCGAAAAAGCTGAGCGCGTAGGCCCGGGGCTCCCGGATACACCAGAGCCGGACCACGTACTCCGCCAGAAAGAAAATCGTGAAAATCCATTCCGCGATGTACAGGGCGCTGCCGTAGCTGGCATGCACAGACGGCACCGTATCGAGCATGACGGCCGCCACGCTGAGAAGGATGGCGATGATGAGCGCCACGTCGAAGGCCGCCCCGGCCGGCGTCTCTGCTTCGAAGATGATGATCCGCACGTATTCGCGCAGAGACGTTGGATTTTCGGTGGTCACAGGGGGGCCAACGGATAGGACCCGGGCAGATTAAAGGGCCGCTCCGTGGATGGCCAGATCATTTCCTCGCCACGAGTCAGGCGCCGCCCAAGCCCAGCGGGCCGGCACTTTACCCCCTGCGCACCTGAGCTCGCCCGTCAATCCACACAACCCGAGCGCGCGTATCGACGGAGCCCGGGGCGCCTGGCAGCGCCCGGGCATACCTTCGGTTAGTGGACTTTGACTTCGATTTTGCGGGGCGCAGCCTTCTCGCGCTTGGCCACGGAGAGAGTCAGCACGCCATCGCGCGCGGCTGCATCGATCTGCTCCTCGTCCGCGTCCTCCGGCAGCTGAAAGCTCCGGGCAAAGCTGCCGTACTGGCGCTCCACACGGTGCCGGCGGCTGGCTGGCTCGCTGTCTTCGCCTTCGCTGACGGCACGCTCCTGCCGGCGCTCACCGCTGATACTCAGCAGCCCGTCTTTGACCTGAACGGAGACCGCGTCGATCGGCACGGCCGGAATGTCGAGCTCGATCAGGTAGGCCGTGTCGGTCTCGCTGATATCGACTGGCGGCACCCAGGCGCTGCGGGCCGTGCCGCGCTGCGAGGCCGCGGGCACCGCGCCGAACTGGGCAAAAAGCTCGTCGAACTCTCGGAAAGGATTCCATCGGGTTACTGTCGTCATGTTCGCCTCCATGGGGTGTTACAGGGCCCGCCCATCGGGCCATGAATCGTTGCGACACCCGATAGATAGGCTCGAAACACCGGCTTTAAAGGCCTTGAAAGAAAATTCTTTGCCCCCAGCTGCGCGCCCCGCCGCTAGAGAACGATGCGGTAAACCGCATCGCTGACCACCGGGATACCGGCGTCGACAAAGCGCGAGGGCGCCGACGCGGCATCGTTGCGCTCCAGGCATTCGAACAGCGCAACGCCCGCAAAGCACTGCCGCAGCGCCTCTGCGCCAACAGCAAAGGGCGGTCCGTCGATGGCCTGCTGATCGTAGTCGAGCGCCAGCAGCAACACCGTTGCGCCCACCGGCAGCAGGCTGCGCAGCTTGCGGACGTAGGCCGCTCGCAGCGCCGGGGGCAACGCGACGAGAGCGCCGCGATCAAAGGCTGCGGTGGCGCCAGCAAGCTGTGCCGGCTCCAGGGCGAAGTAGTCGCCACACAGGATGGTGGTTGCCGCCCCGGCCAGGCGCAGAAACTCGCCTTCCTGCACAGCTGCCGCCGCTTCCTCGCCGTCGGCAAAGTACGCCTGCGCCGCCGCCTCGGCGAGCTCGACGCCCACGACCTTGCGGCTGTGTTGCTCCAGAAAACGCATGTCCCGACTTTTGCCGCACAACGGCACGAACACCGTGGCGTCGCCCAGCCCCAGCTCCGGCCAGTAGGCGGCGAGCTTGGGGTTCACGTCCTGCTGGTGGAAGGCAATGCGGTCGTCCTGCCAACGGGACAACCAGCCGTTGCGTTCTTCTGGCGTTTGGCGATCTGTCATCGTCGCGCCGCCTGCGCGGCGCCCGCTGCGTCCAGCACCGGCTGCAGTAACCCGGCCGCACCGCCGGCATTGCGCGGGTCGGCCATGCCGGCGAACTCGCCGTCGCGCAGCATGACGGAATTGGCGTCGCCCAGCCCCGTGCCTGCCGGCAGCGGAATCAGGGCCTGGTGACCCAGGTCCCGCAATTGCTGCAGCGTGTCGGGAGAAAAGCCGTAGCGCTCAAAGATCACCTGATCGGGCAGCCACTGATGATGAAAACGCGGTTGCCCGACCGCATCGCTCAGACTCATGCCGTGGTCGAGCACGTTCAGCACAACCTGAAGGGTCGTGGTAATGATCGTGCTGCCGCCCGGGGAGCCGGTCACCAGCAAGGGCGCACCGTCTTTCAGCACGATCGTCGGCGACATGGAGCTGAGCATGCGTTTGCCCGGCTCGATCGCGTTCGCTTCCCGACCGATCAGGCCGTATTCGTTCGGCGTGTCCGGTTTGGCGGAAAAATCGTCCATCTCGTTGTTCAGCAGGAAGCCCGCCCCGGCAACGACAATCTTGGACCCGTAGGACAGGTTGAGAGTCGTGGTGTAAGCCACCGCGTTGCCCGCCGAATCCATGAACGATGCGTGGGTCGTGTCCGGGCTTTCCCGGGGCCAGGATCCAGCCCCGATCTCGCTCGACGGGGTCGCGCGAGACGCATCGAAGTCAGCAAAACGCGCCCGCGCGTAGTCTTTGCTGATCAGCTGCGCGATGGGTACCGGGTAGAAGTCCGGATCGCCCAGATGCTCAGCCCGATCCGCGAAAGCCCGCCGCTCGGCCTCGATCAGCAGATGCATGAGCGGGCTACTGCCAAAGCCGTAGCCCTTCAGGTCATAGGGCTCGAGCATGTTGAGCATCTGCGCGATCAGTACGCCGCCGGATGACGGCGGCGGCATGCCGACAATCTCGTAGCCGCGATAGGTACTGCGGATCGGCGCCCGCCAGACGCTCTGGTAGCTGGCCAGGTCTGCGGCGCTGATCAGCCCGCCCCCGCGCTGCATCTCCGCAACCAGCAACTCGGCGGTGCGCCCCGCGTAAAAACCTGCACGCCCTTTGCGGCTGATGCGCTGCAACGTTTTCGCCAGATCTCTCTGCACCAGCACATCGCCCGGCGCATAGGGCGCTCCGTCGCGGGCAAAGACTGCCAGGCTCGCCGCGTGGGGCTCGAACTGAGGCAGGCGCCGCTGCAGATCGCGAGCCAGGCTCTGGTCAATTTCGAAGCCCCGGGTCGCCAACCGGATAGCCGGCGCCAGCACCTGGCGCCGGGACAGGGTGCCGTAGCGCTCCAGCACATCCAGCAGCCCTGCGACGGTGCCCGGCACGCCGGACGCCAGGTGCGTCAGCGTTGATCGGCGGGCATCAAACTGTCCTTCCGCGTCCAGGAACATGTCTCGGGTCGCGGCACTCGGCGCGCGCTCCCGATGATCGTTGGCGACGAGGGTGCCGTCCGCCAGGCGAATAACCATGAATCCGCCACCGCCCAGGTTGCCCGCAGACGGATGGGTCACGGCGAGCGCAAAGCCGGTCGCCACGGCGGCATCGATCGCGTTGCCGCCCTGCTCCAGGATATCTGCCCCCACCTGGGAAGCGATGGCGGAGCGCGACGCGACCATGCCGCCATTGCCGTAAACTGCGTCCGGGCTGACAGCCAGCGCGCTCGCCGCGACCACAAGCCAACCAATGACTGATGCCAACACTTTGACCATAGAAATTTCTCGCTGCTCGCAAATGATCGAGCGCGGAGTCTGACCGGTGGCCGTAACCGCCACAAGACAGCAGGAGGCCCGGCTGCGCCGCGCCATCATCGCGGGACAGGGCCTGCACCGGCAGGCCCCGTACGGGCGCGGCAAGGCCGGCGCCCTGGCAGCGCTGACCCATCTCGGGTACTCGCAGATCGATACCATCTCTGTGGTCGAACGGGCCCATCATCACGTGCTCCGCAGCCGCGTGCCCGGTTACGCGCCCCGGTGGCTGGACGATCTCGTTCGCGAAGGCAAGGTGTTCGAATACTGGTTCCACGCGGCAGCCTACCTGCCCATGTCCGATTACCGCTTCGCGCGGCCCCGAATGGACGCGGTGCGCAGGGGAGAGATGCACTTTCGCGGTGCCCGGGACCGCAAGCTCATGCGCAGAATTGTCGATCGCATCCGGGCCGAAGGGCCGCTTGCGGCCAGCGATTTCGAAGGGCAGCGTGGCCCCGGGGGCTGGTGGGCCTGGAAGCCCGCCAAGCAGGCTCTGGAGATTCTGTTCTTCCAGGGGGACCTCATGGTGGCCGAGCGCCGGGGCTTCGCCAAACGCTATGACCTGGCCGAACGCGTATTGCCAGGCAACACGGTGACCCGAGCACCCACGCACCGCGAGTACGCCCGGCATCTGATCGATCACGGCTTGCGGCTGTACGCCGGCACGACTGTTCCCGAGGCCGGGTATCTCCGGCGCAGCGCCCCCTTAAGGGACGCCATCAAAGCTGAGCTCAAAGACCGCACGGCGAGCGGCGAGCTGGCAGAACTGGTGATGAGCGACGGCTCTTGCCGCTGGGTCGATGCAGCCCGGCTCGGTTCAGCGCCCCGGGTCAGCCGCAAGGTGCACATCCTCTCGCCCTTCGATCCGCTGGTGATTCAGCGCGCCCGGACTCGAACGCACTTCGCCTTTGACTACCAGATCGAATGCTACGTGCCCGCGCCGAAACGGCAGTTCGGCTACTTCTGCCTGCCGTTGCTGCACGGTGACCAATTCCTGGGCCGGCTGGACTGCAAGGCGAACCGGGCTCAGCAGTCACTGACCGTGCGAGGCATTTTTCTGGAGCCCGGCGACAAGGACAGCTGGCGGCAGCCGCTACGCGACGCGGTCACGGCCTTCGCGCAGGCGCAGGGCTGTCCCGATATTGAGTGCGCGAAGTCAGTGCCGGCAGCGCTGCGCTCACTGTTCGCGATCTGACCGCCGTCCAATCAACCACGCCAGCAGGCCACCAACAGCGGTGCCGACCGCCAGGCCGACGAATGGCGTGCCAAGAGCAAAGCCGAGCGAGCTGCCGACGACCATCGAGACCGTCAGCCAGATCATTCCTGAACTCATAAGATCCTCCAGCGGGGCAGCCGGGCTGCCCGATGCGACGAGACTCTGCCGGATATCCTAGCGACTTGTCAGTGACGAGAAGATCGCGATGCCGCTGGCAGTGATCGAGCCCAAAGCAAAGGCACCCGCGACAAAGGGCGCCGATACGAGCGACGCGGCCGCCAGACCGGCGAAGCTGACCGCGGTTGTGAGCGACCGCTCGTAGGCGCTGAATCCGCCGCTGACAGCATCAAGCTCTGCGTCGGTAAGCAGCCTTCCGGGAAACCCGGAGTCAACGCCGGTTGGCGCCGCTGCGGACTGAATCGATACATGGGTCATGGCCTAAGCCCTCTGGTTGAAAAACCGGTGTCTGCAGAGTCCCGGGCGAGGTGCCCGGGCAGGCTGCGACGATTGATCAGAATCCTCCCACAGGCCCCCGGGCGCGGGCGCTGAGCCCGGCGATTGCCCCGGCCCAGCGCGCACATCTCGTCAAAGTGATATCGAGTTGATGGCGCTGTCACGGGGCAATTGACAGTTCGCTGAACGATATTCAGAACCTGTTCAGATCGATTCGGTATGGTGAGCGCTCTGCTCAGAAGGAGGTAAGCCATGCCGCTGCCTCAATTCAGGACCGTTGCGCCCCGGCTATTCACCCTGCTCGCGAGCGCCATCGCAGCCTTCGCGGTGCCGGCCTTCGCTGCCCCGGCGGCGGACGACGATTTGCTGGAAGTCCACCTGCCTGTGGCCATCCGCGCCGGCGAAACGGTGCGGGTCGACCAACTCCTGGATGCGCACTACGAGCTGCCGCTGGACGACTACCTGCTTTACGAAGTGGTGGTTGAAGCCGACGTGGAGCGCCGCAAACGCCACTCCTATGCCGAAGTCACCGTCGGCCGTACCCGCCTTGACCGTGTGCCCCTGCGCGATCACGCCACCGCCATCGGCGTTCCGCCGATCCGCAGCACGCGCTGGCAGCTGCGACTGGGTCCCGGCAGCCAGGCCCACGGCCTGCTCGTGCGGTTGGCCCCGGCGACCAGCACCCGCCTTGCCGCAGTGCCGGGCAACGTCCGCATCATCGGCCGCAGCCGCCACTACCAGCACCGGGACCCGTTCTATCGTGGTTCCGGCTGGGGCTACGGGAGCCGGGGCTTTGCGGGCACCGGGTTTGATCGAGGCTGCCCGGATCCCTATCACTGGCGTCACGGACACAGCCGCCGCTGGTATCGGAGCTACAATCGCGGCCGCCCCGCACCGCGCCAACGCGCACCGGCGGCACAGCCCGGGACTCCGATCGAGCACCGCCAGTGGCGCGGCAACGAGGCCCCGGCGGCAAACCGCCCGGCTCAAGTCCAGCAGCCGCAAGGGGCGCCGCGGCCGCAGCGCTCGCAGCGGGCGCGAATCAGAACGGAGCAGCCTGCCCGGGCGCAGCAGCGACCGCGGCAGAGCCGGCCCAGAACGGAATCGACCCGGCGCGCTCGGGCCGCCCCCCGTCGGGCTCAGACTCCCCGCCGCGCCGAGTCCCGGGGCGGCAGCGTTCGCGCGACCCGCAGCGGCTCAGCGCGACGCGTCATCCAGTAGCCGGGGCGGCGCCGCTCAGGCGAGCAAGGCCGTGACCGCGACCGCCTCGTCGAGGTGGCTGCGCAGCCACAGCTCGCCGTTCTCGCGGTAGAGCACGAGCGCATCCAGAAACCGCACATCGCCCCGATCAACGCCCTGCCGCAGCAGCTGATCGCGCACCATGTGCACGGAGATATCGTGGCTCACGCAAATGTCCAGGCTCGGGCCGTCGACCGGCGCCGCGTCGAGCCGGCCGGCCAGCACGCGGCCGATGATTCGCGCCGAGGCATCCGCCTCGAGCAGGATATCCGGGCCAATCTCGCCGTCGCTCCACTGTTGCACGTAGGCCTGTAACCCGCCTGCCTCACGCATGCCCATCCACATGCGAACCTGGTCCAGGGCATAGAACGGTCCCAAGGCTTCCAGCACCCGGATGCGGCCCGTGGTGCCCTGCGCCCCGTTCGTCTCCCGGTAGCCCTCCAGCAACAGCTCTGCGGTGTCCACGCAGCGCTGCGGGGGGCTGGCATAGCCTCGCAGGTGCAGACCGGGGCGCAGCGCGCCGCCGAGGCCCCGGGCCAGGTCGCGGCCTTCTGGCGTCAGCTGGTTGGCGAGGTCGTGAATGGCCGGGTCAAAGGTCCTGGCGGAGTGCCGCATAAACACGACAGCCCGGGAAACGCCGCGGTCGAGCACCGAGTCGATCAGCGCAGCGGTATCCTCGCCGTAGGCGGGTTCAGTCATTCGGTTTTCCTGTATTGAGTAGGACGGTAAGTCGGCAGATCCTGGGCATCAGTCGCCGGACAGCAGCCGCTTGCGGTAGTATCCGGACCCATCACGAGACACTCAAGAACCCTCAGGGAGCAAGTATGGACCTTGGCATTTCAGACCGCGTCAAACCGCTGATTGCGGACATCAACGCCTACATTCAAGACTACGTCGTGCCCAACGAAGCCGCGTTCGCCGAGCAGGTCAACGCCGGCGGCCGCTGGACCGTGCCGGAGGCCATGGAGCTGATGAAGGAAAAGGCCAAGGAGCGCGGCCTGTGGAATTTCTTCCTGCCCGACAGCGAGCGCGGCGCCGGCATGAACAATGTCGACTACGCCCACATCGCCGAGATTCTGGGCAAGTATCCGCTGTCATCCGAAGCTATGAACTGCTCGGCGCCGGATACCGGCAACATGGAAGTCATTGAACGCTACGGCAACGAAGAGCAGAAAGAGCGCTGGCTCAAGCCGCTGCTCGCCGGCGAGATGCGTTCTGCCTTTGCGATGACAGAGCCTCAGGTCGCCTCATCAGATGCCACCAACATCGCGCTGGATGCTCGGCTGGACGGTGACGAATGGGTGCTCAACGGCGAGAAGTGGTGGACCTCTGGCATCGGCGACCCGCGCTGCGAGATCATGATCGTGATGTGCATCACTGAGCCGGACGCGCCCCGCCACTCCCGGCAGTCGCAGATTCTGGTGCCGGTCAAAACCGAAGGCGTCGAGATCCTGAAGATGATGCATGTCTTCGGCTACGACGACGCCCCCCACGGACACGGGCATGTACGCTTTACCGACGTCCGGGTGCCCAAGGAAAACCTCATTCTCGGCTCCGGCCGGGGCTTCGAGATTGCCCAGGGGCGCCTTGGACCGGGCCGCATTCACCACTGCATGCGTTCTATCGGCGTCGCCGAGCGGGCCCTGGAGCTGATGTGCCGGCGCAGCATTTCCAAGGAAGCCTTCGGCAAGAAGCTCTCAGACCTGGGCGGCAACATCGACAAGATCGCCGATGCGCGGATCAACATCGAGATGGCTCGGCTCCTGACCCTGAAAGCAGCGTGGATGATGGACACGGTCGGCAACAAGATCGCCCGGTCCGAAATCGCGCAGATCAAGGTCGCCGTGCCAAATATCGCCCTGCAAGTGATTGACGACGCGATCCAGATCCACGGCGGCGCCGGCGTCAGCCAGGTGTTCCCGCTGGCGAAGATGTACTCGGGGCAACGGACGTTGCGTCTGGCAGACGGCCCGGACGAAGTGCATCGCCGCACCATTGGCCGGCTGGAGCTGGGCAAGTATCCGGAACCGGATCCCGTGCGCACCGACGTCTGGGTCGGCTAGCCCACGGAGCACGCAACCAGAGCTAGACCGGCGCCGCTAGCGGCGCCGGTCTCTCAGGCTCACCACGTTGTCCCCGGCCGATCGCGCCTGGAACGGAAACAGCGCCAGTTCCCAGGTGTAAGTGGCTTCCGCCAGCTTCACGAACCCCCTGCAGCCAAAGGTCTCCCGGGCCTCGAAGATCGCAAAGCTCGCGGTATGCGGATGGCTGTCTGACCACAGAAAGCCCATGTTCGGCAGGCTTTCCATCTTGGCGCTGCCGTCAAAGGCGCGCCCGCCCACATGCAGATCAATGGCATAGAGCCCGGTATCGTCTTCCGCAACGCGAATGGACACCGGCAGCTCGCCAAAGCCCGTGAGGGTGAGTTCACCGGTCAGCGTTGCTCCCGTATCGTCGACCAGTACCGACGCTTCCAGCGTCATGGGCTGGCTGCGCGTGCTGCCCAGGGTCAGCAGGTTGCCTTTGCCCTGCCAGCGGCCGTTTTCCCGCAGGATCAAGAGGTCGCACCGATCAGCAGCGCATCGCCCACCGGGGTGACGCAGCGCTCGCCATCGTTTCGGGCATTGTTGACGTGGGTCGACACAGGCACAGCTTCCAGACGCAGGGGGATGAGCGAATCGTACAGGTCTTCGAGCGCTTCTGTCGGCACCGCCATGTCGAGCCAGCGGCGCGCGTCGTCGACGGAGAGCATGACCGGCTGCCGGTGGTGCACAAACTCCAGCGCCGGATTCGCCGCTGTGGTCAGGATCGTGAAGCTTTCCAGCAGCGGTGCGTCGGCATCGGCTTGCGGGTCGCGCCAGCGATCCCACAGCCCGGCCAACAGCATGCCCGGATCGTCCTGCGGCCGGATAAAATACGGCAGCTTGACCGCTTCGCCGTCCAGTCGCCCCTTTGCCCATTCATAGAAGCCGCTGACCGGCACCACGCAGCGCCGCTTGCGGTAGGGCTCGCGAAAGGCAGGGCTTTTGGCTGCAGTTTCGCTCTTCGCATTGAACATGCTGTAGCGGGTGCTGGCCTCCTTCGCCCAGAAGGGTGTCAGCCACCAGCGCATGGGCACCAGTTCGGCCTCACCGTCGTCGGTCTGCCGCAGTACGGGCACCGTTTCTGTCGGCGCAACGTTCATGCGATCGGGGCCCGGGTAGGAAATATCCAGCAACAGCATCAGTAGCTGCGCCAGGGGGTCTGCGGTGATGTTGAAGCGACCGCACATGGTCAGGCGTGCTTGCCAGGCTGCCAGTCAACACTGCCCAGATGGTCCTCGGCGAACGCCCTGGGGGCAGCTTCCAGCGCCGTGGCCATGGTGTCGTTCCAGCGATTCAGAAACCCGAAGGTGGAGATCACGCCCACGAGCTGAACAATTTGCCGCTCGCTGTAATGGGCCCGCAGCGCGGCAAAGTGTTCCGGGGTGCTGTCGTTCGGCACCGCTGCCGCGGCGAAGGCCAGGGCCAGCGCGGCACGCTCGGCCGCTGTGAAGTGCGGGCTGCTGTCGTAGCTGAGGATGTCGGCCAGCTGCTGCTCGGTGGCGCCGGCCCGGTGGCCGCTGTGTGAGGTGTGGGCCTGGCAGTAGCGGCAGCCGGCGCGCGTGCTGCACGCGAACGCCACCAGCTGGATCAGAGACGGTGGCAGCGCTTCTTCGGCGCCCGCGTTATCAGGAATCGCCGCGCCGAGCTGCGCCGCCATGGCTTTGAGATCGCCGCCAAAGCTCGTTGAGGCGAGCATCATCAGCGCCACCGGCAGCTGCGGCAGGTGCGCCATCGTTTTCATGGAGTTGGGCACGAAGCCCATGCTGGCCGCAGTCGCGGCAAAGAACGGCTCGTAGGCGGCAAGCGCCTCGTCCGGCAAAGGGGAAACGTGGGCCATGGCGGCGACTCTGACAAGGTGCTTTGCGCACCGATCCGCCAATGATACCGAAATCAGGCGAGCTGCATGACATGCCTGCGGAGCTCGAACCTGTCGGGCACCGGCACAGTCGCCGGCGCACCGGGGCTGTCAGCCCGCCTGGGCCCGAAAACGCCGGGCTTTGGCCGCATTCGCGTCCAGCATGCGCTTTTTGATGATGTTCTGAACCACATTCACCGTGGTCCAGTCATGTTTCATGATGCGGTGGCAGCTCTGGCACTCCACATCCTCCTGGTCGACGACCAGTTCCAGCAGCTGGCTGTAGGCGATGCGCGAAATTTGCTTGCATTCCGCGCACTCAAGCCCAACGGCCGGATCGATGCCGATGTAATCCATGTCCTTCGGTCTCCGTTGCCTTGCGGTCCGGTATGCTCCGGACTCGCGGCCTCCCTTTCACGAGGCTTGCAAGCATTCTAGGGATCCTGGCGAGCCCCCGCTACACACAGCGCACACGCTGTGCGCGCTGTCCGCCCGCAACGCCGGTCGCGTCACAGTTCCGCGCCTTTCGATGCTGGAATCAGGCCTCGCGCAACGCTGCGCGGAATTCCGGCGCGGCGATCGCGATGAGGGCTTCCCGCCGGGCGGCCAGCGGCAGGTCCCGCAAACTCGCGACCCCGTACTCGGTTACGACCAGATCGATATCCGTCCGCAGGGCCGTCACCTGCTCCACCGTTGGCACGATTCGAGAAACGCTGCCGCCCCGGGCAGTCGCCCCCAGGGCCACGATGGAACGGCCACCGTTAGAGCGCCGGGCGGCTCGCATGAAGTCAACGCTGCCGCCGGTGCCGGAGATCTGGCGACCGCCCACCACCTCGGCATTGATCTGCCCCGACAGATCCACCTGCACGGCGGAGTTGACGGAGACAAAGCGATCCAGCTGGCGAATGACCTCGGCATCATGGGTATAGCAGGCACCGCGAAACTGCACGGACGGCAGGTCTGCCAAAAGCTCGTGGCCTGCCTGGCTGCAAAGCGCCATGCCCGTGATGTGAACGCCCGCATCGATGCGTTTGCGGCGCCCGGTAAGGTTACCGGCGCGGATCAGATCGAGGACCGCATCATCCACCAGGCCGCCGTGCCAGCCGAGATCGTTCTTGTCGCCCAGCCCCCGCAGGATGGCCGTTGGGATCGCGCCGATACCGGTCTGCAGGCAATCGCCGTCGGCGATCAGCCCGGCGACGTGCCCGGCCACAGCCGCCGCCGTATCGTCAATCGCCGGCGCCGGTACCGTCGGCAAGGGCGCTGCAGCAGGCACCAGGGCGGCCAACCGCGCAGGCGGTACCAGCGGGCATCCGGGCGGGGCCAGGATCTGCTCGTTCAGCTGGGCGACCACCAGCGCGTCGCTGGCCAGCACGGCGCCCAGGAAATCCACGTTCGGCGCGGCCCGAAGATGCCCGTCCCGGTCCTTTGCAACCTGGATCAGCGCGATGTCGATGCCCTGTCCCAGGTAGTCGTAAAACTGCCGCATCTGCATGGGCAGAAACGCGAACCGCGCAGCGTCAGCGCCCTTGAGTGCGGGCGTCATGAAGACCGAGGTCAGGCGCGCGGTGGGAGACAGCGCGGTAAAGTCAGTGTCGTTGAATCCCGCCAGCGGAAACTGCACAAACTCAAGGTCAGCGGGCAAGGGTTGCCCTGCCAGGTGCTGCAAGAGGGCCTGGGGCTCTCCGACAGCGCCAACGACAAAAACGCGCTGACCGGCTTTAAGCATTGCCGGCCAGGCAGCGTTGGCATCGGTCAAGGTCAGGGCGCCTTGGCCTGCAACGCCTGGTCGATCGCGGCGGTCAGCGCCGGATCCTGCGGCTGCGTGCCCGGGCTAAAGGCCTCGAGCAGGGTCCCGTCGGCGGCGATCAGATACTTGTGAAAATTCCACTGCGGCGCCGTCGCCGCTTTCGTCAGCGCCTTAAAAAGCGGCGCCGCTTGCGGGCCTTTGACCACCGTCTTTTCGAACATGGGAAAGCGGATGTCGTACGTCGTGCGGCAAAACTCGCGAATGTCGTCTTCGGTACCCGGCTCCTGCCCGGCAAAGTCGTTCGACGGGAAACCGAGCACCGCGAAGCCCCGGTCGCGGTAGCTCTCGTAGAGCGCTTCCAGCCCTTCGTACTGCGGCGTGTTGCCACAGCGGCTGGCCGTATTCACCACCAGCAGCACCTTGTCAGCATAGCTCTCGCACAGGTTGACCTGCTCGTCGGTGGCCAGCCGTCGAACTTCCGTGTCGAGCAGGCCGTCGGCACAACTGCGCGGCGCATCGGCGTGGGCGATCGCGCCGCTAACCAGCACGGCGAAGGCAAGCACCCACCGGCCGACCTGACGCAGCACCGGGGCAGCTGGGAATCCTGAGTGGTCACCGCGCATGGCAGTCTCCTGAGGCAATGGCAAAAAACAAAGCAGGCCGAAGCTTAACGGGCGGGGGAGCGCCCGTTAAGTCCGGCCTGAAGAAACACCGCGACCGGTCAGCTCAGGGCAGGATGACCCGATCAATGACGTGAATGACACCGTTGCTGGCGGCAACGTCGGGCGTCACGACCTTGGCCCCGCCGATGGACACGCCATCGTCGCTTGCCACGGCCAGGGATTGGCCTTGGACGGTCGTCACTTCCGCCAGGTTGATCACCGCAGCAGCTTCAGCGCGCCCTGGCACGACGTGCAGCTTGAGCACCTCGGCGAGCTTTTCCGGTTCGGCCAGCAGGCCGTCAAGGGCACCTTCGGGCAGGGCCGCAAACGCTTCATCGGTCGGCGCAAGTACCGTGAACGGACCCTCGCCTTCGAGCACAGCCGTCAGATCCGTCGCTTCCAGAGCGGCAATCAGAGTGTTGAAGCTGCCCGCTGCCGCCGCCACGGCGACAATGTTGGGGGCTTCCGTGGTGGCCGTCGCCGTTTCAGCGTGGTCGCCTTCGTGGTGGCCAGCGAGCGCCGGCTGGGCAACCGTCAGCAAGCTGGCGATGGCGCCAGCGGCTATCGTGGATCGGGAAATATTCATCGTTACAGACTCCATTCGTGATCGGGGGAACGCTGCGCGCGACTGAACCATTGCAGCCGCCCTGTGAACCGCTTGTGGCCGCGCAGTGAACGGCAGATCAATCGCTGCGCCCGGTCAGCGGGGGGTCTACACTCTCTGGCCATGAACGCCATGGATCGGTTCCACCCTGCAACTCGGGCCTGGTTCGAAAAGAGCTTCGAACAGCCCACCACCGCGCAGGCCAAAAGCTGGCCGCTGATCGCGGCGCAGCGCCACGTTCTCATTACCGCCCCGACCGGCAGCGGCAAAACCCTGACCGCTTTTCTGTGGTCCATCGACGGCTTCCTGAGCGGCCGGCTGGCGCCCGGCGCAACGCGCGTGCTTTACGTATCGCCCCTGAAAGCGCTCAACAACGACATTCAGCGCAACCTCACGGCGCCGTTGGCAGCCCTGGCAGGACAGCCGGACACCCCAGCGCTGCGCGTGGCGACCCGCAGCGGTGATACCAGCCCCAGCGAGCGCCAGAAGCTGCTCCGTCGCCCGCCGGAATTTCTGGTCACGACGCCGGAAAGCCTGAACCTGCTGCTGTCAACCCGACGCGGGCAGCAGGCCCTGGCCACCGTCGAGTGCGTCATTCTCGATGAGATTCACGCGGTCATCGACAATCGCCGCGGCACTTCGCTGCTGACCAGCCTGGAACGGCTGGCGCACATTGCCGGCGAGTTCCAGCGCATCGCGCTGTCGGCAACGGTCACCCCGCTCGCCACTGTCGCGGCCCAGGTCGCCGGCTGCAGCGCGCCCGGACAACCGCGCGCTATCGAGATCGTCAACGCAGCCGCTGACAAGAAAATCGAGCTGTCGGTCCGCTTCCCGGAGGCGGCCCGGACCGCCGCCGAGAACGGCGTCAAGATCTGGGAGCCCCTGGCTGACGCGTTTCGCGATCACGTCAGCGCCAATACCTCGACCCTGTTCTTTACCAACTCCCGACGGCTGACAGAAAAGATCACCCTCAAGATCAACGAAGGGGCGCGGGACACCCTCGCCTATGCGCACCACGGCTCCCTGGCCCGGGAGCTGCGGCAGGAGGTTGAGCGCCGCCTCAAAGCGGGTGAGCTGAAGGCCATTGTCGCGACCAACTCGCTGGAGATGGGGATCGACATCGGCGCCCTGGACGAAGTGGTTATGGTGCAGTCGCCCACGTCCATCGCGTCTGCCCTGCAGCGCCTGGGCCGCGCCGGCCACCAGGTGAATGCGGTGAGCCGCGGCAGTCTGTACCCGACCCATGCCCACGATTTTCTCGAAGCGGCAGTGATTGCGCGCGGCATCGAGGAGCGGGCGATCGAGCCGGCCCGGGCGCTGCAGAACCCGCTGGACGTGCTGGCGCAAATCATCATTTCCATCTGCGCCTTTGAGCCCTGGAGCCTGGACGCGCTCTACGATTTGCTGCGCTGCAGCGGCCCCTACGCCACGCTGCCTCGAGACACCTTCGAATCGCTCGTCGAGATGCTCGCTGGCCGCTACGAGGGCGCACGCATTCGCGAGCTGCGCACCCGCCTGAGCTATGACCGGATCGAGGGCACCGTGGTTGCCAACCGCGGCGCCGTGATGGCGATGTATCTGGGGGGCGGCAGCATTCCCGAGCGCGGCTACTACCAGCTGCGGCACACAGACAGCGGCGCCCTCATTGGCGAGCTCGATGAGGAGTTCGTCTGGGAAGCCACCACCGGCCAGACCTTTACCCTCGGATCCCAGGCCTGGCAGATCACGCAGATCACCCACAACGATGTGCTGGTGCGCCCTGCCACCCAGGGCTCCGATCTGCCGCCGTTCTGGCGCGCCGAGAGCTTCAATCGAAGCAGCCATTTCTCCCGCGCCATCCTCGCCTACCTGGATGAGAGCGAAGCCCTGCTCGCCGCCGGCGATCGCGCCGCCGTAACAAGTGACCTAACGGAGCGCCGCGGCTTCGACAGCGCCGCCGCGCAGGAGCTGACGGACTACCTGGCGGCTCAGCGCGATGCGCTCGACCTGCCCCTGCCCGGCGCCGAGCGGCTGATCATCGAGCAGGTGAGCAGCGGCCCCGGGGGCTACGCCGGGCCCGGGGACCCTCGGCAAACGGTCATCCACAGCTACTGGGGGGGCGGCGTCAATCGGCCCTGGGCACTGGCGCTGGCAGCGGTGTGGCCTGAGTACCGCAAAGGCACCGCCGAAATCCATGCCGACAACAACGCCATCGTGCTGCAGCACCGCGGCCCCCTCGACATCGAAGCCCTGCTGCAGGCCGTGACCCGGGACAACCTGTTGCCGCTCCTCAAGCAGTCCCTGGAAGGCTCCGGGTTCTTCGGCGCCCGCTTCCGGGAGTGCGCCGGCCGCGCGCTGCTGCTGGGACGCGCGCGCTTCAAGGAACGGCTGCCTCTGTGGCTGATCCGCATGCAGGCCAAAAAGCTGATGCAGTCGGTGCAGGCCTTTGAAGACTTTCCGATTCTGCAGGAGACCTGGCGGACCTGCCTGCACGACGAGTTTGATCTGCCGCTCCTCGAAACGCTGCTGGACGGGCTCGACGACGGGACCCTGACCTGTCAGATCGCCGGCCGCTACACGCCCAGCCCCTTTGCAGCCAATGTCACCTTCGAGCAGATCAGTCGCTACATGTATGCCGACGACGAGCCCGAGGGGCAGGCCGAGACGGGCCTGCGGGACGACGTGCTGGCCCTGGCCATGGCGGACCATTTCGAGCGGCCGCGCGTGGCAAGGTCGATCATCGAGCGTTTCGAGGCCAAGCGCCAGCGCCGGGCAGAAGGCTACGGGCCCACCGATGCCGATGACTGGCTGGAGTGGATCAAGGAGCGCCTGCTGTTGCCCGCAGCCCACGCGCCGCAGGACCCGGCGCTGCTCGCGGAGCTGCAGGCGCGAGGCGCTCATATCGCAATCCTCCGGGACGAACGCACCTGGTGGGCGCACCGCGAGCAGGCCCACACGCTGTGGCAGTCCGGTCTGCTGGATGACTGCACGCTCCGGACTGCCGACGGCCAGGCGCTGGCGCCCGCGGACTTGCCGGATATCGGCGTCGCGCGCGACGCGGTCCACCTGGCGCTGGAATGCCTGTCCTTTGTCGGGCCCCGGCAGCAGGCGGACCTGGACGAACTGCTGCCATCTGTCCCGGCGGCGCTGCTGACTCAGCCGGAGCTGCTGCGCGGCACCCTGGTCGAGGGCTCGGAGGACGAACACTTTTGTGACAGCGACAACTTCGAGGCATTGCTGCGCTTTCAGCGAGCGGCCCGGCGCGCTCCCATCACGCCGCGGCCGCTCACCGCCTGGCCGGCCTTCGCCTGGCGCCAGCAGGGCGGCGCTGTCGTCGCCAGCGACAACGCACCGCTCGTTCAGGACGAACAGCGCCTCGACGCGATTGTGAAAGTCATCGAGCATTGCCGGGGTTACCCCGCGCCGCTCGGGCTGTGGCTGCAGGACCTGTTTGCCGCGCGAGTGCCCGGTTACGACGATCGCGACCTGGACGCCCTGTTCGCCGAGGGCGAGCTGCACTGGTACGGGCTCGGACGCGAGGTCGTCACCCTGGACTTTTACGACGAACCGGCTCTGCGTCCGCCGCGGGCAGCGCCAGGGGACGAAGCCGCGAACCAGGCACCGTCCTGGTTTCGCGATCCCCACGGACGCTACAGCTACCCGCAGCTGGCGGGCAATGCGGCCGGCAACCTGCCCTTTAACGACCGGTTCTGGAGCGCCGTCTGGGCCGGCACCCTGAGCGCAGACAGCATCGCGCCGCTCCGCCAGGGTGAACGACTGAAGTTTCGCGCACCGGGCACCCCGCGCAGTGGGCGTCGCCGTCTGGGGCGGCCCGGTGCCAGCTGGGCGGGTAACTGGTACCTGACCCGGCCGGATCTATCGGCGGTCAGCGCCGACCGCAGCGAGCCCGACATTGGAGACGCGGATCGGGATGCCCTGTCCCAGCTGGACCAGGCCAAGGCCAGCGCCCGGGTGCTGCTGCAGCGCCATGGCTGGGCCTGCCGGGAACTCGCCAACCGTGACCATCCGCAGCTGCGCTGGCGGTTGCTGTTCAAGGCACTGCGGGTGCTGGAGCTGGCGGGAGAGGTCCAGGCTGGCCTGTTCTTCGAAGGCTTCAGCGGCCCGCAGTTTGCCCGGCCGCAAACCGTGGCCCGGCTGCGCGCCGATGCAGCTGAGGCCGTCGACGAGGTCGACTTCTGGCTCGCGGCCACGGACCCGGCGGCGCCCAGCGGGCTCGGCCTGCGCTGGCCGGACGATCTGGCCATCCCGCCCCGCCGTCCGGGCAACTACCTGGCCTTCGCCGGCGGCAAGCTGGGGATGACGGTGGCCAACCGCGGCAAGCGGCTGAGCATTGCCGTGCCGCCGGAAGACCCGCTGCTGCCCCGGCTGCTGCCGGTTCTGCGCCACCTGGCCCGCCAGCAATCGGCCATCACCGTTACGACGATCAATGACGCTCCGGCCATCGACTCGCCCTACCGCGCAGCCCTCGCGAGCGCGCTCGACGCCAGCAGCGACCACCGCGACCTGTTCCTTGCGGTGTCGTCATGAGCGCCGCAGCACCGACCGACCCCAGGCTGCTGTTCGTTCGAGACGACTGCTTTACCGGCCACAACACCGGCGAGGGCCACCCGGAACGGCCCGATCGGCTGCGCGCCCTGTACCGCCATCTGGACAGCGCTGACAGCCTGCAACGCTGGGCCATCAGCGGTGCTGACAAAGCCACAAACGTTGAACTGGACCTCGCGCACGACCCGGACCATCGGCACCGGCTCGAGGCGCTGTCGGCGACGCTGCAACCCGAGGGCAGCCCGCCTCTGGCGTTCATCGATCCGGACACACGCCTGGCCCGCGATTCGCTCAGCGTTGCGCGCTGCGCCGCCGGCGCCCTGCTGCAAAGCGTTCGCTTCGTGCTGGCAGAGCCTCAACGGCGAGCATTCTGTGCCGTGCGCCCCCCTGGCCACCACGCCGAGCGATCCAACGCGATGGGCTTTTGCCTGTTCAACAGCATCGCCATCGCCGCCCAGGCCGCGCTCGCGACTCCCGGTGTCCAACGGGTCGCGATCCTCGATTTCGACGTGCACCACGGTAACGGCACCTTCGATATCTTCCGCGATGACCCCAGGGTGCTGGTGGCATCAAGCTTTCAACACCCGTTCTACCCCAATCGGCAGCTGGAACTGCCGGGGCGCCATTTGCGATACACGCCCCTGGCCGCGGGGACCGGCAGCAGCGCGTTTCGCCAGGCCATCGAGCGCGACTGGTTACCGGCGCTGCGTGACCATGGTCCGGACCTGCTGTTGCTGTCTGCGGGGTTCGACGGGCACCAGGCCGATCCCCTGGCGCAGCTGGCCCTGACCGCGCAGGACTACCGCTGGATCACCGATTTGCTGGTGGACGCGGCACATACGCACTGCCAGGGCCGGATCGTGTCGGCCCTGGAAGGCGGCTACGATCTGGCGGCTCTGTGCGAAAGCGTTGCAGCACACCTGACGGGGCTGGCTGGCAGCCCCGCGGACTAAGATTTGTGTCGGGGGCTACTCGCCCCGGAACTGGGCGTCGCGCTTTTCGAGGAAGGCCTTCACGCCTTCCTTGTGATCGCGGGTCGCACCGGCCTGGTCTTGCAGCTGGGCTTCCAGATCCAGCTGCTGCTCGAAGCTGTTGTTCCAGGTGTTCCAGTAGGCCTTGCGGATCAGCCCCAGGGATCGTGGGCCTGCAGCGAGCCGCTGGGCCAGGGCGATGGAGCCGTCCATGAGCGCGTCGTTGTCTGCGAAAACCCGGTTCACCAGGCCCCATTCCTGGGCCTGGGCGGCCGGCAGGCGCTCGGCCAGCAACGACAGCTCCATGGCCCGTCCCCAGCCCGCCAGCCGCGGCAGCAGGTACGTGGCGCCGCCATCCGGCACCAGGCCAATCTTCGCGAAGGCTTGCAGGAAGTAAGCCTGCTCCGAGGCGCAGACCAGATCACCGATCAGGCCGAAGCTCATGCCAACGCCCGCAGCCGCGCCGTTGACCGCCGTGACGATCGGAAAGGGCAGGTCGCGCAGGCCCAGCAGGATCGGGTGATAGCTGCTGCGCAGCCCGGCACCGGCTCCGCCCCGGCGCTTGCCCCGGCCCTCGTCCTGCAGGTTGGCGCCGGCGCAGAACGCCCGCCCTTCACCGGTAATGACCAGGCAGCGAACGCCTTTGCCGCCGTCCCGCACCTCGAAAAACGCGTCGGCCATCTCCTCGAGCATCTGCGCGCCGACGGCGTTGAGCACCTCCGGATGATTGAATTTGAGGACGGCGATGCCGTCGCTGATGTCCAGCTTGATTCGATCCATAGGGCGCTCCTGATTGCCTGCGAAACTGTGATCTGGCACCGAGTCTAGGGATCCGCAGGGATGCTGGCCAGCCACCGCGCTAGGCAGTGCGCCTCGCCTCCGGGATAATGTCCCCATGGCAACCGGACACTCTCATTCGCACGGCGGTGGCGGCCATGACCACAGCCACCATCACCACGCCGGCGCCAGCGAGACCGTGCTGCTGCGCGCTTTTCTGCTGATCGCCGGATTCATGGGCGTCGAGGCCGTGGCCGGCATCCTGACCAACAGCCTGGTCCTGATCGCCGACGCCGGCCATATGTTCCTGGATGCAACCGCTCTGGGTCTTGCCTGGTACAGCCTGCGGCTGTCGCGCCGGGAGCAGGACGACAAGCTGTCCTACGGCTACCACCGTTACCAGGTCCTCGCGGCCTTCGTGAACGCCCTGAGCATGCTTGCCCTTGTGGCCTGGATCCTGATCGAGGCGGTCGAGCGGCTGCAAGAGCCCCAGGGCCTGCTGCCGGTGCCGATGCTGATCGTTGCCGCGCTGGGGCTGGCGGTGAATCTGCTGGCCTTTTACTGGCTGCACGGCAAGGACGACAACGCCGCGGTGCGCAGCGCCCTGCTGCACGTGCTCGGCGACCTGCTCGGCTCGGTCGCCGCGATCGCTTCGGGCATCGTGATCTACCTGACCGGTTGGACCTACGCCGACCCGCTGCTCGCCCTGCTGGTGGCCGCGATTCTGCTGCGGGGCACCTGGCGGGTGCTGCGGGAGTCCAGCAACATCCTGCTCGAGGGCGTGCCTGCGGGCCTGAACCTGGATGATGTCAGGCGGGTCCTGAGCACCGAGGTCGCTGGGGTGACCGCCGTTCATCACCTGCACGCCTGGGCGCTCACGCCCGAGCGTCCCCTGCTGACCCTGCACGCCGATATCGAGCCGGAACAGGATGCCGTGTCCGTGGTCGCAAGCCTTAAAGCAGTGCTGACAGAACGCTTCGGAATCGATCACTCGACCATCCAGGTGGAGTACGGCGACTGCCTGGACCACGCCGACACCGGCAGCAACCACGCCTCGCCCCATGGCTAAAACAGGCGCCACCGGGTGGCGCCGGATTGTTCGGGCCGCAGGCTACTCATCGCTCGGGTTGCAGGCCGCCTGGCAACATGAGTCAGCGTTCCGCCAGGAGCTGACCCTGGCGGTCCTGCTGCTGCCCGCCGCGCTGTGGCTGGGCGAGACGCCGCTCGCAGTCGCTCTGCTCGTTGCCGCGCTGCTGCAGGTTCTGATCGTCGAGCTGCTCAATTCTGCCGTAGAAGCCGTCGTCGACCGCATCGGGGACGAGCATCACGAACTCGCCGGACGCGCCAAGGACATGGCATCCGCCGCCGTGGCCCTGAGCATCGCCCTGCTCGTGCTCGTGTGGGGCGGCTACGGCTGGCAGCGGTTCGCCGGCTGAATCACCGCGCCCTGGGGCACCGCCCTCAGGCGCTCTGGCCGCGACCTTCAATCGGCCAGATATCGACCAGGGTGTCGCCCTGAAGGACGTGCAGCTCATCGTACAGATTCACCGTTGGGTCGCAGTGCGGCGTGACCGCGGCCAGCACGGTTCCCAGCGCGATCGGTTCGCCGCTGTCCCAGCGCAAGCCGCCCTGTTCATCGCCGAAGAAAAAGTAAGTCGCGCCCTGGGGCCCCCCGCGCGCGATCGGCGGCGCCTCGTCGTCCGTCGCGAACGCCTTGAGCCCGGCATCGGTGGTCGCGAGGCCCGGATGGTTGCAGGAAATCACGCGGGTCTGCACGAACAGGGATGTCATGAACGGATGGCTCTTGCCCGTCGGCTCGACGGCGTTGTACTGGCGATCCATGAACAGGTACGAGCCAGCCTGCAGGTCGGTCAGCACTGCAGCCTGCGGGTCGATATCAAAGGTGCCCGTACCGCCCCCCGTGAGGATGCTCACGGGAATTCGCTCTTCAGCCAACAAGGCAGCAAACGCTTCGAGCTGCGCCATAGTCGCCAGGGACCGGTCCCTGCGCTTGCCCGCGTCGGCGATGTGCATCAGGTGTCCGGCGTACATCTGCAGCCCCCGAAAATCGAGGAACGGCGACTCATGCAGAGCCCTCACCAATGCCAGCGCTTCCGGGCCCGGCGGGATGCCGGTTCGATGCAGCCCCGGATCAAGGTCAAGGAGCACGCCCTGAACCTTGCCCGCGGCCTCGGCGGAGGCCATGAGCGCGCGGGCGTTGGCGGGGTGATCAACCACGACCAGCAGTTCTTCGATGCGGGCATTCAGCTGCCCCAGCCGCTCCAGGCCCCGGGCAGACACTACCGGCGAGGTCAGGAGCAGTTTCTGCAGGCCGCCGTTCGCCAGCGCCTCGGCTTCGCCCAGCTTCGCGCAGCACAGGCCAACCGCCCCGGCCGCCATTTGCCGCCGGGCGATCTGAACGCTCTTGTGCGTTTTCGTGTGCGGCCGCAGCCCGATTCCTGCCCGCGCGCAGTGCTGGCTCATGGTCGTCATGTTCGCGTCGAAGCGGTCCAGGTCGAGGACCAGCGCCGGTGTCTCCAGCGCCAGTGCCCCGCCGGCGACGCCAATCAACGCCTCGTTGCGGCGGGCGAGCCGCCCCGTGCTCACGGCTGCAGCCCGCGCGGCGCAACGGCGGTCTGCAGGAAGGCCGTGACGTCCGCCGCGGTCCGCTCCGGGGCCTCTTCCATCGGCAAGTGGCCCAGATCATCGTAAACCTGCAGGGTAGCGCTGGGCAGTTCCCGCACCAGCCGCTCGCCCATGGCCAGTGGAATGACTGCATCGCGCGCGCCCCACAGCACCAGCGCCGGCATGGTGAGCCCGGCCAGCGATTCACTGCTGTCCGGTCCGGTGAGACCGAACCGCTGCAGCGTGGCTGCCCGCGTCCCCGCCCGCAGGGCCAGCTCATAGTAGCGTCGCACCAGCGCTTCGGTGACCTGGCTCGGATCGCCGTAGGATGACTGGAGCCCCTGCCGGATCAGGTAGTAAGGATCCAGGTACCGGGCAATGACGCGAAACCACGGCTGGCGCAGGAGCGAGAAGGCCCGGGGCCCCGATTCTTCGGCGTCGCTGCGCGCGGCCTCGAATTCGCGGCGCCAGCCGCGGGGCGGCGATGCGTCGATCAGCACCAGCGCCAGAACCTGCTCCGGATGCGCGAGCGCGTAGCGCCAGCTCACGCCGCCGCCCATGGAGTTGCCGCCCAGAACGAACCGGTTGATCCCCAGGTGCTTTGCCAGATCGCGCACGGCGCCCACATAGGCAGCGGAGGAATAGTCTCCGCCGGGCACCTGTCCCGTCAGCCCGTGCCCGGGCAGATCCAGGGTGATCACGCGATACTGTTCGCCGAGCAGCGCCACCCAGGGCTCAAAGGTGTGCAGGGACGCGCTCGATCCGTGCACCAGCACCAGCGGCAAGCCGTCGGCATCGCCCTCGTCCCGATAGTGCAGACGCCCCCCCGCTGACAGCGGCAGCCACTGCGACGCTGCCGAGCCGTAGCGGGCGTCAATCTCGGCGGCCGGCCGGTCGGCCTCCAGCAGCCAAAAGGCCGCCGCCACCAGCGCGATGACCAACATCAGCCCCAGTCGTTGCCCCAGCGTCATCGGCAGCCCCCTCCCAAACAAACCGCGATGCTAGCGCGCGGGGCGCGGGGCCGCGAGGGCCGCTATCATGACCGCAAAAACCGGGAGCCCCCATGCTCAATCATTACGATCTGCGACGGCACGCCGCCCTGGCTCTGCTCGCCGTGCTTGCCACGGCCCAGGCCCAGGCCGAACCGGAGTTGCTCTGGGGCGACACGCACCTGCACACCTCCTACTCCTTCGACGCCTTCCTGAACGGCAACATGACCGCAGACCCGGACACCGCCTACCGCTATGCCCGCGGCCTGCCGGTCACACACCCCTACCACCGCGCGCGGATCCAGATCGACACGCCGCTGGATTTCCTGGTGGTGTCCGACCACGCCGAGTTCTACGGGGGCATCCGGGACATTTACTACAGCGGCATTCAGGACGACGACCCCAACCTGCTGGAGCGAATGGCCTACTGGTACAACGAGCGGCAGATTCGCAACGCCATCGATGAGGGCAACGGTGCCGACTACTTCGTCAATCTGCTACCGGAGCGCGAAGACCCGGTGGTCGCGGCGCGGGGCTGGGCAGAGAACGTAGGCGCAAGCACGCCGCCCGGAGCCGAGATCTCGGCCCGCAACGCCTGGGCGCGGTTGCGCGCCGCGAGCGACCAGCACAACAGCGAAGAGAACTTCACGGCACTGATCGGCTGGGAATGGAGCAGCATTCCGGGCGGTGCGAATCTGCATCGGGTCGTGCTCACCGATGCTGACGGATCCCTCGCCGGGGAGTTTATGCCGCGCTCCTCAGGCGAGAGTCCGCATCCGGACGACCTGTGGCGCTGGCTCGAGGCGACCAGCGAGGCGACCGGTGCCCGATTCATTGCGATTCCGCACAACCCGAACATTTCCAAGGGCTTCATGTTCGGACCGGATACGCTGCGCGGCGAGCCCGTCGACGCGGAGTACGCACGGCTGCAACGACGCTTCGAGCCCGTCGCTGAGGTGACCCAGATCAAGGGCGACTCGGAAACCCATCCGGCGCTGTCCCCCGATGACCCCTTCGCTGACTTCGAAGACTACCCCTGGCACATCGAGCGCAAACCCACGCAGCGCGCCGAGCACCTGCCCGGCAGCTTTGCGCGCTCGGGCCTGAAGGTGGGCCTGCAGATCGAGCGGCGCACCGGCGAGAACCCCTATCGCTTTGGCATGATTGGCTCAACGGACAGTCATACCGCCATGGCATCGGCCGAGGAGCCGAACTTCTGGGGCAAGATGGCCCGCGACTCGATTCCGGAAAACAAACCAGGCAACGCGCTCGGGCAAGGCCCAACGGGCTGGACGATGCAGGCCGGCGGCCTGGCCGCCGTCTGGGCTGAAGGCAACAGCCGCAGCGCCATCGTCGATGCCTTCGCCCGCCGCGAGGTGTACGCCACAACAGGGACCCGGATCGCGCTGCGTCTGTTCGGCGGCTTCAGCTTTGGCGAGGCCGATCTGGCGCGGGCCGATCTGGCACAGCACGGCTATCGCACTGGCGTGCCCATGGGCGGAGAGCTGAGCGCCGCCGACGGCCGGCCGGGGTTCCTGGTGGTCGCGCACCGTGATCCGCGCTCTGCAAATCTAGACCGCCTGCAGATGGTGAAAGGCTGGATCGATGCGCAGGGCGTGACCCACGAGCGGGTCTACGACATCGCGGCAGAGGCCGGTCGGGCCCGGGACAGCCAGGGCCGGTTTGCTGCGGTGGGCGACACCGTGAACCGGGCAACCGGCAGCTACCGCAACAACATCGGCTCGGCGACGCTCATGACCTTTTGGGAAGACCCGGAGTTTGACCCAGGCCAGGCCGCGTTCTACTACGTGCGAGTGCTGGAAATCCCGACACCCAGGCATGCCCTGCTGGACGCGATCGCGATGGGATTCGACGAGCCGAGCGAAGGGCCCAGCATCATCCAGGAGCGCGCCTACTCATCACCGATCTGGTACCGGGCCCCGTAAGGGCCACACGTAGGCGTCCTCCAGGAAGACAATCCGCGCGACGCTCGTGCTGCCGCGCCAATC
>CAZXIJ010000014.1:0-12108 GCA_964640725.1 uncultured Pseudomonadales bacterium | reverse complement strand
CGTAGGCGTCCTCCAGGAAGACAATCCGCGCGACGCTCGTGCTGCCGCGCCAATCGGGCATTCAGCCGTCGAGCGGCACTCCCGGTGCAACCGATTCGGTATCGTAGTCTTCTGCCGGGGGCAGCGCTTCTTCCGGCACCGGCGATGTCAGCAAGGTGCCGTCGCTGCCAACCGGGGTAAAGGTGAACTTCTGCCCGGCAACGCCGATATCCAGCATCAGCCCGCCTTTGGCGACGGTGAACACTGCGGTGCCCTTGTAGTAACTGCTGCCCAGCGTCCGTGCGTCATTGCGGCCTCCGCTCACAGCGGCGGATGCACCGGTCGTACCGGCACCGGCATTGGCGCCAGCAGTAATGATGACGGCGCCGGCATTAGCGCCGAACTCAAAATTGCCGCCCCGGAACTCGTCCAGGGCGCGACGATCCTCAAAGAACACGATCTGGCTGTACGCCTGCCCGCCGGCGAGAACACCGGCAGTCAGTTGAGTGACGACAGACTCGCCAACGTAAGCCCCCTGTTCATAGACTCGCCCCGTACCTCGAGCGCCGCCGATCACGAAGCCGCCCTTGGCAATGGTCGGAAACACGGCGTAGCCGTAAGCGCTGTTGAAAAACTGAGCGCTCTCGCCGGCGTTGCGAAACACATTCAGAGTGTTGTCGTACGGCTGATTCGGGTTCTTGGTGCCGCTGGCCGCGCAGCCGGCTGCGAGCACCGCAGCCAGCAGCAGAAAAAGTGTTCGCTTGGCGCGCTGAAGAATCATGGAAAGTCCCCCTTTCGTTGCAACAGTCCCGGATCTTGTTGTTGATCCTTACCGGAACGCTCGCCCCCTGGCGCGCCAGGCTGGCCTGGGAAAACCCCCTGCAACAGCCCGTACCCACGTCCCTTTCAGTGATCGCAAGACTAACATAGCGACCGCCTCTGAATTCATCCTGAACGCCGCTGCGCAGCGCTCGCGGCGCGCCGCAACAGAAGCGATTGCAGTCACACGCGATACTGTATATATATCCAGTTATGGAAACGATCGCCAAACTGGAAATCCTCGCAGATGCCGCCAAGTACGACGCCAGCTGCGCGTCATCGGGCACCGTACGCCGGGACTCGGTCAGCGGGCGCGGCATGGGCTCGACGGAAGGCATGGGCATCTGCCACTCCTACGCCCCCGACGGTCGCTGCATCTCGCTGCTGAAGATACTGCTCACCAATTTCTGCATCTACGAATGCAGCTACTGCGTGAACCGCAACTCCTCGAATACTCGCCGGGCACGGTTCCGGGTCGACGAAGTTGTCGACCTCACGCTCAGCTTTTACCAGCGCAACTACATCGAAGGCCTGTTTCTGTCGAGCGGCATCATTCGGGACCCGGACTACACCATGCAGGAACTGGTGGAAGTCGCGCGCAAGTTACGGGAAGAACACGACTTTCGTGGCTACATCCACTTGAAAACTATTCCCGATGCCGACGGCGACCTGCTGGCCGCAGCGGGTCGCTACGCGGACCGGCTCAGCATCAATGTCGAGCTGCCAAGCCGCACAGCGCTGGCAGCGCTGGCGCCGGAAAAAGACCACAGCTCAATTCGCCGCTCCATGGCCAGGATCAGAACAACCCGGGAAGCACAGCAGGAGGACGAGCAGTGTGCTCGACAGGTCAGCTCCCAGCGAAAGCGCCGTCCCCCGCCGTTCGCGCCGGCCGGGCAATCCACGCAGATGATTGTTGGCGCCGAGCCTTCGACGGACGCAACCATTCTGGAAACCGCCACGCACCTCTATTCCGGCTACGGCTTGAGCCGCGTCTACTACTCTGCCTTCAGCCCGATACCGAACGCCTCGCCGGCATTGCCGGCGCAACCGGCGCCGCTGCTGCGCGAGCATCGGCTGTATCAGTCGGACTGGCTGGTGCGCTTTTACGGCTTCAGCACCGAAGAGATCATGGCCGGCAGCCCAAACAGCGACGGTATGCTGGATCTGGCGGTAGACCCCAAGCTGGCCTGGGCCCTGCAGCATCGGACGTTCTTTCCCGTTGATCTGAACCGTGGCAGCCGCGAAGCACTGCTGCGGGTGCCCGGCCTCGGCAGCAAAAGCGTCAGCCGGCTGCTGAAACTCAGGCGCTGGCGCACCGTACGCCTTGAGGATCTGAAGGCGCTGCGGGTCAGCGTGCGCAAGGCCAGATTCTTCGTCACCTGCGCAGGCCATCGCCCGGCGCCCGGCGAGCTCGACAGCGACCGGTTGCGAACGCGCTTCGCGCCTGCTCAGGCTCAGCTGGGGCTGGCGCTGTGAGCACTCGCACTGTCAGTCCGCGCACCGACGGTGCGGGCACTGTCAGTGCGCGAACGGGCGGTACGGGCGCGGGCGGTACGGGCGCGGGCAGCCAGCCCAGCCTGTTCGGGGGCCTGCTCGCGGGGCCCGCCGGGCTCGCGACGATCCGCTTTGACGGCACTTTCGAAGGCTGGCAAGCCGCGGCCCGGGCAGCGCTACACCGCAGCTGCCCGCCCGCGACCATCTGGTGGCACAGCGATGCGCAGGCCGAGCGCCCGGCCGCCAGCGATTCCCCGGCCTTGCGTGTGCCCCGAGCGTACCTGCAGGCCGCTCGAGCCGCTGCCTGCCACCGGGCACCGGATCGCTGGGCGTTGCTCTATCGCCTGCTTTGGCGCCTTGCGCACGGGGAGCCCGCGCTCCTGGAGGACACGGGCGACGCCGATGTCGAGCGGCTGGGGCGCTACCGCAAGGCCGTCGCGCGCGATGTCCACAAAATGAAAGCCTTCGTCCGCTTCCGGGAACTCGCCGAGCCGGGGCAGGATCAGCCGCGCTACGTCGCCTGGTTCGAGCCGTCCCAGCTCATCGTCGAGTACGCGAGCGGCTTCTTCCGCCGGCGGTTCAGCAACATGCGTTGGAGCATCCTGACCCCCGACCGCTGCGCCCACTGGGAAGGCGACGGCGCCGTCTGGTTTTCAACCGGCGTCAGCCGCGATGCAGCGCCCGACTCGGATCGCTTCGAGGCTGCCTGGGCACGTTACTACGCCAGCATCTTCAATCCGGCACGACTCAAGCTGACCGCCATGCGTTCGGAAATGCCGCAGAAGTACTGGAAGAATCTGCCGGAAGCGGCGCTCATCGGGCGGCTTGCCCAACAGGCCGACACACGGGTCGCCGCAATGACACGCAAGCCGCAGGCCGATCAGGCCCTGCGCTGCGGGCCCAGGCCAGCGGCCGCGCCGACAGATGCCGGCGCGGTGCCAAGCCGACTGCAAGACATCGCCCGCGGGCTGCAAAGCTGCACGCGCTGCCCCTGGGCCTGCCACGGCACGCAGGCCGTCGCAGGCGAAGGGCCCATGCGCACGCCGGTCATGCTGGTCGGCGAGCAGCCGGGCGACCGCGAAGACCTCGCAGGCCGGCCCTTCGTGGGGCCGGCGGGCGATCTGCTGAACCAGGCACTCAGGGCAGCCGGGCTGCGCCGCGAGCAGCTGTTTCTGACCAACGCGGTCAAACACTTCAAGTTTCGGCCCCAGGGCCGGCGCCGGCTCCACCAAACGCCAGATGCCCGGGACCTGTTCGAGTGCAGCGACTGGCTCGCAGCGGAAATCGAGGCCGTTGCCCCCGCGCTGGTGATCTGCCTGGGCGCCACCGCCGCCCGGGCCGTGCTGGGCACACCGGTACGCGTTCAGCGCGACCGCGGCAAGCTGATTCAGGCCGGTGCCCGCCAGGTGCTGGTCACCGTGCATCCCGCCCACCTGCTGCGACAGCAGGGCCCCGCGGTGTCCCGGGGCATCGTGACTGCGAGCCAGCCTTTCGCCGATTTTGCGCGGGACCTTGCGCAGGCGGCCCCGTTCATTGCCGCCGGCAGTGCTAGCCGCGGGAGTCCTTGAGCAGGTCAAACTCAAAGCTGTCGACCGTGCCGTTGCCGTCGACATCAACCGTCGGAAACGGCTCACCGCGACCCAGCCGCGGGCCGATTTCCCGACGATCAAGCACACCGTCGCCATCGCTATCCAGGCGTTCGAAGGACGGCAGCTCAACGCGCTCCGGGTCAACGAAGGTCCCGGCGCCGGGACCTTTCGCGGCGACGCGCGCCGGTTCGGCAGCCGGACCGCTGCCGACGCGCTCGATGCGCCGTTCGCCGTCCGCGAAGATCGCCTGCCGGCGACCATCGCTGATCATCGCCGAGCCGGACTGCCCAAACCCTGTCGGGGCTTCCTCCGCATCAGCGGATGCGGTCACCAACGGGCCGTCACCAGCAGCGGCACTGGGCAACACGTCCGGCGCTGCGGGCCAGCTATCGGCGTTGAAGCGACGCGCCTTGGTCAGATCGCTACCGTGCAACACGAGCGCTTTGCCCTGAGCCGAGGGCCCGAGCGCATCGGGGTGGACCGCAATGAGGCTCTCTTCGATCAGGAAGCTGCCAACAGAGACCACCCAGAACGCGAGCTGCCCGCTTTCGACATCCAGCGCCAGGTCTTCGATTCGCCCCAGAGGATCGCCCTCGGCGGTGACCACAGTGCGGCCGACCCAGTCGCTGGCCTTGGAAACGTCTGCGATTGCAGGGGCAGCTGCCAGCGCAGCGACAACCGCGGCGGTCATTGCGCGCGACATCGCGCGGCGCAGCGAGAAGAAATCATTCATGGCGGGGCTCCTCAGTGTTTGCAGGAGCGTCGTCCGTGACGCGCGGTCAGTTCCAGTGTGCCGGTCCAGGCGTCGCGGGCAAGCCGCAGCCTGAGACCGGGTTCGCAGTTTCGCTTTGCCAGGCGCCACTTAGGAGGGCGCCGGACCAGGATACGCCTCCCGGAGAATCCGTTTCAGGATCTTGCCGCTCGGATTTCGCGGTATCTCGTCGATAAAGGCCACTGCGCAGGGTTGCTTGAAGCGAGCCAGCTTGCCCTGACAGTGCCGAAGCACATCGGCTTCCGTGAGCGCCGGGTCCGAGCGCACAACGATCGCAAAGGGGCTCTCCCCCCAGCGCTCGCTTTCCTGGCCGATGACGGCCGCCTCGCTGACCTGCGGGTGGGCCATGAGGGCGGCTTCCACTTCGGCCGGATACACGTTCTCGCCGCCGGAAATAATCATGTCCTTGATCCGGTCCTGGATATGAACGAACCCTTCGTCATCCATGATCGCGATGTCGCCTGTGTGCAGCCAGCCGTCACGCAGCGTCTCGGCGGTTGCATCGGGCCGGTTCCAGTACTCGACCATAACGTGGGCGCCGCGCATGATCACTTCGCCTGCGGTGTCGGGATCGCAATCGTTGCCGGCTTCGTCCACCACGCGCACGTCTGTGTGGAAAAAAGCGCGCCCGGTCGACGTCGGCTTGCGCAGCGCATTGGCGCCGTCCATCAAACAGGCCGGGCCACAGCATTCCGTCAACCCGTAAACCTGCTGCACTTCGATGCCGAGGTCTGCGTAGGTCTGAATCAGCTCGGCGGGAACGGGCGCGGCACCGGTCATGACCCAGCGCAGGCTCGATTTGTCAAAGCGCTCAAGGTCGGGCACCTGATTCATGAAATTGAGCATGGCCGGCACCATCAGCGCCGTGGAAATCCGTTCCTGTTCAATCAGTGTCCAGGCACGCACCGGGTCAAAGCTGCGCATGACGACCGTGGTCGCGCCCTTGTAGACGTTGCCGGTCAGCGGCGTAAGCGCCCCGACGTGAAACATGGGCAAACAGGCCAGGTAACGGTCTTCGAGATAATAGATCGGGTTCGCGCCGATGGTCAGCACCGCCCACAGGGTCGTGCCGTGCGTGTGCACCACACCTTTCGGCAGGCCCGTGGTGCCGCTGGTGTACATGATGTACAGCATGTCGTCATCCACGCCGACGGCAGACGGCTCGGCCGCACTGCCCTGCTCGCGAAACGTCTCGTAGCTGTCCGCGAACGGCGCCTGCGCCTGGCTGCCGCTCACATGCAGCCAGTGACCGATATCCGTGCGATCGCCGCGGCTGTGCAGCTCCGCCACCACCGCCTCAAACTCATCGTCGAAGATCAGCCGCGTGGTGCCGCTGTCCTTCAGAATGAATTCGAGCTCGTCAGCCACCAGGCGCCAGTTCAGGGGCACCACCACGGCCCCGATCTTGGCCAGGGCAAAAAAGGACTCCATGAACTCCACGCCGTTCATGAGCAACAGCCCAACCCGCTCGCCTTGCGCCACGCCGGCGTCTACAAAGGCATTGGCAAGCTGGTTGCTACGTTCATTCAGGGCCCGATAGCTCAGCCGCAGCCCCGAGTGGTCGTCGACATAGGCTTCACTGTCCGGATTCAGAAACGCCCGCTTGGTCAGTAACAGGCCGATATTGTTCTTCATGGCGCCCTCCCCGCGCTCGGTGGCCGGCGCAGGGGCGCGCCGGACTGCCAATGTAGTTCATTTACCACAGGCCGCGCGCCTGTCGGGTGAGCGGGCCAGGACGCTCAGCCCGAACAAAGTCCCCCAAACCTGAACAGCATCCCGAGCAAAGCAGCTCAGTACTGGACAAGACCGTAACGGCGCGTACACTCTGATGCCCCTTGTCCAGGGCATCCCCATGCACCAGGCAGAAGACCTCTACCGCATCGGCAGCGTTGCCAAACTCACCGGCATTGCCGTAGAGCGCCTGCGCGCCTGGGAACGGCGCTACGGCGTGGCGCCCGCCCAGAAAGTCGGCAAAACCCGTTACTACAGCGATGAACAGGTGATATGGCTCAAAGCCGTGCGCACGCTCATCGACAGCGGGCAGCCCATCAGCTCGCTGGTCTCCCTGTCCCTCGCCCAGCTCGAGGCCCGGTTGACGCCTGCTCGCACCGCGCAGCCAGACAATGCCCGGGCCGCCCGCGCAGCGCTGATCGGCAGCAACCTGTTGCTGCTGGAACAACAGGCCAGCACGCGGCTGCAGGTCGTGAGCCGCAGCGCCAACATCGACGCCTTTCTCGCCGCCTGGGACGTGGACGATCCGGACCGGCTGCAGCCTGACGTGCTGGTCGTTCAAATCCCGGTCCTGCAGCTCACGCCCCTCCAGCAGCTGCAGGACGTGGTGCCCGAGGCCGAGCTGCTGGTGCTCTATGAATTCGCCACGCCATCCGCCCGGCAGGCCGCCCAGGCCGGAGACTTCGACCTGCTGAGCTGGCCTCAATCGCTGGCGGAAATCGAGCGCCTGGCCACCCAGGCCGCCGGCAGCGCGCTGGTCAGCACCCAGGCGGCAGAGCGGCATTTCAGCGACGAAGAGCTGATCGCCATCGCCGGCAGCCAGGACGACAGCACCCAGTGCCCGAGACACCTGGCCCGGCTGATCACCGACCTGAATGCTTTCGCGGCCTATGCGGAAGCCCTGGTGGAGGAAGACGCGAGCGCCGCGCGCGGCCCCCTTGCTGCCGGTCCCAGGGGCACGAGCGGGACCTACCGAACCGTGCACGCCGAGGCCACTCAGGCGCGCGCGCTGCTCGAGAGATCCCTGGAGCGGCTCGTGGAGCAAGACCATCTGTACACTGCGGAAAAAAATCGTTGACACAGATTTTGTACAGTACATAATGCGTACATATTCAGTTTCCGGCGTGCATACAGCTCCAGCAGTCCTCCCTTTCAAGTGTCCTTCCCCCAGAAGACGGAGCTGTTTCAACGGGTAACCGCTGACACGCCTTTTTTATTCAGTCCTTCAAAGCCGGTCCCGCTCACGCAGACCGGCTTTGTCGTTTCTGGCCTTCGCGCAGCCCTGACGCCACAGGCCCCTCGCTCAGCTAAGCTTTCTACGGATCTGTGATGCAGTTCCGTGGTCCAAGTCCACGGCGACCCGTCATCAAAGCCAACCCCGGTGGGACAATCCGGATCTGACCTGTTCCCTGGCGACCAAGGACCCAAACATGCCGAGTTTCTCCCGCGCGCGCGCCCTTTCCGCCCCCAGCCTCGGCCATGCCGTGTTGGCAGCGGCCCTGGTCCTGGGCGGTTGTGGCGGCGGTGGCGGCAGCAGCCGCGCGCCAGCGCCAGCGCCGCCCCCTGCCCCGCCGCCGGCCAATGTCGCGCCGACGGCAAGCTTCGCAGTCAGTCCTGGCACCACCGGGCCGGCACCGCTGACGGTGTCCGTAGACGCCGCAGGCTCCAGCGACAGCGACGGCAGCATCGCCAGCTACAGCTGGGACTTCGGCGACGGCTCGAGCGTACGCATCGGCCTGACCGCGCAGCACACCTACCGTGCGGCCGGCAACTACACCATCGAACTGACCGTCACGGATGACGAAGACGAAACCGGCAGCGCGACGCAGGCGATGGTGATCGAAGCGGCCAGCGGCTCGGGCAGCGTCAGCGGCACTGCGCGCATCCTGGGCAGCAGCGCGATCGACGCTGACGTGAACGACAGACTGACCACGATCAGCTCCAACAACAGCTTTGACGACGCGCAGGCGCTACCGAACCCGGTGACGCTTGGCGGCTTCGCGAACGTACCGAACACCGGGGCCAGCAGCGGCAACCTGTTCGCGAGCGGCGACCCCGGCGACTTTTATCGTATTGACCTGACCGGCACAGAAACGATCTTTCTCGCCGTCGCCGAAGGCGACGCCGATCTGGACCTGCGGTTGTACGACGCGAGCCGTGCGCTGGTTGACGCCTCGGTGGGCGACAACACCACCGAGTCCCTGGCGGTCACATCGGCAGGCAGCTACTTCATTGAAGTGGTGCCCGTGACCGGTGCCAGCAACTACTCGATGACCGTGGGCCTGACCCTGAGCGCCGCCGGCGGCCCGCGGCCGTTGAGTCGCTTGTCAGATCCCTTTGTCAGCGGCGAAATTCTTGTCGGCGACAAGACCAGCAGCGCGCCGCACCTGCTGCGCATGGCGCGCGCGAACACCGGCGGCGCGCGAACCGCTGCAGCCATGATCGGCGGCACCGGCCGCCAGAGCATACCGAACCGCTCCCTGGCCGTTCTGGAGCGCGTCTCGACCATCAGCATGCCTGCCGGCAGCAAGATCAGCACAGCGCAGGCCGCACGCCTGGAGACTCTGATGCGCGCCAAGGCGCTGCGCCGCACCCAGGACTGGGGCAGCGCTGAAGTCAACGGCCTGCGCAAACCCATGCTCACGCCAAATGATCCGTTCTACGATTTTCAGTGGCACTACCGAAACATCAACCTGCCCCTGGCCTGGGATGTCACCACTGGCAGCAGCGACGTGATCGTTGCTGTGATCGACAGCGGAGTCCTGCTCAACCACCCGGACCTGAACGACCGGCTGATCGAGGGCTACGACTTTATCGCCGACCCTGCCCGGGCCCGGGACGGTGACGGGCTGGACGCCAACCCGGACGATCCGGGCGACCTGGCATTCGGCGGCTCGAGCAGCTTTCACGGCACTCACGTCGCCGGCACCATCGGTGCCGAGAGCAACAACGCCAGCGGCGCGACCGGCGTCGACTGGGCCTCGCGCATCATGCCCCTGCGCGCTTTGGGCCAGGATGGCGGCACCACCTTCGACGTTCTGCAGGCCATGCGCTTTGCCGCCGGGCTCAGCAACGACTCGGGCACCACGCCTGCCGAAGCAGCTGATATCATCAACCTGAGCCTGGGCAGCGAGTTCTCGTCCCAGACCGAGCAGAACACCATCAATGAGATTCGGGCCCTCGGGGTGTTGATCGTGGCCAGCGCCGGCAACGAATCGAGCAATCTGCCCAGCTACCCGGCCGCCTATGACGGAGTCGTCTCCGTGGCTGCCACCACCATCAGCAACACGGTCGCCAGCTACTCAAACTTCGGCGCCACGGTCGACATCGCAGCGCCCGGCGGCGACAACGGCACAGACCTGAACGGTGACGGAATTTCCGACGGCGTGGTCAGCACGATCGGCGAAGACGGCTCGTCCGGCCCCATCGATTTCGGCTACGCGGCCCTGAACGGCACGTCCATGGCATCGCCCCACGTCGCCGGCGTGATGGCCCTCATGAAAGCCCTCCACCCGGCCCTGACGCCCGCAGAGTTCGACATGGCCCTGGTCGCCGGCGACCTGACGGACGATCTTGGCCCAGCGGGGCGCGATGACCGCTTCGGCTGGGGCCTGATCAACGCCCAGAAAGCCGTCATTGCGGCGCTTAACCTGGCTAACGGCACCGGTTCCGACCCCGGCCCGGTCCTCACAGCCAGCGCCAGCAGCCTCAACTTTGGCGCTTTTGGCACCGAACTCGATCTGGTGCTGGCCAATGTCGGCACCGGCACGGTGACCATAGCCACCGTCACGAGCGATGAGCCCTGGCTAACCGTCGACAACAGCAATGCCGACGGCACCGGGCTGGGCATCTATCGCCTGGTGGTCGATCGCACGGGCCTGGCGGACGGCGCCTATAGCGCGACGGTGACCGCAGATTCCGATGCCAACGACGTCCAGGTGTCGGTCATCATGCAAGTCGCATCCAGCAACCAGGCGGCTGACGCCGGCCTGCACTTCATTATCCTGGTCGACAGCAACGGTGAATCGAATCTGCCCGCTGCGGTGGTTTCGGCCACCGACGGCGAATACCGGTTCAATCTGCCCAATGTTCCTTTCGGGGAGTACACAGTGTTCGGCGGCACCGACTCCGACGACGACAACTTCCTGTGCGACGACGGCGAAGCCTGCGGCGCCTTCCGCACCCTGGACGACCCGCAGATCCTTTCCGTCAACAGCGATTTGACTGACATCGACTTCACCTCCGTGCTGAGGACCAGCATCAGTGCCGCCAGCACCAGCACCTCGGCCGCAAGCACCAAGCGGGTTCAGGGACTCACCGCCAGCCAGGGCATTGCGATCCGCAAGCCCAAGGCCGGGAGCAAGGCGCCATGAGGGCACTGTCCATTGGCATCGCCAGCCTTGGCCTGCTGCTGCTGGCCAGTTGCGGCAGTGTGCAGCCGGTGCAGTCCCAGGTGCTGCTCAACCATCAAACCTGCAGCAATGTCCGGGCGGGAGTGAGCGAGGTGCAGCTCGCCGAGCTGACTGGCATCAGAGGATCCCGGCTGATCAGCCTCAACGATCGCGCCGACGACCAGGCCGAGCTGCCGGAACTGTCGGCTGCCACCCGGCTTTTTGCCGTGTCCCGGGGGCAGATGCCGACCGCCGGCTACCGGATCGAGCTCCAGCAGGTCAGCCTCGATGCCCAGACTCTGATCATCGATCTGGATTGGCGGGCGCCAGACCCGGCAACGGTACAGGCGCAGATGCTCACGCATCCGTGCCTGGTTGTTGCGGTACCGATCGCCGGCGCCGAAACCGTGCTTGCCCGAAGCGGCGAGGAGGAACTGGGGCGCTTGGCGCTGGCGCCTCGCTAGAGCGACTCCAACAGCTCCAGGGCGGCCTGTGCCCGGAGCGCAACGCCGTCTTTCTGCGCCTGCAGGTCGACGTCATGGTCATCACCCATGGCACCGGTCAGGTAGCGCTTGTAGACCCCCTGCCCGATCGCCGCCAGCCGCCAGTGAGAGAAAGCGCGGTAGTAGTTGATTTCTGACAGGTCCCGTCCGCTGACTTGTTGGTAGCGCTCGGTCATGGCTTCCCGCGACAGAAACCCGCCCGCTCCGGTGGGGTGCTTGTCGGCATCGTCGTCCTCCGGCTGCACCCACCAGTTCAACAGATATCCGAGGTCAGCCAGCGGGTCGCCCAGGGTACACAGCTCCCAGTCGAGCACCGCCTGAATGTCGCTGTCCGCTACGATCATGTTGCCCAGCCGGTAGTCGCCGTGCACGACGCAGGCGCCGATCTGCTCGGGCATGTACTGGCCAAGGCGTTCAGACACCGCTTCCATCTCGGGCACCGCATGGGTTCTGGATGCTTCCCACTGACGGTTCCAGCGCTTGTGCTGGCGCGCGAGGTAGGCCTCCTTGCGGCCCAGATCGCCGAGCCCGATATCGTCCGGATTGACATCGTGCAGCGCCACCAGCACATCGATCACGCGCTCCGACAGCGCCACGCGTTCTGCGGCTGACAGCGGCGTCGCCGCCTCGGCGTCGTGCAGCACGGCGCCCGGCACGAACCCCATGATGTAGAACGGCGCATCGTTGACTGCCGCATCGCGGCACAGCCCGAGGGCCGGCGCGACCGGCACCCGGGTCCCGGCAACGGCGCTGATAATGCGGTGCTCCCGGGCCATGTCGTGCGCGCTCTCAAGGATCTCGCCCAGGGGCGGCCGGCGCAGCACCCGGGC
>CAZXIJ010000013.1:89416-119764 GCA_964640725.1 uncultured Pseudomonadales bacterium | reverse complement strand
GGGTGGTCAGAAACTGCAGCGGCGCTTCGTCCGCGGGACCGTCGGCGCGAACCAGCGCCATCATCGCGGCCGGCGGCAGCCCGGCCTCGGCCCGCCGTTCCAGCTCCCGGTCTGCGAAGGCGCTGTAGCCATCGCGCAGCAGGCTCTGCAGCAGCGGGTTTTCTGGCTGCAGGGTCTGGATCCAGACTTCTCCGGGGAGCTCGGCCCGCCCGGCCCGCCCGGCGACCTGCACGATCAGCTGCGCGGTGCGTTCTGGCGCCCGGAAGTCCGCTGCCGCGAAGCCGCCGTCGGCGCCCAGCATGGCCACCAGGGTGACGTTCGGAAAATGGTGGCCCTTGGCCAGGATCTGGGTGCCGATCAGCAGCGCCGGTTCGCCGCTGGCGATGGCGTCGAAGTGCGACTGCAGCCGAGCGCGGCTGCGCGCGGTATCGCGGTCGATGCGGTAGCAGGGCACCTCCGGGAACCAGCGGCCCAGGGCTTCTTCGGACCGTTGCGTGCCAACCCCAACGGGCACCAGGGCGGTGGATTCGCAGGCGCTGCACTGGGGCCGCGCCGGTGCCTGACGGCCACAGTGATGGCAGTGCAGCCGGCCCCGAATCTCGCCCTCGTGCGGGTCAGCGTCCTGGTTTGTGGCGCCAGCGCGATGGTAGGTCATGGGCTGGTCGCAGTCCGGGCAGGTGGCTGTGTGCCCGCAGGATCCGCAGAGCAGGCTGGGCGCGTAGCCGCGGCGGTTGAGAAAGACCAGCACCTGGCGCCCGGCATCCAGGTGGGCACCGATTGCCCGACGCAGATCGTGACTGACCCCGTCCTCCAGCCTTTGGCCCCGGATGTCGATGAGCTTCATCTCCGGCACGCTGGCGCCGGCGGCCCGCTCCGTCAGGGTCAGGTGCCGGTAGCGGCCCTGGCGCACATTGGCGATTGACTCCAGGGCCGGTGTCGCGCTGCCGAGCACCAGGGGAATCTGCAGGTCAGCGGCGCGCTTGACGGCCAGGTCCCGGGCTGAATAGCGCAGGCCATCGCCTTGCTTGTAAGAGCCGTCGTGCTCTTCGTCGACGATAATCAGCCCCAGCTGCGCAAAGGGGGTAAGGCTGGCGGATCGGGTGCCGATCAGGATCGGGATCTCGCCGTCGCGACAGCCGCGCCAGATGCGCAGGCGCTCGGCGTCGCCGACCTGGCTGTGCAGGGCGGCGGCCTGCCCGAAGCGCGCCTCGAAGCGCGCTGCCGTTTGCGGCGTCAGGGCAATTTCCGGAACCAGCACCAGGGCCTGCTGGCCCCGCGCCAGAGTCTGGGCGATGCACTGCAGATAGACCTCGGTCTTGCCGCTGCCGGTGACGCCTTCCAGCAGAAAAGCCCGGAAGCGATCAGCGCTGGCACAGATCTCGGCGATGGCGTGGGCCTGTTCCGGCCGCGGCGTCAGGGGGGGATCGCCCTTTGGGGCATCGGCCTGCGCCGCCGCGGGATCCAGGGCGACGGTCTCGATCGCTCCGCGCTTGAGCAGGGCGCGCAGAGTGGCCGCGCTGTGGCCCTCGGCCAGCAGTTCGGTTCGGCTCGCGGGCCCGGCAGAGAGCCGGGCGATGGCCTGCGCCTGGCGCGGCGCGCGCGCCAGATCCTGAGCAGGGCCAGTGAGCGCATAGCCCTTGATGACTTCCGGCAGGAGGCTGGCGCCGCGCCGCGCTGCCGGCGGCAGCAGCAGGCTCAGCACCTCCCCCAGCGGGTGGTGGTAGTAGGTGCTCAGCCAGCGACCGAGGGCCAGCTGCCGATCATCCAGGGCCGGCTCTGTGTCCAGGACCCGGGTCAGCGCCCGGAGCTTGCTGTGGGGATCGGCCGGCGTCGGGTCAATGCAGATGCCGACCAGCTGCTGGCGTCCGAAAGGCACCTGCACCCGGGCGCCCACCGGCGGCCGGGCAGCGCCGGGAGGGAGGGCATAGTCGAATTGGCGCTCGAGCGGCACCGGCAGTACCACACGCACGGCCGCGGGGCTGGCCAGGGCGTCCTGGGCGAGATCGCCGGATGCATTGGGCTGAGCGGGACTGACGGGGTCTGACACGGGGTTCCTGCGGGGTTCTTGCTTGCGGGAAGGTCTCTGGTAGACTTCGCCGCCCTCATTTACACGTGCCGACGGACGCCTCGAGCCGATCGGTGCCAGGAGCTCACCATGAAAGCTGATATTCACCCGGCCTACAGCGACGTCAAAGCAACCTGTAGCTGCGGCAACGTGATCGAAACGCGCTCGACGCTGGGCGAAGACCTGCAGCTCGACGTGTGCTCCGCCTGCCATCCCTTTTATACCGGCAAGCAGAAGATCCTGGACTCCGGCGGCCGCGTTGAGCGCTTCCGCAAGCGCTTTGGCAACCGCTCCGTCAAGCGTGACGACGCGGCGCCAGAGGCAGCGCCTGCGGCGGCGGCAGAAGCCCCTGCTGCGGCTCAGGACGACGCCAGCTAGGGTTCCATGCCCCGGCACACTTGCGTGCCGGGCATGATCCCACGTCCATCTCGCGCCGTGAACCTTCACGGCATTTGAGGTCTAATTCTGTAGGAACACGGCCGCGCGGCGCCCTGACGGCGGCGACGCGACCGACGTGATGGCAGCGCCGCGAGGCGCGGGCAGGAGCCTGCAGATGACGACCACCCCAAACCGCACGACCATTTTTCACCGATTCCCGGCGTTGCAGCGCATGCTGGCTGGCGTGCTGTGTCTGGCATGGGCGAGCCTGGCGGTTGCGGCTGGCCCGGGCTCCAAGGTCTACCACGAATACCGCGAGAAGGGCGGCCTGTACGCCGACGAGGCCTGGCAAGAGTATGTTTCGGCCATTGGCGAGCGGCTCCTGAAGGCCGACGGCCACGATCCGCAGGACTTTACCTTCGCGGTGATCGACAACCCCATCCCCAACGCGGTGGCCTATCCCGACGGCTTTATCTTCGTGCATCGTGGCCTGCTGCCGTATCTGCGCAGCGAAGATGAGCTGGCGGGCGTGATCGGCCACGAAATCGGTCACGTGCTGGCCCGGCACGGTTACGAGCGGCAGCGCAATCGCCGGCTCAGCCAGATCGGTGGCTTCCTGGCTGCACTGGCCACGGGCACGGGCACCATGTGGGACCTCACCAACAGCATCGCCGCGACCCTGCAGTCCGGCTACGGGCGCGAAGCGGAGCTTGAGGCGGACCAGTACGGCGCCATGTTCCTGGCCAAGGGCGGCTACAGCCCCCTCGCCATGATCGACGGCATTCAGGCCCTCAAGGACCACGAGCTGTTCATGAAGCAGGTCTCCAACCAGCCGCCGGTCTATCACGGGCTGTTTGCCTCGCACCCGAAGAACGACAAGCGCCTCCATGAGCTGGTTCAGAGCGTGCAGCACCTGGCGCCGGAGCAGCTGGCGGAGCCGGTGGGCGATTTCTGGGCGCTCATGGACGGGCTGGTGTTTGGCGACGAGGCGGCGACGGGCCTGATCAAGGACGGCGTTTACTACCACGGCGCCCTGCGCGTGGTGGTGCGGTTTCCGGACGGCTGGGACGTCACCAACACCACGGCCGAAATTCTCGGGCGCGCGCCCGGCGGCACGGATGAGGCCAGCATCGGCCTGCAGCGGCAGAGCCTGCCCGGCGAGGAGCAGACCCCGGAGGAGTACGTCAGCAAGACGCTGAAGCGCGACGATGTGGAGAACGGCGAGACGGTCGTGATTAACGGCTATCCCACCTACGTGGGCGACATTAAGGTGATCGGCGACCTGCCGAAGGCGCGCAAGATTGCCGTCGTGTTCAAGGCGGACAGCGTGTACGTCTTTCAGGGCGAAGTCGGCGAGCAGGGCGAGGTCGAGCAGTTTGCGAAAGACTTCGTCGAGACCATCGCATCCTTTCGGAGCATGACCGCCGCTGACCTGCAGGTGGCGAACGCCCAGCGCATTCGCGTGCTGGAGGCGCGACCGGGCATGACCTACAAATCGCTCGCAACGCGCAGCTCCGTGAAGCGCTTTCCGGAGGAGACTCTGCGCACCATCAACGGCCATCATCCCCGCGGCGAGCCGCGCGCTGGCGATCTGATCAAGACCGTACAGTAACGGTCGTCCGTTCAGGACGCGTCCCGAAAGGTCGCATCCCATTGGGACGGGTCAGAACAGCTCGACGGCCTTGATGGTCTCTTCCTCGCTGGCTCCGGAGGGCAGTCGCGTGGATGCCTTCAGCTTCGGCGCCGTCTCGGCAAAAAAGTACTCGAAAATGCTGCCGCTCTGCTGGGGCGCCACCGCCTCGCCGGTTTTCGCATCGATGCGCATGACCACAATGCCCGCAGGCTGTGGCGGGTAGCGTGCCGGCAGGTCCGCCAGCCCGACCTTCATGTAGTCGATCCAGATCGGCAGAGCGGTGTTGCCGCCGTAAGCGCGCGCCCCGAGCGGGTCGTAGTTGCTGAAGCCGACCCACACGCTGGTCGCAAGGTCGGCGCTGAAGCCGTTAAACCAGGTGTCGGTGCCGTCGTTGGTGGTGCCCGTCTTGCCCGCCAGATCGTCGCGCTCCAGCACGCGGGCCCGGCGCCCGGTGCCGCGCCCGATCACGTCTCGCAGCATTTGCGTCATGACGTAGGCGTTGCGTTCGTCCAGGGTCCGCTCCGCATAGCGTGGCTCGGGCGCCGTATCCGTATCCGCAGCGTCCTGGGACGCCGCGGCAGGTTCCGAGGCAGCCTCCTCCGACGCGACTTGCACGGCAGCGTCGACGTCTTCGACGTCGTCGGCGCCGTCGAGCGCTTCGAGGCGTTCCTCACACGCCCGGCAAACCTGTACCGGCGTGGTTTGCTGAAGGATCTCGCCGTCCAGGTTTTCGACCCGGTCGATGAGGTAGGGCTGCACTTCGTAGCCGCCGTTCGCGAACACGCCGAAGGCCTTGGCCATGGCCAGCGGGGTCACGGCCATGGTGCCGCCGCCAATCGCCAGCTGGGTGTCCCGCGGAAAACGGGCCGTGTCGAAGCCGAAGCGCGCTGCGTGTTTGAGCACGGTGCCCGCGCCAACCTCCAGCATCACGCGCATGGACACCAGGTTGATCGAGCGGTACAGCGCTTCGCGCAGCCGGGTTGGGCCGTTGTAGCGGTTGTTGTCGTTGTCGGGGCGGTATTCCGTCTCGAGGGCGTCGTCTTCGAACACCAGGGGTGCGTCCAGAAAGATGCTGGCGGGCGTGATGCCGGAGGCCAGCGCCGCGGAGTACACGAAGGGCTTGAAGCCGGAGCCGGGCTGGCGATTGGCCTGCAGGGCGTGATTGAACTGATTGAGCGCGAAGTCGTAGCCTCCTTCGACGGCCACGATCGCGCCGCTATTCGGGTCCAGGGACACCAGCGCGCCCTGAGCATCCGGGACCTGGGCGAACTGCCAGGTCTCGACGGCATCCTCAGCCGCGGGTTCTGGTGCTGTCTCGGCGACATCAGTCGCAGCCTGCTCGGCATTTTCTGGCGCTGCCGGCGGGGTCGGGCGGATTCGGATCAGATCGCCGGGCGCAACGATATCGCCGGGCGCTTTTGGCGCCGGTCCGCGCACGTTGACCGACTCGTAGGGCCGAGCCCAGCTCATGGACTCGAATTCGACCCGCCGGGTGCTGCCGTCGCTGGCGAGCACGGCGATCCCGGTCTCGGCCACAGCCGTGACCACTGCGGGCTCGAGGACGCCATAGACCGGCGTGTCGCGAAGCGTCTGTTCCCATTCCTCTGGCGCCAGCTGCGCCTCCGGCCCTCGGTAGCCGTGCTTGCGATCGTAGGCCTCAAGCCCGTCTCGCAGGGCTCTGGTGGCAGCCAGCTGCTTGTCAGCCCGGATGGTCGTGTAGACGCTGTAGCCTGCGGTGTAGAGGTCTTCGTAGCGCTTGAGGAGCTGCCGCACGGTTTCTGCGGCGAAGGCGGCCGGGACTTCCAGCTGCCGCTCGTAGACGCGTGCCGAGATGGGCTCAGCGGTCGCTTCCTGGTAGGCGGCCTCGGTAATGGACCCCTGGTCCAGCATGCGGGACAGCACAAGGTTGCGCCGCGCCAGAGCGCGTTCCGGGCCGTTGATGGGGTTGCCGGCCGAGGGTGCCTGAGGAATGCCCGCCAGCATGGCGAGCTGTGCCAGGCGCAGCTCGCTGAGCGGCTGGTCATAGTAGGTGTAGGCCGCAGCCTGGGCGCCGTAGGCTCGCTTGCCGAAAGGCACGGCGTTGATGTAAAGCGCCAGGATTTCGTCTTTGGTCAGGGCCCGCTCGATTTTCAGCGCCAGCAACATCTCCTTGAACTTGCGCAGGAAGGTCTGCTCCAGGGAGAAAGAGATGTTGCGCGACACCTGCATGGTGATCGTGCTCGCGCCAGAGGTGATTTCCCGGTTCAGCAGTAACGACAGGGTGTCGTTGGCCAGGGAGATGTAGTCGATACCGCTATGCTCGTAAAAGCGCTTGTCTTCTGTGTCGAGCAAGGCGTCGATGAACGCCTGCGGCACCTCTTCAAGGCGCACGGGAATCACCCGCCGCTCGCCGTACTCCGCCATCAGCGCGCCGTCCGCGGTGTAGATGCGCAGGGGCGTTTCCAGCTTTACGGAGCGGTAGGTCTCCGCCTTGGGCACCTGCGGGTCCAGATAGAGGTAGATGCCCGCCAGGGACAGGGCAATTCCGGACAGCAGGGCGAGACCGAGCCAGAGTATGTTCAGCAAGATTTTTGCGCGAGTCGACGCCATGGTGGCGCGGGATCCTATGCGGGCAGGGCAGGCCGGCGATAGTACGTGAGCGAGCAGGGGCGGAAAACCTGTTGTTCGGTAGCAAAGGGCTGACGGACGGCAATTGCCGGGACTCAGGCGCTGGTATTAAATGCTCCGCGGTGTCCCCAATCGGTAAGTTGCGGAACGCAAACGGGTTTTACGGCCCGCAACGCGACTCGCAACGCGTCCCGACGACCCAGGTTGGCGGATCGTCGCTGCCTGCAGTTGGCAGCTCCTGCCATGACGGCAGCGCCGGATCCGACCGGGATTGGCAGATCAGGACACCACGAGCCGCCAGAAGCTACGGCCAGCAGTCGACCAGGCAGCACCGGTTGAGCGCTTGACAGGGAGAGCGACGAGAGAGCAAGCGAGGCCTGAAGGAACAGGATCACGCGAACCAGGGAATGCAGAACGCCATTGCGCGGCAAGGGTCGCCATGGCAACCGTGACAGGTCACGGGTTCTGTCCAGCTGAATAGCCCGGACAATTGACCGCCACAGACTGTGACGTTCAGCACAGGGCGAGGCGTGCGACGCCGGAATTTCAGCCGACTGTCATTCTCTAGAACGAGTTATCGAAACCCCGGCGGCTTCTTTGTTAAAAATCACGTGAATCGGCAGCGTTGCGGTTGCTTGGCTGGTGCCCGGCACCAATTGCCAAGCGCAGCGGCGGTGTCATGACGCATTCGCGAGCGGGTGGGCAGTTCAAGGAGCGGGGCCGTAGGCGCCGCCATCAGGAACGAAAGCAGGGATAGGACTATCGTGTTCGGTCTTTTCAAAAGTAAAAACAACCAGATGCTGGGGCTGGATATCAGCTCCACATCGGTGAAGTTGCTGGAACTCACCAACGCCGGTGGCCGCTACCGCGTGGAGAGCTACGGCGTAGAGCCATTGCCGCCCAACGCGGTTGTGGAAAAAAATATCAGCGACGTCGAAGGCGTGGGCGAAGCGATCAAGCGCGTGCTGGGCCGCTCCAAGGCTGGCGCCAAGCGCGCCGCCGTGGCGGTGGCCGGCTCTGCGGTCATCACCAAGACCATCGAGATGGACGCCCAGCTCAACGATGGCGAGATGGAAAACCAGATCACCGTCGAAGCTGATCAGTACATTCCCTACCCGCTGGACGAGGTCGCCATCGACTTCGAGATTCAGGGGCTCTCGGAACGTAACCCGGATCAGGTCGAGGTCCTGCTGGCGGCTTGCCGCAAGGAGAACGTCGAGTTGCGGGAGGCGTCCCTGGAACTGGGCGGGCTGAAGGCCGCGGTGGTCGACATCGAGGCGCACTCCATGAAGCGCGCCTTCGATCTGGTCAAACCGCAGCTGTCCGGCAATCCGGAAGATCTGGTGGTGGCGATCATCGACATTGGCGCCACCATGACGACGCTGTCGGTGCTCGCCGACGACAAGTCAATCTACACGCGGGAACAGCTCTTTGGCGGCAAGCAGCTCACCGAAGAGATTCAGCGTCGCTACAGCCTGTCCTTTGAAGAGGCCGGGCTGGCCAAGAAACAGGGCGGTTTGCCCGACGATTACGAGGAAGAGGTGCTGCATCCTTTCAAAGAGGCCGTGCTTCAGCAGGTGACTCGATCGCTGCAGTTCTTTTTCTCGTCCAGCCAGTACGACGACGTGGACTACATTGTTCTCGCCGGCGGCACCGCGTCCATCGAAGGGCTTGCGGACATGATCGAAGCCAAGCTCGGCACGCCCACCATCATCGCCAACCCCTTTGTGGACATGGCGCTGGCGGGACGGGTGGACGCCGGCTCCCTCAGCAATGACGCGCCGGCACTGATGATTGCCTGCGGTCTGGCAATGAGGAGCTTCGACTAATGGCTAGGATTAACCTGCTCCCATGGCGCGAATGGGAACGAGAGCGAAAGAAGAACGAGTTCCTGATCAATCTGGGCGCGGTGCTGGCTGTGGCTGGCCTGGTCGTGTTCGGTTGGGGCTACCAGCTGGACAGCGCGAAGGACGACCAGATCGCTCGCAACAAGACGCTGGAAACGGAAATTGGCGCTCTGGACAAAAAGATCGCCGAGATCGCCAATCTGCAGCAGCAGCGCGAAGAGCTGCTGTCTCGCATGCAGGTCATTCAGGATCTGCAGGGCAACCGGCCAGTGATCGTCCGGATCTTTGACGAGGTCGTGCGGACCTTGTCGACCGGAGTGCACTACGAAAACCTGTCCATGAAGGGCGGCGCCCTGGCCGTGGAAGGTGTCGCCGAGTCCAACAACCGCATCTCCTCTCTGATGCGGAACCTGGACGGCAGCGACTGGTTCGCCCGGCCGAACCTGAGAACGATCAAGGAAGACAACGGCAACGCTGATTACGGCTCGCAGGCAAGCACCTTCGAGCTCAGCTTCGTGCAGGTCAACCCGAACGACACTGACGAAGAGCCGGAGGGTTAGCGCATGGCTTTGCAGGACTCAATGGACCAGCTGAAGGATTTCGATCTTTCCGACCTGGACATGAACAATGTCGGCGGTTGGCCGGCGCCCATCAAGCTGATCGCCATGCTGCTCCTGGCTGCGCTGGTCATTGGCGGTGGCTACTACTTCTATCTGACGAGCAAGCAGAAAGACCTTGAGCAGGTGCAGCTCAAAGAAGAGACGCTGCGCAAGGACTACGAGGACAAGAGCTTTCGAGCCGCGAACCTCGACGCTTACCGTCAGCAAAAGACCGAGATGGAGGCGACCTTTGGCGCCCTCCTGAAACAGCTGCCGAAGGACACGGAAGTGCCCGGGCTGCTGGAAGACATTACCCGTACCGCCCTCGACAACGAGCTTAAGATCGACAGTATCGATCTGGCTCAGGAGCGGCAGACGGAGTTTTACGTAGAGCTGCCGATCAAGATCAAGGTTGAAGGCGACTACCACAAGCTGGGTTCCTTTGTGAGCGGTGTCGCGAACTTGTCGCGCATCGTCACGCTTCACGACTTCGAAATTGTGCCGACGGACACCCGTCTGGTGATGGACATCGAAGCCAAGACTTACCGTTATCTGGACGAGGAGGAAGGTTGATGCGACCCATGCGTCTCTTCCTGGCTCTTGCCGCGACTGCAGCCCTTGCCGGCTGTGGCGGCGGTGCGGATCAAAGCGATCTGAGAGCCTTCATGGATGAAGTAAAAAGCCGGCCCAAGGGCCGCATCGACCCGTTGCCGCCCTTTGAGCAGGTGCCGCCCTTTGCCTACCAGGCAAGCGCCATGCGCAGCCCCTTCGAGCCGCCGGTGGTGGTCCGCAAGGTGCAGCGCAAGAGCGGCGGCCCCCAGGTGCGCCCCGACTCGAATCGGGTCAAGCAGTTTCTGGAGCAATTCACCATTGGCCAGCTGGCCATGGTGGGCACCCTGGAGCAAGGGCGTCAGCTCTTCGCGCTCGTGCGGGATGGAGAAGGTGGCGTACACCGGGTCCAGCGCGGCGACTACATCGGTACCGATCACGGCAAGATCCAGAGTATCGAAGATGCAGGCATTGAACTGATTGAAATCGTACCCGACGGCACAGGCGGTTGGGTGGAACGGGCGCGGACGGTTGCGCTGGCAACTGCGGGGCTGGAATAGAGGATGAGATTCATGGGTAAGCAATTCAAGCAGGCCGCGAAGAGCCTGGCCGCAACGCTCGCGATAGCGCTGTTGCCGGTCGCGCAGGTCTGGGCTGCCGTCATCGAAGACGTGAGCTTCTCTTCGTTGCCAGGCGACAAGACTGAAATCCGGTTTGAGTTTGACTCGCCGCCGCCAAACGCGGACGGCTACACCATCGAGCAGCCAGCGCGCATCGTGCTGGACATGCCAGGGGTGGTGAGCACGCTCAGCCAAAAGCATCATCCGCTGGGTATCGGCAACGCCCGTCGCGTGTCGATCGTCAGCACCAAGGATCGCACCCGGGCCATTGTTAACCTCACGACTCTGGTGGGCTACGAGACCTCGGTCGAAGGCAACACCCTGGTCATGCTGGTTGGCGCCACCGGCGTCGAGACGGCCGCAGCGCCGGGCATGACCGAAGCCGAGCGCAGCGCCCAGGTGCGCGATCAGTTCACGGGCTCAGAGGTTGCCGAGATCGACTTCCGCCGCGGCGAGAACGGTGAAGGCCGAGTGCTCCTCAAGCTGTCGAACCCCAAAGCGCCTGTTGACGTCACCAGCAAAGGCAACAGCATTCAGGTCGAAGTCCGCAACACATCGTTGCCGGAATCCCTGCGCCGTCGCCTGGACGTCACCGATTTCGCGACGCCGGTACAGATTGTCGATGCCGTGCAGCAGGGCGACCACACGATCATTACCATTAACGCGATCGGCAACTACGACTACCTGGCCTACCAGGCAGACAACACCATGTCCGTAGACATCACGCCGCTGACTCAGGACGAAGTCGCCCAGCGTGACGACCTGTTCAAGTACTCCGGCGAGAAGCTGTCTTTGAACTTCCAGGACATCGAGGTTCGCTCGGTGCTGCAGCTGATTGCTGACTTTACGGACCTGAACCTTGTTGCCAGCGACACGGTTAGCGGTCGCATTACCCTGCGGCTCAAGAACGTGCCCTGGGACCAGGCTCTGGAACTGATCCTCAAGACCAAGGGTCTCGATCAGCGCCAGACCGGCAACGTGCTGCTGGTCGCCCCGGCGGCGGAAATCGCGGCCCGGGAGAAGCTGGAGCTGGAAAACCAGAAGCAGATCTCTGAGCTTGCGCCGCTGCGCACCGAGTTCATCCAGGTGAGCTATGCCAGCGCCACGGAGCTGTTCGAGCTGTTCAGCCAGGCCAACGGCCCGGGGGGCCAGTCACTCATGTCTGAGCGCGGCAGCGTGATCGTTGACGAGCGTACCAACTCGATCATTCTGACCGACACCGCAGAGCGCCTGGAAGACTTCCGGCAAATCATCTCGCGGCTGGACGTGCCGGTACCGCAGGTACTGATCGAGTCCCGCATCGTGTCTGCCAACGCCAACTACTCCAAGCAGCTGGGTGTTCGCTGGGGCGGCGGTGCGGCCAAAAACAACGGCCCGCAGACCCTCAAGTACGGCGGTTCGCTGACCACTTTGAACGAGCTGCAGGACATCATCGTCGAGGGTGACGGCGAGATTACCTCGCCGGAAGACCTGGTCGTTGATCTGGGCGTTGCCCAGGCGGGCGCCACGAGCTTCGGTGTCGGCTTTACCGGCGGCGGCTATCTGCTGGACCTGGAACTGTCTGCCCTGCAGACCGACGGCCATGCCGAAGTCGTAGCGCGGCCCAAGGTGATCACCAGTGACAAGAGCACCGCCATGATCGAGTCGGGCGTGGAGATTCCCTTCCAGGAAAACACCAGCTCCGGCGCGACCTCGACGTCCTTTAAGGATGCCGTGCTGAGCCTCGAAGTGACGCCGCAGATTACCCCGGACAACCGGATTATCATGCAGCTGAACGTCAAGCAGGACACGGTCGGGCAGTTCTCGGTCGATGGCATCCCGGCCATCAACACCAACGAGGTGGAAACGGAAGTGCTGGTCGACAACGGTCAGACCGTTGTCCTCGGCGGTATTTTCCAGACCGACAAGACGGTCTCGACCACCAAGGCGCCGTTCCTGGGCGACCTGCCCTACGTCGGCCGGCTGTTCCGTCGCACGGCGGAGCGAGACGACAAGACCGAGCTGCTGATCTTCATCACGCCGAAGATCCTGCAGGACTCCATCAAGTCGCGCTGACACCGCAAGGTGCCATCGTTTTCGAGAGCGCGGCTTATGCCGCGCTCTTTCGTTTACACTCGTCATTTTGCGCGTTCCCGCGGGCAGCGCTGCGCGGGAACGGTCATGACGAGGACAGATGGCAGCCAGACGGCTCTTTGTGATCGGACTGATGGCGGTGGGCAAAACCACCGTCGGACGGCTGCTGTCCCAGTCCCTGGGCTGGCAGTTTGCTGATACGGATCATTTGATCGAAGAGCGCGCCGGCGCAGACATCAGCTGGATCTTTGATGTGGAAGGCGAGCCCGGCTTTCGCGCCCGGGAGGTCGCGGTGATCGAAGAGGCCACGGCCTGGGACGACACCGTGCTCGCCACCGGGGGCGGGGCCGTGCTCGACCCTCGAAATCGACATTTCCTGGGGTCCCGGGGCACGGTCATTTTCCTCGATAGCCCGCTGGAACGGCTGGTGGAGCGCACCAGCCGGGACAGCAAGCGACCGCTGCTCCAGGGCGGCGACGTGCGCGAGAAGCTGCAGGCCCTGCAGCGGGAGCGCGGCCCCCTGTATCGCGAGATTGCCGACTACTGCTTTGTGACGGATCGCCAGGGGCCCCGGGTGCTCGCTCGCAAGATCGAGCAGCGACTGCGTCAGGATGAGGTGCTGCAGTGAGCGCGACCGGAGAGCGAGCCATGGATACCGTCACCATTGACCTGGGCGAGCGCAGCTACCCGGTGATGATCGGCGAGGGCCTTCTGGAAACCCCGGGGGCCCTGGCGCCCTGGCTCAGCCGCAGCCAGGTGGTCATTGTCACCAATGATGTCGTTGGCCCCCTGTATCTGGACATGCTCCGGGCCGCGATCGACGGCCCCGCGATTGACGTGTTCGAGATGCCGGACGGCGAGACCCACAAGTCGCTGCAGGTCTTTGAGAGCCTGCTGAGCTTCCTGCTGCAGCGCCGCCACGGCCGGTCAACCACCCTCATCGCCCTTGGGGGCGGTGTCGTTGGCGATCTGACGGGCTTTGCTGCGGCCTGTTACCAGCGCGGCGTCGACTTCGTGCAGGTGCCGACCACCCTGCTGGCCCAGGTCGATTCGTCCGTGGGGGGCAAGACCGCGGTGAACCACCCGCTGGGCAAAAACATGATCGGCGCGTTCTACCAGCCCCGGGCCGTGTTGGCGGACGCGACAGTGTTGCGGACTCTGCCGGATCGCGAGTACGCGGCGGGCCTGGCCGAGGTGGTCAAATACGGGGCCATCAACGATCTCCCCTTTTTCGAGTGGCTCGAGCGCTCGGCCCCGGCGTTGCAGGCCAGGGACGGCGCGGCCCTGCGCTACGCAGTGCGGCGCAGCGTCGAGAACAAGGCCGAGGTGGTCGCGGCCGATGAGCGGGAAGCCGGCATTCGGGCAATCCTCAATTTTGGCCATACCTTTGGCCATGCCATCGAGACTCTGACCGGCTACCAGCAGTTTCTGCACGGCGAAGCGGTGGCCATCGGGATGGTGCAGGCGGCAATGCTGTCTGCCGCGCTGGGGCTGTGCCCCGCCGGCGATGTTGCCCGGATTGGCCGTTTGCTGCAGGTCCTGGGATTGCCGGTGACGGCGCCCGCCCTGGATCCGGAAGCCATGCTCGAAACGATGGGCTTGGACAAGAAGGTCCAAGACGGCAAACTGCGCCTTATTCTTTCGCACGGTCTTGGGCAAGTGGCGGTTCACAGCGACGTCCCCACAGCAGCACTGATGGATGTGCTCACAAGCAGCGCCACGCAGCTGCGCGCCTTTGGCCTGGAGGTGGCCGACGCATGAGCGATCCTATGAACACCCACGAGCTGGAAGAGCCCGTCCTCCCAGCGCAGCCTGCGGTGACGGTGCGAGATGCGCTGGACCCGCCGCTGGCACCGCGGCGAGCGCCCTTTGCCTCGGGCAGCGACGAGCTGTTTCCCCAGGGGCCGCGCAAGCGCCTGTTCGATCAGCTGCGGCACCTCAGCAAGTGGTCGCGGCGCGCCCTGCTGATCACCGGCCCGGCCGCGACCGGCAAATCCACGCTCTTTCGGCACCTGCGCCAGGCCCTGGCCAGCAACGCCACTGTTGCCGCGATCGACGGCAACAGCTGCAAAGATGCGGCGGCCCTCTATCAGACGCTGGCGCACCAACTCGGCGTCGATGCCGGCGATCACCCGGAAAGCACGGCGCTCGCGCTGCTGCTGCGGGAGCACCTGAGCACGCAGCAGGCGGCTGAGCGCCTGTGCGCGGTCCTGGTCGATGACGCCCAGCTGGCCAGCACCGGCGCGCTGGAAGCGCTCCTGTCCCTGTCCGTAGACTGTCGCCTGCGGGTCCTGCTGTTCGGAGACCAGACCTTGCCAGACCGGGTCACGCACGCGACGACCGATCTCGATATCGCCTGTTACGAGAGTGCCCTCCTGCCCCTGACCGAAGCCGACGCCCGGGCCTATGTGGAGTGGCGTGCCCGGCAGCTCGGCTATCCCGGCTCGCCGTTTTCGGAGGAGCAGATGGCGAGCCTGTACCAGGCCAGCGAAGGCCTGCCCGGACGCATCGACGTTCTGGCCAGCGAGATGCTGGCGCAGCAGCCTGAGCAGGCGCGGGCCGGCTTCGCCTCCCAGGCCAAGGTGTTCCCGATCCCGCACCTGTGGCTGACCCTTGGCCTGCTGGTCGTGGTGGGGCTGCTGTACGCCTGGATTGACGGCGGGCCAGAGCCGGATGCCGAGGTCGTCGCCGCCAGCATGCCCCAGCCGCTGCCAGACGCTGACCCGCAGACGGGTGCTGAACCCGCATCCCTCGGGCCCGATGACGATGCCGGGGGGGCCAATGCGTTGGCGCCGGTGGTCCGGGGCACACAGCAGACGGCGGTTGAGCGGGCTCAGACGTCGGCGCAGCCTCCGGTGCGCACCCCGCCCGGGCTCAATCCGCAGCTGCGCCTCGTGCCGCCCACGCCGAAGGCCGTGGTGGCCCAGCCAGCGGCTCCGGAGCCGGCAGCCCCCAGGCAGGCGCCGACGGTCGCGGCGCAGCCGGTCCCTGAGCCCCCGACGCAAGCTGTCGCTAAGGCGGAGCCCGTCGCCAAGGCCGAGACCAAACCGGCGCCGGCTCCAGCGCCCGCCGCCAGAAACACGGTCGCGTCCGACACCGGGCTCGTGCCCGGCGTGCGGGGCAGTGACTGGCTGCTCACCCGGGACGGCACGCACTACACCGTCCAGCTCATTACCCTGGCCAGCCGCGAGGGCATGGCGGGCTATCTGGAAAAGCAGCGCCGACCCTCAGACTTTGCGGTGTACCGGCGCAACGTCGACGGCAAGCAGCTGTATGTGGCGACCTTCGGCAGCTACCCGAACCGGGCAGCAGCCGAGCAGGCGAGTCGCCGGCTGCCGGCCGCGGTCGGTCGGGTCAAGCCCTGGATCCGGGAGCTGTCTGCCGTCCAGCAGACGATTCGGGCGCAATAGCCGAGGCCGCTAAGGCGCAGCCGGGGCTGCCAAGGCCTCCGGCCGTCGCGTCGACGCAATCGCTCAGGGCAGCTGGCTGCTGCCCATCAGAAACTTGTCGATTTCCCGGGCCGCTTCCCGGCCCTCGTTGATGGCGCGCACGACCAGCGATTGCCCGCGGCGGCAGTCGCCGGCGGCGAACACATTGTCGACGTTGGTGCGGTAGGCGCCGTAGTCGGCGGCGTAGTTGGAGCGGGCGTCGTAGTCCAGCTGCAGGGGCTCGCTGACCTCGTGCTCAGGTCCCAGGAATCCCAGGGCCAGCAGCGCCAGATCGCAGGGCCACTCTTTTTCTGACCCGGGCACGTTCTCGAACTTGCCGTCCTTGAACGCCACGTTCACGGTCTTGATGGCCTTGATATGGCCGTTGCCGTTATCGCAGAACTCAACGCTGGAGATGCTGTACACCCGCGGGTCGTCACCGTCCCGCTCGCTGGCTTCTTCGTGGCCGTAATCCACACGGTAGATGCGCGGCCAGGTCGGCCAGGGGTTGTTGTCGGCGCGGGCTTCCGGAGGCTTGGGAAACAGCTCGAAATTCACCAGCGACTTGCAGCCGTGGCGCAGCGAGGTGCCAATGCAGTCCGTGCCGGTATCGCCGCCGCCAATCACGATGACGTCCTTGTCCTTGGCAGAGATGTAGGCGCCGTCGGCGTGCTCGCTGTCCAGCAGGCTCTTGGTGTTGGCGGTCAGGAAGTCCATCGCGAAGTGCACGCCTTTCAGATCGCGTCCGGGAATCGGCAGATCCCGGGGGGTCGTGGCGCCCGTGGACAACAGCACCGCATCGTAGTCCTGCTGCAGCTTGCGGGAGTCGACGGACCCGCTGGTGCCGTCGCCGACGGCGACGCCGGTGCGGAACTCGATGCCCTCGGCACGCAGGAGCTCCACGCGGCGCTCAACCACGCCGTCCTTCTCGAGCTTCATGTTCGGGATGCCGTACATCAGCAGGCCGCCCACCCGGTCCGCGCGCTCGAAAACGGTGACTGCGTGCCCGGCTTTGTTGAGCTGGTCAGCGGCGGCGAGCCCGGCGGGGCCAGACCCCACCACAGCGATGCGCTTGTCCGTGCGGTTTGCCGGCGGGGTCGGCACGACCCAGCCCTCGGCAAAGCCGCGGTCGATGATCGCCATCTCGATGTTCTTGATGGTGACCGCCGGATCGGTGATGCCCAGCACGCAGGCGCCTTCACAGGGCGCGGGGCACACCCGGCCCGTGAACTCCGGAAAGTTGTTCGTTTTGTGCAGCCGGTCGAGCGCTTCGCGCCATTGATCGCGGTATACCAGATCGTTCCATTCGGGGATCAGGTTGTGAATCGGGCAGCCTTCGTTCGACTGGCAGAACGGCACGCCGCAATCCATGCACCGGGATCCCTGCTCCTGCAGGTGGCCGGTGTTGTGATCGCCGTAAATTTCCTTGAAGTCCAGCATCCGCTCTGCCGGTGGCCGATAGGCCTCGGTCTTGCGGCCGACTTCCATGAATCCTGTGGGCTTGCCCATGCTTTGACTGTTCCTTGCTGTGGCCGGCTCCCGCCGGTCTCTCATTCCGTTCGCCAGCGCTGAATCGCGCCCGCTATCCGGCACTCGCGTTTTGCTTGCGCTCTTCGAGCACGCGCTTGTAGTCCGTCGGCATGACCTTGATGAACTGCGCCTGCGCGGCTTCCCAGTTGTTCAGCACGCGCTCGGCGACGGTGGAGCCCGTGTAGCGCAGATGCTTCTCGATCAGCGCCCGCAGTTCCTCGATGTCTTCGTGGTCTTCCAGCGTCTCGAGCTCGACCATCTCGGGGTTGCAGCGTGCTTTGAAGTCGAAGCCTTCATCCAGTACGTAGGCGACGCCGCCGCTCATGCCCGCGGCGAAGTTGCGTCCGGTCTTGCCGAGGATGACCACGCGGCCACCGGTCATGTACTCGCAGCCGTGGTCGCCCACGCCTTCTACCACCGCGTGGGCGCCGGAGTTGCGTACACAGAACCGCTCGGCGGCAATGCCGCGCAGGAAACACTCGCCGCTGGTCGCGCCGTAGAGGACGACGTTGCCGACCAGAATGTTGTCTTCCGCTGCAAAGCTCGAGACCTTCGGCGGATAGACGATCACTCGCCCGCCCGACAGGCCCTTGCCGACGAAGTCGTTGGCGTCGCCCTCAACCTCGAGGGTTACGCCGCGCGCGAGCCAGGCGCCGAAGCTTTGGCCGGCACTGCCGTTGAACTTGAAGTGGATCGCCCCGTCCTTGAGCATCTGCGGGCCGGCTTCGGCGATGATCCGGTTCGACAGCATGCCGCCGACCACCCGGTTGGTGTTCACGATATCGAGCTCGTGATACACCTGCTCGCCGTTCAGGATCGCCGGGTCAGCCAGCTGCATCAGCTTGTTGTCCAGAGCTCGATCGAGCTGGTGGTCTTGCTCGTGCCGCTGGTAGCGGCCCAGGAACTCCCGGGGCTCGGCTGCGGGCATGAGGATTGCTGACAGGTCCAGGCCCTTGGCCTTCCAGTGGTTGATGGCGCTGCTGACTTCCAGCGCATCGACCCGGCCGACCATGTCGTTCAGGGTTTTGAAGCCCAGCTGCGCCATGATCTGCCGCAGTTCCTTGGCGACCATGAACAGGTAGTTCACGACATGCTCGGGCTCGCCGGTGAATTTCTTGCGCAGCTCCGGATCCTGGGTCGCGATGCCGACCGGGCAGGTGTTCAGATGGCACTTGCGCATCATGATGCAGCCCAGGGCAATGAGCGGCGCCGTCGCGAAGCCGAACTCCTCGGCGCCCAGGAGCGCTGCGACGGCGACGTCGCGCCCGGTCTTCAGCTGGCCGTCGGTCTGCAGCACCACGCGCGAGCGCAGGTTGTTCATGACCAGGGTCTGGTGGGTCTCGGCGATGCCCAGTTCCCAGGGGACGCCAGCGTGCTTGATGGACGTCAGCGGCGAGGCGCCGGTGCCGCCGGTGTCGCCGGCGATCACCAGGTGATCGGCCCGCGCCTTGGTGACGCCAGCTGCGACCGTGCCGACGCCGATCTCAGCGCCGAGTTTCACGCTGATGCGCGCCTTCGGGTTCGCGTTTTTGAGGTCGTGAATGAGCTGCGCCATGTCCTCGATGGAGTAGATGTCATGGTGCGGCGGCGGGCTGATCAAACCCACGCCCGGGGTCGAGTGCCGGATGCTGGCAATGATCTCGTCGACCTTGCGCCCCGGCAGCTCCCCGCCCTCGCCGGGCTTGGCGCCCTGGATGATCTTGATCTGCAGCTCGTCGGCGTTCGACAGGTAGTTGATCGTCACCCCGAAACGACCGCTCGCCACCTGCTTGATGGCGCTGCGCTTGGAGTCGCCGTTGGCCATGGGCTTGAAGCGAGCCGGATCTTCGCCGCCCTCGCCGGTGTTGGACTTGCCGCCGAGCCGGTTCATGGCCACAGCCAGGGTCTCGTGGGCCTCGGCGGAGATAGAGCCGTAGCTCATGGCGCCGGTGGCGAAACGTTTGACCAGGTCGGCTGCGGGCTCAACCTCGTCCAGGTCGATCGGGCCGCCGTTGACGCCGTCCTTGAACTCGATAAGTCCGCGCAGCGTGGCTTTCTTGTGGTTTTCGTCGTTGATCTGCTGGGCGAACTGCCAGTAGGCATCTTCGGAGTTGGTGCGCGCCGCAACCTGCAGCTGGCTCACCGCTTCCGGGTTCCACATATGAGTGTCGCCGGTCTTGCGCCAGTGGAAGTCGCCAGGATTCGGCAGCACGGCGATATTCTGCATGTCCCGTGCCGGGTAGCCCATGCCGTGGCGGCGCTGCATCTCTTCGGCCAGCGCAGCGAAGTCGGCGCCCTGGACCCGGCTGGCGGTGCCGTTGAAGGCTTTGACGACAACGTCCTGGGCGAGGCCGACAATCTCGAAGATCTGCGCGCCCTTGTAGGACTGCAGCGTCGAGATCCCCATCTTGGCCATCACTTTCATGATGCCTTTGCCGGTGCCCTTGCGGTACGCGGCGATGATGTCGTCATCGTTTTGGATATGGGCCGCGCCGTCCAGCCGACCTTCTGCGCGCGCGTTCCACAGCGCTTCGAAGGCCAGGTAGGGGTTGATGCCGTCGGCGCCAAAGCCGATGAGCAGGCAGTGGTGGTGAACTTCCCGGGCCTCGCCGGATTCCAGCACCAGGCCGATCTGCGTGCGCCGGAAGCCGCGCACCAGGTGGTGGTGCACGGTGCCGACGGCCAGCAGCGAGCTGATCGGCACATGCTCAGCGCCAACGGCGCGATCCGACAGCACGATCAGGCTCATGCCGTCGTCGATCGCCGCGTCGGCCTCGGCGCAGATGCGGTCCAGCGCCGCCCGCAGGCCTGCTTCGCCGCTGTCCCGGGGGAAAGTGATGTCGATGCTGCGGCTGCGCCAGCCGCGGTAGTCCATGTTTTTGAGTCCGGCCAACTCTTCGTTGGACAGGATCGGGTGCGGGACGCGCAGGCGATGGGCGTGCTCGGCGGTGGCCTCGAGCACGTTCTGTTCCGGGCCGATGTAGCACTCGAGCGCCATGATGACTTCTTCGCGAATCGAGTCGATCGCCGGGTTGGTCACCTGGGCGAAACGCTGCTTGAAGTAGTCGTAGAGCATGCGCGGCTTGTCGGACATCACGGCCAGGGCGGCGTCGTTGCCCATGGAGCCGAGCGGATCACGAAGTTCTGTGACCAGCGGCTGCAGCATGAACTGCATGGTTTCCTGGGTGTAGCCGAAGGCCTGCATGCGCGGCAGCAGGTTGTCGACAGTGAGGCCTTCGCCCACCACGATCGGCACTTCGGCCAGGTTCAGGCGCTGCGCCGTGAGCCAGTCGGCATAGGGGCGGCGCGCGGCGAACTCTTCTTTGAGCTCGGCGTCGGGAATCATGCGGCCCTGCTCGAAATCGATCAGGAACATGCGTCCGGGCTGCAGGCGGCCTTTCTCGATCACCGTGGCCGGGTCGACGGGAATCGTGCCCACCTCGGACGCCATGATGCATTTGTCGTCGCTGGTGATGTAGTAGCGGCTCGGGCGCAGTCCGTTGCGGTCCAGCACGGCGCCGATGGTTTTGCCGTCGGTAAACGCGATGGAGGCCGGGCCATCCCAGGGTTCCATGAAGCACGAGTGATACTCGTAAAATGCCTTCTTGGCCGGCGACATGAGCGTGTGCTGCTGCCAGGCCTCCGGAATCATCATCATGACTGCTTCCTGCAGGTCGCGGCCGCCCATCAGCAGGAACTCGAGCACGTTGTCGAAGTTGCCGGAGTCCGAGCATGCCGGCTCGCAGATCGGGAACAGCTTCTGCAGGTCGTCGCCGTACAGCGCGCTGCTGGCGTTGCCCTGGCGCGCGTTCATGCTGTTGACGTTGCCGAGCAGCGTATTGATCTCGCCGTTGTGGCTCATGTAGCGGTTCGGCTGGGCGCGGTCCCAGGACGGAAAGGTGTTGGTGCTGAAGCGCGAGTGCACCATGGCCAGGTGTGACTCGTAGTCAGCGTCCTGCAGGTCCGGGTAAAACGGGAACAGCTGGTCGGGGGTCAGCATGCCCTTGTAAACGATGATCCGGGACGACAGCGTGCAGACGTAGAACAGCTCCCGCTGAACGAGGTCAACGGCGCCTTTGATGACGTGGGTGCTGTGCTTGCGGATCAGGTACAGCTGGCGCTCAAAGTCGTCGCTCGCAAGGCTCTTTGCCGATTCGACGAACAGCTGCTCCATGACGGGCATGGCTTCCCGGGCCGCGGTGCCGATGTCGGCGCCGTTGGGATCCGTAGGCAGCACGCGCCAGCCGATGAGCCGTTGCCCGGCCGCGGCCACCTCCTGTTCGAGAATCGCTTTGCAGTACGCGCGCGCCTCCGGATCCTGTGGCAGGAACACGTTGCCGACCGCGTAGCTGCCCGGCTCGCCGAGCGTTGCGTTCAGGCCTTCTTGCGCGATGCGGCTGAACAGCTTGTGCGGGATGCCGGTCTGAATGCCCGCGCCGTCGCCGGTGTTCTGCTCGTAGCCCACACCGCCGCGGTGTTCCATACAGCAGTTCATCCGGAATGCGTCTTGAATGATCTGATGGCTGGGGCGGCCTTTGATGTCGCACACGAACCCGACGCCGCAGCTCTCGTGCTCCTGCATCGGGTCGTACAGGCCGCGCTGTTCTGGCAAGCCGATGCGGTCGCTCGGGGCTGGGGTAATACCGTCAATAATCTTGATCGGTTGCCCGGGGTTTACTGCGTCTGCTGACATATGGCGTGTCTTCCGTCCTGTCCGTCCCAAAATGATCCGTGTGTTCCTGGCTCTCCGGCACAGGTACACGGGGTGCCCCCCAGGACACATACTCACGCCCTCTTCAGCGCGCTTGCAGGCTAGCCTGCGCGGCGTCACGTGCCTGTTCGGCGCGTAGGGTTCCCTGACCGCGGGGATCGCCCGCAGTGGCGGTCTGGGAACTGCCAGGATCCTGGTCGAGGCCTTGGTCAGGCGTAACTGCCTGTTGCCAAAGGTTTTTCTGCTCTGCTCCAAGCAACTACGCCAGGAGCAGTGCCGGCTGTGACCGAGAATGCAGCCCGGTGTGCCCGTTCCTTTGGAAGGGTCAGATTGGGCCGCATAGGCTCAACGTCTCCGGGTTGTCCAGAGCGCTGCGCGGCAGCGAAACATCCCAGAATAGGCGCTGCAAATCAAGTCGGCCGCCGGGTGTCCGCTAGCTGCTGTGGCGATACCAGTAACGGTATAGAGGCCGAAACCCGACGCGCTCGTACAGTCCCTGTGCGGTGTCGTTGTCGGCAGTCACCTGCAGATAGCCGTAGCTCGCGCCCTGGCTCAATCCCCAGCGTAGCAGCGCGTCGACCACGGCTCGGCCATGGCCCTGCCGACGGCGGGCGGGCGCGGTAATGATGTCGAACAAGCCGACCAGCTCGGCCTCGTGCACGGCCAGCCCGCAGGACGAGGCCAGCTCGCAGGCGGGTGCGGGTCCGGGCGCCCCATCGCTGACCCACAGGCCCAGCTGTCCGGGAATGCCCCGCAGGATGGCCCGGTGCAGGGCCGCGCCCTCGGGCGGCAGCCCGGCGAGGCTCGCGTAGATGGCCAGCCAGTCCTCGACCGATGCCAGCTGGCGGCCTCGCCGAGGGCTGGCAACCGGGTCTTCGGTCGGCGCAGAGGGCTCCGGCAAGCGACAGGCCATGACCAGGGTCTCTCCGGCGCGGCGGTAGCCGCGCTGATGGAGCAGTGTCTCCAGGTCATCCTGGGGCTGAAGGCTGGTCAGGCGGAACACGGTGGCCAGATCTTCGGCCGCGTAGCGATTCTCGCAGTAGCGAACCCGCTCGATCAGGCTATCGTCAAGGGGAGCCGCCCGATCTGTTGTCGGGCCGACCTGGACGCTGTTCGCGCGGCGGGTAAAGCCCCGGGAGAAGCGCAGCACCCAGCCGTGATACAGCTGCTGCTGCAGCGCCGGCCAGGCATTCAGGGACGCTTCTTCGATTCTGGCCGCAAGGGCTGCCAGGGCGGCCTGATCGACAGGTAAGGTAGCAGTCATGGCAGCTCTCAGGCCTTATCAAGGCGAACAGCGTCAGGGGACGCGATGACAGATATCCGGGACCAGTTTCCCATGGTGGCGCACGTATTGCTGCCGCGGCCCCATGCCGGCGGCGGCACGGAGTATTTTCTGGCCCGGCGAGCTGGCACCGGTTTTCTGGACGGCTACTTCGGCCTGCCTGGCGGGCACGTCGAAGCCGGCGAGCTGCCCTCGGAGGCAGCCCGGCGGGAATGTCAGGAAGAAACCGGCTGCATCGTCCAGGCGCTGTCGCCGTGCTGTGTGCTGCCCTACCGCTATCGCGGTGCGGTAGGCGTCAACTGGGTGTTCACGGCGACTCGCTATCATGGGGTCGCCAGGCTCAACGAGCCGAGCAGCGCGGATGTGGCGGTGTGGGCCTTGCCCGGCCAGCTGCCCAGGCGGCGTCCGCGCTGGATCGATCTCGCGCTCGATCCCCCGCACTGGTTCTGTGAGCGCGATGAGGACCAAGGCGTCGCGACGGGGCCGAAAAGCCCATAGAATGCACAGCTCGCTTTCCAGGAGAAACAGCTTGAAACCACCCGTTCGCGTCACAATTACCGGCGCCGCCGGCCAGATCGGTTACGCCCTGCTGTTCCGGGTTGCTTCCGGCGAAATGCTGGGCAAAGACCAGCCGGTCATCATGCAGTTGCTCGAGATTCCGCCGGCCATGGACGCGCTCAAGGGCGTCATCATGGAGGTCCAGGATTGCGCCTTCCCGCTGGTGGTGGACATGATCCCGACCAGCGATGCAGACGTGGCGTTCAAGGACACCGACTACGCGCTGTTGGTCGGCTCCCGGCCGCGCAGCAAAGGCATGGAGCGCAAGGATCTGCTTGAGGCGAACGCCGCGATCTTCTCGGTGCAGGGCAAGGCCATCAACGATCACGCGTCGCGCGGCGTTAAAGTGCTGGTGGTCGGCAACCCGGCCAACACCAACAGCCTGATCGCCCAGCGCAACGCGCCGGACATTGACCCCCGGCAGTTCACGGCCATGACCCGGCTGGACCACAACCGCGCCATGGCGCAGCTGGCGATGAAGACCGGCAAACACACCACCGACGTGAAAGACCTCGCGATCTGGGGCAACCACTCGGCGACCCAGTACCCGGACCTGCACGGCGCGACCGTTGCCGGCAAAGCGGCCATGGAGCTGGTCGACCAGGCCTGGTACGAGAACGATTTCATTCCCACGGTGCAGCAGCGGGGCGCCGCGATCATCGAGGCCCGGGGCGCGTCCAGCGCAGCTTCAGCCGCCAACGCGGCGATCGACCACATGCATGACTGGGCGCTCGGCAGCGACGGCATTGTCAGCATGGGCGTCTACTCCGACGGCAGCTACGGCATTGCCGAAGGCCTGATCTATTCGTTCCCGGTGACCTGTAAAGACGGCGACTGGTCCATCGTGCAGGGCCTGGACATCAATGCCTTCAGCCAGGGCAAGATGACCGCGACGGAAACGGAGCTGGCCGAGGAACGCGACGCGGTCGCGCACCTGCTGCCCTAGCATGCTGCGCCTGCTCCCCCTCGGCCTGCTCTGGCTCGCATCGACCGCGCACGCGATCGATGCGGCGGACGCTGTGCTGGGGCGCTGGGCTGGTAGCAGCTCGATCATCGAGATTGCCCGCACGGCTGATGGTGGCTTGAGCGCGACAGTCATCGCGCTGCGCCATCCGCTGTTTCGGTCCGGAGAAGCCGGGCCAGAGGGCACGCCGGTTACGGATCTCAACAATCCCGACGAGGCTTTGCGGCAGCGCCCGGTCCTCGGCCTCAATCTGCTGGGCGGCTACCGGTTTAGCGGCAAGCGTTGGCAGGGCGAGATCTACGACCCGGAAAGCGGCAAGACCTACTCGTCGCGCATGACCGTGAGCGGTGACGAGCTGAAGCTGCGAGGCTACATCGGCACGCCCCTGCTTGGCCGCACCGCGCGCTTTGTGCCGGTCAGCCGCTGCACAGAGAAGACTGTGCATATGCTCCGGCGCAGCGGTCTGCAGGGCTGCGGTCCGAGCTGATGACATTCATGACGCCAGAGCAGGCACGGTAAATTGGCAACTCGTACCCTTGGGGCAGTATGGCGTTTTATCGGGGTGATCCTCGGTCCCGAGGACCGCTACTTCGCGCTCGTGCTGATTTACGGGGTGGGCATCAGCCTGCTGTCTCTGGCAACGCCGATCTCCGTGCAGCTGCTGATCAACAACGTGGCCTATACCGGGCTGGTGACGCCGCTCATCGTGCTGTCCGTCGCGCTGTTCGTGTTGCTGGTGTTCGCGAGTTTGCTGAACGCCCTGCGCATTCACCTGATGGATCTGTTCAGTCGCCGCTTTTACGCGCGGATCGTGTCAGAGGTTGCCCTGCGCGCGATTTACGCCGTCAATCCGTTCTTTGAAGATACGGGCAAGGGCTCGCTCTTCAACCGTTACTTCGACGCGATCATCGTCACCAAGACCATGCCGAACCTGCTCGTGGGCGGGTTTACGATCGTGCTGCAGACCCTGGTGGGTTTCGTGCTCGTTTCGATGTACCACCCGCTCTTTCTCGCGTTCAGCATCGTGCTGGTTCTGCTCATCTGGGTGGTGTGGATGGTCTGGGGCAAGCGCGCCATGCGTTCAGCCGTTGAGCTGTCACATCGCAAGCACGCAGTGGCCACCTGGCTGGAGAGCCTGGGCGCCTCGAATGGGTTCTTCAAGTCTGAGCGCCACATCGATTACGCGCTGGCGCAGACCGATCACATGACGGATCGTTTTATCGAGCAGCAGAAGCTGCACTTTCGGCATCATTTCTCGCAGACGCTGGTGCTGCTGTTTCTGTATGCCTCCTCCAGTGCGCTGCTTCTTGGCCTGGGTGGCTGGCTGGTGATCCAGGGGCAACTGTCCATCGGCCAGTTGGTTGCGGCAGAGCTGGTGTTGTCCGTGGTGTTTGTCGGAATTTCGCAGCTGGGCCTGTACCTCACCTACTTCTACGATTTGTGTGCTGCGGCCGATGAACTGGCGATGTTTTACGACGTCGAGCAGGAGGTCTACAGCCCGGACCGGGACGAGCGCGCGCCCAGCAGCGAGCTGGCGTTCAGCCATGCGTCCATGCGGATTCGGGGCGAGAACGTGCAGCTGGACTTCGCCCTGCCTGCGGGTGCCCGCGTGCTCGTGCATGCGGAAGAGCACGGCTCCGTTCGTGCCATGACCGGATTTCTGAAGGGGCACGAAGCGCCGACGAGCGGCTTCGGGACCCTGGGCGGGGTCGATCTGGTCTCGATTCCGCAGCATATTCAGCGGCAACAGATCATTGTGCTGGATCGTCCCAACACCATCGACATGAAACTGCGCGAGCTGCTTGAGCTGAGCGGTCGTGACGGCGATCCTAGCCTGCTGCTCGAAGCGCTGCGTGCCGTTGGTCTCGAAGAGACCGTGGGCAAGCTGGACGAAGGCCTCGATACGCGGATTACCGCCAGCGGCTGGCCCCTGTCGATCGCCGAGACCATGCAGCTCAAGCTGGCTTCGGCGATCATCGCGCAGCCACGGTTGCTGGTGCTGAGCCAGCTCTACGACATGATTCCCGATCACGTGCTGCGTCAATCCCTGGACCTGCTCCGTGAAGTCACCCAGGGCGCGTCCACCGCGATGGTGTTTTCGTCCCGCGAGCCAGAGTTGGGCTGTGATCGGTGGCTGGTGCTGGAGGCGCGACGGCAGCTGCTCTTCGAGGACTTCGACAGCTACCGCGACCAGGTCCGCCACAGCCTGCCGTCTTCCTCGCCAACGGAAGGGCCCTGACCATGGCGGCAAGCTCGCACCGCGAACAGCACGAACAGCTGTTTAAGACCCTCGACTCCATCAAAAAGCCGCGGGTGATGTGGGTGAGTGCATGGCTCATCCTGTTCACCATGGCGCTGGTCGCCGCCTTTCTGGCCTTCGCGCCCTGGGTGCAGACTGCTGCAGGTTCCGGCCGCATTATCGCGCTCGACCCCAACGACCGGCTGCAGGAGATCAACGCCCTGGTCTCCGGTCGAATTCAGAACTGGTTTGTGCGGGACGGCAGCCGCGTCAAGGTTGGCGATCCGATTGCCCGCATCATCGATAACGACCCGCAGCTGCTCGAGCGGCTGGAGCAGGAGCGCGGTCAGCTGAGCTCGCAGATGGAAGCGGCCGAGGCAGCGATGACGACTGCCGAGATCGATTACCGGCGCACTCAGGCGCTGCTTGACGAAGGGCTGGCGGCGCAGCGTGATCTGGAACAGGCCCGAATCCGCGTCCAGGAACGCCGGGCGCGGGTGGCGGCGGCGGCGGCGGCGCTCACGCGCGCAGAGGTCCGGTTGTCCCGGGATTCCGTGCAGGTGGTGCGCGCCCCCCGGGACGGCGTGATCCTGCAGGTCAACGCCGGTGACAGCGCGACTTTCGTCAATGCCGGCGACGCGCTCGCGAGCTTTGTGCCGGCAGACGCAGGCCGCGCCGTCGAGCTGTACATCGATGGTCGCGACAGTGCCCTCATTCACCCGGGCGCTGAGGTGACGCTGCAGTTTGAAGGCTGGCCCGTGGTGCAGTTCAGCGGCTGGCCATCCATTGCTGTGGGCGTGTTCGACGGCATCGTGCTGAACGTTGACCCGTCGGCGCAAACAGACGGGCGCTTCCGGGTCATCATCAGCGAGCATCCTAACTCCGAGCGCGGCTGGCCCGATTCCAATGTGCTGCGCTACGGCGCCAAGGCTCGGGGCTGGGTGCTGCTTGAGCGCGTGTCTGTGGGCTTTGAGATCTGGCGTCAGGTCAACAACTTCCCACCGGAGTTTCCTGCCCGTGCGCCAGCGCCTTCGTTCTAGCCCGCTGCGCAAGCAGCGGCGCAGCAGCTGGCGGATGGTCGGGCTGTGGCTCAGCAGCTGCTGCTTCGCGATGTCTGCCGCGGCAGCGCAGCCACAGGCACCGCTGGAGCTCATCCCGGTCGTGACCGAAACGAGCAGGCCGCTCGACCTGGACGACGTTCTCGCCCGCGCGGCCCAGCACTACCCGAGCATTATTCAAGCGCTGCGCAAGCGGGACCAGGTCTCCGGCAAGCTGACGGCAACCCGCGGTGCTTTCGACCTGGTTTTCGAGGCCGACTCTTTTGCCTATCTTGGCGGGTTCTACAACGGACGCACCTTCGCCTCCAAGGTCACGCAGCCCCTGGGGGCCTTTGGCGGCGAGATCTATGGCGCGTACGACCTGTCTGCCGGCGAGTTGCCGGTCTACTACGATGAGTACTTCACCAACAAGGGCGGCCGGCTGAAGGTCGGAATGTTGTTCTCGCTGCTCAAGGACCGGGGCATCGACGACCGGCGTTACTCGATCCTTGATGCAGAGCTGGCGCTGAGGGCCGCAGACCTTGAAGTGCTGATGACGCGCATTGGCGTGCAGCGCAAGGCGGCAGCGGCGTACTGGTACTGGCGTGCCTTGGGACGCCAGCTGCGCGCCTACGAATCCTTGCTGGCGCTGTCTCTGGCGCGCGATGACGGCCTGCAGGCGGAAGTGCGGCAAGGTGCCCGGGCGCGCATCGACCTGACGGAGAACGCCCGCAACATCACCAACCGGCGCGTGCTGGTGACGACCGCCAGAGCTGCCTTCGACAAGGCCGCCAATAGCCTTGCGATCTACTACCGGGACGATGACGGGCAAATGCAGGCACCGGTGCGGGCGCAATTGCCGGCGGCAGAACCGCCTGTGGCCGGGCTGCAGGATGAGCGGCCTTCCGTGCAGCTGGCCCCCACCTTTGCGCAGCTGCCCGATTTGCTCGGGCGCCACCCGGCGCTCGCGCAGCTCAACATTGCCGTGGCGCGTGCCAACGCGGAGCTGCGGCTGGCCCGCAACGCGCTGGACCCGACCCTTGATCTGACCTTCGAGCTTGCTCAGAGCCTGGGCGGCGTCGGGCAGGGCGGCGTGTCCCGGGATTCCACCGACCCTATCGTCGGGCTGCAGTTTTCTGTGCCCTTGCAGCGTCGCAAGGCCCGCGGCGATGTCAGCGCTGCCGAGGCTCAGCTGTCGGAGCTTGCGGCCGAGCGCCAGCTGCGTACCGATCAGCTGACCCAGCAGTTCGCAGATCTGCTGATCGAGTTGCGGGCGGCGGAAGACCTGGAGGCGCTCGCGGCGCTGGAGCTGTCGCAGACCCGCACCCTCGTCAAGGCGGAAAACAGCCGGTTCCGGCAGGGCGCCAGCGACTTTTTTCTGATCAACCTGCGGGAAGTGGCGGCGGCCAACGCCGAGGTCGCGCTGTTGAAAGCGTCTTTGCGCCGGCAGCTGGCCCGCACCGAGATCGACGCCGCGACGCTGAACTTCGAGGCACTCGGCCTGCCCGCGGGCGCTACTGCCCCATGAACATTCGAAACTGATCGACGTCGTCGACGCGCAGGTGGACGTTCTGCTTGCGGGTGTCGGCCATCGTGGCGTTGGGTACCGGGCCGTAGTTGTGGCCCGGCAGCAGCAGGGTGTCGTCCGGCAGGTCGTTGAGCTTGCGCATGCTGCGGTACATGTCTTCGACATTGCTGCCGGGCAGGTCGACGCGCCCGCAGCCGTTGATGAACAGCGTGTCGCCTGACACCAGCGTGTTCTTGATGCGGAAGCACTGGCTGCCCGGGGTATGACCGGGGGTGTGCAGGAACTCCACCTCAATATCGCCGATGTCCAGCTTGTCGCCGGACTCGACAGACTTCAGATCTGACTCGGAAATGCCCGTCACCTTACGCACCCCGGCGGCCTCTTCCTTGTGCGCATAGATGTGCACGGGGTTCTTGGCCAGCAGCTCAGCCAGTCCTTCGATCTCGTGACCGCCGAAGGCGCCGCCGATGTGGTCCGGATGGTAGTGGGTCACGAGCGCGCCGGCGAGCTTGTAGTCGCGTTCGTTAATGTGCGCGAGCAGCCCGTCGATGTCCCAGGCCGGATCGACCACCACAACCTCGCGGGTGGATCGGGAACCGATCAGGTAGGTGAAGTTCTGCATGGGCCCGATCTCGATTTGCTCGACGATCAGTTCCGGTGCTTCTTCGTAGGCCATCTTGTCGCTCGCTGGGTTTGTTTGACTGGGGCCATGATAACCCGG
>CAZXIJ010000013.1:0-89316 GCA_964640725.1 uncultured Pseudomonadales bacterium | reverse complement strand
GAGTTCACCCCGCTACGCGGGGTGGGGCAGCTCGCCGCGCACCAGAAACTGCTCGCGGTCAAAGCGATGCACCGCCTCGCGGTGTCGAAGCTGAACGTAGCTGTCGGTGGCTTCGCACAGCACCGGTTCGGGTTTCTGGTGCTGGCGGGACTGCAGTGCCTGCGGTACGACCAGCGCGATGTTGTTGCCGTCGGTGGTTGTGTCGCTCACCCGCGCCGAGCGGTAGACGAATGCCTGGGCACCGGCTTCCCGCAGGGCGATGCCCAGGGCCTGGCACGGCGCGTAGCGCGCCGGGTCCGTCAGGGTCGCGGCGTGCTCGGCAAAGGGCGGGGCGGTCAGGTCGTAGCCGCGGTCGGCCCGGAAGCGCGCGTGGAACAACGTGTGTTGGCTCATGACGCGACCGTTCAGGGGGCGTTTGGGTCCAGCCAGGAAGACCAGCCGATAGAACGCGGTCTCGGCAAAGAGGGCGGCGTTGGCGAGCGCTCCGTAGAACAGACCGGGCTCATAGCGCGTGCCGAAGCGGGAGCCCCAGGGCAGGGGCGGATAGCGCCAGGGGCTGCGTAGCAAGTAGTCAAGGCGGGCGATGGCGGCAGGCAGGGTCGGTTTGGAATCTTCGAGCAGCGCTTCCAGCACATCGTGCTCTGCCAGATTGTCCACCAAAACCACCGTGGCGACCTGCTTTTGACTTTCTACCATGCGTTTGAGGGTGCCCAGCAGCACCTGGGGCTGCGCGTCGGTCAGGCAGTCCTGCCAGTCCATCGGCTACAGCCGCCCGCGAATGGCGTCCAGATAGCCGACCACGGTGACCAGTCCTGCCACGCTGTGCAGCTGCTCGACCGGCGTGCCGCCGGTGTGGCTGTTCTCCGTTTGCATCCACTGCTTGATCTGATCGTCATTGCCGTCCAGCAGCACAGCCAGGGAGCGGTAGATGCGAACCAGCAACAGGGCCAGTTCGCCAGGCTTGGAGCCCGGGTCGATGCCGGCCCGGAACAGGCTGCTGCGGTCCCGGCCAATAACCGACGCCAGCTGGGTCTGGGTCAGGCCCAGCGCATCTGCAGCGCGGGCAGCGGCTTTGCCGAGAACCTGGCGCGCATCGGGTGTGGTCGCAGTTTGAGCCGTCATGGCGTCATGATAGCGAGAGTTTTCTAATGTTGCAAATGCATCAAAATAAAACTATTGATGCGATTGCTCGACACTTTCCAGCTTCAGCCAGGTGATCTCGCCCCGGGTGCCCAGGCGCATGACCGGGCCCCAGGTTCCGGTCCCGGGACTGACGTACAGGAGCAGGCTGCCCACCTCATACAGGCCCTGGATGCGCTCGAATTGCCGGCGGACGAGCCAGTTGAAGGGTTTGATCTGGCCGTTGTGGGTGTGGCCGCAAAGCATCAGATGAGTGCCCCAGGCCGCGGCATCCTCCGCGCCGTCAGGCCGGTGATAGAGCAATACCCGCAGCGCGTCTGGTTCCGGCGCGATCTGCGGCAGGACGCGGGCGACCTGATCGCGACGATCGGCGTCATCCACACCGATGAACTGCACCCCGTCGAGCGTCACCGCTTCGTTGCGCAACACGGTCACGCCGACGCGCCGCAGCCGGTCGCAGATCGCCTCCAGATCGACATAGCGCTCGTGATTGCCGATGCAGAACAGCACCGGCACTCGCAGGTCGCCAAGCGGTCGCAGCTCTGCCAGAGAGATGTCGCGAAAATCGATCAGGTCTCCGGTGATCAGCACGTAGTCGGCGGGCAGCTCGGCGACGCGCCGCACGACCCGGCGCAGAAAGCCTGGCTCCCGGGAACCGATGTGCACGTCACTGATCTGGACGATCTGCAGGGGCTTCGTCCGCTGCTGCAGCCCGGGACAGTCGGGGAGCCGCAGGCGCAGCTCGTGTACCGGCAAGAGCTGGGCGTTGGCGATGCCCAGGAAACCGAGGGCTGCCAGCGCGCCCAGCAGCACCAGGCCGCTGGCCTGGGCGGGCCAGGCAAAGATCGGTCGCAGCACCTCGAAGGGCAGCAACAGACACAGCGCGACAAAGCAGAGCCCGCACCAGGTCATGGTGAGCGCCGCAATGCGGCGAGTGAGGGTGCCCGGCCGCCACTCGTAACTCAGGCGCCCGAGGGCCGGGCCGGTGAACACCGCGAGCAGAATCGCCGTATCCGGTTGCCAGGCCGGTGCAAGCAGGCTCAGCAGCCGCAACGGCGGATAGGCCAGGAACAGGAAATAGATCGGCACGATCACGGCCGCCGGGGCCAGCAACCGTCGCCAGCGGCCGGGGCGTTGCGTCGAGGTGCGCGCTTGGTCCCTGACGCTCACAGGCCGGGCGCCGCGATGAGCACCATCGGGTCGTCCTGCGCGCCTGCCGTGCGGTCTGCCTGGAGCCGGGCACCGGCGGCAATCGCCAGCCGGGGCAGAAAGAACGCTTCTCCCGCCGCCAGGGTTAACGTGCCGCAGCGCAGCGTGCCGGCGATACAGATGCCGACCAGGTAGGGCAGCGCCTGCGGGACTTGATAGCCGTCAGCGTCCTTTAGCTGCACGCGCAGCGCGCCGAAGTCGTCGTAGCGCGCGACCCGGGTCTGGCCCGGCGGCAACGCTTCGGTGGGCGGGGCAGTGAGCGGCTGGGGCGCCAGGGACATGCGGGCCAGGGCAGTCTCGCTGTCCCAGTGATCCTGGGTCAGGACCTGCTGCGCAAAGGAAATAATGTAGCGCTCGTAGGTTGGCGTCTGGAACTCGACGACCCGCACACCGTGCTGCAGGGCATGAGGCTGCCAGGGCGGCACCTGCACGATGTCGCCGACCTGCAACGGCTGGAGCTGGGTGTAGCGATTCATCGCCGCTCGGCGGGCGCTCTCGAGCTCGGCCAGGGGCGCCGGATCGCCGGCAGCCCGGGCATCCCGCGCGGCTTCCAGCTCAGCGTCGGCGACGTTCGCTGCCGGGTGCCAGGCGAGGTCGTCCAGGCTTCGGCGAACCCGTTCGTAGCTTTGAATCGCGGCGAGATAGGCGGCGCGGAACGCGTCGTCCGATGCTGCCGCCTCGCGCTCCGCCTGGCTGACGCCGAAGCGAATGGCGCCGATGCCATCGGGCCAGGCCCTGCGGTCGACCGCAGTCACCACGTAGCTTTCGCGCTTCTCCCGGTGCACCTCGAAGTACAGATCGCCGAGCACCGGTTCGGGCTTTGGATCGAGAATCTTCAGCAGCACGAGCGGCTGGTTGCCGGTCAGCCACTGCGGTGCCAGGGCGAGGTAGGCGGGCAGCGCCAAACGGCCTTCGCCGGCAGCAATCGCAGACTCGCCCCGGGCTTCCATACCGGTGAACCAGATCTCCTGCCCCCAGGGCTTGGCAATGGCGACGCTCGCCAGACGCTGGGGGGCCTGCAGATCGACAGACAGGCCTCGCAGCTGAGCCACCTGCCGATCGGCGCTGATCTGGTAGCGCACGTCAGCGGACTGCATCGCGCCCGCCGTTGGGGAGTGCCAGCGCAGCTGGCCGGTCACGCTTTGCGTGTCGCGCGCGCGGTGCGCTCGCTGGAGCGCGGCGTCGATGTCTGCCTGCATGCTGCTCGGTTTCCGTGCCGGGCGCGCAGTATAGCGGCTGCGCTCCGCTGGCCGCCCTTCGATATGGGGTCGGGAAACGGCCAGTGTTGCCGGTCCGGTTTCGGTACATTGTGCCGGTGAGCAATGTTGACGCATCAACGGCATCGCTGCCGGTCGCCGCGCCCTACTGTGCGCCCTGGGTCTTCGACTTTCTGGCCCAGCGCTCGCTGCCGGGCCTCGAGGTCGTGGATGGCCTGTGTTTTCGCCGCACGCTGCAGGCAGGCAGCGATGCGGTGGTGACCGTACGCTGGGACGACGGCCGTCTGCGGGTGTCGCTGCCCGGGAACGCGCCGCAGACCATGGCGCAGGTGCTGCCGAGGGTCGCGCGCGTGTTTGATGTCGCGGCCGACGCGCCGACGATCGATGCGGCGCTGGCGGCAGACCCCCGGCTGGCTCCGCAGCTGGCCCGGTCCCCCGGGCTGCGGGTGCCCGGCGCCTGGGACGGCTTCGAGATTGCGGTGCGGGCGATCCTGGGCCAACAGGTGAGCGTGGCCCGGGCCCGCAACCTGGCGATCGCGCTGTGTGAGCGCTTTGGCGCCGGCTACTTTCCGAGCGCACAGGCGCTCGAAGACGCCGATGTCTCTGCCATCGGCATGCCGGGCCGCCGCGGCGGCGCGGTGCGGGCCCTGGCCCGGGCGGTGGGCGACGGCACCCTGCAGCTGGAACCCGGTGGCGAAGGCGCGGCGAGCCATGCCGAAGCCATGACCGCGGCGCTGGTGGCCCTGCCCGGCATTGGCCCCTGGACCGCCGGCTACATCACCATGCGCGTGGCCCGGGATCCGGACGCCTATGCCGACGCCGACTGGGTGCTTCTGAAGCAGCTGGGGCTGACCGCTGCGAAGGCACGGCGCGAGGCGGAACGCTGGCGCCCGTTCCGGGCCTATGCGCTGATGGCGCTCTGGGCGAACTCCGTATCCTTTGATCCGGACTGGCAAGGGCGCACACCGTAACCATGGAGAACGGCTTATGAGTCCCGCAACGCACTATCTGATGATGGACAGCCCTGTCGGCCCGCTGCTGCTCGCGGGAGACGACAGCGCCCTGTCGCTGATCGGCTTCACCACCGGTCCAAAGTCGATGGGGCCGGACCCGGCCTGGCAGCATGTGCCCACGGCCTTCGAAACGGCGCGCGCACAGCTCGGCGCGTACTTTGCGGGCGACCGTCAGGACTTTGATCTGGCACTCAGCCCGCGGGGCACTGAGTTTCAGCTTCAGGTGTGGCAAGCATTGTCGACCATTCCTTACGGCGAGACCTGGAGCTACCGCGAACTCGCAGAAGCGATCGGCAACCCCAAGGCGGTGCGCGCTGTGGGCTCGGCGAATGGCCGCAACCCGCTGCCGATCGTGGTGCCCTGTCACCGGGTAATCGGCAGCAACGGCTCCCTGACGGGCTTTGGCGGCGGGCTCGAGAACAAGCAGATTCTGCTGGCGCTCGAGCAGCGCCAGGCAGCGTTGATCTAGCGCTGTAGCAGCGCCTCGGTAATCAACTCATCGCCCGTGTTGCTGTGTCGCAGCTCCAGGCCCTGCAGATCTGCGCTGGCGAGCAGCGCGGGTAACAGGCTTTGGGTCTCGATGCTGTCACTGCTCAGACGCAGCCGGCACAGAGACTCCCGGCAGTCCGTGTCGATCACGCGGGCCCCCTGTTCGGGCGCTGCGATCTGGCCCAGCCGCGTGGCAATGCCTTGCTCGATTTGCTGGCCCCAACCGCTGTCCACTTGTTGGCGACCGTGTTCGCTGGCCATATCCGCAAAGCGCTCGCCAACGGCAGCGGCTGTCGATTCGTTCTCGTCGGTCGGCGCGCCGGTGCTCGCGATCTGGTTGCTGCTGTTCAGATCTGCGGCCGCATCATCGCTTGCGGGGTCCGGGGTGGCCGGTGCCTGGCTGGCCAGCCGTGCCAGCTCAGCTTGCGTTGCGGTGACCGCTTGGGTGAGCTGTGTGACCTGCGCCTGCAGCGCTGCCAGCTCTGTGTTCGAAACCTTGTTTTCCAAGGCGGGAGCAGGCACCTGAGCCCGGGTCTGGTGCTGTGACGGTGCCGGTACCGGGGAGGCGGCCAGGCCGCCCCCCCCGTGCTGCCACCAGGCTGCGAAGATACCGAGGCTGGCCATTACGGCGGCCAGCACACCTTGGCAGAAGCGTTTCATGAGCTAGTCCTGACCGTAGCGGTAGCCATACAGCACGTCGTTGGTGTTGAGCACGCAGACCAGGCCCATGTAGCCGGACGAGTAGCTGGTCGGCTTGGCGATCCAGATGCTCTTGTTGCCGGCGCCGCTGCTGGCGTAGCCGTACTTGGAGCTGGATGCGGTGTGGTAGTTGTTGTATGACGTGAGCGTGCAGAACGGGTTGGCGCCGCCACCGTTGGCCCGCTTCATGCGCGCGTAAAAGAAGTTCAGGTTGTTGGTGCCGACCTTCTTGGTGACGGGGCAGGACACGACCGCCGTTCCGCCGACGGCCTTCAGGCCGGCGCTGGTGGCGCTCGTGGTGCCCAGCTGCGTGGTGCAGGCGTGGTAGGCCGTTGCGGTCCAGTCAGATGCGGCAGCTGCCTGGCCGGCGGCCAGCATGGCCACGGTCAGAACCAGGGCTTTAGAGAAGATGGAAGTGTTCATGGGGATTCCTCGTGTGACGTCCTGTTCCTCAGGACGGCGCCATCATTGCGCCGGTCCGCTCGGGAAGATGTCATGCGCCGGACACAGACCGGCATTCGGGAATCGAGGGTTGAAGGCGGCCAGCGGAGCGCCGGGCCGCTGCGGTCAGGCGACGACCATGCGCCGATAGACTTCGAAGTAGTCCGGAAAAGTTTTGTCGACGCAGCGGGGATCTTCGATGGTGACCGCGGTCTGCCCCAGCGCGACGAGGGAAAAGCACATGGCCATACGGTGGTCGCCATAGGTGCCGATCGTTGCCGGTTCGAGCTGCGCTGGAGGCGTGATCGCAATCTCCTCGGCGCCTTCGACGACCGCTGCGCCCACCTTGCGCAGCTCCGTTGCCATGGCGCTGAGTCGGTCTGTTTCTTTCACCCGCCAGTTGCCGATGTTGCGGATGCGCGTGGTGCCCTCGGCAAACAGCGCGGCGATCGCCAGGGTCATGGCGGCATCGGGAATGTGGTTCAGGTCGAGATCGACGGCGCGCAGGACGCCGCTCGCGGGCGGGCTGACGCGAATCGAGGTCGCCGCGCGTTCGACCTGTGCGCCCATGGCTTGCAGCGCATCGGCGAAGGCAACGTCGCCCTGAATGCTGTCGGTGCCAATGCCAGTGACCGTTACCCCGTCTCCGGCAATCGCGCCAGCAGCCAGAAAGTAGCTCGCCGACGACGCATCGCCCTCGATCCAGAATTTCCCTGGAGACTGGTAGCCGGTGTTCGGCACCGCAAACGCGGCGTAGTCATCGTTGCTGACGTCGACTCCGAACTGCTGCATCGCGTGCAAGGTGATATCGATGTACGGCCGAGACACCAGTGCCCCTTCGATGCGCACCGTGACCGGCGCCCGGGCGAGCGGCGCGGCCAGCAGCAAGGCGGTCAGAAACTGGCTCGAGACATTGCCGCGGATGCGCGTTTCGCCTCCGTTAAGGCCGGTCGCGGTCACGCGGAGCGGCGGGTAGCCCTGCGCGCCGAGGTATTCGATCCGGGCGCCCAGGGGCCGCAGCGCGTCCACCAGGTCGCCGATGGGCCGTTCCCGCATGCGCGGCACGCCGTCCAGCTCGAATACCCCGCTGCCCAGGGTCAGCGCGGCGGTCAACGGGCGCAGGGCGGTGCCGGCCAGGCCCATATCCAGCTGCAGGGGCGCGGCCGCTGCGGGCAGGGGCCCCGCGGCGCCCTGAACCGTGGCACGGGTGCCGCGGGTGTTGATCTTCACGCCCATGCTGCACAGCGCGGCGATCATGCGCGCGGTGTCGTCGCTGCGCAGCAGGTTGTCGATACTGGTCTGGCCCCGGGCCAGAGCCGCCAGCAACAGGGCGCGGTTGCTCACACTCTTGGAGCCGGGCAACGCGACAGTGCCGCTCAGTGCGCGGACGGGGTCCAGTCGAAGGGAATGGGTGGCCAATGAGTTCAAGCCCCGGGCGGAGGGGCGCATTAAACGGCAGGGGCGAGCCGCTGGCCAGAGCCGGGGGCAATTCTGCCCATGCTTCAGTCGTTTCCGGTCACTTCCCCCGGCGACGGCGCGCGCAGGCGGCCGAGAAAATCGCTCAGGCTCGATGCGACGGTGCGCAATGGCTGCTGCCCGGGACGCTCCAGCAGCACCGCGCCAGAGCCGTTGTCCAGAGACAGGATCAAATCTGAGTCCGGGTCTGTGCAGGCAAAGAACAGGGTCAGCGGTGCCCGGGCACGGCGCTGCACCAGCACATGCCCGATCAGGTTCTCGATCAGCCGGTCAACGTCCTGCGGGTTCCATAGCTGCAGCAGGCTGACCGGGCCGTCCGGGGCCTGCAGCTCCAGGCCCGCGGACCAGAAGCTGCTGAAGAAGGCGCAGAAATCAGGGTGAATCGGCGCCTCCAGAGCCGCGGCGAGGCCCGCAAAGTCCGCCGGTGGCAGCCCGTCGCTGTCCAGCCGGGGTACCGGTGCCCAGGCGGTTCGCCAGTCGCCGTCGGCGTTCCGAAACGGCTGGCTGCGCTCGCAGGATGACGGCCACTCCGGGTCATGTTCGGTCTCGAAGGGGACGCCGCTATCGCGCAGCAGGCCGTGCAGCTGCTCGAGGCGGTGGCTGACGCTGGGCGCCGGTGCAGGAATGGTGTCGGTCAGGCTCACCGCGCCATTGTAGCGGGTGCCTGATGTTCGCCGCGCGGCCGGTGCCGAAGCCTCGCGAACAGCCGGCGCTCTTCGGGGGTCAGTGCCTGCAGGAGGGGCAGCATGGCTTCGTGATGGCGTTTGGAGCTTTCCAGCATGGCCTGGTCGACAGCCTCCATGGCCGCGCTGACCCGCGCCTCGTCCCAGGGCTCGGACTGCAGGGCCGCGCCGAGCTGGCGGCGGGCCTGGCCGAGGGCACGCATGGCTTCGCGCAGAGCCCTGCGGTAGGCCTGGTGGGCGGGTTTCAGGCTGGCTTGCCGTTCGGCACTGCGGCTGGCCAGGAAGTGCCCGAGCTGGGCCGGGCCGCCGCGGGCCCGGGGGTGGTGCGAGGCGGGGCTCGTGGTTGCGCCCGAGCGTCCCAGCAGATAGCCGGCGAACAGCAGGTTCAGTCCGAAAGACAAGGCCAGGGCGAGGAGCAGCGCCACCAGCCAGCGTCGATTTCTTTGCGGGGCAGAGCGCTCGCTCATGGATCAAGCGCCTCCGGCAGGTCCTGCAGGCCAAGTTCTTCGAGGTCCATGACCCACTGCGCCGTCGGGTCGAACTCGGACGACTGATCGCTGGCGTCGATGGCGGAGCGCGTCTGCATGGCCAGCAACAGGCCCACGGTGAGCGGCAGCGCGGCGGCGGTCGCGCTGAGGAGTGACGCCCGCAGCCGGTGCTGCTGCAGCCACCGTCCGAGCTGTTCCAGCAGCGTGCTCCAGTCGCCGCTGCCGACGTGCTCGCGACCGCGAGCGTTGAGCGCCTCGGCGCCGAGCTGCGCCATCAGATTTCGTTGCAGGCGCCCCGGAGCGCGGTGTTCGCGTTCTGTTGCCGCGAGCTCCGCCAGCAGCTGGTCGAGCTCGCGGTCCGGGGGCGGCGTGTTCTGAGTCATGCGTTTCCCTCATCCGTTGGCTGGCGCGTCTGCGCCAGCTGCTGCGTTAACGTGCGTCGTCCCCGGGCCAGCAGGCTTTCCAGGGCCTCGCGGCGAACGCCCATGACCGTGGCGGCGTCGCGCTGGCTGAAGCCCTGCAAAAAGACCAGGGACAAGGCTTCCCGCTGGCGTGCGGGCAGCGTTCCGATCAGGCGGTTCAGCGTCGCTGCACGGTCCTGCGGCTCGGCGCTGTGGATCGCCTGTCCGTTCAAGGCAGCCGCGGGCGCGATCGCTTCGATGTCTTCAACGCTGTCTGGCTGGCGCTTGCGCTGGCGATCGATCAGCAGGTTTCGGGCCAGGCGATAGAGCCAGGGCCGCAGCTTGCCCCTGGCTGAATCGAAGCGGCGTGCATCGCGCCAGAGCTTCAGAAAGGTCTCTTGCGTCAGCTCATCGGCATCCGCTGCGTTGCCGCCCTGGCGGACCAGGAACGCGTGCAGCGGATTTAGATGCCGCTGGGCCAGCAGCTCGAAGGCGGATTCGCTACCGAGCATGACCTGCGCCATCAGCGCCTCGTCGGATGCCGCGCTGGCAGCGGCGGTGCGAGGCTGGCGCGGGCGCGACAAACGTCGGTCGCCAACGCGTCAGCTGCGGGTCGGTGGTTGCGCTCCGCGAAGCGTACCGCGATGTGCGGCTCGAGCTTCACGCCGCTCGTCCCGGGACAGCTGGCCGTCCTGGTTGGTGTCCGCGGCGCTGAGCCTGTCCAGGGGCGCTGCGAACTCTTGCGCGGTTAACACGCCATCGGCGTCAGTATCCAGACGTTCGAAACGGTGTTCTGCGAACAGCTCGCGCTTGGCGGCCCGTCGATTTTCGCGGCTGGCCTCGTCCCGGGACAGCTCGCCGCTCGCATCGCGGTCCATCCGGTCGAAGATCATGTCCGCGTGAGCTTCCCGTTGCGCCTGGGTCATGGCCTTATCGCCCTTGGCTATACGGTGGCGATGATGGTGGCGTTTGCGCTCGGCGGAGCGCGGATGATCAGCGGCAGCGGCCAGGAACTCGGGCCGGGACAGCAGCAGATTGCCGTCGGCATCGGCTAGCGCAAACTGCTCCGCGCGGCGGGTCGCCAGCTCCGCGAGATTCAGGGTGCGGTGTTGGCCCGCAGCGGGCGCCGCCTGCGCGGCTTCCCTGGCCTGGGCGAGCGGGACGGCCAGGATGCTGGTGCTGGCCAGCGCAGCGGCAAGCAGTAACTGCGGGGCGATCGGTGATGACTGGGTCATGGTGCTTCCTCGAACTTGGGTCGAATGATGTGGCCCGACCGCGGTGGTTGCGGTGGCCGTCTGCCTATCTATCTATACGGCTGGGCGATGGATTTCCGTCGGCCGGTCGTAGGAAATCTCGACGATCGCGTAGCTGCGGGACTCGTCGGCCAGCATCAGGTCGAACTCGTCGTCGAGCCCCTTGCCCAGAGCGGCCCGGGCCAGGGGGGCGTCGATGCTGATGAACTCCGGCTCCCGATCGAACTCGTCCGGCCCGACCAGGCGGTAGGTGGCCCGCGTCCCGTCTTCGTCCTCGACCGTAACCCAGGCGCCGAAGAACACTTTGTTGCGGGTTTGCGGCTGCCGGTCGACGACCGTCAGCACGTCCAGGCGACGGGATAAAAAGTTGATGCGGCTATCGATTTCCCGCAGCTGCTTCTTGCCGTAGATGTACTCGGCGTTTTCGCTGCGATCGCCCATGGCCGCAGCTTCGGAAACCTTGCGGGTCACCTCCGGACGTTTTTCTTTCCACAGGTACTTCAGTTCTGCAGCCAGCAGAGCGTGACCTTCTCGCGTGATATACGGCGATGACTTGGGGCGGGGCGGTCGATAGCGGCTCATGGCCGCTAGGCTACCAGTCGCAGTCGCGCTCGGGCAGCTCGATCAGCAGCTCATCGCCATCGGCATTGGTTTCCCGCTCGTAGCAGTTGCCGTCGCGATCCCGAAACAGCCGGCGGCTGATGCTGCCGGCGCGATCTTCCGCGCGTGCCTCGTAAGATCGGGTCTGATAGCTGCGCGTGCCGATGTAAGAGGGTTCGCTGCGGTACTCGATAACCTTCTCCTGATAGCGCGGCCGGGTCAGGGCGTGGGTGATGACGCTGCCCAGGATCAGGCCGCCAGCAAGGTAAGCGCCGCGGTTGCTGCTGCGATGGCGACGGCCGTGACGGTAGCCGCGATGGTAGCCCCGGTTGTAGCGCGCCGATCGGCCGTAGCGGTAGCCGTGCCCGCGGCCATAGCTGTAGCCGTCGTGGCCCCGATAGCCGTGCCCCGATCCGCCAGCGTGGGCACTGGTTGCGACCAGGGCCAAGATCGCGCTGAAGCAGAGCGCGAGGGTGCCGCGCAGCGCGCGGCGGGCAGTGACTGAGGGGGCGGAACGGCAATAGGTCATGGTACTTCTCCGGCCTGCGGCAGGTCTCACAAGCCCCGGCGACAGTGCCTGGAGCTTCCGGGCAGTATCTGCCGCGGGCGCTGAACCGGGCCTGAATTGCGGGCTCGGCCCTGCCGCCGCCTAGGCCAGCAGGTTTCGCAGGGACTCCGCCAGGGGCGCGCGGGCAATGCCGCGCTCGGTGATGATGCCCGCGACCAGGGCAGCCGGCGTGACGTCGAAAGCCGGATTGCTGACCTTGACCGCAGCCGCGTGGCCGCCCAGTACCTCGCCCGCGGCGCGCTGCTCGATCGGCACCTCGCTGCCCGTGGCGGTGTCTGGATCGAAGGTGCTGCTGGGGCAGGCAACGTAGAACGGGATGCTGTAGTGAGCGCAGGCAATCGCAACGCTGAGGGTACCGATCTTGTTCACAACGTCGCCGTTGGCCGTGACCCGGTCGGTGCCCACGATCGCGAGTTGAATCAGTCCCTGCGCCATGTGGGTGGCGGCGCTGTTGTCGCAGATCAGCGTGACGTCGATCCCGGCCTGGTCGAGTTCCCAGGCGGTGAGCCGCGCGCCCTGGTACAGCGGGCGGGTTTCGTCGGCGTAGACGCGAAAGCGCCGGCCGGCACGATGGGCCTGGTACATGGGCGCGGTGGCAGTGCCCAGCTCGGACACGGCCAGGCTGCCAGCGTTGCAGTGCGTGAGCACGCCCATGCCGTCTTCGATGAGCGGCGCGCCGAGCTCGCCCAGACGGCGGCAAATGTCCCGGTCTTCGCCGTGGATTCGTTCGGCCTCGTCAAGCAGCGCCTCGAAGCTCGGCTCCAGCGTGCCCCGGGCGACCAGCCGGTCACAGGCCCAGGCCAGATTGACGGCCGTGGGGCGCGCCGACTTGAGATAGCTTGCAGCCTTTGCCAGGCGCACATCGAACGGCTGTGCCGAGTCGCCCCAGGGGCCCACGGCCATGGCCAGGCCGTAGGCTGCGGCGATACCGATTGCCGGTGCCCCGCGCACAGACAGGGTCTGTATGGCGTCCCAGACGTCTTCGACCTGCGCGGGATGGCGGTAGGTGATGGTCTGGGGGAGCTCGCGCTGATCCAGAATCTGCAGCGCGCCGCGCTCGAACACCACGGCGGCAGGGATACTCATGCGGCGGCCTGCAGGGCCAGGGCCCGGGCCAGATAGCTGATCAACAGGCCGCCAGTGTCGCGCGCGGTGGGCCCGCAAGCGAACACGCCGTCCTCATCGCCGTTTGTGGCGATCACCAGCGGTCGCGACTGGTTCTGGTCGACGGCCTGGGCCAGCGCGCTCATGAGGGCAGGCGATTGCGCGCTGATGCTTGCGTCGGTCTGGGGCACGCCGAGTTCTGCAGCGTGCCGCCACAGTTCCGGGCAGCGCGCCTGGATGACCCAGTTGATGCGCGGGCAGGCGGCGTAGAGGGCACCGTGCCAGAGGGTTTCCGGGCCCGGTGCGACGACGCCCTCGGCATCGATCCAGCAGCGGTCCAGATTGCAGCCCACAATGCGTATCGGGCGATCCGGCCGGGCCACGCGGGCATCGGGCGGCGGCTGCCCGCCTGGCGGGCTGATGGCAAAAGCGGGGGCGCCGCTGGATTCCCGGTAGCTGATGGCGCTGCCGCTGCGGCTGGCGTCGATCAGGCCGATGCGCCCCAGGAGCTGCGCCCAGGCGGACAGGTTGGCGCGCGCCTCGTCGGCGGCAGGTGCGGCATTGGCCGCGTCGGCGATGCCTGCCTCAGGCGGGTTCAGGTCATAGGCAAAGTGGATCGTGCCTTCGCTGGCGGTCACTGGCTAAACTTGGCGATGCTGGGTTTCAAAGCATGCCACAAGCACTCCGGGAACGCGGCCCCGGGAATGCCATTGAGAGCACCGCAAGGCGCGCGACTTTCGCCGTTCGGCCGGCCAGCCCGACCCTCGGGGCCTGGGGGCGTGACCTGGAACTGCCAGCGCTTCTGGCCCGGGCGGATGGGCAGAGTGTTCTGCAGCAACTGGTGGCCATCTGGGACAATCGCAGGACCCAGCACAAACCGATAAACGACTATTATCCTGCTCATGGCCGGCACCTTCGGGCGACGGTTGCGAGACTCGGGGACCGATCGGCGGTCTGGCCGGTATCGCCAGCCGCGACCTTGCTCGGCACACTGGCAGCCAGGCCCAGTTCGTCTGAAGCTGGGCCGCATCGTCTTACCGCATTGACCGGAACCACAGCCATGAGCGACACCGCCCCCACCTTGACTCCCAGCGATGCCGGGGAAGCGCCAGAGCAGGGCCAGTTTGCCCTGCTGCGGCAACGGCGTTTTGCCGGGCTGTTCTACACCCAGTTTTTCGGGGCCTTCAACGACAACCTGTTCAAGAGCGCGATCACGCTGATCTTTGTGTACGGCGGCCTGGTGGCGGCTGAGGCCACCGACATTGTGGTCAACCTTGCCGCGGGGCTGTTCATTCTGCCGTTCTTTCTGTTCTCGGCGCTGGCCGGGCAGATCGCTGACAAGTACGAGAAGGCGCGGCTGGTCCGCATCATCAAGGTCTACGAGATTCTGGTCGCCGCCGCCGGCGCTGCCGCCGTGGTGCTCGAAAGCGTGCCGCTCATGCTGACGGTCCTGTTCCTGCTGGGCGTGCAGTCCACGTTTTTTGGCCCGCTGAAATTCTCGATCCTGCCGCAGCAGCTCAAGGAGTCAGAGCTGATTGGCGGCAACGCGCAGATCGAGATGGGCACCTTCGTCGCCATCCTGCTGGGCACGCTGATTGGCGGCGTGGTTGCCGCGCTCGACGACGTGGTGCTGTGGCTGTCCATTGGCGTCATCGTGGTGGCGATTGCCGGATACATCGCGGCTCGCTTCATTCCGGTTACGCCGGCGACCAGCCCGGACCTCAAGATCGGCTGGAACCTGTTTGCGGAAACCAAGCGCATGCTGGGTCTTGCCCGGGGCAACCGCACGGTCTTCCTGTCGATCCTGGGCATCTCCTGGTTCTGGCTGATGGGCGCGGCGATGCTCGCGCAGATTCCCAACCTGGCCCGCGTTTACATGAACGGCGGCACCACGGTGGTCACGCTGATCCTGAGCGTCTTTACCATTGCCGTTGCCGTTGGCTCCCTGGCCTGCGAGAAACTGAGCGGACCGCGCATCGAGATTGGCCTGGTGCCTGTCGGCGCGGCGGGGCTGAGCATTGCGGGCATCGATCTGTACTTTGCGGTCAACGCCGCGACGGCCCTGGAACCCCGGGAATGGCTGGCGTTCCTCGCTTCCGACGGCAGCGCGCGCGTGCTCTTCGACATGGGGCTGATGGGCTTCTTTGGCGGGCTCTTTATCGTGCCGCTGATCGCGCTGATTCAGTCGCGCACCCCGGCACCGCAGCGAGCCCGAATCATTGCGGTCAACAACATCTTTAATGCGCTGTTCATGGTGACCGTATCGCTGGCGGCCGTGGCCCTCATCGGCTTTGTGGGCATGACCATTCCTGACTTCCTGCTCATGCTCTCGGTGATGAACATTGCCGTCACCTGCTTCATCTTCTGGCGCGTGCCGGAGTTCACGATGCGGTTCCTGGTGTGGCTGCTCACCAACACGCTCTACTCTGTTGAGCGCAAAGGCCTCGACCAGATTCCTGAGGAGGGCGGCGCGATCATTGCCTGCAACCACGTGAGCTACGTCGATGCGCTGGTGCTGGCGGGCGCCGTCACGCGGCCCGTGCGCTTCATCATGCTCAAGTCGATCTACGATCTGCCGGTGCTGAACTTCGTGTTCCGGACCTGCCGGACCGTGCCCATTGCTGGCGAGAAGAGCGACCCGGAGGCCTTTGAGGCGGCCTTTGCAGAGATCCGGGCCGGGCTCGAAGCTGGGGATCTGCTGTGCATCTTTCCCGAAGGCGCGCTCACGAAGGACGGCGAGATTGCCCGCTTCCGCAAAGGGATTGAGCGCATTGTCGAAGAGACCCCGGTGCCGGTGATCCCCATGGCGCTGCAGGGATTGTGGCCCAGCTTCTTCAGCCACTACCGCGGTGCTTTCAACCCTCTGAAGCTGCCGGGGCGCCTGTTCCGACGCGTCACGGTCAGCGCTGGCGCGCCGGTGGCGCCAGCAGCGGTGAGCGCCCAGGGCCTGGAAGTTGCGGTCAGCGCGCTGCGCGGCGACGAACGCTGACCCGGGGGCGCACGGTCAGCTGATCAGCCTGCCAGCGGTCCCGCCTGGCGGAGCGCTGCGGCCGCTTCCCGGATGCTTGCCAGGGCCTCGGCTCGCATATGGGCCTCGCGGGCCGGGTCCAGCCGCCACTGGCTCATGAAATGTGCGGCAGCGGCGGCGACGTAGATCTGCCACAGCGCGAGCCGGCGAGGCTCAACCGCATGATGGCGTGCGTAGGCCTGGGTGAATGCAGTCATCGCGTCCCGGCCGAATTTGTAGCGCAGCTCGACCCGGGCCGATGCCACGTCCGACAGCGGATCGCCAAGGGCGGCGTCCTCCCAATCGAGAATCACGACCTGATCGTCCGTCTGCCAGAGCAGGTTCTCCGGCCAGAAATCTCCGTGCAGCAGGCGCAGGTCGCCGGCGTAGGGCGCGTCGGTGATGTCGCGCAGCTGTGCTGTCAGCTCCCGCCACGCCGGTCCGGTCGGTAGATAGTCGAACAGCTCCGGCAACGGGGCTGTGCGGTGAGGCAGCTTCGGCAAGGCAGCGATGGGCGTGTCGTGGACCTGGGCGAGCAGCTCGCCCATGCGGCTGATGCAGCGGTCGGCCTGGGTGGCGGGAATGGCAGTCGTGCCCTCGACGAAGGCCAGGATCAGATAGGGTTCCGGGAGCAGCTGCCTGGTGTCATCCAGCTGCAACGGCTCGGCAACCGGTACTCCCAGGTCGCGCAGCGTTGCCAGCAACGCGTACTCCAGAGCGGCCGGGTGGCCGTTGTGCGTGGCGCCGTGAGCACGCAGCACCAGGCGCTCGCCGCGCCCGTCCGGCCAGCGCAGATCGAGGCGGTGGACCTCGGCAGAGACGCCACCGGTCAGGCGCTCTGCAAAGGCCAGCTGCGCCCCGGGAAAGTGGTGGGCAACCACGTCCGCAAAGCGGCTCTGGCTCATCGGACGGGGCTCACCGGCCGCGGCTCACCGACCGGACCTCACCTGCGGGGGCAGGGCGTTACTTGCCCTGCCATTTGGGCGCGCGCTTCTCGATGAAGGCTTTCGGGCCTTCCTTGAAGTCTTCGGTCTGGAAGATTTTGCCCATGGCCTTGCCGCTGGCTTTCCAGAGCGCCTCGTCATCGTCAACCAGGGCGTTCACTGCCACGCTGCGGCTGGCCTGCACGGCCAGCGGCGCGTTGGCCATGATGCGGTCGGCCAGCCCGTGGGCCTCGGCGATGACCTGATCGGTCGGTACCACCTTGTTGACCATACCCAGCTGGTAGGCGCGTTCCGAGGTCAGCGGGTCGCCGGTCATGATGGCTTCCAGGGCCGCGGCTTTGCCGATGGCGCGGGGCAGGCGGAACAGGCCGCCAGCGGCGGCCACCAGGGAGCGCTTCACTTCCGGCAGGCCGAACACGGTTTCCTCCGAGCAGACGATCAGGTCACAGGACAGCGCCAGCTCCGTGCCGCCGGCCAGCGCGGCGCCGGTGATGGCGGCGATCAGGGGCTTGGTGCGCTCGCGGCTGGCGAGCCCGGCAAAGCCGCCCTTGGCGGTGGAGAGCGCGGCACCGTTTCCGGCCGCTACTTCTTTCAGATCGGCACCGGCGCAAAAACTTGGGCCATTGCCTTTGAGGATCGCGACCCACAGATCCGGGTCATCCTCGAAGCGGTCCAGAGCGGCTTCCATGCCCTGGGCCACATCGCCGTTCACGGCATTGCGGGCTTCGGGACGATTCAGGGTGATGATCGCAACGCGATCTTTGGTTTCAAACTCGACAACCATGGCGGGACTCCCTTCGTGAGAAAGGGCCAGTTTACGGGGTTGGGGCGAGCTTAAGTAGCGTCCGGCTGCGGGCGAACACCTCCGCTGGCACGCCCATCTGCTCCTTCAGCACCACGTCCCGGTCCCAGGGGCTGGCTGCCGCGGACACCGCTTTGGCGTCCGCCAGGGTGATCTGGTTCAGATGGAACAGCGGCGAGACCAGCGGGAAGAACTGCAGGGGCCAGTCACTGCCGTAGACCATGCGGCGGTGCAGGTCGACTTCCTGCAGCGCCCGGGCCAGGTAGTTGAGTTTGTTCACCTGAGTCAGGCTGGAAATGTCGACGTACAGGTTCGGATATTCGCGCAACATCGGCAGGATACGCTCGAAGTTGGCCGTGCCATCGGTCTCGCCAGTGGTCGCGATGTGGGCGGCGATGACCGTGACCCCAAGGGACAAGGGCAGGGCCAGGCGCTGCGGGTCGCCCCAGCGGTCGTTGGCGTTGGCGAAGGCGCGCTCCTGCCCCGCGTGGCTCAGCAGCGGCAGGTCAAGCTGCGCCATGCGCTCGTAAAAGGGCGTCAGCGCCGGGTCTGCGGGATCGAAGTGCATGATGTTCGGGATCCACTTGAGCAGCACCGCGCCGTCTGCCACGACCTGCTCCAGCCGCTCTATGGCGTCAGCCCGGGTCGGGTTGATGCTGGCGCCGAAGTGCAGGTTGGGATACGGGGCCAGCTCCCGCGCCAGATAGTCGTTGGGCACGTAGAGCTGGGTGCGGTCCCGGTCGATACTGCCGTCGGCCTGCAGCGCGCCGTCCATGGCCAGGATTACGGCATCGCTGACGCGCTCCGCGGCGTCGATGCGCGCACTCAGCTTGCGCAGCAGGACCTGGTCACCCTCCGCGGCGAGTTCCTCTTCCGTGACGCCCATGGCCCACAGATAGATGCCGAACTTGTAGCTGTTGGCCATCTCTGCGTTGATGAAGGCACCGCTGTCCCCAGCGCCGATGCCGGCGGCGTGCACGTGCAGATCAACGATCTGGTTCTGGCGGCCGCTCACAGGCGACGGCGGCACGATGGACCAGGCGGCCCAGGCGACAATCAGGCCCAGGCCCATCAGCAGAATCAGTCGTTTCGCAAAAACAATCATGGGCAAGGTTCGCAGGCCGGTCGTCGCAGCCTACAGGGTTTGCAGAAAAGCGAGGAGATCTGCGCGCTCGGCGGCGCTGAGAGCGAAGCCCTCGATGTCGTCGATTCGCCCGCTCGCGTAGTCATCAATCACGGCGGTGAGCGTCGCTGCGCTGCCGTCGAAGTAGTAAGGGGCGGTATGGGCGACGCCGCGCAGGCTCGGAGTGACCAGAAGCAGGGTCCGGCCGCCGTGCCGGCGGGCCTGCTCTACGGCCGGAAAACCGGCCTGCGCGCTGCGCAGCCCGCCGCCCAGCAACGGCCCGCGATGGCACCGGGCACACTGCAGCCGCGACGAGCCGAACAGCTCAAGGCCTCGCCGCGCCGCCGCGCCAAGCGCGTCCTGGCGGTCCTCGTACAGGTAGCGGTCGAAGGTCGTGGCGCAGCGCAGCGTCGCCACGTAGCCGGCGATCAGGCGCGTCACGATATCCAGATCGAAAGCGGTCGCAGGGCCGGACTGCAGCGATCCGGGCACCTGCGCCGCGTGCAGCTGCCGCATCAGATGGGGATCCCGGTTGAGCTTGGCCCATTGCTCGGGGCCAGCCCCCATCTCGACGGGCGCGGTGCCGGTCAGCGGTCTTCGATGCTGTTCAAAGAGACGCTCCGGCCCTCCAGCACGCCACTCGAGCCGGAACTTGAGCGCGCTGTTGAACAGCGTCGGCGCGTTGCTGTCGAGCTGCTGCCCGGTGCTGCCGACAGACTGCGGGAGCGTCTGGGCCAGGTGGGCCTGAGCCTCATGGCAGCTGGCGCAGCTTTGCGTGCCGTTACCGCTCAGGCGCGGGTCGGCAAACAGCGCTCGGCCGAGGTCAATCCTTGCGGCGTGCGCTGCGCCTTCGGCTGCCGGTGGCCAGCCGGTGTGCCAGTCAAGGGCGGCTCGGGGGAACCCTGCCGGGGGCTTGGGCAGGCAGTGCAGCGCCTGCGCACCGGACGCGGCGAGTGCAGTCACGGTCAGCGCTGCGGTCAGGGATTTCTTAAGGTCCATGGCGACACACGCTAGGGCGCTTTGCCGCGGGCGGCAAGGCGAGGGATCAAACTGATGTGTACCATCGGGCACGCGGCTGTCCGCCTGCGTTCCAAAGCCCTCAAGTTCTGAAGGAGAGTCCCATGCCGACCTTGACCCACGTTGATCGCGCCGTCGGCGAGGCGGCGATCTTCGCCGCCATCGAAAAAGACGGGGCAGTGATCGTCGATGACTTTCTGGCACCGGAGCTGCTGCGTGCGCTGCGCAACGATGTGCTGCCGCACGTGGGCGACCACAGCCCCGGGGCACAAGGCGGCCACGAGTTCTGGCGTTCGTTTCACGGGGCCGCCACGAAGCGCCTGACCGGCGTTGCCGAGATGTCCCGACGCTGGGGCGAGTTGCTTTGCGACCCACTCTATCGCGCCCTGGGCGACTACTATCTGGGCGCAGACAACTACTACCTCAATACGGGACAGCTGATCTGCATCGGGCCCGGCGAGTCAGAGCAGATGCTGCATCGGGACGAGCTGAATTGGCCGGCGGCTGTGAGCGACGATCACGAAACCACTGTCACCGCGATCTTTGCGCTCACGGAGTTTACCCGGGAGAACGGCGCGACAGTCGTCGCGCCCGGTAGCCATCGCTGGCCCGGCGCGCTGCCGGCGGTCAGTCCGAGCCAGTGCTGCCAGGCTGAGATGCCGGCTGGCGCGGCGTTGCTCTACAACGGCAAGGTGATTCATGGTGGCGGCGCGAACCGCTCCGCGGACCAATGGCGCATCGGGCTGCACGCCGGGTTCGTGCTCGGCTGGCTGCGCGCCGAGGAAAACCATCAGCTCACGACGAGTCTGGAAACCGCTCGCGCCTTGCCGGAGCACGCGCAGCGAATGCTGGGCTTTCGCTCTTACCAGCCGCCGAAGGCGGCGCGGCTGGGCCTGGTGAACTACGAAGACGCGAGCGCGCTGTTGTCCTGACCCACCTTGGACAAGGTGCGCGCGAGAACCGCTCGTCGCGTCAGGGGCATCAGGAGCGCCAGTGTCCGTCCGTCGATTGCGCGTCCGGGTCCGCGCTGTACTGCGTCAAGCCCGAGCGCTCCCGGACCCAGTCTGCGAACCCTTGCTCGGCCTCGGAAGGCTCGCTGCCTTCGCCCGCATGGTCGTTGACCCAGACTTTCATAGCCGCCATCAGCTCTGCCGCGAGCTGCTGGTCCTCCCGGTACAGCTTGAGGTACGCCTTGCGCGTCTCGCTGAAGAACCCCATGTTCATGAGCGCTTCGCCGCGGTACTCGATCGCTTCCAGAAAATCCGGCTTGAGCTGCAGCGCGTAGTTGTAGGCGCCGATGGCGCTCTTGTAGTCGCCGGTACGGCGCAGGGCATAGCCCAGCTCGTTGGCGGCTTTGTAGTGTCTGGGGTCAACCTGCAGCACCTTTTTGAAGTGCTCGATGGCCTTGCCGAAGGCCTTGTCGGCGCGCTTTTCCTGCCTGGCGCGGCTGCGATCGCTGGTGGCTGCGGTCGCCTTGGCGTGGGCCTTGAGCGCTTTGTCCTTCTGCTTGAGCCCGGATCGGTATTGGGACGCCGCGATCTGCTCCGGCGATTTCGGTTTGCCGCTCGATGCAGGCGCGATACCGCCGCCGCCGGAGCCAGCGCTCCAGGCCGGCAAGCTGAGCAGAGCGCTCAGCAGCAGGGCGGTGTTTCGCAGGATCCGTTGGTGGGTCATGAGTGGTGTTTCCGTGTTAGCCAGGACATTGCACAACGACGATGCTCAGGGTTCAAGGCGCTGGGTCCAGCTCTGGATTCAGCATCGGCGTCCATTGATCCAGATAATAGCCGCCATCGGCGATCAGCGCGGCGCCGTTGATGTAGCGCGCCGCCGGCGAGCACAGGAACAGGCAGGCACCGGCAACCTCGTCCGTGGTGCCCAACCGGTGGCTTGGGATATCGCGCAGGGTCTCGGCCTCGTAGTCGCTGCGGTCGGCCGCGGCAAATTCCTCTTCCCGCAGCCCCTGGGTGTCGATGCTGCCCGGTGCCAGCGCGTTTACCGTCACGCCGCGCCGTGCCCAGTGGTAGGCCAGGGACCGGGTCAGGCTGACAACCCCGGCGCGGGCGGCGCCGGAGTGCGGAAAATGCGGCGCCCCGCGCTCGAAGGAGTAGATGTGCACGATATTCACGATACTGCCCCGGCCCCGTTCCACCATGTGCGTGCCGATGCGCTGGCTGACGTTCCAGGTGCCGTTCAGGTTCAGGTCGATGACCGAGCGCCAGCCGTTGTCGCTGATGTCGGCGGGGCGGGCCGGAAACTGCCCGCCGGCGTTGTTGATCAGCGCATCGATCTGGCCGAAGCGCGCCAGCGCCGCGTCGCGCAGCGCGTCCACGCTCTCCGGATCGCGGATATTGACGGGCACCGCAAGACACTCGCTGCCGAGGGCCTCGATGTCGCTGCGGGTGCGGTTCAGGTTGTCCTCGCCCCGGGCGGCAATCACGACGCTGGCGCCGAAGCGGGCAAAGCCCAGGGCGATGTCCCGCCCAATGCCGCGGCCGCCGCCGGTGACCAGCACCGTTTGCCCGCGGAACAGCTCCGGGGCAAAGGTCGCGAGCGGGTCTGGGGCGGCCAGCCCAGCGGGGGCTGTCGGCACGCCATTCTGTGGTGGTTGATTCATGCGCCTGTCCCTCGCTACTGTGCCGGCCCCGATGGCTCGCAAGGCAAGGTAGCAAATGGACTGGTCTGCTGACGAATATGGTTTTGAAACCCGTGCCATTCACGCTGGCCAGCCCCCGGACGAGGCCACGGGCGCGGTGATCCCGCCCCTGTACCTGACCTCGACCTACGCGCAGTCCTCGCCCGGGGTCCACAAGGGCTACGAGTACAGCCGCACGCACAACCCAACGCGCCGGGCCTACGAGACCTGTGTCGCCAATCTGGAGCAGGCCCGATTCGGCTTTGCCTTTGCGTCCGGCTGTGTGGGCGCGACCACGGTCATGCACCTGCTGCAGGCCGGCGACCACGTGGTGTGCTGCGACGATATGTACGGCGGTACCTATCGCCTGTTCGAGCAGGTCATCAAGAAGAACGGCGTGGACTTCAGCTACGTCGACCTGTCGAACCCCCAGAATCTGACTCAGGCCATCCAGGCCAACACCAAGCTGGTGTGGATGGAATCGCCAACAAACCCGCTGCTCAAGCTGATCGACGTCAAGGCGCTGAGCGAAGTGGCCCACGCCCACGATGCGCTGGTGATGGTCGACAACACCTTCATGAGCCCCTACCTGCAAAATCCGATTGCCCAGGGGGCTGATCTGGTCCTGCACTCGTCGACCAAGTTCATTAACGGGCACAGCGACCTGGTGGGCGGCGTGGTCGTGACCGACAGCGAGACCCTGGCGGAACGCCTCGGCTTCCTGTCCAACTCCATTGGCGGCATTCAGAGCACCTTCGATGCTTTTCTGTGCATGCGCAGCCTGAAGACGCTGGCGGTGCGCATGGAAGCCCACCAGGCCAACGCCCAGGTGCTGGCGGCGATGCTGGAAGATCACCCGAAGGTCGAGCGGGTCGTGTACCCGGGATTGCCCAGCCATCCGGACTACGACCTGGCGCAGAAGCAGATGAAAGGCCCTGGCGGCATGTTGTCCTTTTCGATCCGCGGCGGGCTGCCGGCGGCCCGGGCGTTTCTGGAAAACGTGCATATCTTCACCCTGGCGGAGAGCCTGGGGGGCGTGGAATCGCTCATCGAACACCCGGCAATCATGACGCACGCCAGCATCCCCGCAGACATTCGCGCGAAGCTCGGCATCGACGACGGGCTGATTCGGCTCAGCGTCGGCATCGAGTCCGTTGCCGACCTGCAGCGTGATGTCGAGCTGGCGCTGGCCAAAGCCTGATGGCGCAGCGCATCGAAGCTTCGCCCCAGGTGCTCGCGCACCGCGATGCCTGGCCTTTGCGCGGCCAGCAGCGCCCGCCCTTTGCCGATGCGCCCGGACCCGGACAGCGGTCCGTGTGGGACTTTCCCCGGCCGCCGTCCCAGGCGGTCCTGACCCGTACGGCGAGGGTGCAGCTTGGCGAGGCACTGGTCATTGCCGAAAGCGATGCCGCGGTAGAAGTCATGGAGACCGCCTCTGCGCCGACCGTCTACTTTGCGCCGGATGCGGTGCGAGAAGACGCGCTGGTACCCATAGACGGTCAGTCGCACTGCGAGTGGAAGGGCATTGCGGCGTCCTGCGCACTGGCCCCGGAGGTCGCGCGCGCACACGGCGTGGAGCCGACCCTTGCTGTCGCCTGGCGCTATCTGGCGGTGTACCCGGAGTTTGAGAACCTGTACGGCTGGTACGCCTTTTACCCGCAGCACCTGCCCTGCTTTCTCGGCGATGAGCGTGTGACCGCGCAGCCGGGCGGCTACTACGGCGGCTGGGTCAGCAAGGACCTCGCGGGCCCGATCAAGGGCGAGCCCGGCAGCGGCGGCTGGTAACCATGGCCGTAGCGCTCGTTCCCAGCTGGACCTATCTGAACAGCCTGAATCTGTTTCGCCCCTACGCCGACGAGGTGCCCTGGCACCTGTTCGACGAGCACCCGGCGGCGGTGCCGGGCTTTGACGAGATCGTGCAGGAGTGCCTGGACGATCGCCCGGGCCGATACCTCCGGGTCGCCAAGCGGGACGATGCGGTGGTCGGCGTTTACCTGATGCGCCTGCTGCCCGGGACCCAGCCGCGATCCTTCGAGCTGTGCTACCTGCTCGTGGTGCCGTCAGAGCGGAGCCAGGGCCTGGGACGCTGGCTGTTGCGCCACGCCATGGGGATCGCCGAATCCAAGGGCGGCGAGTCGTTGGCGGCGCGCCCTGGTGCTGTGAATCGCTTTCTGGAAGCTCGCGGATTTGCCCGCACCGGGGACGTTCTGAGTTTTGCCTTCACGCCCGAGTAGGTTGTCTGCTGTGTCCGGACGCAGACAATTCCATCGAGCGCCCTTGCCTAGAGTGCAGGCTCCAACCGAGGAGCCTGTCCATGAATCGAGCGAACCAAACCCCAACCGCAAAGCAGTTGATCGGCCGCGCCAGCCTGCTGGCCGGCGTGCTGCTGACGCCCTCCTTCGCCCAGGCGTTGGCCTGCGGCGATACGGTCAGCAGCAGCGTGACCCTGAGCGCCGATCTGCTCGACTGTCCTGACGTTGGGCTGCGGGTCGCTTACGCGGCCGGTGTCCGGATCAACCTGAACGGTCATCGCATCACCGGGGCGCCGGGATCGTCCGCCGGCATTTCCGTGGTCGAGGGGCACAAGGTGATCGTCGAGGGCGGCGGCGCCATCAGCGGGTTTGACGCCGGCGTGGCTGTGAACGACAGCAGCAAGGTGAGCATTTCCCGCCTGCGCTTTTTCGACAACCGCGCCAACGATGTGTACCTGCGCAATGTGACGGCTTCTGTTGTTCGGGACAACCGGATGCACGATTCCCGGATGGGCGTGATAGTCGACGGGCCTGGGGTCTCCATGAACAATCTGATCACCCGCAATACCTTTATGGATCAGTATCAGGGCGTCTACATTCGCGGTGGCGACGACAACCGGGTCATCAGCAATACCATGCGTGACAACCAGGTTGGCGTTGGCATCGCCAGCGGCTCCGGCAATCTTGTCGAGGGCAATGGCATTCATTCGAACGTGAACGGGGTCGTGATCAGTAACGGCGTGCCCGGCGGGTCGGGCGCGCACGACAACCGCGTGGTTCGCAACAAGATCTACGACAACACCATTGGTTTGATCGCGACCGGCTCGTCAGGCGGTTACCTGAAGTACAACCTGGTCGACCGGAACACCTTTCGCGGCGGGCAGACGGGGATCGAGCTCAGCAACAAATGGGTCTACGGCACCACGGTCTCGGACAACGGGCTGTACGATGTGGCCGGCGATGCCATTGTCGACAACGGCACGGCCACGGGGCTGGCCGGCAACAGCTGCAGCCCCGGACCCTGCTAGCTGTTCAGGCGCCGATGTATTCGGCAGCCGGACGAATCAACCGGTTGTCGAAACGGCTCTCCAGCACGTGGGCCGTGTAGCCAAAGATCCTTGCCATGGCAAAGAGTGCCGTGAAGTACCGGGGCGGCAACCCGAGCATGCGGAAGATCAGCCCCTTGTAGAACTCGATGTTGGCATGCAGCGCTTTGCCGCTGGCGGCCATGCGCTCACCAAAGCGCGCTTCGATGGCCGCCAGGGTTTCGAAGGTGGCCGCGTGCTCGGTGCCACGGCTGACCTGCTCAGCCAGGGCCTTGCCGTACCGCGCGCGGGGGTCGATCACCCGGTATTCCCGGTGCCCCATGCCCATCACCTTGACGCCGTTGGCCAGGCAGTCGTCGACGAAGGCCGCGGCCGCTGCGGCGCTGCCGACCCGGTCGGCGGTCTCCAGTGCCGCCTGGTCAGCCCCGCCGTGCAGGACCCCGTGCAGCGTGCCGACAGCACCTGACAGGGCGTTTTCGATTGGTGCCAGAGTGCTGGCGATGACCCGGGCCGCGAAGGTGCTGGCGTTGAAACTATGCTCCAGCTGGAGGATCTGCATGACTCGAAAGGCATCCAGCAGTGCCGGATTCGCATCTGCCGGTCGTCCGATCATGGCGCCGAATCGCTCGGCGTAACCCGTGCCCGAGCCGGGGGCCGCTGACCTTGCCAGATGCGTGGCCACGATTTCCGGTGCCTTGCTGGCAATGACCAGTGCCCGCTCAGCCTCCCGAACGAGCGGCTCCGGCGCCTCCTGCCCTGGCTCGATGGCGTCAAGATCGCCGGCGGTGAGCGTCAGCACAGTGTCATCGTGGTCGAGCTGAACGATCAGAGCCTGCAGAACCTGCATAGGCGACAGATCCGCCGGCGCCGCCAGCACCCGGGCGCGCTCCTGTTCGCTCAGCGCCGGCGCACGGTCGATGAGCCGCACGACCCCCGGCACCACTTTGCCCAGGGCAACCAGGCTTGCGACCTCGGCGAAGGGCTGCCGCGTCAACGCATCCAGCGACTTGCCCCGGTAGGTGAGCGTGCCGGCAGCGCCGTCGACCTCAGATATGCGCGTGGTCCCGACGACGACGCCGGCCAGGCCCGGGTCGATCGGGGGCAGCGTTTGCTGGTGGTTCATGGTCATCTCCTGGAGCTTTGCCTCAAGCTATCCGCGCGCGGCGTTGTTGCCCATCGGTATCGGCTAATGGGGCTAGAAGTGAAACGAATAGCGCCCGGCGGCCGCCTGTGGCCCATAAGCGCAGCTGATTGCTGCATAAGTGGAGCGCCCCGGGGCGCGCTGCTAGGCTTCGCGCATGCAGATCGAGCGCCATGAGATACGCGTGTTCAGCGCGGTGGTTGAGGAGTCCGGGTTCAGCCGCGCGGCGGAGCGCCTGAGCATTTCCCAGTCCGCGGTCAGCCAGGCCGTGGCCAACCTTGAGCACAAGCTGGATACGCAGCTGCTGATGCGCGGCAAGCAGCCGGAACTCACCGAGGCGGGTAACCGGGTATTTCGCTACGCGCAGATTGTGCTCAAGGAAGAGCAGGCGACGCTCGAAGACATTCAGCAGATCCGCACCGGCGCGCTGTCGACCCTGAGCCTTGCGGTGAACAGCATGGTTAACCGCTGCTTTGCCCCCGCCCTGCTGCTCGAGTTTTGCGACCGCAACCCGCTGACCCGGCTCAAGCTGGACGTGGCCCCCAGCAAGGAAATCATCTACGGGGTGGATGACGATCGCTGGGAGCTCGGCTTCGGGCCCTTTCAATCGCGCATGCCCGGGCACTTCGTGACCCGGTCCTGTCTGCAGGAGCGTCGACAGCTGGTCGTGCACGAGAATCATCCGGCCTTTCGAACATTCATGGACGCCCCCGAGCAGGCCATTGCCGACGCCACGCTGCTGACGTCCTATCTGGACGACGGCATCAAGCTCGGCGGCGGCGCGCGCTTGCGCGATGCGTTCCAGGGTGTATGGGAAATCAGCAATCTGGACCTGCGGCTGGCGCTGGCAGAAGCGGGCAAGGGTGTGACCTACCTGTCAGATCATCTCCTGAAAGATCTGGCAGGGCTGCACGTGATTGAGGGGCTGAACCTGTCCGCCATCGATCGGCAGGTGGGCCTGTACTACAAGAAGCACAAACCCCTGACGGAAGGTGCCAAGCGGTTCGTCGCGATCTGCGAGGCGCACTTCGAGCGCCCGTCCTAGCCCGGCTGGTTGTCCGTGCGCGCAGCGCGGCCCAGATAGCCGCCGTGGTGGCGGAGCCCGTAGTCTTCCCGGGTGATGCCTTTGGCCTCCAGCAAGGCCAGCGCCAGCGCGTCGCTGATGGCCAGCATGACCGCCATGCTGGCGCTGGGGGTCAGCCCGAGCGGGCAAGGCTCTTCGATGACGCCCATGTCGAGCACGAAATCCGACTTGCCGCGCAGCTGGGAATCCGGGTGCGAGGTCACGCCGATGATGGTGTCGACGCCCAGGTGCCGGGACAGCTCGAGGATTTCGAGCACTTCCAGGCTTTTGCCGCTGGTAGAGAAAGCGATCATCACGTCATTGGCGCCGACCAGGCCGAGGTCGCCGTGCGCGGCCTCGGCCGGGTGGATGAAGTCGGCCGGGGTCGCCGTGGAGCACAGGGTAGCCGCGAATTTACGGGCAATGTGGCCGGCCTTGCCGATGCCTGTGGTGAGCACCTTGCCCCGACACTGCGCCAGCACTTCGACCGCCCGTACAAACGCCTCGTCAACGTTGATCGTGGCGATGGCCTTGGCTTCCGCGTCGAGCACGGCGCGCATGCGCCGGGCGACTGCGTCGCGATCAATGGTCGGTGCCTTGGCGCCGTCTGTCATGGGCTGGCTCTGTGCTGCTAAGGTGCGAGGCTAGTGTGACACGCACCTCGCCACAGACCAACGCGACCGCCCTCCAATCCATGCTCGAAACGTCCGCCGACAAGTCGTTTGCAACGCTGCTGCCGCAGCCCGCGCACCTGCAGCTGGACGGCAGTGCCCGGCCGCGCCCGGTCGAGTTTGTGCCAGATTACGGGGATCAGCGGCTGCCGGGCGCGACCCGGCGCCGGATTGATGCGGCGGTTGCTCGGCTGAACGCGCGGCTGGCGCGAATCTGCGACGGCGACGGAGTGCCCGGTACCTTGCACCTTTCGGTCCCGGCGACGCCCGCCTGGCCTGAGTTCGGTGCCGCCGAAGGCTTTGAGCTCGAAATTGCGGAGTGCCGGCTGGCCCTTCAGGGCGAGTCCGCCTGGGGTGTTCTGCACGGGCTGGAGTTGCTGCTGCAGCTCTGTCTCGAAGGCCCGACGCTGCCCTGCGGGACGATTCAGGACCAGCCGGCGTATCCCTGGCGCGGGCTGATGCTGGACGTTGCCCGGCACTTCCTGCCGATACCGGCGCTGGAGCGGACCATCGACTGCATGGCCGCCGTGCGCCTCAATGTGCTGCATCTGCACCTGACCGATGACCAGGCGTTTCGGTTTCGCAGCACGGCCTTTCCGCGCCTTGCCAGCGATCAGGCATACGGCGCCGATGCTTTGTCAGCGCTGGTGGCGTTCGCGGCTGACCGGGGCATTCGCGTCGTGCCCGAGCTGGACGTACCTGGCCATGTCACGCACATGTTGGTCGCCCATCCGGAGTGGGCCCCGCGGAACGCTGAGGGTCTTTCGCTGGCCCGTAATCTGGCCATGACCAAGCGCTTCGGCGTCCATCCGGGCTGCCTCGATCCTCTGAGCGAAGAGGTGCGAGTCGCGCTCGGCACCTTGCTCGACGAGCTGTGCGCCTGCTTTCCGGATGCTTACCTGCACGTCGGCGGCGACGAAGTGCATCCAGGCTGGTGGCAGGAGGCCGAGGGGCTTGCCAGCACAGCTGTCGAAGTCAGTGCGCTGCAGGCCAGGTTCAATCTTTTCCTGCACGGCGCGCTCAAGGCTCGAGGGCGGCGCATGCTGGCCTGGGACGAGGTCCTGCACCCGACGTTGGCCAAGCTGGAACCGCCAGTCACCGTGCAGAACTGGCGCGGTGCGACAACGCGGGACCGGGCGCTTGCGGCCGGTCACCCTTGCATTGTGTCCAGCGGCTTCTACCTGGACCTGCACTACGGGGCGCACTGGCACCACCGCTACGATCCTGGTGCCCGGCAGTCGGCGCTGCTGGCCCTGGAAGACGAGCTGCTGACCGCGGACGGCTTTGCAGCGGTGGCGGACGGTATGCGCTGGACGCACCAGTGGCGCGAGGGATCGCTGCAGACCGATCAGGTGCCGCCGATCGCGTGCGGCGCCGACGATGCAGCCAGCGCCGTCGTGCTGGGCGGTGAAGCCTGTTTGTGGAGTGAGCTGGTCGATGAGCAGACGCTCGACGTGCGGCTGTGGTCGCGGTTGCCGGCGATTGCCGAACGGTTCTGGCGGGCGCCGGAGCCGACGGATGTCGTGCCGCTGGAATCGCGCCAGGCCTGTTTTCTGGAGGGTCTGCGACGAACCGGGCGCAACGATCTGGCCGCGCGGCAGCGCGCGGGGCTGCTGGGTGCAGGCGTGCCGATCTCCTGGCAACCGCTTTACGATTGGTTCGAGCCGCTGAAGTGGTACGCCCGGCTGTTGGGCACGGCAGCGCTGCGGGCCCGGCTCGGCGGGCGGGAAATGCCCCAGGCGCGGCCCTACGATATCCACACGCCTCTGACGGCTGCGGTCGACCACCTGCCGGTGGTGAGCGTCGCGACGGCCGTGCTGGCCCAGGATATTGCCGGTGCTCGGGCGCCAGACGCGGTCGTTCGTGCCTGCTGCGAGCGCTGGCAAATGCTGCTGGTGATGCCTGACGTCCCCGAGGCGGTGCGCCCGGCCCGGGATCGGCTCGCCCGGCTGGCTGCGCTTTGCGCTCGGCGCCTGGCAGCCGGCACCCTGGACGCAGCGGCGCAGGCGGAGCTCGCGCACCTTGCCGAGCCTGAAGATGACCTGTTGCTGGCGCCGGTCTTTGCATTGCGTTCCTGGCTGCTGGCCGCGCCGGTGCCGTCCTGATGTCGGGCAGCGCCGCCGCGACCCTTGCTGACGCGCGCGCCGCCTGCCGTGCCGGCTGGTTCGAGCCGGTCCTGCTCAGCGTCATCGGCGGTGGCCGCATCAATGACACGGTCCTGGTCCGAGACGCCCGGCAGCGGGCGTTTGTGCTGCAACGCGTCAGCGAGCAGGTGTTTCCCGAGCCCGCGCGTTTGATGCGCCAGCTGGCGCGCATCAGCGAGCACCTGCAGCAGCAGGCGCCGGGCTGGATGCCCGAGCTGGTGCGCGCCCGGGCCAGCGCGCCGAGCATCGACCATGCCGGCGGTCACTGGCGCTTGTGGCGGTATGTCGCCGGAGAGCACCTGCGGTCAGCGGGCACTGAAGCACTCGTGGCCAAGCGTCTGGCGGCGGCGGGCTTCGCCTTCGGCCGCACCCAGGTGCTGCTGGAGAATTTGCCGGGCGAGCGGCTGCAGCCAGCCATCGCCCATTATCACGATCTGACCTGGTTTCTGGCGCGCTTTGACGAAGTTGCGAGCGCGGCGAGCGACGAGTGGCGGCGCCGGGTGGGCGAGGTGCGCGCCATGGCAGAGACCTTTGGGGAGGCGGACGGTTACATCCACGGGGACTGCAAGCCCGACAACCTGCAGTTCGTGACCGGCACGGCAACGGTCGCTGCAGTGCTGGACCTGGACACCGCGATGTGGGCCAACCGCGCCCTGGACTTCGGCGATCTCATCCGCTCCTCGGTGTGGCACAACGAGCGCTACGAGCACGGCTATTTCGTGCAGCTGGCGACCGGTTTCGTGCGCGCCCAGCAGGCCAGCGCCGCCCCGAGCGCCCTGGCTGACCTGGTCGCAGCGCCGCGCTACGTGTCGGCGATGTTGAGCTTGCGCTACCTGCTCGATCACCTGACCGGTGATCGGGTGTTCAAGACCACGGCGCGCGGCGACAACCTGCGCCGGGCGGAGCGCCAGCACCGGCGCACCCTGCAGCTGGAAGCTGCGGCCCGGCAGATGAACAGCACGCTGCGTGCGCTGAATGATGGTGCCAGGGGCGCCGGGTTTCAGGCCGGGTCGTAGAACTCGTTTTCCAACCGCGTGAGCCAGTAGTCCGCATCGAAGCTCTGGTCGCCGAGCAGCTGGCGCCAGAAACGAATCCGCGCGATGAATTCCAGCCGGGAAGTGTCGGCTTCGTGCCACGGCTCGGCCGTGGTCAGAATGCGGTGCACGGGATCGACCGGGGCTGCGGGATCGATCCAGAACGTGGGGCGCTGCACGCGGTGCTCGGCGGGCAGGTCTGACGTGTCCCAGAGCCGCACCTGCGGCCGCTGCGGGCACAGGCGCAGCTTCCACAGAAAGCGATGCTGCGCGCTGGCGTTGGCGCCACCGCCGTGCCAGATGCCGTGGTGCAAAATCAGCACGGTCCCGGCGGGGCACACAACCTGCTGCTGCCCGCGAATGTTCTGGTAACGCGCGATGGCAGCCTCGCTGACCCGACGCAGATGGCTGCCGGGCAGGAATCGGGTGCCGCCCATGGCGGCGGTCACCGCGTGCGGAAAGTAGAACAGCTGAATATCGAAGGACTGACGCGGATCGATCGTGGAGTCCTGGTGATAGTGCTGGGCCAGCTCGTGCTGGCCGGCGCCCGGCGGAAACCGCAGGTGCAGAAAGTGGTGATCGACAACCGCGCCCCGGCCGACCAGAGACTCGATCGCGCCGCGCAGTACCGGCAGGCGCAGGATCTGGCCGATGACGGTGCGCTTGCGGAAGGCTTTCTTCCAGCGCTGACCGGGCGGCACCGTGGGCAACACCTGCTGGCTCATCAAGGCGCCGTAGGTCTGCATCATGGTTTGCCGGCCCGCCTCGGGGCTCGCGGCCTCGATGCGCTCGAGAAAGGCGCGGTTCAGCGCCTCCGGCACCAGCGCGTCGAAGCGCAGAAAGCCGCGGGCAGCGAAGGTGGCCATAGCCTCTGAGTCCAGCAGGATTCGATCAGCCATGATCGGCCTCCCCGGGGTCGCCCCACTGCTCAAAGATGAACTCGTACTTCAGATAGCTCAGATCGAACTCGGCGCCCGGCGCGTGGGGCAGCAGAGGGCTGGCCTGGATCAGGCGCCAGCCCTGCTGCAGCGCTTCGAGGCCGGTGGCGCAGGGCGGTTCGCTGCTATCGCCGGCGTGGCTGCGCGTTGCGCCGGTGCCGTCGTAGCTTGTCCAGCCGATGACCCGGCTGTCGAGGGCCGAGCTTTCGAGATACAGGAACAGCAATTTCTGTCTGGGCATGGCAAGTCTCGCGCTTGGGAACGGCCGGCGAGTACGGCTGACCTTTACCAGCTCCAGAAGGTACCATGCCCGCATGGTGGCACGACCCCGAACCCTGATTCGCCTGGCGCCGGCCCGCGTCCAGCTCGCGTGGGCCGTCGCGCTCCTGGCGCTCGCTGGCTGTGTCAGCCCGGCCAGCCATGGCCCGCAGCTCATGGGCGGTGCTGGCCCCAGCTATCCGCCGCAGGCCAAAGCGGACGGCATCGAGGGGCGGGTGACCGTCGCCTACGGCATCACGGTTGACGGTCGGGTGGTGAACGCCCGGGTGGTCGCGGCAGAGCCCCCCGGGGTGTTTGATGCTGCGGCGCTGGCAGCAGTGCGCAGCTGGCGCTACCGGGCCGCTCGCGAAGCAGGCCAACCGGTTGCCGTGGACCGTGTCACCAGCAACGTCGACTTTCGCCTCGACGCGCCCCTGGAGTACGAGCTGGATGACTGACGCGGCGGTCTCTTCCGTGTCCGGCCGCGGGACCGTGAAGTGGCTGATTCTCGGCAGCTCGCTGTTTCTGACCTGTCTGTTCCTGCTGAGCCATCCGCCCTACACCGAGTCCCGGGACTATATCGGCTATGCCTTGCTGGCGACCGCCTGGCTGTCCTTTGCCTACTTTATCGTGGCCTACGCGGCCCGGCCCATGAAGGTCGTGTTTGACGATGGGCCCCTGCGCCGCTTCGCCGTCGGTGCCCTGCGCAACCGCCGCTATCTGGGGCTGAGCGCCGCTTTTGTGCACACGATTCACTTTGGCTACGTGATCGTGTTTCTGACGGCAAATATTGGCGATACCGGTCTCGAGGTGTTGCTCTTCGCCGGTATCGCCTTTCTGGCGCTCTGGTTTATGGCGCTCACCTCCAATAGCTGGGGGCTGCGAACACTGGGTCCGCGCTGGCGCTGGCTGCACCGCTTTGGCATGCACTACGTCTGGCTCCTGTACACCTTTACGCTGTCCGGCGGGTTTGGGCTCAGCCTGATTTCGTCGCTGCTCTTTGCGCTCGCCCTGGTGGCTGGCTTGCTACGCTTTGCCGCCTGGTGGCAGCAGCGCGGCAACGCGCCATCGTCGGGCAGAGCCTGACGATATCGCTCATTTACGGAAGCCTCCTATGAAACTCATGTCGCACGGTCTGTTCCGTCTCGCTGCTCTCGCCTTGCTGGTGCTGGCGATACCGCTGCGCGCAGATCCGGGCACCTATGCCGAGATCGACGCTGCCGCGGCGCGGCTCAACGATCAGGTGGTGCGCTGGCGCCGGGACCTGCACGCGAACCCGGAGCTATCCAACCGCGAGTTCCGCACGGCCAAAATCGTGGCGCGGCATCTGAAGAAGCTTGGGTACAAGGTGCAGACCGGTGTCGCCCACACCGGTGTCGTTGGCGTGCTGCGGGGCAACGGCCCGGGCCCGGTGGTTGCGCTGCGCGCTGACATGGACGGCCTGCCGGTGGTGGAGCGAACGGGGCTCGAGTACGCGTCAACGGCCAAGGGCGAGTTTGAGGGTCGCGAAGTCGGCGTGATGCATGCCTGTGGGCACGACAATCACGTGGCTATCCTGATGGGCGCGGCGCAGATTCTCGCGAAGATGAAGGACCGCTGGCCGGGCACGGTAAAAGTCGTGTTTCAGCCGGCAGAAGAAGGCCCGCCTGCAGGGGAGAATGGCGGCGCCTCCATGATGATCGAAGAGGGCGTGCTGAAAAACCCGGAGGTCGATGCGATCTTCGGCCTGCACATCTCCCAGGGCTTTGGGGTTGGCAAGGTCGCGTTCCGTCCCCTGGGCATGATGGCCAGCGCGCAGCGTTTCGAAATTCAGATCACGGGCCGACAAACCCACGGTGCCCAGCCCTGGGGCGGTGTCGATCCGATTCTGGTGGGTTCGCATATGGTCACGGCACTGCAGAGCATCGTCAGCCGCCAGGTCGATCTGACCCGGGCGCCAGCGGTCGTGACGGTGGGCCAGTTCGAGTCCGGCGTGCGCAACAACATTATTCCCGATACCGCGCGGCTGACCGGAACGATCCGCACCTTCGAGCCGTCGGTCAAGGAAGCTATCGCCGAAAAGATGGCGCGCATCGTCAACAGCACGGCGGAAAGCTTTGGCGCGACGGCAACGCTCGAGATCGATCGCGGCTCTCCCGTGACCTACAACGATGCCGGGCTGACCGCGATGATGGCCCCAACGCTCGCGCGCGTGTATGGCCAGGAGAACGTTCTGGAAAGCCCGCGCATCACCGGCGCTGAGGACTTCTCGGAGTTCCAGCGCGAGATCCCGGGCCTGTTTTTCTTTATCGGCGCAAGGCCGGAAGACGTACCGCCGCAGGAAGCGATACCCAATCACTCGCCGTTGTTTTACGTGGACGAGGCTGCCCTGGAGCCCGGTGTGCGGTCGATGACCTCGCTCGCCGTGCACTACCTCAAGCACGCGGGCGAGGAATAGCCCTGCGGATTCAGGAATGCGCCGCGCGCATCACGAATGCGCGGCGGATTCCAGGAACGCCAGCTCCGCGCTCGTCGAGTCCCGGCCCAGGGCGAGGTTGCGGTAGGGAAAGCGGCCAAAGCGCAGGATGGTGTCGCGGTGCTGCTGAGCGTGGCGCAGGTAGGTGCCGGTGGCTTCGCGCAGGGCCTTCGGGCTGTTGTCCCGCAGGGACAGGCACAGACCGCACGCGAGGTACTGGTCTGTCAGCTGCTCTGAGTGCTCAAAGGGCAGGTAGGCGAAGGCCTGCTCGTCGATGCCGAGCTGCAGGTGCCACCGCCGGCTGATGCCCTGACGAGCCGCGGCGCGGGCCTGCTCGTCCCAGGCGAATGCCCGGGCGCTGCCGCGATACAGGTTGCGAGGAAACTGATCGCACAGGATCAGGTAGGCGAGCCACTGCCGGGGCTCCTGCAGCCAGGAATCGAGCCTGCCGTGCGCGGCAGCTTCAAGCCATGGCTCGAACTGTGACCTGATCTGCGCATCGAACTCGTCGCTGCGCAGAAACCAGCGCTGCCGGTGAGCATCGTCCGCCAGTCCCTGTGCATCGAGCGTGCCGAACCAGAATTGCAGCACCGCCTCCGGGGTCATTAGAGGCCCCAGCACTCCATGTCGTTGGCAAAGATCAGGCTGCCGTCGTAGCTCGCCTCGATTTTCTGCCGGGACAGGCTCTCGACGCCGCGGGTGCGGTTCATGCGATGCCCCAGGATGACCATGCGGGGGTCAGCCTGCTCGGCAATGCGGCCGATCTGCGACGGCACCACGTGCAGATTGCGCGCCGGGCCGCGGGTGTTCTCGGGCACAGCGTGGTGAATGATCAGGGCGTCGACCTCTTTGGCCAGGGCCGGCACCATGTTCTTTTCGTTGTTGAAGTCGCCGGTGAAGACGATGCTGTGGCCACCAATATCGATGCGGTAGGCGAGGGCCGGCACGGGGCCGTGGTTCACCGGTACCGCTCGGAGCTCCATGCGTTCGGTCCCGTATCCGGACCATTCCCGGCGCCCGGTGGCGGCGATGTTTTGCGCGATCACCTTGTATCCGCCCTGGCTCTTGGGTTTGTTGACCAGAAACTCTGACAGGTAAGCGAAGGCGCCTTCCGGGCCGATCAGGCGTTGCACAAAGGTCTCGGTATCCGGGTACGGCGCGGCGCCGGTGGGCCCGAAAACGCGTAGCGGCTCGGTCCGCTCGGTAAAGTAAGAGCCCTTGATGTACGCCGGGAAGTCGCCCACATGGTCGACGTGCAGGTGCGTGAACAGCACCAGCTCCAGGTCTTCGAAGCGCGCCTCGGTTTTGTCGAACAGCAGCGACGAGCCCGGCGCCGGATCGATCAGCACCCGGGCCTTGCCGTCCTGCCAGATCAGGTAGCTGGCCGCTGCCTGATCGTCGGTCAGCTCCGGGCCGCCGCCGCCCAGGATATGCACCCAGACCCCCTCGTCGCCACAGTAGTTGCGCACCTCGAAGGCGTGGGCAAAAGAGGTTGCGGCGGACAGCGCGAGCGCCAGCAGCATGCGGTAAATGGGCGTCAGGCGGTGCATGAAGACTCCGGTTTCGGCGGCGCGGCAGACGAGCCGCAAGCATACCTGTGTGACCGCGCAGAAGGCAGTTGGTGCCGGCGCGCCAGGATACGTTGAGCAGCCGTGACGTCTTCCCTAGACTGGCGCTCCATTTTTCAGGGCGCAGCCCATGAACGCCGAACGCTCTGCCCTGGCCATGGTGCTGATTACCATCGGCACCGTCTGCGCGCTGGCGGCGACGGATCTGGTGCTGCCCGCAGTGCCGATGCTGCCGAGCGTCGTTAGCGGCACCGCGCAGGCGGCGCAATGGGTGCTGGCCGCGTTCTCTTTGGGCACCGGCGCGGGCCTGCTGATTTTCGGCGAGCTGGGCGCGCGGTTCCGCATTGTCGATCTGCTCATCGGCTCGCTGTTCGCCTTTGCCGTGCTGTCGGTGCTGGCCACCTTTGCCGAGACGCTGGTGCAGATGTCAGTATTGCGGTTCTTTCAGGGCCTGTCGGCGTCAGCGCCGGCCGTCTATGCGCCGGTCATGGTGAAGAGCCTCTACGACGAGACCCGGGCGGTCGCCATGATTGGCCGGATCGGCAGCATCGAGTCCATGGCGCCGGCGATCGCGCCGGTGATTGGGGCCCTGCTGTTGAGCCTGTATGGCTGGCGCTCGTCGTTTTACCTGGTCGCGCTGATCGCGCTGGCCATGGCGCTCGGCTGGCTGAGCGCGCCGTCTTTGCGCGAGCAGTTCGGCAGGCTGCCGCAGGCGGTCGGCGGCTACGGGTCCCTGTTGCGCAATTCGACCTTTCTCCGTTACGCCCTGAGCCAGGCCTGCAACCTGGGCGGGCTGCTGGCGATTGTCTTCTCGGCACCCAAAATCATTGCCTCCAGCATGGGCGGTTCCCTGGCTGACTTTGTCACCATGCAGGTCATGGGCATTACCCTGTACGTGATCGCGGCCAATACCACCGGCGTGTTCGCGCGCTGGTGGGGCGACGAAAACACCATTTTGTATGGCTCTGTGCTGTCCGCCGCGGGCAGCCTGGGCCTGATCGGCGTTGCCCTGGTGGCGGACACGTCCATCCCGCTGCTGTGGGCGTGCTTCCTGATGATTAACCTGGGGCTCGGCATCCGCGGCCCGGTCGGGTTCTACAAGGCGCTGGTCGCGGCCGGCAGCAACGATGCCCGCGGTGCGGCGCTCATGATCTTGTTCGTGATGCTGGTTGCGGCGGGCGGTACGGCCGCCGTTGCGACCGTCATCGAGCAGGGGTTGCTGCCCCTGTCGCTGGTGGCGAGTGCCATCCTCTGGGCATCAGTCGCGCTGCTGCTGGCGCTTCCGGCCAGCGCACCGGGCTCGTCCGCAGGACGGTAGCTCGGGCCCGAGCCCTGCCGCTCAGAGCGCGTCGATGCGGCGCAGCACCTCTTCGCTGTCCGCCTCGTCAGGCATGCGCCAGTCGCCCCGGGGCGACAGGCTGACGCTGCCCACCTTGGGTCCCGGCGGCAGGGTGGTGCGCTTGAACTGCTGGCTGAAGAAGCGGCTGAAGAACAGCCGCAGCCAGCGGCGGATGGTTTCGGCGTCGTAGCTGTCGCCGAAGGCCAGCCGGGCAAGGGCGAAGATTTTCTCCGGCGTCGCGCCGTGCCGGAGCCAGTGAAAAAGAAAGAAGTCGTGCAGCTCGTAGGGGCCGATGATCGATTCCGTGGGCTGGGCGGTCTCGCCGTCCTTGTGCGACAGCAGCTCCGGGGTGATGGGCGTTGCCAGCACGGTCCCGAGCACCCGGGCGAGCGCCTTGTCAGCGCGGGTGTCGGCATACCACTGCACGATCGAGGTCACGAGGGTCTTGGGGACGCTTGCGTTCACGTTGTAGCTGGCCATGTGGTCGGCGTTGTAGGTGCACCAGCCCAGGGCCAGCTCCGACAGGTCGCCCGTGCCGACCACGATGCCGCCGACCTGGTTGGCGTGATTGAACAGCAGCTGCGTGCGCTCCCGGGCCTGGGCGTTCTCGAACACCACGTCCTCTTCGCCGTCGTGGTCCAGGTCCTTCAGGTGCTGACGCACGGCTGCCCGGATGTTGATCTCCTTCAGCGTCGCGCCGGCGGTTTTGGCCAGGATCCGGGCGCTGCGTTTGGTGTGGGGCGAGGTGCCCGGACCGGGCAGCGTCAGCGCGCGGATGTTGTCGTGGGGCAGGCCGAGCTTGTCCAGCGCGTCGATGCATACCAGCAGCGCAAGGGTGGAGTCGAGACCGCCGGACAGGCCGATGACGCAGCGCTCGGTACGCGCCGCCAGCAGTCGCCGGGCGAGACCGGTTGCCTGGATGTTCAGGATTTCTGCGGCGTTGTCGGCCCGGGCCTGATCGTTGACCGGCACGAAAGGGTGGCGCGGGTAGTGCCGGCGTATGCCGGCAATCGGCTCTGGGGTCACGCCCGTTCGCACCACCCGGTAGGCGGACGGCCGCGGGGCGTTGACGAAGGTGTTGTTGTGGAGCCGGTCGTGTTCCAGCTTGTGCAGATCGAACTCGGTAATGATGCGTGTGCCCGCCAGCTCGAAGCGCGGGCTTTCCTCGATCAGCTGGCCGTTTTCGGCGGCGATGCAGTGGCCACCGAACACCACGTCTTTGGTGGATTCCCGCGGGCCGCTGCTGGCGTAGAGATAGCCGCACAGGCGCTGCGCGCTGGTCATGCGGACCAGATCGCGGCGGTACTCGGCCTTGGCGACCAGTTCGTTGCTCGCAGACAGGTTGAAAAACAACGCTGCGCCGGCCAGCGCGTCGGCCGCGCCCGGGTTGTCTACGGCCCACAGGTCTTCGCACACTTCGACGGCAAAGCGCGTTCCAGCCACCTCGAAGAGCTGGCAGGGATCGATCTGGAACTGTCCCAGGTCGCTGTCGACAGCTTCGTTCACGTCGGCACCGCTGGCGAACCAGCGCCGCTCGTAAAATTCGCCGTAGTTGGGGATCGCGCGCTTCGGCACCATGCCGGCGACGGTGCCGTTCGCCAGTACCACTGCAACGTTCAGGAGACGTCCGTCGCCAGAGCGCCAGGGGGCGCCGACGATCGCAACCATGCCGCGGGTCGCCGGCAGCAGGGCTGCCAGAGCTTCTTCGACCTGCGCGTGGAGCGTGTTGGCGAAAAACAGGTCCTCGGCGCTGTAGCCCGTAAGCGACAGCTCCGGGAACAGCGCGATCGCGACCTGCTCCTGCCTTGCGGCACTGAGGGCTTCCCGGTGGGCAGCGGCGTTCGCGGCAGGGTTGCCGATGCGCAGCTCAGGGCTGATGGCAGCAACGCGCAGATAGCCGAGCTGTTGGTAGTCGATGGCCATGGGTCTTGTCGTCTTCGGTTGGGTCAGAGCAGGGCGGCGGTATCGCCGGCACGAACGATGCCAGGCTTGACGACCTGCGCGTAAACGCCCAGGTCACCGCCGTGCGCGCGCACCAGGGCCCGCATGATGCCCGGGTCCTTCGGCAGGTCGCCAAAGCCGTGGGTCGTCATGACACAGCGCGGGCAGCGCATTTGCAGCGCGAACACGGCGTCGCCGATCTGCAGCTGCTTGCCGGCCCAGGTGTCCTCGGGAAATTCGGCGTCGTCGGTCGCGGTTTCGAGCAGCAGGTTCGGACGGAACCGGCGGACATCGAAGCGCTGCTCCGGCGCTGCGGCGCTCATGGTGGCCAGGCTGGCCGCGGTCATGAGCAGGACGGGAAAAGCATCGAAGTAGGTGCCCGGGGGCGATTCGTACTCGAACAGCTCGGCGGGGAACTGGCTCAGGTCCGGCAGCGGCTCATCGGCCGTGCGGCCGAAGGCCTGCCGCAGCTCGGCCTCCATGTCGCTGTTCTCCGGAGCGCCGCGCCGGTAGTGATCGAGCGCGTCGGCGGGCAGCAGCGGCCACAGGGTGACCGGGTTCTGCAGGTGCGTGCTCAGGCGATCGTTGATCTCAGGATCGTCCGTGCGCGCGCTCGCCCCGTCCGGGAACAGGATGCGTGCGAGCGGCGACCGCGCGTCGGTGTCCGGATCCTCCAGATACTCTGCCTGCAGGCCCATGAGCCCGGGAAAGCGTTTGCCGCCGCGAATGCCGCCGCGGGTCTCGTCGCGCAGCGCCCAGCCGCGATCGCCGGGAATCCCGAGCGTATCAAAGCGGGCCTGCGCCAGCGTCTCGCCGCCCATGCTCTTGATGGGGTAGCGGAACAGGCTCTTTACAGTTGCGACTGGCATGGTCAGTGCCGCACGACCGGCGGCGTGTCGAGCGCGCTCACCACCAGGGCCGCCTTTTCGACAATGCGCGTGTGCAGCGGCTGGGCTTCCTGGGACAGCTGAATCCCGTAGGCGCCGCTGGTGGAAAGCGCGATGATCGGCTGGGCCAGCATCACCTCGTCCTGGGCGTGTTGCAGGGAGCGGCGAATGCGCGCGAACCAGGCACGCTGGGTGGCCCGGCCCTCATCATCGAGCTGGCGGATCAACTGGTCCAGCAGCGGATCGATCTCGTTCCGGGCGAGCATGGGTTGCTGGGTCATCGCGGCGCCTTGGCGAGCAGTTACTGGTCATGGTGCCATCGGCCCGGGGTTTTGTCTCCCTGCTCGCCGGACGCCACGGCGGCGTCTAGTATGATGGCTGGCAACCGGGCGTTGCGGTCACTGACCGAGGAGACTGTCATGAATGCGAAGGAAACAATTGCGGAATTCTGGCGCCGCCAGGACTCCGGTGACTACACGCAAGTGGTGTCGCTATTTGCCGAAGATGCGCTGTTGGTTGACCCGGTGTATGGCACCTTCGAGGGGCGAGAAGCCATCGGCGGGTTTATGAGCATGATGGTCAAGGAAATGGGCGACCGCAAAACCTCGTTCACCCTTGACGCGCTCGAAGGCGAAGGCGGCACTGGCGACGACGAAGGTGTCGTGTGGGCGCAGTGGGTGGCGCACACGCCGGCCGGCGACATTGAGGGGTGCGGTCTTTACAAAGTGCGCAACGGGCAGCTGACCTACTACCGGGACTACATGAACGCCCCGGCGCCGAGCGCGTGACTCGCAGCTTGCGTCCGGTGACCTGGCTTTGTGCGGCGGCGCTGCTCACGGCCGCTGGCGCGCTCTGGGCCGCTGACGGTCAAGGCTACAAGCCGCTGTTTTCCGAAGCGGTACTGAGCAAGGCTGACCCGGAAACCCGGGCGCGGCTCGAAGCGCTGAACGAGCGTAACCGGCAGCGCTGGCTCGAACAGCAGCCCGGGCGGCCGCCTCGGGCTGGCAGATCTGCTTCAGCGCCGTCCGCGGCTGGTGCGGCCCGGCCCGGCGACTCGCCCGCGGGCACTTCGCCCGCGGGCACTCTTTACCGCTACAAGGATGCGCAGGGCAATGTCCGGTTCAGCGATCAGCACGTGCCGGGCGCCGAAGCGGTGTCCGTTGACGTGTCGAAGCCGACGGCTGCCAGCCGCGCGGAGCATGAGGCGCGGCAGCGTGAGCAGGCGCGCATGCTCGAGTACTTCGATGATCGCAACCGGCGCTCTGACGAGGAAGCCCGCGCCGCGGCGGCAGCCCAGGCGAAGAACGAGCAGCATCAGAACAATTGCCGGGATCTGTTCAACGAGATTCGGGACAACCGGCGGGGCGGCTTTCGCAGCTACGAGGTCGGCAAGGACGGCGAACGCGTGTACCTGTCCCCGGAAGAGCTGGCCCGGCGCACTGACAAGATGGCCGAAGGCTACGAGAAACGCTGCGGCAAGCTGCCGCCGATCGATTAGCGCGACTGAGCGCGGCCGCTAGCGACGCTGGACCCGGTAGCCCCGGGCCCGCAGCAGGGCAACCACGCTGTCCTCGCCCGCCAGATGTCCGGCGCCGACAGCGATCAGGTGAACGCCGGGCTCGTCCAGCAGTGCTTCAATCTTTGGCAGCCAGGCGCGGTTACGATCTGTCAGCAGCAATTCGTAGACCGCTTCGCTGCCGAACGCGTCGACGCTGGACATGAGGCGCGCCAGTTCCTTGACGTCGCCGGCGCTCCAGGCCTCGACCAGCGCGTCCAGGGCGTCCGGCTCTTCGATCACGGCGCGCGCGCCGGCAACCAGCATTGCCACCTGATCAGCTTCGGTCAGCGTCTCGAAAAACTCGATCTGCTGGGCCGCGGTCTCGAAGTACCGGCGACGCTTGTCGGCAATCAGCGGGTCCCGGTTCAGCACGGTCTCGACGCCGGAAGCCGGATCGTAGCCGGCTTTCACGAGCTGCATCACGCTCAGCTGTAAGCCAGCGAGCCAGGGTTTGAGGGGCGCCAAAGCGGCCAGCGGAACCTGCAGCGCATCGCTCGCAGCTTTCACCGTGGCGGTCTGTGCAGGGTCCAGCCGGCTGAGCAGGGTCGTGCCATCGCTGTAGACGCCCAGGCGTTGCATCAGTCCCGCGAGTTCCGCCTGCACCTCTGCCGAGTCGGTGTCCGCCTCCATGTAGACCGTTTGCGCTTCCTGCCAGGCGACCTCGACCGGCGGCGTGAGCCACTGGGTATCGGGACGCAGCAGATGGACGGTGCCAAACAGGTAGATGGTGCTGTCGTCGTCAGCCATGGACCACAGCGCCGGGCCCGGAGAGGGTTCCCGGACCGGCTCGACGGCCGGTGTTGTGGCGCCCGGTGCCGCACACCCGGTCGCCAGTCCCAGGCAGAGCGCAAGGCTGATGCCCAAGGTCATAGCAGCTGTTTTGGCGGACGATCGAAGCATGAGGCAGGTCCAGCGAGGGCGACGCTGCATCATAGCTCATGGACCAGTTCAAGCAGGGCGCCGATGTGTTCGGCCACCCAGTGCGCGCCGGCGCCCTGCAGAGCCTGCGCCGTGTTGCTGCCACTTTCCACGCCCAGGCAGTACATACCCAGAGCCCGCCCGATCTGCATGTCCATGGCGCCGTCACCGACCATGATGCTGGGCCCAGCCTCGACGTCGAGCTGGCGGATGGCGAGGCGCAGATGCCGCGGATCCGGTTTCAGGTGCGGCACGTCATCGCGCGCCAGCAGCGCGTCGGTGTGCAGATTCAGCTGCGGGTATGTGGCCAGCACCGCGGCCCGGCAGTTGCGGGTGACGACAGCGCTGGCGCGCCCCAGCTTGCGCCACTGCATGAGCAGCGGCGGCGCGGTCGGGAATGGGTCCGTATCGGCGGCGGCATCCAGCTCGAAATCGCGGATCAGCGTGGCGGCCTCCCGGGCATAAAGCCCGGCGGGCGCTGCACCTTCATGTTGTGTCAGCCATGCGGCTGCCAGCTCCGTGATCTCGACGATGTGGGCGCCGGCAAACTCGGCGTCTGGAACTTTCCAGCACCGGGTCAGGGCGATGACCTGCGCTTTCATGCCAGCCAGGTCCAGGTTCGGCGCCAGAGTCCCGTCAAAGTCGAAGAGCAGGGCGGGCGCGCTGCGAACAGCGTTCAGCAGCGCCGGGGTGCTATCCCTGGGTGTCACGATGACTCGACGTTGGCCAGGAAGCGCCGTTTGCGACGGTAGGGAAACACATCCCGGATCGCGCCGGCCTCGATATCTGCTTGGAGCGTTTTCCAGTACTCCGCATCGAACAGCTCGCCGTGCATGGCGGCGAACTGGGCCTTGATTTTGCGTCGACCGAACAGGAACTTTCGAAACTCCTCCGGAAAAACGTCGTTGGGGGCAACGGCGTACCAGGGCTCGGATGCCATCTCCTGCTCCGGCGTTTGCGGCTCCGGTATGGTCCGAAAGTTCATCTCGGTCAGATAGGTGATCTCGTCGTAATCGTAAAACACGACCCGGCCGTGGCGGGTGACGCCAAAGTTTTTCAGCAGCATGTCGCCGGGAAAAATGTTGGCGGCGGCGAGCTGCTTGATGGCGTTGCCGTACTCGTCCAGGGCGCTGCGCAGGGCCGTGTCGTCCGCGTCTTCGATGTACAGGTTTAGCGGCGTCATCTGTCGCTCGATATACAGGTGCGTGATGATGACATCGTCGCCCTCGATGCGAACCGTGTTGCCGGCGACACTGAGCAGGTGCTTGAGGAGCGTCGCGTCGAAGCGTGCCAGGGGCAATACGAAGTTGTGAAACTCCTGCGTGTCTGCCATGCGCCCGACACGATCGTGCTCTTTGACGATCGCGTATTTCTCTTTGACCTGCGCGGCGGTGATGTTTTTTTGCGGCGCGAACTGATCCTTGATGATTTTGAAGACCACCTGATAGGACGGCAGGGAAAACACCGCCATCACCATGCCCTTGATACCCGGCGCAATGATAAACGGGTCCGAGGACTGGGCGAGGTGCTCCACGAAACCCCGGTAGAACACGGTTTTGCCGTGTTTGTGCAGGCCGATGGCGCTGTACAGCTCGCTGCGCTTCTTGTTCGGGAGCAGCGCCCAAAGAAAATCCACCAGTGCCGTCGGCTCCGGCACATCCACCAGGAAATAGGCTCGGGTGAAGCTGAACATGATCGACAGCTCATCTTCGTCGCAGATCAGCGTGTCGACATAGAGCCGCCCGGAGGCGTCCTGCAGCAGCGGCAGGGCCAGGGGCCAGGTTTTGTCGCCCTGGCAGATGCGGCCGACCACGTAGGCGCCCTTGTTGCGATAGAAAACCGCGTCGACGATTTCGATGGCCAGGCCGAAGCTGCTCTCAAGCTCCGGCCGGGCCTCGGGCAGGGAGCGCAGAATGTTGCGGATATCGCGGTCGAAGTCTTGCCAGGGCAGTGTGAGCGGCAGGCTGCCCAGGAGCTGCTGCATCATATGGACCAACCCTTCTGCGCCGGGCTCGAAGCGCCGCAGCAGCGGCTGTGCCGGTTGCTGCACGCCGGGGCGTTTGGTGGGCTGCACAAAGGTCTCGTCGTCCACCAGCTGGGCGTGAGCGCGCAGGCGGCGGTAGGCCGAGTTGTAGAACGTCTCGCCCATCTCGCGATCGTAGCGGGCGGTCAATGCCTGCGCGTACTGCGCCTTGACCTCGCGCCATAGCCGGGCCAGGGCTGCATCGCTTTGCTGTGCGGTGTTGATGATCCCCCGCAGCCGCTCGACCAGCGGGTTCAGGTGTTCCGTGTAGGTGGCCAGCCGCTGGGCGCCCAGGGCCTGGATCCCGTGCCAGTCGCGGTCGTGAAAGTAGCCGCGGGCGGCAAGGGTGGACTGGGTGAAATCGGCCCGATAGAGCGCGAAGCTGGTCATGATCTGGCCAGCGATCTGTTGCGCGAGGGGGGCTGCGGGTCCTGCCCCTTGCCGGTCATTGCTCATTGGGTTCATCCGTTCTGATGGACGCCTGCCGCGATGCGCGGGCTTCGAGCCGGGCGGCGCGGGTGGCTTCGCGGTAGCGGCGATAGCGCTGCAGCAGGATGCCGGCGGCAATGCCGGCGCAGGCGATGCCGATGACCGGGTAGGCAATGGCGCTGACCCAGTCGCCGGCCAGATCGCTGCGCAGCGCGGCCAGGAGCGCGCCGGTCGCCGCGATCGCCAGAACGTTGTGCAGCACCATGGCGGCGCCGATCCCAAAGGCCAGGGGCAGCCAGAGCCGCTGCAGCAGGGTCGTCGCGCCCGGCTCGAACAGCAGCACGCAGCCGAGTACCAGCAGCCCGCCGGCCAGACGCAGGATCAAGTCACGATGCCCAGCTGCCCGCCGTCAATGCGGATGTTCTGGCCGTGAATGGCGTCGGCCCGGTCGCTGGCGAGGAACAGCACCAGGTCGGCCACTTCCTCCCGCCGCGCGATGCGGCCGATGGGGACGTCTCTGGCCATCTCTGCCTCGACGGTTTCCCAGTCTTCGCTGCCGCCGCGTTTGCGGCTGCGGGCAATGGCGGCACTCATCACTTCCGGGGTTGCGATCAGCCCTGGCGACACCAGGTTGACCCGGATGCCGGTGCCCGCGACCTCAAGGGCCAGGCTGGCGTTCATGGTTGCCAGCGCGCCCTTGGCCGCGTAGTAGTGGGGCATGCGGGCATTGGGGCGAGTGCTGCCGACGGTGCCCAGGTTGATGATGCGCCCGGCACCGCGTGCCCGCATGGCCGGCAACACGGCCTCGGCGCAGCGCACGGCGCTCATGAGGTTCTGTTCGAAGGCCTGCTGCCAGGGTCCGGGGTCGCCGTCGCCCCAGCTTCCGGGGGTCGTGGTGCCGTAGTTGTTGACCAGGATGTCGACGGGCGCCGGTGCCAGCAGCGTCTCCAGTTCGGCCCGGCAGGCATCGTCGGTCAGATCGCTGGTGAACGGGATGCCGCCGCCCAGGGCCTCGACCGCGGCCTCCGCCTGGCCGCTGGCCAGCCCGTGCACGATGACCTCAGCGCCTTCCTCGAGGAAACGCCCGGCAATGACGTTGCCGGTACCCCGGGAACTGCCAGTCACCAGGACCCGCTTGCCTTTGAGTTTGAGATCCACGCAGAGCCAGCCGTGCCTAAAGCCGCATAGTTATCCAGGCTCGTCGGAATAGCAAAGCAGGCGTCGACGCCGGTCCTTATACTCCCGCGCCAATCTCAAGCCGTACCCTGATGGATCCGCCCACTCTCCTTGCCCTTGCCGTCCTTGCCCTTGTCGCCAGCTATGTGCAGAGCGTGGCGGGCTTTGCCATGGGCATGATGATGATGGCCATTGGCGGCGGCTTTGGGCTGGTACCCATCGCCGTTCTCGCGGCGGTGGTGAGCCTGCTGTCGCTGACCAACGTGATTATCAGTGTGCGGCGGCACCTGGCGGCCGTTCACCGGCCCATGCTGCTGGGGCTGCTGGCCGGGCAGGTGCCGGCGATTGCGGCAGGGGTGTGGCTGCTCGGAGAGCTCAGCGCCAGCGCCGTCGGAACCTTGAAGCTGCTTCTGGGGGGGTTTATTGCCCTGGCCAGCGTGTCCTTAGCCATCGCGCCACGAACCCTGGCAAAGCTGACGTCCGCGCCGGCGACGGTCGCCTACGGCGCCCTCGGCGGCCTGGCGGGCGGCCTGTTCTCCTCCTCCGGGCCGGTCATCGGCTGGTACGGCTACCGGCAGCCGCTGCCCTTTGAGGTGATCCGGGCGACGCTGCTTGCGGTGTTCGGCCTGACCACCCTGGTGCGCACCGGCGTCGTTGGGCTGCGTGGCGAGCTCACGGAGCAGGTCTGGGTGCTGGCGGCGCTGCTGTTTCCCGTGGTGGTGGCAGGCAGCGCCATCGGTGCGCGATGGCGTCCGCCCCTGACCGATGAAGCGCTGAAACGCGCGGTCTTCAGCCTGCTGTTTCTGGTTGGGCTGTGGATCTGCGGCGAGGCCTTGTGGGCTGGCCGGCTGTGAGCCTGCCGGGCCGTTGTGAGATAGTGGCCTGCTGCGCCATCCTGCCAGGTATCCATGGACGAGTTTGAAAGCATCCGGCCCTATGCGGACGACGAAGTGCCCGCAGTGGTTGCCCGTCTGGTGGGCAACCGTGCCCTGCGCAGGGGGGTTGGCGCCCTGGTGTTTCCGCGCCTGTCCGCGCGCCTGCCAGCGCTCGCCGAAGCGCTCATGGGCGGGTTGCTGAAGTGGCGGGGGCGCCGCATCCGCACCGTGCTCGACTTTCAGATTCAAATGGGCCGCTACATCGATCTGGTGCTCCGGACGCGAGTGACGGCGCTCAGCTACAGCGGTCTCGACGCCCTGCCGAAAGATCGCGCTTGTCTGTTTATCTCCAATCATCGCGACATCGTCTACGACTCCGGCATCATCAACCGGCTGCTCTACGAGATCGGCCAGAACACGGCGCGGCTGGCGGTGGGCGACAACCTGTTTAGCACCGTCTACGCCGCCGACGTCATGCGCCTGAACAAGGGGTTCATGATCGAGCGCAGCGTCGTCGGGCGCAAAGCTCAATACGCAGCAATGCAGCGGACGGCCCGCTATGTGCGTCATTCCCTGCAGGAAGGTGAGCACGTATGGATTGCCCAGCGTGCCGGGCGCGCCAAGGACGGTCTGGACCGGACGGATCCGGCCCTGCTCAAAATGCTGGCGCTGGCGTTTCGCAAGGAAACCGATGACTTTGCCGAGATTGCGCGATCCTTGACCATCGTGCCCACAGCGATTTCCTACGAGCTGGACCCCTGCGATCTGCGCAAGGCGCAGGAGCTTGAGCTGCTGGCGCGCAACGGAACCTTCGAGAAAGGCAGCGACGACGATCTGGCTGCGATTGCCGAAGGCCTATCGGGCTTCAAGGGGCGCATGCACGTGCACTTCGGACAGCTCGCCTCGACCGGGCCCATGAACGCTGAGCGGCTGGCCCTGGCGGTGGACCGCGAGATTGTTGGGCACCTGAAGCTGTATCCGACGAACGCCTGGGCTGCCGAGATAAGCGGGCTGGCCGTCCCTGGCCCCGTGGAGCCCGACGACGGCCGCACCTTGCCGCTATTGAAGGCCCGGCTGGAAGCTTGCAGCGCTGGCGAGCGCCCGCTGCTGCTGGCGCAGTACGCGAACCTGGCCCGGAACAAGACCGAGCTGGACGCCGCCTATGCGGCCCCGCCCTCGAAGGTGCTCAGCGCCGTCATGTAGCCGTCCGGGCTGGCGGCTCAGCGCCGCCACTCCAGGGGCGGTTCCTGCAGCGCAGCCAGCTGCTCTTTCAAATGCAGGATGTGATCGGACCAGTAGCGTCCGCCCTCGAACCAGGGAAAAGCCGGAGGAAACGCCGGATCTTCCCAGCGGCGGGCAATCCAGGCTGCGTGATGCATCATTCGCAGAGTGCGCAGGGGCTCAATCAGGGCAATGCTGCGCGGCTCGAAGGACGAAAACTCCTCGTAGGCGCGAAGAATCACGTCAAGCTGCCGCTGCTGTTCCTGGCGTTCGCCAGACAGGAGCATCCACAAATCCTGGATCGGCGGGCCGGTCACCGCGTCATCGAAGTCGACGAAATTCGGTACCTGCTCCCGCCACAGCAGGTTGCCCAGATGGCAGTCACCGTGTATGCGCTGCATCGTGTGGCCGTCGAGCACGTGTTCCAGGCGTTCGATCAGCTGGGCTGACAGTGTTTCGTAAGCTTCGCGCAGTTCATAGGGAATGAAGTCGGTCGCAAGCAGCAGCGCGCGGCTGTCGATGGCGTAGTCTTTTACCGACAGGGTGCGACGGGCAGAGAATTCGTCCTGGCGCCCGATGGCGTGGATCCGGGCGATGGCTCGGGCGAGGATTCTGAGGTTGTCCTCCTGTTCGATATCGGGCGGCTGGCCGCCGCGGCGGGGAAACAGCGCGAAGCGGTAGCCCTCGTGCTCGAAGAGCGTTCTGCCCGCCACCGCCAGGGGCGCGACGCAGGGCAGCTCTGCTGCTGCCAGCGCCAGAGTGAAAGTGTGTTCTTCGTGAATGGCGGCGTCGCTCAGGCGCCCGGGGCGGTAGAACTTTGCCACCAGAAAGCTGCCGTCGTTGAGCTCGAGCTGGTAGACGCGGTTTTCGTAGCTGTTCATGGCGAGCAGGCCACCGCTGACCGGAAAGCCTGCGCCCTCCACGGCGTCCAGAATCAGATCGGGGCTCAGCGTTGAGTAGGGGGCCGCACTGGCCTCGAGCGCCGCGGTGGCGTCAGCGCTTGCGCCGCTGGCTGGGGAATCTTCCGAAGACATGGCAGGCACCCCTGACGTGAGAGGCGCGCAGCCTATCAAGGGACGGCCTCCGGGGGCAGGGTATATGCCGCTGTCCAGATCTCGACCCGGCGACAGCCGGCGACCCGCAAGGCCCGGGCGAGGGCCTGCGCGGTGGCGCCGGTTGTCAGCACGTCGTCGACGATGGCGACCTGCGCGGGCGGACGGCCGCGAATGCAGAACGCGCCGCGCAGAGCCTGCAGCCGTTCCGCCCGGTTCAGCCGGTGCTGGGAGCTGGGCTTGTGCGCAATGACCGCCAGCTGGCAGGCAATCGGCAGCGCAAAGGCGCGCGCGACCGGAGCGGCGATCACGCGAGCCGGATTGCGGCCCCGGCGCAGCCACTGCAACCGGGTCATGGGCACCGGCAGCAGAGCCTGCGGCAGCGGGCTGCCGGCAGCCCGGGCGCCCCGTACCGTTGCGGCGAGCAGTTCCCCGAGGACGCGGCCGGCAGCAAGGTCGCCACGAAACTTCAGGCGCAGGATCCAGTCGCGAATGGTGCCTTCGTAGTGCAGGGCGCAGAGCACCTGATCAAGGTCTGCCAGCACCGGCGCGGTTTCGCACCACAGCAGGTCCGCCCGGCACTGCCGGCACAGGTCGCCCTGGCCTGCACGAGCCGGCAGCTGACAGGCAAGACACCGACCGATGCCGCGGTGAAAATGGCTGTACCGGATCATGCAGCACAGTGGCAGTGATCCTGAATGGCCGCCAGCGGTGATCGCCGGCTCTCAGCTTGCGAACCGGCGCACAGCTGTCCAAAAAACCGGGCAGGGCACTGTGCGCTGACCTACGCTTTTCGGGATAACCGCTAAAGGTCCCGAGACTGCAGAGGAACGAATCATGGCTGTAAACCCCCCTCTCGCCAGCGGCGCGCAAGGCCTGGAGCGCGCACTGGCCCAGTTCGAAACGGCGGCGTCCCGGATTGCCAGCGCCGGTATCGACGGCCAGCGAGCTGCGCCGGCCAGCGAGACCGGCGCATCTGCCCAGGCCGGCGCAGGCCTTGCCGGCGCCGACCAGGCCGAAGCCCTGGCGTCGCTGACGCTCTACGCACGAGAAGTACAGGCGGCCAGCAAAGTGGTGGAGACTGCTGACGCGGTTGTTGGGTTCCTGCTGGACACGCGGGCCTGATGTGAACGGCGCGGAAGCGACCACGCCCGCTGCGGCCAGCGCTGTGCAGGCAGCAGCGGTCGCCGGGCCGGCGGCCGACACGGCTCTGGCTGCAGAGCGCGCGGTCGAGCTACAGGTGCTGCAGGAGACGCAGCGCGAGGTGCGCGATCTGGCCCGTCGGGATCGAGAGGTCCGGGCGCACGAGCAAGCCCACGCCAGTGTCGGCGGTCGTTATGCCAGCGCGCCCCGCTACGAGTTTCAGCGCGGCCCAAACGGCGTCAGCTACGCGGTCAGCGGCAGTGTCGATATCGACGTTTCGCCGGTCCCCGGGGACCCGGCGGCCACCCTCGCGAAAATGGAAACCGTGCGGCGGGCGGCCCTGGCGGTTGCTCAGCCGTCGGCAGCAGACCGGGCGGTGGCGACCCAGGCCTCGGCGATGGCGGCGGAAGCGCGCGCCGAGCTCGCCCGCAGCAATGCCAGCGGGCAGGATTCTGCAGCGGCGGGCAGCCTGCGGATCAACGGTCGGGAGCGTCCTGAAGAAGCAGGCAACGGCGACACGGCAGCAGCAGCGCCCGGCGACCTGGCGCCGATAGCACGTTTTGGGGACACCGGCGGAGCCTTCGTCGATATCCGGGTATAATCGCGCGCCGGCGAGCCGCCGGCCTCTTTAAAGCACAGAGATTGAGGCGACAGCACCTTCATAGAGCGTCGCTACACTGTGTTGCGCTGACTTTAGCAACGGAACTCTTGACCATGCTCGCCTACCAGGCTCCTGCCGACGATATCGACTTTCTGCTGTTTGACCTGTTCAAGGTTCAGGAAGAATGGGCGGGCATGGCCCAGTTTTCGGAGCTGAGCGAAGACCTGGTCAAAGCCGTGGTGGCTGAAGGGGGCCGGGTGGCTGCAGAGGTGTTAACCCCGGTCTGTCAGAGCGGCGATGCCGAAGGTTGCCGTTGGGACCAGGGCGTGGTGACCAGCCCGGCGGGCTTTCAGGACGCTTTTGCGGAGCTGACTCAGGGCGGTTGGCTCGGGTTATCCGGCAACCCGGAATTTGGCGGACAGGGCATGCCGAAGCTCATGGGTTGCGCCCTGGAAGAAATGTTCTGGGCCGCCAATCCCGCGCTGTACCTGTCGGGCTCCCTGACCGTGGGGGCGACGATATGCATCGATGCCCACGGCAGCGCGGAGCAGAAGCAGACCTACCTGCCCAGGATGTACAGCGGCGAGTGGACGGGCGCCATGGCGCTGACGGAAAGCCATGCAGGCACGGACCTGGGCATCATGCGGACCAAAGCGGAGCCAGCGGCCGATGGCAGCTACCGGATTACGGGCTCGAAGATTTTCATCACCAGCGGCGAGCACGACCTGGCGGAAAACATCATCCACCTGGTGCTGGCACGGTTGCCAGATGCCCCGGGGGGCACGCGCGGCATCTCCCTGTTTATCGCGCCCAAGTTTCTCGTGAACGACGATGGCAGTCTCGGGGCGCGCAACAGCTGGGCCAGCGGTGCTATCGAACACAAGATGGGCATTCACGGCAGCCCCACGAACGTCATCAATTACGACGGCGCCACCGGCTACCTGATTGGCGAGGCGAACGCCGGCCTGGCGGCGATGTTCACCATGATGAACTACGAGCGCCTTTCCGTTGGCCTGCAAGGGCTCGGCGCCGGCGAGATGGCCTACCAGCAGGCGTTGCGCTATGCGCAGGACCGCCGGCAGGGTCGCTCACCCACGGGACCAAAGGACAGTCAGGCCAACGCCGATACGTTGCTGGTGCATCCTGACGTACGCCGCATGTTGCTCACCATCCGGGCCTACACCGAGGGCGGCCGGGCGCTGGCGATGTTCGCCGGGCGTCAGCTGGACCGCGGCAAATACAGCGACGATCCCGAAGCGCAGGTGCTGTCCGAGTTTTTGACGCCGATTACCAAGGCGTTCTTTACGGACCGCGGGCTCGATTGCGCCGTGTTGGCCCAGCAGGTGCTTGGCGGGCACGGTTACGTGAGCGAGTGGGGCGTCGAGCAGCTGGTGCGCGATGCGCGGATCGGCCAGATCTACGAAGGCACCAACGGCGTGCAGGCGCTCGACCTGATCACGCGCAAAGTGCTCAAGAACGGGGGCGCAACGTTGTTCCGCCTGACCGAGCTGATGCGAACCGGGCTGGCCGACGAGCGGCTGGCGCCGCTGGCCGATGCGGCCCAACTGCAGCAGGTCCAGGACAGCCTCGACCGGCTCGAGCGCGTCACCAGGTCCCTGGTCGCGCGCTGTGGCGAAGATGCGAACCTGGCGGGCGCTGTATCCGTCGACTATCTGGACCTGACCGCGCACGTGATTTACGGCTGGCTCTGGCTGCGCATGGCGGCCATGGCGCACCCGGATGCCCCCGGTCGCAGCAGCAGCGAGTTTCGGGCCGCCAAGCGGCAAACTGCGGCGTTTTACTTCGCCCGCCTGCTGCCGAAGACCCTGGCACTCGAGGCCAGCATCGAAGCCGACAGCACCTCCGTCATGGCCGAAGCCGCACTGACCGGCTAGCTGTCCGTCGCCTCCGACGGGGGCGTCCTAGCGCAGGGGTGCTCTGCGGGCTGGCTGCTGTCACACAGCGTAGCCTGGCGCAGATACAGCGCCCAGCTGGCGATGTCTTCTTCGCTCACAAACCCCACCGGGTCGGCTCCGGCCGCGGTAGACGTGGCGGCACGCTTTTCGAACACGAGCAGGTAGTAGCGGCTGTTGCCGGCAATGGCTTTGGCCAGGCTGACCGTTGCCGTGCGATTGACCCGGCGTAGCGGGCAGCGCATGAGCCGCACGGCAGTCGGGTAACCGTTTTCGTAACCGCTGCTGATGATCGTGCTGCTGAAATCGTCGCACCGTGCCGCCTGCTCCGCGGCCAGGTTGTCGAGGAACGCGATCGGGTCAGCAAGCCCATCCGGGTCGAGCTGTTCCAGGGTCAGGGTCTCGACCGGCGCGGCCGCGTCCTGCGGGCGCTCGGGTGATTGCCGCTGATAGCGGGCACGGGCGAAGCCCCCAAGCTGGCTGGATGCCGTCAGTTCCCAGCTGTCCGGGGCGATCAGACGCAGCTGCTCTGGGCTCGCGGGAGGCCCGGGTTGATCGGTGTTGGCCGATCGGGTCTCGCCGGGGTCCCCAGGGTTGCTGCACGCCGCCAGCAACAGCGCTGTGCCGAGCAGAGCTGCCTGCCGGGCCATCTAGCGGATGGCCACAGGGTTGATGACCGCCTGCACTGCGCCCACAAACCGTGGCTGGCCCAGAACAAACAGAAACTCCGTGGCGCCGTCCGCCGCCAGCGCCCGGGTGTCCATGTTTTCGAGAATGTACACGCCGTTCTTGGCCAGCAGCTCCGGGTGCACGGGAAAGGCCTGGGTTGGATCTTCCGACGGCAGCACCTCGACCGCCCAGCTGTCGCTGCCCACGGCAACGACGCCCTGCGCCGCCAGATAGCGAGCGCCATCAACGCCCAGCCCCGGCTCTCCAGCCATGAACCTGGCCTGGTCGGTGTCGGCGACATTGAGCCAGCCAGTGTGGAACAGCACGACGTCGCCTTTGCGGATGCGCACCCGCTGTGCTTTCGCGGCTGCCTTGATCTCGGCGCTGTTGAACGCGGTACCCGCCGGCAGGATGTCTTTGCCCATGTGCCTGGCCATATCCAGCAACACGCCGCGGCTCACAATTGGTGGCAACTTGTCCGTGCTCAGCTTCGTGAGACCGGTCGGCGCTACGAAGTCCTCGGCGCGGTTGCCGTTGTAGTAGACGTGGTTGATGCCCATGTGGCCCAGGCCATCGATCTGGCTGCCGATGCCCATCCACAGGTACATCAGGTCATCGTTGCCGGTGGCCTTGTTGACGCCCAGAGGCTCGCCGGTGCCGCTGTCCAGCTGCAGGATCGTCATGGCGTACTGGCGCGGCGCGTAGGCAGGAGACTCGGGCCCGGTCTCGACGCCCAGGGCATAGACTTTGCCTTCGCGGACCAGCTTCGCGGCTTTGCGCACCCCCTCGGCAGACAGGTTGTTGATGGCGCCCAGGGTGTCCTCTGCGCCATAGCGGCTGGGATACCAGTCGGCGTCGGCGTCGGCGTCGTGACCGTGACCGTCCGCGCGTGGCTGCGGGCTCAGTCCCAGCAGCACTGCCGTCAGTGTTGCCGCGATCCATGGATGGCTGATTCTGGTCATTGGCGTGCGTCTCCCCTTGCGTTTACCCGTCTTGCCGCAGCAGCGGCGGCAGCTTCTGATAGATGCCGCCGAACGCGCCGTTGCTCATGATCACGATGTGTCGTTCCCGGTCCCCCTGGCTCACGGCGGCGAGCTCCGCCATCAACTTGTCCAGGTCATCAAACTGTCTGGCCGGCACCACGCACTGGCTGACCACCTCGGCCAGGTCCCACTTGATATTGTCGCCGCGAAACCAGAACACCTGGTCCGCCGGCGCGCAGCAGGTCGTCAACTCTGAGCGCAGCGTGCCCAGGGACATGGTGTGAGAGCGGGGCTCGACCACGGCGATGATCTCAGCATTGCCGACCTGCTTGCGCAGGCCCTGCAGGGTGGTGCGAATGGCCGTCGGGTGGTGCGCGAAATCGTCGTACAGGTGGGTGCCGTCGATGGTCGCGAACAGATCCATGCGGCGGCTAACGCCTTCGAACTGCGCCAGCGCCTCGATGCTCTGGGCCACAGGGACCCCCGCATGCCGCGCGGCGGCGATGGCGGCCAGGGCGTTGTACTTGTTGTGCTCGCCAATCAGCGCCCACTCCAGCCGGCCCTGAACCTGCTCGCCGAGCAGGACGTCGAAAGCTGAGGCATCCGGCGCGGACGCGTCGGCGTGCCAGAACTCGCCGTTGTCCTGGTCCGACTTTTGCCGGCCGCTCTTGTGGCCAAAACGGCTGACGGGCGTCCAGCATCCCTGATTCAGGGTGTCGTTGACGGCGTCGTTCTGGCTGGGGGCGATGATCAGCCCGGTGCCCGGAACAGTGCGCAGCAGCTGGTGAAACTGGGCCTGTATTGCCGCAAGGTCCGGAAAGATGTCAGCGTGGTCATATTCGAGGTTGTTGATGATCAGCGTGCGCGGACGGTAGTGAACGAACTTGGAGCGCCGGTCGAAGTAGCTGGTGTCGTACTCGTCGGCTTCAATGACAAAGAACGGTGTGGCGCCGAGCCGGGCGCTGCGACGAAAGTTCTTCGGCACGCCGCCGATCAGGTAACCGGGGTTCAGCCCTGCATGTTCAAGGATCCAGGCGAGCATGCTGGCGGTCGTGGTCTTGCCGTGGGTGCCGGAGACCGCCAACACCCAGCGCCCGCTGAGCACCGCATCGCCGAGCCAGGCAGCGCCAGAGGTGTACGGCAAGCCGCGTTCCAGGATGTACTCGATGCCCTCGTGGCCCCGGGGCAGGCCGGCGTTGCCGACAATGACCAGATCCGGCGCCGGGTCCAGCTGAGCTGGATCGAAGCCCTCGTAGACGGTGATGCCTGCATCGGCGAGCTGGTCGGACATGGGCGGGTACAGCGCTTTGTCGCTGCCGCTGACGTCGTGTCCGAGCTCTTTGGCTAACTGCGCGAGGCTCCCCATGAGGGTGCCGCCAATGCCGAGGAAGTACAGTCTTTGGCTCATGGGGAGGGGGTCTCGATAAACATCTGGCTGACGCTCAGCCCCGCCATCAGGATCGCGAAAGCAACCAGCGTGCCCAGGACCTGGGGCATGTCCAGGGCTTCATGAAGGATGTATCCGTAGAGGGTAATGGTCCAAAGCACGAGCAGCACCTGCAGCATTGCTGTGGGCGTCGTTCCAAGGGAGTCGCCGAGGGCGGCAGCAATGCCCAACAGCACGCCGAACAGCATGGTCAGGACCAGGTCGCAGCCGAAAATCGCGGACAGCGTTTGGGGTGCCCGGCTGCTGCGATTGCGGATGGCCAAGGTCACCATGATCAGGACCAGCAACACCAGATTCGACAGACCGATGCTGACCAGCATGGTGCCGCGATCTGCGTCCGGGCTGAGCTGTACCACCACCAGCAGGCTGACGAGCCAGTCGAGGGCGATCAGCACCATGGTCAGGATCCAGGGCCCGGGCAAGCGGGACGGGCTGGAGCGGAACAGACACAGCTGCCAGAGTTCGGTGAGCAGCGCAGTGATCAAACGGCATTCGCCAGCAGTTCAGGGTTATAAATTGTCGCACAAATGACTCCGATCGCGGACAATGCGCGCGCTGCCCAGCTACGCAAGGATGGACCATGTCTCGCGCCCGAAGCCCTCGCAACGCGTTTTACGCGCAGTCCGGGGGCGTGACCTCTGTTATCAATGCCAGTGCCTGCGGCGTCATCGAGACGGCGCGCAAGCACAAAGACCGGATCCGCAAGGTCTACGCGGGCCGCAACGGCATCCTCGGAGCGCTGACCGAGGAGCTGATCGACACGAGCAAGGAGAGCAAGGCGGCCATTGCCGGTTTGCGCTCAACGCCCAGCGGTGCCTTTGGCTCCTGTCGCTACAAGCTCAAGTCCCTGGCGGAAAACCAGCGCGAGTACGAGCGGCTGATCGAAGTCTTCCAGGCGCACGACATCGGCTACTTTTTCTACAACGGCGGCGGCGATTCTCAGGACACCGCGCACAAGGTCTCGCAGATCGGCCAGCAACTCGGCTACCCGATTACCTGCATCGGCGTGCCCAAGACCGTGGACAATGACCTGCCGCTCACGGATTGCTCGCCCGGTTTCGGGTCGGTCGCCAAATACGTCGCCGTCTCTACGAAAGAGGCCGCGCTGGACGTGGCCAGCATGTGCGAGACCTCGACCAAGGTCTTCGTGCTGGAGGTGATGGGGCGGCATGCGGGCTGGATTGCTGCGGCCGCTGCCCTGGCCCAGGAAGAGCCAGGCGATGCGCCGCACATCATTCTGCTGCCCGAAGTCCCCTTTCAGCAGGCAGCCTTCCTGAAAAAGGTGGATGCGACGGTCAAGCAGCGCGGCTACTGCGTGATCGTGGTCTCCGAGGGCGCGCAGTATCCCGATGGTCGTTTCGTGGCCGAAGCCGGCGGTAAAGATGCCTTTGGCCATGCCCAGCTGGGCGGTGTAGCCCCGGCGATCGCCAACATGGTGAAAGATGCGCTGGGCTACAAGTATCACTGGGCGGTCGCTGACTACCTGCAGCGTGCCGCTCGCCACATCGCCTCGGCAACGGACGTCGAGCAGGCCTACGCGGTCGGCAAGGCAGCGGTGGAGTTTGCCCTGAAAGGGCAGAACGCGGTAATGCCCATTATCGAGCGCACGAGCGACGACCCGTACCGCTGGAAGATCGGGTCTGCGCCGCTGGCAAAGGTCGCCAACGTCGAAAAGAAGATGCCCAAGCGTTTTATCAGTCGTGACGGATTCGGCATCACGGCTGCCGCCCGGCGCTATCTGGCGCCGCTGATCGCAGGGGAGGACTACCCGAAGTACAAGAACGGGTTGCCGCAGTACGTCAAGTTGAAGAACGTTCTGATCCCCAAGAAGTTGGCGAAGTTCACAGTCTAGGCATTCGTTCACCGTAATTGACGGCGCTGGCGCGCCGGCGATCTACATTTGCGGGGTGCGTGTTCTCCCCAAACCTTTGCCCGCCGGATTCACGATCGTCGAGCTGGTCGTTGTGATCGTATTGCTGGGCGTGCTGGCGGCGGTCGCGCTGCCGCGCTTTACTCACCTTTCTGACGACGCGGTGGCCGCGAACATGGAAGCGCTTGCCGGATCCCTGCGCAGCGGTATCGGATTGTTTCATGCAGCCTGGCAGGTCTCTGACAGACGCGGAGAAGCAGCGGTGAACCTGGCCGAGCATGGCCTTGGCACCCTGGATGCTAACGCAGCCGGTTACCCGGTGTCTGGCCGACGCGATCGCGCCGCGACCGGGCGCGACCAGGACTGCGAGGATGTGTGGCGCGGGCTGCTGAATCCGGCGCCGGCGATTATCGAGGCGGATCCCAACAAGGAGGCGGGTACATCCCGCAACCACATCGAGCCGCGGCTGGGCACGGAGTACGAATTTGTGGCGGGCCAGGACAGCACCATCAGCGACGCGACGATCGCGCTGCCTTTCGCGAGCAACGCCGGTGTTTGCCAGTTCATTTCGCTGCACTACCAGAGCGTCGCGCCGGGCACGCCGAAGCCGACGATTTTTTACGACACCAACAGCGGCGCCGTGCTTCTGGATATGGGTCGCGTGTTCTAGCCCGGCGCGGGCTCAGGAGCGCAGCACGCCGCTGAGCTGGTCGGCGATGCTGCGGGTTTTGGCCGTGACCTCGGTGCCGGTGTGTTCGGTGGTGACGGTCTCAACCAGCAGTATCTCGCAGGGTTCGGCGGCAACCGGGTTGTGGCGCTTGCCCTTCGGAACGATGTGCAGGTCTCCGGCCTCGAGCTGCACGGCGCCGTCCTCGTACTCAATGGTCAGGGCGCCCTTCAGGACCAGAAACAGCTCGTCCTCGTGGTCGTGACTGTGCCAGGCCAGGTCGCCGTGTACCCGGGCAACCTTAACGTACTGGTCGTTCACCTGGCCGATCACCTGCGGCGACCAGAGCTCATGGACCTGGGCCAGGGCATCGGCGAGATTCACCTTGGTGTGTGTTGCCATTGTTGGCTCTGCTGTTGCGGCCGCTATCGGCGCAGAATCATCAGCCAGCGCCCCAGATTCAGCAAGTCAGCCAGGGCGCCGGCGAAGTAGGTCAGCGCCGCGGCCTTGAGCACCTGGCGGACCGGTCCCTGATACTCATCGGGCACGTAGCCCTCTGCGAGGATAGGCAGGGCCTTGTTGAAACTCGCGTCCCACTCCTCGGGCAAGACGATCAGGTAAGACAGGGCGCCCAGCAGTTGCAGGCCTACGCCGATCGCGACCAGTGTGCCGATGATCGCCGGGGCTTTGAGCAGGATTGCTGCGAAGGGCACCGTCGAAAGCACCAGGATGCCAGCCTTGCGCAGAACCATGGCTTTCGGGATGTAGCGCTGGCGCAGGTTAAAGATGGGTTCCTGGCGGGCAAACTGGATGGCGTGACCCACCTCGTGCGCCGCGACGGCAACGGCGGTCAGGGACTTGCCGTGAAAGTTGTCTGGCGACAGCCGAACGGCCTTCGCCCTGGGGTCGAAATGGTCGCTCCCGGGTTTGGTTTCCTCGACGCTGATGTTCTCGAGCTGCAGGCGCTCGATCAGGTGCCGGGCCAGCTCTGCGCCGCTGCCGGGCATGCCGTCCAGCTGGCCGCCGTGCCGCCGCATGGTGTAGCGCACCCACAGCGCTGGCCCGTAGATGAGCGCGCTGACGATGATGAAGAGCAGCAGGTATGGCATGGGCCCAGTTTACGCTCAGGGAGCGAAGAGCGAGTGACGGCTGGACAGCGCCCGCGGCGCCGGGCTTAACTCGGGGCGCCAGGCGACAAGGAGTTCAGGAATGAGCGTGACTTTGAGCGGAGAGTGGGCCGTGTACGTCGGCCAGGAAAAGATGGGCCGGCTGTCAACGATCGACCCGGACGGGATGCCGAGCACGACGCCCGTGTTCTATGCGCTGATCGATGACGAGCTTTATTTCGGAACGCAAAAAAGGCGCAAGAAGTACCGCAACCTGCAGCGCGATGCCAAGTTGTGCTTCACCATCGATACCCCCACGGCGCCGTACAAAGGCATCATGATTCAGGGCCATGCGCGGTTTGTCGATGATCCGGCGATCATGCAGCGATGGCACGATGCGCTCATGTACCGGTACTACGGCCATCGTGACAGTGCCAGCTGGCAGTACATCCAGAGCCTGGGCAATCCCGGCCTTGTGAAGATCGACATCGCCCGCATCTTTCAGTGGGACCTGTCGTGAGCGGAACAGGGCCGGCAGAACTCCGGCCCGGAAGGAAGTGTCCGTTGCTGTGAGCGCGGCGCTCGCTCTCGCGAGCGCCGGTGGAATCAGACCAGCAGCGGCGCGATCACCAGGCTGACGATCGCCATGACGTTGATCAGAATGTTCATGGCGGGGCCCGAGGTGTCCTTAAAGGGGTCACCGACCGTGTCGCCAACCACCGCTGCGGAGTGGGCATCGCTGCCTTTGCCGCCGTGGTGTCCTTTCTCGATGTACTTCTTGGCGTTGTCCCAGGCACCGCCGGCATTGGCCATCATCAGCGCCATCAGCACACAGCCCAGCAGCGCACCGCCCAGAGCCCCACCGAGAGCCTGCGGGCCGAGACCAAAGCCAACGAGCGGCGGTACGCCAACGGCGATGACCCCTGGCAGCAACATGCGCTTCAGGGCAGCGCTCGTTGCGATATCCACGCACTTGGCGGTGTCCGGATCGGCCTTGCCTTCCAGCAGGCCGGGAATTTCGCGGAACTGGCGGCGAATTTCCTGGATCATGTCCATGGCTGCTTCGCCAACGGCCGTCATGGTGATGCTGGCGATCAGGAACGGCACCATGCCGCCGATGAAGATGCCGATCAGCACCATGGGGTCGCCGAGGTGCAGGATGAAGGCTTCGGTGTTGCCGTTCTTCGCGTTCTCGAAACCGATGGTCTCGACAAAGGCGGCGATGATGGCGAGGGCCGCGAGCGCTGCCGCGCCGATGGCGAAGCCTTTGCCCATGGCGGCTGTGGTGTTGCCCAGCTCGTCCAGGCTATCGGTGATTGCTCGGGTTTCTTCGCCCAGGCCGGCCATCTCGGCAATGCCGCCGGCGTTGTCGGCCACCGGGCCGTAGGCGTCAACGGCCATGGTCATGCCAACGGTCGCCAGCAGGCCGACAGCAGCGACACCCACGCCGTACAGGCCCGCGAGCTCCGTCGAGACGAAGATAATGGCGCAGATCGTCAGGACCGGAATCACAACGGACTGCATACCGACGGCGAGGCCGGTGATCATCACCGTTGCGCTGCCGGTTTCGCCGCTGGCGGCGATGCGCCGCACGGGAGCAGCGCTGGTGTAGTACTCGGTGACCAGGCCGATGATGACGCCGCCGACGCTGCCGCCGAGCACGGACAGCCAGATGTTGTTGGAGACGCCGAGGTTGCCGAGCACGACGTAAGCCGCGCCGATAAACAGGATGGGCGTGGCGATCATGCCGATGCGCAGCGCCAGTGCCGGGTTGGCCCCGGAGCTCAGACGCACAATGACGATACCGATGATCGAGCAGATCAGGCCGGTGGAAGCGAGTGCCAGGGGGGTGAACATCAGCGCTGCGCGACCTTCGCTCTCGGTCAAGCCGCTGGTCACCAGAGCGGCGACGCCGCCAGCGGCCAGGGTGGAGGCAATGGCGATCGTGGCGATCATGGAGCCGCAGTAGGACTCGAAGATGTCGCTGCCCATACCGGCAACGTCGCCCACGTTATCGCCGACGTTGTCCGCGATCACGCCCGGGTTGCGAGGATCGTCCTCGGGGATGCCCGCCTCGACCTTGCCGACCAGGTCCGCGCCCACGTCGGCGCTCTTGGTATAGATGCCGCCGCCGACCCGGGAGAACAGCGCCACAACGGAAGCGCCCATGCCGAAGCCGTGAATATGGTGTGCCGTTTCCGGATCGCCACCGAAGAAATAGTAGACCAGCCCGAGGCCGAGCAGGCCGAGGGACGCCACGGCCAGGCCCATGATGGAGCCGCCGAAGAAGGCGACGGACAGCGCCGCTGCCTGGCCCTGGGTGTGCGCCGCATTGGTTGTGCGGACATTGGCCTGGGTCGCGGTGTACATGCCGAACCAGCCGGCGCAGGCGGAGGACAGCGCGCCAGCCAGAAAGGCGACGGTCGTGGCTGTGCCCAGGGCGAAGTACAGCAGTACCAGCAGCACGCCGGCGAATATGGCGAGCATGGTGTACTCGCGGCGCATGAACACCATGGCCCCTTCGTGAATGGCGTCGGATATTCGAGTGAGATTTTCGCCTCCCGGTTCGTAGCGCTTGACCAGGAAATAGACGATCACAGACGCGATCATCCCGATAACACCGAAGATCGGTGGGATCATGTTGAGTTCGGGCATGGTTCTTTTCAGGCTCCTCGTTGAGTCGCAAGGCTCAAGGGAGTGCCAGAATGGCCAAAGCTGGACGCACGAGTGTTCGTCACTTTGTCAGGCGGCGGCTCCCCCGAACCGCAGGCGGCGGCCATGATACCAGCGCCATCGGGGACTGCCAGCGCTGCGGCTGTGCCCGCAGTGTAAGCACCTTGGACCGCCCGGAATCCGGCCCCAGCCCTGCCTGGCGCCTCCTAGCCCTGGGCCAGGAGGGTTCTCAGGTCAATGATCGCGGCGTTCACCCGGGACACGTAGGACGCCATGACCAGCGAGTGGTTGGCCAGGAACCCCAGCCCGTCGCCGTTGAGGATCATGGGGCTCCACACCATTTCCTGGGTCGGTTCCAGCTCCCGAATAATCTGGTTCAGGCTGACGCGGGCGTTCTTCTTTTCGAGGATGTCGCCAAAGTCGTGTTCCAGGGCTTTGAGCAGGTGCAGCAGGGCCCAGGTCTGACCGCGAGCTTCGAAGAACACGTTGTCGATCTTCAGCCAGGGCGTCTTGACGTCCTGCTCGACCGGCGCGGCGGTGTCGGGGTTGCTGGTGGTGGCGCCGTCCAGGTCGAGGTTGAGCTGGCGCTTGCCGACGCTTGCCGAGAGGCGCTGGGACAGGGAGCCCAGCCGGGTTTCCACCCCCTGCAGCCAGCCCTGGAGGTTGTCTGCCCGGGCGTAGAACTGGGCGTCGGTCTGAGCCGGATCGGCCAGCCGTTCCAGGTAGCGTCCAAACAACCGGATACCGTCCCGGTACTCGTCTTCTGTTTGCGGGAAAGCCCAGCTGGCGTTGTCGAAGAAGAACTTGCCCTCGGCCTCGGACAGGTGTTTGTCCTCCTGGGACTGGCTCTGGGAGCGCGAAAAGTCGATGCGAAAGGCTCGCGCGGCGTCGCGGAGCTGCGTCAGGACGCCGAATTCCCATTCGGGCGCGTTGTCCATAATCAGGCCGGGCGGGAAAACATCGTTGGAGATGTAGCCGCCGCGCTTTTCCAGCAGCGTGTTGCCCAGGTGCATGACCGTGTAGGTGGTGGTGTAGCCGGTGACCAGCTCCTGGCCCGCTTCGGCGGCGTGTGCCTGCGCGACGGCGGCGGGCTCGAACACGTCGGGCTCGTAGTCCCACCACCACATCAGGAACAGGGCGACGAGCAGGTAGGTACCGATGGCGATACCGATGATGCGCATGATCATGGCGGGCGCTGGGATCCGGAATAAGGGGGGCTAGGTTACCAAGGCTCCGCTTCGAATGGGGCTTCAAGGGCGCTGCCGTCGGCGAAATGCAGCGTGACGCGGATCTGCTCAGGCAGCCGCTCAAGCCCGAACAGCATCAGGTGATAGCTGCCGGGCTCGAATTTCAGGGTCTCCCCAGGCGCTACCTTCAGCGTTTTCAGGCGCTCCATGCGCACCTGGTCGCCGGTGCGGACCGTACGGTGGATCTCCACGCTCGAACCGGTGTCGGCCGAGACGCCCGTCAGGGTAATCGGCGCAGGGGTCGGGTTGCGCAGATCGAAGTAGCCTGCCGATACGGTTTTGCCGGGCAGCGGGTGTTTGAAACGCCCCTGGTCGACGCTCGGCGCGGCCGGCGCGCAGGCCCCCAGGCAGCCTGCGATCAGCACCAGGGCGAGGGCGCGGGCGGTGCTCATGACGCTGACCCCTTGCGGGGGCAGAGCACGGCGATCAGGGCCGGGCTGCCAATTTCGAACTGGGCCCGGATACGGACGTCGCCAGGGGCGGCAGACAGCTGCTGGTACAGCCATCGGCCGTCAACGTCCCGGGGCGCACGGATCTGCGTGCGGCAGCGGCTGTCGCGTCCACGCCGGCCAAAGCGGGCGAGGGACGCGCGCAGATCAACGGTCCTGGCCGCCAGAGCGGGGCTGGAGACGGGCAGCTCGAAGCGCTCGGAGTCCCGAAGCAGGGCGAGATAAGCGGTGGTCGGGCTGATACCCGGGTGTTGGGCATCGACCAGTCGTGCTCGGGCCAGCTGGGACCGGGCGTTAGCGTGGGCTGCGCGTTCTGCCGCGCGCCGGGCCTGGGTCAGGTAGCGCTCGACGATCGCTTCCAGCCCGCGCCGTGCCTCCAGGGATTCCGGGTCGAGGCTCTGGGCGCGCTTGAAGAAATCCAGCGCGCTGTTCTGCACCGGGTGATCGATGCGGCCTGCTGCCAGCGCTGCCTGGCCGCTGGCCACCAACCGCTCGACCACTGGTGAGGGCTCGACGTTCTCGGCTGCTTCGCCCTCGGGCAGCCGCGGCAGGTTGGCCTGACAGCCGACTGCCAGCAGCAGGGCGAGCAGTGCCAGGGCGCGCATGGCGGAGGAACCTGAGGGTGAGGTAGACATATATGTTGCTTGGTCGGTTGCTGAAGCGTGAAGCCTCACCGGTGAGCCGGTCGCCGGCGAGCTATAGTGTCGAACTTGCGTGCCCCGTATCGGTCCTAGGGGAGCGTGTGCAGGACGGAGCCGGTGGTGAAAGTATTCCAAGGTGGAAGTGAGCGGTCCATGAGGAGCGTCAAAATTTCCCGACAGTGGCTGCTCGGCAGCCTGGCGCTGCTGTGGGCGGCAGCTGGCCCCCTGTGGGCGGCAGACCCCTGGCTTGACGACCAGCCTGAGTTTTTAAACGTCGATCAAGCCTTCGTGTTTGATGCAGAAGCCGATGCGGACGGCAATGTGGTCGCGCGCTGGACCATGCCTGACGGCTACTACCTTTACCGGGAGCGCTTTGCCGCAGAGACCCGCGACGGTACGGCGGTGCAGCTCGCGGAACCGCTGATTACTCCCGGAAAGCAAAAGGTCGACGAGTACTTTGGCGCCGTGCAGGTCTACTACCACAGTGCCGAGCTGTTCGTGCCGGTCACTGCGGGTCGGGGGCCGACGGAAATTGGTATCAGCTATCAGGGCTGTGCGGACTACGGCCTGTGTTACCCGCCGGAAACCCGATGGGTCACGCTTAACGTCAACGGCAGCGGTACCGGCGCGCCGGATTCTGGCAGCTATGCAGGCCGGGGCCTCGAGCGGATCAGTGCGGCCGTGTCGGCGCCGCAGGACGCCGCTGCCGATTCCGAGACGCTCGCCCCCGTAGCGTCTGGCCCGGCTGTGACCGCAGGGGCTGCCGCAGGGGCTGCCGCGGACGCAGGTCCGGTGACCGAAGAGCAGCGACTGGCTGGCCTGCTGGCTTCCGGCAGCCTGCTCAGCGCGTTGCTGATCTTTTTCGCCGGTGGGCTGGCGCTGGCCTTTACGCCCTGTGTGCTGCCGATGGTGCCAATTCTCTCGAGCATCATCGTCGGCGAGTCTGGCCAGAGCGATGCGGGCATCAGCCGCGGCCGGTCCTTCTCGCTATCGCTGGCTTACGTGATCGGCATGGCGTCGACCTACGCCGTCCTTGGCGTGCTGGTGGGCCTGTTCGGGGCCAAGCTCAACGTGCAGGCGGCCTTGCAGTCCCCGGCGGTGCTTGTCAGCTTCGCTGCAGTCTTCGCGATCCTGTCCCTGTCCATGTTCGGTTTTTACGAGTTGCAGCTGCCGCAAGGCCTGCAGTCCCGGCTCAACGATCTGGGCGGCAAGGTCGGGGGCGGCAAGCATCTCAGTGTGCTGGTCATGGGCTCGCTGTCGGCCCTGGTCGTATCGCCCTGCGTGTCTGCGCCGCTGGCGGGAGCGCTCATTTACCTGAGCACCACCAGCGACGCGGTGCTGGGCGGCGCGGCACTGCTGGCGCTCGGCCTTGGCATGGGCGTGCCTCTGCTGTTGATTGGCGCCAGCGGCGGGCACCTGCTGCCCCGGGCCGGTGCCTGGATGAACGGCGTCAAGGCGGTTTTCGGCGTGCTGCTGCTGGCCGTTGCCATCTGGCTGCTGGAGCGCGTGATCGCGCCGCAGCTGACCCTCGCCCTGTGGGCCGCGCTGGCGATCGGCAGTGCGGTTTACCTGAGGGCCCTGGATCTGTCGCCAGCATCGGGCTGGGGCCAGTTTCGCAAAGCCGGCGGGGCGTTTGCCCTGGTTTACGGGGTGTTGCTGCTGATCGGTGCGGCGAGCGGCGCAGAAGACCCGCTCCGGCCATTGGCACGTTTGGCCGGGGGGGAAAGCTCCGCTGCGGTGGCTGTTGCGCGGGCGCCGGGCCAGGAAACTGGCGCCTGGCTGGCGGTCAACGATCTTGCGGATGTGGACGCGCAGCTGGCGCGGGCAGCAGCCCGGGGCGAGCCCGTGTTGCTGGATCTGTATGCGGACTGGTGCATCAGCTGCAAAGTCATGGAGCGATCCGTGTTTCCCAAGCCTCAGGTGGCAGCGTTGCTGAACCGCTTTCGGCTGCTGCGGGCGGACGTCACGGCCAACAGCCCGGCTCACAAGGACCTGATGGCGCGCTACGGCCTGTTCGGTCCACCCAGCATGGTGTTTTTCTCGGAAGATGGCGTGCCAATCAAGGAAGTTACGCTGCAGGGGGAGCTGGGTGCAGATGCGTTTGCCGGTCACCTGGCGCTGGTTTTGGATCGGGCGGTCAGTTCAGAGGCTACTAACTTCGGCGAAATAGCGGCAAACGTCCCGTAAAATACGTCTAAAACTCAATTTTTATCGACTTCTTGATGGCCCCCCGGCAGACTGGCGGGGTCTGACAGGCGAGAGCAAAACGTGGCGCACTTTCTGGTTCTGAACGGTCCGAACCTCAACCTGCTCGGCCAGCGCGAGCCTGAGGTCTATGGTCGGGCAACCCTTGCGGACATCGAGGCACGCCTGGCCGCCATTGCGGTTGCGGCGGGCCACACGCTGCAGTGCCGGCAAACCAATAGCGAAGCCGAGATGATCGGCTGGGTGCACGACGCCCGGGACGGTGTAGCCGGGATCGTGATTAACCCCGGCGCTTTGACCCATACCAGCATTGCCCTGCGCGATGCGTTGCTCGGGGTCGAGGTGCCCTTCGTCGAAATTCATTTGTCGAACGTCCACGCACGGGAAGCGTTCCGACAACGCAGCTACCTGAGCGACATTGCCCTGGGTGTCATCACCGGTCTCGGCGCGGCCGGCTACGAGTTCGCCCTGACCCGTCTCATGGCTGATCAGTAGGGCGCTGGCAATGGATTTGCGAAAAATCAAAAAGCTCATCGAACTGGTCGAGGAATCCGGCATCGCCGAGCTGGAGGTTCACAGCGGCGACGAGAGCGTGCGCATCGCTCGGCCCTCAGCCGTTGAGCCCACAACCGGCAGGTCCGAAGCCCCCGGGTCGCCCGTCGTTGCGGCGAGCACCGCCGAGCCCATGGCAGCGGCCCCGAGCCACGGGGCTCCGGCAGTGGCTTCGATCGCTGTCCGGGCGCCCATGGCAGGGACCTTTTACGTCGCGGCGGAGCCTGGCGGCACGGCTTTTGCGCCCATCGGGGCAGAGATCGCCGGCGACGCGGTCGTGTGCATTATCGAAAGCATGAAGATGATGAACGAGATTCGGGCACCCCAGGGGGGCCGCTGTGTCGAGCTGCTGGTGCGGGACGGCGAGCCGGTCGCCGCGGGGCAGGTTTTGCTGCGGCTGGCTCCGGAACGGCCGTGAGCTGGCTGAAGCTCAGTTTGCCCGCCTCGCAAGACGAGCACGAGGCGCTTGAGGCCGCCTTCGAGGCCCTCGGTGCGGCCGCCATGACGTTGGTGCCCCTGGATGACGCGGTGCCCTGGGAGCCGGCACCGGGGGAGACGCCGGTGGCTCCGCGCAACCGGCTCGAAGCCCTGTTTGATCTGGACGAGGACCTTGCCGGCCTCGCCGAGCGGGTGCGCGCTGCGCTGCCGCTGGCCGCCGTTGATGCGTTGTCCTTTGAGTTTCTGGGCGACGAAGACTGGCAGGCCCGGGCGCTGGCCGCTGCGGTGCGCAGCCGGTTTGGAAATCGTCTGTGGCTGCTCCCCAAGGATGCTCCGGCGGAAGACGGCCCCACGATCCGGCTGGACCCCGGGCTCGCCTTTGGCACCGGTAGCCATCCGACCACCCGGCTGTGTCTGGAGGCGCTGGCCAGCGCGTCCCTGGAGTCAGCACGGGTGCTGGATTACGGTTGCGGCTCCGGCATTCTCGCGCTCGCTGCGGTGCAGCTGGGCGCTCGGGAGGTCTGGGCCATTGACTACGATCCCCAGGCGTTGGTCGCGACCCGGGATAACGCCAATTACAATGGCGTTGCGCAGGGCGCGCTGCACGTCGGCCTGCCGGATGACCTTCAAGAGCAGGAACGTTTTGATCTGCTGGTTGCCAATATTCTCGCGAACCCTTTGGCGGAGCTTGCGTCGCGACTCCAGGCCCACCTGCGACCCGGTGGGCGCCTGCTGTTGGCGGGGCTGCTTGCGGGCCAGGCGCAGCAGGTTGCTCGCGCCTACGACCAGATTGACTTCGATGCCCGGTTGCCAGGACACCAGGAAGGCGAGTGGCTGCTGCTTGCCGGGACTCGCCGCTAGTGGCTGAAGTCGTCATGAGTAACGGGTTCGGCCGTGAGTGATCAGGACGGCTTGCAGCCGCTGATTACCCGTTGCCCGAACTGCCATACGCAGTTTCGCGTGGCCGAAGCGCAGCTGCAGTTGGCCGGGGGCAAGGTGCGCTGCGGCGCGTGCCTCACGGTGTTTCAGGGCGTGGACTCGCTGCTGTGGGAAGAGCCTGCGGACGCGGGAGAAGACGCCGTCGATGCCCTCGACAGCTTGCTCGATGAGCTCGAAGCCGACCCGGTGGGCGCACAGACGGGCGCAGAAGCGCCGGTTGTGGAGGCCGCCGGCAACGCCAGTGCGGAAGCGCCGACACCGGCCCCCGGCCGCCCGCGCCAGCAGGAAAAGCCGGCACCAGCGGCCCCGAGCGCGGCCATTCCTGAGGGCCTCTCCGCGAAAGAGGCGTTGGCAGCCCTGCGACGGGCCGAAGCGGGCGGCAAGGCGCCGTCAGCCCCTTCTCAACCGACGTCGCAAGGCCCGGCTGATGACAGCGACACGCTGTTCAGCGGCGAGCTCGAGGATATCGAGCTGGAGGACGTCGGCCTCAGTGCCGCTGCGCCCTCGGCATCGCTGGACCGGGCCAGCGGGCCCGGCGGCGCCGAGACAGCACCTGACGCAGACAGCGCTGCCCCGGCGCCGAAAAAGCCCGCAGGCGGTCGGCGCCAGGCAAAGACAGAACCTGAAGCGGCCAAGCTGCCCCCGAGCGCTCCCTCCTCTGCCAAAGCGGCCCGGACGCCGGCCCAAACAACGACTCAGACGCCCGGGAAGCCTGCCGCGGGCAAACTGCCGGAGCCTGCAGGGGATGATGACGCCGGGGCCCTTGCTGCAGCGGTCGCGGCCGGCTTTCCCGAGCCCGACCACGGCAAGCGAGACACAGGGCGAGAACGGCCGCCGACTCCTGCCGGGACCGAAACCAAGGTCGAAACCAAGGTCGAAGCAAAGGCCGATGCCAAACCCGATGCCAAGGCCAAAGAGGCAGGTTCGGAGGGAGTTCCGGAAGAAGATCCTTTTGCGCGGTTGAGCGCCAAGCAGAGCGACGCGTTGCCGGAAGCGGCACCGCAGCGACGCTGGCTCATGGTGTCGCTGGTCCTGGTGGGGGCGCTGTTGCTGGTGGGCCAGGTGCTGGTGTTCCAGTTTGCGAGCTGGTCCCAGAACCCCTCTTTGCGCGGCATTTACAGCGCGCTCTGCCCGGTGGTCGGCTGCGAGCTTCCGCCCCTGAAGGCGCTGGATCGCATGGAGAGCCGCAACCTGAGTGTGCGCAGCCATCCAGACGTGCCGGACGCCCTGGCTGTCGACACGGTGATTGTGAACAACGCGGAGTTTGCCCAGGCATTCCCGGTCATCGAGCTGACCTTCAAGGACATCGACGGCAAGGTCGTGGCGGGTCGCCGCTTCGACCCCGAGGAGTACCTCGCCGGCGAGCTGAAAGGCGCGAAAAACATTGCGTCCCGCACGCCGGTGCGGATTCGCCTGGAGATCAAGGATCCGGGCCCGACGGCGGTGAGTTACAAGATGGACTTCCGCTAGCCCGCACATCTTGAGCTGTGCCCGCCGGGCGGTATGATGGCCGCCCTCCCGTTGCCAGGGCCCGCGCTTGGTCGCCATCGGCTCCCATCAGCTCCGCAATCCTGTTCTGCTCGCGCCGATGGCGGGGATTACCGATGCGCCGTTCCGCAGGTTGGCCTGGCAGCTCGGTGCCGGCTACGTGGCCTCGGAAATGGTCGATGACCGCCCCGCGCACTGGGAGCGGCAGAAGAGCAAGCGCCGGCGCGTCAAAGTCGGCGGCGACTGCCCGCACGTTGTGCAGATTGCGGGCAGCGAGCCTGCGACCATGGCTGCTGTCGCCCGGGAGATGCATGCCGGCGGCGCGCAGATCATCGATATCAACTTCGGCTGCCCCGCCAAGAAGGTCTGCAAGAAAGCCGCGGGCTCGGCCCTCATGCGCGACGAGGGGCTCATGGCCGACATCGTGCGCGCGGTCGTCGCAGCCGTGCCGGTGCCGGTCACCGCCAAAATGCGCACCGGCTGGTCCCGGGAGCACCGCAACGGCCTGGCGGTAGCGCTGCAGTTGGAAGACGCCGGCATTGCGGCGCTGACGGTGCACGGCCGAACCCGGGCTTGCCGCTTCAAGGGCCAGGCAGAATTTGACACGGTCGCGGGCATCAAGGCCCGGCTGGCTGTTCCGGTGTTTGCCAACGGCGATATTGTCAGCATCGCCGATGCACGCCGCGTTATCGCCAGCACCGGGGTCGACGGCATTATGATCGGTCGCGGCGCTCTCGGTCGGCCGTGGTTTCCCGGGCAGCTCGCAGCGGCGCTGGCCGGGCGGCCCATGCCTGCAGCGCCCGCGTTCCTGGGTGCCTTTGCAGCCCGGCACGTGGCGGCGATTCACGATTTTTACGGCGCTCGGGCGGGGTCCCGGATCGCGCGCAAGCATGTGGGCTGGTATCTCGACCAGGCCGATCTGCCGCAGACCGTCGCCCGGGAACACCGTGCGCGCTTTAACGCCCTGGAAGATGCCGATGCGCAGCTCGCGATGCTGCTGGCGCTGGACCCGCAACTGAGCAGAGTAGCAAACGCCTGATGACCGAATCGAATACCGACCCGCAGCCGGGCACCGAACGCCGCCCGGTGCGGCGGGCCTTGCTGAGTGTCTCCGACAAGAACGGACTGGTGCCCTTTGCCCGCGGGCTGGCCGAAGCCGGCGTGGCGTTGCTGTCGACCGGGGGCACCTGGCGCGCGCTCACGGAGGCCGGGCTGTCGGTCACGGAAGTGTCCGGCTACACCGGCTTTCCGGAAATGATGGACGGCCGGGTCAAGACGCTGCATCCCAAGGTCCATGGCGGCATCCTCGGCCGCCGCGGCCAGGACGATGCGGTCATGGCCGAGCACGACATCGATGCCATCGACCTGGTGGTGGTGAACCTGTATCCCTTTGCGGCCACCGTCGCGCGGCCGGACTGCACCTTTGATCTGGCCATCGAGAACATCGACATCGGCGGGCCAACCATGGTGCGCGCGGCGGCCAAGAACCATCGCGACGTGATGATTGTGGTCGAGCCGTCGGACTACGACCGGGTCCTTGCGGCTGTGCGGGATGGCGGCAGCGACGGCGCCCTGCGTTCCGCCCTGGCGCTGGCGGCTTTCCGCCACACGGCGGCCTACGATGCGATGGTCGCCGGTTACCTCGCCGGGCAGCTGGAAGATGGCAGCGAGCTGCCGGCGAGCATGACCCTGACCTGGCGCAAGCTGCAGGACATGCGCTACGGCGAGAACCCGCACCAGCAGGCGGCGTTTTACGGCGAGACGCCAGCGCGACCCGGAACGGTTGCAGCGCTGACGCAACATCAGGGCAAAGCGCTGTCCTTCAACAACGTTGCTGACACCGATGCCGCGCTGCAGTGTGTCAGCGCGCTGAGCGAAACCGCCTGCGTTATCGTCAAGCACGCGAACCCCTGTGGCGTGGCGCTCGGCGCGACGCCTCGGGCCGCTTACGATCGCGCGTTTGCGACCGACCCGACATCGGCTTTTGGCGGCATTATTGCCTTCAATCAGGCCCTCGACGGGCCGACCCTCGAAGCGATCCTCGAGCGCCAGTTCGTCGAGGTTGTGGTCGCGCCCGAGGTCGATGCCGGAGCGATCGAAGTCGCCCGGCAAAAAAAGAATGTGCGTCTGCTGTCTACGGGTGCGCCAGGCCAGCAACCCCGGGGCCTGGATTTGAAACGCGTTGGCGGCGGGTTGCTGGTACAGGATGCCGATGAGCTGGTGTTCGCCCAAGACCAGCTGCGGGTGGTTACCGAGCGGGCGCCCAGCGAGCGCGAGCTTGCGGACCTGCACTTCGCCTGGACCGTGGCTTGGTTTGTTAAGTCGAACGCGATCGTCTACGCCCGGGACGGCCAGACCATTGGCGTTGGCGCCGGCCAGATGAGTCGCGTGGTGAGCGCGAAAATCGCCGGCCTGAAGGCCGCGGAGGAGGGGCTGACGGTGCCGGGCTCGGTGATGGCATCGGACGCGTTCTTTCCCTTCCGGGACGGCATTGACGCGGCTGCCCAGGCCGGCATCCGCGCCGTCATCCAGCCGGGCGGTTCCATGCGGGACGAGGAGGTCATTGCTGCGGCCAACGAGCACGGCATGGCGATGATGTTGACCGGCACCCGGCACTTCCGGCACTAGGGCCCGAGCGGCAAGGCAGGCGCATGAAAGTACTGGTGATCGGCAGCGGCGGTCGCGAACACGCTCTGGCCTGGCGGCTGGCTTCCAGCCCTGCGGTAACCGGAGTCTATGTTGCGCCGGGCAATGCAGGCACCGCCGCAGAGCCCGGCTGCGAGAACGTCGCGATCGATGTGCTGGACTTGCCAGCCCTTGCGGACTTTGCCAGCGCGAACGATGTCGCGCTCACCGTCGTGGGTCCGGAAGCGCCGCTGGTCGAAGGCATTCGCGACTACTTTGATGCGAGGGAGCTGCTGTGCTTCGGGCCCAGCCGGGCCGCAGCGCAGCTCGAGGGTTCCAAGGCCTTCACCAAAGCTTTCCTGGCGCGGCACGGCATTCCCACTGCGGCCTATGAAAGCTTCACAGATCTCGACGCGGCTCTGGCTTACCTGCATGAGCAGGGTGCACCGATCGTTGTCAAAGCGGACGGCCTGGCGGCTGGCAAGGGCGTGGTCGTGGCGCAAACCCGTGAACAGGCTGAGCAGGCCGTGCGCGATATGCTCAGCGGCAACGCCTTTGGGGATGCCGGCCACCGGGTCGTGATCGAGGAGTTCCTGCCGGGGGAAGAGGCCAGCTTCATCTGTCTGTGCGACGGCGAGCGGGCGGTGCCCTTTGCCAGCTCCCAGGATCACAAGGCCCGGGACGACGGTGATCAAGGGCCGAACACGGGCGGCATGGGTGCCTACTCGCCCGCGCCGCTGATCGATGACGCCTTGCACGAACGCGTCATGCGCGAGGTGATTGAGCCCACCCTGGCTGGCATGCAGGCCGATGGCATGCCCTATCAGGGCTTTCTTTACGCGGGGCTCATGATCGATTCGAGCGGCGCGCCGCGCGTGATCGAGTTCAACTGCCGCTTTGGCGATCCGGAAGCGCAGCCCATCATGATGCGGCTGCGCAGCGATCTGTTCTCGGCCTGCTGCGCGGCAGTGACTGTCGGCCTTGCGGACGTCACCTTGCGCTTCGATCCGCGCACGGCGCTCGGTGTCGTGCTCGCGGCCGAGGGCTACCCGGGCAGCTATGCCAAAGGCATGCCCGTGCGCGCGGTGCCCGCGCCGGAAGAAAGCCTGCGGGTTTTTCACGCCGGGACCCGGCAGCAGGGCGATGCGATCACGACCAGCGGCGGTCGCGTGCTGTGCGTGGTGGGCCTGGGCGACGATGTTGCGACGGCGCAGCGCCGGGCCTACGAAGGGGTTGCGGCCGTCGACTTCGATGGCTGTTACTTCCGCAAGGATATCGGGCACCGGGCCATCACGGCCGGCGACTAGAGGCGGTGGCCAGGCCCAGGGTTGGCGCGCCTGCAGGAACGGTCGCGCCGTCTCGCTCCTGCCGTACAGGAACCGCCGTTTCTGACTGGCAGTCCCCGGGGCCCGCTTGCGGCACTGTGTCGCCATGCTTGCCGATACGCTCAGAGACCTGCAGCCCTTCGCGCACCTGACTGGTGCTGAACTGGAAACCGTTGCCAGCCATACCCAGGCCCTCGTGCTGCCGGGGAACCGGTGGCTGTTGCGGCCCGGGCGCCGGTTGTCCGGGCTGTACTTTCTGACGCGCGGGCGGCTGCGCATCAAGCGCGGCGTCGGGCAGCCCCTGACCTTGCGCGCGAGCGCGCCGGAAGCGCGGGCGCCGTTCTACCCGGGTGCCGGGGCCGTCTACGCCCCCGATGCGGTGCATGTGCTGCAAATCGAGACGCAGCCGCTGCGATTTCTGCTGGAAGATATCGGCGGCGACCTCAACGGGCTGCAGTTTGAGCACGAGCCCTGGCTGGTCCGGTTCTTTGACTCGCGGTTGCTGCGCCGGCTCGACACGGGCCGTTGGCAGCGCATCCTTCGGGGCATGAGCCCAGAGCAGGGGCAGCGCGGTGACCGGGTGCTGCAGCAGGGCGCGCGCGGTGATCGCTTCTTCGTGCTTCGCGAGGGCCAGGCCGTGGTCCATCGCGGCGCGCAGCCGTTGGCCTATCTGGGTCCAGGGGACTTTTTCGGCGAAGACGCACTGATCAGCGGCGCTCGCCGCAACGCGTCGGTCACCCTGTTGTCAGCGGCGACCCTGATGAGCTTGCCTCGACGCCCTTTCCTGGAGTTGCTGGTGCACGGCGTGGTGCCCTTTGCGCGCGCGCCGGCCGTTGCCGGCAGCCAGCTGCTGAACCTGGGGGAGGGGGCGATGGCCGGCGCCTTGCAGTTGCCGCTGGCTGACCTGCGCCTGCACCTTGATGAGCTGTCCCGGCATGCCAGCTATGCGGTCACCGGGGGCTCTGTCCCGGCCCGGGCCCTGGCGGTCTTCCTGTTGCTGCAGCGCGGGCTGCAGGCGGTGGTCCTGCTGGACGGTACCGATGATCGCGCTACGCCGGCGCGGTCCGGTCCTGCGCCCAGTGGCGCAGCTGAGCAATGCTCTCGGCGCGCATGACAGACATCGGGTAGGTACGATGGATGGCGGCCAGTACATCCTGCTGGCTCAGCACCTCGGAGCGCGCGCTGGCCAGATAGCGCGCCGAGACAATGCTCTCTTCGATCTCGGCACCGGTGTAGCCGTCGGTGGCATCGGCAAGGGCGAGCATGTCGTAGGCCGCCAGATCCAGCTGGCGTTTGCGCAGGTGAATGCGAAAGATCTCGGCCCGCGTGTCCCGGTCCGGCAGATCGACGAAGAACACTTCGTCCATGCGTCCCTTGCGCACCAGCTCCGGGGGCAGCTCGGCGATGTCGTTGCTGGTCGCAACGATGAACACCGCGCTGTCGTTCTCGGCCATCCAGGTGAGCAGCGTGGCGAGCACGCGTTTCGATGTCGCGTTATCGCTGGTGCCGGTGGCGATGCCTTTCTCGATTTCGTCCATCCACAGAACGCACGGCGCCATCATCTCCGCCTGCTTCAGGGAGTTGCGCAGGTTGCGCTCCGTCTCGCCAAAGAACTTGTTGTACAGCGCGCCAAAATCCAGCCGCACCAGCGGCAGGCCCCAGAAGCCGGCAATCGCTTTGGCAGCGAGACTTTTGCCGCCGCCCTGAACCCCCAGCAGCATCACCCCGCGAGGCCGGTCCTGCTGCGCTTCGATGAAGGCTTCGCGCCGCAGGGCGAGCCACTGCTTGAGGTTTTCGAGGCCGGCCACGTTGCTGAAGACCTCCGTGTCGTACTCAAACTGCAGCACGCCTTCGGCGTCCAGCAGATCGAACTTGAGCCGGTTCACGTCTGGCAGGTCGGACTCGGTGATGGCGCCGTCGTTGAAGATCGCGTGGCGGACCAGGACCCGGGCATCGGCGTGGGAGACGCCGCGCAGGTTGGCGATGAGCCGCGCCAGGGTGTCGTTGTCAGTTTTGACCTTGCGCCCGCTGTTGCGCCTGGACCATTCCCTGGCGATTTGCCGTACCAGCGCCATGAGTTCCTCGTCGCTGGGCAGACGCAGCTCAAACTTGGCGGTAAACCGGCCGATCTCGGCGGGCACGGTCAGCTGATGGCTGATCAGTACGATGGTGTTGCCGAGCTGCTCCTGAGCAAGCGCGATGTCCTTCAGGTAGCGCAGGATTTTCGGCTCGTCTTTCAGGTACGAGTGGAAGTCGCAAAGCGCGTACAGGCCCGGGCCCGGCTCGCTGGCGATATGGGCGAGAAGCGCCTCGGGTTCCAGGTGCGCCCCGGTTTCCTGTGGCTGGCCGTCCAGGCCGCCGCGACGCAGGCCGCGGGTTGCCGTCCACTCGTAAAAGCGCATGCCGCGGTTCAGGGAAAGCCGCAGCAACAGGGCGAGCACCCGGCGTTCGTCCGGAGACTCGATCGCCACCAGCGGAATATTGGCGTCGATGATCATGCCCAGGTCTTTGGTGTCTGCCATGACGGCCTCTCGCATTGTGTTCCTTCACAATCAGGGGCTTAGAATAGCGGTTGCTCGAAGGCAATAACCGGGATCCTGTCAGCGCTTATGGCATTTGTAGACAACCTCATCGTCGGCTTTGACCGCGCGCTGCGAACCGTCGCTGGCGAAAGCCATGCGGCCCGACCCCTGCCTGCGCGCAGCGCCCCGGCGGATCTTAAAGACGCCGAACGGGCCCACGCGGCGGGCCTGATGCGGGTGAACCATGTGGGTGAAGTCTGCGCCCAGGCGCTCTATGACGGCCAGGCACTGGTCGCTCGCAGTGCTGCGGTCCGCGACCAGCTGCGGGCTGCCGCCCGGGAGGAAACCGACCACCTGGCCTGGTGCGAGACGCGGCTGACGGAGCTGGAAGCCCGCCCCAGCCGGCTCGGGCCTCTTTTTTACGGGGCCTCCTTCGCCATGGGCGCCGCCACCGCGCTGCTCGGCGACCGCACCAGCCTGGGGTTTGTGGAAGCCACAGAAGACCTGGTCTGCCGACACCTGGACGAGCATCTGGAGCGGCTGCCAGCAGACGACGCGCGCAGCCGGGATATTCTGATGCAGATGCGTGAGGATGAAGCCCGGCACGGCGAAGAAGCGCTGCAGGCCGGAGGCGCGGAGTTTCCCGCGCCGGTGAAGGGATTGATGCGGTTGGCCGCGCAGGTGATGACCCGTACGACCTATCACCTTTAGCGGCTCAGCGGTTTTTGAAAGCCCGCACTTCGCTGTTGTAGCGCTCGGCGATCTTGTTGAGCTTGTCCACGCCGGAGTTGTAGGCCGCGGTGACCATGATTTTCTGTTCTTCGGTGATCTCGTCCCCCATCGCTTTCTCCGCCGCTTCCAGGCAATCCAGGGAGTCCTGCATGGCGCCCATAAAGCTGCGGACCGCGGTCGCGCTGGCTGTCATCTGTTCCTGAGTCGCGGTCGCGCCCTCGGCAATGACTGGCGGCTGGGAGAACGCGCAGCGGGTCAGGTCCATTTCCTTGGCGCCGGCGTTAGCGCTGAGCACCAGGACAAATACGCAAGATAGAGCTCTAAAAAGCGCATTTAATTGACGAATTCGTGAAAATCGGCGGGACATTGGCATGCTGACACCCTCGTGCATGTCGCGACATGGCGTCGCGGCCTGCAGGGATGCTATCGAATTCGGAGGCTGAGAGCCAAATTAGCCGGTGGCTGTCATCGGTCCCAGCACGTAGGCGTCCAGCCCCTGCTGTGCGGCGGCCTCGGTGGGAAAAGGCCCTTGCAGGCCTTCGCGAGTCGAGTAGAACCACCCGCCGCTGCGCTGCTGAACCCTGGCCTTGCCGCTGCGACCCATGCCCTTGAGGTCCAGGTCGCCGCCTTCCGCAAGGTGGCCGCGGACTGTGGTGAGCGGCACCGTCAGCAGCACGTGACTTCCGTCTATGCGGGTGCTGACCTGAGCGGTCGCGGCGGCGTTGTCGACGGCCACCACCATGTGGAGCTGCCCTTCTGCCGCGTAGATGCGACCTTCGAATCGTTGTAAAGAAGTGCTCGTCACGCGCAGGCCCTGTAGCGTTGCTGAAGACACAGCCTATGATCGCGTCGCGGCGAGGTCCGTGATCGCTTTCACAGATCAACGGCTGGTTCTGTGTGAAGGAAAGTCTGATCCGGCCAGGATCGCTAGCCGCGCCAGCCCGCGATGGGTGGATGGTAAATCAGCTGCACCAGATTGCCTGCCGGGTCCCGGCAATACAGCGAGCGGGCGCCGTCCCGATGGGTTCTGGGCGGCTGGGCAATCGGCACCTGCTGCGACTGCAGGAAGCTGTGCCACAAATCCACGTGTTCGATCTGGTCGAGGACAAACCCGATGTGGTCGAGCCCCGGGCTGCCAGCAGGCGATTCGCGCTCTGGCGCCGTGGCCCGGTGCAGCGCCAGGTTATCGTTGCCGGAAGACAGGTAGAGATTGTCGGCATCCGGTCGCCATTCTTCTTTCATGCCCAGCACCGTGCAGTAAAAGTGCTCGCAGGCGTCGAGGTCCGGCACGAACAGCGCGACGTGTCGCAGCCCGGCCTGGGCAGGGGGGCGTTGGGCCATGGCTTCAGTCCTGCTCAATGGTGAACGCGTGGGTGATCCTGACCCCGCCCCGGGCCAGCATGATGGAGGCTGAACAGTACTTTTCTGCTGACAAAGAAACGGCGCGCCGGACCCTGGATTCGTCAAGATTTTCGCCCTTGATCCGGAAGTGCACGTGAATGGCCTCGAACACGGCGGGAACGCCGTCACTGCGCGTGGCTTCGAGCTCGGCGACGCAGCTGGTCACGGTCTGTCGGGATTTGCCTAAAATCGTGATCACGTCGTAGGCGGTGCAGCCGCCGAGCCCCATCAGCAGCAGTTCCATGGGCCGTGCCCCGGCGTTTTCGCCGCCAGCCTCGGCAGCCCCGTCGACCGTGACCTGGTGCCCAGAACCGCTCGAAGCGTGAAACCGTACCTTCTCAACCCACTCTATATTGGCCTGCATGGCAACCGCTGTTTGCTCCTGTGTTTGCAATCCCGTGACCGCGAACCCCTGAAATCAGTGATCCAGCGACCGCTCATACTGTGAAAGCGCGCCGTTTGTCGACCAGGTCTCGTTCCAGTCAAAAGCCGTGTGCCAGTATTCATTCATCGCAAGGCGTGACGAAGGAGCGGAACACAAATGCTTGCAGCGAAGAACCCTCAGTTTGGCAGCGTAAATGCCAAACGACCTCTGGCAACGAAGACGTTTGGCATGCAGCCGAACACGCAAGACAACTCGCATCTCGATGCGTTTTTGACGGCAGCGCATCGGCGCAAGTATCCGGCGAAGAGCACTCTGATCTACGCCGGCGACAAAAGCGACTCGATTTACTACATCCTGAAAGGCTCCGTGACGGTGCTGGTCGAGGACGAGTCAGGTCGCGAGATCATCGTATCTTATCTGAACAAGGGCGACTTCTTTGGCGAGATGCCGTTGTTCGTTGACGATGCGCCGCGCAGTGCCTGGGTCAAGGCCAAGACCGAATGCGAAGTTGCTGAGCTGTCCTATGGCAAGTTCAAGGAACTGGCCAGCAAGCACTCCGAGCTGCTTTACGCCGTAGGCAAGCAGCTGGCAGACCGCCTGAACCGCACGACGCAGAAAGTCAGCGACCTGGCGTTCCTGGACGTGACGGGCCGAGTGGCGCGCACCTTGCTGGAACTGACCAAGCAGCCTGATGCCATGACGCATCCGGACGGCATGCAGATCAAGATTACCCGTCAGGAAATCGGCCGCATCGTCGGTTGTTCCCGGGAGATGGTCGGACGGGTACTGAAGACTCTGGTGGACCAGGGCCTGGTAAGCGTCAAGGGCAAGACCATGGTGGTTTTCGGCACCCGCTGAGCCCACCGCGACAACAAGGACACGGCTGCGCGATTCGATGGATCGAACGCGGGGCCGGGCACAAGGACGTGCAATTTCTTGTCCGAAAAGGCGGCCATGGGCCGCCTTTTTTGTGTCTGTTGCGTCACCGTCAGCGGTTGATTAGGGTGCAGTGAACCTTATGTGAAAAGACGCTGTGTCATGTCCCGGATCCATCTGATTCTCGCAGGACTTCTGGCTGCCGGCGTTCTGTTATGGACGAGCCTGGTCGATGCGGCGGACCGCTCAACCGGTGGCGATGCCCTGGCTGCCTTCGACGCCGTGCGCTACGCGCTACCGGGCTCGTTGACCCTCGCGCGTGCGGCCCTGCCGGCGGTCGAGATCGAGGCCACAGACAAGCAGCTTGAGGCCATCGCCGTCAGGGTCGAGGACGGCACGCTGGTGATCGAGCGCAAGCGCGGCTGGCGCAAAGTCGATCTTGCTGGCATCAAGGTGGCAGTGGCCTATGAAACGCTGAAGGCCCTGGCGGTGGCCGGCAGCGGTGGCGTCACGACCGACGCGCTCGACAGCGCGCGCTTTGATCTGTCGGTCAGCGGCAGCGCCAGCGTCAGCATCCCGGCCCTGACCGGCGACGTCTTTGCGGTCAGCCTGGCCGGGTCTGGCGCGGCGCAGGTCGACGCGCTCGCGGTCGACACGACCAGCGCCAACATTTCCGGCAGCGGCGACGTGCAGCTCACCGGCCGCGCCGAGGCGCAGCGTCTGAACATTGCCGGCTCCGGCGGCTATCGGGCCCAGGGCCTGTCTTCGCGGCTCGCGCAGATCAACATCGCAGGCTCGGGCGATGCGGAGATCAGCGTTGACGAAGCGCTTGAGGGCAGCGTCCTCGGGTCTGGGGACCTGCGTTACCGTGGTACCCCGGCAGTGGATGTGAACGTGCTGGGCTCGGGTACCGTCGCGGCGCTCGCGCGCGCGCTCTAGTCCCGGAACAGCGCCTGCAGCGCGGCACCGGGATCGGTCTGCCGCATAAAGGCCTCGCCCACCAGGAAGGTTCCGATGCCGTTGCGACGCAGCAGTTTCACCACGCCTGGATCGTTGATCCCGCTTTCTGTCACCACCTGAGTTCCTGAGGCCACGTTGGGCGCCAGAGCCAGGGTGTGGTCGACGCTGGTCTCGAAGGTTTTCAGATTCCGATTGTTGATGCCGATCAGCGGTGGCTGCAGCGTCTGTGCCGCGGCCAGTTCCTTGCTGTCGTGCACTTCGATCAGCACGTCCAGCCCCAGGTCTTTTGCACACTGGTACATGGTCGTGAGGCGCATGATGTCCAGCGCTGCAACGATCAACAGCACGCAGTCTGCGCCCAGCACCCGGGCCTCGTAGATCTGGTACTCGTCGACGACGAAGTCCTTGCGCAGCACCGGCAGGGCAACGGCGTTGCGGGCGGCCTGCAGGTGATCGTCGTGGCCTTGAAAAAACGGCTCGTCGGTCAGCACGGACAAGCAGGCGGCGCCCGCGCGCTCGTAGCTGACCGCGTGCGCGGCCGGTTCAAAGTCTTCGCGAATGACGCCTTTGCTGGGCGACGCCTTTTTGATCTCGGCGATCACGGCGGGCTCGCCGTTCGCGGTCTTGGCCTTGAGGGCGGCAACAAAGCCGCGGCATGGGGGCAGTGCCCGGGCTTCGGCCTTTAGCGCGTCCAGAGATCGGCGGGCTTTCCGGCGCTCGACCTCTTGCGCTTTTTGCTCGAGGATCTCGTCCAGAATCGTGCCAGTCGCGTTGCCCCCGGGCCGGTTCATGCGGGCTCTCCCATCAGTGCGGTGATGCGCACGAACTCCTTGAAGCGTTCGTGCGCCAGGCCAGAAGCGATGGCGTCCTGAGCCATGGCCGTGCCCAGCTTCAGCGTGTTGGCCAGCCCCGCGACATAGATTGCAGCGCCCGCATTGAGCGCCACGATGTCCGCCGCGGCAGAGTCGGGGGACTTCAACGCGGTTTCGAGCAGGGCTCGGCTGTTCTCTACCGAGCCGGCCCGGAGCGCGTCGACACTCTGGCGCTCGATGCCCAGGTCTTCTGGCACGATTTCGTAGCGTTCGATGCGGCCGTCCTTCAGCTCTGCGACCTGCGTCGGGGCATCCAGGCGAATTTCGTCCAGCCCTTCGCTGTGCACGACCAGCGCGCGCTCGCTGCCCAGACGCATCAGCACCTCGCACACGATCTGCATGCGTTCTGCGGCGTAAACGCCCATCACCTGGCGCCGGGCGCCGGCCGGGTTGGTCATCGGGCCGAGGATGTTCATGAGGGTGCGAACGCCCAGCTCCTGCCGCACCGGCGCGGCGTGCCGCATGGCGCTGTGATGGGCCTGCGCGAACATGAAGCCGATGCCGATCTCTTCGACGCAGCGCCCGATCTGCGCAGGCGTGAGGTTGAGGTTGGCGCCGGCGGCTTCAAGCACATCGGCGCTGCCGCTGGTGCTCGTCATCTTGCGGTTGCCGTGCTTGGCAACCGCGCCGCCGGCCGCGGCGGTCACGAAGGCCGCTGCGGTCGAGATATTGAACAGCTTCATGCCGCTGCCGCCGGTACCGCAGGTATCGACCAGGGGCGCGGCGGTGGTGTCGACGCGGGTCGACACGGCGCGCATGGCATCGGCTGCGCCGGCGATCTCGTCGGCGGTCTCGCCCTTGGTGGCCAGGGCCGTCAGGAGGCCGCCGATCTGGCCTGCGGTCAGCGTGCCTGCCATGACCTGCGCAAACACGGCGGATGCTTCGGACCTGCTCAGGTCGCCGCCGTGGACGATTCGTTCCAGCGCTTCACGCAGTTCCATGTTCATCGCTCCAGAAAGTTGTTCAGCAGGCTGTGCCCGTCCGGCGTCATGATGGATTCCGGATGGAACTGCACGCCTTCGATGTCGTGCTCGCGATGCCGAAAGCCCATGATCTCGTCACGCTGGCCATCGCGCTGCGTCCAGGCGGTCACCTCCAGACAGTCCGGCAAGCTGTCGTCAGCGACGATCAGCGAATGATAGCGGGTCGCGGTCATGGGCTCCGGGAGTCCGCTAAACACGCCGCTGCCGTGATGATGGATCGGTGACGTCTTGCCGTGCATGACTTCCCGGGCGCGCACAACCTGGCCGCCGAAGACCTGGCCGATGCTCTGGTGACCCAGACAGATCCCAAGGATCGGCAGCTGGCCCGCAAAGCGCTCGATCAGCGGCATGGAAATGCCGGCTTCCGAGGGGGTGCAGGGACCGGGAGAAATCACGATCTTGCTCGGTGCCAGCCGCGCGATGTCTGCCAGAGTGATCTCGTCGTTGCGATGCACGACCACGTCGGCGCCGAGTTCCATCAGGTACTGCACGACGTTGTAGGTGAAGGAGTCGTAGTTGTCGATCATGAGGATCATCGTGCGGCCTCCGCGTCTTCCGTCGCCTGGATAGCGGCGCTGAGCAGGGACAGGTCTTCCAGCCGCGCTTCTGCCGCGGCGGCTGCGCGAAAGATGGCGCGGCCCTTGTTCATGCTTTCTTTCCACTCCAGGCGCGGTTGCGAATCGGCGACCACGCCGCCGCCGGCCTCGATGTAGAGCTTGCCGTCCTTGATGACGCCAGTGCGAATCGCGATGGCTGTATCCATGTTGCCGTTCCAGGCAATGTAGCCCACGGCGCCGCCGTAGATGCCGCGCTTGACTGGTTCCAGCTCGTCAATGATTTCCATGGCGCGAATTTTCGGCGCGCCAGACAGGGTGCCGACGGGCAGGGTGGCCTTCAGCACGTCTATGGTCGACAGACCGTCCTTGAGCTTGCCGTGCACATTGCTGGAGATGTGCATGACGTGGGAATAGCGCTCGATCACGAACTGCTCGGTCACCTCGACGGTGCCGGTGCGCGCGACCCGGCCGACATCGTTGCGGCCCAGGTCGATCAGCATCAGGTGCTCGGCGAGTTCCTTCGGGTCTGCCAGCAATTCTGCTTCCAGCGCCAGATCTTCCTCGGCGGTGTGGCCCCGGCGCCGGGTACCCGCCAGGGGCCGGTTGATGATCGTGCCGTCTTCGACCCGGGCCAGTATTTCCGGCGACGAGCTGACGATCTGGAACTCGCCCAGGTCCATGAAGTACATGTACGGCGATGGGTTGAGGCTGCGCAGCGCCCGGTACAGCGTGATGGGCGCAGCGTTGAAGGGGCAGCTCATGCGCTGGGCGAGCACCACCTGCATGACATCGCCGGCACGAATGTACTCGCGCACGGTCTCGACCGCTTCCTTGAACCGGGCCTCGCCGAACTCGGACTGAAAATCGGCCTCGCTCACCCGCTGGTTGGCGCTGGACGGCGGAATCGGCGGGGCGGCCTTCTGCAGCGCGCGGGCCCGGGCGCGCAGCTGGGACTGCGCTTCGTCAAAGCTGGATTCCCCGGGATCAACCAGGCGAATCAGCTGCATGCGGCCGCGCAGGTTGTCGAACACGACGAGGTCCTCGGACAGCATCAGCACGATGTCAGGCGTGTGCAATGTGTCGGGCGGCGCCGTGTCCTTGAGCCGCCCCTCGACGTAGCGCACGCAGTCGTAGCCGAAGTATCCCACCAGGCCGCCAAAGAACCGCGGCAAGGCCAGGCCCTCGACGCTTTCCGGAACCCGGTAGCGGCCGCGAAACTCCTCGACGAAGGCCAGGGGGTCCGATCGCGTCAGCTGTTCTGCGACCTCGCCGTCGTGGGTCACGGTGATCTCTTCGCCCTGAACGCTCAGCACCGTGCGGGCGGGCAGGCCGATGATGGAGTAGCGGCCCCACTGCTCGCCGCCCTGGGCGGATTCCAGCAGGTAGCTGTAGGGGCCCTGGGCCAGCTTCAGGTAGGTCGATAGCGGTGTGTCGAGGTCTGCCAGGACCGTTTCGACCACAGGGATCCGGTTGTAGCCCTGCTGGGCCAGTTCGGCAAAGTGGTTGGCGTTCATGATACGAATCTCGTTCTCGTCAGCATGGGTCCCGGGCGTGGCTCCGGGGCGAGGGCGCCCGGCGGCTGACGTCAGCGTGGAACAATCATCGGTGGACCGGAAGGTCGCCGGGCGCGCGTCAGCAGCAGGGGTTCAGCAGCTTCGCCAACGCCAGCGCGAATCGAGATTGTTCAGACGAGATCGCATGATGCGCAGAGCCTAAATGAGGGCTTCGAGCGAATCAATGAGGTGGTCCGCAGCCAGATCATCCAGGCTCATACCGGCCCGGTAGCCATAGCTGACGCAGGCGACAGGAGCGCCAAGGGCCCGAGCGCAGCCCACGTCGGTTGCGGAATCGCCCACGAACAGCACCTGGCTCGTTGCCAGCCCGAGCTGCTCGCAGGCGAGGATGGCCGGCGCTGCGTCAGGTTTCGCTTTGGCGGCCGTATCGCCGCCGACGACCACGGGAAAGTAGCGATCCAGGTCCAGGGCCTCGAGCAGCGCGGCGCTGAGGCCGGCCGGCTTGTTGGTCACCACGGCAAGCCCGGCACCGCGATCCGCCAAGGTGCGCAGGGCGCTGACCACCCCCGGGTAGGGCTGGCTGCGGTCAGCGATGTGCTCGGCATACCAGTCCAGAAAATGCCGGTGCATGGCATCCAGCGCTGCGACCTCGACGCTTTGCGCCTGGGCCGCAACGGCACGCTCCATGAGCACCCGGGCACCGTGCCCGACCCAGTCCCGGGTCGTGGCTTCGCTGACTGGCTTAAAGCCGCCGAAGGTGAGCGCCTGACACAGGGCGGCGGTCAGGTCCGGCGCGGAGTCCACCAGGGTGCCGTCCAGGTCAAACAGGTAGCCGTCGAAAGGCGCCAGCGGCGCTGCGGGCACCGGATCTTCTGCCGGGCCCATGTCAGCGGCAATCCGCCAGGGCGTCGCGGAAGGTGCTGATGGTCTGGCGGTAGTCATTGCTGCCGAAGATTGCCGAACCGGCAACGAAGGTGTCGGCCCCGGCTCGCGCGACAGCGGCGATATTGTCGGCCTTGATGCCGCCGTCGATCTCGAGCCGCGGGCGCCGGCCGCTGGTTTGCTCGTAGGCGTCGATCAACGCCCGGGCCCGGGCCAGCTTGTCGATGCTGCCGGGAATGAAACTCTGGCCGCCAAACCCCGGATTGACCGACATGATGAGCACCAGGTCGACGAGATCCATGACCTCTTCGAGCACGGTCAGAGGCGTGCCTGGATTGAATACCAGACCGGCCTGCGCGCCGCCTTCCCGGATCCCCGCGAGGGTGCGATGCAGGTGCTCGGTACCTTCCGGATGCACGCTGATGATGCTGGCCCCCGCGTCGAGGAAATCGCCGATCAGCCGATCGACCGGTTTCACCATGAGATGCACGTCCATCACGCTGTCGATGCCGGCCTTGCGCAGCGCGCTCAGCACCAGGGGCCCCACCGTGAGGTTCGGCACGTAGTGATTGTCCATCACGTCGAAGTGGATAATGTCAGCGCCGGCGGTCAGCACCGCGCGGACCTCTTCTCCGAGCCGTGCAAAATCGGCAGACAGAATAGACGGCGCAATCCAGAAATCGTTGGCGGGCATGGGGATCCTCTCGCAGACCGGCCGGCAGTGTAGCAGGGGGCCGCAGGCAGATTTCGCTGGGGTGCCTATGCTTAGGCCATGGTGCTGTCAGAACCCTTCATCGCCCTGCTCACGAACAACTGGTTTGCCAAAGCCCTGCTGGTCACGGTGACCCTGGTGCTGACTGATCTGCTGTTGCCGGAACCCTGGTGGCTGGTGGCCCTGCTGGTCGCCATGGCCCTTGGGGTGGGCCACGAGCTGGATCAGCTGGCCCGCCAGCGCCTGTCCCGATTGGCCCCGGAAGCCACGCCGCGGCAGCTCCTTGCGGATCTCGAAAGCTACAACCCCTGGTGGGTCTTTGCGCTGTGCAGTATGGGTCGCCTGGCCGGCACCGACGGCGAGGTCCTGCCCGCCCATCGGGCCCTGGCGGAGGAGATTCTGGCCCGCTTGTCGGCACGCGTTGACGGCGATTCGCGGGCCTTTTGCCGCCGGGGGCTCAAGTGGTTTTACGCTGGAGGGCGAGAGGCCTGTCCCTTCAGCGATGTGGCTGCTGCCTGTGCCGGGCACCCGGATGCCGGCGGCGAAGCGCTGGTGATGGAGTGCCTGGGCCGGGCCGCGCAGCTGCGCGAAACCGCGCCGGTCGCAGCGGCGATGGCTGATCTCGGGGCGCTCCTGCGCTTCCGGGGCGGCGCCTCCCGGGCCCCGCAGGACGCGCCCGGCGCGCAGTTCCGCGGCGCGCCGGGCGGTATGCCGGGCGCGATGCCCCGGCCCAGCGACGCGGAGCTGAAAGAGGCGGCAGCGCTGCTGAGCGTGCCGCTGGATGCGGCCAGCGACGCGATTCGCCTGGCTTACCGGCGCGGCGTCGCGCGCTACCATCCCGACCGCTTGCCCGCCAGCGCCACGGCCTACGACGTCGAAATGGCCGAAGAGCAGATGACCCGCTATCGGGAAGCCTACGAACGGCTCCTGGCATCCGGTGCGAACAGCCGCTGAACCCAGCCGCGAACGGTTCGCAGCACCAGGTCCTCCCGAGGCCGGGCGCGACTGCCGATGCCGGCCGGGGGCCGCAGCGCTTGCCGCGGCAGCAAATGCAGCTCGGTGCCGGCACTGAGCGGTTGCTCGGGCGACCAGCGGTAGGGATCGGTTTGCACGACCAGGCTGGGCAGGGCCGCGGCCAGTAGCCAGTTGTCGGCCCGGCGCGGCGGGGGCGGCACGTCGACAAAGACCAACGCATCCAAACCGGCTCCGTCCCACTGGCGCAGCCAGCGCCCGGAGGCCCCTTCGCTGATCAGCAGGTTGGCGAACTGTGTGCCCGATGCGGCCTCGCCGGCGTGCTGTCCAGTCACGAATTCCGCGGCCGCCTTGACCCGCGCTGCCAGCAGTTTTTCTTCGGCCTCGCGGGCAGCATCGTCCAGCAGCGCCATCGCCTGCGAGGCCAGGGGCGTGAGCGCCAGCAGGTAGGTATGAAAGCCGTGCCGCGCAAGGCCCGTACGCAGGGACGCGGCGCGGGCAGCGCTCGCCGGACCGTCACTGCGATGGCTGACGATGAGCGCGGTGCCGCTTGCCTGGGCCTGAGCTGGCGGCCGGTGCAGCAGCGGCACGGGCTTGCCGGCGACGGTGATCTGCGTCCAGGCATCGGTGCCCAGGGACCGAGGGTCGCGGGGCACCGGGTCTGGTCTGAGG
>CAZXIJ010000012.1:125313-126821 GCA_964640725.1 uncultured Pseudomonadales bacterium | reverse complement strand
GGCATGCAGCTTCAGGCCCTCGCCGATGATTTCACCCACGGTCATGCGCGGGTTGAGCGATGAGTAGGGGTCCTGAAAGATCATTTGCATCTGCTGCGCCCGCTGCGCGAAGTCCGGCGGCGAGTAGCGAGCCGGCAGAACCTCGCCGCGCCAGGTCACGGTGCCTGCGGTCTTGTCGTGCAGGCCCAGCAGCGTTTTGCCGAAGGTGCTCTTGCCGGAACCGGACTCGCCGACCAGCCCGACGATTTCTTGTTCGCCGATGCTTAGAGACACGTCGTCGACGGCGTGCACGAAGCGGCCCTTGCCCATGTCGAAGTACTTGCGCAGGTCCTGCGCTGCGACCAGCACATCGGCGCTCATGAGTTCTGCTCCGCGCCGTAGTACAGCGGTGCCGAGGCCCGGGCTGCCGCCGGCGCCTGCTCGTGATGCAGCCAGCAGCGGGCCTCGTGGCCGCCTTCGATGGTGGTCACGGGCGGTGGCCGGTCCAGGCAAACCTCGACCGCGTACGGACAGCGCGCGCAGTAGCCGCAGCCCCGGGGCGGCGCGAACAAGTCCGGCGGGCTGCCATCGATGGGCTGGAGCTGGTCGTTGCTGCCGTCGGCAGTGCGGTGATTGGTGGGCATGGCCGCGCGCAGGCCCAGGGTGTAGGGATGGGCCGAGTGATAGAACAGGTTGTCGACGTCGCCGTGCTCGACGACCTGGCCGGCGTACATGACCACCACATCATCCGCCATGCGGGCAACCACGCCCAGGTCGTGGGTGATGAGGATGATCGCCATGCCCGTTTCGCGCTTTAAGTCGTTCATCAGGTCCAGCACCTGAGCCTGAATGGTCACGTCCAGCGCCGTGGTCGGCTCGTCGGCGATCAGCAGGTCTGGCTCACAGGCGATGGCAGTAGCGATCATCGCGCGCTGCAGCATGCCGCCGGAAAACTCGAAGGGGTACTGCTTGGCCCGGGCAGCGGCTTCGGGAATGCGTGCCATGTCCAGCAGCTCGATCGCGCGCTTGGCGGCGTCCTGCTTGCTCTGCCCGCGATGCACGATCAGGGTCTCGGCGATCTGGTCGCCGATGGTCATGGTGGGGTTCAGGGAGGTCATCGGGTCCTGAAAGATCATGCCGATCTGATCGCCCCGGATCGATCGGCCGCCGGCCTTCAGCTGCCCCAGAATGTGCTCGCCGCGCAGCGTTGCCGTCCCCCGGGTGATGCGGCCGGGCGGCATGGGAATCAGCCCCATGATGCTCTGGACCGTGACCGACTTGCCGCACCCGGACTCGCCGACGATGGCCAGCGTTTGCCCCGGATCGACGCTGAAACTGGCGCCCCGCACGGCCTTGACGACACCGCCGTAGGTATCGAACTCGACGTGCAGGTCACGCACGTCCAGCAGCGGTGATGACGATTGGGGGTCATTGCTCTGGGACAAAAGGCGCTACTCCGAAAATCTTGGGGTCAGGTCCAACGGTTGCGTTCGGCGGGAATTCCTATTCACGCGTGAATTCCTATTCAC